>NZ_CP046948.1:4460000-4684771 GCF_011326135.1 Microbulbifer sp. SH-1 | reverse complement strand
GAAAATATCCCCCGTTGGCCCGGCAAGGGCTGACTCTTTGTCGCGGTTAGAAATCGGTCCGGGGATTATAGGTGTTTGGCCAATTAATTAAAGTGGTCAGGCAATAACCTCCCCTATTCCACGCTCGCCATTTCCGGCCCAGCGCCTATCTGCTACCATCGCGGCCGCAAAACCTAAGGGGTGGCGAAAGCCTGAGATGCCGCCGGGTCCAACCGATCCGGCGCCGCAAACCCTTGAACCTGATCCGGTTAATACCGGCGTAGGAATAGGTCCCCAGTGCGGCTCCCGCACTCCCCTCTCTTCACGTCGCGCACCGGGTCTCTTTCATTCTGACGACGAGAGAGAGCCATGAATTCCAGTACCCGTGTTAATTCCTCTACCAAGCCCCTCGCCTGCGCTATCGGCCTTGCGGTCGCACTTGCCAGCTCGCTGGCCGCCGCGGAGACCGGACTGGAGGAAGTGGTCGTTACCAGTCAGCTGCGCGAAACCACCCAGCTCGACACCCCCACCAGCGTGAGTGTGCTCGGCGCGGATGCCATTGAGGCCCGCGGTGCAACCAATCTCGAGCAGCTGCTGAATCTGGCACCCAACGTGAATTTCTCCAGTGGCGCCTCGCGCGGCCGCTTTGTGCAGATCCGCGGTATCGGCGAGCGCAGCCAGTTTATCGATCCGGTGAACCCCTCCGTCGGATTGCTTGTGGACGGCATCGACTTCACCGGCCTCGGACTCGCCGCCAGCACCCTGGATATGCAGCAGGTGGAAATCCTGCGCGGCCCGCAGGGCACCCTCTACGGCGCCAACGCGCTGGCGGGCCTGATCAACATGACCAGCAACGCCCCCAGCACCGAGAGTTTTGCCCGGGTTTCCGCGGAAGCCGCCCAGTACGGCTCCCGCACCCTGTCCGCCGTTACCAGCGGCCCGCTGTCGGAGCAGCTGGCCTACCGTTTCGCGGTGCAGAACCAGCAGTCCGACGGTTATGTGCACAACCGTTTCCTCAACCGCGACGACACCAACAATATTGATGAGACCGCGGCGCGCGGCAAGCTGAGCTACCAGGCGAACGACGACCTGCAGCTGGACTTCACCCTGTTCTATCTGGATGCAGACAACGGCTACGACGCCTTCACCCTCGACAACTCCCGCAACACCCTGTCTGACCAGCCCGGCTGGGACCGCCAGGAAACCCTTGCCGGCGCGGCAAGCGGCCTGTGGAGCGGCAGCGATCTGTTCACCGTCAAGTCGGTGCTGAGCGCCGCCAGCTCCGATACCGAGTACGGCTACGACGAAGACTGGGTCCACGTGGGCTTCCACCCGGACGAATACGTCTCCACCGACAACTACCTGCGCGACCGCGACAACCTGAGTGCCGATGTGCGCCTGGTCTCCACCGACGCGAGCCGCCTGTTCGGCGGCAGCACCGGCTGGGTGGCGGGGATCTACCTGCGCACCGAGGAAGAGGCACTTGAGCGCAACGCGAGCTTTTCCAGCCACTTCGATACCGACAATGCCGCGCTCTACGGCCAGCTCGATACCGCACTCACCGAGCGCCTGGCGCTGATCACCGGCCTGCGTCTGGAACAGCGTCGCGCAGATTACCGTGATTCATTGCTGGTCGCCGATCGCACCGATGAAAACCTGTGGGGCGGCAACATCACGCTTCAATTTGCGCTGGATGAAGATGCGCTGATTTACGGCACCGTATCCCGCGGCTACAAGGCCGGTGGTGTGAACGGTCGCATCATCTCTGCCTCCGCCAGCAACCCGGCGATTGGCAGCGACACCTTCCTGTTCGATACCGAACATATGCTGAATTACGAGCTGGGGATAAAAGGCGACTGGCTGGAGAACCGCCTGCAGGCACAGCTCGCCGCGTTCTATCAGGACCGCAGCGATGTGCAGGCGAAGCAGTCCATTGCCAACATCACTTCCGACGGAATCTCTTTCGACGACTACCTGGCGAACGCCGCCGGTGGCCGCACTACCGGGTTGGAAGCAGAAGTGAACTTCCAGGCCAGCGATGACCTGCGCCTGTTTGCTACCCTTGGCTGGCTGAACGCGGAATTCGAGGACTTCATCAGCAGCGTCCATGTAGACGCGCGCGACGATTACACCGGCGAAGTCACCCCCATCAGCCTGAACGGCCGCGACCTGGCCCACGCCCCCAACTACCAGTACTTCACCGGTGCCGAGTACGCGCTGACCAGCAACCTGACTGCGCGACTGGAACTGGAGGGCAAGGACGATTTCTACTTCTCCAACAGCCACAACGAGAAGTCCACCGCCTACGAGCTGGTCAATGCGCGTCTCACCTACCGCGGCGACAGCTGGGATGTGTCCCTGTGGGGCCGCAACCTGACCGACGAAGTCGTCTACACCCGCGGTTTCTACTTCAGCAACCAGTTCGGCAACAACCCGGCCAACGGCTACGCGCCGGAGGGTTACTACCAGCTGGGTGAGCCGAGAGTGGCCGGCATTTCCGGCAGTTACACCTTCTGAACAGGAATACGTCTATGAAGCTCTCCGTGGAAATCAGCATGTACCCGTTGAAGGACGAGTACATTCCGGCGATCAAGGATTTTATCGAGCGCCTGAACCAGCAGCCTCAATTGCGTGTCATCACCAATACCATGAGCACCCAGGTATTCGGCGACTACGACCAGCTGATGGATATTCTAAAAACGGAAATGCGCAGCTCCTGGGAGCGGTTCGGGCGCGCGATTTTCGTGTGCAAGTTTATCGATGGCGATCTGAGCCCAGTGGAAAATCCCTGATCCCATGTTCAGCCCTGAAATCCGCGAAGCCCTCGTATCTGCCTATTCGTCCATGGCCGCCATGTCCCTGTGGGAAGTGGCGGCGGTGGTGTTGGCGCTGGCCTACCTGCTGCTCGCCATGCGGGAAAATATCCTGTGCTGGTACGCGGCCTTCGCCAGCACCGCGATCTACCTGTTTCTGTTCTGGGACGTGAGCCTGGTGATGGAGTCTGCACTGCAGATTTTTTACCTGCTGATTGCGGTGTACGGCTGGTGGCAGTGGCGCAAAGGCAGAACGGACAGCGAGAAAATGCACATTCACCGCTGGTCAGTAACGACACACCTATACACCTTTGCCGCCGTCGGCCTGCTCACGCTGGTGTTCGGCTATGTCCTGGACAACTACACCAGCGCGGCGCTGCCCTATCTCGACTCGTTCACCACCTGGGGTGCGGTGGTGACCACCTACATGGTGACGCGCAAAGTGCTGGAAAACTGGCTCTACTGGATCGTCATCGACGGCGCCGCGATCTATCTGTACATCGACCGCGAGCTGTACCTCACCGCATTGCTGTTCGTGCTCTATGTGATCCTGGTGATCATCGGGTTTTTCCAGTGGTACGCGCTGTACCAGCAGCAAAACCTCACCGCGGATCCGCGCTCAATGGCAAATGCCCATGCGCACGCCGGCTGAGGTCATCCCATCCGACTGGGCGCACTGGAGCCACAGCGCGCCCACCGTGGTCAAACCCCTGAGCAATGGATTGACCAACCGCAGCTATCAAATCCTCGCCGATGGCACACTGCTAGTATTGCGCCGAAACTCGCCGGCCAGCAGCCAGCTGGATTTGAACCGCATGGCGGAGGCCCAGGCCCTGCGCCTGGCCGACCGCGCAGGGCTCTGCGCCCCTGTCGTTTATTGCGATCCACAACAGCGCTACCTGGTGACCCGGTTTATACAGGGTACGCCGATAGATGCGAACCAATCACCGGATCGGGAGAAACTCGCGGCTCTGGTGCGAGAAATCCACCGGCAACCGACCATCGCGGTCGCACTGGAAATCGAAGAAAAAATTTCCCGTTATCGCCGCGCCATAGCCCCACACGCGACCTTCGCAGGTGCCCTCGCCTCCCTGCACCGCAAGATCGAGCCACACATGGCGGCGGCGGCGCGCTTGTCCGACGGAATGGTGCTCTGCCACAACGATCTACAGGAAAACAACCTGATCGCCGGTCTCGACGGGCGCCTGTATGCCATCGACTGGGAGTACGCTGCCAGCGGCGATGCCTATTTCGACCTGGCTGTCATTACTGAAGAGTTTGACTGGGACACTTCTGGACGGGAAAACTTTCTCGCGAACTACCTGCAACGTGTCCCCGGCGAACGCGAACTGCAGCGGCTCCAGCACTGGCAGCACATCTATCGCTACCTCGCGCTGCTTTGGTACGCGGTGCAAAACTGCCACCGCGACCTGACCGGCGCACCGGATCGAAGCGACAGTATCCACCGCGAAGCCGAGGCACTGTTACGGCGGTTGTATTGAAAGCCCAGTCGACGGGCGCCCAGACATATTCAGCCGGCGGTTCTTGCCGCCGCGCGCCGCGCCGCCGCAGGCTGCAGCCGCCCATTGAACAGCAGGGAAGCCACGCGGAACCTCTCCACCACTGCGAAGTGAAACAGCATGCCGGTGGCACAGGCGATAATGCCCGACAAGACCATCCTCGCATCCGTGGGCAGCCCCGCGCGCTGCAGAATAAACAGCAGGAAGGCGACAAGAATGAAGTGCACAACGTATACCGTATACGCCGACTGCGCCATGATTCTTACGATATAGAAGTCCTTGTCCAGATAGCGCGCCGAGAGCGAAAACAGCGCGAAGGAGATGACCATTGCCAGAACGTACTCGTAGGTCATGGCCAGATACTTCAGCCCTCTCCCGACGTTTTCCAGATGGCCGCTGCCCAGTTCAAACCCCAGGGCAGCGCCGATACAGGCCAGCGTCAACCCGACCCACAATGCGGGGTGATTGTTGAACGCCCGATAGAGGTCTTTCCACAGGTACATAAACACCCCCAGCAGGAAATACGGAAAATGCTGGACGGTAATCAGCACAAAAAGCCCCACAAGATGTATCCAGGGAATATCCCACATGTACTTCGGGAGCAGGAACTGGTGCAGAAAAACACATCCGGCAACCACGCCCGCAAACAGCAGCAGTCTCGCCACCCCCAGAGGCATATACGCCGTTAACCCGCGTACGCAGTCTCTTGAATAGCGCAGGATATAGCCAAGCGGCAGCGTGAAGACGAGAAGGGACAGCAGGAACCAGGCGTGCTGCATCCAGAACATCTTGAAGGATTTCCCGGTGCCCGCCTCGGTGTAATAGGCAAGCATCCACTCCGTAGTGAACGGCGCCAGCAGCAGGACGCAGACCAAAGCGGGCACCGCGAGCATGGTCATGCGCCCTTTGAGGAAGGAGAGATCCCCCCGGCGCTCAAGTACCATGGCGGAAAAATAGCCAGAGATGATAAAGAAACAGGCCATCCGGAAGGCGCCGGAAATCCCTCGGACAAAATCGTATTCCCCGGTCCCGGCATCCGCGTGCGCGGAACGGTAAAAAACCCCAATAAACAGCATGACCGCCCGGAGAAAATCCAGGTGGTAAAGTCGACGTTCCATGTCTCCCCCCGTTTCTGTTCAATCGACAGAACGATTCGCGATAAAATGCGCCAATTCCGGCGCGCCGAACAGTTTATACACAACGCACGCCTGAAACAGTGGTGACCGGGCATTTTTTATACCGACGCTAAAAAATTGGCACCGATATTCACGCAACCTGGAAAGTCTGCGCTACCAGAGACTGATGGTCCCTATGCTCGTTTCTCACACCGTAACCCTCCACCTCATCAGCCTCGTGATCCTGTTCGGTATCGCCACCGGCTCTACTCTGGCGCTGCTTCTGTGCATGGCCCCCTGGGGCAACCGCCGGGCCAACCGCTGCCTGGGCATGCTGCTGACTATCTGCAACCTGGTGGCGCTGGCGTATATCGCGCACATCGAGGTGGAGAGGCTGCCGGCGGCGTTCCATGCGGTGTTTGCGTTGCAGCTGCTGTTCGGCCCGTTTCTCTATTTCTATTGCCGGTTGCTGACGGAGCCGGGGTTCCACTGGCGTGCCCGCCATCTGTGGCATCTGTTGCCGGCGCTGGCGTCGGCATTGCTGTGGCTGTGGCAATTGCCGGTGGCAGGCGGCGACCTGCTGAGCGCCCCCTGTATCGGTGATGCGACCTGCACGGCCAGTGATATGACCCGCGCGCGCTTTGTGCACCGGGCGGCGGCCATGATTTCCCCCATCGTGTATTCCCTCTGGGTGCTGCGCCTGCTGCGTCCCTACCAGCGCTGGATCAAGGAGAGCTATTCCAATATCGAGTCGGTGAACCTGCGCTGGCTGCGGGTACTGAGCTATGTGTTTCTCGCGACCACCGCGGTGGCGATTCTGGTGGAAATCGCCAACTGGCTAGCGCTTGGCCGCAATTTGACACCGGGCCTGCTGCAGGCACTGGTGCCGCTGATGTTGAGCGTGCTGTTGGGTTGGTTTGGCCTGCAACAGCGCAGTATCCGGCTGTCGGTGGCGAGCCCGGGCGACGAACCGACACCGGATGAAACCGAGAAGCAGGTGGCCGAAAATTCGCCGCCGACGAGCCGCAAGCCCGCCGTGCGCAATCTCAGCGAGAGCACCGCAGAAGCCCTGTGGCAACGACTGCAGCTCACCATGGAGCAGCAAAAGCCGTATCTTGAGCCGGGTCTGAAAATTGCCCAGCTGGCACGGCAACTGGACGTCCCCCCGCACCACCTGTCGGAAACCATCAACGGTATTGCCGGCCAATCGTTTTACGACTTTATCAATCAGTACCGGGTGGAGGAGGCCGCGCGGCTTCTTACCGCCCCCTCGAATACGCATCTGTCGGTGACGGATATCGGCCTGCAGGCCGGATTCAACTCCAACTCGACGTTTTTCTCCCAGTTCAAGAGGCGCCTTGGCGTGTCTCCCAGCCGCTACCGCAGCCGCGAAGCCTGACCGCCAAGCAATTGATTTAAAAGGGAAAATAATTCCGGATTTGCAAGTTCGGACTTTCCTCGGCAGGGTCCCGGCAACAAAGTTGTCCGAATTCGCGAGACCGGACGCCACGCCCGCACGGAACCGATATAACCCTGATGAGCCCCGGCCGATGCCAGAGTTGGGGCGCAACAAAATAAGAACCCAGTCAGGAGAACACCATGCACGCCCGCCCTTTCCCCGGCGCCAATAGGCCCAATGTACTGGCCGCCGCCGTCGCCACCGCGATCGCCGTCCAGCTGTCGCCCACCGCACTGGCCGCGGAACTCGAAGAAATCACAGTGACCGCGCAGAAGCGCACCGAGCGCATTACCGAGGTGCCCATCGCCATTACCAACGTGGGTGCGGAAGCGATCAAGCAGACCGGCGTGCGCCAGGTCAGGGAGGTCGCCCAGTTCGTGCCCAACCTGAACATCAGTTCGGGTACCGATTTCACCACCACGGTGACCATGCGCGGGGTTGGTTCCGACAGCCGCAACATCGGCTTCGACACCCGCGTCGGGGTCTACTTGGACGGCGTTTACCTGGGGCAGTCCCCGGCGATCAACCAGGATCTGGTGGATCTCGAGCGCATCGAGGTATTGCGTGGCCCCCAGGGCACCCTGTTCGGCAAGAACACCGTGGCCGGCGCTATCAACCTGATCTCCCAGAAGCCAAGCGATGAATTCTCCGGCAGCGTCGGCGTCGAGTACGGCAGCATGAATTCCCGCCAGCTGTCGGCGACCCTCAATGCACCGTTATCCAAGAGCCTGTTCAGCAAGATCTCGGTGAACCGCCAGCAGCGCGACGGCTATATAAGGAACCTGACCACCGGCAATCTGTTGAACGAGCAGGACGGCAGCGCCTACCGCGCCCAGTTGATGTACGACGCCGGCGGCGCGTTCAATGCGATCCTGGCGGTGGATGGCATGGAGAGTGATCGTCTCTCCACCACTGGCGAGGCCGTCACCAATCCATTCGGCACCGGCCCCGACACGGGGGCACCGGAAATGCACCAAGTGGCCATGAATGTGGACCCGCGCGAGGAGCGGGAAATCCGCGGCGCGGCGCTGACCATGGAGTGGAATCTGCCCAGCGATTTCACCCTGCGCTCCATCACCTCCTCCCGTGACACGGAGATGACCTACAACAACGACACCGATTACTCCCCCTACCCGCTGGTGGAAATTACCTACACCGACAGCTACGCACAGCAGACCCAGGAATTCCAGCTGGTGTCGCCCGGCGCGGACGATTTCAACTATGTCGCGGGTCTCTATCTGTACCAGCAGGAGGGTGACAGTTACCGCGAGGTGACCTCGTCGAAGTTCTTTGAGGACCTGTTGCAGGCCCAGTACGGCGCGCCCGGGCTGGTCAATCCGGACAGCCCGGTCGTCTCTGCCGGAATCGTGGATACCAGCAGTATCGCCGCCTATATCAACGGCTCCTACCAGCTGACCGACGCCTGGAAACTCGGCTTCGGCCTGCGCTATTCCGAGGAACAGAAGGAAGTGGACTGGGCCATCGACGGCAGCGGTGCCCCGCTGTTCGGTACCGCCACCGGCACGGTGCGGGACGACCGCACCGATTCGCACCTGTCGCCCACGGTCAGTATCAACTACGCCCTGAGCGAGGAGGCAAACGTCTACGGAAAATACAGCGGCGGCTTCAAGAGCGGTGGCTATAACCTCGACTTCGTCGCCGCCGGCGACCTGGTCGCGGGTACCGACTTCGACAAAGAAACGGTGGACGCGTTTGAAATAGGTCTCAAAGGCACTGCCTTCAGCCGTCAGTTCAGCTACAGCCTGGCGCTGTTCCAGTCCAACTACGATGACTACCAGGTCAACCAGTTCGTGGATCTGGGCCAGGGCGCCACGTCTATTTCCATTCGCAACGCGGCGGAAGTGGAAACCCGTGGCCTGGAAGCAGAGATCACCTGGCTCGCCAGTGACAACCTCACCATCAACGCCTCGATGGGCCTGTTGGATGCGGAATTTGCCAGCTATCCCAACGCGGATGCCAACGGCTCGGACCTCTCCGGCAACCAGCTGCCCAACGCGCCGGAAACGTCGTTCAACCTGGGTGGCCAGTACTACCTGCCCATCAACAGCATCGGCGCCGATCTGCTGCTGCGCCTCGACTATATTTTCCGCGACAGCTTCTACAATACCGCGGAGAACGAAAGCAAGCGCACTCTCGCCAATGGCGACACCGTCCAATTCGGCCAGGTGGACGCCTACCATCTGGTGAATGCGCGTATAGGTCTGGAAAGCCACGCGGACTCATGGAATGCGGCACTGTTTGTGCACAACCTCACCGATGAGGAGTACATGGTGAACACCAGTCGCGACTTCCTCGGCACCCTGCGCCATTTCTACGGCCTGGAGCGCACCGCCGGGATTGAACTGGAATACCGTTTCTGATTCGCAATCCGGGTAACATCCACTGACCATCGCGGCCCGGGAGCCATCGCCACCGGGCCGCCACTCAATCAACAAAACTACCGTCGACCATGAAAAATAACTTGATCAACCGCTGCCTGATCGGCGTTGGCATCGCGACCCTGACCCTCGCGTCGGTGATTGTGATCCGCACCCTCGGTTTCACGGCGCCACCGCTGGCCAATGTCACCCCCGAATCGCCGGATCTCGACGGCCGCGCCATCGCCGCGCACCTGTCTGAGGCAATACGGTTCCGCACAGTGTCGGCGCAGCTGAACCAGCACGAAACCCAACAGGAATTCCGCAGTTTCATCACTTGGCTGGCGGCAACCTATCCGGAAGTGCACGCGGCAATACCACCGCAAAAACTGGGCACAAAGGACGGCCAGGAATTCTCCCTGCTATTCACCTGGCCCGGCAGGAACAGCGCGCTCCCCCCCATTCTGCTCTCCGCCCACTACGACGTGGTGCCGGTCATCCCCGGTACCGAGGATGAATGGCAACATCCGCCTTACGCCGGTGCGGTGGACGACACACATATCTGGGGCCGCGGCACACTGGACGACAAGGGCGCCGCCATCGCCCTGATGGAGGCGGCCACCGGATTGCTGAAACAGGGCTATCAGCCCGAGCGCACGGTGTACATCAGCCTCACCAGCGACGAAGAAACAGGCGGTGAAAGCGGCACGGCTGCGGTGGTGAAAAAACTGAAAAGTGACGGTGTTCAGCTGGACTGGAGCCTGGATGAAGGCTCATTCCTGTTGCACGGATTCATTCCCGGAGTGGAGTCCCCGATCGCCAGCATCAATGTGGCGGAAAAGGGTTACCTCACGGTGGATCTGGTGGCATCGGGCCAGGGCGGCCATTCTTCCATGCCGCCGCCGGAAACCGCAGTGGATGTTCTCGCGCGCGCCCTGGTGCGACTGAATCAGCATCCAATGCCCGGGGGGCTGGAGGGTCTCAGCCAGAAACTGTTCGACGCCGCCGCGCGCCACATGCCCTTTGAAAAACGCCTGATGTTCGCCAACCAATGGTTGTTTGGACGCGGCATTGAAGCGGCGCTGGAAAAGCAGAACAGCACCGCAGCCATGCTGCGCACCACCACGGCACCCACTATGCTTTCCGCCAGCGTGAAGGAAAATGTGCTACCCATCGAGGCCATCGCGACGGTGAACTTCCGCCTGCACCCGCGGGACAGTATCGACGATGTACTGCAGCACCTGGAACAGGTCATTGACGACGAGCGCGTAAAAATCGAAGTCCGCCGAGGCGATGCCGCTTCCCGGGTATCCAGCGATGAAGCGCACGGATTTCATTTGGTGGCGGATACCACCCGCGCGCTGTTCGGCCCGGTGATAACCGCTCCCGGCCTGACCATTGCGGGCACCGACAGCCAGCGCTACCAGGAAATTGCCGACAACAATTACCGCTTCAACCCCATGCTGGTGACCCGCGAGGACGTGCACGGTTTCCACGGCACCAATGAGCGTATCAGTATCGACAACATGGTGAAGGCCACTGGTTTTTATCAGCGGCTGATACAGAGCGCGAACACACCGCCGCAGATATCGGACAAGTAATTCCTGCGCGCCGGCGATGACGGCCTGAACACAAAACCGGGAGTTACTTTATGCCTCGCAGAGGACCCCTCGGCAGGCGTTCAGGAATATTTCCCGATAGGCATCCGCGCTGAAAGGCAGCGGATTGCCCGGCGCGGATGGATCGGCGGCGGCCATCTGCGCAATCAGGTCCGCGTCCTCGTCGCCGATGCCGATGTCCGCCAACCCGTGTGGAATACCGAAGTCCCGTCGCAGAAACAGCACCCAGTCCAACACGCCGGAAAAACCCGCCGAGGGCAGCGACAGGTAGCGCGACAGCCGGCTCATGGGCTCTTCAATAGCGGTGCGGTTGGCGCACAATACATAGGGCATCAAAATCGCATTCAGCAGACCATGGTGCTTGTCGTAAAGGGCACCGAGGGGATGCGCCAGCGCGTGCATGGCGCCGAGCCCACGCTGGAATGCGGTGGCACCCATACTGGACGCTGCCAGCATCTGCATCCTCGCTTCCAGGTCATTGCCGTCGGCCACGGCGCGGGGCAGGTACACACTGATCAAGCGCATGGCCTCAAGTGCGATCCCCTCCGCCATGGGGTGGAAGTTCGGCGCACAGTAGGCTTCCAGATTGTGTGACAGTGCATCCATGCCCGTGGCGGCGGTAATCGGTGCCGGCAAGCCGAGAGTAAGTTCGGGATCCAGCAGTACGATGTCCGGCAGCATGCGCGGGTGGAAAATAATTTTTTTCAGCTTGGCACTTTCATCGGTGATCACCGACGAGCGCCCTACTTCCGAGCCGGTGCCGGCAGTGGTGGGCACGGCAATCACCGGCACCATGCCGTGGGTGTTCACCTTGAGGTAATTGTCCCCCACATCTTCGAAATCCCAGAGAGAATGGGTCTGCCCCACCATCAGCGCAATGGCCTTGCCCGCATCCAGCGCCGAGCCACCGCCCATGGCAATCACCCCGTCGCAACCGTGCGCCTTCAACACCGCGACACCATCGCTCACGTTCTTGCCGGTGGGGTTGCCTTTTATCTCGCTGAACACCGTCAGCGGCACACCCGCTACCAGGCATCGCTCCACCACCGCCTGTACCATCGGCAGCGCCACCAGCCCCGGGTCGGTGACCAGCATGGGCGTGGCCATGCCCATTTCCCGGCACAGCTGCGGCAGTTCGGCAATGCGCCCGGGCCCCACGCGCATGGCGGTGGGATAATTCCAGTTGGTGAAAAAAGGGCTTTTCGACATGGTGACCTTCAGGGTCTGAGTTTGAAGTGGAAGGATTTCGGGCGCGTGAGATGCTCGAAGCCGACACCGGACAAGGTGCAGCCACGCCCGGAATTTTTCACTCCGGTCCACGCGAGCGCCGGGTCGAGATAGTCACAGCGATTCAAAAACACCGTGCCGGTTTGCAACTGATCGCCCATGGCCAGTGCGGCTTGCTCGTCGGCGGAATAGATCGCTGCGGTGAGGCCGTATTCCGAGTCGTTCATCAGTGCCAGCGCTTCCGCGTCGTCCGACACCGGCATCACGCCCAGCACTGGGCCGAAGGATTCCTCACTCATCACCCGCATGGAGTGATTGACGTTAGTGAGCAGCTGGGGCGCCATGTACGCACTGCCGCGCCGGTCCAATGCGAATTCACTGCCGTCGATATGGGCCTGCGCACCCTGAGCTAGCGCTTCGTCGATCTGGTCGCGCACAAAGTCCGCGGCACTGGCCCGCACCAGCGGGCCGAGGGTCGTCTCCGTTTCGTCCGGGCGGCCGAGGCGGTATTTGTAGATCAGCGCCACCGACCTTTGTACAAATTCGCTGTACAGATCCCGATGCACGTACAGCCGCTCGATACCGCAGCAGGACTGGCCAGAGTTGAAAAAAGCTCCGTCCACCACCGACGCAACAGCGTATTCCAGATCCGCGTCGGCGCGCACATAGGCCGGATCCTTGCCGCCGAGTTCGAGCCCCACGGAGAGAAAGCGCCCGGCAGCCGCTGTTTCCACCGCCGCGCCACCGGCCACTGAACCGGTAAAGGCCACATGCTGCACACCGCCATTGATCACCATCTGCTCGGCGTCGCGATGATCCAGATGCAGGTATTGGAATACCCCCGGTGGCACTCCCGCCTCCGCGAAGGCTTCCACCAGCCGCTCGGCACACAGCGGCGCCTGCGCTGAATGTTTGAGAATGACGCTGTTGCCGGCCAGCAGTGCCGGCACCACCGCGTTGATGGCGGTGAGGTAGGGGTAATTCCACGGCGCGATGACGAAAGCCGTGCCCAGTGGTTCGCGGCGGATAAACCGCCTGAAGTCGGGTTTTTCCGGCAATTGGATATCGCTCAGTGGACCTTCAGGGGATTCCGCAAGCGCTGCCATATAGAGCGCGCGCTCGGCCAGGCCGTCTATCTCACCACCGGCGTAGGCGATGGGCCGGCCCATCTGCCAGCAGATTTCCCTGGCAAGCTCGGCTTTTTTCCGCTGCAGAATATTCACCGCCGCACGTACCAGCGCCGCACGCTCGGCCACCGGTACCTGTTTCCAGCCCAGCTGTGCGCGCTGCGCATTGTTCAGGGCGTTTTGGATTTCATAGTCCGTGGCCAGCGGGCGCTCAACATAAACGCTGTTGTCGATGGGGGAAATACATTGGAGTTTTTGCATGGAATTATTGGGTTGTTGGAAATTCGCTTTAAATGATCTCGAAGTAGCGCTGCAGCTCCCAGTCGCCGATATGTTTGCGGAATTCGCGCTCCTCCCACTCGCGGCTCGCGGCGAAGTGATCCACAAAGGCATCCCCGAACAGTTCCCGCGCGGCTTGAGACTGCTTCAGGCGTTGCGCGGCATCCCACAGGGTGCGCGGCAGTGCGAGCTCTTCCGACTGCTCTACCGCGTAGGCATTCCCCTCCACCGGTTCTCCCGGCTCCCAACCCTGCTCCACCCCGTAGAGACCGGAGCCGAGTGCCACGGCGAGTGCGAGGTAGGGATTGGCATCGGCCGCGCCCAGGCGGTATTCCTGGCGCTGGGATTTATCCCCACCGGGAATCACCCGCAGCGCAGACGTGCGGTTTTCCACCCCCCAGGTGGCGTGGGTGGGCGCCCAGAAACCGGGGATCATGCGCCGGTAACTGTTGATCGTGGGCGCGACCATGCACAGCAGTTCTGGCATCAGCCGCTGCTGGCCGGCGAGAAAATGCCGCTGGGTATCGCTCATGGAATGCGGCTGGCCCTCGGCAAAAAACGCCGACGTGTTGTCACTCTTATTGCGCAGGGAGAGATGGATGTGCCCGCTCTGGCCGGGGTAGTCGTTGGACCACTTGGCCATAAACGTCGCCATCAACCCGCGCCGCTCCGCCAGCACCTTGATAAACGTCTTGAACAGCGCCGCCTTGTCCGCCGCCGCTGCTGCGCCGTCCACGGCGATGGCCGCTTCCAGTACCCCGGGGCCGGTTTCCGTATGCAGCCCCTCGATGGGGAAGTCCATGCGCTCCGCCAGCGCGAGAATTTCGTGGTACAGATCCGCGTGCACCGAATTGCGGATCATCGAGTAACCGAACCAGCCGGGGGTAAAGGGTTTGAGGTTGCGGTAACCCTTGGCGCGGGCCGTGTCCGGGGTTTCGTCGAACACAAAAAATTCGTACTCGAGCGCCGCGTAGGGGGCAAAGCCCGCCTGCTCGCAGCGCGCGATCACCCGCCGCAACAGTGCGCGCGGACACACCGACTCCGCCGCGCCCTCGAACTCCGCCAGAAACAGCAGCATGCCGTCTTCAAACGGCACCTCGCGACAGGTGTGGGGCAGAATGCGCACCGGCGCATCCGGGTATCCCGTATGCCAGCCGGTGTAGCGGGTGTTGTCGTACTGCTGGTCCTGAACATCCCAGCCCAACACCACATCGCAGAACGCGAAGCCCTTGTCGAGGGCGGAGAAGAACTTCTCGCGGCTCATGTACTTGCCGCGCATGACCCCGTCGTTATCGAACAACCCCACCTTCACGTGGCTGAGGCCGCGGGCCTCAACAATGCGTCGCGCGTCGGCAACGGACTGCACCTGGCGCGGGCCGAGGGTAGAACCGGCCTGAGACACCGGGGAACTGGAGGCAAAAGCGGCCGGCGGCGACGACGGCAGTTCGGTGGACTCGTCCATGAGGGGCTCCATTATTGTGACCGGACCGTCGCCTGCGGGAGGCGGGCGGAATCCTGCCTTGAGCTTAGTCGACACACACAAAAGTTGTGGGCGAAGGCGCCGATATCGGGGTCGGTCCTGGGATTGACACCGCCACAAAATTTCCCAAATGGCGCGTTCATTAGTCATAAATCGCGCCCGCTATGTTAGCGCCCGCTCAGGGTATATAATCCGCGCTCCAATTTTTCACCCATCAACTTGTTCACTATTTAGCCAGGACCAGCAATGAGCTTCGAGAAGGTTTCCCCGGGCAAAGACCTGCCCAACGACATCAACGTCATCATCGAGATCCCCGCCAACCACGCGCCGATCAAGTATGAAATCGACAAGGACGCCGACGCGGTATTCGTAGACCGTTTCGTAGCCACCCCCATGTTCTACCCGGCCAACTACGGCTACGTACCCCAGACCCTGTCTGAAGACGGCGACCCCCTGGACGTGCTGGTAGTAGCACCCTACCCGGTCATGGTTGGCTCCGTGATCCGCTCCCGCGTGGTCGGTGTACTGAACATGACCGACGAATCCGGCGTAGACGCCAAACTGCTGGCGGTACCCCACACCAAGCTGACCAAACTGTACGACCACGTGCAGGAAATCAGCGATCTGCCGGAGCTGCTGATCAAGCAGATCGAGCACTACTTCGAAAACTACAAGAAGCTGGAAGCCGGCAAATGGGTGAAGGTGGACGGCTGGGCCGACGCCGACGCCGCGCGCGCCGAGGTTATGGCTTCCCGCGAGCGTTACCTGAAAGAAGAGGGCTGATCACAGCCTTCCTCTCCCGAAAGCCGGCTTTACGCCGGCTTTTTTGTGCCTTGACATCGTGTCCGCCATAACCACAGCACTCGCGGCTAAGGTGCCGCCACCGACTCTCATCTCCCTCCGTAAACCTAATTGAAAATTCCTGTCGGGATATTTCCATCACTGGCGTTTACCCAATTACGGCTCCCATAAATAACGGCCGTGCTTTGACATAACAAAAATTCGAAATGCCAAATAACAAAAGAATGGAGAAACCCATGCAAAGATCGCGTGCTCACACTGCGCTGTTTCAAAAGACACTGCTCGCCGGCACTATTGCGGTGATTTCCGCAGGGGCCGCTGCCCAAGAGCAACAACAGGAACAGGCGGCCGATGGCAAGACCGTGGAGGAAGTTGTGGTGACCGGCATTCGCGGCGCACTGCAACAGTCGCTGGACGTCAAGCGCGATGCCACATCCATCGTGGACGCGATCAGCTCAGAAGACATCGGAAAATTCCCGGATAAAAACGTCGCCGATTCCCTGCAGCGCGTACCTGGCGTGTCTGTGGACCGTATCTGGGGCGAAGGCCGCGATATTTTTGTACGCGGCACCGACAGCACCCTCAACCGCACCCTGATGAACGGCCAGAATGTGGCTTCCGCCTACTGGTGGGCCAATGACAATCCGAGCCGCGGTTTCAACTACTCCATCCTCGCGTCGGAGCTGGTATCCGCGCTGGAAGTCTACAAGAGCCCGGAAGCCCGCCACGACGAGGGCAGCATCGGCGGTATGGTGAATGTGCGCACACGCAACCCCCTGGACCTCGACCCGATGACGGTGAACTTCTCCACCGAGGGAACCTACAGCGAACTGCCGGACCAGTGGGACCCGCAGATATCCGGTCTGCTGAGCTGGAAAAATAATACCGAGACTTTTGGTGTACTGGCCTCGTTCAACAGCCAACAGCGCACCATGCGCCGCGATGGCCTTGAAGTGTTTCCTACCAATGACCTGTACAGCGTTACCGACCAGAACGGCAACGTGACCGAGAACGTGTATGTGCCCTGGGGCGGCGGCTCCGCAATTTTCCAACAGGACCGCCAGCGGGATACCGCGAATATTACCGTGCAGTTCCGCCCCTCGGATCGCTGGGACCTGGCTATGAACTACGTCGCCTCCGATATGGAAATGGACAACAGCAACCAGAACTACCTGTTCGTGGCGGGCGGTTACAAGATCCCGAACGGGGATGTGGTCACCAACCCGGTGTTCATTCCCACCAGCGATGGCAACCAGGCCCTCGTCGGCGGTGTGATCGAAAATCCGAACAGTATCGGTGTTGCGGATGAACCTATTGTGCGCGACTCGTTTGTGGAATCCGAAGTACTGGACTTCGCCGCAGACTATGACGGCGACGGCTGGCAATTACACCTGCAGGCAGGCAACACCAACGCCAAAGGCGGCAGTACCAAGGATCGCAACTACTGGTTTGAAGGCAATGCCGCGGAAGATCTCAATTTCGGCAAGAACACCAATGAATTCAGTTTCCCCGGCGTAGATCCGCTGGATGGCAGCACCCTGCATCTGAATGCGGCCAACCTGCGCGACTGGGTTCGCATCATGGAAGACGAGGAAACCTATTTCCAGGCGGACGCCAGCATCGATGTCGAACTCGGCTTTATCACCGCCATCAAGACCGGCCTGAAACTGCGCGATCACACCATCGAGAACAACCGCCAGAACGGCTCGGTAGACGTGAACAATCCCGACATTGCCGAGCAGGTGGCCGCGCTGAACGCCATTACGCTGGCCGATGTGTCCAGCGGCCCCAGCCCGGTACTGCACGGCGAAGGGGCCACCTCGGGCTCCCTTACCCGCTACGCCTTTCTGGATACCGGTCTCGCGCAGCAAAAAGTCGACAGCATTCTTGACGCCGGTGTCATGACCTATGCGGAAGACCAGCGCGCCTACTACAAAATCAACGAAGAAATCACCGCGGCCTATGCCCAGGCGGAGTTTGAAAGCGGACAGCTGCACGGCAATTTCGGCGTGCGTCTGGTGGAAACCGACCAGACCTCTCACGCGTATATCGACGGCGAGCGCGGCGCGGTCGGTCGCAGTTACCGCGAGGCGCTGCCGAGCGTCAACGTGATTTACGATCTCTCGGAGGAAATCATCCTGCGCGCCGCCGCCTCCCGCGCCATGGCCCGCCCGACGTTCCAGAATCTGAGTTCCAACATCGTGATCAATGCCACCAGTGGCACCGCCACCGCCGGCAACCCGATGCTGGACCCGATTTTTGCCGACCAGTTTGAGATCGGTGCGGAGTGGTACTTCAACGATGCCAGCCTGCTGGCCGCCACCTACTTCAACAAGGATCTGAGTACGTTTGTTTTCCAGGATACCCAGGTTGAGAATATTGACGGCCAGAACATCAATGTCACCCGCCCGTACAATGCCGACAAGGGCGCGGATATCCAGGGTATTGAATTGCAGGTACAGCACGACTTCGGCAGTGGTTTCGGTGCACTGGCCAACTACACCTGGACCGATGCGAAGGTTCCGGCAAATGAAGACGGCACGCGGCTAGAACTGCCGGGCAATTCCCGCGATCAGTTCAATGCGTCCGCCTACTATGAAAATGACGCAATCAGCCTGCGCCTTTCCTACAACCTGCGTTCGGAATCCTACGGCGGCCTGACATCCGGCTCCCAGCTGGTAACCGACCAGTACGATCAGTGGGATGCCACCGCCAATTGGATGGTGAACGACAATGTGGATATTTTCCTGACCGCAGTGAATCTCACCAACGAGATTATCTATATGCGCACCGCAGACGGCATTCCGGTGGGTTTTTACGAAAATGGTGCGCGCTTCAGCCTGGGCGCACGACTCAGTTACTGACCAACGGCGCGCTGAACAATCCACTTTCCAACAGGCATCACCTTGTCACCTTTTAGGGCGCCCATCGGGCGCCATTTTTCATTCGCCTTTAGCCGTTTACCCCAAAACAATTTCACACTTTAGTGAATTTCCAAACGGAAGCGCACAGATTCATACCCAACTTATGCGCTCCCGCAGTAAAGTGACCATATATTCAATTCATTCAATGGCTCCGAAATGCATTGGCTCTATCGCTACGCCTCCTGGAAAAAGGCGGGATTTTTTCTCGCGCTCAATTTTACCCTGCAGGCAATCATCCTGCTGGTCTTTTATCCGGAGATCAGCGCAACACTGGAGCCTCTGGATATCCGGGTGGGGCTGACCGCCGATGCCATTGAAGACTTTCTCGGCGCGATCGGCAGCGATGGCAGGGCGCTGTATTTTTTTAACGAGAGCGTACCGGACATGCTGTTCCCCGTCGCCTACGCCTTTGCCTACGCACTGTTGATGGTGCAGCTCATCAAGGCCTGCGGCCAGGTGCATACGCCACTCAAATACCTTGCGTTACTGCCCTTTGCCATCGCCCTGTCTGACATACTGGAAAACCTGCAGATGCTTGTCGCCATCCACAGCTATCCCACCATCGCCCCCGCGCTGGTGCGCGGTCTGGCCGCGGCCAATCTGGCAAAGCATATTTTCACCACGCTGGTAGTGAGCGCCCTGGGTGTGCTGTTCGTCTGGCTGCTGTGCAACCGCCTCTGCCAGGTGCGAATTCCCGACTGAATTTCCGGCCATATCTGGGCCCGTTGACTCACCGGCGTATAGCCGGGTTTTCGCAATCGGGAAGCAGAGCCATGAGTAAAGCGGTGAATGCGCTGCGGCTGGTGTGCCGCAGCGCGGCTGAAGGTGCTGGTGTTAGCGTCGCCACAGAAGCTGGATGCGAGTTTTAACACTAACCGCTAGCGCGGTTCGAGCACCAGAACGCGCTGGTTATTTTTATTGATGCGGGCACCAAAACCCTGCTCCAGCGCAAAGGCGAGACCGTCGGCATCGCCTATATTGAATACGCCGCTGATGCGCTGATCCGCCAGGGCATCGCCCACCAGCACCATTTTGCGCGTGGTGTAGCGGTTGTATTCGGCAATGGCATCTTCCAGACGTTCGTTGTCAAAATAGATCCGTCGGGTCTGCCAGGCGGTGACCTGCTCCAGGTTTACCGACATTACGCCGCTGTTGTCACCCGGGCGCGCAGCGGTGTAACGAACCCCCTGCCCCGGCAACATTTTTGCCAGCTGCCGCGGCTCGCCGCCGGCATCCTGCGCGCGCACCTCCACCACGCCTTGGGTCACCGCCACGCGCACATTGCCCGCCTGCAGCGCAACATTGAATGCAGTTCCCAGGGCGCGCACTTCGGACCCCTGCACATTGACGACAAAGGGACGTGAGGGATTTTTTGCCACCATGAAAAACGCTTCGCCGCGTTCGAGAAACAGGGCGCGCTGGGCGCGCCGGTAGCGTACGCCCACACGGCTGTCGGTGTTCAGCATCAGCGTAGAGCCATCGTCGAGATGCACAACACGCTGATCGCCAATACCCGTCTGGTAGTAATCAATCGCGTAATAATCCCGCACCAGCAGGGCGGCCACAGCGACCAGTACCACCGCGGCAATACCGCTCACCCAGCGCCACTGGCTGTAGAACCGGGAGCGCCGGCGTACCGCCTTGCGGATTTCCGGCAGACCGGCATTCAGCTCTGGGTCGTCTTTCAGGAACGCGGTCATCAGGCCCAGCTGCTGGCATTGGGCAAACGCCTGCCGGTGCCGGCCATCCAGCTGCAGCCACTGCTCCAGCGCGTCCGACTCGGCGGCACTCATGGTGCCGCTCTGCTGCCTGGCAAGCCAGTCTGCGGCCTGTTCGCGAATGGTACCGTCCAGTTTGCGCGGGGCTTTATCCGTCGTGTGTGTTGGGTCCGTCGTGTGCGTTGGGCTCATAACAACTCGTTCAATTCTTGCTGCAGGTGCTTCAGGGCAGTGCTCATGTGACGCTCGACACTGCGGGTGCTGATGGACAGTGCCGCCGCCACTTCCGGATAGGTCATTTCTTCAAAACGGCTCAGCAGGAATACCTTGCGGGTAACCGGCTTGAGCCTGAGCAGGGACTGTTTCAGTTGCTGCAGACTCTGTTGCCATTCGGCACTGCCCTGGGGTGATACCTGCGAACTCGCGTGGTCTTGCTCATCAAAACTCTCGTGCTGGTCTGCCCTCCGGCGCAGTTGGCGCCGCAGGCTGTCGCGCACCAGATTGGTGGCCACGGTATACAGATAGGCCCTGGGGTTTTCCCGCAGGGGTTGTAGATCCTGCAGGCGCAACAGTTTGATATAGGTTTCCTGCAGGATGGTTTCCGCCTCCTCGCGCCCGCCGGGCAACATGCGGGCGACGTAGTGACCGAGTGCAGAGTGATATTCACTGTACAGTGCTTCGATAAAGGCACTGTTCTCGCCGCATGCGTCCGCGACCGGAGACGGCTTCACCAGCCGCAGCGCTGCGCCGGACCTGAAGTTCCGCAACTTGAAACTACGCACGCCGGCCCCCCGAGGTCACGCAACCGCTCTTTGTCTGTATTGTTCGCAAACGTTTACCCATAACCTCTGTAAACGACAGGCGGAGCAAAACCCCGACAGCATCCTTCAGCTTTTTTACTTATTTCTTTTTTTGCGGACGAACTGCCCGTCCCGGCCTTCCCAGGTACCGCCCGGGCCACCCGTTTCCTTGCGACGTCCGGCGATTATCAGGTATTTTGCCGATCTGCGGTAACGACCCCGAATCGCCACGACTGGTTTCCGCCCAACGATAATAATGACCAAAACACCTATCGCCGCCGAACTGAGGCGCATTGGTCCTGCACTGGTTCTGCTGCAGGCACTGCTGCCAGTGCATCCCGCCCGCGCCCTGCCGGCGGCGCTTCCGCACACGACAACAGTAGAAACGAGCGATCCCGCGTGGTTTGCCCGCGACACCATCCCGTTTGATCTGCCCGCTCAACCCCTGCATCAGGCGCTCACCCGGTACGCCGAACAGGCCGGCGTCCAGCTGTTCTACCGCAGGGAGCAGCTGCCGACACAAGATTCTCCATTGATCCGCGGGCAAGGCAGCCCGCGAGCGGTCATCGCACAGCTACTGGCCGACACCGGCCTCGACTTCCGGCTGGGCAGCAATCGCACTCTGGTGATCAGCGCACCTATGCCGGGCACCGCGGACTCCGCAAGTGCGATAGCGCCGCCGGCGACGGCCAACCCAATGCGCCCTCTGGAGGAAACTTATGTAACCGGCGTTCGCACCAGCCTGCGCCAGAGTCTCGCCACCAAATACGCCAGTGAGAACCTGGTGGAAATCACCACCGCGGAAGATATCGGCAAGTTCCCCGATCACAATGTGGCGGATGCGCTGCAGCGGATCGCCGGGGTTTCCGTGGACCGGGTGTGGGGCGAAGGGCGGGACGTGAACATCCGCGGCACCGACAAGGATATCAATCGCACACTGTTGAATGGCCAGCATGTGGCCTCGGCCTACTGGTGGGCAAACGACAACCTGAGCCGCGGTTTCAACTACGCCACCCTCGCCTCGCAACTGGTGCAGTCTCTCGAAGTACACAAAACCCCGCGCGCGGATCTCGACGAGGGCAGTATCGGCGGCACGGTGATCGTGCGCACACGCAAACCGCTGGACATGGATAGCCGCGCCCTGCACCTGTCTGCCGGACAGCAGTACAGCGCGCTGGCGGGTGACTGGGCGCCCCAGGGCTCGGCCCTCGGCAGCTGGAAAAACGACGCACAGACCTTCGGCCTGCTGGCGTCGCTGAACTGGCAGCGCCGGGGCAGCCGTCGCGACGGTCTGGAAACCTTTGCCGACAACAATCTCTACACGATTACCGATGGCCAGGGCACCGTCACCGACAAGGTCTACGCGGTCTGGGGCGGCGGTTCCGCAATGCTCGAGCAGGAGCGCCGTCACACCACGAGCAACCTCACCGCCCAGTGGGCACCGGATGCCCGCTGGGATCTGGCGCTCAACCTGCTGCGCTCGCAGATGGACATCGACAATCGCAACCACAATTTTCTGTTCTCGCCCGGAGGCTACAAGCTCAGCGAGACACCGGCAGTGACGGTGACCGATCCTGAATACCTGACCAGTGACGACGGCCACAAAATTCTCGCCGGCGGCACCCTCGGCAATCCGGACAGCGTCGGTGCGATTCTCGACAGCATCCAGCGTCAGGCGTATATCGATACCGCGGTCAACGATATGGATATCCGCCACCGCGGCGAGCGGTGGGAGAACCATGTGCAGTTCGGCCACACCAGTGCCCGCGGAGGTACCAGCCACGATCGCCTGTACCGCTTCACCGGCAATAGCCGGGTGCGCTTTCATCTGGACCGCAATACCCTGGAAGCCGAATACCTCGACCTGGACCCGCAAAATCCCGCAGCGCTGGACCATCTGTCGCCGCTGTCTCGGGACTGGGTGCGCGCCATGGACAGCCGCGAGCATTACGCGCAGTGGGATCTGGGGCGGGATTTCGGAGACGGCTGGTTGCAACATGCCCGGTTCGGCCTCAAGTACCGCAACCACCGCGTGGAAAACAATCTCACCGTGGGGGAAATCGACACCGAGAGCGCCGCCTGGCAAACATTGCATAACATCGGACTGGACCAGGTAAGCGGCGGCCTCAGTCCATCACTCAGCGACCAGAGTGCCAGCGCCGACACGCTGGTGCGCTATGCGCTCACCGACGCCGCACTGTTGCAGTCGGTCATCAACCCGCTGTTCAACGATGGGGCCATGCGCTATCGCTACGATCGCAGCGCGTATTTCAGTATTCGCGAACAGAGCCTCGCCGCCTACGCCAGTATCGATTTCGAAGCCGGGGCCTGGGCGGGCAATGCCGGTGTGCGCGGCGTCGGCACCCGGCAGCGCGCCAGTGCCTATGATCGCGATCAGCTGCACCATGCCGACAACCGCTACAGGGACCTGCTGCCGAGCGTCAATCTGCAATACCGGATGGATGAGGACCTGCTCGCGCGCGTCGGCATCGCCCAGGTTATGGCGCGGCCGAATTTCAAGGATCTGACACCCAATATCATCGTCGAGCCCACCAGCGGTTACGGCGCCGCGGGCAATCCGCAACTGGAGCCCTATCGCGCGGATCAACTGGATCTCGCCTTGGAATGGTATTTCGCCGACGCCTCGCTGCTTTCCGCCACGGCGTTTTACAAAGACATTTCCACGTTTGTGTACCCGCACGTGAACCCGGAAATGATCGACGGCGAATTGCACTACATCACCCGGCCGCAGAACGGCCCGGGTGCGACCATTCGCGGGCTGGAACTGCAGTGGCAACAGGGATTCAGCGGCAACGTGGGGATACTCAGCAATTACACTTACACCGACGCCAGCGTGCCCTCCGCTGACGGCAGCCGCACACTGGAACTGCCGGGCAATTCGCGCAGCCAGTTCAACGCATCGCTGTATTTCGAAAACCCGCGCCTGGACGCGCGCCTGAGCTACAACTACCGCTCGCGCTCCTACGGGGAGATCATCGCCGGCTCCCAGAGTGAGACCGCGGCATACCAGCAGTGGGATGCCACCGCGCAGTGGCGCTGGTCGGCAACGCTGGCGTTTTCCGCCGAGGCGATCAATCTGACCGACGAGGTGATACGGATACACAGCGCCGCGGGCATACCCCAGGGCCTTTACGAAAATGGCCGCCGCTTCGCCGTGGGCGTGAAGATGGAATTCTGATCTCGCCGGCAACTCGCTGTGCCGGCAAAATCTATGGCAGAAAACCGGTCGACCGGGAGTGCCGCTGGAGAATCAGTCCTGTACTTTGAATATCGCCTTGCCGGTGATGTGATTGGCCAGTTTCCAATCGGGTACTGTCACCGGCGGCGGGGTCTCCTGCTTGCACTCTGAGGATTCCACCAGATTGCCCTCAGCCGGCTTAAGGCTCAGATGGCTGACCGGCACCTGCACAGGTTCCTGCCGGGCACGCTCATGCTCCCGCAGCAGATAGCCCTCCATCGGTGCCAGGGAGAGACCCGATTCCGCAGAAGGCTGCGCGGCGACCGGTCTGTCGCCAGATTCAGGTTTGAGTACAGACTCGGGCTCAGGCCTTGCAACCACCGCGGGCTCCGCTTCCGCCTTGAGCGAGGACTGGGCGCCGAGCTTTGCCAGGGTCGCCACAAGCTGTTCCGCCTGCGCCTGTAGCAACCCTTTCTTGATCGCCAGCGGGCGGCCGCTAAACAGTTTGTCCACCGCTGCGGGACCAAGCCTGAACAGACGCGCAAAATTGGCTTTGACATCGGCGACGGTGTATCCGGGCTGCAGATCGCCACGGAAGATCACACTGTAGGTGGAATCAGACATGCAAGAATCTCGCTCGAGAGTGGTGCCGCTGCGATCGGCTTGTCATTGTTTGCTGCGGTCTATTCAAACGGATTCAGTCTTCGGAATCCAGTGTCTGGTCCATGGTGAACGCGGGCGCGGCGACACTTTTTGCCGCAACAACACGCGCCGGCACCCCGGCCACGGTGGCGTGCGCGGGAACATCGCGCAGCACCAGGCTGCCGGCGGCGATCTTGACCCCTTCACCGATAGCGACCGGGCCCAGGATCTTGGCGCCGGCGCCGATCATTACACCCCGCCCAATTTTCGGGTGGCGATCTCCGCCGCCACAGCCACTGCCGCCAAGAGTGACCGAGTGCAGGATGGAGACATCGTCGCCCACAACACTGGTCTCCCCCACCACGAGGCCTGTGGCGTGGTCGATCATGATGCCGCAGCCAAACGTGGCAGCGGGGTGGATATCCACAGCAAACTGCTCCGACACGCGGCTCTGAAAGTACAGCGCCAGTGTGTGCCGACCTTTTTTCCACAGCCAGTGGGCAATGCGGTGAGACTGCAGGGCGTGAAAGCCCTTGAAGTAGAGAAACGGGGTGAGATATTGGTCGCATGCGGGATCGCGGTCGTACCAGGCGCATATGTCCGCCTGCATACAGCGGGAAATTTCCGGTTCGTCTGTCAACGCCGCGGCGATCACTTCCTGCAGGGCAGTGGCGGTGAGCGCGGCGTGATCCAGCACCGACGCCAGCTGGTATGCCAGCGCGCGGTCGAGACTGCGGTGGCGCAGCACGGTATTGTGGAAATAACTGGCCAGAACCGGCTCGCCGGCAGCGGCCGCCGCCGCCTCCGCGCGCATGGTGGACCAGATTTCGCGATGGTTCAGCTCACTGACGTTGATGGCATCTACTCCCGTATTCAACCTTCTGCGGGCGGTGAAAACACCCCTTAGAGGCGCTGCAAATTGGCCGGGTAGGCATCGTCCGGCACCGCAATAAAGCGCGCAAAGATTTCGTCGATGGCGCCGCAGGCGATTGCCGACAACATTACTTCCGCACCCGCCCCGGCCTGCTGGCAGCGCTGAAGCTGCTCACACAGCAACTCACCGGTCAGCAGTTGCTGGAACTCCCGTGCCCGAGGTGCGTAACTCAGATGCCAGCGCTCGGGGGCCACGCCGCCGCGATCTTCGGCATAGGGACGGAACAGCCCGTAGCTCCGCCCCTCGGCAATGCGCTGATCAAGCCAAACGTGGAAGGGACCGAAAACCCCCTCGTCCGCAACCTCCTCTGGCGTCAACTGCACGTGGTAATCCTCCGCCACCGCGGCGGCGTCGATCACATCGAAGTCCGTACCCCAGTGATGACGCGATCCGCCGGGCAGCGCGGACCAGCGCAATATAGCGAATACGATCTCCTCTGGCGACATACAGGTCACGTCCAGCTCACGGCACGCGCTGTCGAGTAGCGGCCGCTGGCCACTGACTTTGGCATTCCAGATAGTGCGCTGGCGTTCGAAACTGCGAAACCCCGAAACCACTTTCGGATGGAAGCCCGCGTCGCGGGCGTCGCGCCGCAACTGGTCAAACGCGGTGAGCGCCTCCGGGTGCATCAGCTGCCCGGAGACCGGCTCAAGAATTACATGCGCATCACTGAGTCCGAACAGCATGTCACGCAGGAGACTGTGCATGGTCGAAATACCTCTGGAAAATTTCCTTGGGAAAAGCTCACAGCAAAACCTGAGAAATAGGACTAGGCTTTTCTGCAGATGTGACTAAATAGCACAAATGTGCCAATCAAAGACCGCTGCGTCGATATACACCGCGGCCGCGCCACCCGGGCACTATAACGCTTCGGGCGCCCTGGCAGCACTGCCGCGCGGGCGCCGCGAGCTGACAAAGCAACATTTTCTCCGGAGATGATCGCGGTTTGGCCTTTTATTTTTTTGTGCTATGTTGCACGCCTGTTGTGTTTGGCCCCGAAGAGGGTCAAACGGAAAAGGATTCAGGTTGTGTTCGCCGGCGGTATTTTCCGTCGAGCGGGAACGGGATGCGGTTGCGATTGGCAACCAGAGAGTCTCAACAGTTCAGGGAAGAAATTTATGCACCCAAGTCAATCAGAGTTGTTGAAACTGAAAAACCTGGGACTTGCCTCTGTGAATATTCTCCACTCCATCGGTATACGTTCCCTGGAAGATCTGCACAGGGTAGGCCCGGTGGAAGCGTTCGCCAGCATCCGGC
Source organism: Microbulbifer sp. SH-1 (assembly GCF_011326135.1). Lineage (NCBI taxonomy): Bacteria > Pseudomonadati > Pseudomonadota > Gammaproteobacteria > Cellvibrionales > Microbulbiferaceae > Microbulbifer > Microbulbifer sp. SH-1. The sequence continues at coordinate 4,657,500 of NZ_CP046948.1, read as the reverse complement.
GTCGCGGCATCAACGTCTCCCGGGTGTTGCTCTACGCGCTACAGGGCGCACTGCTCGACATACACTGGAACGATCTCGACCCGGACCTCAAGGCCAACCTGGTGAGCGAAGCGGAACAGTTACTCTCGCGAAAAGACAGCGCCTGACCCCAAAACCCTTTCATTCCGCTTACGGCGCACCCGCCGCCGCGCCACTTTTTATTTGCAACACCGGCAACGCCCGATTCATTTTTCGGGTGCCGTCAGGTGCCTGTAAAAAATGTCATGTACACGCGGTGGAAATCCTCGCGGGGCCCTTGCAATCAGCGCCGCCCGACCTTATTAAAATCCGGAATACGGGTGCCCCGGTCACGCGCGGATACCCGCTCGGACACGGCACTGGATTCCCAACCATTCGTTTTTTTACTCGGACTAAAATGGTTCCGGATTTCTCACCGACACCAACACTTACAACCACCTTTTCTGGAGAAGGCTGATGCTGCGAATAGGGCTTTTCCTGCTGACCAACCTGGCCGTCATGCTGCTGGTCGGTATTATTTTCAACCTGCTGGGTATTCAGGGGATTCTCGATGCCAACGGCGTCAATCTGAACCTTCCGGGCCTGCTGTTGATGTGCGCGATTTTTGGTATTGGCGGCGCGTTGATTTCGCTGTTGATGTCGAAAACCATCGCACGCATGTCCACCCGCACCCAGATTATCGAGCAACCGCAAACGGCGGATGAGCGCTGGCTGGTGGAGACGGTGCGCGAGCTGTCGCAGAAGGCCGGTATCGGCATGCCGGACGTGGGTATTTTCCCCATGCCCCAGGCCAACGCCTTTGCCACCGGCTGGAACCGCAACAATGCGCTGGTCGCGGTCAGCGCCGGGTTGCTGCAACGTTTCAATCGCGACGAGGCGCGCGCGGTGATCGGCCACGAAATTGGCCATGTGGCCAACGGGGATATGGTGACGCTGGCGCTGATTCAGGGCGTGGTAAATACCTTTGTGATGTTCTTCGCCCGCCTCGTGGGTTTCTTCGTCGATCGGGTACTGCTGCGCAATGAACAGGGGCTCGGCATCGGCTACTACATCACGTCCATCGTCATGGACATGGTGTTCGGTGTATTTGCCATGGTCATCGTCGCCTGGTTCAGCCGCCGCCGCGAATACCGCGCGGATGCCGCCGGTGCCCACCTCGCCAGCCCCAACGCCATGATCGCCGCACTCGCGCGCATCAAGGCGGAATCGGAAGCAGGCCGCGAAGAGCCGCTGCCCGCCAACATGAAGGCATTCGGTATCTACGGCAACAGCATGGCTGCGCTGCTGGCCAGCCATCCGCCCCTTGAGGATCGGATTCTGGCGCTGCAAAATTCTGCCCGTTAACGCTTTCGCGAGCGCAGCCGGTCCCAGTTTCGGACCGGCTGTCGAACGATAAACCGGATCAGAAATCACCCATGGCTATGTCATTCCGCTCTGCTACCCGCAAGTTTTCCTCCCTCACGCTCCTGCTTGTGCTGCTTACGCCGGCGTTCTCAGCGCTGGCCGAATCGCGTACCCCCCAGTTCGCCACCGACGACGAAGTGAACACCATGCAGGTATTCAACTTCGCCAGCCCGTCCGTGGTCTATGTGACCAACGAAACCCTGGTGCGGGACCGCTGGAGCCTGCGCCTGCACACTGTGCCCAAGGGCGCGGGGAGCGGCTTTATCTGGGATGACCAGGGGCATGTGGTGACCAATTACCATGTGATCGAAAAGGCGCGAAAAATTACTATCACCCTGCAGGACCGCAGCGAGTGGCCCGCCGAACTGGTGGGGTCGGCCCCGGAAAAGGATCTGGCGGTGGTCAGGATCAGCGCACCACGGGAGTTACTGAAACCTCTGGTACCGGGTAACTCAGCGGGGCTCGCGGTAGGCCGCAAGGTGCTCGCCATCGGCAATCCCTTTGGCCTCGACACCACCCTCACCACCGGCGTGGTCAGCGCACTGGGCCGCGAGATTGAGGCAGCCGGCAATCGCACCATCCGCAATGTGATCCAGACGGACGCGGCCATCAATCCCGGCAACTCCGGCGGCCCGCTACTGGACAGCAGCGGGCGCCTGATCGGCGTAAATACCGCCATCTACAGCCCGAGTGGCGCCAGCGTCGGGATCGGCTTTGCTATCCCGGTGGACACGGTGAAAAAGATCGTGCCGGAGCTGATTGCCCACGGCCGCCTGGTGCGCCCGATCCTCGGCATCGAATCCGCGCCCGATCAGTGGGCGAGCCAGTACGACTTCAAGGGCGTGGCGGTATTGCGCACCGCGCCGGGCCTGCCCGCGGAGCAAGCCGGGTTGCGCGGGGTTTACCGCGGCGATCGCGGCGGCTGGCAGCTGGGGGATGTGATCGTGGGTATTGACGGCCACCCCATCGGCAATTACGACGACCTGATGAATGTGCTGGAAAACCACCGCCCCGGCGACCGGGTGCGGGTCGATTATCTGCGCGACGGCGAGGCGCTACAGACCTCGCTGGTGCTCGCCGCGCCGTGATCCGATACACTCGCCCGCCCACTCGACGACAACATATAAAAGACAGCCGATGCAAAAACACTTTCTCTGCCGCTACGAAGACATTAACGAAGGCGACGCCAAGGGCTTCTCCGTCGGCGACGCCAGTGCCGGCCTGGACAATGTATTTGCCGTGAAAAAGGACGGTGAAATCTTCGCCTACAAGAACATCTGCCCGCATCGGGGTATCAATCTGGAGTGGCAGCCAGATCAGTTTCTGGATTCAGAGAAGGCCTTGATCCAGTGTGCATCCCACGGCGCGTTGTTTGAAATCAGCACCGGTGAGTGCATCGCCGGCCCCTGCGCCGGAGATGCGCTGACGCCAGTGCCGGTGGAATACGCCCAGGACGGGCTGTATGTGATTCTGGCGGACTGATCCGGCGGTTTCTGTTGGGCACAGCTTCGCTTTGCCCAACAATACGATCAGGCGATGAACGGCAGGCGCTCGGCGAGGCGGATTTCACCCGCGGCCAACGCGGCCCGGTAAGCAATCACCTCCACACCGGCCTCGACCGCCTGCACCAGTGCCGCCGCATACGCGGGGTCAATTTCCCCAGCCGCCTCCACCGTCTCAATGCCCGAGTGCTGCACACAGTAGAACAACACGGCGCGCACCCCGGCTTCCGCCAGTTTCTGCAGTTCACGCAGATGCTTGGCTCCCCGCACACTCACCGCATCAGGAAACATTCCGCGCGCGCCCTCCGCCAGGGTGACATTTTTCACTTCCACGTAGCAGTCGCCATCGCCGCGGCTCAGCAACAGGTCTATACGACTGTTCTCCTCCCCGTATTTCACTTCCCGGCGCAGGCTGTCGTAGCCCTGTAGTTCGCGGATCACACCGCTATGTATCGCCTCCTCCACCAGCGCGTTGGCGCGCCCGGTGTTCACCCCGGCGAGCGCGCCCTCCGGCGTGGTGGTAATTTCGAGGGTGTGGCGGTATTTGCGTTTGGCGTTGCCGGAATCGGAAAACCAGCACGGCGTGTTTTCCAGCCAGCAGTTCTTCATGGAGCCGGTATTCGGACAGTGAATGGTTATAATTTCACCAGACGAAAGTTGGATGTCGGCGAGAAAACGTTTGTAGCGGCGCAGTAACAGCCCTTCGCCCAGAGCCGGATCAAATTTCACGAAGTATCCTGTGAATGGTTAGGCGTGAGTATTTCTTGAAAGAGACTCACAAAAAGTCAGCGTTGGCCGGCACAAGCGCCAGCCTGATGAAAAAAGCGTCGTCAGAATACACCAATCGGTGCGACTCTGGCCGGAGGATCGTCGCCGCAGATCTGCTCGGGCAACATTTTGTGGCGCCGCCCACGGAGATTTGGTAGTTTCCTCGCCTTGGTCGCCGCGGCGGCCTGAGGATACAGCCTGCGGTCGCTTAGGCTTTGAGCCTGCAAGGCTTGAATTTGGTTGTAGTGCCCCTATAAAACAGGGCCCCGTATTACGAGAGAGGCAATGACTATGCCCAATACTGCTGCGAAATCCGATTCTCTGCACGGCTTCGAGCCCTATCAGGAAACAAAGGGCGAGGAGTACATGAATGAGAAGCAGCAGGAGCACTTCCGCAAGCTGCTGCTCGCCTGGAAGGCCGAACTCATGGCAGAGGTGGATCGCACCGTATCGCACATGAAGGACGAAGCTGCGAACTTCCCCGACCCGGCAGATCGCGCCAGCCAGGAAGAGGAATTCAGTCTGGAACTGCGCACCCGCGATCGCGAGCGCAAATTGATCAAAAAGATCGACGCCACCATTGAGCTGATCGATCAGGACGACTACGGCTTCTGCGAAGCCTGCGGCGTCGAAATCGGCATCCGCCGTCTGGAAGCGCGGCCCACCGCTACCCTGTGTGTGGACTGCAAAACCCTGGCGGAAATCAAAGAGAAGCAGATTTCGGGGTGAAGCCGTGCGCTGAGCGGGCATTGCTCGCTGCGCGAATTCACGCCCGGCCGTTCCGGGCGCGGTGAGTGCCCGGAACGGCCGCAGTGGTCGGACCGGGCCAAGCGCCTGAGACGGAAACTCGCAACGAGCCCAGCTGGTGAACACCCGCGGCAACGTTTGCCCGACACCCTATCCCATGACCTCCCCAAGCTACATCGGCCGCTTTGCGCCCTCTCCCACCGGCCCCCTGCACTTCGGCTCGCTGGTCTGTGCCGTCGGCAGCTATCTGGATGCCGTGGCCCACGGCGGCACCTGGCTGATCCGTATGGAAGACCTGGACCCACCGCGGGAAATGCCAGGCGCCGCTGAGCGGATACTGCACTCACTGGACACCCACGAGCTACACAGCCAGCGCCCAATCGAGTGGCAGAGCCGGCGCCACCATCTCTACCAGAACGCGCTGGAGCAGCTGCGCGAAAAAGGCTTGGTCTATCCCTGCGGATGCACCCGCGAGCAGATCCGCCGCTCCGGCGGCCATCGTCGCGCGACATGCCGACAATACACGCCAGGCAGCGACGCACTCACCGCTCTGCGCTTCTGCTGCGAAGGCGAGGAAGAACGCTTCGACGATCTCTGGCACGGCGCCCAGATCCAGCACACGGTCGAAGACCCTATCCTGAAACGCAAAGATGGACTCTATGCCTACCAGTTGGCAGTGGTAGTGGACGATATCGCTCAGGGTGTGACCTGCGTAGTGCGCGGCGCCGATCTACTGGACTGCACCGGGGTCCAGCGCCGCCTTTTTCGGGCCCTCGGGGCCGAGCCACCCGGCTTTGGCCACCTGCCACTGGTGATGAATGAAAGCGGGCAGAAACTCAGCAAACAGAACCAAGCCGCCGCGCTGGACGACGCCCGTCCCGCCGAAAACCTGCTGCAGGCGCTGCGTTTTCTCGGCTTTCACCCGCCCGCAGAACTGATATTGGAGCAACCCCGCCATATTCTCGCCTGGGCCGCGGCCCGCTGGCAGCGCCGGCAGATTGACCCTCGCAACCGCCTGCTGCATCAATAGGCGCAAGTTTGCGCAATAGGCCACGGAGTGTTGAACTGCCCCCCAACGGCGCATTACCATTTTGCGCCATATTTTCTCTGCCTTACCGCAGGACGACCCCGACAGGTCCTTAATGAGCAACCGTACCCTGTTAATCCTGCTGGTACTGGTGGGCTATGTATTCAGCCCCACCGTATTCACCTGGATGATCAATCCCACCGGCGCCTGGTATCGCCCGTTTATTCTGTGGTTCGTCCTGATCCTGCTGGCGATCTTCATTCAACGGAGGCGCCGCCCGGATGACCTTTGAAATCGTCAATATCGCACTGATTGGCGTTGCCTATATCTTCGCGCTGTTTTTCGTCGCCTTTGCCACCTCCAAAGGCTGGCTGCCGAGCAACTGGGTGCGGCATCCGTTTTTCTACGTGCTGTCGCTGGGGGTTTCCCTGAGCGCCTGGACCTATTACGGCATCATCGATCTGGCGTGGCAGCACGGCTATGGGGTGCTGGCCTATTATCTCGGCACCGGTGCCATGTTTCTGTTCGCGCCAGTGGCGCTCGAGCCACTGGCGCGCCTGGCCCAGCGTTATCAGCTCACGTCCCCCGCCGACCTGCTGGTGTTCCGCTACCACAGCCGCGAGGCGGGCACCCTTGCCACCTTGTTCATGCTGCTGGGGCTGCTGCCGCTGATCGCACTGCAAATCCAGGCGGTAGCGGAGACTCTGGCACTGCTGTCGCGCGACAATGTAGCGGCGCTGGCACTGCCGGACAGCGGCGTCACCAGCAAGGATCTGATTGCCTTCTTCTACTGTGTGCTGCTGGCGCTGTTTACCACCACCTACGGCGCATCGCGCAAGCGCCGGGCGGGCCTCGCCAGTGCCATGGCGCTGGAATCCCTGGTGAAGCTGTTGGCGCTACTGGCGGTGGGGCTCTACGCCGTGTATGGCGTTTTCGGCGGCTTGGGCGGGCTCGACAAGTGGCTGGCGCAAAACAGTGACATGCAGCAGCTTCTATATTCGCCGATCAAACAGGGTTCCTCGCACACCCTGCTGCTGGTATTCATCGCCACCGCCGTGGCCATGCCGCATATTTTCTATCTGAGCATTGCCGAGCGGCCCGCGGCCCTGGGCCTGCGCACCGCAAGCTGGGGGTTCCCGCTGTTCCTGCTTTTGATGGCACTGCCGATCTTCCCCATCATGTGGGCGGGTTTTGCACTGGATGTGGCGGAGCCAGTGCAGTACTTCACTCTCGCAGTACCGCGCGCCAGCGGGTCCGCGCTGCTGACGATTGTGGCGTTTATCGGCGGCCTGTCCGCCGCCACCGGCGCACTGATCATGATCACCCTGGCGCTCTCCACCATGGTGATGAACCATTGGTTGCTGCCCGGCACCCGCTGGCAATCCGACGACAATATGTACCGCCAGTTGCTGTGGCTGCGCCGTTCGCTGGTGGCGGCGCTGTTCCTGGCGGGATTCGGCTTCTATCTACTTTTGAACAACCGCCTGTCGCTGTCCGACCTGGCCATTATCGCGTTCATTGCCTCTCTGCAGTTCCTGCCGGGAATCTTTGCGGTGATCCACTGGCCTCAGGGCAACCGCCGCGGCTTTATCGGTGGCCTGCTCGCCGGCATGCTGATTTGGGCCGCCGGCCTGCTGTTACCGGCCATGGTGGGGAACAGCGGCATTACTTTCGGCGACTATCGCCTGCCGCTGGGCATGGAAATCTGGCCGCAGATCACCACCCTGTCACTGTCCGTAAACGTGCTGCTGTTTGTTGGCCTGTCGCTGTTCACCCCAACCTCCAGCCTGGAGCGCTATGCCGCCGACCTGTGCAGCGACGACTCCATCAGCCAGGCCCTGCGCCTTGAGCTGGATGTGCAATCCGCCGCGGATTTCCGCCTGCGCCTGTCGGAAAGCCTCGGCGCCGCCACCGCCAGCCAGGAAGTGAACCGCGCTTTGCGCCAGCTCAACCTGACGGAAAATGAGCGCCGCCCCTACGCGTTGCGCCAGCTGCGCGACCGGCTTGAAGCCAACCTGTCGGGCCTGCTGGGACGGGTGCTGGCCGGCCAGATCGTGGACCGTCACCTGCCGTTCGTAACCAGCGATCAGCCGGCGAACAAAGACATCCACCTGATCGAGACACGCCTCAGCCGCTACAAAAACCAGCTCACCGGTCTCGCCGCGGAACTGAACAATCTGCGCCTTTACCACCGGCAGATGCTGGAAGAGCTGCCCATGGCCGCCTGCTCCCTCGGCCGCGATGGCGAAATCCTGCTGTGGAACTACGCCATGGCGGAGGTCACCGGTATTACCGCCAGTGAGGTGATCGGCTCGAAACTGGAGTACCTGCCGGAACCCTGGCGGACCCTGCTGACGGAGTTCGCGCAGTCGGAAGACGCCAGCCGCTTCAAGCAGCAGATAGAAATGAACGGTAACAACCACTGGCTCAATCTGCACAAGACCCGCCTGAAGCAGAAAAAATACGGGCGCGACAGCACCAGAGTCAAAGACAACCGCGGCGACGGCCAGATGCTGTTGGTGGAGGACATCACCGAGACCCAGGTGCTGGAGCAGGAATTGATGCACAGCGAGCGCCTGGCCTCTGTGGGCCGCCTCGCCGCCGGGGTGGCGCACGAGGTGGGCAACCCGGTAACAGGCATCGCCTGCCTCGCGCAGAACCTGCAGTTCGAGTCGGACAACCCGGAAGTACTGGAGACCGCAGACCAGATCCTGAGCCAGACCCAGCGCATCAGCCGAATCGTGCACTCCCTGGTGAGTTTCTCCCACAGCGGCACTCACGACCGCGAGAAGGCACCGGTAGACCTGCGCGCCTGTGTGGAGGAGGCGGTACAGCTGCTGTCTCTGCAGCGGGACAAAACCCAGGTCACCTTCGCCAACAGCGTCCCCGCAGATCTGGTCGCGCTGGGAGACAACCAGCGCCTGATCCAGGTCTTTATCAACCTGCTGAGCAACGCCCGCGACGCCAGCCCCGATGGCGGTCATATCGACGTGGAAGGCTATGTCCGCGCGGGGCTTGCGTGTATCGCGGTGACCGACAATGGCCCGGGGATTTCACCGGCACACCGCGACCGGATTCTGGAACCCTTCTTCACCACCAAAGAACCCGGTGAAGGTACCGGTCTCGGTCTCGCCATGGTGTACAGCATTGTGGAAGAACATGGAGGGCAGCTGGAACTGGTGAGTCCGGCCCACCCCGAAACCGGCCGCGGGGCGCGGTTTGTGGTGCAATTACCGCTGGAGGGCGCGGCGCACGGCCTGGAAATATGACAGGCCTGTTACGGGCGGATGAAAAATAATTGGATAAATTTTAGCCTTCAACTGGCAACTGGGTTGCATCGAAACGCCCAACAGGTAAAACTTAGGCCCCTCTGAACATTTTGTAACCAGGCGTAACACATGAGCCACATCCTGATCGTAGAAGATGAAGCCATTATCCGCACGGCCCTGCGCAAGCTGCTGGAGAGGCACCGCTACAAGATCAGTGAAGCCGGCTCGGTACGTGAGGCGACCACCAAATATCGCCTCACGGATGTAGACCTGATCATTTCGGACCTGCGCCTCCCGGGCGCGCCCGGCACCGATCTGCTGAAGCTGGCAGGTGACGTACCGGTGCTGATCATGACCAGTTACGCCAGCCTGCGCTCGGCGGTGGACTCCATGCGCATGGGCGCTGCAGACTACATTGCCAAACCCTTCGATCACGACGAAATGATCGCCACCGTGCGCCGGGTGATCGGCAAGGCGGAGCAGAACCGCGCTGCCGGCGCCGCCGCTGCCGACAGCAAGGCCGAGGGCCGCGCCATTGCCGGCATGATCGGCGACAGCCCGGTGATGCGCGATCTCTACGCGCGTATCCACAAGGTAGCGCCCACCGATGCCACGGTGCTGGTGCACGGCGAAACCGGCACCGGTAAAGAGCTGGTGGCTCGCGCCATTCACGAGGAGAGCAAGCGCAGCGGCAAACCGCTGATCTCGGTGAACTGCGCGGCGATTCCGGAAACATTGATCGAAGCGGAGCTGTTCGGTCACGAAAAAGGCGCGTTTACCGGCGCCCAGACCGCCCGCGAGGGTCTGGTAGCGGCGGCCGACGGCGGCACCCTGTTCCTCGACGAGATTGGTGAACTCCCCCTCGAGGCCCAGGCGCGCCTGCTGCGGGTACTGCAGGAGGGCGAGGTGCGCCCCATCGGCGCAATCGAGTCCCGCAAGGTCAACGTGCGGCTGGTTGCGGCGACTCACCGCAATCTGCGCCAGCTGGCGGCGGAGCGCCGCTTCCGCGAGGACCTTTATTACCGCATCAATGTGGTCCAGCTGACGCTGCCACCGCTGCGCGAGCGCGGCAAGGATGTGCTGTCCATTGCCGAGAACCTGATTGAGAAGTTCTGCGCCAAGATCAGTCGCCCCATCCTCAAGTTGTCACCGGAGGCGATCCAGGCGGTAACAACCTACACCTGGCCGGGTAACGTGCGCGAGCTGGAGAATGCGATCCAGCGCGCAGTGATCCTTACGGAGGATGCCAGTGAGATCGATTACGAGACGCTGGATATCGATCTGGACCTGGTTCCCATCGATGAGGCGGACCCGGAGCGCCGTCCGCGCAACAGTCTGCATTCGGATCCGCGGGAGGATCTGTCACTGGAGGATTACTTCGCGCGTTTCGTTCTGGAACACCAGGACACGATGAGCGAGACGGATCTGGCGAAGAAGCTCGGCGTGAGCCGCAAGTGCCTGTGGGAGCGCCGGCAGAAGCTCGGCATTCCGCGCAAGAAGTCCAAGCGTACGGCGGAAGAAGAGGCCTGAGTATCAAACTCCGAGATACCTAACACCCTCCCGAACACCTTTTGTGGCGGTGTCGCTACCGGGGATGGTCTTGCGAGACACGAGCTAGGCGCTCCCCCTCAACCCATCCCTGGGGGCTCTGCACCGCCATCCATGGCGGTGAAGGTCTCGCAAGACCATCCCCGGCATCGCCACCTTCTCCCAACCCCCTGCGTCCGCCCTGCTATCACTACTGTCTAATTTCGCTAATTCGCTTCAGTTAATTCCTTGAAAATCAACAAGTTGCGCAACCAAAGGTTTGCGGGCGTCTGTGTGCGCGGGATTCGTGTCGGGAGAAAAATTGGTAACAAGTGAAAGTGTTACCCCCTCTCCCAGGTGAGTAACAGTTGCCGTACCTTGCGTAACGGAAAGCTGTGTTCCCGCAGCGCAAAAAAGTTCCCAATTTTTTTAACTTATTGATTTATAAAGAAATTTTAAAGTTGGCACGCTATCTGCTTTGTATAGGTCAAACAACAAGAACAGCCAAGAATAAAAATAAATGACTGTTTAAGCCCTAATAACAACTGACAATAAGTGGGCGCAACAAAAAAACAATAAAAACGGGCAGATCGATAATAAAAGCCAAAGTGATCGATGACCGGAGCAAAAACTGAGCAATAACAACAATAAGGCTCAACACAACAATAAAAATAAACAAAAAGTAATAAGAACTAAAACAACAATAAACAATAAGAATAAAGCGTAATAACAAAAACAATAACTTGTAGAAGACAACAAAAATAACGACAAGCACGTGACAAACTGACTGATTGTGCCTGGGAGAGGGTTTGCTGAAAAGCAAATTGATAGCGCAAGGAAGCCGCTGCCTTCATACCGAATAAGAATAATTCCCTTCTTTTCTTTTCCAATGAATGCACACATTTGCTGGTACCCGCAGGGAGCGGGGCCGGCAGCTGTGCGTTGCGCTGTGTGTGATAGAATCCGCCCCCATACGAGCCAGGAACACCGCCATCCCGGTACCAGCTCGCTATGAGCCACCAGGATCAACCGTAGAGCCGCCCATGCACTGGGCTGCGGATAACACAGTAAGCCGTATGTTCAATTCCCTGATCAGCAGTATCAAACGCTGGCACAACAAATCAAAAACCACCGACGCCAATGGCGACACCCCGCTCATGTCCAGCGAGGGTGGTCGCGGTAAACCGCCGCTCAAGAAGTCCCCAGGCAAGTCAACCAGGCCCAAAGCCAGCGACACGGGCGTATCCCGTGTGATCATCCCCCGCAGTGATCACAGCCTGTCCCGCCGGGACGTGAGCCGCGCGGCGCTTACGGTAATGAAGCGGCTGCAGGAGGGCGGTTTTGAGGCTTATATCGTCGGCGGCGGTGTGCGCGATTTACTGCTGGGCGGCCACCCCAAGGACTTTGACGTCGCGACCGATGCCACCCCCGAGCAGGCGCGGCAGCTGTTTCGCGGTTCGCGCATTGTCGGCCGCCGCTTCCGCATCCTGCACGCGCGTATCGGCCGCGAGGTAATTGAGGTCACCACCTTCCGCGGCCACCACAGCGATGGCGAAGAGCATGAGGCACAGCAGTCCGAACACGGCATGCTGCTGCGCGACAATGTCTACGGTGACCTTGAGAGTGATGCAATCCGGCGGGATTTCACGGTCAACGCACTCTACTACACCACCAATGGTTTCGAGATCCACGACTACACCGGTGGCATTCGGGATATCGAGCAGCGCCTGATCCGCATGATTGGCGATCCGGAAACCCGCTATAAGGAAGACCCGGTACGCATGCTGCGCGCGGTGCGCTTTGCAGCGAAGCTCGATTTTGATATTGAACCGGCCACCGCCGCTCCCCTGAAAGAACTGGCACCACTGCTGCGCAACATCGCCCCTGCGCGCATGTTCGACGAGGTGTTGAAGCTGCTGATGAGCGGCCACGGCGAGCGCACATTCGAGCTGCTGCGCCAGTACCAGTTGTGGCAGCATCTGTTCCCGGACAACGCGCGCCTGCTGGACAACCCCGAGGCCCTGGCCCTTACCCGCCAGGCCCTGCGCAATACCGATACCCGTATTCGCGAAGACCTGCGGGTAACGCCGGCGTTCCTGTACGCGGCACTGCTGTGGCCGGGGGTCAATGCCGAACAGCAATACCTCGAAAGCAAGGGCGTTCCCCCGGTGCCGGCACTGGCGCAGGCCGCGCAGAAAATTACCAGCAACCAGCTGGTGCACACGGCGATTCCCAAGCGCTTCACCATCCCCATGCGCGAGATCTGGGACATGCAATCCCGCCTGCCCCGCCGCAGTGGCGAGCGCGCCTTCCGCCTGATGGAGCTTCCCAAATTCCGAGCGGCCTACGATTTCCTGTTGCTGCGCGAAGACAGTGGCGAGATTCCCGCGGGCCTCGGCCAGTGGTGGACGGCGTTCCAGCAGGCAGATGAGGAACAGCGGCTGCAGATGGTGCGCGACCTGCCGCGCAACGGCGCGCAGGGCAGCGGCAAAGGCCGTGGCCGGCGCAATCGCGGCGGCCGCAACCGTGGCCGCCAGGGTGGCAATCGGCAGGGCGGCGGCGCGGAACATCCGTCGAATTGAGCGGAAATCACAAGTGACACGCTGTTATATTGGCCTCGGCAGCAATCTTGCGGACCCGGCGGCCCAGCTGCGCAGTGCGCTCGCGCACATGGAAGAAATTCCACAGACGCAGGTTCTGAGTTGCTCCGGCTTTTACGCCAGTGCGCCCATCGGCCCCGGTGAGCAACCGGATTACGTCAATGCAGTGGCCTGTGTCGAAACGTCATTGGCGGCGGAAGCGCTGCTGGATGCGCTGCAGGCTATCGAGCACCTTCACGGCCGCGAGCGCACCCTGCGCTGGGGCGCGCGCACGCTGGACCTGGATATTCTGCTGTTCGGTGATAAAACGCTGGGTACCGCACGACTGACCGTGCCGCACCCGCGCATGGCGGAACGCAATTTCGTGCTGGAACCGCTGGCAGAGCTGGCACCAGACCTGTGTATGCCCGACGGTACACCGTTGCAGACACTGCTGGCCCGGTGTCCACCCAACCGCTTGCATCGACTGAAATAACCGGTACCGACGGAAATCAGGGAACAAGAAGGAGCAACCCCGGTGACAAAATCCTCCGTATCCGACAACACACCTTCCGAAGACTACAGCGCAGAGAATCTGGCCCTGGAACTGAACCTGCAGGAGCGCAAACTGCCCCGCTTTATCGCAGTTGAAGGCAATATCGGCGTAGGCAAAACCACCTTGGCGAAAAAGCTGGCCGCCACCTTCAATTACGATACATTGCTCGAACTGCCGGAAGAAAATCCCTTCCTCGAGCGCTTCTACCGCGACCCGAAAAACGCCGCGCTCCCCACGCAACTGCACTTCCTGCTGCAGCGTTCGCAACAGATTCAGGCCCTGCGCCAAGACGATCTGTTCAAGCCGGTGCGGGTGGCGGACTTCCTGATTGAAAAAGATCACCTGTTCGCGGAAGTTACCCTGGACAGCGACGAACTGCAGCTCTACCGCCAGGTCTACCAGCACCTGACACTGGAAGCGCCGAAGCCGGATCTCGTAATTTACCTGCAGGCGCCCCTCGAAGTACTGCAGCAGCGCATCCACAAACGCGGTATCGCCGCTGAGCGCAGTATCAGCAACGAGTACCTGGCGACCCTCAACGAGGCCTATACCAACTTCTTTCACTATTACGACCAAGCGCCCCTGCTGATCGTGAACTGTGCCGAGATCGACATCGTCGACCAGCAGCGGGATTACCTTCAACTGGTGGAATACCTGCTGGAGATCAAGAGCGGCCGCCACTACTACAATCCCGGCAGATAGGCACCGCCTTCCTGCCGCTTGAGTATCCCGGTGTCACGCCGCGGATGTACCACGGGCCCCGCGCCCCAGATTAGCGAGTAATCACCATGCCCTACGCCCCCAGTGAGCTGACAAAGCCTGTTACTGTCCAGACCCTGCGCAAGATGAAGGCGGATGGAGAGAAGTTTATCTGTGTCGCCCTCTACGACGCCCCCATGGCCGCAATGGCGCAGAGAACCGGGGTGGAAACCGTGTTGATCGGCGATTCCCTCGGCATGACTGTGCTCGGCTACGACAGCACCATTCCGGTCACCATGGAACAGATGATCTACCACGTGGAAGCGGTGGCCCGCGGCAACAAAAAATCCCTGATCATGGGCGACCTGCCATTCATGACATACGCCACACCGGAGCAAGCGCTTACCAATGCCACCCGCATCATGCAGGCGGGCGCGCACATGGTGAAAATTGAGGGCGGCGCCTGGCTCGCGCCCACCGTAAAAATGCTGACCGAGCGCGGCATTCCGGTGTGTGCGCACCTGGGACTGACGCCACAGTCGGTACACAAATTGGGCGGCTACCGGGTGCAGGGGCGCGACGACGACCACGCCGGAGAAATTTTGAACGACGCCGTACAGCTGGATGAGGCCGGTGCAGATCTGCTGGTGCTGGAGTGCGTGCCTTCGGAGTTGGGTAAGCGCATCACTGAAGCGGTCTCCATGCCGACCATCGGTATCGGCGCCGGCCCTCATACCGACGCCCAGGTACTGGTCATCAATGACATCCTCGGCCTCACGGAAAAACCGCCGAAGTTCTCCAAGAACTTCCTCGCGGAAGCGGGCAACATTCCCGGCGCTCTGCGCAAATACGCCGAAGACGTAAAAAACGGCACCTTCCCCGGCACCGACCACAGCTTTAATTGAGCCGCCGCAGGCCGGAGACTACTCAATGGAATTTACTGCCATTCTCGACGGTGCCGGCAGTGGCGGCACCACGAATATTCCCAGCGGATGGGCCCAGGGCCGCGCTACCTTTGGCGGTCTCGTCGCCGCGATGCTGTACCGACACGTCGAGGCGACACTGGAACAGGCCTCTGAGGCGCCGGTAGCGAATACTCCCCTGCGCTCCCTCACGGTCTCGTTCGTGGCCCCGGCGGAAGCCGGTGAACTGCAGGCGAGCGCCCGGATACTGCGCGCCGGCCGTTCCGCAGTGCAGATCGAAGCCCACGCCAGCCAGGGCGACCAGGTCGTGACCGCTGCCCTGGCGAGTTTTGGCAAACCGCGCACTTCGGCAATCGCCGTGGCGACCGACGCCGCTCCGGAGTTTCCCAAACCGGAGTCCTGCGAGGCGCTCCCCTATATCGAGGGACTAGTGCCGGAGTTCACCCGCCACTTTGACTACCGGATCTGTGCTGGCGCCCTGCCCTTCAGTGGCCACCGCGAAGGCCGTATTGGTGGCTGGGTCCGCTTCCGCGAATCCGCGGGCCCCGCCACCACCGCGCACCTGCTTGCGCTGATCGACGCCTGGCCACCGGCGGTGCTGCCGATGTTGAAGACCGTCGCCCCCGCCAGCTCGCTGACATGGACCGTGGAACTAATGCCCGCCGCCATGACCGCTGACTGTGACAGCGGCGACTGGTGGCAGTATCTGGCAGAGGTGGAACAGGCGGAAGATGGTTACGCGGTGATCCAGGCGCGACTGTGGAACAGCCGCGGTGTGCTGATGGCGCTGACACGGCAGACGGTAACGGTGTTCGCCTGACGGCGGTCCCGCAACACGATGGACGCTACAACCACCGTTTCCAGCGGAATACCACTAGCTGGATCGCCACTGTCACCACCAGTAACACACTGAAAATCAGAAAAGCGCGGGGATTCTCGGAACCGGGGATACCGCCGACATTGATGCCCAGCAGACCGGTGAAAAAACCCAGCGGCAGGAAGATGGCGGCGATAATGGAGAGCACATACATGCGGCTGTTGAGCTGCTCGGAAATGCGGCTCATCAACTCTTCCTGGGTGACCGCCGCGCGCTCGCGCACCGCGTCGATATCCTCAATATGCCGCAACAGGCGGTCACTCACCTCGCGCAACTGCAGGCGGTCCGCCTCGCTGATCCACGCCAGTTTCTCCCCCAGAAAGCGCGCCAGTGCCTCCCGCTGCGGCGACAGGTAGCGGCGCAGTGTGATGGTCTGCTTGCGCAGCATCGCCAGATCCAGGCGCAGATTGGCGCTGGCGCCACCCACCACCCGGTCTTCGAGCTCGTCGATCACCTCCTCGAAGTTGTCCACCGTGTCGCTCATGCGCCATACCAGCAGATCCGCGATCTCCACCACCAGCCCGGCCGTTGAGGTTGGTCCGCGCCCGCCATCCAACTGAGTACAGAGATCGTCGATGGACAGCAGGCGGCGCCGGCGCGTGCTGATAACCCGCGTCTCCTCCGCCCACAGGCGGATGGACACCATGTCCTCCGGCTGGGATTCCGGGTTGAGGTTGACCCCGCGCAGCGCGATCAGCAGGCCGCTGCCGATACCCGTGGTGCGAGGGCGGGTTTCCTCTGTCAGCAGCGCATCGGCCACCAGCGGATCCAGGTTGGCCGCACCGCTGATCCAGGTGCGGGCGTCCTTGTCGGTGTAGTCGAAGTGCAACCACAGACGCCCCTGGTCCGGCGTCCACTGCTGCACCTCCGGCCACTGCATACGGCGTCCACCGCCGCGGCCGTCGAGGAGATAGGCGTGAATCAGTCCGGTTTGCATGGGGCCTCCTGCCTCGGGATGGTTTGCTGACAGTAACTTAACGGCTGAGCGTCAGGCGGGCGCGGGCGGACTCCCCGGGCTGCAGTCGCCAGCTGTCGGCAAACGCATTGCCGTGCTCCACGCAGACAAAACCGCGGTAGTGCGGGCCTATGTCACTTATGGTGGCGGCGAGCTCGGCACCCGGGTTCCAGGTGATGACCGTGTGGCAGTTTTCGCTCTCGGCAGTGATCGGATTGGGCGTGTGGATAACCTGGTGGGCGGGAGCCCGCTCAAATACGCGATCCACTTCACCGGCAAAGGTCTGCATGCCATCGAGGCGGTCGCGAACGAAAGCGCGGGTCTTGTCGAGGAACTCACCGCCGTCCAGTCCCTCCACCTCCACCGCATTCACATCTTCCACCGCAAAATAGCTGTGCAGGGCCCAGCTGTATTCCGCGGCGCTGTCGGCGCTGTTGGTAAGCTCAAGCTCAAAGATGAGACTCTTGCCCAGGACGATTTTCAGGGTGCAGGTAAAGCTCGCGGGAAACAGTGCATCCCCTGGATGCTGGAAGCGGAGCGTCAGCTCCACCGCGCCGTCGGACAGCATTTCACTATCGGCGAGTTCCCACAATTGCGTGCGCACCAGCCCGTGCTTGGGTTTTGAGGGGTCTTCCCGGTTTTCCCCGAACCAGGGCAAGCACAGCGGCACACCGCCCCGCACGGCGGTACCCGCCGCAAAGGGGGTTGCGGGGCTTAACCACAGCAGCGGCGCGCGGCCGCTGGCGGCAAACTCCAGTACCTGAGCCCCCTGCAGGGAGATCACTGCGCGACACAGGCCGGTTTCCACCAGCAGCAGGTCCAGGCCAGGGTTGCCGTACAGGGCACCGCTGTCGGTGCGGGTGAGGTAGCTGTGGGCGGGATCGTCGAATGCGGCCACTGCGGGAGACTCCGTTTTCTTGTTCTTCGAGGGAAATGGCGCCGGTAGCGGATACATGTGAAAGTATCCTGTGGCGCAGGAATCAAGGTCTACTCTGCCTTTTCGATCTGCAGCCAGTCAAACCCTTCCTGCTGACAGGCAAAAATGCAGTTGGCGGCCTGGGCGGCAGCGTCGCCCAGTGCCGCGCGCGCCAGCTCCAGGCTGTTGTTTTTCTCACTGATATGAGCGACCACCAGATGCTGCAAGCGCTGGCTGCCGATACGCTGCAGAAAACCTGCCGCCTGCTGATTGCTGAGGTGCCCGTAGGCGCCGCCGACGCGCCGCTTCAATGACGGTGGATAAGGCCCCTGCGCCAGCATCATGGGGTCGTGATTGGCCTCCAGCACCAGCGCGTCGCAATCGCCGTAGTGGGATTCCACATGGGGTGTGATGGTCCCGAGGTCGGTCAGCAGCCCGAGACTGCTGCCCCGGCTGCGGAAGACAAACTGCGCGGCCTCGCGGGCGTCATGGGGTACCGCCACCGGAGTGACCTGGATGTCGCCCACGGCGAAGGGCTGGTGGCCCTCGATCAACTGCACCGCAGGCAGCGCGCCGAAATCCCGCGCGCGCAAGGTGCCGGGGGTGAGATACACCGGCAGCCGGTACTTGCGCGCCAGCGGACCGACACCGGCCATATGATCGCTGTGTTCATGGGTGACGAGAATGGCGGAGAGCTCCGCGGGGGAAAGACCGAGCCGCGCCATGCGCCGTTCGGTCTCCTTGATGGTGAAGCCGCAGTCCACCAACAGACAGTGGTCGCCGGAGGCGACCAGAGTGCCATTGCCCTTGCTGCCACTACCCAGGGAGGCAAATCTGATCGCCATGTGCGTGTCCCAGCCGGAGGTCAGATCAGGTTCTGGCGAATGGCCATCAGCAGCTCTGATGCCTTGTTGCGACCGAGTGGCTGGCCGCGGGTATTGCGGATGCGCACTTCGATGGTGTCGTTTTCACTGCGCAATACCACCAGATAGCCGGGGATATTGCTGTTGGGGGAACCGCCGAGTCCCTGGAGGTTGGCAAACAGCCGCGGCTCGGCGGTGGAGCTGGTGTCGATATTCGCCAGCACCTGCTGCAGGCTGTATGCGTCGGCCGCTTTTGCCTGCTTGTCGTCGTCTTCGCCGGAGCCCCAGCTGGAGAACCAGCCGGTTTCCTCTTCCGAAAGTTCCCGGTCGGTGTCGTAGGTTACGTAAAAGACGCCGATATCCGCGTCTTCCTTGTGCAAGCGGTAGGCACCGGTATTGAGGGCGTGGGCCACGGTTGCCCAGGCGCGGTTCATGGCCAGGTCGAGCGCGATGTACGGCTCTTTGCCCGCCGGTTCCATCACCTGCACCTTCACCTTGCCGCCACCGATAGCCTGAGCCACCAGCGAAGCCGCGGCGCCGCTGTCATCGGCCGCCAGCGCGTTGGACATTTCGTCGATCATCCAGCCCTCGCGTTCGGGGTTGGTGGACTGCGCCGGCCAATCCACCGGGCCGTTGGCCGGTGCGTCCAGGGCCGCAGAATAGTGGCGCACATGAACTTCGGTGGTATCGGGTTGCACCCCGGACTCCACCTGCAGGCGGTATTTGTCTTTGGTTTGCGGGCTTTCACCAAATGTAAGCCAAGTGGTTTCCATGGTGCCGGCACCGGCGTCAGACATCGCCAGCTGCAAACCGGCGGTGCGCAGGAAATAGTGCAGCTGCGGCCACACCTCATCCGGTGGCTGGTTCACCAGCACCCAGCGGCGGTTGCCCAGCTTCTGGATTTTCACCCGGTCGAGCCCTACGTTGACCGACAACGCCTGCGGGCGCGGCACTTCGAAGGAGCCGCGCTCCACCTCGCCGCTGATCTGCGGCACTTCGTAGAGTTCCTCCTGGTGCTTGGCAGTAACGCCCTCCGGCATCTGCAACGGAGGCAGGCTGTCGGCCAGCTGGTAGTCGTCACCGCGGTCGCGGAAGTAACCGTCCTGGCCGAAAATGCCACAGCCACCGAGGGTGGTAACCGCAGCGCACAGCAGGGCTCCGGCGGTAAATTTTGTCATTATTGGTACCTTGTCGAATCAGTCCCGATCGCAATTGTTCTGAAGCGGTATAGACCATGAGGCCGGGAAAATTGTTTCCTGCAGCCTCAGTACGTTCTCGCCGTCAGTCTACCGTGAGCGCTGCCTGTCAGAGCACACCCGCACTGCGCAGCGCCTCGCGCACCACGCCGTGGTGCTCAGCAGACAGACCGGTAAGCGGCAGGCGGATTCCGCTGTCGATGCGACCCATTTCCTTTAGCGCCCATTTCACCGGTATGGGGTTGGACTCCACAAACAGTGTTTTGTGCAATATTTCTATGCGTTGATTGATGGCGCGCGCGGTCACGGCGTCGCCAGACAGGGCCGCTTCGCACATCTGCGCCACCGCCGCTGGCGCCACGTTCGCGGTCACGCTGATGTTGCCGTGGCCGCCAAGCAGCATCAGCTCTACTGCGGTGGCGTCGTCACCGGAGTAGACGGCGAAATCTTCCGGCACCAGATCCAGGATCTGGCGCGCGCGCTCCAAATCGCCAGTGGCTTCTTTGATGCCGACGATGTTGGCAACGGAAGACAGGCGGCGCACCGTGTCGGGCAGCATGTCCACCGCCGTGCGCCCCGGCACATTGTAGAGGATCTGCGGAATAGCAACGGCCTTGGCCACGGCCTTGTAGTGTTGGTACAGGCCCTCTTGTGTGGGCTTGTTGTAGTAAGGAGTCACCAGCAGGCAGGCGTCCGCGCCGCACTTGGCCGCAGTCGCGGTGAGTTCAATGGCTTCGGTGGTGGAGTTGGCGCCGGTACCGGCGATCACCGGAATGCGCCCGGCAACCT
Source organism: Microbulbifer sp. SH-1 (assembly GCF_011326135.1). Taxonomy (NCBI): domain Bacteria; kingdom Pseudomonadati; phylum Pseudomonadota; class Gammaproteobacteria; order Cellvibrionales; family Microbulbiferaceae; genus Microbulbifer; species Microbulbifer sp. SH-1. Next base: position 4,636,885 of record NZ_CP046948.1, on the reverse strand, counting down.
GGTCCACCACGCGGCGGATGACTTCCAGGTGTTCGTGCACATCGAGGGTGGCGGATTCACCGGTGGTGCCCACCGCAACCAGCGCGCGGGTGCCCTGCTCGATGTGCCATTCCACCAGTTCGTGCAGTTTGTCCCAATCCAGGCTGCCGTCTGCATACATGGGTGTGGCCAGCGCCACCATACTGCCGGAAATCATTGCAACTCCTTCTCCAACCGGCCTGCAGCCGGCCTGTACCGCCAAAAAAATGAATGCGGTATGTTACTGACCGTGCCAGTTCGATGCCAGCGCAAAATTTATCCCACTGCGCGGCAGGGAGTCCGGCGGATATTGATCAAATTTTGCGCTTTTTGCGCCGCCGTTTCCGTTTCGGGTAATACGGCTCCTCACCTTCAGGGCGAGTCTTGAAGCGACGGTGCACCCACATGTACTGCGCAGCATTCTCACGCATGCGCGCTTCTACAAACTGGTTGACCAGCGCCGCGTCTTTCAATTCATCGCCGGAGGGGATCTCGGTGATCGGCGGGAACACCCGGACCTGGTAAAACCCCTTTCCCTCCAGGCGCGTTACCGTATAGGGCACCACCTGGGCGCGACCAACCCGCGCAAAGCGCGAAGTACCGGTAACGGTGGCGGCAGGGATCCCAAACAACGGGGCGAATACCCCCTGTTTGATGCCGTAGTCCTGATCCGGCGCATACCAGACCGCACGCCCCTTCTGCAGCGCCCGCAACATGCCGCGTACGTCCTTACGCTGGTACACCTCGGAATCCTCCCCGAGGCGCTCGCGCCCCTTGCGCTGCATGTAGTCATACACTGGATTCTTATGCGGGCGGTACATGCCGTCCACCGGGTGGCTCAGGGACATAAACTGGGCGCCGATTTCCAGTGTGGTGAAGTGCATCGCCAGCATCACCACACCCTGGCCGCGGCTGTGGGGCTCCTGCAGATATTCCAGCCCCTCGATGGTAAAGCGCCGGCGCAGCCAGCGGCTGGAGCGGAACCACGCCATGCCGGTCTCCATCAGCGCGATACCGTTGGAAGCGAAGTTGCGGCGCAGCAGTTGCTCGCGCTCCATGGCGGAAAGCTCGGGAAAGCACAGCGCCAGATTGCGCTCGGCGATCTGGCGCCGATCGCTGGCAAAGCGCAGCATCAGCCGGCCCAGCATGCGACCGATCGCCATTTGCCAGTTGTACGGCAGCTGCGCCACCGCAAACCATACGCCGAACAGAAGCCAGGTCAGCCAGTAGCGCGGGTGCAGCAGGGCAGCACGAAAACGGGGTTTTTCCATAAGTTGCGGACAGCAGAGATCGGGGAACAGGCACCAGGCGGCCAATGCCCCCGGACGAAAACGGCGCATTATAGCCGCGCAGCACCGCCCTAGGGTACTCCCGGCGGCCCGCCCGCCCGGTGACCGATCTCTTTTGGACGCAACTAACTCCAGAGAGTCTCAGTGCCGCAGCAGTGCGTCCAGCTCGTCCACCACTTCGCACCAGTCGGAATCTTCCAGAATCGCATCGTGCAGGAATTTGCGCTGGCTCTCGTTCCAGAATCTGGCGTGGAAGAGCTTGTCCTCACCGTCCAGGTGATGTTTACCGAGAAATTCCTCGATGGCGCGATCGTCAGAACGCAACCCCAGCTGGGCGAACAGATCGTTGAGGGTGTGGTAACCAGCCTGCATGAGTACTCCCTTTGACCCGAGCATCGAATCAGCGTTGATCGGCGCGAAACACTACCTCGAAGTATAGACATTCAGAGGTGAGGTTCACGCCTTACGGTATTGTTCACGGTGCCGGATTGGGATTCTGCCGGTGCACCGCCTCAATGGCTTCCAGTTGCTCGCTACTCAACTGCAGCTGACTGCTGGAGATATTGGCACGGAGCTGTTCCATGGTAGTGGCACCAATGATGTTGGACGTCACAAACGGCTGCTGGTTCACAAACGCCAGCGCCATCTGCACCGGGTCGAGGCCGAACGCCGCCGCCAGTTTCACGTACTGCTCGGTGGCGGATACCGCGCGCTCATTGGTATAGCGCTGGAACCGCTCGAACAGGGTCAGGCGCGCGCCCGCAGGTCTCGCTCCATTCAGGTACTTGCCGCTCAAAGTGCCAAACGCCAGGGGTGAATAGGCCAGCAGGCCGCACTGTTCGCGAATGGCCATTTCCGCCAGTCCCACTTCGAAGGTGCGGTTCAGCAGATTGTAGGGATTCTGAATCGAGGCGATGCGCGGCCTGTTGCCGTGGGAGGCGAGGCGCAGGTAGCGGTGCACACCCCAGGGCGTCTCATTCGAAAGGCCGATGTGGCGCACCTTGCCCGCCGCCACAAGCTCCTGCAGCGCGCTCAGGGTTTCACTGATATCCACACCGTCGTCACCGCCATGCCGGTATCCGAGTTGCCCGAAGTAGTTGGACTGACGCTCCGGCCAGTGCACCTGGTAGAGATCGATGTAGTCGGTCTTGAGCCGAGCCAGGGAATCGTCACAGGCCCGCAGTATCTGGTCGCGGTCGAGGCGTGGGCCGCCACGAATGTGGCCGACACCGGAGTTGCCCTCGCCGCGCCCTGTCACCTTGGTCGCCAGCACCAGCGACTGCCGCTTACCACGCTTCTCCAGCCAGTTGCCGATGATCTCCTCTGTGCGGCCGTAGGTCTCGGGTTTTGGCGGTACCGGGTACATTTCCGCGCAGTCGATAAAATTCACTCCCTGAGCAACCGCATAATCCAGCTGCTCGAAGGCCTCCGTCTCGCTGTTCTGTTCGCCATAGGTCATGGTACCGAGGCAGATCTTGCTTACTTCGAGATCGGTTTTTCCGAGCTTGCGGGTTTCCATGAAACGTCTCCTGCGGAATCAAAAGTGCACGATTATAAAACGGAAACGCCGGGCAATTGCCCGGCGTTTCTTTTCGACGCAATTTTTAAAATGCCATGGGGCAGCGCTTATTTGAAGTCCGCTTCCACTAACGGACTGATGTCGGCATCGTAATCGATACCTTTTACACCAAAGCCGAACAGTTTGAGGAAGTCGTCGGCGTAACCTTTGTAGTCAGTCAACTCGAACAGATTTTCCTCGGTCACTTCCGGCCACAGTTTTTCGATTTTGGCCTGGGTTTCCGCGCGCAGTTCTTTCTCGTCCATACGGAAGCGGTTGGCGTCGTCGAGGCGCGGAGCGTCGGTGTACAGGCCTTCCGTGTAGAGGCGGTACAGCTGTTCAATACAGCCCTCGTGAGTGCCCTCTTCCTTCATCACTTTGTAAACAAGAGAGATATACAGTGGCATCACAGGAATCGCCGAGCTGGACTGAGTGACCAGAGCTTTCAGCACGGCGACATTGGCGCTCGCGCTGCCACTGTCACTGATGGCTTTGGCGGCGCGATCCAGATCTTCCTTGGCCTTGCCAATGGTGGCGTGACCGTAGATCGGCCAGGTGAGTTTGTCACCAATATAGGTGTAGGCGACGGTTTTGCAGTCGTCCGCCAGTACGCCGGCGTCGTTCAGGGCCTGCATCCACAGTTCCCAGTCTTCGCCGCCCATCACTTTGACCGTGGCCGCGATTTCTTCTTCGTTCGCAGGCTCGACGCTGATGTCGGAGATTTCCAGCTTGTCGGTGTTGAGGTTTTTCGCGGTATAGGATTTGCCGATGGGCTTCAATACGGAGCTGTACAGTTCGCCGGTTTTCGGGTCGGTACGTCTTGGAGAGGCGAGACTGTAGATGACCAGGTCGATCTTGCCCATGTCCTGCTTGATCAGGTCGATAGCCTGGGCTTTGATTTCGTCGGAGAACGCATCGCCATTGATGCTCTTGGCATAAAGGCCGGCGTTATGCGCTTCTTCTTCGAAGGCTGCGGCATTGTAGTAACCTGCGGAGGCAGTGCGCTTGTCGGTCGGCGGCTTTTCAAAGAATACACCGAGGGTGCTGGCGCCACAGCCGAAGGCGGCGGTGATGCGGGACGCGAGGCCATAGCCGGTGGAGGCGCCGACCACAAGCACGTTCTTGGGACCGTTTTCAATGGCGGGCTGGGATTTGATGTATTCGATCTGCTCGCGCACGTTGGCGGCGCAGCCCTGTGGGTGGGCGTTGGTGCAGATGAATCCGCGAACTTTCGGCTGGATGATCATGCCGGGCTCTCTCCGTTGGGTGATTCTTCGATATGCGCCCGCCGACTGGCGGGCCATAAAGCGGCACATTCTAATGGCGTTTGCGGGCGACTCCCAGAGTGGCAAGTCACGATACGGTAATTTCGCGGCCAGAATATCTAGTGTTGCGGCCAGTTTAGCCAAGTTGGACTCCAAGCCCCCGCCCTCGAAAAGAGCGGAGCGCACATTTTTTGCACACTTTTGACTAAACCAGGCTTAGGGGTCCTCTTATTCAAGTTCAGTGGCGGGAAGCCACCGGGTGAAAGGTTTCAGAACCGCTGTGGATCCCCGCAAGCGGGCCCGGCCACCAATCACAGATTGGCGTCGTTCGTCTGTGCGCGAAGCAATGCTTCACAAACGCTTGTCTCACCCCTGTACGCTGCGTCGGCGGCGTGGCCCGGCCGCTTCAGCGCGGCGCCTTCGGCCCCTGTCGCCGACGCTTCTGAAACCTTTCACCCGGCACCTTTCCTTCGCATTTAGGTATTCACTTCGAATCAAAAAATATTCACAGCTTCTTGGCACGCTAAATGCAATTTCTCCCCTGGGGCCGTTATGGAATGCGGCGATATTTTCCCCCCAACCCAGGGTCAACCAGCGAGGTAAATTCTCATGAAGTACTACTCACGTCATTTCGTAAAACCCGGCGACCTGAATCCGGCCCAGCGTCTGTTTGGTGGCCAGGCACTGGCGTGGATAGATGAGGAGGCGGCTATTTTCGCAGGGTGCCAGATGGGCACCGCCAACATCGTGACCAAGCTGATGTCTGAAATTGATTTTGTGAGTTCCGCGGTGTGCGGGGATATCGTGGAGTTTGGGTTTGAGGTAGTGGACATTGGTCGCACGTCGCTGACGGTGCACTGCGAAATGCGCAACAAACAGACCCGGGACCTGATTGTGCGGGTGGATCGTATCGTGTTTGTGGCACTGGATGCGGAAGGGAAACCGACGCCGCACAAAAAGGCGGGGATGAGTGTCGAGCAGGCGGCAAATGCAGCCAATTCGGAAAGCAGACTCGCCAGCTGATTTTTCCGTTGAAGAGGCCCGGAGCGTCATGCTCCGGGCTTTCAGTTTTCCGCCGGATTACGTCAACGCAGTAGCAGCAGTGGTTGATTGGTCCCCAACAACATTTTGGCAGTGACACTGCCGAGTAGCAGATCGCGCAATTTGCTGTGGCTGAACGCCCCCATCACCGTCAGGTCGATATCGTGCTCCTGCTGGTAACTGATCAGCGTATCCACCGTCTTGCCCTGCAGGTTGGCGCTGGTTACCGAAACACCGCCAACACTCAACGCCTGCGCCCCTTCCGCCAGCACCGTCTCAGCGCCATCGCCCACATATACCAGATGGCACTCCACATGTTTGAACAGCGCACTGTGTGCCACCATATCCAGCGCCTTGCGCGCTGCTTCGCTACCATCGTAGGCAAGCATGATGGAACGCGGCGCACAGAACTCGCGGTTCACCACCAGAATCGGCTTGTGCAGTGACCGCACGATCGACTCCAACTGCGCGCCCAAACCGCGATTCTCCTCCCCGTGCTCCTCACCGCGAATCCCCAGCACCAGAACCCGGATATGATCCTCCAGCTCCACCAGCGACTCGATCAGCGAACCGTGACGCTGGCAGGTAACCACCCGCTCAGCCCCCGCATCCACCGCCCGCTCCCGCGTACGCTCCAACATCTGCCGCCCCTGCTCAAGCTGCAGCTTTGAGCGCTGCTGCTCCAGACTCGTCAGCTCCTCCAGCAATTCCTCCTGGCTGCCGAGCCCGATACTCCCGGTCAGATCCGCTACCGCAGGTGTGGAGATTCGTTCGATGTTGTGCAGAAGCTTGATGGGCGCACCGACGGTGGTGGCAATCCACGTGGCATAGTCGCAGACAGCACCGCTGAAACGGGAGCCGTCGATACAGGAGAGTACAACAGGATCTTTCTGTTCGGTCATTATTATTTTCTCTCGTTATCGCAAGTCATTTTCGAAGTGCAAACATCAGACTTGAAGCTCTGGTGGCGGGGGAATGATTTCAAAAGCGTCGCAAACAGGGACGTTTGCGACGCAGCTTACAGGGATGTATTCATAGCGGTTTTGAAATCATTCCCCCGGTGCCTGAGCGCCACAGGGCGACACTACGAAGTACCCGACCAAACGAGGCCGGATCAGTGCCCGCCCAATACCTTCTCAATTTCCTCAGGCTTATCGTGCACCCCAAAGCGGTCCACAATCGTCGCACTGGCATCATTCAAGCCGATCAACTCAACCTCCGCGCCCTCGCGACGGAACTTCACCACCGCCTTGTCCAGGGAATACACCGCCGAAACATCCCAGAAATGCGCCCGGCTCAGGTCAATCATCACCTTATCCAGCGCCTCCTTGAAATCAAACGCCGCCACAAACTTATCCGCCGAATTGAAGAACACCTGCCCGATCACCTTATAAGTCCGGCAATTCTTCTCCTCATCCAGCTCCGAGCTCACATACATAAAGTGGCTCACCTTGTTGGCAAAGAACAGCGACGCCAGCAACACCCCAACAAAAACCCCAAAGGCCAGATTGTGGGTAAACACTACCACAATCACCGTCGACAACATCACCAGATTAGTCGACAGCGGCAGGCGCTTCAGATCGCGGATCGACCCCCAATTGAAGGTGCCGATAGACACCATAATCATCACCGCCACCAGCGCCGCCATCGGGATTACCGCCACATAATCGCTCAGGAACACCACCAGCGTCAGCAGACCAACACCCGCCACCAGCGTGGAAAGGCGCCCGCGCCCGCCCGACTTCACATTGATCACCGACTGGCCGATCATCGCGCAACCCGCCATACCGCCCAGCAGGCCCGCACCGATATTGGCGATACCCTGACCTTTGCACTCACGGTTCTTGTCACTGCTGGTATCCGTCAGATCGTCCACGATGGTGGCGGTCATCAGGGATTCCAGCAGCCCCACCACCGCAAGACCGGCGGAATACGGAAAGATGATTTTCAGAGTCTCGAAATTGAGCGGCACGTCCGGCCACAGGAACACCGGCAATGTGTCCGGCAGATCTCCCATATCGCCCACGGTGCGGATATCCAGCCCCAGCGCTACGGCTGCCGCAGTACAGGCGAGAATGCACACCAGCGGCGACGGCAGGATCTTGCCCACCACCGGCACATAGGGAAACAGGTAGATGATGCCGAGGCCCGCCGCAGTCATCGCGTACACATGCCAGGTGACATCGACAAGTTCCGGCAGCTGCGCCATGAAAATAAGAATGGCCAAGGCATTCACGAACCCAGTGACCACCGCCCGCGATACGAAGCTCATCAGGCTGCCGAGTTTGAGATAGCCGGCGATGATCTGCAGCACCCCGGTCAGCAGCGTTGCCGCCAACAGGTATTGCAGGCCGTGCTCCTTGACCAGCGTGACCATCAGCAGCGCCATGGCGCCGGTGGCGGCGGAGATCATTCCCGGGCGACCGCCAACAAAGGCGATAACGACGGCGATACAGAAGGAGGCGTAGAGGCCTACACGGGGATCAACCCCGGCGATGATGGAGAAAGCGATGGCCTCGGGAATGAGAGCGAGGGCGACCACGAGGCCGGCGAGCACGTCGCGGCGGATATTGCCGAACCAGTCGTTTCTGGTGGACGACAACAGGGTGTTGGAGAACTGCATAAGTCGAAAGAGCCTGTCTGGAGAGTCTTGTTCTGAGCCCTGAAAAGGGGGCGCGGATTCTAGCATCTCGGGGTTGTTGGCTAAACAACAGTCAGGGTTTCATCTCTCGAGCCCGTAGGAGCCTGCCTTGCAGGCGAACACGTCGGTGCCAATTCCTGTTCGCCTGCAAGGCAGGCTCCTACACGATCCACGTCGACCTATGTCGCTTTTTACCACCCCTGTCCGCTTCCGTGGACACGACCTGTCCGGACACTTTTTCCGGACACTTCGACGGCTCCAATAAAATATTTAAAAATTTTATTTCCTTTAATTTTCAATGACTTAAATCCTAAATTCGCATTGGCACGGCAATTGCGATAAGGCCACTGCATCCGGAATTTCAACCGTGCATCCGCGGCGCAAGAAGCCCGCGTCACACTGGCAGAACAAGACAAACCGATATTCAGTACTTGGGAACAACATGATCAGAGATACCTCCGGGCAGGACGTCCAACTCACACCGCAAAGCCCCTGGAAGAACCCGCGCCTGCTGAAACGCGCTGGCCTCGGCCTCGGCGCCGCGGCTTTCGTGGTTTGGGGGATGATGAGCTGGCAGAGCACCAGTGCGGTGGACGCAAGCCTATCGCTGTCGCGTATCAACGTTGCCGCGGTAGAACGCGGGGACCTGGTGCGGGATCTGGTGGTGCAGGGCAAGGTGGTAGCGGCCAACAGCCCCACCCTGTTCAGCCCCGCCCAGGGCATCGTGAAATTTGCGGTAAAGGCCGGCGATGCGGTGGCCCAGGGGCAGTTGCTGGCAGAAGTAGAGAGCCCGCAGCTGCAGAACCAGCTCGCCCAGGAAAGTGCACTGTACAACAAACTGAGCGTGGAGCTGGCGCGCCAGAAGATCCAGGCCAAGCGCCAACGCCTTGAAAACACCCAGAAGGCAGACCTCGCCGAAGTGAATCTCATCGCGGCCCGCCGCGAGCTGAAGCGCGCGGAAATATCCATGGAAAAGCAGATCATCTCCCAACTGGACTTTGAAAAGGCCAGCGACGACCTGGCCCGCGCGGAACTCGAACACGCGCAGGCGGTACAAAACGCGGCGCTGGAAAACGAAGCGCTCACATTTGAAACCCAGACCCTGCAACTGCAGGTGGACCAGCAGAAACTGCAGATGGAAGAACTGCAGCGCAAGGTCAACGAGCTGCAGATCGTCTCCCCGGTCGACGGCACCATCGGCAGTCTCGCCGCCACCCAGCGCGCCGCCGTAGCCGCCAACGCACCACTGCTCACCGTCGTCGACCTCACCAGCTTCGAACTGGAAGCCGCGGTACCGGAAAACTACGCCGACGACCTCGGCCTCGCCATGGAAGTGGAAATCAACATGGCCGGTAAAAAACTGCCCGGCGAAATTACCGCAATCGCGCCTGAGGTGATCGACAACCAGGTCGTCGCCCGCGTGCGTTTCACCGGCGAGCAACCGGCCAACCTGCGCCAGAACCTGCGCCTCACCGCCCGCGTGCTGCTGGAAAACCGCAGCGACGTGCTGCTGGTCAAACGCGGCGCCTTCCTCGATCAGAGCGGCGGGCGCTTTGCGTGGAAGCTGAACGACCAGAGCCAGGCGGTGAAGGTGCCGATCACCATCGGCGCACTGGGATTGAATCAGGTGGAGATCGTCTCGGGCCTCGACGTTGGAGACCGGATCATCACCTCTTCCGCGGAAGAACTGGACCGGGCGCAACTGGTCGCACTGAAAGATTGATAAACCGTAGGAGCCTGCTTGCAGGCGAACGAAATTGGCACCGAAGGTTCGCCTGCAAGCAGGCTCCTACAGCGAAGAACGATTTAGAACCGCATGGTGGATCGGCGCAGCGAATCCACCATTCGAAATACGGCGAAATACTTTTAATTCGAATCAAATGACAAGGAAATCCACCATGCTGAAAATGCACAACATCCGCAAAAGCTACCGCACCGACACCATTGAGACACACGCGCTCCGGGATTTCAGCCTGGAAGTGAACGAGGGAGAGTTCGTATCCGTCACCGGCCCCAGCGGCTCCGGCAAAACCACCTTCCTCAATATCGCCGGCCTGCTGGAAACCCCAACCGGCGGCCAGTACCTGTTGGATGGGCAGGAAGTGGGCAACCTCTCCGACCGCGAGCGCTCGCACCTGCGCAATGAAAAAATCGGCTTTATTTTCCAGGGTTTCAACCTGATTCCCGACCTCAGCCTGTTCGACAACATCGACGTGCCGCTGCGCTACCGCGGCTTCAACGCCAAGGAACGCCGCCGCCGTATCGAAAAATCCCTCGAACAGGTCGGTCTCTCCGCCCGCGCCAAACACCTGCCCGCACAGCTTTCCGGTGGCCAGCAACAGCGCGTTGCCATCGCCCGCGCACTGGCTGGCGAACCCCGCTTCCTGCTCGCGGACGAACCCACCGGTAACCTGGACTCCCTGATGGCACGGCAGGTGATGGAACTGCTGGAGTTCATCAACCAATGGGGCACCACCATTGTTATGGTCACCCACGACCCGGATCTTGCGCGCCGCGCCCATCGAAATATTCAGATCGTCGATGGCCAGGTGTCCGACCTGCGCCAAAACATTGCTGCAGATGAAGCGGCCATCGCCTGAGGACGTTGCCATGATTGGATATTACATTTCTCTCGCGCTGCGCAGCCTGCGGCGCACCCCGATATTGAGCGCACTGATGGTCGCGGCCATTGCCGTGGGTGTGGGCGCCGCCATGACTACGCTCACCCTGAACTACATGATGTCGCGCAACGCACTTGCGGACAAAGACGATGTGCTTTACGCCGTGCAACTGGACAACTGGGATCCGCACGAGGCCGCCGACAACCCCAGCGAAATGCCGTGGGAGATCACCTATAAAGATGCCATCAGCCTGCTGCGCTCGGACATCCCGACCTATCAGGTAGCGATGCACCGCTGGGGCGGGCCCATTACCCTTGAAGACTCCACCTTACGGCCCTACACAGCACAGGCGCGCGTAACCAGCCGCGACTTCTTTGCGCTGTTTGATGTTTCGTTTGTCTACGGCGGCACCTGGGCCGGGGAAGCAGACAACAATGCCGTGTTCCAGGTCGTTCTGAACAAGTCCACCAATGAAAAACTGTTCAACGGCGAAAATAGTGTGGGCCGCACGATCAACTTCAACGGAGCTCCCTTTACGGTGGTCGGCGTGGTCGAGGACTGGCATCCGAGCCCCAAGGTCCACGATCTGAACAATGGCGACTTCATGAAATCCGCGGACATTTATATTCCTTTCGGCCTGCATCGCGTGCTCGAAATCCAGACCTGGGGCAACACCAATGGCTGGAAGCCGGAAAAAATTGAAAGCTACGAGGATGGCCTCGGTGCCGAGTACGTGTGGGTTCAATACTGGGTGCAACTTGATAGCGCGGAGCAACGCCAGCGCTATGAAGACTTCCTGACCGGTTTTATCCAGGAACAGAAGAGCCAGGGCCGCTTCCCGCGCCCGCTGAAATTCGGCCTGAGCAAACCGTCCGAGTGGCTGGTGCTGAACGAAGTGGTCGACGGCGATGATCGTATGCTGAACTGGCTGTCGCTCGCCTTTCTGCTGGTTTGCCTGGTCAATGCTGTTGCCCTGCTGCTGGCGAAGTTCCTGCGCAAGGCACCGGAAACCGGTGTGCGCCGCGCCCTCGGCGCAAGCCGCAGCGCCGTGTTCAGCCAGCACCTGGTGGAAAGCGGCTGCATCGGACTCGCCGGTGGTCTGATCGGCATTCTGCTGACGCTGGCCGGGCTGGCACTGATCCGCCAACTGTCGATGGGTTATATGGACAGCGTCGCGTCCATGGACTGGCTGATGATGCTCAGCGCGATCGGGCTCGCGATACTTTCCAGTCTCCTGGCAGGGCTGTATCCCGCGTGGCGCATCAGCCGCACCAACCCATCCATCTATCTGAAAACCCAGTAAGGCCACACGTCAGCAAGACCCACAAGGAAACTACCATGCTGGAACTTAGACCTATTTTATCCGCGCTCTGGCGCCACAAGATTTCCGCGCTTCTGATCGCACTGCAGCTCGGCCTCACGCTGGCCATCGTCAGCAACGCGAGCGTCGTCATCCAGGAACGCAAGGAAAGGATTGCCCGCCCCACCGGCATAGCCGAAGCGGACATCGTCACCGCCCATTTCATGCCGATCCCAAAGGACTATGACTTGCTCGAGGCCTTCCGCCTGGACATGGACATGATCCGCCAGCTACCCGGTGTTGCCGCCGCCACCATCAGTCGCGCACCCTTGGCCGGCAGTGGTTCCTCCGGTGGATTCCACACCAAGCCCCACCAGGAAGTCGGCTCCACCGGGGCCGCGTTCTTTAGCGGGGACGAACACTTCATCGATGCCCTCGGGATGAAGCTGGTCGCCGGCCGCAATTTCACCCCGAGTGAAATTCGGATAATGGAAAGCAGCTCCAGTGAACGTCCAACCATAACCATTATTACCCAGCAACTAGCGGACACCCTGTTCCCCGAAGGCAATGCGCTAGGCAAATCCCTCTACTTCGGTGGCGACGACAATCCAATGGAAATAGTGGGCATTGTAGAGCGCAATCTGGGCCCCTGGCCAAACTCGTCGGTCGCCGGCAACACCGTTTTTTTCCCGGCCATTATGGACACCCAGTGGTACGACTATATTGTGCGCGCCGAACCCGGCCAGCGCGACGCCGTACTGAAACTGCTGGAGGAAAAAATGGCGGAGCGCGACGCAGAGCGGGTGATTGAAGTGAAAACCCTGACAGAGCAGAAAACCCGCTACTACGCCGGTGACAACACCATGATCAAGGTACTGACCGGCGTCGTTAGCCTGCTGACATTTATCGTCGCCCTCGGTATCGTCGGGCTCACCGTGTTCTGGATTACCCAGCGCCAGAAGCAGATCGGCGTGCGCCGCGCCCTCGGTGCCACCCGCACCGCCATCAGCCGCTACTTCCTGCTGGAGAACCTGATGATCGCTGCAACTGGCGTCGCACTCGGCACCGCCGCCGCACAGATCTTCAACCAGTTCCTGGCCAGTGAATTCGGTCAACCGGCGCTGCCGCTATCTACAACGCTGATCTGTGCCTTTATACTGCTGGCGGTCAGCGTAGCCGCGGCACTGGTGCCGGCACTGCGCGCTGCGAATATCTCGCCGGCGATGGCAACGCGCAGCGTGTAAATTTTCCGGCACGATGTAGGAGCCAGCCTGCTGGCGAACAGGAATAAGCACAAGAGACGGTTTGCCTGTAGGAGCCTGCTTGCAGGCGAACGAGATCTCGCACGCGAACCGGTTCGTCTGCAAGCAGGCTCCTACAGGAACTGAGCTAATCAATCAGGGAGAGTTGGACTTGGACAAGGTCCTAATCATCGACGACAACACCGGCATCATCACCGCTCTCTCGCTGTTGTTGTCTCTCCACGATATCCACACCTTTTCCGCCATCACACCCCAGGCGGGCCTGCAGCTGCTGCGGGAAAACCCGGACATCGGCCTTGTCATCCAGGACATGAACTTCACGGCCGATACCACCTCCGGCGAAGAGGGCCGAGCGCTGTTTTTTGCCCTGCGCGAACTGCAACCGGATATCCCCGTCATCCTGCTCACTGCCTGGACCCAGCTGGAAATGGCGGTGGAACTGGTTAAGGCCGGCGCTGCCGATTATGTCGGCAAACCCTGGGACGACAACAAACTTATCGCCACCATTAAAAACCTGCTTGAGCTGCACGATCTGCAGCAACAGCAACGCCAGACCCAGCGCCGCGAACAACAGGCGCGGGAACAGCTGCAACAGCAGTTCGACTTGCAGGGTATCGTCTACCGCAGCAGCAGCGTGCAGAAGCTGCTGGAAGTGGCCACCCAGGTCGCCCACGCCGATGTACCGGTGCTGATCACCGGCCCCAATGGCGCCGGCAAGGAAAAGATCGCAGACATAGTGCAGGCCAACTCAAGCGTAAAAGACGGCCCCTATATCAAGGTCAATGTCGGCGCCCTGCCGGAAGAACTGATGGAAGCAGAGCTGTTTGGCGCGGAAGCGGGTGCCTATACCGGCGCTGGGAATAAAGTGCGGCAGGGCAGATTCGAAGCCGCCGACGGCGGCACCCTGTTTCTCGACGAGATCGGCGAGCTCTCAGCCAGCGGCCAGGTTAAACTGTTGCGGGTGTTACAGACCGGGGAATTTCAGCGCCTCGGCAGCAGCCAGACGCGCAAGGTCAAGGTGCGTGTGATCAGTGCAACCAACAGCAACCTGCCGCAGATGATCAGCGATGGCCGCTTCCGCCAGGATCTGTTTTACCGGCTGAACGTCATCGAACTCAAACTGCCGCCACTGGCGGACAGGCCAGAAGACGTCCTGCCGCTCGCGCGCGGCTTTCTCGCCTGGACCGGAAAACAGTTGAGTCCACAGGCTCAACAGCAAATGATGCGCTATAGCTGGCCCGGGAATGTGCGCGAGCTGCAGAATGTCATGCAGCGCGCCGCGGTCCTGACCCGCGGCGATATTATTGACGAAGCCACCCTCGCGCTACCGGAAGAAGCTCTGCAAAAAATCCCGGAGCACAGTTTCGAACCCGGCCGTGAACTGCTGGAACAGACACTCGCCAGCTGCAACGGCATCATCGCCCAGGCCGCGCGCGAGCTGGGCCTCAGCCGTCAGGCTCTGTATCGGCGCCTGGACAAATACGGAATTCCCTATTGATGCCCCGCACCTCCGTTGAAGGCAGGATTTTCGCCTGTGCACTGTTCGCCGTCGCCATCGGGACCGGCCTTCCCTTTGCGCTACAGGAACTCGGCGCCGATGCCCGGCTCGCCTGGAGCGCGGGCCTGCTGCTGGCCATGGTCACCACCTGGCTGCTGCTGCGACCACTTACCCGCTCACTAAACCGCGCCCTCAGCAGCCTGCAAAGCGGCCTGCTGAATTTTCGTGACGGCGACTTTTCCATTTCCCTTGCACTCAAACGCAACGACCAACTGGGTGAACTCGCCGAACTGTATAACGAAGTGGGAGAAATCCTGCGGCGGGAGCGCGCGCACATTCACCAGCGGGAACTGCTGTTGGACACCGTCATCCAGAGTTCTCCGCTGGCACTGCTGCTGATCGACCACAGTGAACACATCATCTACGCCAACACCAGTGCGCGGCACCTGCTGCATGGCGGCAGACCGCTGCAGGGGCACACACTTGCGCAGATTCTGCCCCACTGCCCGCCGGAACTGGCGCAAGCGATCGAGAAAAAGCAGGACGGCCTCACCAGTTATCTCGACAAGGAAAGCAGCCATACCCTGCACATCAGCAACAGCACCTTCGTGTTGAACTCGCAGAAACACCGCTTGATTCTGTTGCGCGAAATGACCCGGGAATTGACCCGCGCCGAAGTGCAGGTGTGGAAAAAAGTCATCCGCCTGATCAGCCACGAGCTGAACAATTCCCTCGCCCCCATTTCCTCGATGGCGCACAGCGGCAAAATGCTTTCGGAAAAGCTGCACTCGGAACAACTGGCCGGCGTATTTGATGTTATTGCCGAGCGCTGCCGGCACCTGACTGACTTTACCCAGGGCTACGCCCGCTTTGCCAAACTACCTCCCCCCGTATGTGAGGAAGTTTCGTGGCACAAGCTGGTATCGCGGTTACAGCCATTACAGCCGTTTCAGTTACAGGGAAATGTCCCAGCGCGCCCGGGTTATTTTGATCCCGCGCAAATGGAACAGGCATTACTGAACCTGCTGAAGAACGCCGCAGAATCGGGCAGTGCAGAGGAGGAAATTACGCTGCGTATCGAAACCGATGTTCACGGACAACTGCTGACCGTCAGTGATCGCGGCACCGGCATGAGCGAGAAAGTACTGCAACAGGCACTGTTGCCATTCTTTTCCACCAAGCCCCAAGGGGTTGGCCTGGGGCTAGCCTTGTGCCGGGAAATTGTCGATGCTCACGACGGACAGATTCAACTGCACAACCGCGCCGGAGGCGGCCTGCAAATCAGCCTGTGGCTGCCATGGGCAAAAGGAAACCCGGCGCATTGAGTGTATGAATCCAGGTTCTGAAACAACCTGCCATTCCCGACCGCCAGTGAATATCAGGCCGATACCTGCTGTTCCCCGCGCAACTTATTCACATCCGCGCGCGGCGGTGCACCAAACATACGGCTGTACTCGCGGCTGAAGTGGGATGGGCTCTCGTAGCCCACGCGGTAACTCGCAGAAGCCGCTTCCAGTCCCTCACTCAGCATCAACCGGCGCGCTTCATGCAAACGCAGTTTTTTCTGGAACTGCAACGGCGACATTCGCGTGACCTGTTTGAAGCTGTGGAACAGCGACGACTCACTCATATTGGCACGATCCGCCAGTTCGCGAATGCGCAGCGGTTCAGCGAAGTGGTCCTTGAGCAGAGCGATCACCCGCGAGATCCGGTTGGCCTGACTATCCGCCACGGCAAACTTGCGAATGCGCGCGCCCATTTCTCCTCTCAGCACACGGTAAAGAATTTCCTTGCGCGCCAGCGGCGCCAGAATCGGCGCATCCGCGGGATTGTCCAGCAAATTCAGCAGGCGGCTCACCGCATTCAGCAAGCCGATATCCATCTGCGCCATACACAGGCCACAGTTCACTTCCGGACAGCTGAAGTCCGCCTCCACAACCGGTGCCTTTTCTCCCAGCTCCAGAATCAGATCGGTCACTTCCTTGGGTTCCACCACCAGTTTGACGGCAAGGTACGGCTGCTCCGCCGAGGCGACCACCACCCTGGCCGACACCGGCAGGTGAACCGAGGAGGCCAGATAGTTTAGAGGGCCGTAGGCAATTTCCTTGTCGCCCAGCTGCAACACTTTTTCACCCTGCACGATAAAACCGAGTGAGGGTTCGTACACACTGGAAATACAACTGGTGGTGGCCACGTCTGAGCGGATCAGGCCGACGCCCGCGAGCGCGGACTGCTGCATCCCGGTTTCCGGCACCCAGCGTAGGATATTGCGCACCAGACCTTTGCGCATGGCTTCCATTTCCCGCTCGACCGCTTTACTGCGTTGTTCCCCCGGCATACGCCCTCCCGATAACACTTAAGACAGACCGCTGGCCAGTATACGGAGTTTCAGGCAAGCCACTTAGAACTTTGCAGTATTGGGCAAGCACTGGGCAGTAATATGCAAGCCACCCCCAGAATGTGACAAAAGCGCTACCAGTTCGGCAGGCAAGAACAACGTAAAAAAATATACGGCGGAGAATCGCGGCGACTCGGCCGCGAGTCCAACAAGTCACCAATTGCGCGGGGATTACAGAATCAGGCAATCAGACAACAGTAACCGGATACCGTCCGATGGCGTGGAGCCGCTAAGGTATGCGACCGGTGGGGAGCTGTTCTCCCCACTCAAGTAAAGGAGTAAGCACCCAATGCCAAAACATATCCTGATCGGTCTCGCGGCCCTGTTACTGGCAGGATGCAATGCCGATGATACGGAAGGGCAGCGGCCGCCGCCCATGCCCGTGGAGGTGGTAGAAATAACCGCGGAACCAGCGACCCTGTGGAGTGACTTTACCGGGCGTGTGGCGGCACCGGAAACGGTGCAGCTGCGCGCGCGGGTCAGCGGTTATATCGACAAGGTCGCGTTTACCGAGGGCGAACTGGTGGCGCGCGGGGATCTGTTGTTTGAGATAGATCCTCGCCCCTACCGTGCGCGCGAGCGCGCCGCACAGGCGGAACTGACCCGCGCCCGCAGCCAACTGGCCCTGAGTGAAAGCCGCGCGCAGCGCGCCAGCCAGTTGCTGGCGAGCCGCGCCATTTCCCGCGAGGAAAACGACCAGCGTCAGGCCGCACTGGCATCCGACCGCGCCGCCGTCAGTGCTGCAGAAGCGGCGCTGGAAAGCGCGCGCCTGGACCTGCAGTTCACTCAGGTCAAGGCGCCCATCAGCGGCCGCGTGGGCCGCGCGCAGATTACCCGCGGCAACCTCGCCAGTGCCGACGATACGCTGTTGACCACACTGGTGTCCGTCGACCCCATGTATGTCTATTTCGAAAGCGACCAGACCAGCTTCGCCGGCAGCCGCGATTTCTTCACCCTGAAAGAGCGCCCGCAGGTGCATATCGGGCTGGTGGGTGAAAGCGGATTCCCGCACGTTGGCGAGCTGGATTTTATCGACAACCGCCTGAACAGCCATACCGGTACCATGCAGTTCCGCGCCCTGGTGGCCAACCCCGAGGGCAGCTTCCGGCCCGGGCAGTTCGCGCGCGTGCAGATGCCCACCGCACAACTCGGCGATGCACTGCTGCTGAACCGCAAAGCGGTGCTCACGGACCAGGACCGGCGCTACGTGTATGTGGTGAACGCGCAGAACCTCACCGAACGCCGCGAGGTGCAGACCGGTCCGGAGCAGGATGAACGGGTCCTCATTCGCAGCGGGCTGCAGCCCGGCGAGCGGGTTGTGGTCAACGGCCTGCAGAAAATCCTGTTTCCCGGTATGCCGGTGGAACCGCAACTGGTGCAAATGCGAGAAACAAAAACCTCGCAACAGATCGCCGGTCGCTGAACGTCTCTCCCCTCCCGTTAAAAATGACTGAATTTCAAATTTCCGTGCGGTTTCTCCCTCCGCACACGGGGTAACGCTGTATGAATTTTTCCCGATTTTTTGTCGACAGGCCGATCTTCGCCTCGGTGCTGTCGATCATCATCTTCGTGGTTGGCCTGATCAGCATCCCGGTGCTGCCGGTGAGCGAATACCCGGAAGTGGTACCGCCGAGCGTCGCGGTGACCGCACGCTACCCGGGCGCCAACCCCAAGACCATTGCCGAAACCGTCGCCACGCCGCTGGAGGAAGCCATCAATGGCGTGGAGGACATGATCTACATGAAATCCGTCGCCGGCAGTGACGGCACCCTGTCGCTGACCGTGACCTTCAAGCTGGGAACAGATCCGGACCAGGCCCAGGTGCAGGTGCAAAACCGGGTATCCCAGGCGCTGCCGCGGTTGCCGGAAGACGTGCGCCGCCAGGGTGTCACCACCCAGAAGCAGTCCCCCAACCTGATGATGGCGGTGCACCTGATTTCTCCGGACGACCGCTTCGATGCGACCTATATCCGCAACTACGCGGTACTGCATATTCGCGATGAGCTGGCGCGCATCCCCGGCGTCGGTCAGGCGGGGCTGTTTGGCTCCGGCGACTACGCCATGCGCCTGTGGGTAGACCCACAAAAGGCCGCGGCCCTTGGTGTGACCGCGTCCGATATTGCCAGCGCAGTGCGCGAGCAGAACGTACAGGTTTCCGCCGGCCAGATCGGCGCCCAGCCGATGCCGGGGGAAAACGACTTTCTGATCTCCATCAACGCCAAGGGGCGTCTGACGAGCGCGGAGGAATTTGGCGATGTGGTGCTGAAAACCGGCAATGACGGCGAGATCACGCGCCTGCGGGATGTCGCGCGTATCGAGCTGGCCGCATCGGAGGACACCTTGCGCGCGCTGCTGAACGGCCGCCAGGCCGTGGGCCTGCCGATCTTCCAGGCACCCGGCTCCAACTCGCTGGAGGTCGCACAGGCGGTGCGCGAGAAAATGGCCGAGCTGGACGATCACTTCCCGGAGGGACTGGAGTGGGAGATCGCCTACGACCCGACGGTATTTGTCAGCACCTCGATCAAGGCGGTGATCAAGACCCTGCTGGAGGCGGTGCTGCTGGTGGTGCTGGTGGTGATCCTGTTCCTGCAGACCTGGCGCGCGTCGCTGATTCCGCTGTTGGCCGTGCCGGTGTCCATCATCGGCACCTTCGCCGTGCTGCAGCTGCTGGGCTTTTCCATCAATACCCTAACCCTCTTCGGCATGGTGCTGGCAATCGGCATCGTGGTGGACGATGCCATCGTGGTGGTGGAGAACGTCGAGCGCAATATCGAAGAAGGGCTGAAACCACTGGCCGCCGCGCACCAGGCGATGCGCGAGGTGAGCGGGCCCATCGTCGCCATCAGCCTGGTGCTGTGCGCGGTGTTTATCCCCATGGCATTCCTGGATGGCATCACCGGCCAGTTCTACCGCCAGTTCGCCATGACCATTGCCATCGCCACGGTGATCTCCGCGGTCAATTCACTGACCTTGTCACCGGCGCTGGCGGCGACGCTGCTGAAACCCCACGGCGCCGCGCCAGACCTGCCCGCGCGGGTGATCGACCGCCTGTTTGGCTGGATATTCCGCCCGTTCAACCGCTTCTTCAACAAGAACGCGGAACGCTACCAGCACCTCGTGGGCCGCAGCCTGAACCGGCGCGGCCTGGTGTTCGCGGTCTACGCGCTGCTGCTGGCGGGCACGGTATTTATGTTCAACCAGGTTCCCGGCGGATTTATCCCGACCCAGGACAAAACCTATCTGGTGGGCAGCATCCGGTTGCCGGAGGGCGCCTCGCTGGATCGCACCGAGGCCGTGGCGCGGCGCGTAAGTGAACTGGCACAGGAAACCGAAGGCGTGTCCCACGCCGCCGCGTTTGTCGGTTTCAATGCGCTGCAGCGCACCAACACGCCGAACGTCGGTACGGTGTTTGTGCTGTTCGACGATTTCAGCGAGCGCGATCGCAGTGCCGAGGAGATTGCCGCGGAGCTGAACGGCAAGCTCGCGGGTATCAAGGAGGGGTTTGCGGTCAGCTTTATGCCGCCGCCGATCTTTGGCCTCGGCGCCGGTTCCGGCTACTCGCTGTACATTCAGAATCGCAGCGGCGCCCAAGACCCCACTGGCGCCGGTTACGGCGAGCTGCAAACCGCCACCAACGGACTGGCGGGCGCCCTCAGCCAAACGCCGGGGCTCAGCTATCCATTCAGTTCCTACCAGGCCAATGTGCCGCAGCTGGATGCGGAGGTGGACCGGCTGCAGGCCAAGGCGCAAGGCGTGCGCCTGGACGACCTGTTTGGCACCCTGCAGCTGTATTTCGGCTCCCTGTATATCAATGACTTTAACCAGTTCGGGCGCACCTACCGGGTGATGGCCCAGGCGGACGCGCCGTTCCGCGACGAGATTGCCGATATCGACCATCTCTACACCCGCAACAACCGCGGCGAAATGGTGCCGATCAACACCATGGTGCAGCTGAAGCAGAGCTATGGACCGGACCCGGTAATCCGTTACAACGGCTACCCGGCCGCTGACCTGCTGGGCCAGTCCAACCCGGCGGTGCTGTCGTCCAGCGAGGCGCTGGCAACCGTGGAACGGGTGGCAAAGCAGACGCTGCCGGCGGGTATGACCATCGAATGGACCGATCTCAGCTTCGAGCAGGTTAACCGCAGCAACGCGTCGATGCTGGTATTCCCGCTGGCGCTGCTGCTGGTCTTTCTGGTGCTGGCTGCGCTCTATGAGAGCTGGGTGATGCCACTGGCGGTGATACTGATCGTACCGATGTGTCTGCTGGCCGCGCTGTTCGGCGTGTGGCTGATCGACGGCGACAACAATGTGTTCGTGCAGGTGGGTCTGGTGGTGCTGATGGGGCTGGCGTGCAAGAACGCCATCCTGATCGTCGAGTTCGCCCGCGAGCTGGAACTGGAAAAAGGCCTGGATCCTGTGCGCGCCGCACTGGAAGCCTGTCGCCTGCGCCTGCGCCCGATCATCATGACTTCGGTGGCGTTTATCGCCGGGGTGGTGCCGCTGGTGATGGCCAGCGGCGCCGGTGCCGAAGTGCGCAACGCGATGGGCATCACGGTGTTTACCGGCATGATCGGCGTGACGCTGTTCGGCCTGCTGCTGACGCCGGTGTTCTATGTGGCGCTGCGCAAGCTGGCGGGACCGGCAGCGCCGGCCGCAGAGACCACCGCGCCGCACAGATCCGGTACCGAGGAAATGCCGCAGCTAGCGCCGCTGGCGGATGCGGCAAATCACTGACGGCTTGCACTAAGCAACCCGGGAGGGCACCCCGCCCTCCCGGCCTCTCCGCGGGAGCGAGCCGATCTTCGTTCAACCCGCTCCCGCAACACCATCCGCCCGTTCACCCACCAACTGGACCATGACCCGGTACAGCGCATCGGCCTCAAGGGGTTTGTGCAACAGCGCGGAACCCACGCGCTGCACTTCGCGCAGGCGATCCGGGGCGGTATCACCGGTAATGACGATCGCGGGAACGTCTTCTCCATAGCTCTGGCGCAACACATCGATTGCCTCGGCACCGGTTTCGCCACCGCGCAGCCGATAGTCCACCACCAGCAGGTTCGGTGCGGGCAGCCCCAGGCGCAGTGCGTCCACCGCGGATTCGGCCACTTGGCAGTGACAACCCCAGCTGGCCAGCAAGACGCGCATGGCCTCGCGCACTTCCGGGTCATCATCCACGACCAGTACCGAAATGGGCACCAGGAACTGGCGCTGGATCGCGGGCATTGGGTTTTCGACCACGGCAGCCGCAGCCAGCGGCAATGCGAGCCGGAATAAGGAGCCCCGCCCGGGACGGGACACCATACTCAGATCCGCGTTCAGGGCCCGACACAATCCGGTGACGATTGCGAGCCCGAGCCCCAGGCCCTTGCGGCGGTCGCGCTCCCGATTACCGATCTGGAAGAATTCGCGAAAAACCGCCTGCTGGTACTCTGGCGCAATGCCCACGCCAGTGTCCCTGATCTCGACCCAGACCCGGTCACCGCGCCGCCGACAGGCCACCAGCACGCCACCGCGCTCGGTGTAGTTGATGGCGTTGTTGATCAGGTTTCGCAGAATCCGCTCCACCAGTACAGGGTCGCTGTGCACCGCCAGGCTGGTATCGCGGCTGCGATAGACCAGGCCGCGGGATTCGGCCATCGGCGCCAGTTCCTGCTCCAGTTTGTGCATCACCGCCTGCAGCGCAAAACTGCGCAGAGCGGGCACCACGACACCGGCATCCAGGCGGGAAAAATCCAGCAGGCCGCCGAGCAGCCCATTGGCGGAACGGGACACCAGCTTCAGCTTGTCGAGAATGGAGCGTTGATCGACATCCAGGGAAGTCCGCCCCAGCGCCTCCAGAAACAGGCCCAGGGCGTGCATCGGCTGGCGCAGATCGTGACTGGCGGCGGCGAGGAAGCGGGACTTGTCGCGGCTGGCCTCCTCCGCCGCCCACCGCGCCTTGGCCAGCAGCCGGGACTCCTCCCGCAGGCGGGCCACCAGTTCATCGTTGGCGAACTGCAGCCGCATTTTCTCCTGGCCGGCGGCCTGCGCCCGCGACGCAAACAACAGCATGCAGCCAATCAGCAGTACCACAATGATTCCCATGGCCACCGACAGACTGTCCGCGCGCAGGAAGAAGACCGCGGTCAGCGGTGCCAGCGACGGCAGCATAAAAATGCAGTACAGGGGCAGACTGGCACCGGTCAAGGGGAAGGTGCCGGCACAATGCACGGAAATCACCGTGGTGAGAAACAGCAGCGTGGTCAGGCTGTTGGGACCCGGCGCCACAAACAGGGCGAGCCCGCCCCACACCACACCGGCACTGCCGAATACGCCAATCATCACCCGGTACAGGGTTCGGGGTGGCAGGGTGCGCCGGGCCAGATCCCGCAGCAGCAGCGCGGTGAGCAATTGCAGGAGGAGGTAGATCGGCAGCCAGTACAAAAGGCGCCACTGTTCAAACAGCAGCGCCAGCGTCAGCACCGAACCGGTGCCTATTAGGGTGGCAACGATCACACCGGGGGGAAGATTGCGGCGAACCTCGGCCATTTGCCCGGCCAGTACAGCATCCGGCGGCAAGTGCCAGAGCCGTGCAAATCGGTAAATCAGCTGACGGCTCACCGAATCCAGCCCCGGCGGTGCGCGGCCATCACCGCCTCGGTCCGGCTGGTGGCGCCGAGCAATGCCAGAATCGCGGAGACATGTACGCGCACGGTGTTTTCCGACAGCCCCAGATGGCGGGCGATCGCCTTGTTGCTAAGCCCCTCGCCGAGATGCCGCAACACATCCTCCTGGCGGGGTGTGAGGCCAGTGGCCTGGGTTTCGGGAATCGGCGGGAAGACCCGATCACCGCGCCAGACCCGGAGGATCGCCTCGCAGATTTCCTCGCCGCTGGCGGACTTCTCCACGAAACCGGCCGCCCCCTGCCCCAGAGCCAGCTGTCGGTGAACCGGGTCTTCGCTGCCGGACAACACCAATACTGGCACCCCGGCAAACGCCTGTTGCAGGCTCGCCATTCCGGCCAACCCATCCACACCGGGCAGGGCAATATCGAGCAGAATCATACCCACCGGTGGTGCCGCATCGACAAAGCCCAGGGCCTCATCGATGGTGCCTGCCTCATACGCGCGCCCGAGCCCGGGCCGGTCCCGCAACAGCAGGACCAGTCCTTCGCGGAACAGGCGATGATCATCCACCAATAACAACGAGCGGGATATATTGTTCAACCCTTGTGTACTCCTTTCGCGGCTTGCCCGCCCGACTATGCGCCGTAGCCTTCACAGGTCTCGCCCTCGGCCACGGCGGTATACTCCCGGCTGGTGCGGCTCATGTCTTTGCCGTCCATCAGGATACCGCCGCGACTGCCGGTGAGAGGGCTGAAATTATCCTCTGGCAACTCCACCGCGCGCCACTGGGTTTCGCCCGGATGGCAGACCAGAATGGTCTGATGCTGGCGATGAATACCCCCTTCTCCCTCCTGCCATTTGAATACCACGTAGCTTTCATCGAAGCCGCCGTACCAGGAGCGGGTGTAGGCCGTGTCCTCCTCAAACCGAATCCAGAAGGCGGAACCACTGTCCAGAGAAAAATAGTAACTGTTACCGGGAAGCGCTTCCGCCAGTGAGGGTCCGGTGGCCGTGAATGCGGTCAGGTCCTGTGGGCGCTGCTGATAGGCCTCCGCCGCCGCGGCGGAAATCCCACCGGTGAAATGCACATAGGCGCTGGGCACGTTCGTCTCCGGCCCCGCGGTGTCATCCACCGCATCGAAGGCCCCGGTCACCACCATCGAAACCCCATCATCATCCACCTGCAGAGCGGACACCGTGGCGTTCGCAAAGCGGCCTGGATTTCCTTTTGCGTCAATCTTGCGCATCCAACCCGGCCGCCCGTCGCGGTCAAACTTCATCAGGGTCAGATATTGGCTATCCAGTGAATTGTGGTTTTCGGTATCCACCAGGGTCTGCGCCATCAGGTAGAAGCCACCATCCGGAGCGGGCTTCATAAACGACAGCGCGTGGCGATAGTAATGGCTAAGTACATCGGCGGTCTTCACCGCGTCACCTTCGCCACGCAGACTGGTAGCAAAATCGCTTGCCGCGGTAACCTGATCGTCCAGTACTTCAATCGCAATGGCCGCTCCCGGCTGATCCGCACCGGGCTTCCTGGAGTAAGCCATAAACAGGCGGCCACCATCACCGGCGATGATCGCGTTGGTAGCGACGCGCTGATCATACCAGGTGCCGTTGTTGTCCAGACACTCCGCGCAGGCCGGCAACAGGTGCTCCCGGGCCGGCAAATCCACCCCGTTCAACAGGTCAGACAAGCGGAAACTGCGCACCCGCGAACGCTGGCTCTCAGCGTTGGGATATTCCGGCGATTCGTACAGGGAGTAGCGCTCTATCAGACCATCGCGCTCGTTGTAGATATTCTCATTTTCGCGTTCGAGCAGGTGCAGCCAGTTGTCCTTCTCAATCACCTGATGTCCATAGGCGCGGGGTACCAGAGCAAAACTGTCCCTGGCCACGGTCAGGTCGGCCCGATGCAACAGGTGGAAACGGATATTCGTGATGTTCGGATTCTCGCCGGTATAGCTGTCGAGCAGGATGTAATCGTCCAGCACCTCCAAGGTACTCAACGCCAGCTTCTGGCCGGATAGCGCCAATGCCGGAGCCAGCACCTCGTGCGCCTCCAGTACCAGCTCGCCATCGGTCACCCAGTATCGGCTCAAAACGTGGCGGAGGTAGGCTTCGCCATTCTGATGATGGCGGCTTTCCGTCACCATAAACAGGCGCAGCCTTCCATCGGGATCGAGCACAACATCAAACAGACCACTCGCGGAGTTGATCAACTCCACCCCCGCCATGCCGTGGGCCGCCGCCAGGCCATCCACCGGCATCGGCATGAGCGAACGCGCCGCGGTTTTGCGATCCAGAGCCGCCACATACCAGTGGTCTTTGCCGTCGGCGGTGCCGCTGTTCAACAGTTTCAGCAGCATGTACTCCACGTCATCAACCATCGGCTTTTTGCCGTAGAAGTGCCCGGGATACGTCACCTCACCGGCTTCCTCCAGCCACAATTTGACATGTGTCTCATCGAGCGAAAAATCCCGGAGCTGGCCATCGCTGTCTACTTCGAGTTGCCAGGAAAGGAAGGGGGCATTGTTACCGCCACTGCTACTACTGCTGCTACTCCCACCACTGCTACTCCCACCACTGCTGCTGCCGCCCGGGTCGCCACCGCCGCCCGCACTGCCGCCACCTCCGCCACACCCGCACAGGAGAAGCACGCTCATCAAACAAGCCCATTTGTTCATTATCGTTCACCTCAACATGGTCCCGGCACGGTTGGGGCGGGAATTCACTGGAGGCAAAGAACATAGAGCCGGAGCGGCGCGAATACCATTACACAGATGGACTAGGCGGGAAGTGGGGTGACGCTCGGATGGATGTCTATCAGCGTCAGGCAATGCCGCTGTTTGCACTGCTGCAAAAACTGCGGCACGCAATTGCAACATGCCTTCATGACCGTTGTATGAATATTTTCCACACGGTAAAAAAATATTTTTTTCTCATTTTTTCTGTCCCCTTTGGCCGAGGATTTCTCTCTTAGGTGATCGTCTGTAGACACATTAAAAGTCACCATTGGGGGAAACATGCAACAACATCATTTGCGAAAAAAACTGCTGCCTACATTGATCGGTGCCATAGCCGCCGGCTCCATTTCACTGAACACAAACGCCCAGCAGGATATCGCCGAACTGGAAGAAATCATCGTCACCGGTAGTTACAGCCGCAGCCTGCAATCCGCCATCGACGCCAAACGCAATGCGCCGAGCGTAACCGATGCCATCATTGCGCAGGACATCGGCCAGTTCCCCGCACAGAATATCGCCGAAGCACTGCAGCGGGTTACCGGGGTATCCATCGTGCGCGACCGCGGCGAAGGGGTCTATGTGCGGGTGCGTGGACTGGGTTCCAACTTCCAGGTCACCACCCTCAATAACCGCACCATGGCGGTCAATGAGAATGTCAGAACGTCCGGCCAGTTCGGTCGGCAGTTCCGCTTCGATACGCTGCCGGCGGAACTGGTATCCGCGGTCGAAGTCATCAAGAGCCCCACCGCCGCCCACGACGAGGGCGCCATCGGTGGCACCGTTAATGTAAAAACTTTCCGGCCGCTGGAACTGGGTGAAACCACCTTCAGCGCGTCCGCCCGCGCCAGTCACGCGCAGCTGGCGGAAGAGACCGACCCGAGATTTTCCGGTCTCGCCAACTGGGTCAACGAAGACCAGACGTTTGGTTTGCTGGTATCCAGTGCCTACGCCGAGCGCAGTGTACGCCAGGATCGCGCGATCAATTTCGGCTGGACCGAACTGGAAGAAGGCCTGGATACCGACGGCGACGGCACCCGCGATAGTGGCCCGCTGATCACACCGGGAGGTGTTCGCCCGACACTGGAACTCGAGGACCGCGAGCGCTTTGGTCTCTCCACCGCCATGCAGTGGCGTCCGTCCGACAATCTGGATATCAACCTGGACCTGCTCTACGTGGATCAGGAAGTACAGTACGACGAATTCACCTACAGCGCCGACTACGATCCCGCAAGCCTGGTGCCCGGCACCGCGATTATCCGCGACGGCGCACTGGTCGGCGGTACCATCACCGACGGCTCGGTGCAAATCGGCCGCGAGAGCTCCGGCATTCACGACGAGAACCTGTCTATCGGTCTGAATGCCGAGTGGCTGGTGGACGACTGGACGCTTTCCGGCGACCTGTTTCACTCCAGCGCGGACAGCGAAGATTCCGATCCCATCAGACGCACCCGCTTCCGCGTGACCGAGGGCATCGGCTTCTCCTTCCTGTTCCCGAAAGTAGACGGCGACTCCGTGCCCAGTATTGAGTACGCCAACGCGGACCTGAACGATCCATCACAGTGGCCGGGCCGCCGGCTGGAATGGCGCACCATCCGCGCCAATGACGAAGAGCAGTCCCTGCAGTTCGATGCCAGCAGAAGTATTCAGCTGGCCGGGTTTACCGAGTTCGCTACCGGTATCAAGTTCCGTGAACGCACGCGGGATTATTTCCGTCGCGACCTCCGCTTGAGCGAGGGAGTGGAAGGCGAGACATTTGACTCGAGCTATTTCACCGCGTTTCCCGCGGATGATTTTCTCGGTAATGCCAACGGCAGCCTGCCCCAGGTCTGGCTGGTACCCGACGAGGATAAATTCTGGAGTAATTTCCCCAGCGCAGAACTGCTCGCCGCCGATCTTACCAGTGGCGACCTCGGCAACTCCTATCGTATCGAAGAAAGCATCCGCTCTGCCTACGCCATGCTGAATTTAGACAGCGAACTGGCCTCCATGCCGCTGCGCGGCAATCTGGGTGTGCGTGTAGCCCAGACCGAGCAGGTTTCCTCCGGACATGCGACGGTGGATGGAGAGTCTACGCCGGTGTCTTTCAGCAACGAATATACCGATGTATTGCCTTCGGTGAATTTCGCTCTTGACCTGCGCGACGACCTGATCACCCGCGTCGCTGCCGCCAAAGTGATCACCCGTGCGGACCTGCAGGACATGGCGCCGCGCCTGACATTCAATTCCGGAGACATACTGACCGCTACCGGCGGCAACCCGAATCTGGAACCGTTCGAGGCCTGGCAGTACGACGCGACCCTGGAGTGGTACCCGCAAGAGAGTACCGCGCTCACCGCAGGGGTTTTCTACAAGGATATTTCCACATTCATTCAGACTCAGATTTCCGATCTGGAATTCAATGGCGAAGTCTACCGCCTCACCTCCAAAGTGAATGGCTCCAATGCCGAGGTCTCCGGTCTTGAGCTGGCCTACCAGCAGGTGTTCAATACCCTGCCGGCGCCCTTCGACGGACTGGGTGTACAGGCCAATTACACCCTGACCGACTCCAGCGCGGTCTACGTGGACGGTGATGAGCGCATCAAAGGTGAGTTGGAAGATGTGGCAAAAAACAGTTACAACCTCACCGCTTTTTACGAAAAAAATGGCCTGGCACTGCGCTTTAGCTACAGCTGGCGCGACGGTGTGCTCAATCAGATCGGCACCAACAGCCTCGCCTCGGAAAACAACGCGGAATTTGGCTCCCTGGATTTCAGCGCGGCCTATGACCTCAGCGAAAGTACCTCGCTTTTCATTGAGGGCATCAATGTCACCAATGAAGTTCAGCAGCTGTTTGTGGATGGCGACGAGTTCCGCAGTTACACCGATTACGGGCGCACGTTTGTTCTCGGTGCCCGGGTAAAACTGTAACAGGCCCGGTTCGGGCGCCCACTCGATGCGGGAGCGGTTCACACCGCTCCCGCCTTTTTGCATTCACGAGGTAAAAATGACGCTTTCACGCAGACAGTTTCTGATCAACGCCGGCGCCGCCGCGGTGGCGTTTGGCGGCCTCTCCAGCCTGCCGGCACTGGCGCAGGTCTATGCCGTCGACCCTCTGCGCGGTAC
This sequence comes from Microbulbifer sp. SH-1, assembly GCF_011326135.1. NCBI lineage: Bacteria > Pseudomonadati > Pseudomonadota > Gammaproteobacteria > Cellvibrionales > Microbulbiferaceae > Microbulbifer > Microbulbifer sp. SH-1. The sequence goes on along the minus strand of NZ_CP046948.1, from coordinate 4,607,537 downwards.
CGACCGCTTCGGCCAGCTTTTTCGCGATCCCGACGGTATTCTGAATCTGCCACAGGGCTTCAGTTACCGCGTTATCTCCCGCACCGGCGACACCATGTCCGACGGCCTCACCACCCCCAGTGCACCGGACGGCATGGCCGCGTTTCCCGCACCGGGCAAGCCGGGTTACAGCCTGCTGGTGCGCAATCACGAACTGGATTCCATCGGCCCGGAAATCGGCCCCTTTCACCATGCGCCGGCGCGCGCACGCGCGATGCGCGACCGCGCCTTCGATCTGTATCAAGACAAGTTGCCGGTCAATGGCGGGACCACCACCCTGCTGTACAACCACCGCAGCGGAACGGTGGAGAAATCGCACCTGAGCCTGCTCGGCACCACCCGCAACTGTGCCGGCGGCGCCACACCCTGGGGTTCGTGGCTGACCTGTGAAGAAAGTCTCGCGGGGCGCGCTGAAGGTTTCGGACGCGACCACGGCTTCGTATTCGAAGTCCCCGCCAACGCAGAAGGGTTAGTGACACCAGAGCCACTCACCGCCATGGGACGCTTTGTTCACGAGGCCGCCGCCGTCGACAGTAGCTCCGGCATTGTCTATCTCACGGAGGATTACGATAACGCGCTGTTTTATCGCTTTCTGCCTGCGCAATCAGAACAACTTCGGCATGGTGGGCAGCTGCAGGCGCTAGCCATTAAGGGGTGGCCGGGCGCACTCACCCGCAATTGGGAGGAGGACAAAAACAAGGCCGAGGCCAGTGCGGTGAGCGTGGGGCAGAAATTCCAGTGCACCTGGATAGATCTCGAGGATGTCGCGTCGCCGGACGGCGATCTCAGCCTGCGCGGTGCCGCTGCCGGCGCCGCACGCTTCTGTCGCTGCGAAGGCGTGGCTTTTGCACTGCGCGCCGACGGCCGCCGGGAAATCTACTTTGCCGCTACCGGCGGCGGGCCGCAAAAGATCGGCCAGATCTGGTGTTACCGCCCCGGGCGGCACGAAGGCGCCGGGCATGAAATCGCCGGTGAACTGGAGCTGGTTTACGAGAGCCGCGACCGCGCACTGCTGGAGTCCTGCGACAACCTCGCCATCGCCCCCTGGGGTGATCTGATCATCTGCGAAGACAGCTATTCCAGCAGCCCGGATATGGTCAACTATATCCGCGGTCTGACACCGGAGGGAAAACTCTACACCCTGGCCATGAACGCGCACCCTGACAAAGGGGAGTTCTGCGGTGCCTGCTTCTCGCCGGATGGATCAACGCTGTTTGTGAATATACAGCGCCCCGGCATGACTCTGGCCATCAACGGCCCCTGGAGCAGACTGCGGGCATAATCTTTGACGCTTAAATGTCACCAGAATGCCAGAATAAATTCATCGGATTTTATGTCCCCAGACGTCGATGTAATCGCTCTTTAAATTACCTGCAATTGGCAGGTGACACACAAAGAGGAAACATCTGATGAAATTTTTTTGCGTTCTGCTGATCGCGCTACTGTCCAGCGCGCAGGCAGTAGCGGATGGTCAATTTAACATACTGACCTACAACGTCGCCGGGCTTCCCGACGCCTTCAGTTCCGGCAGCCCGGCGACCAATACCGTGAAAATCAGCCCTTTGCTGAATGATTACGACATCGTGGTAGTACAGGAAGACTTCAGCTACCACAGCGATCTTGTCAGCCAAATCGTGCATGCACACACTTCAGCCCACTCCGGCGATATAGCCGTCGGCGACGGCATGAACCGCTTTTCCAAAATCGGTTTTTCCGATTTTAGCCGCAGCAAGTGGAACGACTGTTATGGCGTATTCAGCGATGGCAGTGATTGCCTGACGCCCAAAGGATTTTCATTCTCGAGAATGAATTTTGGCGATGGTGCGGTTGTCGATGTTTACAACCTGCACGCTGACGCCAGTACCGATGATGCCTCCAACGCAGCACGGGCGAGTAATCTGCTGCAATTGCTCGCGGCGATAGAGACTCGTTCCAGCGGGCACGCCGTGATCGTCGCCGGCGACACCAACTCCCGTTACACCCGATCCCCAGACAGACTGCACGATTACATTGCGGCCGGATTTTCCGATACCTGGGTTGAAGTATCCCGCGGTGGAATTATTCCGCAGAGCGGTGATCCGGCATTGACCGACTGTACCGACAAAAATAGCGGCAACTGCGAACGAGTGGACAAGATCCTCTACCGCAACGGCGCTGCGGTGCAATTGTCACTGGCGGATGCGCAGGTGCCTTCCAATTTCATTGATTCCGCCGGCGAGCCTCTGTCTGATCACGACCCCGTTGCCGCCACCTTTCACTATTCACTCAATAGTGGTTTGTATCTGACGGGTACCGCTGGCGGCCCTCACGGCGATTTCTTCAACGACCTGCCCGCGTTGTCGATGGCAGACTACCCTCAACCCGATGCCATCACCCTGCGTGCAGGGAGCCGGGTCGACCAGCTGACGTTCCACTTCTCCGGGGGCCTGCAGTTGAGCCACGGAGGAACAGGTGGCTCCGCGCAAACTCTGCAACTGTCACCGGGTGAAACTATAAGCCGGATTACCGCATGCCAGGCAAAGCACAACGGACATACCCGTATTTTTTACCTGCAACTTCAGACCAGTGCGGGCAACAGCATGGCCGGTGGATCACAAACGGGCACCTGTACCACCTTTGATGCGCCAGCCGGGAAAGCCTTTATTGGGGCTTATGGCCGGTCCGGCAGTGAACTGGATAGCATCGGCTTTATCGCCAAAGAACTCTGAGCATAGTTCAGAATCTGGCATCCACCCCTAGGGTAAACGTGCGGCCGTAGTAGCTGTAACCGGCGAATTCACCACCGGCTATGGATTCTCTCTCGGCCGCGCCGGTTAGATTGGAGCCCTCGGCAAATAGAGAAATGTCTCGGCCGAGGGCCACGCTAATACGTGCATCGAGGTTGCCGAACGGTTCACTGTTCTGCGCCGCCTGATTGAAGCTTCCCACCTGCTTCAGGATCTGATCCCGCCAGCCGTAGTCGACATTGACCGTCACCGCCGCCGACTCAAACCATATCCCGGCATTGGCGGTACGCGGCGCTACATCCGCAAGCGTATCTTCCACGTACTGATCGCCCGCCCGGTACCTGGCATTGGAGTCTGTCAGTGAAATGTTTGCCCGTATACCGAGGCCATCCCAGGGACTGGGCAGCTGGCTGAACCGCTCCCGGTATTCCATTTCCAGTCCATTGATACGGGCACTGCCCCCGTTACTGCGGCTGGTCAATTCATAGGTCTGACCGCCGATGTCGATGTCGCGAGTGTCGGTCTGGATAAAGCCATCCAGTGTCGTATGAAATACACTGATACTGAACAGCCCGTCCGCGGGTAGGTACCATTCCCAGGCGAAGTCAAACTGGTTACCCACGACCATTTTCAGCTCGGGATTGCCCCCCACGGCCGTCAGTGTGTCTCCGGAATTGAGCGTGAGCCGCGGCGCCAGGTCCTGCAGGTCCGGCCGGTTCACGACCCGTGCGGCGGAAAATCGCAGCAACTGATCCCGCGCTGGTGCGAAGCTCAGATTCAGCGACGGCAACAGGCGGTCCTCACTCGCCGTCACTGTCAAAGGAAGAACCTGCATACTCTCGTCCGGCCAGTGTCCGCGCGCATGTCGGCTTCCCTGGAGGTAACGCAGGCCTAACTCTCCTCGCCAGCGCTCCAAACGCATATCAGAGCGAACAAACAGCGCTCGGTTGTTTTCCGCAACGTTATAGGAATTCATACGGTCGGCCGAAGACTGCGCAGTGTCTGTCAGATATCCGGGGTCTGCCAGCTGCCAGAATCGCTCCTCATCGGGCACCAGCCACTGCGCGGGCAAGTGCGCCTGCACGCTGTGGAGGAAATCATCCACAGGTAGCGCAAGAAAATATTCGTCGGGAAAAAATGCACCCTCGATACCGTCGCTGATCATCCGATCACGGCGTTGATAATCCCTGCTGAAGAATTGCCACTCCGCGCCGAACTCCACTCGCTCAAGCGGACCGTCATCCAGTGTGCGCGAAGCCGCCAGCTTGAGGGTGTTTTTACCGTCTTGTGCATTGATGTATCGCCATTCCAGTCGCCGCCCCGGGAAGTCTTCCGGATCGTTCAGTGAGACATTGTGGTAGGTAACGGTTGGGAGTGCGCCTTCGCCACTTTTTGGATACCAGAACTGGAAAGCAACATCGCCGTCTCTGCGCAGCCGTGTTCTCCGTATCGGATCGCTGTTGTAACTGCGTGCGCGCGATATCGCCAGTGCGCCAGTCACTTTCCACTCATCCGTTTCTCGAGACAGGGACACACTGCCGTGATACAGCGAATCCGTAAGCCCGGCGCTCTCACGCCCAATCTGTACCGACCCCGTTTGTGTATCTCCACCAATCAATGCATCGCCCCGCCACTGCAGGCTGCCGGGAACTAGCTGGTCGATGTCGTAGTCGGCACTGTAGGAAAACTCCTGATAATCGCTGTGCCGCTTCACGCCAAACAGATCCACGTCCAGGGCGATTCCGTTTCCAGACTGCCACTGCAGCGCGGTGCTGATTCCCAGCCGTTGGCTTTCTTCGCGCTCCAAGGTGGGGCGAATGCCACCGGGAGAAAGGGTACCGTCTTCCGACTCCAGCCAGCGGAAATTCAGTACCCGATCCTGCCGCAGGCTGCGCTGGGAATAGGCTGTGATCAACGACAATCCGAGACTGCTGTCGCTGTTTACCCAGTTGCCCACAGCCGATATACGCGGACTGGTTTCACCAGCCAGTTGCGAAGCACTTCCCGCGACGCGGGTGCTCACGCCACTGGCCCCCATATCCAGGGGGCGGTGCGTCTGCAAGTCGATCTGGCCACCAATGGCACCGGCGGTGTCGGCGGCAGAGGCACTTTTGCTCAAAGCAACGGCGGAGACCAGCTCCGCAGGTAACAGGTTGTAATGAAAGCGCCGCCCATACTGCTCGGACGTCCGCACATTTTCACTGCTCGCCAGTGCATTGCCGTTAAGCGTAACCTGGTTAAACTGGGTAGGCAGACCGCGCATGCTGATAAACAACGCCTCACCCCGGTCGCGCACCACGGAAATCCCGGCGCTGCGAGTAATGGCTTCGGCGATATTGGCTGCCGGTAAACGCTGGATATCGGCAGTCTGAAGAAAGTCCTGGTGCCTGTTGGAATGATATTTCTTTTGCAGCGAAGATTGCTGGTACGCAGCGGGAATGCCCTTCACCAGCACCTCTTCTACGCCTGCAGCCGTGGAGGGCGCGTTGCCAGTGGCGGGCTCGGGCGGTGAATCTCGGCGAGATACAATCAACCAGCTTGCGCCCTGACGCTCCGCAACCAGAGCGGCATTCTGTAGCAGGTGCGCAATGGCATCCTCCCGGGAAAATTCCCCGCTAACCGGGGGAGCTTCCAATCCTGACACCAGGCGCGGGTCATAGAGTACTGTCTGTCCGGTGATTCTCGAGAAATGAGCCAGCGCATCGGACAGAGGACCGGCGGGGATGGAAAAATCTGTAACCGCCGCCTGTAGCGGAACCGGAGCGAGCAGCGTACAGCAGACAGCAATTTCACACAGGAGATTGAATCGCCAGGCTCGTGTACGGCGATCATTCATGGACCGACGGAAAGTGGGAATAGGCAAACCTTCCATTGTCGGTGCCTATCAGTCGACAGCTCGCCTTAGCTCAATGCGGTCCGGCGAGCGGCTGACACTGAGCCCATACAGACGCGCGAGAAGGGCCAGGTTCTCATTGGTTTCCGCAAGCCTGAAGCGACCCGCGATCGGCAATTGCGCGAGCTCGCCCTCCGCCACAATGGGCGCGGGGCTATAGCGCGAGAGGCGCTCAAGCAAATAGGGCAGTGGACGATCGCGAATTTCAACCCACCCCTGGCGCCAGTCGAGCAGGTCATCGAGGGCGACGGCCTCGGCGGCCTCTATGCCAACAGAGGAAATACGCACCCGCTGACCGGCACTCAGTATTACCGGTTCTTCCGGGGCCCTTGTACGTACTTCGACACGGCCCTCATGGACGGTAACGTCGATACCGTAGGAGGAGGATTCGATATTGAACTCGGTGCCCAGAGCCGTCACACGCGCATCGCCGATGCCGACTTCAAACGGCCGCGATGCGTCGTGGGCGACATCAAAGTAGGCGGCGCCCTGGCGCAGCTCAATCCGTCGCGCCGTGGCGTCGAGCCGCACGTCCACAATACTCGCCGCATCCAATTGCAGCCGCGATCCATCCGCGAGACTCAGCTGTCGCGGCTGCATCGCCGGCGTTTCAAAGTGCGCGGTATACGGCGGCTGATGCTCGCGGAAAGGGAACTGCCACAGTGCCAGTAGCAGGCAGGCGGCCGCCGCCATTGGCATCAGCCAACGCGCGAGCGGATGGTTTGTTCCGCCGCGCCGGTCATCGTCAGTGGGCGCCGAGCTTGTCAGCGCCTCCTGCAAAATCGGGGAATCCCAGGTATTCACCATGCGCTCGAAAATGACGGCGTGCTGGCGGTCCGCCTTGAGCCAGTTCTCGAAACGGCGTGCCGTCACAGGGTCGGGCTCTCCCTCAGACAGCAGTTCCAGCCAGTAGGCGGCCTCCTGGTAAGCATCCGTTACAGGGCTCACGCTATCCTCCCTTCATCCAGCGCTCGCTGAATATCGGCCAGCGCGCGGCTGATGTGTTTTTTTACGGCCTCAACGCTGATACCCAGCGCGCGGGCAATCTCCTCGCGGCTTTCACCGTCAAGACGTCGGCGAATAAAGACTTCGCGGCGCAGTGCTGGCATGGTTTCCAGAATTGTCAGGATCTCCTGCAGTTGTTGCTGCCGGCTGGTGTTTTCCTCCGGAGACGGCCCCGGACAGACCATCTCCGTCTCTTCGGCGTGCGCCACCGGGCCGCGGTTGATGATCAGATTGCGGGCGATGCGAATCGCATAGGCGACCGGGTTGTTGATGCGCTGTTCCCGCGCCTGTTCCAGTACACGTGTGATTGATTCCTGATAAAGGTCCGCCACATCCGTGGCATTGTCGGCATGACGCTGAACAAAACGCTTCAGCCTGGGAGCTCCCTCAATCAGCTGTAAGGTCAGCGATGATTGTTCCGCATTCAATTCAGGCATTCGCCCCCCCGGCTTGCACAGTGCGATGGAACGCCAGATGGTATTTCCGGGGAGTTACAGTTTGAGGTCAAAATCGGGAAAGTTGCCGATGAACCGCTCAGCGATGACGCGGAAAAAACACCGCGTACACTCTGGTAATCAGAGACAGTGGCAGGCACACCAGGATGATAAGAATACCGAGCACGCCCCGCATCAGGTCGCTGCCTTCGCGGTGCTCTTCGTCCTTGTCTCTGAGATAGGCGTTATAACAGTGATCGGGACCGTCAATGGGGCGAAAGGTGAAGTCGATGATGCGCTCCATCAACTGCCACCATGGCCGGAATGGGGTTTCCTTAACCCGGGCAAAATAGCCGGTACGGGCAGAAATGGTGGCATCTGGGTTGCCACCGGCGATGGCATTGCCCAGTTGATCAATGGCGACCAGTACGCCTTTCAGCCAGATCATCGGAATTACTACCTGAACCCTGAGCGCTTCGCATGGGGTTCAGCACCGACCGTACCAACTACACGCCGACGGAATAGCAGCGCAGACCCTCGCTGTAGATCCGGCAGTGGCCCTCATCCGGACACGGCGCATCCATGGTCAGAGGTGCGCTACCGGCCGGACACTGGGGCGCAACCCCCGCCGTACACCAGCTTCCCGTATCCAGCTGGTAGCAGATACTGTCACCGGTGAGGCAGGCGCTGGCGGTTGGAACCTGTGTGTCACCGGCAAAGCAATTGCGGGGATACAAGGGTGTGAGATTCTGCGGCAACCGTCCCTGGTAATAGGTCGCGGGGGTACCGGTCAGATCACACCAGAAGCCATCCATGCTTTTCACATTTTCGATATTGCCGGCAGTACCCGCGCAACCGGCAAAAAAAATCGTCACCACCAGAGCCAACAGACGCAATTTCATTTCACTTCCTCTGTGAACATCAATGGGATTCGCCGCCCATCCACTGCGCATTCCCGGAAATTACTTCTCGTAAACGATACAGCGGCGTCCGCGGGAAATTTCATAACACTGGGCCGAGGCCGGACAGATGGAACCGGGGGCCAACTCCTCGGCGTCCCCAGGGCAGCCGTCGTAGTTGGTTTTCTGCTCCGCATGCGCCGGCGCACGGGGAATGGGTGCACTGTTAGGGTAGACCACCTGATCGCGCACGCTGCTGGTACCGCAGGCGGTGAGTAACGAGGTGGAAAACGTGGCTGCCGCCAACAGAGTTAGGGGAAACACTCGGGTGCGCATGGGGCCTCCTGATCAACCGACGAAAAATTGCGGCCTTCCCTACCGAAAGGCCGCGTTAATCCAATCCGCTTCTATCCGGGAATCAATAGACCCGCATCACCGGAAAAAACCAGCAGGCGGAACCCACCCGGGTATGCTCAACATCCGTCGAACACTGGCGGCTGGCCGCGGGCGGCGCCGAGGCATTGGGCAGGTAATTGCCTACCTCGACGAAGTCCGCCGTCTGGCTCTTATCGTCCGGGTTAAAGAAAAACGGGTCGTAACTGTGTTCATTATCAAAGGGGACAAATATACAACCTTGTAAGCACAGGGTGGCACCCATTGCCACCACTGCGATCCCTGTGCGACTCATGACGACTACCTCGCGATTCGCATTTCATCACTTCAGCAGGCCAGGAACATCCTCTTCCGGTCCTCGATTGCTGTACCTCTAGTTTAGTCCCCGGGACGTGTTCGACGACGCCGTACACTTTTTAACCAAAATTAAATGCGCCGGATTCATCGCTCGAAAAATTTTCGCGACAGCCCGGCAATATTTGCGCAACGCTCCGGACGGCCGATGATGACGGCGACCCGATTGCGAACAAAAAAAAGCGCCGGCGGGTTGCCCCGCCGGCGCTTTTTGTTCGGACACCCTGCGATCGCTTACAGCAGCAGTCGACGCACGTCCGCGAGTACCGCAGCCAGATAGGTCAGGAAGCGTCCGGCATCACCACCATTGACTGCGCGGTGATCGTAGGACAGCGCCAGCGGCAGCATCTGCCGTGGCACGAATTCCTTGCCGTTCCACTCCGGGCGCACCGCCAGCTTGGACACACCGAGAATACCCACTTCCGGCGCATTGACGATTGGGGTAAAGCCGGTGCCGCCGATGGCGCCGAGGCTGGAGATGGTGAAGCAGGCACCCTGCATGTCGCGGGGCTTCAACTTGCCATCGCGTGCGGCGAGCGCCATGGTGGTCGCTTCTTCCGCCAGCTCGTAGAGTCCTTTCTTGTCCACGTCGCGGATTACCGGGACCACCAGCCCTTTGGGGGTATCCACCGCCATGCCGATGTGTACGTAATCCTTGTGCACGATATGTTCGCCATCGTTGTGCAGGGATACGTTGAAGCTCGGTACTTCGCGCAGGGCCGCAGCAGCGGCTTTCAGCAAGAAGGGCACGGGGGTGAGTTTCACACCGCGTTTTTCCGCTTCTGCTTTCATGGATTTGCGGAATTCTTCCAGCTCAGTGATATCCGCATCGTCGAACTGGGTAACGTGGGGTACGTTCAACCAGTTGCGCGACATATTGGCCGCAGTGATCTTGTGGATTTTGCTCATCGGCTCGGTGCGCACCGGGCCGAACTGGCTGAAGTCGATCTCGGGCATCGGCGCGATACCGATACCGCCGCCAACACCGGCGGAACCGCTTTCCGCTTTTTTCACCTGTTCGCGGATATACGTGTTCAGGTCGTCCTTAGTGACACGGTTGCGCGGACCTGTGGGCTTGACCTTGTTCAGTGTCACACCCAGTTCGCGCGCCAGCTTGCGCACCGCGGGGCCGGCGTACACTTCCGCGGAGGGGGAGTGATCCCGCTCCAGATGGTGGTCTTTTTGGGGCGCTGCCGGCGGCTCTTGCGACTCCACAGGTGCCGGCGCAGCAGCCGGGGCCGGAGCGGGCGCAGCTGCTGCCGGCGCTTCAGCAGCGCCAGCCGCCTGGGCCTTCATCACACCGATCACGTCACCGGTGGAAACCTTGTCGCCCACTTTCACGGACAGGGACACGATGGTGCCCGCCGCCGGAGAGGGAACGTCCATGGAAGCCTTGTCGCCTTCCACCACGATCAGGGAATCGCCCTCGCCCACTTCGTCGCCGGCGCCAACGGAAAGTTCGATCACATCCACGGAGTCGGCACCGCCGAGGTCCGGAACTACGATGTCCATCTCTTTGGCTTCGCCTGCGGGCGCTGCTGCAGGCGCCGGAGCGGGTGCAGCGGCGGGAGCTGGTGCCGGTGCAGCTTCGGCGGCTGGCGCCGCTTCTTCCGCTTTCTCTTCCGAAGAGTCACCAGCCACTTCAATTTCGCCGATCACATCGCCTTCGGAGATCTTGTCACCCACCTTGACGGAGATGCTCAGGATCTTGCCGGCGAGCGGCGCAGGCACGTCCATGGAGGCCTTGTCGCCTTCAACGACAATCAGCGCATCCTCTTCCGCCACCGTGTCACCCACGGCAACGGCAATTTCAATAACATCGACCTGATCGGCACCGCCGAGATCGGGCACTTTAATGACTTGTTTTGCCATAACTCTACCTTCCTTACTCAGCGGGCGTTAAACCAGGCGCGGATTCACTTTTTCCGCGTCGATGTTCAGTTTCTTGATGGCATCCGCCACTTCACTGGCATCGATCACACCCTGCTTGGCCAGGCCGGCCAGCGCGGCGATGGTTACGTAGTTGCGGTCCACTTCGAAGAAGCGGCGCAGCTGCTCGCGGCTGTCGGAGCGGCCGAAACCGTCGGTGCCAAGCGCAATTACGTTGCCGTCGATGAACTCGCGCAGCGGCTCTACGTAGGCGCGGATGTAGTCGGTGGAGATAATCACCGGGGTCTCGTTGCCTTCGAACTGCTCGCTGATCCACGCTTTGCGCGGCGCCTCGGTCGGGTGCAGCATGTTCCAGCGCGCCACGTCCTGGGCCTCGCGGGAGGCTTCGTTGGCAGAGGTCAGGTTCCACACGTCGGAGGTCACACCGAACTGGTCAGCGAGGATCTCGGCCGCCGCGATGACTTCGCGCAGGATGGAACCGGCGCCCACCAGCTGTACATGCTTCTTCGCTGCCTTGCCTTTACCGGCCTTGCGCGAGTTGCCTTCCAGCTTGTAGATACCGCGGATGATGCCCTCTTCCACGCCCTGCGGCATTTCCGGTTGCAGGTAGTTTTCGTTTTCGATGGTGACGTAGTAGAAGAGGTTCTTCTGTTCTTCGTACATCTCCTTCAGACCGTGGCGGACGATGACCGCCAGATCGTAACCATAGGCCGGGTCGTAGCTCTTACAGTTGGGGATGGTGCCAGACAGCACGAGGCTGTGGCCGTCCTGGTGCTGCAGACCTTCGCCGTTCAGGGTGGTGCGGCCGGCGGTGGCGCCTACCAGGAAGCCCCGCGCCTGCATGTCGCCCGCGGCCCAGGCCAGGTCGCCGATACGCTGGAAACCGAACATGGAGTAGTAGATGTAGAACGGCACCATCGGCACGCCGTGGTTGCTGTAGGCGGTCGCCAGCGCCATCCACGCGGACATGGCACCGGCTTCGTTGATGCCCTCTTCCAGCACCTGGCCTTTCTTGTCTTCCTTGTAATACATGATCTGGCCGTGATCGACCGGGGTGTATTTCTGCCCCTGGGAGGAGTAGATACCCAGCTGACGGAACAGACCTTCCATACCGAAGGTACGGGCTTCGTCGGGCACGATCGGCGCCACGTTCTGGCCCATATTCTTGTCTTTCACCAGCACCGACAGCAGGCGCACGAACGCCATGGTGGTGGAGATTTCGCGATCGCCAGAGCCCTTGGTAACGGCACTGAAGGCGTCCAGTTCCGGAATCTGCAGCTTCGCCACTTCGGTGCTGCGGGACGGTACCGGGCCGCCCAACGCCTTGCGACGCTCGGCCATGTATTTCATTTCCGGGCTGTCGGGAGACGGACGGTAGTAGGGAACTTCCTCGATTTCCTTGTCGGTAATCGGGATCGCGAAGCGGTCGCGGAAGCGCTTCAGCGCTTCGGTGTCCATCTTCTTCACGTTGTGGGTATCCATCGCCGCTTCACCGGCGGCACCCAGGCCGTAGCCTTTCACGGTCTGCGCCAGGATTACGGTAGGCTTGCCCTTGCTCGCCATGGCTTCGGCGTAAGCGGCATAGACCTTGTAGGGGTCGTGGCCACCGCGATTCAGCTTCATGATCTCGTCGTCGGACATGTCCTTGACCATTTCCAGCAGCTCGGGGTACTTGCCGAAGAAATGCTCGCGGGTATAAGCGCCGCCGTTGGCCTTGAAGTTCTGCATCTCGCCGTCGACGGTCTCGTCCATGACTTTCTGCAGCAGACCTTTGTCGTCTTTTTCCAGCAGCGGGTCCCACAGGCGCCCCCACAGGACCTTGATCACGTTCCAGCCGGCACCGCGGAAGACACCTTCCAGCTCCTGCACGATCTTGCCGTTGCCGCGCACCGGGCCATCCAGACGCTGCAGGTTACAGTTGACCACGAACACCAGGTTCTCCAGGCCCTCGCGACCTGCCAGCGCAATCGCGCCCAGGGATTCCGGCTCGTCACACTCGCCGTCGCCGAGGAAGGCCCACACCTTGCGATCGCCGCGCGGAGACAGACCGCGGGCGGACAGGTAGCGCATGATGTGCGCCTGGTAGATCGCCTGGATCGGGCCAAGGCCCATGGACACAGTGGGGAACTGCCAGTAGTCCGGCATGAGCCACGGGTGCGGGTAGGAGGACAGACCCTGGCCGTTCACTTCGCGGCGGAAGTTATCCAGTTTGTCTTCATCGAAGCGGCCTTCAAGATAAGAGCGGGCATAGATACCCGGCGCGCTGTGGCCCTGGAAGAAGATCAGGTCGCCGCGCTCTTCGCCCTCGTTGCCGCGGAAGAAGTAATTGAATGCAACGTCGTACAGGGTGGCCGCGGAGGAGAAACTCGCGATGTGGCCGCCCAGGCTGTCGCTGTTGGAGTTGGCGCGCACCACCATGGCCAGCGCGTTCCAGCGGATCAGGGAGCGGATTCGACGCTCCATGAACAGATCACCCGGCATACGCTTTTCCGCCTGTGGCGGAATGGTATTGCGGTAGGGGGTGGTGATGGCCGCCGGCAGCTGAACGCCAATATTGGTGGCGCGGTCAGACAGCTGCTTGATCAGGAACGCTGCGCGCTCCTTGCCGCTGTGGCGGATTACCGCCTGCAGCGCGTCAAGCCATTCCTGCGTTTCCTGAATGTCGGTTTCTTCGTGCATCAAATGCTCCTCGGCGAAAGTACGACGTCGAGTCGGTGTTTTTTATGGTCAGAATTTTGCCGCGCAACAGTACCTCAAGCGCGGGAGTTTACCCCGGCCCCGAGCCCTCACTCGCCAATTCACCGCCCTAAATGGCGGAAAAGCAGCGCGTACTGCTCAGAGATTCAGCACTGGGAGCGCGTTCAGTGGAACTGTGCGATCTGATTACCGCCGGTCAGGAAACTCTGGTGCATTAATGGGACCTGACTCAGAGACTCCTGAAAACCGGCTCGACATGAATTCGGCATTGAATTCGAAAGTGCATACGGGGCCAGTCAATTGGCTCGCGGATCAGACTCAGCACCAGCAGTGGTGTGGCTGTCCTCAATTAACAGACCTGCGCAAGCAAGCGAGGCGATTGTAGTATTACTACAAGCGATTTACCAGATAGGACGATTAGTAACAAATAAAACCAAATTGCAAAACAAATATTTGCTTAAACACCAGAATTCCGAAACCAATTGGGGATAATTTGCGTAATCCCGCTACAAAATAAAGTCCAGATTTTCAGTTTCGGTCACGAATTTTGCCCAAAGCCCGGTAGTACACCGCGTCAACATGAACGGGAGTACCTGTTCGCTGAACCAGCGGTGACGACAGAGTAAGCGGTGGAGGCACGCGCCTGCGGCAACTGCACTCCATATCCCTCGCGGTCATGCCCAACGCTGACATCGGCAGAATACCCAGCCGCACCTCTCATCCATTCATTATTTTGTCGGCCACAAATATTACAGCTCCACAATATGGTCGGTCGCGGTATCGGGCGCAGATTCCGCATAGACCAGATACCGCAGGGGACCACCGGCATCCAGCGCATCAAACGGGTAGCAAGTCACCAGAATCAGGTCCGGCACGTCGCCCGCCTGTGCAAATGCCGGCAGCGTGCCGCTGCGACTATCCGCTACCTGCGCGCCCAGCACCCGAAAACTGCGCCAGCGGCCGTCGCGCCCCTGCAGCTGTATCGGCATATTTGGACGCAAAGACCTGAGCCCGCGAAAGTGCGTGTCGCGGTGGGCGGCGATCACGGTGGTTGTTTGCGCGGTACTGGAGCCCGGCAACGCCGAGGTTTCATAAAGCCCGGGACCAAAGGCCAGAGCCTGGCCACTGATACCCTGCAATACCACCAGTGGCTTTTCATCCCCGAGTTGCAGTTGCGCCACCGGCCAGGTGTCCGCCCAGGGCCAGGGCTTGTGCACTTCACCGCTTACGAGCTGGCGCTGCCAGGAATCGCTGATCAGGTACTGAGCCAGTTCCGCCTTGAGCAGTACCCAGGTGCCACTGCCGAGCTGCCACAACCCGGCACCAATCAACAATGCAGGCAGCCAGCGCATAAGCTTGCCGAGAGAAATCACTGCACGCGCTCCTGACTCGGCACATTCCGGCCGCGCAGGTCCGGCAATACGCCGCGCAGCCAGCGGCGCAGGTTGCGCTCCACAGCGCCCCGCCACTTGCGCAGCAGACCGCCCAACGCGAGCAACAGCGTCGCCAGCAGCCACTGACCATAAATACCATTGGCGGTTGCGGGGTAAGTGAACGGTTGCTGCACCTGGCCATGGGCCACCGCGTTTGGCACCGGACTGGACTTGAGGGGTTCCGAAACCGGGCGCACCGGTGTCTGCTCCACCGCGACGAAACTCGTGTAGGGGCTGGCCAGTTGATGTTCGAGCGCCAAGTGCAGGATCTGCTGGCGCAGCGGGTCTTCCACATCCTGATCTGTCGACTGGCCGCGCTCGCGCTGCTCATCCCTGAGCGCGGCAATTTTCTCCCGCGCCCACAGGCTGCCGATACCCTTGCCGCTGATGTCCACGGTGAGCTGTGACAGCGACAGGTTGCGGATAAAACGTTTGCCGGCGAGACGGCCACTTATACGCACCTCTCCCGCACCACTGTGCCCCAGCGCATTCCCGTCGAACCGCGCCACCAGTTGCACCGGTTCACCGCGGTAGAGATCCGGCAGGCGTCTGGGATAGCCCTCGACCTTGATTCCCTGTGGCCACTGCACCTGCAGGTCGGTGACCAGCGGGCTTTCCAGTTTGGTAAACAGTGCCGCCATTTTGCCCTGCACTTCGTTCAGGTCGCCGATCTGCACAAAACTGCCACGGCCGTACTGCGCGGCCTTGGTCATGAAGAAGCTATTGGGTGCGGAGCCGATGCCCACGGTAAACAGGCGCACTTCACCGAGACGTTGGCGGATCAATTCAAACAACGCGTTTTCATTGCCCACGGCACCGTCGGTGATAAAAATCACCTGCCGCACCAGTTCGCCAGGCTCGTCGCTCAGTTGCTGCGAGAGCGCTTCTTTCAGCGCCGGCGCCATCTCGGTACCACCGCGGGCATCGAGGGATTCCACCCAGTCCCGCGCACGCTGGATATTTTCCGGTGTGGCGGCGAGCGGGCGCGGATACAGGGTGTAATAGTCGCTGTTAAATTCGATCACGTTGAAGCGATCCATGCCGTCGAGACGCGACAGCGCCAACAGCAGGCTTTCCTTGGCCTGGCGGATGGAGTTGCCGCCCATGGAACCGGACGTATCCACCACGTAAACCACCTCCCGCGGCAGCTTGCGGGAATGCGCATCGCCCTGGGGCGGCAGCAGCAACAACTGTAGATACTGCGAGGAATCCGTCGCCGATTGCTCGGCAAACATCGCCGCCGCCGGCATCGCCGATGCCTGCGGTCGCCAATAAAGCGCAAAGTCCCGGTCCATGGGCACGCTGTCCTGCTTCAGGCGGATGTTGTAGCGGTGGTCGCTCTCACTGCGGAAATCGATCTCGTGGTAGGGGCTGTAAATATCGGCGAGCGGCAATCCCATGCCGAGATCAATGTGGATTTTCATCTGGTGGCTCCCCTGCTCCGCCAGTTCGTTCATTGGCATCATCACCGGAGAAATCTGGTCCGCGTCCGGCACCTGATCGGTGGGCAGCGACCAGCCGTGGGGGTTGAGGCTTACCTGCTGTTCGGCGGCCACCGGCACGCCCGGCATATAGCGCGGGGTCAATGTGCTGGGCAGACGCAGGCTGAACTGGCCGCTGTCGAAGCGCAGGTTTTGCAGGTAGCGGATTTCCACGGCAATTTTTTCACCCGGCGCGATATTCGCGACCCGGCTGGTAAACAGATTCGGGCGCTGCTGCTCCAGCAGCGCCGCGCGCTTTCCCGCTTCCCGCGCTTCTTTGTAAATCTTTTGCGCCTGCTGGCGCTCGCGCACCTCGCCGACGATACGCCGCTCGCCCACCATTATTTCCATGCCATTTACCGCGGCATTTTCCGGCAGTGGCAGTACATACACCGCTTCCTGCCAGTCGTTGCTGGTGTTGGAAAACTGTTGCTGCAGGGTTACTTCCGCCACCAGGCCGCGCACTTTGATATCCACTTCGGTGCCGAGGTGGATGGCGGGGATGTAGCGGCCTTGTTCGCCGGTCTGGAACAGGAGGTCGCCACTGCCGGTGTCGTTGATGCCCACGCTTTCAAACTCTGCACCTCGCTCTGCACTCCCCTCAATTTCCAATTCCTGCGCTTTTGCCCCTAGTGCGGCAAACAGTACGGCGATCGCGGTTACCAGTAACAACAGCCAGCTGCCGGTGCGGTTTTTGCGGTAGCGCCGGCGGTAGTATTCCTCGGTGGGGAGAATCAAAAGGTCGCGCTGGATGCGCGGTGCATGGAAAAAGGGACGGTTCACTGGTGCCTCCAGAGTTTTCATCAATGGAGACATTTAACTGGGGCAAGTGGGCGGCAGAGGGGCTCGATCTGGGCAGGGTCGGGATCAATTGTGGCGAATTGTGGCGGTGCCACTTTCTGGGTTAACTCCGTAGGAAGATCGTTGGCGGCAGACCACCGGGGAGGGCGTTTCAGGACCGCTGTGAATACATCCCTGTACGCTTCGTCGGCAACGTCCCTGTTGCCGACGATCCTGAAACGCCCTCCCCGGTGCTCTGCCTTATCGACGAGTTCAGTTTACTGATCCACCTTGGTTAAATAGTCAAATCGGACATACGACTCTTCAAGAGAAGCCAAAGTGCTGGGGGCGGGTTTTCAGGAGCGTCGCAAACAGGATGTTTGCGCCGCAGCGCCCAGGGATGGGTTCACAGCGGTCCTGAAAACCCGCCCCCAGTGCTTTGGCGCCACAGCAGCAATTCACCCGCACCCGAAAAAAAGAAACCGGCACAGAGGCCGGTTTCAAAATTTTCTTGTGGGAAAAGTCAGTCAATCAGACCATATTCATCCCGCAGAACCTGAATAATTTCCGCTTTCGGATTGTCAGAAATCTCCAACTTACCTCCAATAATTTTCTCGGCGATACCCACGTAAGTCGCCGACAGGTCCATCAACATAGACTCCGGCAGTGCGTTGTCGCGAGCCAGCGCTTCTCTCTCATCCATGCGATCCTTGTTCAACAGAATGTCCGGATCTGGGAAGTAGCTCAGCAGCGCCTGGCGGAAGCCCTCTTTGGAGTTTTCCAGCACCTTGCCGTTGCGATAGGCCTCGCCATCCCAGATACGGGAAGAGTCCGGCGTACCCACCTCATCCATGTAGATCAGCTTCTCGTTACCTTCCGCATCCGTCACATAACCGAACTCGAACTTGGTATCCACGAAGATCTGATCCAGCTCGGCCAGCGCCGAGGAAATCACCTCGAAGCCCTCTTTCAGCAGTTTTTCGTACAGCGCTATGTCGCCCTTACTGCGGAAATTGAACGCCTCGAAATTGTCCTCAATATTCTTGCGCGTGATATTCACATCGTCCGCTTCCGGGACACCGGGAATGCCTTTCAGAATACCCTTGGTGGAGGGTGTAACCAGCAACTCCGGCAGTTTCTGATCCTTCTGCAATCCATCCGGGATCTCGATACCACAGAACTCGCGCTCGCCCTTGCTGTAGGCGCGCCACATGGAACCGGTGATGTACTGGCGCACGATGGCTTCAATTTTGACCGGACTGGCCTTCTGTACGATCCATACACCCGGATGGGGAATATCCAGGATATGACTGTCCGCCAGCCCCTGCTCCTTGAACAGCTTGAACCAGTGGTTGGAGATCGCATTCAGGGCCGCGCCCTTGCCCGGCACACCCAACAGGCCGCCCTCGCCGGTCCAGATACAGTCGAAGGCGGAAATACGGTCAGAAATCACCATAACCGCCAGCGGCGCGTCCGCGGCTACCGGGTAGCCCTTCTCCTCAATCAAGCGGCGGCTATCCGCTTCGGTCAGCCAGTACACGGAGCGGACCTTGCCGCTGTGTACGGGCTTGTCGGTGCGGATCGGTAAATCGTTGTTCACTGCCAGTACTTTGTCAGCAAGGCTCATGGGTCTTTCCTATGGCTGGTTCAACGGCCGGGCCACGCAGCGCGCGACGGCGAGAAATGAAGCGCGGGATATTAGTGCCCCGGGCGGGAGAATGCCACTCCCGCCCGGGGCCTGCGGATTAATTGCTGGCGTCGGTGCTCTCGCTGGCGGCCAGCAGTTCGCGTTCCTGCCACGCCGCCTGGTGATCCGCCGTGGGCCAGGCGTTCATGATGGCCTTGGCAAGGGTAGCCAGGGGGATGGCGAAAAACACACCCCAGAAACCCCAGATACCGCCGAACACCAGTACCGCGAGAATAATCGCCACCGGGTGCAGGTTGACCGCTTCAGAAAAGAGGATGGGCACCAGCACATTGCCGTCCAGCAGCTGGATGACGCCGTAGGCGAACATCAGCCAGAAAAACTCGCTGCTCCAGCCCCACTGGAACAGGCCGATGGCCGCCACCGGAATGGTCACCGCCGCCGCGCCGATATAGGGGATAAGCACGGAAAGCCCCACGGCCACCGCCAGCAACAGCGCGTAATTGACACCGAGGAGCAGGAATGCGATGTAACTGACCAGCGCCACAATAGCGATTTCGATCACCTTTCCGCGCACGTAGTTGGCCACCTGGTCATTCATCTCATGCCAGATCTGGCGCAGCATGGGGCGCTGGTGGGGTAGAAAGGAGGCACACCAGGCGAGCAGTTTGTTGGAGTCTTTAAGAAAGAAGAACACCAGAATGGGCACGACAACCAGATAGATAAGCACCGCTGCCAGCACCGGAATGTTGGCCAGAGAAAAGGTCAACACCGTCTGACCAAAGGAACCCAGCTCGCTGCCCAGGGTATTGAAGATTTCATCGATCTGCTGCGCAGTAACCAGGCGCGGGTACTGCTCCGGCAGCAGCAGCAACAGCTCCTGGCCGCGATCGATCATATTCGGCAGCTCGGCGAACAGACGCACGGTCTGGCGCCAGATGATCGGCATCACCACAAACATCAGCCCTGCGATGGCCCCCACCAATACCAGGCAGGCGATGGTGACCGCCAGCCAGTGCGGCACCTTCCAGGATTCCAGCCGCTGCACCATTCCCTGCAGCAAAAACGCGATAACCAGGGCCGCCAGCACCGGTGCCAGCACCCCCCCCAGGGTCGCCAGAACAACCATGGCGGCCAGCAGCAGCAGTACCAGCAGTACCACCTCTTCCTGGCTGAAATAGCGATTTACCCAACCCCTGACGATCGCGAACATAAAACGACGTTACCTGACTGTGGATATGTGAACTTGCATGGACGACAGCGCGGCGTATCCCGCTTTTGTACGACCGCTTCAGATGGTGGCGAGCCAGTAGTGGAACTCGCCCCCCGGGCACTCGGCACGCAGCAAAGGTACACCACTCAGGCGGCAAAAGCTGCGAATATCCTCGCGGGACGCGGGGTCGGTGGCGATCAGGAGCAACAGAGAGCCCGGCGCCAGTGTTTTCAGCGCGCGGCGCATGGCCAGCAGTGGCTGCGGGCACGGGAGGCCGCGGGCATCTACCCTTAAAGCTGAATCCCAGTTGAAGTCCGGGGCTTCTGCGGCGCGTTTGACTGATTCGGTCATGACTCCCCGGTTTCCGGTGGTAAAGAACAGTAAACGCCGCGAATTATACCGACGCCATCGGGTCAATGGGCCGATCAGTAGAACCTTTTCCCGGGGAACTGCTCAAAACCTCGACAGTCCCACAGGGTTACGTATAGTGTTAGCCACAGGCAACCTGGCAGTCCCAGTAAACGATATGACCGAATTTTCCACCACGATCAGGCGAACCATAGGGCGCACTCCGCGCCACAGCGGGTGCTGGCAGGGCCTGCGTCGGAGCGTCGCCGGCATGGCCACCGGCCTGCTTCTCGCAGGCGCTTCCGTTGGCGCCACCGCGCAGGACGACCACCAGCACATCCAACTGCCACAACTCGGAGACACCAGCAGCGGCCTGGTCTCCCGCGCGCGCGAAAATGAGCTGGGCGAGATGTGGCTGCGCATGTTCCGCAGCCAGGTGCGCACCTCCAGCGACGCCCTGCTACAGCAGTACGTGGAAAACTCCCTTAAAGTCCTCGCCGAATACAGCCCGCTGGAAGACAAGACCCTGGACGTCGTGGTAGTCAAAAATGACACCATGAACGCCTTCGCGGTACCCGGTGGTGTGGTGGGTGTACACACGGGTCTGTTTCTGTTCGCGGAGAATGAAGACCAGTTTGCCTCGGTTCTCGCCCACGAACTCGCGCACTTGAGCCAGCGCCACTACGCCCGCTCGCTCGAGGCCCAGCGCAACAGCACCCTGCCCACCCTCGCCGGCATGCTCGGCGCCCTGGTGCTCGCCGCCACTGCCGGGGGCGACGCTGGTATCGCCGCAATGACCGCCACCCAGGCGGCTGCACTCGACAACCAGCTGCGCTTCTCCCGCCAGAACGAGCAGGAGGCAGACCGCGTGGGCATCGAGACCCTGGCCAAGGCCGGCATGGACCCACAGGCGGCCGGCGAAATGTTTGAACAAATGCTGAAGGCCACCCGCTATTACCGCCGCCCGCCGGAATTCCTGCTCACGCACCCGGTGACGGAAAAGCGGATTGCCGACGCCAAGCTGCGCGCTAATCGCATGGAAAAGGTGCCACTGCGGGACAGCCGTGAATACCACCTGATGCGCGCCCGTATTCGCGTGGCCGCCGAAGCCACACCACAGCAGGCGGTAAAGCGATTCCAGGCGGAACTGCGAGGGGTGAATGACAACGAAGACGCCGCGCGCTACGGCCTGGTGCTCGCCCAGACTTCAGCGGGCAAACCCGACGAAGCGCTGGAATCGCTGCAGCCGCTGCTGGACAAAGAGCCGGATAAAGACGCCTTTATCCTCGCCCGCGCCGACATCGACCTGGCCCGCCACGACTACACCAGTGCCACCCGGCGGCTGGAAAAAGCCGTGGAGAACAATCCCAAGAATCACGCCTTGATCATGGGTTTGGCCAACGCCCACTTCAAAGCAGGCAATTATCTGGCCGCCGAGCGCATCCTCTCCAAACACAGCCGTGAGCGCCGCAAGGACCCGGCAGTGTGGTACCTGCTGGCAGAAACCCACGGTCTGGCCGGCGATATCGTCGGCGTGCACGAGGCCCGTGCCGAGTACTACATCCTGAACGGCGTGTTCGACAAAGCCCTGCAGCACCTGCGCCACGGCGTACGCCTGGCGAAAAACGACTACCAGACCCACGCGATTCTGGAACAGCGAATGAAGGATGTGATCAAGATGCAGGAGAAGGCGAAGGAGCTTTAATAAGTGGTGGCTCTGAAGCTAGCTTGGTGGCGGTGAGTCACTTGGTAGCGTGTTTCGGAACCGCTGTGAATACATCCCTGTACGCTCCGTCGCAAACGTCCCTGTTTGCGACGGTTCCGAAACACGCTACCAAGCGCCCCACCTTCAATTCCGACTCCCAGTCTACGTAAACGCCCCTACAGCGTAGAAGGAACGGCAACGGGCTTACTTAAATGCCACAAAATCAAACTCAATCCAGCGGCTTGCGGAAATCCAGCATCCGCTGCAGCGGCATCATCGCGCGTTTGCCCAGTTCCGGATCGACAAGGATTTCATTGTCGCCGCGCTCCAGCACCCCACACAGATTTTCCAGAGAGTTCATCGCCATCCACGGGCAGTTGGCGCAGCTGCGACAGGTGGCACCGGAGCCGGCGGTGGGCGCAATGATCAGTTCCTTGTCCGGGCACTGCTGCTGCATCTTGTAGAAAATGCCCTGGTCAGTAGCCACGATAAACTGCCTGTTCGGGCGGGTTTTGGCGGCGTTGATGATCTGGGAAGTCGACCCAACCACATCCGCCAGCTCCACCACTGCAGCGGGCGACTCCGGGTGCACCAGCACCAGCGCGTCCGGATACAGCGCCTTGAGATCAGCAACCCCCTTGGCCTTGAACTCCTCGTGCACGATGCAAGCGCCGTCCCACAGCAGCACATCGGCACCGGTCTGCTTCTGCACATAACTGCCCAGGTGCTTGTCCGGCGCCCACAGGATTTTCTCTCCCTGGGAATCCAGGTAGTCCACCACATCCAGCGCAATACTGGACGTCACAACCCAGTCAGCGCGGGCTTTGACCGCCGCAGAAGTATTCGCATATACCACAACCGTGCGGTCAGGATGCTGGTCGCAAAATGCAGAGAATTCTTCGATAGGACAACCCAGATCGAGCGAACAGGTCGCCTCCAGGGTAGGCATCAGCACACGCTTGTTGGGTGTGAGAATCTTGGCGGTCTCGCCCATGAACTTCACCCCGGCAACGATCAAGGTGTCGGCCTGGTGCTGAGCGCCGAAACGCGCCATTTCCAACGAGTCGGACACGCAGCCGCCGGTCTCCTCCGCCAACTGCTGGATCAGCGGATCGGTATAGTAGTGCGCAACCAGCACTGCATTCTGCTCTTTCA
Source organism: Microbulbifer sp. SH-1 (assembly GCF_011326135.1). Lineage (NCBI taxonomy): Bacteria > Pseudomonadati > Pseudomonadota > Gammaproteobacteria > Cellvibrionales > Microbulbiferaceae > Microbulbifer > Microbulbifer sp. SH-1. The sequence continues at coordinate 4,584,447 of NZ_CP046948.1, read as the reverse complement.
ACAGACGCTTGATGCGCTCGCGCCACAGCTCCAGCTCTTCCGGGCTGTACTCGTGTGTCGCGGGGTGTGTAATATGCTCCTGCACGAATTCGCGGGCATCAATGGCATTCGGCGCGGGGCTGCTGGTGGCAATTTTTTCGCTGCTGTCTGTCATGCTGTGATGGATCTCTGTCACACGGAAAGGCCGGCATTATACCGGTCTGCAGAAATTTCGCTGAGTTCAGCACCGGCAATGGCGGCTTCCACTGAAATTCTAGGGTGGAATAGGAATGGGAACGACGCAGCCAGACTTCGGCGAAGCACAGAATATCTGTGGAGTCCAAATCGGCTCTTCGCGTGAGAAAACTGGGGAATGGTGGGTCGTGCTGGATTCGAACCAGCGACCAATTGGTTAAAAGCCAACTGCTCTACCAACTGAGCTAACGACCCTTTGGCAGCCGGGCGTGAAACAGCCCTGACTGAAAGTACACGACAAATGGCCTGGTAGAGAGCGATTTGTCATGGGCGCGGAGAATATGGTGGGTCGTGCTGGACTCGAACCAGCGACCAATTGGTTAAAAGCCAACTGCTCTACCAACTGAGCTAACGACCCTTAATCCCCTCGCCTTGAGGAGCTGCGTATCTTACGGATCTAATCCGAAAACACAAGTCCCGATCATAAAAAAATTTCCAGCAAATATAAGGGCTTAGCGATGCCCGGCGTAGATGGTCGGATCATCCAGGCCGGCCTCGGCAAAACCCGCGGCGCGCAGGCGGCAGCTGTCGCAGCGGCCGCAGGCGGCGCCATCAGGCCGGGCCTGATAACAGCTCACGGTCAGACTGTAGTCCACGCCGAGCTCTGTGCCCCGCGTGACGATATCCGCCTTGCTCATTTTCATCAGCGGCGCGTGAATCGTGAGTTTCTTACCTTCCACCCCCGCACGTGTGGCGAGGTTTGCCATCTTTTCAAACGCGTTGATGTACTCGGGGCGGCAATCCGGGTAACCAGAATAGTCAACCGCATTCACACCCACAAAAATATCCTGTGCACCGAGCACCTCCGCCCAACCCAGGGCGATGGAGAGGAACACTGTGTTGCGCGCCGGTACATAGGTAATCGGGATACCACTGGTCTCCTCTTCCGGCACGGCGATACTGTCGTCGGTAAGCGCAGAACCTCCGATAACCCGGAGGTCCAGCTTTACCACCTTGTGTTCCACGGCCCCGAGGTCTACCGCCACACGCCGGGCGGCGGCAAGTTCCGCGCTGTGGCGCTGGCCGTAGTCAAATCCGAGTGCATAGCATTCGTAGCCGTCACGGCTCGCCATGGCCAGAACCGTGGCGGAATCGAGTCCGCCGGACAACAGAACGACTGCTTTTTTGTTACTCATAAATCCATCCGAATTCTTCTGGCGAACTTCCAGCGAACATGGGCAAACCACTCGCCATCACACGCCGGGTACATCGCCCCACAGCAGCTTGTGCAACTGGATCTGCATGCGCACGGGCAGACCGTCTTCCAGTATCCACTCCGCTAACTGGCGCGGACTCAGCTGCTCGTAGCTGGGGGAAAACAGCACTTCACCCACCCGCTCGGCCAGGCGGTACTGGTCCAGGGTAAACCTGGCCCAGTCGTAGTCACCGCGATCGCAGATCACAAACTTGACCTGATCTGCCGGACCGAGCAGCGGTATGTTTTCCAGGCGATTGCGCGACTGCTCCCCGGAGGCGGGGGTTTTCAGGTCCACTACCCGGGATACCCGGGCGTCGACCGCATCCACCGGCATGGCGCCACTGGTTTCCAGTGACACCTGATAACCGGCGTCGCACAGGGCCGTGAGCAGCGGCAGGCAATTGGGCTGGGCCAGCGGCTCACCACCGGTAACACAGACGTGACGGGCGGGATAGCTCCGGACCTTCTGCAAGATGTTGGCCAGTGTCATGCGCTCGCCACCGTAAAAGGCGTATTCCGAATCACAGTAGGTACAACGCAGCGGACAGCCGGTGAGACGCACGAATACCGTGGGCAGGCCTGAGTCGCGCGCCTCACCCTGCAGAGAATAGAAAAGCTCGCTGATGCGAAGAGACTCTTCAGTCAGGTCAACTCCGCTCAGATCTGTCTTTGTCTCGGCTGTCATTCGCAATCCGCATCCCGCTCAGTGAACATCTCGCACCGCCTCTGACCACGGCTTCAACCCGTGAAGCGCCCCAGACGCATATAAAAAAAACGCCCGGGTGGCGTAACCACCCGGGCGCGGGATCATAGATTCTTTTTGATCACAAAACCAGCACCGACTGGTGGCACCCACCAACAGTACTCGGATCTGAGCACTGCCGGTGTCATCTTCTCCCCTGGAGCAGCAACCGGGCTACGGTGGCTTTACCGAGGTCAGACATGCAATCGGTTCTAGTTGAAATTTTCCTTCAGGTACTGCTTTGCCAGTCCTGAGGCGCGGGCGTCGCTGGACGCCACCTGTTGCAGCAATTCCCGGGCCTTGGCATTGTCGCCCAGCTGATGGTAGACGGTGCCGAGCTTGTAGCGCCCATCCCAGACCTTGCTGGAATTGGGGTAGCTCTCCAGCAACGCGACAAACCAGGTGCGCGCTTCTTCCACATTGCCCTGCACCAGCGCTATTTCACCCAGCCAATAATTGGCATTGGGTGCATATTGCCCGTTCGGGAAATCATTCAGCAGGCTTTTGAACGCCTTGCTGGCACCGTCGTAGTCGCCGTTGCGCGCAAGATCAAAGCTCGCCTGGTAGCGATCCCGCTCGTTTTCACTGGCCTCCGCAGCGCCGCCGTTTGTCGGCAACTGGGGCGGAACCTCTGCACCAGCCTCTTCAGCGCCGCTGGCGCCGGACTCTGGAGCATCAGTGGCGGGAGCCGTGCCACCCAACTTGGAAATTCTGCGGTCGAGATCCATATAGTCCTCGGTGCGCTGTTGGCGCAACCGCTTGACTTCATGTCTCAACTCCTCCACAGCGCCCCGCAATTCCTGCACTTCCTGCTGCAGTATCTGCATCTGGTAGTAGGCGTCCGCCTGCGGGTTAGCCTGCAGGCGGCCGGCTGAGGCATCCGTACGGCTCGCAAGCTGTGGATAACTCGGGGGCGGCGGAGTTGCATAGCCCCGGTCCGTGGTACTGCCGTTGGACAGATCCACTACCGGAGCCTGCGCATACGAGGTCGATGCCGCAGCCATACAGGCTGCGGCAACCGCGATACTTCTAATCAGAAAAGACAAGTGCATGCTTTCAGATTAGTTGATAACCACACGGCGGTTCATGGCGCGATCGCTCTCGCTGCTGCCCTCAGAGGCAGGGCGCTCTTCACCGTAGCTGATTACTTCCAGGTTGGCGGCATTCACGCCTTGCAGCACCAGGAAGTCGCGAACAGCGTTGGCGCGACGCTCGCCCAGAGCCAGGTTGTACTCACGAGTACCCAGCTCGTCAGCGTGGCCTTCCAGACGCACGGTGCCAGCAGCGCCGCGCATACGGTCCGCGTGCTTGATCAGCAGCTCGCGGGTGGAGGGCTTCAGCAGTGACTGGTCGAAGTCAAAGTAAACTACGTTATCCAGAGCAACCGGTGCCTCAACAGTAGTGGTATCTTCCACTACTGGCGGCGGGGTCTGGTCGAGCTGGTTGGCGCTCGCGCTGTCGTCGGTATCGGTGCTGGAACAACCAGCCATAACGGCCAGTACGCAAGCCAGGCCCAGGCCGGTTTTAACTGATTTGAACATAAACAACTCCGCTTTAAGTGTTATCGAAAAATTCTGTCAGACTTACCACCCGGTTACTTTACCGGGATTTACCTTTTTCTTATTTGTTTGATTTCACACCCGCAGCAAGAACATAAGGCCCGCTGCAGGTACTGCATCAATCAAAGTAAGGCGACCACGCCGGCTCGCGGACATTTCCCTGTTGCGAAGGCAGGCTGTATTTGACTCCGGCATCCAGCGACACCGCTGCCAGAATACCCTTGCTCCCCCGCTTGGTGGCGTACATCAGCATCGCGCCATTGGGCGCAATGCTTGGGGATTCGTCCAGGCGCGTCTCCGTAAGGACACGCATTCTGCCGGAAACGATATCCATCGTAGCGATGGTGAAAATCCCGCTGCTACGATGCACCATTACCAGCGTTTTGCCATCGGGAGAGACCCGCGGACGCGCGTTGTAGTCGCCGTCGAAGGTTAAGCGGTCTACTTGACCCGTGGCAAGAGTCAATTGGTAAATTTGTGGTTTACCTCCCCTGTCGGAAGTGAAAACCAGCGACTTTCCGTCCGGCATCCAGTTCGGCTCGGTATCAATGGAGAAGTGGCGGGTCATACGGGTGAACTGGCCGCTTCGCAGATCGAGCACATAGATCTCCGGGTTGCCGTCCTTCGACAGCACCATCGCCAGCCTGGTCCCGTCCGGCGACCAGGTCGGCGAGCTGTTCAGCCCTTTGAAGTTGGTGAGCTGCTGGCGCGCACCGGTGCGAATGTTCTCGCGGAAAATGGCCGGGCGCCCGGTTTCAAAGGAGACATAGGCCACTTCCTGGCCGTTGGGTGACCAGCTCGGCGACATCACCGGCGTCGAGAAGCGGCGGATCTGACGGGCGCGCGCGCCATCTATGTCGGACAGCATCAGCGCATAGCTGGGCTGGCCACCGCGAGAGGTCTCCTGCACATAGATCATCTGAGTGCCGAAAGCCCCGCGAATGCCCGTAATGGCCTCGTAGATTTCATCCGCCGCGCGGTGGGCGATATCCCGCAGCTGCTGTGGGCCACCGGTCACCTGTTTGGTGAACATCTTGCTCTGGCCGAAGATATTCACCAGATCAAAGCTCAACAGGTAACCACCGGACTGGGGCTGTATGCGCCCGGTAACGACATACTCGGTACCCAGCACACGCCAGTCGCGGAAACTCACCTCTTCCGGCGTCTTCGGGAACGACAGCATGTCTTCCCTGGGCACCGGTGCGAACAGCCCGCTGCGGCGGAGGTCGGCAGCGACAATTTCGGAGACATCCTCCGGCAGCACGCCGGTACCGGACCAATCAAACGGCGCGACCGCAATCGGGGTCGGGTCCTGATTGCCATCGGTAATCTCCACCACCAACTGTGCCCGGGCGGACACCGCCAGCGCGCAGCTGATTAGGGTGGCAAACAACAGTGAGAAGGTTTTTTTCATCATTGGCGCAGGCCTTCGACTCTGAATATCAGTTTGGTTGTTCGGATCTGGCGCTCGAACAGTGACGGCTCCTCGCGGGCCACTTCGGCCACCTCGGGAAATACTTCCACTTTTTTAACAGCGGTCAGTACCGACCTGTCCACAGCGGCATTGCCACTGCCCCGGGTGATGGTGGATGCCACCACCCGGCCTGTGGGCACGAAATTGATCTGGACTTCCACCACCATACCATTGCGGGCACTGGGCGGGCGGCTCCACACCGCTTCGATACGCTGCTGAATGGCCTGTGCCACCGACATGACGGCGGCGGCATCACTGCTGGCGTCATGGATCTCTTCCTCATCTTGCAGCGCATCCTCAAATGCGCTTTTGCGCTCCTGCTCAAGCTTTTCCTGGCGCTCTTTCTCCTTGCGCTCCTTCTCTTTACGAGCCTTTTCTTCCGCCGCCTTCTTCTTGCGCGCGGCCTCGTCAGCCTTGCGCTTTTTGTCTGCCTCTTCTTTTTTCTTACGCTCGGCGGCGGCCTGGCGTTTCTTCTCTTCCGCCGCCTTCTGCTGGCGCTCCAGCTCCTGCTGACGGCGCTGTTTCTCTATCAGATCCACCTTCGGCGGCGCCTTGCGCTCCTGGGTGGACTTGGATTCAAGCTGCACCAGCTTCGCCTGCACGAATTTGGGCATAGGCTTGAGCTCTTTCTTGTGCTCTGCCTCCCAGCCAAAGGTCAACACCGCGATCAACAACGCGTGCAGGGCAACACTGATAACGATAGCCGGGCCGTAAGAGCCGTTCATAGATTCCTCTCGCCCCGCATCACTCGGACGGCGGCTCGGTAACAAGACCGACGCTCGGCGCGCCCGCCTGCTGCAGGTGTGTCATGGCACCCACGATCAGGCCGTAGCGGGCATCGGTATCGCCCCACACCAACACGGGAGTTTTCGGCTTCTGTCGCAGCACCTTGGCCACTGTTTCCTTGATTTCCGGCAGTGGCTTGGCGACTTTTTCGTCCTCTCCCAGGTTCAGGTAGTAGGTGCCATCTGCTTTGACGGACACGATCAGTGGCTCGTCGTCAGTATCCTCGATAGGCGCGGATGGCGCGTCGGGAAGATCAACTTTCACCCCCTGCATCAGCAGCGGCGCGGTCACCATGAAGACGATCAGCAATACCAGCATCACATCGATGTAAGGCACCACGTTGATCTCGGAGACCAGCTTGCGCTTTGGGGCTTTGCGGAAATTGCTCATGATTCGACTCCTGGCACAGCGTCGCTGTTGGCGCCTCAGCTGGCGGCGTGCACTTTGCGGTGCAGGATGGAGGAGAATTCTTCAGCAAAGGTCTCGTAGCTGGACAACAACCACTCGGCCTTGGCGGAGTAGCGGTTGTATGCCATTACCGCGGGAATAGCGGCAAACAACCCCATGGCGGTCGCCACCAGCGCCTCGGAAATACCCGGTGCCACAGTGGCGATGGTGGCCTGGTGCATAGTCGCGAGGCCGCGGAAGGAGTTCATAATGCCCCATACGGTACCAAACAACCCGATGTACGGACTGACAGAGCCCACGGTGGCAAGGAACGGCAGGTTCATCTCCACCTTTTCCTGCTCCCGCGACATGGCTACGCGCATGGCGCGCTCGGTGCCTTCCATCACGGCCGCCGGGCTGCTTTTACCCTGTTGGCGCAGTCGGGTGAACTCGGTGAAACCGGCGCGAAACAGAGACTCGACACCATCGATCCGGCCCCGTTCCGCCGCCGCATTGCCGTCGCGGAACAGCTGGTTCAGATCCGATCCGGACCAGAACTTGCGCTCGAAGTTGATCATCGCTTTGCGCGCGCGCGACAAATAGGTCCCGCGCTGGATGATCATTACCCAGGAGATGACCGAGGCCAGCAGGAGCAGCAGCATCACCAGCTGTACCAGCAGACTGGCGCTGGAAATCAGCCCCCACAGAGATAGTTGTTCACCGGCATTCATGTCGTTAACTCGCTGCCTTCAATGCTTGATAAATGGGTTCGGGTAGAGCGCAGGGTTTGCGGCTGGCGTCGTCGACGCAGGCCACTTTGACCACACCCTCGCAAATAATTTCATCGCCGCGCCAGATTTTCTGTTCAAAGGTAATGGCGGCGCGCCCCAGTTTGCCGATGGCGGCACTGGCGTGCAATTGGTCATCCAGTATTGCAGACTTTCGATACTGAACCTCCGCTGAATGAACCACCAGTAACAGCCCCTGCTGAGGCATTGCCGGCTTATCATAGCCGAGTGAGCGGACCAGTTCTGTGCGGGCCCGCTCCATATACTTCAAATAATTTACGTAATAAACGATGCCACCAGCGTCGGTATCCTCGATATAGACACGGATGGGGATGTGGAAGGGTTCTGACACTTTCTGTCCTTAAATCGCCGACCGCGAACTCGGTTTTATTGGTCTTCTGCGGTTTTGGGGCCACCGGTCCACCCGCAAGGAACCTCTGGAAACCTAGCGAGCGCTGGCGACCAACGATGGGACAACATGCTACAGGATGACGACCGCTTCGTCAGGTGCGGTCGGGCTTCGGGATACCAAAATGTTCGTACGCCAGCGCCGTCACCAGCCGCCCCCGCGGGGTGCGGGTGATATATCCCTGCTGGATCAGGTAGGGCTCGAGCACGTCCTCGATAGTGTCGCGCTCTTCGCTGACCGCGGCGGCAAGACTGTCGACCCCTACCGGGCCGCCGTCAAACTTCTCGATCATGGTGAGCAGCATACGGCGGTCGAGCTGATCGAATCCGCGGGCGTCCACGTTCAGCATGTTGAGCGCGCGGTCGGCGATATCCACACACACACGACCATTGCCTTTTACTTCGGCGTAGTCGCGCACCCGGCGCAGCAGGCGGTTGGCAATACGCGGCGTACCGCGGGCGCGGCACGCGACCTCGCGCGCGCCCCCCTCATCCATCTCCACGCCCATGAGTCGCGCCGAGCGGGCGACGATGCTGGTGAGGTCGTCGATGTTGTAAAACTCGAGCCGCTGCACGATACCGAAGCGATCCCGCAGTGGAGAGGTAAGCAGGCCCGCACGCGTGGTGGCTCCCACCAACGTAAACGGCGGCAGGTCCAGCTTGATCGAGCGCGCCGCCGGCCCTTCGCCGATCATGATGTCGAGCTGATAGTCCTCCATTGCCGGATACAGCACCTCTTCCACATGGGGACTGAGGCGGTGGATCTCGTCGATGAACAGCACATCCCCCGGCTCGAGATTGGTCATGATGGCGGCGAGATCGCCGGCCTTTTCCAGCACGGGGCCAGACGTCGTCTTGATCGCCACACCCATTTCTGCGGCGATAATGTTGGCGAGCGTGGTCTTGCCGAGACCGGGGGGGCCGAACACCAGGGTGTGGTCCAGCGCCTCTTTGCGCAGCTTCGCGGCCTGAATAAAGATCTCCATCTGCTCGCGCACCACCGGCTGGCCGACGTAATCGGACAAGGATTTGGGGCGCACGGCGCGGTCGTACTGATCTTCCTGGCCGGAAGGGCCTATGGGTTCGGGGGCGATGAGACGGTCGGCTTCAATCACTGGATGCACTCAATTATCAGGCAGGGGCCATGCTCTTCAGGGCGATACGGATCAAGCTGGCGCTGTCGGCGTCGGGCTGCTCCTTGGCGGCGCGGGAGACCATTTTGGTGGCATCCGTGGGCTTGTAACCGAGCGCAACCAGAGCACTTTCCGCCTCGCCCGCATGGTCCAACTTGGGTTCGGCATTCACCGCCAACAGCGGGATGTCGCCGAGATCACCGGCCTGCGGGGTGAGTTTGCCGCGCAGCTCGATGATCAGGCGCTCGGCGGTTTTCTTGCCCACACCGGGTACTTTTACCAGCGCCCCCACATTATCGTCCGCCACACAGCGCGCCAGCGCGGCGCCATCGAGGCCGGAGAGAATTGCCAGCGCCATTTTCGGGCCGACGCCGTTGACCTTAATCAGGATGCGGAACAGCTGGCGATCCGATTCGCGGATAAAACCGAACAGCTGCTGGGAGGTTTCCGACACCGCCAGATGCGTATGCAACTGCACACTGCCACCGAGTTGCGGCAGTTCAAAGATGGTGGTCATGGGAGCCAGCACTTCGTAGCCGACGCCCTGCACATCCACCAAAAGTTGCGGCGGCTGAACCGCGGCCAGTTTGCCGGTAAGTCTTCCGATCATTGTTTTTCCAGATTTTATTTCGGGTCCGCAGACTTTTTTCTTTCCATCCGATCAAGTCACACTCAACCTTCCGCGCCGGAACCGGGCCCGGCTTCCGGTAGAGGACTGGATCAATGTCTGCATCGTGTGCAGATGACAGAGTGCCACCGCCAGTGCATCCGCGGCGTCTTCCTGCGGCGAGGCGGGGAGTTTCAATAGGGTTTTGACCATGTGCTGGACTTGTAACTTGTCCGCCGCACCACTGCCCACCACCGCCTGTTTCACCTTGCGCGCTTCGTATTCCGACACCGGCAGACCTGCGTTGGCAGCGGCGACGATGGCGGCGCCCCTCGCCTGGCCGAGCTTCAGGGCCGAACCCGCGCTCTTGGCCATGAACACATTTTCAATGGCCATCTGCTGTGGCTGGTACTGCTGGGCAATCTGGCTCACTGCGTCGAAGATGAGTTTGAGCCGCTCCGGCAACGGGGCATCCGGTATGCGGATCACGCCGCTGGCCACATAGCGGGCACTGGAGCGCTCCACGTCGATCAGGCCATAGCCGGTCTTGCGTGAGCCGGGGTCTATCCCCAGAATTCGGGTCACGGCTGCCTGCCCCCTGTACATTTATACAATTCCGGCGGGAAGTGTCCCAAGGCGATTGCGGGGCGTCAAGGCGAAAGGGGCAATCCCCGGAAACAAAAATGCCCCGACTGGCGGGGCATATCAGGGGCGCGAAGCAGGATTACCCGAGTTCGGCCATTACCTCTTCCGGGATATCCGCATTGGTGTAGACGTTCTGCACATCGTCCAGGTCTTCCAGCATATCCACCAGTGCCAATACCTTCTCCGCACCCTCTTTATCCAGCGCGATGGTGGTGGAGGGGATCATGGCGATTTCCGCGCTCGCTGGAGCGAAGCCCGCTGCGGTCAGCGCCTCCTTTACCGGCATGTAATCGGTAAACTCGGTGGTTACCTCGATGCTGCCGTCGTCATTGGTGACGATATCTTCCGCACCGGCTTCCAGCGCCGCTTCCATCAGTGCATCTTCATCCACACCCGCGTCGTAGAACATCTGCCCCTTGCGCGAGAACAGATAGGCCACGGAGCCGTCGGTACCCAGATTGCCGCCACGCTTGCTGAAGGCGTGGCGCACTTCACTTACGGTGCGGTTGCGGTTGTCGGTCAGGCATTCCACCAGCACCGCGACACCGCCAACGCCATAGCCTTCGTAGATGACCGCCTCGTAGTTATCGCCGTCATTGGCGCCAGCACCGCGGGCAATCGCTTTGTCGATGGTGTCGCGCTTCATGTTCGCGCCGAGGGCCTTATCGATGGTGGCACGCAGGGTGGGGTTGTCATCCGGATTGGCACCGGCCTTGGCGGCGACGGTCAGTTCGCGAATGATCTTGGTGAAAATCTTGCCCCGCTTGGCATCCTGGGCAGCCTTGCGGTGCTTGATGTTGGCCCATTTACTGTGTCCAGCCATCAATTTTTCCTCCGTCGTCTCCCTGTAGGAGCCTGCTTGCAGGCGAACATTCGCAGTGCGAAATTCGCCTGCAAGCAGGCTCCTACAGCGGTTTTCTACAACTTAACCTACCTGCTCTTCTTTACTGCGCAGGCGAATGCTCAGCTCGCGCAGCTGTTTGGCATCTACCGCGCCGGGGGCGTCGGTCATCACACAGGCAGCACTCTGGGTTTTCGGGAAGGCGATGACGTCGCGGATGGAGTCGCTGTTGGTCATCAGCATCACCAGGCGGTCGAGGCCGAAGGCAAGGCCACCGTGGGGCGGCGCACCGTATTTCAGTGCATCCAGCAGGAAGCCGAATTTTTCGCGCTGCTCTTCGGCGCTGATGCCCAGGGCGCGGAATACGGTCTGCTGCATTTCCTGATTGTGGATACGGATGGATCCTCCACCCAGCTCAGTGCCGTTCAGCACCATATCGTAAGCGCGCGACAGGGCCTCCAGCGGGTTCTTCTCCAGCTCCTCCGGTGCGCAGGAGGGTGAAGTGAACGGGTGGTGCAGCGCGGTAATACTGCCGTCGTCGTTCTCTTCGAACATCGGGAAGTCCACCACCCACAACGGGGCCCATTCGGCGACGTACAGGTTGAGGTCTTCTCCCAGCTTGCAGCGCAGGGCGCCGAGAGCTTCGGATACAATTTTGCCCTTGTCGGCGCCGAAGAAGATCAAATCGCCGTTCTCCGCCCGCAGACGGTCGAGAATAGCTGCGCGCACATCGTTTGGCAGGAACTTGACGATGGGGGACTGCAGGCCGTTTTCCAGGTCGGACTTGTCGTTGACCTTGATATAGGCGAGGCCCTTGGCACCGTAGATACCCACAAATTTGGTGTAATCGTCGATCTGCTTGCGCGTCAGTTTGTCGTTGCCACCGGGCACTTTCAGCGCAGTGACACGGCCTTTCGGGTCGTTCGCGGGGCCGGAGAACACTTTGAAGTCCACATCGGTCATCAGATCCTTGATGTCCACCAGTTCCAGCGGAATGCGCAGGTCAGGCTTGTCGGAGCCAAACTTTTCCATCGCCTCGCTGAACGGCATACGCGGGAATTCCCCCAGCTCAACGCCTTTCAGCTCCTTGAACAGCTTGCGGATCATGCCCTCGGTGATGGACATGATGGCGTTTTCATCGAGGAAACTGGTCTCGATATCGATCTGGGTGAATTCCGGCTGGCGGTCTGCGCGCAGATCTTCGTCGCGGAAGCACTTGGCGATCTGGTAGTAGCGGTCGTAACCGGACACCATCAGCAGCTGCTTGAACAGCTGGGGAGATTGCGGCAGCGCAAAGAATTTGCCGGCGTGGGTGCGGCTTGGCACCAGATAGTCGCGGGCCCCTTCCGGCGTGGCGCGGGTGAGGATCGGGGTCTCGATATCCAGGAAGCCCTCACCATCCAGGTAGTTGCGGATGGCATTGGTGATCTTGGAGCGGAACCGCAGGTTGCGCTGCATCTCACCGCGGCGCAGATCCAGATAACGGTATTTGAGGCGCACATCCTCGCCAACGGCCGTGTGCTCGTCCAACTGGAACGGCGGGGTTTCGGCGGAGTTGAGAATTTCCAGCTGCTGGCCGTAAATCTCGATCTCGCCGGTGGCCATGTTCGGGTTGACCGCTTCCGGGGCGCGCGCGCGCACTCGCCCGGTGACCTTGAGCACGAACTCGCTGCGCACGCGGTCCGCCAGTTTGAAGTGTTCGGCGGCATCCGGATCAAACACCACCTGGGCAATACCATCGCGGTCGCGCAGGTCGATGAAGATCACCCCGCCGTGATCGCGGCGGCGGTCTACCCAGCCACACAGGGTTACTTCGCGGTCAATATCGGCGGATCGCAGGGCGCCACAGTAATCGGTGCGCATGGAGTCTTATTCCCTTAGTCAGTAATGTTGAATCAGCTTGCTTTGGCGGAGCCGGAGGCGCTGCTGCCTGTGTTGGCTGCCGGCTTGTCCTTATTCGGCTTGGCGGCGTCGCCCGCCAGGTTCTTCTTGCTGCCGGTCTTGAAATCGGTCTCGTACCAGCCACCGCCCTTGAGCCGGAATCCGGCTGCGGAAATTTTCTTGCTCAACTCCGCCTGGTTGCAGGCGGGGCAATCGGTCAGTGGCGCATCGCTCATGCGCTGCAGGGCTTCCATCTGGTGGCCACAGGCCTTGCACTGGTATTCGTAGATAGGCATGGCTTTTACCCGAAATCTCACGGCATTCAAAGGGGCGCAGATTATACATGAGCCCCCCGGAGGGAAGAAGTTACCGGTGTATGGGAACCCCGCCCAGGCATCAGAAGGCTAAATTCCGGCCAAAACCCTGTAAAAATGCACTTTTTTTCCAATTTTTCCCGATGCGCGCGGATAAAAACTGGATATACTCAGTCCAGTACTTGGGAACACCCTGTCGTACTGGAGAATCCGACCGATTTCCGGAGCTCCCGAACCACTTTTATTGGAAAAACACTGATACAAAAGGAAGCTAACGATGGCCGCACGCAAGACCGCCGCAGCTAAGAAAGCCCCCGCCAAGAAAGCCGCAGCCAAAACCGCAGCGAAGAAGGCTCCAGCCAAGAAGGCCGCAGCCAAGGCCGCTCCGGCCAAGAAAATGGCTGTAGCAAAAGAAAAATTCACAAAAACCCAGGTACTGAACCACATTGCCGAAGCCACCGAGCTGTCCCGCAAGCAGGTTCAGGCGGTACTGGACGAGCTGACCAACGTGATCGAAAGCCATGTGAAGAAGAAGGCCGTGGGCGAATTCGCCCTGCCGGGTCTGCTGAAAATCACCACCGTGAAGAAGCCGGCCAAGAAAGCGCGCAAGGGCATCAACCCCTTCACTGGCGAAGAGACCATGTTCAAGGCCAAGCCCGCGAGCATCCAGGTAAAAATCCGCCCGCTGAAGAAGCTGAAGGAAATGGCCGAGTCCTGATTCTCGCCGCCTTCAGCCAAGAAACCCCGCTTTTGCGGGGTTTTCCGTTTTTGGGGCAACGATGCCCCAGCTTCCAACCGGGTAACCCTACCAAAACGCCGTTGCTACGGCGTAAAATGGCCGCCCCCTGAAATTCAACGACCAAAAAGAAAGCCCTATGCGCGCCTCCCGCTATCTGATTGCTACCCAGAAAGAAACCCCCAATGACGCCGTGGTCATCAGCCACCAGTTGATGCTCCGCGCCGGCATGATCCGCCGCCTGTCCTCCGGTCTCTATACCTGGCTGCCCACCGGCCTGCGTGTTCTGCGCAAGGTGGAGCGTATCGTGCGCGAGGAAATGGATCGGGCGGGTGCGCTGGAGGTGCTGATGCCGGTAGTGCAGCCGGCGGAGCTGTGGGAAGAATCCGGCCGCTGGCAGCAATACGGGCCGGAACTGCTGCGTATCCAGGATCGCCACGACAACCCTTTCTGCCTGGGCCCAACCCACGAGGAAGTGATCACCGATCTGATCCGTACCGAGATCAGCAGCTACAAGCAGCTGCCGGCGAATTTCTACCAGATCCAGACCAAGTTCCGCGACGAGATCCGCCCGCGTTTCGGCGTAATGCGCGCGCGCGAGTTCACCATGAAAGACGCTTATTCTTTCCACCTGAGCGCAGATTCCCTGCAGGAAACCTACGATGTGATGCACGATGCCTACTGTCGCATCTTCGACCGCATCGGTCTGGATTACCGCCCGGTGTTGGCGGACACGGGCTCCATCGGCGGATCCCACTCCCATGAATTCCACGTGCTGGCCCAGAGCGGCGAGGACGATATCGCGTTTTCCAGCGTGAGCCGTTATGCGGCGAACGTGGAGCTCGCGGAAGCGGTGGCACCGGCCGGCGAGCGCCCGGCGCCATCGAAAGACATGGAGGAGCTGCACACTCCGGGCCAGAAAACCATTGCAGCCCTGGAGGAGGCCTTCGGTATCGCGGCGAACACTTCGGTAAAAACCCTGATTGTGCTGGGCGAAACCGAGGAAGAAGGCGCGGAAGCGCCGCTGGTGGCGCTGGTGCTGCGCGGTGATCACGAGCTGAATGAGCTGAAGGCAGAGAAACTGCCGGGAGTTGCCAGCCCGCTGCAGTTCGCTCCAGAAGCACGTATCGCCGCGGAGCTGGGCTGCGGTATCGGTTCATTGGGCCCGGTCGGCCTGAAGATTGATGTGATTGTGGATCGCGCTGCGGCGCATCTGGCGGACTTCGTGTGCGGCGCCAATAAGGACGATTACCACCTTACCGGGGTGAACTGGGAGCGCGATGTGGCGATTGCCCGCGTGGAGGACTTGCGCAATGTGGTGGCGGGCGATGCGAGTCCGGATGGCGAGGGTGTGATCGAGATCAAGCGCGGTATCGAGGTGGGGCACATTTTCCAGTTGGGGAATAAGTACAGCAAGGCGATGAATGCCAAGGTGCTGGACGAGAACGGCAAGGAGCAGGTGATGGTGATGGGCTGTTACGGCATCGGGGTTTCCCGTGTTGTGGCTGCGGCCATTGAGCAGAACCACGATGATGCGGGCATCATTTGGCCGGAGGCGATTGCGCCGTTCCAGCTGGCGATTGTGCCGATCAATATGCAGAAGAGCGAGGCGGTTACCTGGAAGTGTGAGCACATCTATGAGGCGCTCACTGCGAAAGGTATCGATGTGCTGCTGATGGATGAGCCGAAGGCGCGCTTGGGTGCGATGCTGGCGGATACTGAGCTGATGGGTATTCCGCACCGCATCGTGGTCGGTGACCGCGGTCTGGAGAGCGGCAAGATTGAATACAAGGGCCGTCGCGATTCTGAGAATTCAGAGTTTTCTGCGGATCAGATCGTGGACATCCTGCTCGAGAAAATTGCGCACTGAATCTTCCCTCCCCCCCTTATTAATTTGAGCTTCGTAAGAAGTTTCGGTGGCGGTCGAGCACTAGGGGGAGGGTTTCAGGACCGCTGTGAATACATCCCTGTACGCTTCGTCGCAAACGTCCCTGTTTGCGACGATCCTGAAACCCTCCCCCTAGCGCTAGCCCTTCGCGAATAGTTCAGCGCTCTGTTCATACTGCCGACATCGGAGTACAAATCTTCGATGCGAAGGGCGTGATACCGGGTGTTCCCTTGCGAGACCTTCCGCGAGAGGGACCTCGCGGAAGAGCCCCCATGGATGGGTTCACGGCGTGTCTCGCAAGGGAACACCCGGTAGCGCGACCGCCACCGGAGGGAACTACGAAGTTTCGGAAAAGCAGAACCTCTGCCCTTCCCCCCAACCTTCCCGTAAAATCCCACCCCATGATAAGAGCAATCCTCACCACACTTCTGCTGTGCCTGTTCAGCACTGCCGCATCTGCCCAGGTCAAAGAGGTGGATCCTCAGCTCTTGGTGGCACTTAAGGAAGCCGTGACAGAAGCCGACTCCTTCGTCGACCGCTTCGATGCGGAGGTGTGGTTGATGGCCAAGTCCCAGCCGCTGGCGCGCTATATCAAGGATCCCCAGCGGCGTATGCACGTGCTCAAGGCGATCCACCGCGAGGCGACGCGCGCGGGGCTGCAGCCGGAAATTGTACTGGCGGTGATCCAGATCGAAAGCGCGTTTGACCCCTACGCGGTCTCCCGCGTAGGCGCCCAGGGTATGATGCAGGTGATGCCGTTCTGGAAAAACGAGATCGGTCGCCCGGACGACAATCTCATCAATATGGATACCAACCTCCGCTACGGCTGTACCATCCTCAAACACTATATCCAGAAAGCCAAAGGCAATATGGCCAACGCCCTCGCCTATTACAACGGTAGCTACGGCCGGCACACTTACAGCAGCAAAGTGCTCGACGCCTGGGCTGATCGCTGGCGCTGAGCGGCCGCGAAAAACCGATGTTGCGAGGTACCAGATGACCCACAGTTTCTTTGCCGGCGCCGCCTGTGGACTGCTGCTCCTGGCGGCGGCGAGGCTTGCCATCGGGCAGCGGCAGCGGGACAACCGCTGGTTGTTGATCGTGATTTTAGGGGCTTTCTTGTATCTTCTGCGCCCCCTGCTGAACGACCTGAACTCTCTACTCGACCTGCTGATTGATCTCCCGACCACACTGATTCCCGGCGCCTTCTGGCTGTTCACTCATCAGCTCTGCAGCGAGCGCGAACCGTTTCCGCCCTGGGGATGGGGAGTGATCGGTGCCGAGTTGCTCGTAGATTTGGCCAGCCAGCTGCATATCCACACATTTTTTTACCTGCTCGCACAACCCTTCAAGCTGGGCTTGATCGGCGCCGGACTGGTGACGCTGTTGCGGCAACTGCATTGCGACCTGGTCGCCGAGCGGCGCATGCTTCGCATCGCCCTGCTGATTGCCATCGGCAGCTATATGGTGATCGTGGTATGCGCGGAATTTCTGTTCTCCTATCTGCCCGTCCCCAGTGGTATTCCGACCCTGCACGCGCTGATGGCCAGTATCCTGGCATTCAGTGCATGCCTGTGGTTACTGGCGCTTTCCCCGGGCGCACTGGATGAGTCCCTGCCACCACCGTCGGCAGCCCCGGACAACCAGGGGAAGGCGCTCCTATCCGCGCCGGAACCGCTGGAAGAGCATCAGCGCCAGCTGCTGGAGCAGCTGCAGCAACACATGCAGAACGGCGGCTACCGGCATACCGGATTAACCATTCGCGAGCTGGCAGAGAAACTGGGTGCGCGGGAGTATGTGTTGCGGGCGCTGATCAACCGGCATCTCGGTTATCGCAATTTCAACGAATACCTGAACCAGTACCGTATAGATGAGGCGAGCCGGCGTCTGGCAGACCCCAACGAGATACACCTGCCGGTGCTCAGCATTGCGCTGGATATTGGTTATCGCTCCCTCAGCCCATTCAACGCGGCATTCAGGCGCCGACACGACATGACGCCGACAGAGTACCGGCGGGAACGGATACCGGCGTAACAATTACTGAATCTGCAGACGTAATCCACTGGCGATAAAACCCGTTCAGGGCCTTTAAGAGGAAATATCCGCCATATTTTTTCTATGGCCACGAGCCGGAATACGCCCCGTCGGCCACACTGAAACTTGCAGGACCTGTTCTGCAGGCAATTAGCCCAGTCACCATCTCGCCCGCAGATCAGGTTCCTGCGATCTCATCAGGGTTTGGGCGACGACATGAACTTGATCAGCGCCTTGTATTCGTCGTCACTGCAGTCAGGACACATACCGCCGGGAGGCATAGCGTTGAGCCCGTTCTTGACGGAGTTCAGCAGGGCGTCCATACCCTTGTCCATGCGCGGCTTCCAGGCTTCCACGTCGTGTACTTTCGGTGCATTGGCCACACCAGTGGCGTGACAGATATGGCAGTACTGGTTGTACTTGTCTTCCACCGCATCCGCCACGGCCAGGCCGCTCCCAGCCAGGCTGCCAAATAGAAAAATAGCCGCTGAGCGCATCAGAGTTTTCATCGCATTGCTCCCTTGTTTCACTGAATGTATTCGTGGTTACCCGATCAACCTTATCAATCCAGCACAGAGTGTAGATTCCTTTCAGCGCCAAAAACCACAATTTTCTTGCCCTTATCTCTGCCTATCGGCCGCAAACCCGCTTTTCCAACCCCGACGCGTTGCCATTCGTGGTCTATTCTCATTGGCACGAGAAATTTTCCCGATACAACAGCCGTACGCCGGAGTTCTCCCATGACTCTGCATTGGATCAAAAACCGCAGTATCCGTATTGCCCTTGTCGGCACCCTGTTGTTTGGTATCAGCTTCCTGACCCAGGCACATGAACTGCGCCCGCCCCTGCTCAGTCCCTTCCAGAGTACCGTGCCCAACTTCGACGTCCCCTCTACAGATTCCATCTACAGCCGCGACGAGATAGCGCAGTGGCCGGTTTCCGGAAAAAACGCGGGTATGTACTTCGCTCTGGGATTCACGCACATGCTGCTAGGGATGGACCATTTGCTGTTCGTGCTCGCGCTGGTAGTACTAGTGAGTGGCTGGCGGCAGCTGATTACCACCATTACGGCGTTTACTCTCGCCCACAGCGTTACCCTGTCGCTGGCGGTACTGGGAATGGCCGGGCTTCCGCAGGAGCCGGTGGAGGTGGTCATTGCGCTCAGTGTCGCATTTGTGGCGGTGGAGATCCTGCACAAGCTGGAGGGACGCAAAACCCTGACCATTCGCAAACCGTGGCTGGTGGCGTTTGGCTTTGGGCTATTGCACGGGTTCGGATTTGCCGGCGCGCTTTCGGATATCGGCCTACCCGATCATGCAATCCCACTGTCGCTGGCGGTGTTCAATCTGGGGATAGAAGTAGGACAGCTAGCGTTTATCCTGGCGATCGGTGCGCTGGGCCTGGTGTTGCGGCGCATGCCGTCGGTACACCAGTGGGAAGTCCGCACCGGCCACTCCGCCACAGTGGCTTCCGCGTTACCGGTGGCTTACCTTGTGGGAGGGCTTTCAGTCTGGTGGTTGATGGGGCGCACGATTGCGCTCGTGATATGAGATTACTCCTGAAACAAAAGCTCCAGCGGATAGCCGGTAAAAGGTTTGGTCTTTTCGATCACCAGGTGTGATGTCATACGGGTGATCGCCGCATCCTCGTCCGCCAGCAGCTGCTCAGACACACGGTTGAAGTCGCCCGCATCCGGACATACAAAACGCAGCATGTAATCGAATTCTCCCGACATTTTGACGCAGGAGACGATCTGCTCAATCTTGTTGATGGCGCGGCGGAAGCTTTCACTGGTTTTGGAATCCTGACGCTTCAGCGCCACGTTCACGTAGAACTCCGCATGGCGCACCTTGTCGAGATTGACCTCCGCCTGAAACTCGCGGATAAACTTTTCACTGGTGAGTTTTTTAACCCGCGCCAGACAGGCGCTCTCAGACAGTCCGATTTCATCCGCGAGATTGAGATTGCTGATGCGGGCGTTGGTCTGCAGGACTTCGAGAATCTTGAGGTTGTGACGATCTATTTTCACGTGATTTTTACGCTTTTATACAGCTGAAGGAGTTGTCGGGAACAGTTGGCGACTTAGGATAGCGGCAAACGCCCCGAGCGGAAACCGGCAGTGGCGATGCACTTATCCAGCCTTCAGGCAACCACTTGTTACAAACCGCTCAATCCTGTCCAGAGCCCGCGAAATCTCTGCCTCATCCGCCGCCAGAGTGAGGCGCACATGGTTGATGGCACTGGAACCAAAAGGCTTGCCCGGCAACACCGAGACCCGCTCCGCGTCCAGCAGCGCCTCGGCAAACGCCTCGCCACTTTCCGCCACCGCGGAAACATCCACCATCACGAACATACCCGCATCCGGTGAATAGCAACTGATCCCGGGAATCCGGTCGATACGCTCGACAATCAGGTCGCGGCGCTTTTCGTAGGCATCGCGCATCTGCTTGACGAAATAGGTATCAAATTCCAGCGCAAAAGCGGCAGCCTCCTGGATAAATTGAGGCACGCCGAAGATGGTGGCACCGGCGTATTCGATCAGGCGCTCCACCAGCTCCCCCTGAGCCACAGCCCAGCCGAGACGCCAGCCGCTCATGGCGTGGGATTTGGACAGGCCGTCGATCACGATCACGTTATCCAGATGCTCCGCGGCGGTGCGCAGCGAGGTATGGCGGCGGGCAAATGTGATCATCGAGTACATCTCGTCGGAGATGAGCCAGATATTGCGCGCACGGCAGTAGGTGGCGAGCTCCCGCAGCTGCTCGGGTGTCGCCATGGCGCCGGTGGGATTGACCGGGGTGTTGATCATGACGGCGCGGGTGTCTGCACCGATGGCTTGCTTGATGGATTCGATATCAAAGGCGAAGCCCCGTTCGGGCGGACAGGCAACTTTTCTGACATCCAGTTGCAGTGCGTCGGTGATCGGTACATAGCCGATGTACATGGGTTCGGGGATAACGATCTGTTCACCGGGATTGAGCAGGCAGGACAGGACGGCGTAGATGGCGTTGGTGCCGCCGGGGAAGACGACGACATCCTCCGGGCTGCAGGGGTGTGGGCTGACGCGGCTTTCGATGTCGGCAATCGCACGGCGCAGCATGAGCTCGCCAGCCGCCGGGGAATAGTGGGTGCGGCCGACGCCGAGGCGGGCGCGGGCGAAGTCGAGGATGGGTTCGGGGGTGTCGAAGTTGGGATCACCGACACACAGGAAAATGACGTCTTCGCCTTTGTTGGCGAGCGCGTGGGCGCGATCACTGACCGCCCATACGTCCGCGTCGGCGGAGTGAAGGGCCTGGCTCTGTTTGCTAAAGCGCGGGGTGTACATCGTCGGAATCCATCTTTCGCGGTTGTTATCAATGGTTCTAAGGTAACAACCGACGGGGTAATCCATGCCGCTTCGCGGTAGCTGTTTTCGCAGCAGGCGGGTCATTTTGCATTGATCGCCGCAGAAAATGCGGAAGCGGCCGGAGTTTTAAGCTGGACGAGAGGTGGGAAAGCACTGGGCGTATCCCCCTAAAACCGGTAGTTCAGGCTCAATCCGCCCACCGTGTCTTCCGGCCGCACCAGTAGGTCCGCCGCCAGGCGCAATTTTTCCGTCATGTTCACACCCACCATGGCGCCGACGCCATTCTGGAAGTAACCGGCGTTTTTACTGCGATAAGACGGCAGGCGCGCATAGTTGTTGAATATGGATTTGACGCCGATGCCGAGGTCGGCAAAGTCATCGCCACTGACATGTTCCAGCCAGAACTCCCCAAACCACTGATATTTGGCGGTATCCGGACAGTTAAAGAAAAGGCCGGCGCGGTAGCGCAGGTACTCGCGGTCCTGTCCGTGTACCCACAGACCAAGGGGATCCTGGCCCGCGCCGAATCGGCCGGTATAGGTGTAGGCCGCTTCGGTATTCTCACTGAAGCCGTTGACGTCGATCTCGGTCCAGTCGACGGCGACAAAGGGGCCCATCTTGCTGGTGAGATTGCGCGTGGCGTTGTAGCCGGCGCGAAGGAAGACGTTGTAACCCTCACCATCGGTATCGCCATCAAGGCGGTGGCGAAACGTTTCGCCAAGACGGATGGTACGGTGGATGTTGTCGTACTGGATGTCGGAGAAACCAAGCCCACCATCGGCAAACCAAAAACCGTTGTCCCAGCGGGCGAAGGCACTGACGTTGAAGTTGCGGGACTTGGCGAAAAAGTCTGACGGCTCGTATTCACTGCCGCCATACGACATGCCGAGCCCCCATTCGAGATGTTCAAAGCCCGCGAAACTCATGCCGAAAAATCCGTCCCACGCCGGGAATTCGTCGTTTACCGCGGGGCCGGTACCCAACTCCGCGTGGCCTACGCTGGCGCCAAAAAATACGGTGGTATAGGGAGGGCGGAAGCGCTGAGAGAGCAAGTGGTGGTCGATGTTGATGCGATGCTGACGGGTGTTCTGATACCCGAGGTCCGGCAGCACGCCAAATTCCACGGCGGCGGTGAGCGTTTCGTAATAATAGTCCGCGAGTATGCGCTGGGCGGCCAGCGTGGGGTGGATACTGTCGTAGAACACCAGCATATCGGCGTTGGGGCTGGTACCCGCCGCGCCGTAGGTGGCATTCGGGTTGGCGCAATCGATATAACAGGTGGCGCTCTGGTTGATCGGCGCAAATCCGTAGTTTCCCGGTCGCTGCACAATCAGTTCGAGCAACCCCGCCATATCCAGCAACAGGATATTGCCGATCTGGTTGGCCTGCCGGCGCAGCGTTTCATTGAACAGCTCGGTACCGTAGTTGGCATACTCGATGGCCGCCTGCCCTTGGGCGTAGATCGCGGGCGTGCGGCCGATACGCGGGGCGTTGGTCATGACGATATATTTCGCCCCGGCCGCTTTCAGCTCATGGCCGGCGGTGGAGAGGAAGGTCGCGGCACGCGCCATTGACATCGGCGACAGACTGCCGCTGCGCACACCATCGAGAATATTGTTACCGCCACCGTTGAGGAAATAGAGATCGCTGCGCGATGGTGTATTGCCCTGCAGGTATCCCTGCCCTGTGGCAAAGGGCACGCCGGTCAGCGTGATGTTATTGCTGGGGTCGTCCACCAGTGCCTGCAGCGCCGCGGGATCATTGAATGCCGCAGTCGCCGCCTGAACCTCCTCAACACTGAGGTAGGGACTCTCGCCCGCTGCAGGGTCGCACACACCGTCGGCGCCACAGCGGCTGGAGTCCGGCAAAATAGTCGTCAGGGTGTTGTGATCCGCCACCGTGGTATTCGGGAACAGCTGGCGGAAGCGCTGCGGCCCCACCAGATCCAGTAAAACATCCGCGGTACGGTTGCCACCCACCGCCCAGTTGGGACCATTGGTGAGTACCGAGCCGGTAATCTGCTGCAACTGCTGCTCCATTGAACCCGCCGCAGGCGCGCAGGGAATGGCGCCGCCAAATGCCGGCCCCAGTCCAAAACAGGAATTTTGTTTGGACACCCCGAGCATGTCGGCGAGGAAGGACACCGCCGGCTGGCGCGGATAGATTCCCGCGGGGTCATCGGAGGTAAAAACGCCGGCATTGCCATTGTCGGAAAGGCTATCGCCGAAAACGACCAACGAGCGGTACAGCGGTTCTTCTGCCTGTGCCACAGCGCCATTTAGTGCAAGGAAGTTTGCAAGAAGGCAGACAAAAAACAGGGACGGGACTCTGGCGAATGGATTTCCGTTCGGGAACACTGCAGCCTCCTTGCCACGGCAGAAATTCGTGGCAAGTATAGGTCAGCTTCACGATAGCAATGGCCGCATCAAGACATCGGACTCTCGGCCGCTTCCATCTGCTCGATCGCGGGCACCAGCACGCCGCTGATCAGTGCAGCGAGCGCACTCCATACCAGGGCGATTGCCAGCAGACATTCCCACATAGGACGCCCCCAGCCGGCAGGGCCGAACTGCACGCTGTTGAAATAAAACGCAGGGGCAAACAACAATCCGGCCAGTGCCGCCCAGCGGGGTTTACTGACCAGCCACGACAGGGAGTAGCGTACGGTGGTTGCGAGCATGGCCCAGATGCAGATGGTCCAGGCGGGCGGCAGGTTGGAGTGGTAATCCTGGACGCCATTGGCAATAAAGGCCCATTCGACCCCGAAGCCGCCGAAAATGAAACCGAGTATCAGAAAAATATCCCGCACGTCCCGCCACAGGATGAAATGCACCATAAGCACCAGAAATAGTGCAATCAGCGCCAGAGCATTCCCGAACAATAGAGCCGTCCACCATCCGGCGACAAACAGCGTGAAGTTAACCAGCTTTCTATAACTCATGGGCGACTCATTCATCAGAAGGATTTCTGTACCGCGAGCGCATGCCCCGACCTATGCACGGGACCCGGCAAAAAACAGGCCCTGCAGAATTAATCAGAGGATCCCTGAGACTTCAAGTTAGCAAATACCTCAATTGCGTGTTTGCGCGATTGGGTCACATCGCAGATGGGGACAGGGTAGCTTCCGCCGCGGAACAGATCCCTCGGTGGGCAGTGAAGGTCTTTGTTAGGGTAGTCTTCAAGCTCCGGGACAAACCTGCGGATGAAATCCCCATCGGGATCAAATCGCTTGGATTGGCTGTAGGGATTGAACACGCGGAAATAAGGCGCGGCGTCGGTACCGGTGGACGCGGCCCACTGCCAACCTCCGTTGTTGGCGGCGAAGTCCGCATCCACCAGTTGCTGCATGAAATAGCGCTCCCCGATGCGCCAGTCCGTCAGAAGGTTTTTAGTAAGGAACGACGCCACCACCATACGCAGGCGGTTGTGCATCCATCCAGTCTGGTTCAACTGGCGCATGGCTGCATCCACAATGGGCACACCGGTTTGCCCTTCGCTCCAACGCTCAAAATCCGAGGGACGGTTCGCCCAGGGGACACCTTCGGTTTCAGGCTTGAATGGCAAGTTGCGGCACACCCGCGGAAAATGCACCACCAGGTGTTGGTAGAATTCCCGCCACAGAATCTCGTTCAGCCAACTGCTTGCGCCCTCGCAGCTCCCCGCCCAGCGACCGCCATTTTCTTCCAGCGCCATGCGGGCACATTGGCGTACGGAAATAGCGCCGCAGTTCAAATAGGGCGACAGCCGGGAGGTCCCCTCAAGCGCCGGAAAATCCCGCTGCTTGTGGTAGTCCGGAATTACTGCGGAAAACGCCTCCAGGCGCTTTTTCGCCGCGCCCTCGCCCACTGCCCAGTCCAGTACCTTGCGCTCTCCCCCGGGCGCCACACCGTAGTCGCCGACACTATCGGGGATCGAGCGCACCAGATTGTTTTCACCGGCAAGCGCTATCCACTCGGGCCATCGTTTTCCGTGATCGGGCCCCAGTGAACGAGGCGCCGGCAACGGATCGAAACCGCGCTCGCTATTGTCGTGCTGAGCGATAAAAGCGCGTTTAAAGGGCGTAAAGACTTTGAAACCGTCACCGCTGTTCGTGGTCAGGCTGCCGGGCGGAACCAGGGTGCGATCGGTGCAGTATTCCACCGGCACCCGGATCTGCTTCAGCGTATCGCGTACCGCCGCATCGCGGCGCTGTTCATTGAGCGGGTACTCCGCATTGGCGAAAAGCGCATCCACTTCGAGCTTGCCGCAGATCTGCTGCAGTGCGGCGGGCACCTGCGCGAAGCGCGACAGTTCAAGGAAATACAGCGGAATGTGCTTTTTCGCGAGGGATGCCTGCAGCGACTTCAGCGTGCGCAGGCGCATCGCCACCACATTGTCGCCGTCGCCGTGGCTGCGCCAGGTTTCGGGGCAGGCAATGAACACGGCGGCAAGGGCATCGCAAGCCCTGGCCGCGCGATAAAGCGCAGTGTTGTCTTCCGTGCGCAGGTCGTTGCGCAGCCAGACCAGGCCGCGCGCGAAGTTGTTCTCAGACATATTTCTCAGTGAAAGTCGCAGAGCCCCAACTCCGCCGGCTCCGCGGCGAGCAGGACCTGGCTGTGGATAAAACCGTTTGGGCTGCGAGGGAGGTAGTGGCGCAATAGCGTGAGGACGGCCGAGAGCGGCTTGCGCCCGAGGCGATATTCTTCGATCAGCTGCTGTAACTCGGCCTTTTCCCGCCGGTCGAGAAACGCCTTGAGATGCCCCTGGCTGTGCATCAGCGCATTGGTGCGGTCCTTGCGACTGGCCGGGCGCGACAGGATCTGCATGATCCGGCCGCGCACCGCCAGCGCCAGTGCGTCCTCCGACATGGACTTGCTATCCGCCAGTACCCGGCCAAGCTCGCGGGTCGCCTCCTGGTTGTGCGCCAGCAGCAGATATTTATAGGCGGTGTAGAAGTCGATAATACGGGCGATACGCGAAGGCATCCGCTCACCCTCGCTCCAGATGACGTCTCCTTCTTCACCTTCCACGTAGCGAAACCAGGCATCGTAGGCAAATACCCGGGTAAGGAAGTTTTCGCGCAGTTCGCTGTTGTTCAGCCGCCCCACCTCCTCCATCGGCAGATCGGGAAAGTGTTGCCGGAGGCGCAGGGCGAACAGCCCGACCCCCTCGCTGTCGATGCCGTGGCCGTTGTCGAGGTAACGCCGCACTCCGCGCAGACCACAGCTCGGGGAGTTCTGCATAAGGATGTAGCCGCGCACCCGCTCCAGTTGCGGCACCACGGAGTCCGCGTAGTCACGCAGGGGGGCGGTCACGTCCACGCTGGCGTCTTCCACCCCCACCACGCGCACCGCGTCCACCGGCTCACCGGCCTTGTCGACCAGTAAATGAATGGGCTTGCGCGGTATCCCGAGCCCTATCGCCACTTCAGGGCACAGCGGTACATACTCAAAGCACTGGCTCAACAGCTGGGTGCACACCTTGCTGTGCTTGTGGCCGCCGTTGTAGCGCACAGGATCGCCCATCGCGCACTGGCTGATGCCTACCGGGATCTTTGACTGGCGAGGCGTTATCCGCATGATCTGCCGCTCCGGGAATATCCTTTGTTGCAAGTGTACTCTGAACGAAGAGTCTCTTCCGGCTTATACGTCCGGATTGGAAATACAGATCAAACGGGGCGTGGGGACAGTCTGCGCAATATCCGCGCTTCCCAGCGGTGGTTTTCCGGTATTTGTTGCGCAGCCGGCTGCCACCGCTAAAATGCCAGTCCTTCTTTGATACACGACCAAGATTCACCTGATCCCCGGGGCCCGGAATGATTCCAGCACTGCGCGAAATCAACGCTGTACAGGCGCTCTACCTGCAGTTTCTCAACGCACTCAAGCAGGCGGGCTTCCGCGGCGACACCAGCCCCAGCTACGCCAGTCGCACGGTGCTTGCCACCGACAACTCCATCTACCAGGTGCTGCCCCAGGCGGTGGTCTACCCGCGGGACGTGCACGACCTGCAGCTGCTGATGGAACTGGCGGAGCGCGAGGAGTTCCACAAGGTAGTGCTGTCTCCCCGCGGCGGCGGCACTGGCACCAACGGCCAGTCCCTCACCGACGGCCTGGTGGTGGACATCTCCCGGCATATGAACCGCATCCTTGAAATCAATCCCGAGGAGGGATGGGTGCGGGTGCAGGCCGGGGTAGTGAAGGACCAGCTGAACGCGGCACTGAAGCCCCACGGGCTGTTCTTTGCCCCGGAGCTTTCCACCAGCAACCGCGCCACCATCGGCGGCATGATCAATACCGACGCCTCCGGCCAGGGCTCCTGTGTCTACGGCAAGACCCGCGACCATGTGCTGGAACTCAGCACCGTGGTGATGGGCGGCACACTGTGGCAGTCGCACGTTATCGACGACGCCGACCTCGCTGCAATCAGCGAGCAGGACAGCCGCGTCGGCAAGATCCACCGCACCGTGGAAGGCATCCATCGGGAAAAACGCGAGTTGATCGACGCCCGGTTCCCCAAGCTGAACCGCTGCCTTACAGGCTACGACCTCGCGCATATCCGGGATAGCGAGAAGGGCAAAGACGGCCGTTTCAATCTCAACAATATCCTGTGCGGCTCCGAGGGCACCCTGGGCTTTATCGCCGAGGCCAAGCTAAACCTGCTGAAGATCCCCAAGTGCGCGGCACTGGTAAACCTGAATTACGACCATTTCCAGGATGCGCTCAAGGATGCCAGCGACCTGATGAAGGCCGGCCCCACGTCCATCGAGACCGTGGACAGCAAGGTGCTGCAGCTGGCCATGGGAGACATCGTGTGGGACAGCGTGAGCGAGTTTTTCCCGCAGAACGAAAGGCCGGTGAACGGCATCAACCTGGTGGAATACACCGCCGATTCCGAGGAAGAGCTGGACGCAGCGCTGGCCGGATTCACCGCTCACATCGACAGTCTGATCGGCCAGCCCGGCAAGAGCTTCGGTTACACCATCGCCCGCGGCCACGCCCAGGTAAACCGGATCTGGGGGATGCGCAAGCGCGCCGTGGGCCTGCTCGGCAACGCCAAGGGTGAACAGCGTCCGATCCCGTTTGTGGAAGACTGCGCGGTACCACCGGAAAACCTCGCCGACTTTATCGCCGAGTTCCGCGCCGCGCTGGATGAAGCCGGCTTCGCCTATGGCATGTTTGGGCATGTGGACGCCGGTGTGCTGCACGTGCGCCCGGCCATCGACATGAAAGATCCGGAGCAGGCCAGGCAGGTCCGGGTCATCACAGAAAAAGTGGTGGAACTGGCGCAAAAGTACAACGGCCTGTTGTGGGGCGAACACGGCAAGGGCGTGCGCTCGGAGTTCGCGCCGGCATTCTTCGGCGAGCTGTATCTGGAGCTGCAGAAGATCAAGGCCGCCTTCGACCCGCGCAATCAGCTGAATCCGGGCAAAATCGCCACCCCCAGCGCCGCCTCCAGCCTGCTCAAGATCGATGAGGTGCCGACCCGCGGCGAGCACGACCGGCGGATTCCGGTACAGGTATGGGAGGGTTACTCGGAGGGAGTTTACTGCAACGGCAACGGGGCCTGTTTCAACTGGAACCCGGACGATGCCATGTGCCCCTCCTACAAAGGCACCCGCAACCGCATCCACTCACCCAAAGGCCGCGCCTCGCTGATCCGCGAGTGGTTGCGCCTGCTGGCGGACAGATCCGTCGACCCGGAAGCGGTGGCGCGCAAGAGCCGCGAGCAATCCTTCATCATCGGCCTGCCCGGGCGCATCAAGAACAGTCTGGCCAAAGCCCGCGGCGAGTACGACTTCAGCCACGAGGTGAACGAGTCCATGCAGGCGTGCCTGGCGTGCAAGTCCTGCGCCGGCCAGTGTCCGATCAAGGTGGATGTCCCCACGTTCCGCGCCAAATTCCTTGAACTCTACTACAGCCGCTACCTGCGCCCGCTGAAGGATTACTTCGTCGGCAGTCTGGAATTCGTGATGCCACATCTGGCGCGGGTGCCCCAGTTGTACAACCTGCCGCTGAAACTGAAGCCGGTGCGCTGGCTGCTGGAACGCGGCCTCGGCCTCGCGGACTCTCCCAGTCTCTCCGCCACCAGCCTCGACAGGGCCATGCGTGAACTGGGCGTGCCTTACGCCAGCCGCGAAAGCCTGTGCGCCATGGGCCCGACGCAGCGCGCCAAGGCCGTCGTGATTGTGCAGGATGCCTTTACCAGTTACTTCGACGCGGACGTGGTGGCAGACACACTGCGCCTGCTCAAACTGCTCGACTTCAACCCGCTGGTGGCGCCGTTTCGCGCCAACGGCAAACCCCTGCACGTGCACGGCTTCCTGCGCCAGTTCGCACAAACCGCCGCCGGCAACAGCGCCATGCTCAACAGCCTCGCCGAATACGGCGTGCCACTGGTGGGCATAGACCCGTCCATGACACTCACCTATCGCGGCGAATACCAGAAGCTGCTGGGAGACAAGGCGCCCAAGGTATTACTGCTGCAGGAGTGGCTGGCCGGGCACACCGATCACCTCGCCACCAACCGCAACCGTCTGCAGGCCGGCCGTTTCACCCTGCTGCCCCACTGCACCGAGCAGTCCAACGCCGCCGGTTCCGGTAAACAGTGGCAGGAGGTGTTCGCCGCGCTGGGTATGGAGCTTAATACCCAGGCCGCGGGCTGCTGTGGCATGGCCGGCACCTACGGTCATGAAGTGGCCAACCGGGAGACCTCACGGGTAATTTTCCAGCAATCCTGGGCGCCGAAATTGAACGGCGATACCAGCGCCATTCTCGCCACCGGTTACTCCTGCCGCTGCCAGAGCAAGCGCTTTGCCGATACCAGTCTGCGCCATCCACTGCAGGCGCTACTGGCGCAAATCGAGGATTCAGGGTTTACTGTCAGTACGCACTAACTTCTCGCCGGCGCACCGGCGAGCCTCGGGAACATCTGGTAATGTTGAGTCCGCGGAAGAAACCGGCCCCTTATCGGTACAAAGCCCTTGGCGCCGCCCTGCTGGCGGCGCAGCTTATCGCGGCCGCACCGGCACTGGCGGCGCCGGCGGAATCCGGCCCCGTGGCGAGGCTGATCGCGCAGGCCGAAGAAACGGCCCTGTCGGGCGACTACGATGCCGCCCTGCCACTGTATGAGCGCGCCATTGCCGGGCTCGCCAACGATCCGCGCCATCAAAACCTGCTGCGTTACCGCTACGGCATCGTCCTGAATGCCCTCGGCGGCGAACGCCCCGACCTCTATCCGCTGGCCCGCAGCCAGTTCGAAGCGGTTCTTACCTATATCGAATCCTCTCCGGGGCTTCCCTTTGAGCACTCGGCCGCACGGGTGCGCTCCGCCATTGCCCATACCTACCATCAGCACTCGGCGCTGCAGGAAAACCCCAACAAGCGCGCCGCCATGTTGCGCAACGCCTACCAGCTCTACGCCAGCGCCATCGGCGATCTGCGCCAGGAGCGCGACTGGCAGAACCTCGCCATCACGGCCTTCAACATCGGCCAAGTGTGCGAGTGGCAGGGCAATCTGGAAGAGGCCATTCAGTGGCTGGAACAGGCAGTAGACCTGGACCGCCGCCACGGCTTTGAGGATCTGGAAGAGGACATGGCCTATCTGACTTCATTGAGAGAGATGGTTAACCCGCGGCAACCCGCGGGTGATAGCGCCATCTGACTCACTACAGCCACAGTCCCTGACTGCCCGCATCGAGACAGCCATTCCCCCACGGCCCCGTATCCCGGAGGAAAACGATGCGTTCCCGTTGGCATTTCAAGCGGAAATATCGCGCCTAACAGCAGCGGTTTTCTATCGCCCCAATAGGCGGAGTCTTGCGTCAAACATAAGAAAAACCGCTCACTCATCCCTCCTACACCGCTGTCATCGACAGTATTTCGCCGTTTTGAACAACCAGTCGCAAATAATCCGAAAAAAATTTTGTTCCACAAACCCATACCTCTCACCACCCGAATCGCACAAATTTCAACCAAACCGAAATGACATCGCTGTCAGAGAGTATTCCCGGCTGGAAACGGGAGACTCATCGAGACCAGTTTTTCGCCACTGGTTCCGTCATTAAAACGTAACAATTGAATACATATTCCTATACCAGTGCAGTCTGATAGCAAATCCGGCTACGAACAAAAAATAACCGATCACTCTGTGGGGGAAATCGCCGCTGTCGCGCAAAAGATTGATTCAGATCAAGTGACGTTTAATATGGCCTTCCCTGATCAAAGATTGATCACTTATTACGAAATCAACTTGGAGGCCGGGCAGACAGGAACCGTCTGTGACCAAGAAGCTTCCAGAGGTAATGAGACTTATGCGACAGAGCCTTAAAAAGTACATCATCGTAATCGCCGCTTCACTTGCAGCACTCGCCGGTGGCGATGCGTTCGCCACGATCAAGAAGGAACCTGACGGAAAGAAGAAATCCATGACCGTCACCGCGACGGCCTACAACTCCATTGAAGGCCAGACCGATGACGACCCCTGGACCGCAGCCTGGAACAACCGCCTGCGCCCGGGAGACAAGATCATCGCGGTATCCCGCGATCTGGAAAAACACGGCCTGACCAACGGCGCCAAAGTAAGGATCGAGGGCCTGCCCGGCACCTACACCGTGCGCGACCGTATGAACAAGCGCTACACCAACCGCATCGACGTGTGGATGGAAAAGGACCTGAAAAAAGCGCGCGCCTGGGGCAAGAAAAAACTGAAGATCATCTGGCACCCGGAGAAAAAATAACACGCCGGTCAGAGGAAAACGTCGCTAAGAAAACGTTGCCTGCCAGAACCTTGCCTGGAACTCAGGTCCCGGAACGGAACCGGACCACAGAAAGTACACAGGGCTTTGCCAAGCACTGCTTTCAAAACAAAACCCCGCAATTACGGGGTTTTGTTTTTTGGGCGGGGAATTTCTGGGATTCTCCGCGGGTCAGGGCTCGGTGGTGGTTTCAATTCCGGGCAGTTCGCGACAGCCCTCGTTCTCGATGTAATAAATACTCGGCTGCTGCGTTTCACTGTAACGGTGTTCAACACCCTCATCGCGGAATACCAACAGGTATTCCTCCTTCACCCAGCCTTTGTCGGTGCGATATTCCGTCAGCCACAGCAGCGCGGGAGAGCTCTCGTGGCAGTTGCCGTAAAACATCCGGGTTTTTTCCACCAACTTTTTCGTCAGGTAATCGCGATACCGCCCCGGGTAGCTAAAGCGCTCACCGGAAAGATTGATTTCCGTCACACCGTCAGCGTCGCCATCCATCTCGGCCTGGGACTGATCCCGTTGCATGGCCGTGGTCTCATCGCGCGGCTCCCGATTCTGCTCGGCAAATCTCTCCGGCTCCGGCGGCTCATCCGCATCCCGGGCGGGAAAGGCTTCTCCGTCGATTTTCTGCAAAAAGATCGCCGTGTTTTCGTCGCAGTCGATACAGGTCCGGCCGGCGATAATGGCGTATCCGCTCAGTTCGGAAATAAGGCGCGCCTCAGCCAGATCTACACTGAGCACGCGATCGTCCGACAGTTTGAGTTCAATATCGGAAATCGCCGGCACAGCGCTGGTATAACAGATCAGGGGGAGCACAAGGCGGGGAAGGAATTTTTTCATGCAGAGCAACCACACATCATACATCTGCAGACCGCGATCAGTTGGCGCCGCCAGGGCAACTTTCCTTGCTGCCCGTGGCGGCACCGCGATTGGGTAGTGCTGTTACACTGTCGCGATTCCCTTCTATGTATAACCTTAGCAGCCCAGAAAAAACCTGCGGTGTATGGCGCTATTTATTTGTAAGCGCACTTGTGGCTCGCAGTCACTCGCCAGCGCATGACTGAAAAGTCGCCTATGCGGGACACCGGAGTCAGGGCGCCTCCCAGCTGCCACTGGACTCCGCGGGACCGATAAAGGCCCCCAACCCCTCTTCCTTCAGAGCGTCCAGCGCCTCCTGTAGCGCCTCGGCATCAGTATCAAACGTGTCTTCCCACACGGTGGAGTTGTTGTGTTCATCCACAATTTCCAGCAGCCAGCCCCCCTCGCCATCCTCGTAGATGTCGATGTTGACGGTGTGATTGCCATCGCTGTAGGCGCGGCAGAGCGGAGAGTCCTGGGGAATGAAGTCATCGGCCATGGGAAAAACCTCGCTGGCATTGCTCGCTGGAATAGCACGTTTGCATGGAGAGAAGCGGAAACGGCGGCCAATCTGACAACTTATGGATCATCGGTCAAGGCCCGTCCGTCACTGTCGAAAAAGTGTACGACGGCATCGGCGAAGTTTTGTTAAAATACGCGGCGATTTTTACCCTTGCCCCGGATTTACGCTCCGGCCTGCAAAAGGACCCCCAACAATGACCGAACCAACTATCGTGGTCTGTGCGCTGTACAAGTTTGTCAGCCTGGACAATTTCGAATCCCTGCGCGAACCGCTGCTCAAGGTGATGCTCGACAAAGAGGTGCGCGGTACCCTGTTGCTGGCGCGCGAAGGCATCAACGGTACCGTGGCCGGCCACCGCGCCGCCATCGATACCCTGCTCGCCCACCTCAAGTCCGACCCACGCCTCGCCGAGCTGGACTACAAGGAATCGTTCACTGCAGAAATGCCGTTCCTGCGCAGCAAGGTCAAACTGAAGCGCGAGATCGTCACCATGGGCGTCGAGGGCATCGACCCCCGCCGCACTGTGGGCACGTATGTCAAACCCCGCGACTGGAATGCCCTCATCTCCGCCCCCGAGGTACTACTCGTCGACACCCGCAATGACTACGAATATCAGGTGGGCACCTTCGAGCGCGCAGTCAACCCCAACACCACCAGCTTTCGCGAGTTCCCGCAGTATGTGAAAGATCATCTGGATCCGCAGAAACACCGCAAGGTGGCGATGTTCTGTACCGGCGGTATCCGCTGTGAGAAGTCCACCGCCTACCTGAAGGAACAGGGTTTCGACGAGGTGTATCACCTGCAGGGCGGCATCCTGAAATACCTGGAAGAGGTGCCGAAGGAAGAGACCCTGTGGAAAGGCGAGTGCTTTGTATTCGACGACCGCGTGACGGTGAACCACGATCTGGAACGCGGCAGCTACCAGCAGTGCAACGCCTGCCGTATGCCGGTTACCGACGAGGAAATGCAGTCGCCGCTGTTCGAGCAGGGCGTCAGCTGTCCTCACTGTTTTGACGCGGTCTCAGAAGCCGACAAAGCGCGTTTCCGCGAGCGGGAAAAGCAGATACAGCTGGCCAAGTCCCGCGGTGAAGAGCACCTGGGGCACGATGCCAAGGCCACCACCCAGACCCGGCGCCAGCAAAAACAGGCACTGCGTCAGCAGCAGGCGGAGCAGACGCGCGGCGCCGGATGATATCGCCGCAGCGGCGGATACGGCGCGGGTTGGGGTGCCCCTAACCGGGCACCTCCGCCGTGCTGACAAGCCACTTCATGGCTGCCGCTTCGGTAAAAAATGAAAAAAGCTCCAGGCCGTTTTCCTTCGCCTTGGCACGCATCACCGCGGTGGTATTGAGCTCCACCCGATTCAGCATCGCGATACGCGCACCGGACATTGCCGGCAGCTGCGCCAGATACACACCGTAGCGCTGCTGTTCCTCAAGACTCATGGACATTTTCGTCACCCGGCGCACATCCGCCAGCACCCGCAGGGGTTTCAGGTGGCCATATTTCGCCACCAGCTGGTGTAACGCTTCCAGACGATTTTCGAAGGTCGCTTCGCCGTATAAAAGCATACAGACCACTCGACGCTGACTGTCGTATCGGATCCGAAAACTCATTACTGCTACTACTCCAATCCGCTCACTGACAATTCCTGTGGCGTATCCCGCACCCGCCGCCCGGCAGATCGGCGATTCCGCGAAGTCGGAGCAGTTTAGAAGCTTCCGTCAACGAGTGACGCAAAAGACTACTGAAAATTTCAATTCTGGAATTTTTTTCTCAAAACAGACAAAAAATGAGAAATCACTCACAATGGAGCCTTGCGCGACATTCCCGGCAGATTCGCGCACAGCAATTTGAGCGCGAGTCCGCCGGAAAGTGTTTTTGGAGTGGGTCCGCGAGGTGGCGAGGTTCAGGCGCGGTTGCGCCCGCCTTCCGCACTGCCGGTCAACCACTCAACCGCGGCGTGCTCAGTGACGAACTCAACCACTTCCATGCCCTCCGCCTGCGCGGTGCTGTTGATGATGACATTGGCGTTGTGATCAACCGAATGCAGGACCGCGGCGCGGCCGTGGCTAAGTCCCTGCAGATGCGCCGCAAAGCGACCGAACTGACGGCGCTCAGAGGCTGAGAGAACGATGTCTGCACGGCGGACATCGACCAGCAGTAACAACGGGTTGAGGTGGCCGAATTTTTCCGCCACCTGCCTCGCCGCTGCCAGCTTCTCCACGAGCTCCACACGTTCAAAAAAAACGACATTAACGATACGGTTGGTGGGATTAAGTCGAATATGGAAACTCAACATCCATCTCCTGAACTGCCCAGAAAACCGGCCAGGGCGCCATTGCCCTGACTGAATGACTTCTTGTACGCCCTGCTGCCCCATCCGGATCACCGCAACCGGCAATCAGCGTCCAGTTGTCGGCTGCGCAAACATTCAGCCTTGCTCTATCTCCGGCAATACACCGCCATCGCCCTGAGCCATCCACACCTGCGCGGCCGCCTTGCGGGCAATTTCCCGGTAGAGTCCTGCCACCTCTCCGGCGGGCTCCGCCGCCACTGTTGGCTCGCCGCTATCGGTCTGCTGACGTATAGACATCGCCAGGGGCAAACGACCCAGCAACCGGGTATCGTAGTCGGCCGCGATTTTTTCACCGCCACCGGCCCCAAAGATCGGCTCCTGATGTCCGCAGGCGGAACAGGTGTGCAACGCCATATTCTCAACGATGCCCAATACCGGTACCGATACCTTGCGAAACATTTCCACACCCTTGATGGCATCCACCAGCGCCAGGTCCTGCGGCGTGGTAACGATCACCGCCCCCGCGAGTGTCACCTTCTGCGCCAGGGTGAGCTGGATATCGCCGGTCCCCGGAGGCATATCCACCACCAGGTAGTCCAACGCTTCTTCATCGTCCTCCGCCCACAGGGTCTGGGTGAGCATCTGATTCAGGGCACCGCTCGCCATCGGGCCGCGCCATACTGCGGGGGTGTCTTCCGTGAGCAGGTAACCGAGGGACATGGTCTTGAGCCCCTGCGCCGCCACCGGCACGAAGAACTTGCCGCCCTTCACTTGCGGGCGCACACCCTCGGTGCCGAGCATGGTGGGCAGGCTGGGACCGTAGATATCCGCGTCCAGCAGCCCCACGGAGGCACCTTCGGCAGCCAGCGCCAGTGCCAGGTTCACGGCGGTAGTGGACTTGCCCACGCCGCCCTTGCCGGATGCCACCGCAATGATGTTCTTCACCGCCCGCAGTGACTCAGGCACATCGCCGGATTCTGTGCGCGGCACATCGAAAAACAGATCAAACTTGAGTTCGGCTCCCGCAAGGGGGCCGTCGGCCAGCAGCGGTGCGCAGGCAGCGCGCACGCGCCGGGCCCAGTCATCCTGCTGGCTGTCGCAGGGGTAGCCGAGAATCACACTTGTATAGACGGTGCCGTCTTCGATCCCCACTTCGATGTCCGCATCCAGTGCATCCAGCGGCAGGTCGGTGGCCGGGTCTTGCAGCGCACCGATGACTTCCGCCACTCGTTCGAGCTGCTCCTGCACCTCTGCGGGGATGTCTTCGTGGTCATGGTCGTGCTCATGCCCGCAATCGCGGTGATGGCCGTCGCAATGGTGGTGATGATCGGTCACGCTGTTTTCCTCACTGGCGCTGTGTTCGGGCCGGCATTTTGGACAGGCCCCGCTGTGAATACAAGGTCAACGCCGGAAGCCACCCCAAGGGTAGTCCACAGCCGTGCGGGTGCCGTGCAGGGCCCGTTTCTGCTATATTCCGCGCTCTTTTTCGGCGGCGCGATTCCTGTTCCTGTTGTTCGCAGCCGCCGGGCGAATCCATTCCGCCCACCATTATCACTGACGACCATTACAAACAGCCTCGCAGCCTTTGGAAGCCAAGATGTCTCACACCGACCATCAGCCCAGAAACATCCTCGTCACCAGTGCCCTGCCCTACGCCAATGGCTCCCTGCACCTGGGTCACATACTCGAGTACATCCAGACGGATATCTGGGCCCGCTTCCAGCGCGCCCGCGGCAACCAGTGCCTGTATATGTGCGCCGACGACGCCCACGGCACCGCCATTATGCTGAAGGCGGAACAGCTGGGCCTGACGCCCGAGCAGCACATCGCCAATATGCAGGCGGAGCACGAGCGCGACTTCGGCGGCTTCCTGATCAGCGTGGACAACTACCACTCGACCCACTCGGAAGAGAACCGCGAACTGTCGGCGATGATCTACAAGCGCCTCAGAGAAAACGGCCACATCGCCTCGCGCACCATCACCCAGGCCTACGACCCGGAAAAAGAACTGTTCCTGGCGGACCGCTACATCAAGGGCACCTGCCCAAAATGCAAGACCGAAGACCAGTACGGCGACAACTGCGAAGCCTGTGGTGCCACTTACAGCCCCACCGAGCTGATCAACCCGGTGTCTGCCATCTCCGGCGCCACCCCGGTGGAAAAGGAGTCCGAGCACTTCTTCTTCACCCTGCCGGCGTTCAACGAGTTCCTGCGCGAGTGGACCCGCGCCGGCCACCTGCAGAGCGAGATGGCCAACAAGCTGGCGGAGTGGCTGGACGAGGGCCTGCAGGAGTGGGATATCTCCCGCGATGCCCCCTATTTCGGCTTCGAAATTCCCGACGCGCCGGGCAAGTATTTCTACGTGTGGCTGGACGCGCCCATCGGCTACATGGCCAGCCTGAAAAACTACTGCGACCGGGAAGGCCTTGACTGGCTCGATTTCTGGAAAAAAGACAGCAGCGCCGAGGTGTACCATTTCATCGGCAAGGACATCGTCAACTTCCATGCGCTGTTCTGGCCGGCCATGCTGCACTCCGCGCAGTTCCGCACCCCCACCAAGGTGTGCGTGCACGGTTTCCTCACCGTGAACGGCAAGAAGATGTCCAAGTCCCGCGGCACCTTCATCAACGCGCGCAACTATCTCGACCACCTGAACCCCGAGTACCTGCGCTATTACTTCGCCGCCAAGCTCACAGCCGGCGTGGACGACCTCGACCTCAACCTCGAGGACTTTATCGCCAAGGTGAATTCGGATCTGGTGGGCAAGGTGGTGAACATCGCCTCGCGCACCGCCAAGTTCGTGAGCAAATCGGGGGGCGCTCTGGCTGCAGAGATTGCCGACGAAGCGCTGTGGAACCAGTTTGTGGAAGCGGCCCCGCGCATCACTGAGTTTTTTGAAACCCGCGAATACAGCCGCGCCGTGCGCGAGATCATGGCCTTGGCCGACGCCGCCAACGCCTGGATCGCCGACAAGGCGCCCTGGTCGCTGGCGAAGCAGGAAGGCAAGGAAGCGGAAGTACTGGCGGTGTGCTCCCAGGGCGTGAACATGTTCCGCGCGCTGATCACCTGGCTGGCGCCGGTGCTGCCGGAAACCGCGAAAAAAGCCGAAGAGTTCCTCGGTGTACAACTCGACTGGAACACCGCTACCACCCCGCTCGCAGGCCACGGCATCAACGAGTTCAAGCCGCTGATGCAGCGGGTGGAAAAGGCACAGGTGGAAGCAATGCAGGAAGCAGCGAAAGAGTCACTGGCGCAATTGCAGGCAGAAGCGAAGCCGGCAGGCGCCGCCAGCGAAAATAAAAGCGGCCCGCTGGCGGACGATCCCATCGCCCCGGAAATCCAGTTCGATGATTTCGCCAAGATCGACCTGCGCATTGCGCTGATCGCCAACGCCGAGCATGTGGAAGGCGCCGGCAAGCTGCTGAAGCTGACCCTGGATCTCGGCGGCGAGACCCGCCAGGTGTTCTCCGGCATCAAGAGCGCTTACAAACCGGAAGACCTGATCGGCAAGCACACGGTGATGGTGGCCAACCTGGCGCCGCGCAAAATGCGCTTCGGTGTGAGCGAAGGCATGGTGCTGGCCGCCGGCCCCGGTGGCAAGGATCTGTGGATTCTTGAACCCCACAATGGCGCCCAGCCGGGCATGCGGGTGATGTAAACCACGCGTTGTAGGAGCCTGCCTGCAGGCGAATGGTTCATGGCACGAGTCATTCGCCTGCAGGCAGGCTCCTACAAGTCATCGATTACCGGTGGCGGCGCCGCCACGATACTCGCTAAGTAGCACCCCCCAGGCGGCCCTCAGGGGCCATTTTCTGCTCCACAACCTCATCGGCAATCGTTCCGCAGAAAACAGCCCCTGAGGGCCTTATCGGAAATTTCTGTGGCCTGAAAAAAGGACATATCCATGCGCGGTGTTTTTCTCGATACCCTCACCATGAAACTGGAAGAGCTGGATACTTCCGCACTGGAAAAGGTTCTCGACCACTGGGACTTGTTCGAATCCACAACGCCTGATCAAACCGCCGAGCGCATCCAGAACGCCGATGTGGTCATCACCAACAAAGTGGTGCTCGACCGCGCGCTGATCGAAAACGCCCCCAGCCTCAAACTCATCTGCGTCTGTGCCACGGGCACCAACAATATCGATCTCGCTGCCGCAGCCGAAAAAAATATCCCGGTCAAGAATGTTGCGGGCTACACCGGCACTTCCCTCGCCCAGCACACCATTGCCCTGCTACTGGCACTCGCCACCCGCTGGTACCAATACGCAGAGGATGTAAAAAAAGGAAAGTGGAGCCAGTCGCCAATTTTCTGCCGCCTGGATTACCCGGTGATGGAACTGGCGGGAAAAAATCTCGGCATCATCGGCTACGGCGATCTCGGCCGGAAGGTGGCGGGGCTTGGGGAGGCGCTGGGGATGAACATCCTGATCGCGCAATCATCGACCGGTGAAGAAAAACCAGGAAGGGTAGCGCTGGAAAAGCTGGTCTCTGACTCCGATGTCATCAGCCTGCACTGCCCGCTCACCGCGCAGAACAGCAAAATGGTGAACCGCGAGTTTCTCTCGGCGATGAAACAGTCCGCCTTTCTGATTAATACCGCCCGCGGCGGCCTGGTGGATGAAACCGCCCTTGCGGACGCTCTGAAGCGCGGAGTCATTGCCGGCGCGGCCCTGGATGTGCTTGCGGTGGAGCCACCGCCGGCGGATCACCCGCTGCTCGCGCAGGATATTCCCAATCTCATTATCACCCCCCACAACGCATGGATCAGCCGCGAGAGCCGCCAGCGCCTTCTCGACGGCGTGGTCAACAATGTTCGCCAATGGCTGGATACCTGACGTTCTAACAGCTTACCGAAAGGTCATCCACGGCCTGTTCAACCAGGGTTGCGGGCGGTCTGTCCCCGCCCGGTTTAACATGCCGTTTTTCCAAAGCCTGCTAAATTCCAGAAAATTCTATCCGCGATGCAGCTGATACCAATCTGTGCAAACGCGTAAAAATGTTCAGTTTCCCTGGCCCTCGACCCTATCCTTCTATTTCACCTTGAATCCCCGAGGACCAATATTATGGCAAGCGCAAAATCTCCCAACGGTGGTACCGGTCTCCATTCAGGCCGGGAAAAGTTGCAGCAGGCCTACCACCTGGCCGGCGAAGCCGCTCAGGATACTGCTGAGCATATGAAAACCCGTGCCCGCGAAACTGCGGGTCATATGAAGACCCGAACCCGCGAATCCATGGAAAAGGGTAAGCAGAGAGCACACGATGTGGCCGAGCGCGCGGAATCGTCTATTAAGGCCCACCCTCTTGTCAGCGTCGGGTGCGCCTTTGCTGCGGGATGGCTCATCGCAAAAATCTTCAAGTGAAGAACCGCGGGGCAGTCTGATATGCCCCGCAGAACGGTTTTATGGACGCGGTCGTGGCTTAGGGCCTTAGGGCCGGGTCTGCCTGTTTAAACAGCCAGAATGACACTTGATGGGGTGCTGTTGATGGCCACTCCGGAAAAATCCCACCCCCAGTATGCCGAGGAATATGCAGACATTGACAATGCTGCCCCCCCGCCAACAGAAGACTCGTTGCGCGCCGATATGGCTGCACTGATGGATCGGGCAGAAGCCACCCTCACACTGGCTACCGCCTGGACGGAAAATCTTACCCGCCTCGCCCACCTGGAGTTTCAGCGCACTGTGACGGCCGGCAAACGCATTGTCGCCCTGTTACTACTGGCGTTTTTTCTGGCCATTGCACTGGTAGTGAGTCTGTGCGCCGGGCTGGGCCTGCTCGGGTACTACTTCTTCCAGTCCGTGTATATCGGCTTCGGCATTTTTTTGTTGGCGCAGCTGCTGACAGTCGCGGTCCTCCTGTTGTCTGCCAGCCGACTGCGCAAGCTGTTGGGCTTCGATGAAACACGCAAACAGGCAAAGGAGGCGATCGACGATGTCACTGCGCTCTTTAAACAGAGAGATTGAGCGCCATGGGCGGGAAATGACGCGGCAGCGCCACTGCGCCCTTGCGCTGATTCGGCAGCAGAAAGCGCTGGTGGCCACCCAGGCGGAAAAAATTCCCCTGCCACTGGCAATGGGGGCGGCCTTCGCCGGAGGGTTTATTCTGCAGAAATTCCTGAATAGCCCCACGCCGGCAACACTGATGAACTGGTACCTCACGTACCAGGCCTTCAGCAA
Organism: Microbulbifer sp. SH-1; assembly: GCF_011326135.1. NCBI lineage: Bacteria > Pseudomonadati > Pseudomonadota > Gammaproteobacteria > Cellvibrionales > Microbulbiferaceae > Microbulbifer > Microbulbifer sp. SH-1. Next base: position 4,542,856 of record NZ_CP046948.1, on the reverse strand, counting down.
AGGATCCAATTGATTTCATGCGCCCGCTTTGCCGGCTTCCACAGTCTGCTTTTCTGACGTGGAACTCGCGCTATCGCTAACCCCGTCACTTGCACTGCGCTCGCCACTGCCGATCTGCAGGATTTTCTCCGCAACGTCGGCTAGTTTCAGGTTCATCTCCATCGCTCGGGTCTGCATGGTGCGGTACGCATCCTCTTCGGTCAGCCGCAGGCGCCGCATCAGAATCCCCTTGGCTCTCTCCACCCGCTTTCGCTCGGTAAGTGCGCGGCGGGTCTGCTCCAGCTCTTCACTTACCCGGTGGATGTGCGCCACCTGGGAACGGATCAGGTCGTACAGAGAGTGCGCCAGATGCTGACCTGGCAGCGGCGTCACCATAGTGTCCGGTGTACTGCCGTAAAGACCCGGGACCTCCGGGTCAAACAGCACCGCGAGCGCCGGTGGGCGCGTCCAGCCGGTGGATTTCATTCGCTGCAGTTGTGCATAGTGGTGCCCCAGTTCGGACTGCGACTCCGCCACCCGCTGGCGGCTCACCTGCAGCAGGCGCGCCGCCATCGCATCTTCAAGCCGGTGCATCGCGTCGATACGCGCGGTCGCCAGCTCATACCATACCTCGCTGATTTCCGCGGCAATGGGTTCGTCGTCTTTCAGCCCGGCAATCACCCCCCGTAAACGCTGTAAATCCCGGGATTCCTGGCAGTCTTCAACGGCTCGCCAACGCGCAAGCTCCGTCTCGCCGGCAAATTCCGCAAACAGTTCCAGACTGCGGCGCTGGCAATCCTGTAGTTGTGCGAGACGCCCGTGCAGCTTTTCGTCGAAGCGGCTCCCGGCAAAGCCAATCGCCCCCCACGCGCGTTCCTGTCCGGAAAATTCCTTGGCCTGCATAAAGTTGAACAGCGCCACGAGGAGACGTGTTACCTCCGGGTCGTCCGCCACATCGGCGGCCTCGAACACCACCGACAACAACCCCGCGATCAACCGGCAGAAGGCATCGGTAGACTCAAGCGCGCTTACCTCAAAGGCGTCGACATGGCGGCGCAGATTGGCGAGTTCATCCAGTCCGTGTAAGGAGTAGGCGATGCTGTTCAGCAGACGCATATTCTGCGGACTGTCGCTGCGGGTAGACTGCAGGTAGCGATGGTGCAGCAAACGCCGAAACGCTGCCTCGCTAGCCGCGCAGTTCCGGACTTGTTGCTGGCGCTGCCCGGAGAAACGGAACCCGGCGGAAACCAGGTAGATATTGCTGATACCCCGCTCCCGCTGCAGCTGATGTACCAGGTCAGAGACCGTGGTCACCAATTCGCAGCTGCCGACCAGTCGCTCCAGCGCCTGGATTTCTGCGCGCTTGGCGGCCAACAGAAATTTTTCCGCGTCGTCGCTCGTTAAGGACATGTCTGTGGGCATGGCTGCGCTCCCCTATGCAAGGTCACAATTCCATTCCAGCAATAAATATTCCACTCACGCCGCATCACCGGAAATTTCTCCACTCGACGCCAAAAGCACCAGACTGGAGCGCAACAACAGGCTTGCACCAAAATGGAACTTTCCGGGTGCGTATATTTCGCAGCACGCCTGTATCTGGCGCGAGGGTAAACAATTTTCCATACCCACCCACTGATACCCCCTTTCCATAGCACCGGCCCGCAGCGGAATTAAAAAGTTGGCATCGAGATTGCTTTGACTTTGCAAGTACAAACGCATGTACAGGTTTCGCGCCATCTCCACAGGAGCTGACGCGAGCCACACCGGCAACCTGCCCAATACAATCAGAGCACTCTGGATAAAGGCGTCCATCACTTTCCGGCAGAAGCCGGTCTGTGTGGCCGCCTTTTTTTGTGCTTGGGTGCCGTCCAGCGCGCGTTGAAAGCAGCAAGGTGCACAGTCGTCGGTCCAGCACAGCAGAACACCCGATCTCGAACACAAAAAGGTGATCACTATGGCTTATCTCATCCCAACGGAATTCGTGACCAAAATGGTCGACGCGGGGGAATCCAAGATTTACATGTCCACCCGCGACACCCTGGTGCGCGCCTACATGGCCGGCGCCATTCTGGCATTGGCTGCGGTATTTGCGGTGACCGTAGCCGTGGCCACCGGTTCACACCTGATCGGCTCCATCCTGTTTCCCGTGGGTTTCTGCATGCTCTACCTGATGGGATTTGACCTGCTGACCGGTGTGTTCGTGCTCACGCCGCTGGCGCTGCTGGACAAACGCCCGGGCGTTACCGTGCAGGGTGTATTGCGCAATTGGGGGCTGGTATTTGTCGGCAACTTTGCCGGCGCACTGACCGTCGCCACTATGATGGCATTCGTTTTCACTATGGGATTCAACACCGAGGCCGGCGCTGTGGGCGAAAAGCTCGCGTCCGTTGGTGAAGCTCGTACCCTGGGTTACGCCGAGTACGGCGCCGCCGGCTGGTTCACGATTTTCCTGCGCGGCATGTTGTGTAACTGGATGGTGTCCATGGGCGTCGTTGGCGCGATGATTTCGACCCATGTCAGCGGCAAGGTGCTGGCCATGTGGATGCCGATCATGTTGTTCTTCTTTATGGCCTTCGAGCACTCCGTAGTGAACATGTTCCTGTTCCCATTCGCCATCATGATGGGCGGTGACTTCTCGGTGATGGATTACCTGGTCTGGAACGAAATTCCCACCGCGCTGGGCAACCTGGTGGGTGGCCTCGCCTTCACCGGCCTCACGCTTTATAGCACCCACTACAAAACTGCGCCGAAGCGTCAGCTGACTGCCGAAAGCAGCAAACCCGGCAAAGAAGCACTTGCCTGATAACCTACCCAAGCCCCGCACCTTGCGGGGCTGATTTTTTCTATGAATAGCACACTTTCACTGGATGTCGGCCAGCACAGCAGCGCGGGCCTCAAAGCAGAAAACCAGGACTGCTGTGGCGCACGCCTGCCGGCGGAGCCACAACTTCGCGTGAAGGGCGCCGCCTTTGCGATTGCCGACGGCATCAGCTCAAGCCCGGTCAGCGCCATTGCCAGTGAAACCGCGGTAACCAGCTTTCTCGACGATTACTACTGCACCTCCGACGGTTGGAGTGTAAAGAACGCCGCGGAACAAGTGCTCAAGGCCACCAACGCCTGGCTTTACGGGCAAACCCGACAAAGCCCCTACCGCTTCGAGAAAGACAAGGGTTATGTCTGCACGTTCAGCGCGATGATCCTGAAAAATAAGGAAGCGCATCTGTTCCACCTCGGTGACTCACGCATCTACCGGCTGCGCCGCGGCTCACTGGAACAACTCACCCACGACCACCGGCTGTGGCTCGGGGAGCAGCGCAGTTATCTGAGTCGCGCCTTGGGCGCGCAGTCCCAGCTGGAAATCGACTACCGTCGGGTAACCCTTGAGACCAACGACCTGTTTATTCTGAGTACCGACGGGGTACATGAATCCCTGTCGCAGCAGACACTGATCGAGCACCTGGAACAACACCGGGGTTGCCTCGAAAAGGCCGCCAAAACCCTGGTGGCCGCGGCTCTGGCGAACGGCAGTAACGACAATCTCACGGTGCAACTGGTGCGTATCAACGGTTTGCCGGAGACAGCACCAGAACTGGTCGAGCAGGCAGGCGCGCTACCCCTGCCGCCAATTCTCAAAGGCGGTGACGTATTCGACGGCTATGTGATTGAGCGCGAGATTCACGCGAGCAGCCGCAGCCACGTGTATCTTGCCACGGACGAAGCCAGCGGTACCCGCGTGGTATTGAAAACCCCATCCATAGACCTCTCAGATAATCCCGGTTATCTGGAACGACTGTTGATGGAGGAGTGGCTGGCGCGACGGGTAAACAGCGCGCATGTGGTGCGTGCCGCGGCCACCCATCGGCCGCGTCAGTATCTCTACACCGCCATGGAACTGGTAGAAGGACAGACACTGCGACAGTGGATGACCGACAACCCCGATCCCGGGCTGGAAACCGTGCGCGGCATTGTGGAGCAGATCGCACGGGGCCTGCAGGCGCTGCATCGGGCGGAAATCCTGCACCAGGATCTGCGCCCGGAAAATATCATGATCAGCCGCGCTGGCACCGTCACCCTGATCGATCTGGGCTCCGCGAAAGTGGCCGGCGTTGCCGAGGTCGCGGAAGAAAACGGCCAGCTGATTCTCGGCACAGCCCTGTACAGTGCGCCGGAATATTTCCTCGGCGATACCGGCACGCCGCGCTCCGATCTGTTTTCTCTTGCGGTGCTCACCTATCACCTGCTGTGTGGGGAATTTCCCTACGGCACCCAGGTTGCCCGCTGCCACACCGTGGCCGCGCAACACAAGCTGCGCTACCGCAGTGTATTGAGCGAGTCCCGCGCCATTCCCGCATGGATAGACGCCACACTGAAAAAAGCCCTGCAACCGAATCCGCTGCGCCGCCACGAGGCTCTATCGGAATTCGTCTTTGAACTGCGCCACCCCAACCCGGAATACCAGAGCGCTTCCCGTCCGCCGCTGATGGAGCGCTACCCGGTGCGTTTCTGGCAATCGGTAAGCGGTCTATTACTGCTCATCATTTTTTACCTGTTGAGCCTGATTTCCAGTGCAAGCTGACACCATTCCATCGTCCAAGGAGAAACACCATGATCAGCAACCGCCAGCAAGTCACCGACATGATCCTCGTCGCCAAGGTGCAGAAGGATCTGAAATGGTCTCAGGTGGCCGATGCCATCGGCCTGTCCAAAGAGTGGACCACCGCTGCCTGTCTGGGGCAGATGACCTTTACCAAACAACAGGCCGAAATTGTCGGCGAACTGTTTGACCTGAGTGACGAGGCGATTGCCTGGCTGCAAATCGTTCCCTACAAAGGCTCTCTGCCCACCGCGGTGCCCACGGATCCGTTGATCTATCGCCTGTATGAACTGGTGAGCGTGTACGGCACCACCATCAAGGAACTGATTCACGAGGAATTCGGCGATGGCATCATGAGCGCCATCGACTTCTCCATGGATATCCAGCGGGAGGAAGACCCCAAAGGCGACCGGGTAAATATGGTGATGTCCGGCAAATTCCTGCCCTACAAGACCTACTGACCGCCATCTCCAGCGCCGGCGGCCATCTCGCCGCCGGCACCGGTGCTGCCCCATGCTGCCAGACTCGCTACACTACCGGCACTGATACCCTTGCCGAGTCGGCCGAAACCATGAATCTGAGTACGCTTTCCTCACTATCAAGCGTCGATGAAAACGCTGTTGTCGAATCCGAGTTGCCTGCACAAGTGGCGGCGGAGCGACTGGTGCATTTTATTCGACGTCACCCGCGCCTGACGGTATTGACCGGCGCCGGTGTGAGCACAGATTCCGGTATTCCCGATTATCGCGACCGCAACGGGCAGTGGAAACGCAAGCCACCGGTGGATCACCGGGAATTCATGGCGAGTGCAGCCACCCGCCAGCGCTATTGGGGGCGTGCGCTGATCGGGTGGCCGGTGATTCGCAATTCCGCACCAAACCCGGCGCATGCTCATCTCGCCGAGCTGGAGCGGCGCGGGCATATCCATCTGTTGATTACGCAGAATGTGGACCGGCTGCATCAACGGGCGGGAAGCGAGCGGGTGATTGATTTGCACGGGCGCGCGGACGAGATCCGCTGCATGGGTTGCGATTACCGGGCAATGCGCCAGGCGGTGCACGATCGCAACTACGAACTAAACCCGGAATTCCGTCAATATACCGCGGAGACCGCCCCTGATGGAGACGCGGATCTAGAGGTGGATTTCAGCGGTTTTCGGGTGGCGGATTGCCCGGATTGCAGTGGGATATTGAAACCGGATGTGGTGTTTTTTGGAGACAATGTGCCGAAGGATCGGGTGCAGTTGGCAACGGATGCGCTGCGGGAGAGCGATGGGCTGCTAGTGGTGGGGTCTTCGTTGATGGTGTATTCGGGGTTTCGGTTTTGTCGCTATGCGAAGGAGTGGGGCAAGCCGATGGCCACGCTGAATTTTGGCACAACGCGGGCGGATGATTTAGTGGATTTGAAATTGAGCGCGGGGATTGGGGCGACGTTGGAACGCACTCTGCAATTGCTTTAATTACTAATTTTGACCTTCGCCAACTTCGTTAGTTTGTTGCGGAGCGGCCGCGCACAGGTGGAGCATTTCGAAATCGGGCTCTCCCCCCTTCAACACTTCCCTGCACGCTCCGGCGGCGCCATCCACGGCACCGCCGGTTTCGAAATGCACCAGCCTGCACTCACCCTTCATTTCTAATCATCGGTCTTTAACAACCATTAAATGGTTTACTCATTTCCGATTTTATCCTGCGTACGCAATTCAAAATCACTGGCATCGTGCCGTTCGTGCAATTGCTCAGAAGGTTCACCCCAGGTGCGATTGACCATTCTTCCGCGCTGTACCGCCGGTCTTGCGGCAATCTCCTCTACCCAGCGATTGACGTTCTTGTAGGTGTGCGCCTCAAGAAATTCCGCCGCGTCGTAAGCCTGGTTTTTTGCCACCGCGCCATACCAGGGCCAGATGGCCATGTCGGCGATGGTGTATTCCTTCCCTGCCACAAATTGATGCTCCGCGAGCTGGCGGTCGAGGACGTCGAACTGACGTTTGACTTCCATGGCATAGCGGTTAATGGGGTATTCGTATTTTTCCGGGGCGTAGGCGTAGAAGTGACCGAAGCCGCCCCCGAGGAACGGAGCCGCACCCATTTGCCAGAAGAGCCAATTGAGGGTTTCGGTGCGCTGCTCCGGAGTGTGCGGGAGGAAGGCCCCGAATTTTTCCGCCAGGTACAGCAGGATAGAACCGGATTCGAACACGCGGATTGGCGGGGTAGTACTGTGGTCAACCAGCGCGGGAATTTTGGAGTTGGGATTGATATCGACGAAGCCGCTGCTGAACTGATCGCCTTCCGTAATGCGGATCAGATGGGCGTCGTACTCGGCGCCGTCGTATCCCAGCGCCAGCAACTCTTCCAGCATGATGGTGGCTTTCACACCGTTGGGTGTGGCCAGGGAATAGAGCTGTATCGGGTGCCGGCCCACGGGCAGTTCTTTTTCATGGGTGGGGCCGGCGATGGGGCGGTTGATCTTGGCGAACTCTCCCCCGCTCTCGCTATCCCATCTCCAGACCCTGGGCGGTGTGTAGCGGTTATCCGTCATAAAAAACTCCACCTTGTGGCATTGATTGATGTGAACATTCAACTGCAGCGTAAAATTGTGGGCTCTGCCGCGGCAACAGTTCCGAAGAGCTGCAATGGGTAGTGATGCCCATTGCCCCGCGCAAATTAACATCTTAAGGGGCATCTGAGAGCGCGCAAAGAATAAGCGGTGTTCGGACCACCGTCGCAATCCGAAGAAATGCCCAAAACACATATTGCAGGAGCCGGCATGAGTCTGCCATGGATAGCGGGAATACCGATACACCGGGGCCGACTGTGTCGCAAATACCTGCAACCGCCAGGCGGATAAATCTGCCCAACGAATAACTACGATGTCACCTCTGCCGCAACGCCTCCACCAAAAAATCCACTGTGGCACGCACCCCCGGCAGCAAACCGCGCCTGTGGGGCATAACAATTGTGGTGGTCACCCTACCCGCATTCCAATCCGGCAGTACCCGAACCAGCTGCCCCGACTCCAGCTCGGCACGGCACAGCATTTCCGGCAGACAGGTGATACCCAGCCCCGCCGAGGCGGATCTTGCCAGCACCATTGATTCATTGGCTGTCATCCTTGCCTGCGGTGTAACCTCCACCTGCTGTCCGTCACCGCTGGTTAATACCCAGCGGACATTCTGTGGGCCAGTGAGCAATCCAAAGTGCCCCTCCAGATCCCCGGGCGTCGACAACCTGCCGGCTCGCGCCAGGTATTCGGGAGCCGCCACCAGAACAATCGGCTCTACCATCACCTGGCGCTGTACCAACCCGGAATCAGGCAGGGGGGCAAAGTGGCAGCGCAGCGCCAGGTCATAGCCCTCCTGAACCACATCCACAAAGCGATCCGACACATCCACTTGCAGATGTAAGCGCGGGAAGGTCTCAGCCAACCGCGGCAGATGTTCGGCGAGATATGCCTGGGCAACCGGCACCGAAGTGGTCATGCGCACAGTGCCACTGGGTACAGCCGCGCGGCTGCGCACCGCCTCCTCGGCCGATTCAGTTTCGATCATGGCCGCGCGGGCGTGCCGGTAAAAATCCTGCCCTAGCTCTGTAAGCGTAAAACTGCGCGAAGTGCGATGGATCAAACGCGCATCCAGCGCCGATTCCAGTTCCGCGACCCTTTTGCTTAGTGTCGATTTGGGGATACCCAAACTGCGGGACGCTGCGGCGAAGCCCCCGTGTTCTACCGCCCGCACAAACAGAAACAAGTCGTTGAGGTTCAGCATAAAAAGAAAGTACACACTTGTAGACTTTAAATCCAATTTTTGCAGTCTACTCGCGCAAAGTCCATGTGCGTACAGTGATGTCACCCACTCAACGGGCCCAACTCAAAACACAACCCCCTGGAGAACACTATGAACCCCATCCTTTGCTACGGTGTACCTTCCGGCTGCTCCTTCGGTTCCATCGTCGCCCTCGAATGGCTCGGCAAACCCTACCAGCTGTGCCGGGTGGAGATGCCCGAAATGGTCACCACGGAGGAGTTTCGGCGCATTAACCCCGTCGCGGAAACCCCATCGCTGCTTACCAATACCGGCGACGTCATCAGCGAGAGTATCGCAATCCTCAGCCACATAGGTGCACAAGGCATCGAGCAAAAACTCGGATTCGCCCAAGGCACTCGCGAATTCGATCAACTGAACCAGATGCTCGCCTTCCTCAACACCACTTTTTTTGGTGCTTTTGCACCGCTGTGGCACGCACTGGAACACAGCGCCGAAGGCGCGAAAAAGGAAGCACTCACCCACTACGGCCGCGGCGCAGTGGAGCGTGCCCATATTGCCCTGGAGGCCATGCTCGGTAACAAGGAGTGGCTGCTCGGAAAGCAACGGACCCTCGCCGACGCTTACTTTATCGGCATTGCACGCTGGAACGAGTACCACAAGGTTGTCGACCGCCGCGATTATCCCGGGCTTCAGCGGCTCTATAACAAACTGGAAGCGGATCAGGCAGTAATCTTCGCACATGCGATTGAACGGCAGGAGGTGGGCGCAAGCAACGGTGGATTTCAGGGGGAAATCGGATTGAGCGACGTGTTGGCACGACTTAAATAAACCGTGAAATAAAGCGCGCCTGACCTTCTACAGGTCAAGCGCGCTTCGCAATATGAAATCACTGTGCGAGCACCTCTTCGACAGCGGTTGGAGAGTGTCGTTCCTACAATGAAAGCATCAGAAACAGGCTGTTCGGGTCTTCTTTATAGCCGGCAAATGGCGCGCAGGGTTCAAAACCAAAGCGCCGATACAGACGGTGTGCAGGCTTGAAAAACTCCATCGAACCGGTTTCCAGACTCAGGCGTGTATAGCCCCGTTTTCTCGCTTCCTCAATGATGTGCTGCAGCACAGCACCACCCACGCCCCTACCCCGCGCATCCGCGCCAGTGCGCATGGATTTGATTTCGCCGTGTGTTTCCGAAAGTTGCTTCAATGCACCGCAGCCGACAAGGACATCGTCACAATACACAGACCAGAAGGTGATCTCCGGCTGGCGCAGCCCATTCAGGTCCAGTGCGTGCTTGCTCTCGGGCGGAGAAGTCGCGCGCATATCATCGATATGAGCCTGCAGAAACGCCGCAATTTCAGAGCCGGTCAAATCATCCAGAACGATGTTCAGATTTCCATCAGACATATGTATTCAGATCCTGAAAACCAAATATTTGGGGCTATCGTACCAATTTTATGTTTATCGCCAAGTATATTTTCCCGGCAAAAGTGAACTCGTTCTGTGGATAGCGCACGCTCATTTCGATAGACTCCCGCACAGGCTCGAAATTGGATTTCAGCAAGGACTCAAAAGCAAGGATTACAGCAGATGTTTTCGAACACTCCCGCCAAACGTGAACTGCGTATTGCCGGTACTCACTCCGGTAAACCCGTCACCATCACCCCACAGGCCGAACCCATCTACCACGAGCTGGTGAAACTCGCCCGCCGCGGCAACCACTGGGCCCAGATCACCGTCAACGCCATCAACCAATTGGCCTCGGGCCGCCTGCACCAGAACAATATCTTTATCAAACCCAGCGCCATGAACAGAGGGGGCACCGAAGAGTTTGTGATGATACTGCCCGGCTGCAAAGTGACCGCAGAGAAGCTGGAGCGGGATGGATTCCGGATTTTGCATTTTGAGGCGGATTTGAATTATGGGGAGTTGATTGATAGAGAAGAAAAGCCAAGCCTCTATGCGGCAACCAAGCGGGATCAAGGTTGGACAGTTAGTACTCCAAAGCGAAAAGCACAAGTAGAGAACAAGGAAGATCGTGTGGTCTCTATTTGCGACAGTGGCTACAAAAACCCAAGAACTGCCGCGCAAACTGCATCCAACAGAATCACCTCTTCGCCAATTTCTGGTGGAGGGATTACTATCGATAGGCATGGCTTTGATCTCCACTATACGCCGGGCGAAAGAAAATTGGGGGGCCTCCGCAATTATAAGAACGCAATTCGACCACTGAAGAACGAGAAATTGCATGAATCCGCTATACTGCTAGCCAAAACCATGTACGACGCTCGCAATATCAAGGGTGTTCGGTGGATATCCGAATTTGGTGGCTCGGGTATACTCACTCAAGCGATGAGGATACTTAGTGACCAGAAAGTTCAACTTAAGGAACACTATGTATTTCTGGTCAATCCCACCACATCACCCAACGAGGCGTATAAAGCTGCTAGTGCGGCAGGCCTGAAATTCGACCGAAAGTTCTCCAGCACAGACATGCTCAATTACATCGGCAACCGGGACCAGTTAGAACTGATTGGCAATCGTTTGCGATTTGAGGGTGGTAACGATGGGAGTTACACTCTTCTGAAGGCATCCGCAGATGTAATTGAACACGGTAAAAGCCTGCAGGGCGCCGGTGCGTTTATGGGAACACTGGCCGCCACTGCGGGCCTATCCCTAAGCGCGCCGGCTTCCGCAGCCGCATTTCTAACAGCACTGGGTACCGCAGCAGCTACAGCTATTGGGCTAGGAAAAATGGGAAACGCTATGGTCAAAGCATGGCTACCTAAACACCATGACAAACTGAAAAGTAAATTCTGATGCTCGACGCTATCAAATACTCATCCCTGCGGCTGCGAGAAATTAACAGCCCTTGCACACCCTTTGGCCCCTCGTTTAAACGAGCCCAGCCATCAAAAATTCGCCTTCCTCTATGCACTTTGGAGCTGAGATTGCCAAAACACAATCGCATACGTGGAGATAGCACCGAACAGAGAAAAATTGGCAGCGATATATATGACCTTGAGGGTCGAAGCTTCAATCGCAACATTATGCCTAGCCAGAGTTGGGAGTACTCATCCATTGCAAATCGCAAGTGGGCATTTAACGGTCCTTGGTTTAGCGGCCTCATGGGGCAGTTAACATTCTCAGCGGTAGCGGTAAAAACCACGATATCTAATCCCAAACTCAACTTCCTTCACCCCCGAGCATTTGAGTCAGGAGTACTTGGCTACTTAACGGCAAGTGAGGGGCACGCTTTATATGACGAAGGCAGAAAAATTCCGGAATATAAGGCCCCACTGAATTGGTCTCCTATTCCCAACCTTCCCGTACCAGCGGTGCAGTTTGATATGGAGATGGCTACTCCGATATGTCGCTATCATTTGGCATTTATCCCCGTGTCTCGCGATCGACTGGTATGTCTCAGATTCGATTATTGGCAGGAATGTTCCGGTTCACAGGATGAAAAAGACCAGAAAATTAGTCCCAAGCCTATGCAGGACCTGATCGACAACATCATCCGCAGCGTCAGACTAATCCCCTCCCCCGAGCTCGAAGCCGAACTCGGTGAGATCAGGAAAATCTGCCCAAATCTGAGCGTCAACCCCGAGTGCTCGCAACTCAAGTGGCCAGCGGACGTGGACAAGGATGGCATCACCATCCTTGAGTACGACAAGCGCCGCTACGCAACGCCAAATTATTAACGACTTCTCCCATTTCATGAATCTGTGAAAGACGCAACTCGAACTCCAGTTGCGTCTGATCCCTGATAGCCAGACTTCTGAACCTGAGCCCGACCTGAAACTCAACCTAAAACCCTCCCGAATGGACATGCCCAGTTACATCGGCAATTGAGAGCAGCTGGAACTAATTGGCAACCGACTACAATTTTAGAGTGGTGGCACGGGGTTACACGCTTATTAAAGCATCAGCGCATGTAGCTGAACACACTCAAGACCTGCAGGGCATCGGTGCCTTTATGGAAATACTGGGGGCTACTACGGGCTTTATCTCTGTGCACCGGTTTCTGCCACCGTGTTTCTTATTGCGATTGGGGCCGAAGACCATGGTCTTCTTGGTTTCAAGTAATAAAAGCCTGGTTTTCAAAACACCACGACAAGTTGAAAAGTAAATTCTGATGCTCAACCTTATTAAATATTCCTCCGTAAGATTGAGAGAGCATAACGGTACTTGCGTTCCCCGTGGTCCCGCAATTGGAAAATCACGGCCTGTCATCATTCGTTTTCCCCAAGGATCGCTTGAGATACATCTGCCTAAACACGCCCCTATGCGGAATGAAAGTATCGAAGAACTAAAAATCGTTAAAGACGTAGAACCGCTTATCGGATGTGCTCACAGTAATGTTTCCATGCCCAGCCAAACCTGGGAACAGGCACCTATCGGCAACCGGAAATGGGCGTTTTATGGTCCATGGTTTAGCGGCCTAATGGGAAATGTCAACTTCTACATCGAAGGGTTGAATCTCACAAAGCCAAACGAAAAACTCAATTTTTTATACCCAAGCGGGTTTGAGTGTGGTGTTCTGGGTTATCTGACCGCGGCTTGGGGGCACGAGCTCTATGACGAAGCAAGAAGCAAGGCTTACTACCAATCCCCAATAAACTGGACCCCACTGTCTTTTCTACCAGTACCGGCCGTGCAACTAGATGTACAAGAAACAGTTACCTCAGGTTCCCGCTATCGAAAAGTGTTTTTTCCTGTATCCAGTGACAAACTGATCCATATTCATTTTTCTTATCGTCAAACCTGCGCTGGCTCACAAGCAGAAAAAGATCGAAAAATCAGTCCTAAGCCCATGCAAGACCTGATCAACAACATCATTCGCAGCATCCGACTAACCCCCTACCCCGAACTCAATGCCGAACTCGAAGAGATCCGCAAGGCCAGCCCAGATCTGGCCATCAGCCCTGAGTGCGCGCCACTCGAGTGGCCAGCGGATGTGGATAAGGACGGCATAACCATCCTTGAGTACGACAAGCGCCGCTACGCAACGCCAAATTATTAACGATTTTTCCTATTTTATGGATCTGCGAAGGGCGTGACTCGAATTCCAGTTGCGTCTGGTCACTGATAGCCAAAATCATGTCTCCGCACCCAGTCTTCAATTAGACTGGAGGTTCTCCTGTACGGACATGCTCAATTATATCGGCAGTCAGAACTGGAACTGATGGGTAAGCGATTTCGACTTTTGGATAGTGACACTAGAAATCACATGCAACCTAAACACCGTGGCAAATCGAAAAGTAAATTCTGATGCTCGACGTAATTAAATACTCATCGCTACGACTTCGTGACCTGGACGGGCCTTGCACTCCCAGTGGGCCAGTATTTGAACGTGCTCGCCTATCAAGAATTCACTTACCTCTTTGCACTCTTGAACTAAAAATTCCTAGACACTCCCCGAGGCGTGGAGACAAAACCGAGCAGACTCAAATCCTTAGTGATGTCTACAAACTTGACGGCCGCAACTACAACCGGAATATCATGCCTAGCCAAAGCTGGGAGCAAGAACTGATCACCAATCGTAAATGGGCATTCAATGGTCCATGGTTCTCCGGTTATAAGGGACAGGTAGCATTTTCCATAGAAGGCATTCATACCAAGCAGCCAAGCCAAACGCTCAACTTCCTGCACCCAAAGGCCTTCGAGATTGCCGTTCTGGGGTATTTGACCGCCAGTGAGGGGCATTCATTATACGACGAAGGAAAAATGATTCCCGGTTATAGAGCTCCTCTAAATTGGACTCCATTGAACTTTCTTCCGGTTCCGGCAGTACAGTTTGATATGCTGATGGCACCCCCGGGATGTCGGCATCGACTGGCATTCTTTCCTGTATCCCGTGACCGGCTGATTCATCTCAGATTTGATTATTGGCAAGCATGCACTGGATCACAAGAAGTACAGGACCAAAAAATCAATCCCAAACCTATGCAGGACCTGATCGACAATATCATCCGCAGCATCCAACTCACCCCCTCCCCGGAGCTGGAAGCCGAACTTACGGAAATCAGAAAAATCTGCCCGGTTCTGAGCGTCAGCCCAGAGTGCGCACCACTTAAATGGCCTGCGGATGTGGACAAGGATGGCATCACTATCCTTGAGTACGACAAGCGCCGTTACGCAACGCCTGGTTATTAATGATTTCTCTCATGTCATAAAGTCTGCGAAGGGCGAGACTCGAACTCGAGTTGCGCCTGGTCGCTGACAGCCAGAATTCAGAGCCCTACTGCCCCACTCATCATGACAGACTGAAAAGTAAATTCTGATGTTCGACGCTATCAAATACTCATCCCTGCAGCTGCGGGAAATTAACAGTCCTTGCATACCTTTTGGCCCCTCGTTTAAACGAGCCCAGCCATCAAAAATTCGCTTCCCTCTATGCACTTTGGAGCTGAGATTACCAAAACACAATCGCATACGTGGAGATAGCACCGGACAGAGAAAAATTGGCAGCGATATATATGATCTTGAGGGTCGAAGCTTCAATCGCAACATTATGCCTAGCCAGAGCTGGGAGTACTCATCCATTGCAAATCGCAAGTGGGCATTTAACGGTCCTTGGTTTAGCGGCCTAATGGGACAGTTGACATTCTCAGCGGTAGCGGTGAAAACCACGATATCTAATCCCAAACTCGACTTCCTTCATCCCCGAGCATTTGAGTCAGGGGTATTTGGCTACTTAACGGCGAGCGAGGGGCACGCTTTATATGACGAAGGCAGAAAAATTCCGGAATACAAGGCCCCACTGAATTGGTCTCCTATTCCCAACCTTCCTGTTCCAGCAGTGCAGTTTGATATGGAAATGGCTACTCCGATATGTCGCTATCATTTGGCATTTATTCCCGTGTCTCGTGATCGACTGGTATGTCTCAGATTCGATTATTGGCAGGAATGTTCCGGTTCACAGGATGAAAAAGACCAGAAAATTAGCCCCAAGCCCATGCAGGACCTGATCGACAACATCATCCGCAGCGTCACACTAACCCCCTCCCCCGAGCTCGAAGCCGAACTCGGTGAGATCAGGAAAATCTGCCCAAATCTGAGCGTCAGCCCCGAGTGCTCGCCACTCAAGTGGCCCGCGGACGTGGACAAGGATGGCATCACCATCCTTGAGTACGACAAGCGCCGCTACGCGTTACCCACTCATTGAGCGGCGTCTAATATTTCTCGTCGTTTCCCATGGAGCCCATGCCATTTGGGCGGGCTCCGGCCTCCATTGTTGAAGCCCCTCTGGTGCTCCCCCATAATACCGCCCCGATTTCAAGTATTGCGCCGCCGGTCGCGGACAAGCGCCCCGACGGGGCGGTTTGCTAGTCTTGCACTATCGGGCGCGCAAATTTTGTACTACGTCAATTCACACCCAGTGCCGACGCCGCGGCCCGAACGGAACGTCTATGACCGAATTCACTGTCATCCTGCTTTCCACCATCCTGGTGAACAACTATGTGCTGGTGCAGTTCCTCGGCCTGTGCCCGTTCATGGGGGTTTCGAACAAGCTGGAAACGGCCATCGGTATGGCCGGTGCAACCACGTTTGTGCTGACGCTGGCGGCCATCTGCTCCTATCTGGTGAATACCTATCTGCTCGAGCCCTTCGGGATGGAGTACCTGCGCACCATTTCCTTCATCCTGGTGATTGCGGTGGTGGTGCAGTTCGCACGCATGTTTATCGAAAAGACCAGCCCGCTGCTGTACCGGGTGCTGGGGGTCTTCCTTCCTCTTATTACCACCAACTGCGCAGTGCTGGGTGTGGCACTACAAAACACCATGAAGGCGAACAATTTTGTGCAATCCACCCTCTATGGCTTCGGTGCGGCGGTGGGTTTTTCGCTGGTGCTGATCCTGTTCTCCGCGATGCGCGAGCGCCTCGCGGTGGCGGATGTGCCGAAGCCATTTAAGGGCGCGGCCATTGGTATGATGACGGCGGGGCTGATGTCCCTGGCATTTATGGGCTTCAGCGGATTGGTATAAGGAGGCGACGATGGATTGGCTGTCTGATGTGTCCACGCCGCTGCTGATTCTCGGCGGCATGGCCCTGGTGTTCGGCGCCCTGCTGGGCTTTGCCGCGGTGCGCTTCAAGGTGGAAGGCGACCCGATTGTGGATCAGATCGACGCCCTGCTCCCCCAAACCCAGTGCGGCCAGTGCGGCCACCCGGGCTGCCGCCCCTACGCCGAAGCCATTGCCAATGGCGAGGCGATCAACAAGTGCCCGCCCGGCGGCCAAGCCACCATCAATGAGCTGGCCAATCTGCTGGATGTGGAGCCGATTCCGCTGGACGCGGAGCACGGGGTGGAAGACATCAAGAAAGTGGCGTTTATCCGCGAGGCGGAATGCATCGGCTGTACCAAGTGCATCCAGGCCTGCCCGGTGGACGCTATTGTCGGTGCCGCCAAACAGATGCACACGGTGATCGTGGACGAATGCACCGGCTGCGACCTGTGCGTGGAACCCTGCCCGGTGGACTGTATAGACATGGTGCCGTTGGAAGTGACACTGCAACGCTGGCACCCGAACAAACCCAGAGACGGAGTCCAGTTGATCGCCAGTGACCGCCCGGAACTGCACACCAATGACCGGAGTGCAGCATGAGCCAGACCGAAGAGAGAATGAGTGCGAGCGAGCGCCGCGCCGCCCGCGAGGCGCACCTGATTGCCAGTGAAAAGGCCCGGGACCTGTCCCGCGAGCTGAAGATCAATGACTTCCATGGCGGCATCCACCCACCGGAGAACAAGCACCAGTCCACCGGCGAGCCCATCGGCAGTATTCCGCTGGCGGCGGATCTGATCGTACCGCTGAACCAGCACATTGGCGCCACCGCCATCCCGCTGGTGAAACTGGGTGACCTGGTATTGAAGGGCCAGAAGATCGCCGAGGCCGATGGTCCGGTGAGCTGCCCCGTGCATGCGCCCTCCTCCGGCAAGGTGGTCGCTATTGAGCCGATGGCGGTGCCCCACCCCTCCGGTATGCTGGCGGACTGCATCCAGATCCGCACCGATGGCCGTGACGAGTGGTGTGCGCTCACTCCGCTGGAAAACTACGCCGAGCGCGACAATGATGAGCTGCTGGAGAAGATCCGCGACTGCGGTATTGCCGGTATGGGCGGCGCCGGCTTCCCCACAGCGGTAAAGCTGAGTCCCCGCGGCGGTGCGGTAATCGACACTCTGATCATCAACGGCACCGAGTGCGAACCCTACATCACTGCCGACGACATGCTGATGCGCGAGCGCGCGGAGGAAATCATCGGCGGTGTGGAAATACTCGCTCACCTGCTGGATCAGCCGGAGCGGGTGCTGATCGGCATTGAGGACAACAAGCCGGAAGCCATCAAGGCCATGAAACAGGCGGCCGAGGGCACCCGCTTTCACGTAGTGGTCTTCCCTACCAAGTACCCCTCCGGTGGCGAAAAGCAGCTGATCGAGATTCTCACCGGCCGCGAAGTGCCCAACGAGGGTCTGCCGGCCAATATCGGTATCGTGTGCCAGAACGTGGGCACGGCCCGGGCGGTGTACCGCGCGATTCACCTAGGAGAGCCTCTGATCAGCCGGGTGACCACGGTGGTGGGAGAGTCCCTCAGCCGCCAGCGCAACATCGAAGTGCCGCTCGGCACCCCCATTCGTCACGTTCTCGAATGCCATGGGCTCGATCGCAAAAAGCTCCAGCGCATCGTGATTGGCGGGCCGATGATGGGTTACACCATCGAAGACGAGAGTGCACCGGTGGTGAAGACCACCAACTGTATTCTCGCGCCCACCAATAACGAGCTGCCACCACCGCCACCGGCACAAGCCTGTATACGCTGTGGCCTGTGCGCGGAGGTATGCCCGGCGAGCCTGCTGCCACAGCAGCTGTACTGGTATGCGCGCGCGGAAGATAGGGAGAAGCTGCAGGCCTACAATCTGTTCGACTGTATCGAGTGTGGCGCCTGCTCCTACGTGTGTCCATCCAGTATTCCGCTGGTGCAGTACTACCGCGCGGCCAAGGGCGATATCCGCGAAGCGCGCGCAGAAAAGGAAAAGGCCGATCGCGCCCGCGAGCGCTTCGAATACCGCAAGCTGCGCATGGAAAAGGCGGAGCAGGAGAAAGAGGCCAAGCGCCTTGAGCGCAAGAGGGCGGCAGACGAGGCGCGCAAACTGCGCGAGCAGAATACCGACACGCCGGACGCCCAGGCCGCCAGACAGGAGGCCGATGTGGTGGCTGCCGCGCTCGCGCGGGTAAAAGCCAAACAGGCCGCACCGGAACAGGTGCTGGCCCGCGCCCAGCGCACCCTGACCAGTGCCGAACACCGGGTGGAGCGGATGCAGCAGAAACTGGCCGAGGCCGACGATGCCCAGCGTCCACAGCTGGAAGCCCAGCTGAAAACTGCAGAACTGAAACTGAAGGAAGCCCGCGACAAGCTGGCCGAGGCTGAAAAACAGGCCTCTGCCGAGCCGGCACCGGGCGGGGCCCAGGAACCGCCAACCCCCTCCACCACCGAGGACAAACTCACTGTGGCCGGCGCCTCTTCTTCTGCCGCAAGCGTCGCCATCGAAAAGGCCAAGGCCGCAGCCGCCGCTCGCGCCAGCATGAGCCCGGAGCAAAAACTCGCATCGGAAATCGAAGCGCTAAAAGCGCGGGTGGACAAGGCCGCAGCGCGGCTGGAAAAAGCCCGCAGCGAAGATGACCCCAATACCGCCGCGTTTGAAAATGCGCTCAGCAAACTGCAGGAAAAGCTGGCGGACAAACAGCATCAGGCCGGCGAGCAGGACTGAGGCGAGGGAAAGAGAGAAAATTATGTCCCTGATGCGAGTCACGTCCCCACACGCCCACTCCGGCCAGAGCACTGCCAAGGTAATGCTGCAGGTGGCCGCGGCCACCATTCCCGGTGTGCTGGCGCTTGTGATCTACTTTGGTCCCGGTGTGTTGATCAATATCGCGCTGTGTACCGTTACTGCGCTCGCCTGTGAGGCGGCGGTAATGAAACTGCGCAATCGCCCGGTAGGGTTTTATCTCAAGGACTACAGCGCGCTGGTAACTGCCCTGCTACTGGGTATCGCCCTGCCCCCCTACTGTCCCTGGTGGATTCCGGTCATTGGCAGTGCGAGCGCGATACTGCTTGCAAAACAACTCTATGGCGGCATGGGCTACAACCCGTTCAATCCCGCCATGGTGGGCTATGTGGTGTTGCTGATCAGCTTCCCGGTGGAGATGACCCGCTGGGCCGGGCCGGCGGAACTGATCCAGGGCGTGCCGGGGCTGGATGAAACCTTTGCGCTGATCTTCGGCAATATGAACGTGGATGGTTTTACCCGCGCCACGCCGCTGGAAATCGTGCGCCACAACCAGTCCACGATCCTGTCCCAGTTGTATGAGATGGAGCCGGTGTTCAACAAAGGTACTCTGGCGGGTCTCGGCTGGGAGATGGCCAATGTCGGCTTCCTGCTGGGTGGCCTGTTCCTGCTGTTCCGCCGCCTGATCACCTGGCACGCACCGGTAGCCATGCTCGCCACTCTGGCAGTACTTTCCGTGGCTTTCTACGACGGCGGCAGCTCCCTGAGTGAGGGCTCACCCCTACTGCACCTGTTCTCCGGTGCCACCATGCTCGGCGCTTTCTTTATCGTCACCGACCCAGTGAGCGGCTGTACCAGCAACAAGGGGCGGCTCATTTTCGGTGCCGGTGTCGGCCTGCTGGTGTTCGTAATCCGCGCCTGGGGCGCCTATCCGGATGCGGTGGCCTTCGCGGTACTGCTGATGAACTTCGCCGCACCGTTTATCGACAATTACACCCTGCCGCGCACATACGGCCACAAGGCCGCGCGCAAGGCCACCGATCTGGAGGAACAGTGATGCTGAAGCGCTCCATCGGTAAAAATGCCGCGGTGCTGGCGCTGTTCGCGCTGGTTACCGCGGGCACCCTCGCCATTACCCAGATCACCACCCGCGAGCCCATTGAGCGCGCCATCCGCGAGGCCTCCGCCAGGGCGTTGCTGGAGATCATCCCCATCGAGCGCCACAGCAACGATCTGCTGGTGGACACCTACCCCATTCCCAAGCAGTACTGGGCCATGCTCGGACTGAAACAGGGCGGGAATATCAATCTGGCGCGGGAAAGTAGTGGCGTCATCGACGCTGTGATCATTCCCACCGTGGCGCCAGATGGCTACTCCGGGCCGATCCAGATGCTGGTGGGCGTCAACCGCGACGGCAGCATTGCCGGCGTGCGCGTCACCAACCATGCGGAAACCCCCGGTCTCGGCGACAAGGTGGAAGTTAAAAAGAGCGACTGGATTCTGTCGTTTAACGGCAAGTCCCTGGCGGACCCTGAACGAGACCAGTGGAAGGTGCAGAAAGATGGCGGTGCCTTCGACCAGTTCACCGGCGCCACCATCACTCCGCGGGCCGTGGTGAAGCAGGTGCGCAAAGTGCTGGATTTTGTCGCCGAGCATCAACAGGAAATTTTCACTGCGCCGGTTTCCGGACGCGCGGTGGAAGTGGAACAGCCCCACTTGAATGAAGGGCAACGGAACGGGGAGAAAAACTGATGGCCACCCCAAGCTACAGCGAAATCACCCACAACGGTCTGTGGAAAAATAACCCGGCTCTGGTCCAGCTGCTCGGCCTGTGTCCGCTGCTGGCCGTGACCGGCTCGGTGGTCAACGCCATCGGCCTCGGCCTCGCCACCACCGCGGTGCTGGCCTGCTCCAACCTTGCAGTGTCTCTGGTGCGCCACCAGATGCCGGAAACCGTGCGCCTGCCAGCGTCCGTGATGATCATCGCTACCTTCGTGACCTGCGCCGAATTATTGATGAAGGCATTCACCTACGAGCTGTATCTGGTGCTGGGTATATTCATTCCGCTGATCGTGACCAACTGCGCGATTCTCGGACGCGCCGATGCCTTTGCCAGCAAGAACCCGATACTGCCCTCGCTGCTGGATGGATTAATGATGGGTGTCGGCTTCAGTGCGGTATTGATTGTGATTGGCGCCGTGCGGGAAATTATCGGCCGCGGCACCCTGTTCAGCGATATGGATCTCCTGCTTGGCCCAATGGCCGCCAACTGGACCCTGCCGGTTTTGGGGCAGGATTACTCCGGGTTTCTGGTGGCTGTACTGCCGCCCGGTGCATTTTTGGTGGCGGGACTGTTGATTGCAGCCAAAAATGCCATCGACGCAAATGCGGAAAAACGCCGTAAAGCACAGGCCAGCGTAGTGACTGGAAGCAAACGTGTGAGAACGACCGGCAAAATCCAGTAACGCCACAGGGGAAAACTTTCTTCCCCAGGGTTTCCCCCAAAGACGTCGCAGCCTGATGTCATTTCTGCCAGGCAATACCGGCAGCTGGCCGGTATTGTCATGACCAATTCACCCATCCATACCAGACCAACCTCCGTTTACACACATCCCCATTCTGATATTTTCGAAGCATCCTTCACATAAAACCCCGTGTAATAGGATGTAATGGGATGCGCCTCACAATCCTGAATTCATCGGTAGCTTAGCCGCAGTACATCGCTAAAATAGTGCGATCGTTCCAGTTTGTCTTGCCGGTCAAATTTATCCATGGCATGCCTCAGAGGCATACGCTGGAGTGGCCCGATAAAAATAAAACCAATATGTTTAGAGAGCGGAATACTGTGAGCAGGCAACACCGCCCACATCATATTTATCATGCTATTTTCATCCGGATACCGTATTACCTGATTCCCGATAGCACATTGCTCACCATCGAAAAGGAATTACCGTCACCATGACTTTGGACAGTGGAAAGCCTGAACTGGTCTATCAAGGTCGCAAAGCACAGCGTGCCGATAGTCGCCAACGCCGCAAAGCCATCCTCGAAGCCACCCTCCGCCTGATTGTTAAAGAGGGGATCCGTGGAATACGCCATCGCGCGGTCGCCAAAGAGGCGGCGGTTCCTCTGGCCGCAACTACCTATTATTTCAAGGATCTGGACGACCTGATCAGCGATGCATTCACCTATTTTGTGGAACTGAATATTGACCAGACCCGGAGCCTGCAGGAAGAAAGTTTTGCCGCCGCCCGTCAGCTTTCTCCTGATCAACTGGCGTCTGTAAATGGCCGCCGCCAGCTGGTGCAGCAGCTGACACGTTTTGTGTTATCACATATTCGCGCGCAAGCGGCCAATCGCGATCATCGTATTATCGAGCTGGCCTTCAAGAATGAAGCGTTGCGCAATGACGAGCTCATCCGCGCCGTGCGCATGGCCTACCAGGCAACGGAAGGCATGATTGTAGAGTTCTTCGAACTGCTGCAGCTGGCCGATCCGGTAGCCGCTGCGCAAATTGTCCACGGCACTATTCTCAATCTTGAGTTTCAGGTTTTAAGCGGCGCCATCTCCATCGAATCACCGCTGCTTGAGCGCGCCATTGTCATGATGATCAGGGGCCTGATCCCCATCGGCGAAGAGGCGTCTGTGCCGATCCGCCTGGAAAGTAAAACAGCCTAAGCACTCTTCACGTCCGCATCTCATATTCGCATCCACCTCATTCCCTTTAAAAATATGCGGAAGAGTATGACTTCGACTGGCGTCTGCTGTTAGCGCAGATGTTCCTGGAGAGCACGTTCAACCCGAGGGCCAGATCCTGGCTATGCGCGCGGCCAGGAACCCTACGATTATGTGCGCAAGATCCACGCACGCTATCGAACCTATGTCGCGCTGTTGGAAGATTACGAACGAAGAAACTCAATCGAAACCGGACGTCTTCTTGATTTGCAGTGTCCGGAATCCAACATAACAGTGCTGGCGAAACCTCGATCGGGGAAATCGCGGCGGTCAAAGACCGCCGCCAAAGCCGGAAAGACGTTGCCGTTAACCGGCTTTACAACTGCCTGGCATGGACGCTATCCATTGCTTGAGTAATTCCGCACCTTCTTTATGCGCCAGACTGCGTCCCAGCTCCGGCATCATGGCTCCGGGATCCGTGGATTCAACCCGGAAGTTGAGTATCGACGCCTCGGGGCTGCCTGGCACAATTGCAAACAGCCGGTCCCCGGACCCCGTACCTGCGGCGACTGGCGGTTTACACACACCCAGCCGACGCATGTCATGCTCGGCGCCGTATAACATCAAACCAGAGGTATCTGCTGCACCGCTGGGGTTGTGGCAGTGCCCGCAGTTGATATCGAGATACGAGCGCGCACGCTCATCCAGTGAGGCGGCTACATCTTTGTAATCCACATTGCGCGGCACCGCGGCCAGCTCCGGAAGCCCACTCAGATATCCCATCTGCTGCCAGTACAGCAGCTGGTTTTCAGTGCCTTCCTGATACGCATAGTCCTTGTTCAGATGCCGCGCCCGGGGGCCAATTGGCCTGATGGCCTTTTGCGTGTGGTTGTCCGCGTGGCATCCGGCACACTGATTCGCGTCTGGTACTACATAGGTAAAACGTTCACTGCTGCCATCCGCACTCACCAGCTGCAAACGCTTGGCGTCTCCGGCAATTTCCAGTACTGCATCTGTCTGGGCTTCGTTCCATACATAGGGCAGAGCCTGCCAACCGTCCACGCGCTTTACCAACAGGCGGGTTTCGATCAGTTTTACCTTGTTAAGGTTCAACCCGCTGCCAGCAAAGTCCGCGGAATAGTCGTCTGTGTTCAGCACGCTACCATCTGTGGCCAGTGGATAGTAAAACGTTTTACTGATGACGGTGCCTACGGGATAGTCAAAGTCGTCTTCTCCGTAAACTGCACTGGCGCCCTCTGGCATCCACACTGTCCGCAGTTTGTGCGCGTAATCAGTGAACAACGCGGTGTTGAGATCGTACGGTGTGACCCGCTCGTTGAGTACCAGCTTGCCGTCGATGGCCTCGACCACGTGCCAGTCGCTCAGATTGTCCGGAACGGCATTGTGCTCATGTATGGTGACTGCCTCGCGGGGGGCATCGCACCCCGCGAGTGTCAGGGCCAGCAATGCGCCCCCCAGCCATCCGGGAAACAGCAGTTTACGCATCGGTAACCTCAGTGACAGCGTGTTGCTCTTCCTGAGGTTTTTCCTGCTTGCTGTCGAAGTCGAGCACGATCTGCGGCAGCTTTTTCAAACGGCATTGGTGCGCGGTGATATCGGTGGTGATGTTCTTGTAGTCGTTCAGGATATCGACATTAATAATGCCGACGCCTTCATTTTCGATACACAGTTTTAGTTCGTCAGGCAGTTTTCCATCGACCATTTTCTTACTGTCAATGGCACCGTCCCACATCACATCAGGCAGACTGCCGGTGAGACCAAACTTGGCAATTTTCAGCGCCTTCAATTCCATGTGATCGGGAGAGGTACCGCCGCCGCTGAAGGCATTGTTGTAGATATAGATACCTTCGGGATAGGGATCGAAGTCCTGCTGAGTGGACTTGTCGCTGTAGTAGCCGGCAGCGAAGTAGCTGCTGATAATTACGTTGGCGGTGTCGTTATCGGAAATTTCATTGTTGAAGATTTCCACATAGTCATTGGAATTGATGACCACCCCGGAACCCGCAGGCACCGCGGCCACCGGTGTGCCCTCATGACCGAAGTTGTCGGTGTTGTTTTTGTAAATCTTGTTGTTGTACACCCGAGTGCTGTGGCCCGGCTGTGGCAGGTTCGGCATGTTGAAGACCAGGATACCGCCGGTGTTGTTGGTGGCGATATTGTCGTATACGTCGGCGCCGATGGTATTTTCGATCTCGATACCCGCCACGTTGAACTCGGCGCGATTGTTGCGCACGATCACATTGCGGGACTGCCCCACATAGATCCCGGCGTCCGATGCGCCGATGGCGACATTGCCTTCCAGCAGGGTGTTTTCTGTCTGTACTGGGTAGATGCCATAGGCGCCATTCTCGGTCGCTGGGCCGTTGGTCCACTCCACACGGATATTGCGGATGATGATATTCCGGCCCTCGTTCACCTTCAGCGCATCGCCAATGGTGTCTTCGATGGCCAGGTCCTCAAGGGTGAAGTCGCTGGCGTTGACCAGCAGGCCTTCAGCGCCCTGAATCTGGTCCTTGAAGGACAGAATAGTCTTGTCCATACCCGCGCCGCGAATGGTCACTCCGTCCACATTCAGAGACAGGCTGCGATTCAGCTGGTAGTGGCCCTCCGGAATTTCGATGACGTCGCCGGGCTGTGCCTGGATCAACTGCTTGAGTAGTTGCTTCTGGAAATCCCCGGAGGTCGCGGACGTATCCTGCCCCCCGCTGCTGCGGCCACTGTCCTGTGTACAGGCCGCCGCCAGTGCCGCCATTAACGCAACACCCAATTTGACTGGTGCTTTCATGGATTCTCCCGCTTTCCTTATCTGAATGTTTTTAGAGTTATGTGTCAGCTCTCCCGGTTCGGACCAACCCGGGATTGATAGCGCAACCGCAGCCGGACAGACGCTGAGCAGAGCGTCAATTTGTGACCAATTAAGCGCCATTCGTATTATTTGGTACGAATGTACCAATTTTGAGGCGCAAGAAGTGGCGACTGCCGTTGGCCGGATAGTATCCAATGGCCGGTAAGGCGGCAACCGCTAAAACGGAACCCTGTCTCGTTTTAACCAGTCCACCCCATCATCCAGGCACGACCGTATTCAGACACCGCCACAGAAGACATACCCCGTGCGAGTACCGGTAAATAAAAAACCGCGCAGAGCCATGCTCCGCGCGGGTTTGATATTTGTATCGCCGGGCCGCTGGGCCCAAACGTCAACCGCTCAGTGCTGAAACACCGGTGCCGCCACAAAGCTCCAGAACAGTACGGTAGATACCATCACCACCACCGCCATCACCAGACACACGGTGACCACCGCGCTGGCAAAAAGGAAGCCTCGCTCCTCGGAAACATTCAACACAATAGGAATACCCACATACAGCAGGTAAACGGCGTAGGCGACTGCCAGCGTTGCCAGCAGGATATCCAGCCACAGAATCGGGTAGAGACCGGCGGCACCGGCGACGAAGATCGGCGTTGCGGTAAACCCGGCGATGACCATGCCCTTCATCGGGTGAGTTTTGGCTCCGTAGGTTTTCGCCATCCAGTGAATAAAGTAACCCACGGCGATCACCGCCAAAATCATGGTGACGTAGAACACCGCTACCAGGGAGAGTGCGCTGTTGCTCGTCAGGGTGCGCACCTGTCCGCCGCGGCCGATATTCCAGCCGATTTCGGTGGTGCCGAAGTACCAGCAGAGCGCCGGCAACAGTGCCAGTACAATAACGTAGGGGATCTGACGGTTAAGCCCTTTTTCTGACAATCCGGCAATTTCCTGCCATTGCCTGCGAGGTTGCACCATCAGGCCGTAGAGATGATTCAGCATTCCCATTCTCCTCACTCGCGAGGAACCGCACGGCTTGCCGCCGCGGGGGAGAGCCTTTTCTTTCAGGGAGCCACCGTCTTAATCCGACTCCGTGTCTCAAATTGATCTGGATACTACTTGTCAAAGTGAGGGATACCGCCAAAGGCCATTCCCAGAGTTCCAGCTTCTTGTTTTTGAGCGCTTTCAAACGCTTGCTTACCGTTTTCCGCGCGAAATTACGCGGCGACCAGCCCGGAACAGATTCATATCAACTGAGTGTCAGTTGGCTGCGCCCCGGACTCAACAAAGTTGTAACACCCTGGTCATGCAAGTCAACGCGTGCGGTGCGAAAGATAAAAATAAAAATGCGGTCGTTTCTCCTGGAAACAACCGCATTTCAAAGAGTGCTACCTAATCACTCGACCGATATCCAGTGTCATGATTATTCGCGCAGGAGTGAAAAAACGCGCCGTAATTGCTTGTGCAAAAACAGAAAATGCGTGAAATGACGTCAGAGACTCGCCACCTGCACCAAATGCATCCAACCGAAGCGGTCCTCCGCCCGGCCCTCCTGAATGTCCAGCAACGCGGTCCGCAGCTGCATTGCAACCGGCCCGGGCGCCTGTGCCAGCCGGTACCGTTGCTCGCCATCACCCAATTCACTAATGGGGCTGACAATCGCGGCGGTACCGCAGGCGAACGCTTCGGTACAGGTACCGGACGCTACCAGCTGCAGTAGATCGTCGATATCGATCGCCCGCTCGTGCACCTCAAGCCCCGCATCGCGCGCCAAGGTCAGCAGGGACTCGCGGGTAACTCCCTCGAGAATTGACCCGTTTAATGCCGGGGTGTGCAGCGCGCCGTCCATCACCGCAAAAAAATTCATGCCGGAAAGCTCGTCCACTGTGTGGCGGTTGCCCGGGTTGAGCCACAGCGACTGGTCGTAACCGCGTGCCTTGAGCCGGGAAATACTCTGCAGAGACGCGGCGTAATTGCCCCCTACTTTGGCATCTCCGGTGCCGCCAACCGCCGCGCGGCTGTCTTCACGCTCCACCCACAGGCGCATATTGCCGGGATGGTAGGCCTCCGACGGGCTCGCAATCACGTAAAACTCGTAAGCGCGGCTCGCAGTAACTGAAAGGTCCGGCTGGGTGCCCATAAGGAAGGGACGCACATACAGGGATTCACCACTGTTGCCGGGCACCAGGCCTGCGCAGTGCGCAACGACCACGTTCACCGCGTCCATAAACAAAGACTCTGGTACCGGCGGCATGCACAAGCGCTGCGCGGAGTGCGCCATGCGTGCCGCATTGCGTTCCGGGCGGAACAGGCCAATACCCTCATCACCATAACGATAGGCTTTCAACCCCTCGAAACAGGATTGGGCGTAGTGCAGAACCTTGGCCGCCGGGTCTAGCGCCAGCGGACCATAGGGCAGTAGCTCGCCATCACTCCAGCGCCCGTCCTGAAAGCGGGCACGGAACATGACCGGGGCCATCACGGTACCGAAACCCAGTCTCTCCGGCATTTCGAATCCCCGCAGGCTGGCGATAGCTTCCGGTTGTATTTTTATGCTCACAAAGCTCTCCCACTGAAGATTGCACAGTTTCGCTTTAACGCGTGAATTATGCCCCCAAACCGCACCCAGTCCAAACACAACAACCACAAACATTGGCCTATGCGCAACAATATCGAATAATTCAGCATCATAATAGGATGAATCACACCCACATGGCGCGGCGGGCACCCGTTGCGCTCACCACGCCCCCAAACCACAAACTAGACCGGGTAGCGCAACAGCGCGCCCTCCGCCGTCGGGGTTTGCATCCCGGCAGAAATTATTGGCACCGGGTTTTGTGAAAATGCCCGTTATCCATTCTCACGACTGCCAGACTCAATGGGTTCTGGGCAGGTTGAATCCTGTCATTCGGTACGGGTATTTCCACACAATCGCGCACTGGCGCCCCACCCTACGCGGGGAAGTAAAGCGCGAAAATTCGTTGGCTATACTCAGAAATACATGGGCGGTGCTCGCCAAATGCAAGAGAAACCAGCGCCAGGTTGCAGAATGTGCAGCCTGATACGTTTCCCCGGCACCAAAGCCCAGCGTCGAAATCGACAACACACCGGGAAACCGGCAGGAACGTGAACGAACCACACTTCAGGGAGAGAAGTTCCGCGCAACCGGAGTTGCCACAGGCGCTTTTGCGTCTGCAACAGCCACCGGACTGACCGCGGAATTCGCGCTCATCGCGTATCCGCGCAGTGGATAGCGGCGGGCCTTGCACAACATGGAATGGAAGTGGTTCAACCGTGACACAGACAGATACCAGCAACGCAATTGCTATCGGCTTGATGTTTACAGCCTCAGCTCTGCTGTGTGGCCCTGTCGCGGCGGAAGAAGTATCCGCGCTCGACTCAGCCCTAGACAATGCCAAGGCTCCCCCGGCGGCTTACATAGAAGCGGCCTCCAAACCACTGGAAAAACCCAAACGGCAGCTGCGTCCGTCGAAAGCAGCCGATGATTACCGCGATCGGATTGAGGAAATGGAAGCCGAATACGGTGCCTATGGCGCCGGTATTGATGAGCAGCTCATTGGTTTGGGCAACGCTCTGCAACGCATGGGTTCGCACGAGGAAGCCATTGCCCAGTTCCGCCGCGCCATGTTGATCAACCGCGTGAATGAAGGGCTCTACTCCCTGAATCAGGTGCCGATGATCGAGCGCATGATCGAAAGCCAGATCGCGCTGAACCAATGGGAAGATGCCAACGACAACCAGGAATACCTGTTCTGGCTGCATGCAAAAAATTACGGGGAAAAAGATCCGCGCATGCTGCCAATTATCAATACGCTGAGCAACTGGCATCTGCAGGCTTACATCGATGAAAAAGGCACGACGCTGTTCGAGCACCTGATCAATGCCACCAATCTCTATGCGTTGGCGGTGGATATCATTTCTCAGAACTTCGGCGCCAATGATCTGCGCCTTGTGGAAGCCCTGCGCGGCCTCAAAGCCACAAATTATTACCTCGCTACTTACAACGGCGAGCCGCAGGAAGCGGTGGTGATTAACACCAGTTTTGGCGGCGGTGATCTCAGCCCGGACCGCCGCGCAAAGCTGGACCACTACCGGATGAACAGTTTCAGTTCCGGTAAAACGGCGATCACCAAGATCATGGATGTGTACCAGAAAAACCCCGCGTCACCGCCGGCGGCTTCCGCCAAGGCCAAGGTCGAACTGGGTGACTGGTACATGATGTTCAACAAATGGCACTCCGCCCGGGAAACCTATGGCGAAGCCTATCAGGCGCTGTGGGACAACGGCGCCACCAACCGGGAAATCGAGGAAATTTTCGGGCGGCCTGCCGCTCTGCCGGCCCTGCCATTTCTCGAAGAAGATCGCGAGGCGCTGGCAAATTCCTATGTGACGGTTTCCTACGATGTAACCGCCTTCGGCAAGGCGCGCAATATCCGCATCATCAGTGCCAGACCGGAAGACAAGGTCAGTATTCGTTCGCGGGTGCGCAATGTATTGCAAAAGGCAAAATTCCGCCCGCGGTTTGAAAATGGTGAGCCGGTAGAAACCACCGGCATTGTGCAAAAGTTTGTCTTTGAATGAAGAAAGCGTGTTCGACTGATGTAGCGAATTTGGTTTGAGTCTGACGAGAGCCCTGATAAGGCTTGCGGAAAAACTGGCAGCAATTGGCTTCTGCCGGAAAAACCTCGAAAGACAAAAACTGTCGAACAAATAACAGGAAACGGGCCGCTGCGATTCCGCCGCGGCCCGTGAACGGATCAGGAGATGACCCATGGTATTAAGGACGATTGCTCAGCGCTTTACCCATACATCCATCCATTTGCACAGTCTGCGCTGGCAAAGCCTGGCCTCCGTAGTAGTGCTGGCCGCGGTCATCAGCGGCTGCAAAAACCAGCAGACCCAGCAGCAGCCTCCGGCGCAGCCACAACAGTCTCAGTCGCAGTCCTCGAGTTCGTCCCAGTCACAGTCACAATCGCAGTCGCAGTCGCAGTCTTCGAGCTCTTCGTCATCGAGCCAGTCGCAATCGAGCCCGTCTACGGCCAGCAGCATGCCCTCGCCCAGTTCTCCGAGCAGCAGCCGCAGCCCGAGCATGTCCACGGCGAGTAGCCGCGCGCAGCCGAATACGTCTTTCCCGAGCATCGAATCCGGCGACCGCTCCAGTGAGCAGTCCAGCACATCCTCGCGCAGTGGTGAGGAATCGGCGCGGCGGTCCCGCTCCCAGAGCAGCAGCGATGGCGAGCCCACCGCCAGCAGAAGTCCGTCGATGCCGGTGTACAACGAGTCCGACCAACGCCCGGAAGAATCCCGTATGCCGCCGGACCCATCCTCCAATAAGGAAGGTCAGCCGCCGGATGAAATTGATTTCTCGGAAGAGCAGCAGACTGCCAGCAGTAGTGCATCTTCGAGCTCATCCTCGAGTGCGTCTTCCAGTTCATCCAGTAGCGCATCGTCGAGCAGTGCGTCATCCAGCAGTTCGTCGTCCAGCAGTGCTTCTGCCAGCGGTGCGCCGAGCAGCGCTTCTAGCAGCACTCCGTCCAGTAATTCCCCTTCGGGGGCCCAAGGTGGAGGACAAAGCGGAGAGCAGTCCACCGCAGCGGCCGGCGGTCAAGCCGGTGGCGGCGCGCCCGCCAGTGCCTCCAGCACCGGCAGCCCACCCAGCGGCAGTGGCGCGCCCAACGAGGCACCGATGAGCGCCGCGGAACGGGTGGCGGAGCTGGAAGGAAGATTCGAATCCACTATGGCCACCTACGACGGAATGATCCTGCGTGAGCGGGATTACGTGCGCAACCGCCCGGCGTCCGCCGAGGAGGAGACCGCAGAAGACGAGGCGCCCCCCGGTGAGTCGCTGGAAGATCTGATCGAATCCGCGGAAGCCGAATTACCGCCCGCGCCCCC
The DNA here is from genome assembly GCF_011326135.1 of Microbulbifer sp. SH-1. Classification (NCBI taxonomy): domain Bacteria; kingdom Pseudomonadati; phylum Pseudomonadota; class Gammaproteobacteria; order Cellvibrionales; family Microbulbiferaceae; genus Microbulbifer; species Microbulbifer sp. SH-1. The sequence continues at coordinate 4,511,323 of NZ_CP046948.1, read as the reverse complement.
GTCTGGCGGCGGTGAACCTGGCGGCGGTCCAGAAGAAAACAACTCCAGCGGCCAAGCCACCGGCCCCGGTCTCCCAACCAAGGGCCGCAAAGGTGAATACAACCACACCAACACCGCTGTGGTAGTTCCCGCCGATGTTCCCACCGGCGATGACGACGACGTAGTGGCACGCCAGATCCGCGAGGCGGCCATGCGCGAATCCGATCCCGAACTGCGGGAAAAACTCTGGGAAGAGTATCGGAAATATAAAAAAACTCAGAAATGAAGATGAAAATTCATCAGGGAGAGTAGTGATATGTTTTTCTCGTACGCACGCAGCGCCCTGTACAGCCTGACACTGGGTTTATTGACTCTCGTCGGCTGCACCACCACCGAGGTGCGCACCACCGCCTACACACCACTCACGGTAGAGGACGCCGCCATTGCGGAAAACCGACTACTCGATGTGGGCATCGTCCAATTCAATGCAGGCTTGGATCAGGAGGAAGAACTGGAAGAGGACGACCTGGTCTTCCCGGAACTGCGCCGCGCGGAATCCCGTTACATTGCCGTCACTCTCGCGGATGCGGTGCAATCCAGCCAGGGCTGGGGGGCGGTGCGGGTGGTTCCCAGCGAGCGCACCAATATCGACGTGACCGTCACAGGGAAAATTGTGCAGTCCGACGGTGAAACGCTCACCGTGGATGTCACCGTCGTCGACTCCCGCGGCCAGGTGTGGTTTACCCGACAATACACCGAGCAGGCGTCCCACTACGCCTACGACCGCAAACACCCCACCGAGGGCGATGCGTTCCAGGGCATTTACAATCGCATATCCAACGACATGCTGATTTATCGGCAGGGATTGTCGGACCAGTACATCGCGGAGTTGCGCACGATCTCCGAAATCAAATTTGCCCAGAGCTTTTCTCCCAGAGCCTTCGAACGCTACCTGGTACAAGACCAAAACGGTCTTTACCGACTCACTGCGCTGCCCGCGGATAACGACCCGATGCTGATACGCGTGCGTCAGATTCGCGAGCGCGATTACCTGTTCGTGGACACATTGCAGGGCTACTACGACACCTTCGTAAAAACCATGGAGACCCCCTATCAGGAGTGGCGAGCCATGAGTTATGAAGAAGTGAAAGAAATGCGCGAACTCAAACGCAAGGCCCGCAACAACACCATCATGGGCGTGGCCGCAATCGTCGGCGGTATTGCCGCGGCTGGCGCCGGCGGCGGTGCGGCACGCCAGGCAGGCAATGTCGCCGTGGCTGGCGGTGGCTATCTTGTAAAAAGCGGATTTGATCGCCGAGCGGAAGCCAAGATGCACATTGAGGCACTGCAGGAACTCGGCGACTCCATGGAAGCGGAAGTGGAACCCCGCATCGTGGAGCTGGAAGACCGCACCGTAACCTTGTCCGGTTCGGTGGAAAACCAGTACCAGCAGTGGCGCGAACTTTTAAAAGAAATCTATGAAGTGGAAACCGGCGGCATAAGCGATATCTAAGCCCCCGGCCTTTCCTGGAAACACGCTCAGTCGGCGGCGGGGATCAACCCATCCCGTCTGCCGGCGACCCGAAAATAACAGCGAACGGTGCGGAACATCATGCAATACCGCGATCCATCATCGGACGATGAATCCTTTATCCAACCCGCCGACTTTTCTTTCGGCGGTGAGCCAAAAACGGACAATCTGGGCCAAGCAAAAAGCCAGCAAACGGGAAGTGATGGAACCACTGGTGCGCACGCCGCGAAAAAACTAACGCCCTGGTTGCTGGGCGGCGCGATGATCGCCGCGTTGGTCGGTGTATTTTGGGTATTGCCGCAAGTTGTGGAAAAACCTGCGGTCGCATCCGTCGCAACCACTGTTCCGGCGGCGGCGACACAAAAGGCCGCACCCAAGGTAGAGGTATCCCCCTTTACCGAGGCGGAAATCACCCAGCAGCGCCGGGAAGTGCAGCAGGTGCTGCAGGAAATCCTGCAACTGCAGGAAGAGCTGATAGAGCGCAAGGTAGAAACCTGGGCGGCGGAAGAGTACTTCGCCGCACGCACTCTCGCGGAAGAGGCAGACGGTATTTATCGCCAGCGAAAATTCATGGACGCGTTGCAGCAGTATCGTCTGGCACTCACCGGCCTGCAGCAGCTGCGCGACAGTATCCCCGCACGTATTGAGCAACATCTGGCGGAAGGGCACGCGGCGCTGGATACCGGCGACGCCGCTGCTGCGAACAAGGCTTTCGATCTGGTGCTGACCATCTCCCAGGATCACCCGCGCGGCGTCAAGGGCAAGTCCCGTGCGGAACGGCTGCCGGAAGTTTGGCCGCACGTTGTTAGCGGCAAAGACGCCTTTGCGGAAAATGCTCTGGATATTGCCAAGGCGGCACTGGAAAAGGCCCTGAGCCTGGATAGCGAAACCGAACCCGCGCAAGCCCTGCTGCCAAAAGTAAATGCGGCAATCCTTGAGCGGGATTACAGCCAGGCCATGTCCGCGGGCTATGCCGCCATTGCCGCCGGTGACTATGACACGGCCAAGGCCTCGTTTCACAAAGCCAAGAAGCTCAAGCCTACCGCCAGCGACCCCGATGTGGGTATCACCCAGGCGGAAAACGGTCTATCCAAGGCCCGCCTGGATCGCCTGTTTGCCAGCGCTTCGGAAAATGAAGCGCAAGAGCAGTGGCACCAGGCGGCGGAGCAATATGGCAAACTGCTCAAACAGGACGGGAGCCTGGTGGAAGCCATCACCGGCAAGGCTCGCGCCGATGCCCGTGCCAAGCTGGACGATCAACTCCAGGAGCTGCTAAGCGATCCCCTCACCCTGGGGCAGAGCAAACGCAATCAGTATGCGCGCAAGGTTCTGGCGGACGCCCGCGCGCTCAACGCAGACACACCGCGCCTGAAAAATCAGATAGAACAGCTTGAAATCGCACTGACCAAATCCCTGATACCGATTACGGTTTTGTTGCAATCCGATACCAGTACGCACGTAACCATTTATCACGTAGGCAAACTCGGCAATTTTTCCGAGCGGGAAATCGCACTCAAACCTGGCCGCTACACCGCGGTTGGTACCCGCCAGGGATATCGCGATGTGCGCCAGGAATTTGTTGTCGACCCCGGTTCGGAGTCTCCGGTTGTTACGATCCAATGCCAGGAAAAAATTAACAACGCCAATAATTCCTGAACCCGGAAACCAACTCCAGCGCGGGCAGATCAAAAGCACACGACGTGAATGTCGCGGTGATTTTGAATTGGCTGCGCGCGCCTCCCGCAGATTTTCTGACCGGCGGACCATACTTTTCATTACTCCCTCACACCGACATTGACGCCAGTGACGCGTATCGGATGCGCTCCTGGGCATGGACGAATTTGTCGTCCCGGTATCGGTAAAACCGAAAAATCCACGCCAAAAAGACCGGCGCCCAAGCTGCGGGTGCCAGAGCGGGCTAAGCTGAAATGCGCGGCTCTGCCTTTGGGACTTTTGGTACCCAGGCGACCCGGACAGGAAACCGGTGTGGCGACAGCCGCGGAAAAATCAATAAGTACGCAGTAAGGGGACCTCTAAAAATCGCAGCGAGCACCGCCGGACGCCATCAGCCGCACGAGCAGTAGATTTTGAGAGATACCCGTAACAGGAAACCATAAATGACAGCTAAGGAAGCGGTACCCGTTCGCGAAAACGAGCCGGCCAATGATGATGCCTCCGTCATCCAGCCAATCGGTTTCACCCCTGCCCAGGTTTCCAGTGGTGGCAACAAACTGCTGCTCTCCCCCAAAGCCATCGCTGTGGTTGCCAGCCTCTGCTTCGGCGCGCTTATGCTGGTTTACCTGCTGGTGGCACGCTCCCTGATTTTTGAAACCCAGCCTGCGGATGCCGATGTTTCCGTCAGCGGCTTTGCCGTGCGCCTCGGCGACGGCCATCTGGTGCTGCCCGGCAGTTACCGCTACACCGTCAGCGCCACCGGTTATCTGCCGCAGAGTGGCGAAGTGGAAATCAGCAGCGACAGCAACAGCCGTCACGCGGTGAAGCTTGAGCGCCTGCCCGGGCATTTGCAGGTCATTACCGAACCAGCGGTACCCGTGCGCATTCTCGTCAATGGCGCGGAAGTGGATAGCAGCGAAGGCCTCGCCAAGTCCATTCCCGCCGGCCGCAAACGTATCACTGTACTAACGGAGCGTTATCTGCCGTTCAGCAAGGAAGTGGAAATCGAGGGGCTCGACAATACGCAGACCCTGACCGCCAGCCTGCGCCCGGCCTGGGCCAATGTACATATCACCAGTAATCCAGCCGGCGCCACCGTCAGCGTGGAAGGAAAAATCCTCGGCACCACGCCGCTGACAGCGGAACTGGTGCAGGGTGATCGCGTGGTCGACATCTCACTGCCGGATCATAAAACCGTACAGATTCCGGTTCCGGTCACCGCCGGGGTGGATCAGACCCTGCAGACTGTCGACCTCGCGGCCGCGGACGGCACCCTGCGGGTGGTGAGCAACCCACCCGGGGCCAGCATCACCGTAAATGGCGAGTACCGCGGCCAGGCCCCGATGGACGTCGCACTCGCTTCCAACCGCCGGCATCAGCTGCGCTTCTTCCTCGACGGTTACCGCTCTGTGGAGCACACCGTGGATGTGCGTGCTGGCGATCTGCGCGACCTGAACGTGGATCTCACCGCAGTATTCGGCGATGTCACCATCACCAGCAGCCCACCGGAAGCGCAGGTATTCATCGACGGCAGGCTGGCGGGGGTTGCCGGCGAAACCTTCACCCTGCCCACCCGCAGCCACACCATTACCGTGCGCAAGGCGGGCTACGAGGATTATCAGACCACCATCGTGCCTTCCAGCAAGCTCAAGCAGAGTGTGCGCGCAATACTGCTCACCGGTGAGCAGGCGCGCTGGAGCAATGTGCCCGCGGAAATCACCCACGGTGCCGGTGGCAAAATGCTGCTGATGCGCCCCAGTTCAGAATTCACCATGGGCTCCTCACGCCGCGAACAGGGGCGCCAGGCCAATGAGGTACTGCGCAAGATTTCTCTCACCCGCCCGTTTTACATCGGCACAACCGAAGTCACCAACCGCGAATATCGACGCTATCAGCGCATGCACAGCTCCAGCCACACCAATGGTGTCAGTCTGGATAACGACAGCCTGCCGGTGGTGAACATCAGCTGGAATGACGCCGCCCTGTTCTGCAACTGGCTGAGCGCCCGTGACGGTCTCAAGGAGGTTTACCGCACTGAGCGCGGCCGCGTGGTGGGGTTTGACGGCAGCGCCAACGGCTATCGCATGCCCACGGAGGCCGAGTGGGCCTGGGCTGCCCGCTATGAACGCGGCGCCATGCGTAAATTCCCCTGGGGTAATGCGCTGCCGGTGGGCAAAAACTCCGGCAACTACGCCGACAGCAGTGCCGGCCAGATAGTCCCCGCAGTACTGCGCACCTATAACGACAACTATGCCGCCACCGCACCGGTGGGTAGCTTCGGCCCCAATCATCTTGGCCTGTTCGACATGGGCGGCAATGTCTCCGAATGGATTCACGACCTGTACACCATCGGTACGGGCCTTTCTACCAGGGCTGAAGAAAACCCGGTGGGACCACAGGAAGGCGATTACCACGTCGTGCGCGGCTCCAGTTGGCGGCACGCGGGACTCACCGAACTGCGCCTGTCTTACCGGGATTACGGCGCGGAAGCGCGCGATGATGTGGGCTTCCGCGTGGCCCGCTGGGTCAATTGATCGCGATGCCATAGAAGTACGAACAGAGAGAAGTAAGAGCAGAGAAAAGTAGGAACAGAGAAAAACGAGGTGTTGGCATGCAACGCTATAGACAAACCAACCTGGTGCGATTCCTGCCCCTGATTCTGCTGTGCAGTTTCGCGCTGGGCGCACAAGCGCAATCAGCCGCTGACGACGCGAAGACAGATCAGGAAAAGCAGGAAGAAAAAGTCAGCGCCCAGCCTGCTTCGGTCAGTACAAAAAAACCAACAGCAACGATCAAGGCACAGAGCGCCCAAAGTGCCGACAACTACGAAGCAACGGAAGAAATATCGGAAGACCTCTCGGTCTCCTACCCGGTGGACATCTAGCAACAGCGAATAGCGCGAAAATTCCAGCGGAAATCTGAGCAATAGCCGGGCCTCGCCAATGGAATGGCCCCCCAAATAAGCGGGAATACCCATGAAATTCAAGTCTTCAGATTTTATGTTCCAGCTGTTCGCCCTGCTCGGGGCCATCATCCTGGTACACGCCATTTACGTAGCCATCATCCGCCCCAACGCCGACGCTTTGATCCAGGAGCAGATGGCAAGGGAGGAAGCCGGTGAAACCTATATCCAGCAACGCTCGATGTACATTGTGTTGCGCGATTATGAACAGGAAGCCTGCTTCGTACTGATGCTGTGGGCCATGGCCATCATGGGACTTAAGGCACGACGCAGTATGCGCGAGCGCAAACTACTGGACCAGGCGCTGCTAAATGTCAGCGAGGGCACCCCGATTCTGCCGGAAGACGCGCGCGATCTGTCGCGGCCAATCCAGGCCTTGCCGGAGGAGGAGCGCAACTTCCTACTACCCCGCGCCCTGCTCACAGCGCTGCAGCGCTTCGGCTCCACCCGCAATGTGGCCGCCGTTTCCAATTCGGTGAAGGAAGTATGTGAGACCGAGGGCGACCGCCTCGATTCAGAACTGGCGATGGTGCGCTATATCACCTGGGCGATTCCCTCCATCGGGTTCATCGGTACGGTGCGCGGTATCGGCGAGGCATTGGCACAGGCACACCGCGCAGTGGAAGGGGATATTGCCGGTGTGACCGTGAGCCTCGGTGTCGCGTTCAACTCCACTTTTGTCGCACTTGTCATCAGTATTGTCATTATGTTTTTCACCCACCAACTGCAGTTGATGCAGGAACGGCTGGTGCTGGATACCCAGAATTACTGCGACAACAATCTGCTGCGCTTTCTGAAAGTCAGCTGAACAAATCCAGGGCGCCCACGGAGCCGGGCCCCCGTCAAAGGAAACAGGAAATCCCATGAGCAAAGGTGTTCTAGAAATCAACGACTGCGGCCTGCGGGTGTTTGACAGCACGACCGAAGTAGCGGAAAGCCCCGGTGTCGCCATCGTTAACAACCGCGAAATCATCACTGGTACCGGTGCGTTGATGCGCGCGCGCAGCCATCCTACCCAGGTTAATCACCAGTTCTGGCGCAGGCTGAGCCTGGAAACGGTGAAATCCACCAATCCTGGCTGCCGCCACCATGCAGACCTGGCCTTCTGCCACCTGAAAGAAATCGCGGGCCTGTGCGACCTTCCCGATGAAATTGTTCTCGCCGTGCCCGCAAATTTCACCCGTGAGCAATTGGCGCTGCTGCTCGGCGTGGTCAAAGAGAGCCCTTTCAATATCGTGGCATTAACTGACGCCGCCACCGCCTGTATCAGCAGCTGCGCTCCCCGAGGTGTACACCTGCACGTGGAATTGCACCGCCACCAGACACTGGTAAGCCGGGTGGCAGTCCACGAGCGCGCGGAGCTGGATATCGCCGAAACCGTAACCGATGCAGGCCTGCATCATTTTCAGGAGGCCTGGGCGCGGATTTTCACTGATGCCTTCATTATGCAATGCCGCTTTGATCCGCTGCATTCGGCCGATGCCGAGCAGCAGTTGTACGACATGCTACCTCAGTGGATTGCCCGCGCCATGCGCCAGGGCGAAGTTATGGCGGAACTGGACGACCGCACCGCCAAGGTCAGCCTGCGCCAACTTCAGGACGCGAGCACGCCAATTCTGTCGCGGGTGCGCGCCATGATTGAGAATCTGGGCGACGCCAGCAGCGTGGTGTTTGTTTCTCACCGCTGGGCGGAAATTCCCGGCGGCGCACAGCTCGCGGAACGCATTCACTTGCTACCACACAATGCGGTGGCACTGGCGGTGGATAAACGCTGGCAGGAGCTGCACAGCGAAAATGGCCATCTGCGGCTGATCGCAGATCTCAGTGCTGCCCCCGTCGCCGATGTGGCGGTACAGGTCAATGCTGCCGCAGAAGCCAGCGCCACTCACCTGCTCTTTGGCAACCGCGCATTGGCAGCTCAGCAGCCACTGTTTGTCAGCTGGCAGGAGGGAAAACTTCAGGTTACCCCCACGCCGCCCAGTCACCCCGCTGCCACGATCACCCATCACGCGGGCCGACTCGCTCTGCGCGTGGATGCCGGCGCACAACTGATGCTGAACGGTAGAGAAATTTCCTCTCCGGTCAATCTCTCCGCCGGCGACCGTATCAGCGCGGCGGATTTTGCCGAGGTCATCACAGCGATCAGCGTGGAGCATTATGGCGCGTAAGAACCGGCGGTTTACCACCTTCAGCCTGTCGTTTCTGGACATTATGTCTTGCGGTTTCGGTGCCGTTGCCTTGATTTTCCTCATCATCAAGCACGGCTCCGACCACGACATCGAAGCTGAAAATCAGGATCTGGCAGCGGAGGTCAATCTGTTGCAGGAGGAAGTGCAGTTCGGCCAGGAACATCTGGTGCTGGCCCGCAATACCCTCGATACCACCAGCGATGAACTGGCCAAGACTCAGGGGCTCGCGCGCCGCATCATGGAACAGATTGAGGAAATAAAAGGCAACATCGCCGAAATCGACAGTACCACGGATGAAATGGATGTCGCCCGTCTGCAGGAGAAACTGAAAAAGCTGGAGCAGGCGAAACAGAAACTGGAAGAAGAAAATAAAAAGCTCGGCAACAATGTGCGCAAGTTTGTCGGCGATGGCGACCGCCAGTATCTCACTGGCCTGCGCCTCGGCGGGGATCGCATCCTGATTTTGCTGGACTCCTCCGCCAGTATGCTCGGCGACGAGCTGATCAAGGTCATCCGCACGCGCAACATGTCGGATGCGGTAAAACGCGATACGGAAAAATGGCGCCGCGCCAAGCAAACGGTGTCATGGCTGGTGTCACAGTTTCCCCAGGACAGCCAATACCAGATCTACACTTTCAATACCGGGTTCCGCGCCGCCATCGTCGGCACCGAGGACCGCTGGCTGAACGTGGACGATCGCGCGAAAATGGATGATGCCATCAAGGCGCTGGACACCGTCGTGCCGCAGAATGGCACCAGTCTCGAGCGGATATTCAACGCCGTAAACAGCATGTCACCACTGCCGGACAATATCATCCTGATTACCGATGGCCTGCCCACACAGGGCATGCAGGCGGCAAAGGGCAATACCGTCTCCGGCAAGGACCGCCTCAAGCTGTTTCGCAAGGCGGTGGATGCGCTGCCAAAAAGTATTCCGGTCAATGTCATTCTCGCGCCCATGGAGGGCGATCCCATGGCCGCCAGTGAGTTCTGGAAGCTCGCCATGGACACACAGGGTTCGTTCCTCGCACCATCCAAGGATTGGCCATGAGTAGCAAACGCAACAAACGGCAACAGGAAGAGTTCAGTATTTCCTTTCTCGACGTGATCTGCTGTGGCTTCGGCGCCATTGTTCTGCTGTTGATGATCGCCAAGACCGTGGAACCGATTGTGCTCGAGGAAGCCGAACAGGATCTCGACGGCCAGGTGCAGGAGCTGCAGGAGCAGCTGGCGGAAATCCGCGGTGAAACCAGCGTATTGAACCGCGATCTCAACGCCAAAAAGGAACAGCTGGATATTGAAACCAAGCGCATCGCCAAACTCAAGGGTGAATTGGAAACCCTGCAAGCGGTGTACGCGAAGAAAACCGAGAGCGACTCTGAAGAAGGCAAGCTCAAGGGTGAGCTGACCATTGCCCTGCAGACCATGACCGACGAAATGAAGCGGCTGCTGGGGGAAAACTATCAGCGCAAGAATAATGTTATCGGCGGCATTCCGGTAGACAGCGAATACATCCTATTCATCATCGACACCTCCGGCAGTATGTTCAATTACGGCTGGGACCGCATGATCCAGGAGATGGTCAATACCCTGAACCTGTATCCCAACGTAAAGGGAATTCAGGTAATGAATGATATGGGCGACTACATGTTCTCCAATTACCGCAACAAATGGATTCCGGATACACCCGGGCGGCGGCAGGCGGTACTCGACCGTTTGCGTTCCTGGAACCCCTTCAGTAACTCCAGCCCGGTTGAGGGTATCCAGAAGGCGGTGCGCACCTTTCACGATCCCAACAAAAAAATCAGCATTTATGTACTGGGCGACGAATTCACCGGTAAATCCATTCGCAATGTGATGATGGCGGTGGATCGGGTAAATGCTACACGCGGAGAAAATGAGCGCATGGTGCGTATCCATGCTATCGGCTTCCCTATCCAGTTCTCGCGCCCGCTGCACCTTCAGACCACTGGGCTGCGCTTTGCTGCACTGATGCGCGAGCTGACATACAGGAATGGCGGCACCTTTGTGGGGCTGAACGATTTCCGTTAAATGGAACAACGGTGATGGGTGAGGAAAACATGATTCGCTTGTTAAAGGGACTTTTTTCAATAAAACAAGGGGCGATCAGAGCCGCCGCCCTAGTGGTGCTCGCCTGCCTGCTGACAGCCTGCGCGCATACGGTATCTGTCGATGGAAGATTTCCCGCACCGGTGGGCAACCAGCATCCCCTCACCGTAGGAATATTCCTCAGTGAGGACTTCCGGCAATTTACCTACAGCGAGAACCGCGATGACCGCGACGAGTGGAATATCAACACCGGTCGCGCGCAGAAGAATCTGTTCGAGACCGTACTCGGTTCCATGTTCAAGGAAACCGTAAATCTGTCGCAGTATCCGAGCAATCTGCCCCAAGGAGTGGATCTGGTAATTGTGCCGGAAGTGCGCGAGCTGCAGTTCACCATGCCGCGGGAAACCCGTGTGAATATTTTCGAAGTGTGGATCAAGTACGACATGCGCGCCTACAACCAGCAGGGTGACGCGGTGGCGGAGTGGGTGATCACCGCCTATGGAAAAACCCCCACCGCGTTCCTGAAATCCCAGGAGGCGGCACTCGCTCAAGCCATCAATGTGGCGTTGCGGGATGCGGGTGCCACGCTGTATACCGGTTTTGAACGAGTGCCGGAGTTGCAGGCATTTCTCGCCAGCAAACAGCGCGCCCTGAGCATGAAGCAAACGGAAGCAGACAACAACTGAGCATTAATTTTTTCGCAATGGATTTGCCCCCACCTGCCGCATACTCGGCAGAAAATAGGGGATTCAAGGAGGATGTAGCGGTGAAATTTCTGAGCGCGCTTTTTTCCATGTCGCTTCTCGCGGCCCTCAATAGTGGCTGCACCACCGTCGTGATCGACGAATACCGCCGCAGCGCTGGTGAGCTGGCAGTGGGCGACTCCGTGGTAATTCTCGGCCGCCGCCACTCCAGTGAATACGAAACTGAACCCGATTTGATCGACTGTGTCGGCCAGACGCTGCACAACCCAAAATCCGGAGTGAACGTCATTCCCGAGCAGCAGTTTGTAGACGCACTCTATCCCTGGTTTGAGCCACGCACCGCGCCCATGCATATCAAGTCCCTGAGTAAGCTAATGGACATCCCTGACGTGCGCGACCGCATGGAAAGGTACGGGATCAAATATATCGTCTGGATCGACGGCAATACCGAGACCACTTCAAGTGCCGGCTCCATCGGCTGCTCCATCGGCACCGCCGGCGCCGGCTGCTTTGGTTTCGGCACCTGGGACAAGGAGTCCGACTACGAGGCATCAGTTTGGGATTTTCGCGATCAGGAGCTGTCTGGAAAGATCAGCGCCGATGCTCAGGGCACCTCGTATATGCCCGCCATTGTCGTACCCATTCCGTTGATCGCCCGCGTGCAGAACAACGCCTGCAAGGGCATGGCCGCACAGCTTCAGGAATTTCTGTTACCGCCGCAATCCGCCAGCCGCTGAAATAAACGGAGTTTGCAGCAGCGGCTATCTGACTGGAGAGAATAACTAGGGAGCCTCAAATGCACACGCTCAAAAAAAGACTGTTAACCGCCCTGCTGGTAGTCACCGCCGCCGGCTGTTCCTTCAATCCCGCCACCAACCGGCCGGATCTCGTGCTGATGTCGGAAGAAAAGGAAATCAAAATCGGGCGCGAGATGCACGAAAAGCTGGTCGCCAGTACCCCTATCTATAGCGATCCGATTCTTACCGCGTATGTCGAACACGTGGGTCAGAAAATTGCCAAGGCCAGTGACCGCCCGGACCTCACCTACTACTTCACCATCATCGACAGCCAGGATATCAACGCCTTTGCTCTGCCCGGCGGCTATGTGTATATCAACCGCGGTCTGCTGACCTATCTGCACTCGGAAGCGGAAATGGCCGCCGTGCTCGCCCATGAAGTGGGCCACATCACCGCCCGCCACGCCGTGCGCCAGAAAACCGCAGCCACCGGTGCCGGCGTCGCTTCAGTGCTCTCGGTACTGGTCACCGGCAGCGGCGTAGTGGGTGATGTAACCAATCTGTGGAGCACCGCCGCGGTGAAAGGATACGGCCGGGATATGGAGCTGGAGGCCGACCGCTTCGGTGCCCAGTACATGTACAACGCCGGTTATGATCCACAGTCGATGATCAACGTGATTGCTTTGCTCAAGGACCAGGAAACCTTCGCCCGCCGCCGCGCGCGGGTCGAGGGCAAGCAACAGCAGACCTACCACGGTGTTTTCTCCTCGCACCCGCGCAATGACGTACGTCTGCGCGAAGTCGTTGAGGCGGCGGGAAAACTGCCGGATGACAAGAAAATTACCAAGGTGGAGTACTATCGCGAAAAAACCGATGGCATCGTCTACGGCACCAATGCGCAGGAGAGCGAGAAAAACCGTTTCAATCACAAGAGTCTGGGCTTCTCGCTCCTGTTCCCAGAAGGTTGGACAGTGGAAAACCTGCGCTCCGCCATTGTCGGCACTGCTCCGGACAAATCCGCAACCCTCACCATCAAGGTCGATAAGCGCGATGGAAATCAGCCTGCGGATATGGCGCTGCGCGGCGTATACGATGTGCGCAGCCTGGAACAGGATGAGACACTGAATCAGTACCGGCTGGAGGGCCACACCGGTAAGCTGCCGATCAAGTCCAGCGACAGTCCGGACCGGGTGGCGATCCTGTTCTACGGCAGCCGCCAGTACATTCTGGAAGGAAAAATCAGTGAAAAACCGAAAGACACCAAAGCGGCCACCGAGCTGGACAATCTGTTCCTGACCAGCATCCGCAGCTTCCGTCCCTTGCGCCAAACCGACATCGCCAAACCGGACATCAAACGCGTGCGCTATGTACAAGCCAATGACAAGACGACATTCGCATCCCTGGCCCGACACATGGAAATCGGCGAGTATGCGGAGGAACAGCTGCGTCTACTGAACGGTTACTACCCGCGCGGTGAGCCCAAACCGGGGGAATGGATCAAGATTGTGCAGTAAATTGGGGCAGACCGTTCGATCTGCCGCAAAGAAACGCCGCCGATGTCTGTCGGAGCTGTTCGTCAGACGGGTTCCGGATTGAGTGGCGTTTCCGCACTACCCGCGGTGGAAGACGATTGCTCACTGTACTCGACCACCATGTTGCGCCCGCGCTCCTTGGCGCAGTAGAGGGCGTGGTCTGCCTGCCGCAGCAGAGTTTCCACCGATTCGTCCGCGCTGCCATGGGCCACACCGATACTTGAGGTAAATTGCACACAGCCCTCGGGGCAGCGCAAGCGGATCTGCGCGATGTTGTCCCGCAGGCGCTCAGCGGTGTACAGAGAGTCCGGCCGGGTTTCGGTGATCAGCAGCGCGAACTCCTCGCCACCGAGACGCCCGAAAACGTCGGTTTCGCGGATTTTCCGCTGAATGGTCACGCTGAATTGGCGCAGCGCCTCATCACCGATACCGTGGCCGTGGTTATCGTTGATGGACTTGAAGTGATCGATATCAAACATCAGCAGGCTCACAGGCTCACCCCTGCGCTGAGCGCGTTTGATACATAGCTCGGCATCCGACAAAAAGCTGCGACGGTTGCGGATACCGGTGAGAGGATCAGTGCGCGCTTCCAGTTCGGCCTGCTGTTTTGCCTTTTCAAGCTCTTCCGTGCGCGCCCGCACCAAGCCTTCCAGTTTGACCTTCGACTGCTCCAGATGCCGGCGGTACTGTCGCTCCGACTCCAACCCCTGCAAGCGCAGGCGGCGCAGCTTCATTCCCATGGCGGCCATAATCGTGACCATTTCGATAAATGAACTGAGTGGCGGCAGGTAATAGTTCACCAGATTGTGCTCGACATAGCCGAGATCCCGCAGCGCCTGATAAAAAAGCCCAGCCAGTAACAGCGTCCAGCCCAGCGCGAACACGACCGCCTCGCTGGAGCCCTGCCGCCAGCGCACCAGCGCAATAACCGTGAAGGCTGGGTATAGCAACAGCGCGAAAGTAATACTCATCAGCGCCACGGCTTTGATCTGCAGCAGCGCACTGCCGAGCAGCACTCCCGCATTTACCATCATCAGGATCAGGATCAGATCCAGCCTGGGTGTGTACTTGCGGGTCTGCAGGAACAGACGATCGAAGACGAGCCCACACATAATGCTGACGGCACCGGCCGCCGACATATAACTCCAGTGGAACCCATCGGGCAGCACGTACTGATGGGTAAATCCGAGAATGGTGCCCCAGGCCACGATTTTGGAGATACCGTATACGAAATAGGCGAAGAAACTCCACTCGCGGGTGGTCACTCCGACAATCAGCGAGAAGAGGGAGATGAGGGCAATCCCACCAAACAGAAACGACAGCACCGCGGTTTCGCCGGTATGGGATTTGCTGAGGGCATCGGGCGACCAGATCCGCATGGAGGGAAACACGAACCCGACCTCCTCGGAGTCAAACCGCACCAGAAATGCCTCAGACGTACCCAACGCGAGAACCACTGGCACCACGAAGCGGTTGTGGAATACCGGCCGCCGTGCGAAGGACTCCCCCATCGCGAGATTGGCCAACTCCAGGAAATGCGGAGTGTCGACGGAAGCGCTGGCGAACGCCTGCAGCCGGATCAATTGGTGATCCACGTATTCCAGATGTATGGGAACGGAACTATCTGTCGTATTACGCAGAATGAACAGGGACCAGTAGCTGCCCTTCCGCAGGCCGGTTGAACCGGCTCCGGCCAGAGGTCGAAACTCGCCCTGCTCCAGCGCCTGCAGAGCCGCTGAGAGATCGGCCCTGCCACTGGGGTCATGCCAGACGGCAGCCTGCCCGGTCCGCAGACTGCCATCTTCAGCGGCGCCGATGTCTATCGCATCGGCAAAGGAATGCAGCGGCGCGGTGAGCGTGTTTTCCTGGGTGTCTTTACCCACCCCGTCCACGGTGATCCCAGCGTGAACCTGGGCACACAGTCCCCCCCACAGGAGTACAAGCAGGCCCTGCACAAACAGGCGAACCAGTGAGTTGTATAAAAGCCCAGCGGGAGCAACGACATTCATGGTCCTGAAAACCAGGTTACCGCAGAAATCCTGCGCAGTTGTAGATGTTCCGGCTGCGGGTGTTTCTTATCTTGTGGACATTCACCCGGCAAAAGGTCAGGCACTGAATAGTCAGCCGTAGAGGCGGAAAGTGTACCGGCTCACGAAATGATATTCATGCCCCAATTTTACCCAGCCTCCGCACCCGCCTCGTCGCGAAGCAACATAGACCCACGAAATCAAACCAAGTGAGAACAAAATCCCACTCTTTGCCGAGCAGAAATGAAAAAGGTCGCCTTTGGCGACCTAAAGGGAAAACATGACTGACGACGGATTACTTTTGAGGATTTCCGTCTATTCAGGGGTCAGTCAAAGCGGGAGAAGTCTGCCGGCCTTTTTTCCATGAAAGCTGTGGCTGCTTCGCGAAACTCATCCGACTGCAGGCGCGCCTTGAAATGTCCCGCTTCCTCCCGAATGGCCGCCATGCCGCTCTCCAGAGTGCCCTGGCGCAATAGCTTCTTGGTCAACCGCACCGCCTCGGGGGCCTTCTGAGCAAGCTCTGCAGCGTATACCCGGGCGCGATCCAGCGCTTCGCCGGAATACACCACTTCGTTGCAGATATTCACATCCGCCGCGGTCTGCGCATCGAACTTCTTGCCCAGCAACAGCAGCTCCGACGCCTTGGTGTGGCCCATAATACGCGGCAGCAGGAAACTGGAACCGTACTCGGGACACAGACCGAGATTGACGAAAGGCATCTGGAAAACGGCATCATCCTCGGCGATGGAGAGGTCACAGTGCAGCAACAGGGTGGTGCCAATACCCACCGCCGGACCGGCAACCGCGGCGATCACCGGTTTGGGAAAACGGTACAGTGCCTGCATAAAACGAAAAACAGGAGACTCCTCGCCACTGGCGGAACCGCCGAGAAAATCCGTCAGGTCGTTGCCGCTGGTAAAGGCTCCGCCGCTACCCGTGAGAATGACCACCCTGACTTCAGAGTCAACGGCTGCCGCATCCAGCAGATCGGCCATGGCTGAGTACATGGCCATAGTGAGCGCATTCTTCCGCTCCGGCCGGTTGATGGTGATCTCCAGTACCCGTCCGGATACCTGAGACCGAATTTCTGCACACTGGCTCTGCATGAGGTCGGCTCCGCCTATTCTGTGATTATCGCAATTGACTGCATCGCCCGACCCAACCCCGGCCGGGACCCGCAGGGCCGGATTTCCGGCCGTCATTACATTTGGTATGAACAGGTCACTAGTGTAGCCACTCCCCAAATGTGCACGAGGTCCGATTCGACCAGATTGGGTTGCGGATTCTCAACGTTAGTGTCGGTCTCCGGTTAAAGGATTTTCCAACTGCTCCGGTGGAAACCTTATAATGCGGCCAAAGATTGGCGAAATGGCGCAATTTAAGATTCACATCACTGGCAAAACCGGTACAACCATTTCGGTTACGGTGATTTAAAGACAGGAACACTCCAAAAATGACAGTGACATACAGCTCCTACCTGAAAGTCGACGAGCTGCTGCAGTGCCAGCGGCCGCTATCGGAAGGGCCGGAGCACGACGAACTGCTATTTATCGTTATCCACCAAAGCTACGAGCTCTGGTTCAAGCAGCTGCTGCACGAGCTCGACTTCCTGGTGCGACTTTTCAACGGCGGCGAGCGCAACCGGGCCCTGCACACACTAAAACGGGTAGACGCCATCTACCGCACCCTGATCCAGCAGGTCGACATACTGGAAACTCTCACCCCACTGGAGTTCATGTCATTCCGCGACCGCCTGTCCACCGCCAGCGGTTTTCAGTCCTTTCAATTCCGCGAACTGGAGTTCCTCTACGGCGCTAAAGATGCAAAGAAGCTGGGCAATTACGAGCCCGGCTCCGAACACTACCGCCGCCTGCAAAAGCGCCTTGAGGCGCCGACTCTGTGGGACGCCTTCCTGCGCTTCCTGGCCCTCGAAGGGCACAATATCCCCAAAGCGGAACTGGAGCGGGACTTCAGCCAGGTGGCTGCGCCCTCTACTGCCGTGCAGAAGGTATTGATCGATGTGTACCGGAATGATCCGCTGGTAAGCGATATCTGCGAAGCGCTGGTGGATATAGACACCTCGCTGCAGCAGTGGCGGTACCGCCATGTAAAGATGGTGGAGCGAACCATCGGCCACAAAATGGGTACCGGGGGCTCCAGTGGTGTGGGTTACTTGCAAAGTACGCTGTTCAAACCGGTGTTCCCAGACCTGTGGGCGATCCGTTCCGAGTTCTGACGACAATGGTGGCGAGCGCGGGAGAACCGCCTGGTCACTCACATAGAGACCGGATGGGACAAATCACAGGCACAAAAAAAGCCAGCAAATGCTGGCTTTTTTTGTGCCCTCTAGGGCTGCCCTGAAGAAGCGCGTTAACGCTTGTCTTCGAAAGGCACCAGGGAAACCTGAATATTCGGGTTTACCTCTTTCGCCGCGTCGGCGATGGTCACGTATGTGTCTGCGCTGGACTTATTGTGCGCACGCACGATTACGATGGCCTGGGGGTTTTCCGCGTAGAGCTGGGCAATACGGGCTCTTACCGCACGGCTGTCGATGCGGCTGCTTCCCATCCAGATCTCGTCGGCCGAATTCACGGTCAGCAGGATATTCTGCTTGTCGGGGTCCGGCGGAGTCTCTACCTGCTGATCAGGATCCGGCACGTTCACGTCCAACGCCTTCTCTTTCACGAAGGATGCCGTCACGATAAAGAAGATCAGCATGATGAACACGACGTCCAGCATGGGGGTCAGGTCAATATCGGCCTTTTCTTCTTCTACGGCCTTACCGCGTCGTCTACTCATAAAACACCGTACTGTTTTTAATTCGAATTACTCCGGTTACCCGGTCTAATCAGGTGGGGAAGATTGCCGGGAAATGGCCATCAATGCAAGCGCAAGATTCCGCGCCAAAAATATCCCTTAAAAATCAATAAGATAGAAAGAAGACCCACTCAAACCGGACGAAAATTAGACAGCCGTTTCGTGTTTTCTCTCCGCCAGATAGCCCTGATAGTCAGGTACCTGACGCGGGAAACTCCGCGTCATCAGCGCCGAGTGGATCATCATATCGGCGCTGCTGGCATTACAGGCCACCGGGATATTCCACACCGCGGCAATGCGCAACAGCGCTTTCACGTCTGGATCATGGGGCATGGGTTCGAAAGGATCCCAAAAGAAAATCAGGATATCCACCTCGCCCTGACAGATACGGGCACCCAGCTGCTGGTCTCCCCCCATGGGACCGCTGAACAGTTTCTCCACCGCCATACCGGTCGCCGCCTCTATCCGTGTCCCGGTGGTTCCGGTTCCCAGCAACTGATGCTGCTCGAGAATACCCCGGTGCTGCAGACACCAGTCAATGAGACTGGCCTTGCGGTTATCGTGCGCCACCAGAGCGATACGTTTCTGCGCTGCAATCGGCTGATCTATATAGTTCACTTGAGCCCCCGGGCAACTTATCCTGAACACGCTACTACTTACACGGTTAATACGGTGCCGATGTCACACAGCACTACCGACAACGAATGACTCCTGGCTACCTGGTACAGACCCGAGCGGAAATCCGGGAGAACAGGGGGATTATGCTAAATTCTGCTGCCGTCATCCATCCACGCGGCAATCCCCTCTTTATGTTGCCCCCGGGTGAGTATAATCCGCCCCGTTTTATGTACATGCTTTCATATATAGGAGTGAGTATGAGTGTCGGTGCCTGGGAACCCGCCAAACCGGCGTCCAATGATCGGACGCGCAGTGACATCGACAAGTCGCTGCTGGAACGGATCATTAACGCTCTGCAGACGGCAGACGCGGGAGCCACGCCCGGTCTGGCGGCTCCGGATCTGACCAAATTCGACAGCGATCTGCAGTCCTCGAACTGGCTTTCGGGCCTGCCCGCTACACAGTGGCTGGATGAAGCCGCGCACTGGAACAATGATCAGGTGTGGGGGTTGATTCGATTTTTTACGCTGGCGGAAGCACAGCTGCCGGATTGGCAGGGCGGCGCGGAGTCCCCCGTCATTCCGCTGGCAAAATCCCTTCGCCTGCGCAAGTCTCCGCTCGTCCGCGAACAGCTATTGTGGATTCGTCAACACTCCGACAATCGCTACCTGCCTTACGGACCACTGTGAACCGCTTTGGATTCTTCCCGGCACAGCACTGACCAGGCAATAGCCCCTATTGGCCAAACAGAAACAAAGGCGTAGCGGAAAGCGATCGCCTTTTGTTTTGCCCAACCTGTAGTCCGCCCGACAAATCCACCCCGTGATCCCGACTCACTCGGGCCTTCGCCCGAGCGTTGCCCAGGGCTCTATTCTTGCAGACGGAACAGCTGGTTGCGCAGCGTAGCCACCGTTGTCGGCATTCGATAAGTGGCAGGTAATTCCCGCCATAAAATATATCCCTCTGCATCCAGCAGCCAGGCACTGGGACGCGCAGCGTCTTTAATCCAGGGATGCAGGATAAGCGGCGCGGCATTACTGGCCGCGAACAGCGCCGGTACCGGCTGTGCCAGTTGTCTCACCTGGAAAATTACCTGTGACGTATTCGGAGCAAGCAAATGGTGCGGCCAGCGGTCTTCCGACTGTACGCTCCAGAGCACCAGCCCCACATTTTGCCGCTGCAAATCCTCAAGCAGGGTGTACAGCTGAGACAACTGATGGCGACTGTCCGCGCAATAACTTCCCCGCAGAAAGAGCACAATCACTCCCCTCACCCCGTGCTCTCGGCAGTATTCTGCTGCCTGCCAGCGACCGGCATCCCGGTGTTCGAGTGCTGGAAAAAGAGTTCCCGGCGCTGGCATCGGCGGCCATGCGACCGAACTCAGGTGATGGAGGTAAAACAGAAATACAAACAGGTTGTATATCGCCAGATAGACCGGCAACCCGCGCTCGCTGTCCGTCAGCAATATCAGCGCGAGGCCCACAAGCACCCCGGCGAATGCACCCGGTTCACGCAAATCCCCGGATATTTTCCCGGGAAACAAATAGCGCAACAGCATCCATGAAGGTAATGCCCAAGCATTAATTAAAAGGCCGATCCAGGCTGCAGTTGCACCGCTCTCTGAGCCTCGCACCAGGGTGAGCACAGCCCAGAATCCGCAGAGCAGCAACCAGAAGAACCCAATAAAAGTAAAAAAAGCCTTAAATTTATTCATTACAGAGTAAAAACACCCTTAAAACACTTGCATTCAAGTATATAAATGAGCTGCAATTAGCGCGATGAATTCCACTCATCCAAGATAACACCTAGATATTAAATTCAGATACAGGGATATTTTATGGCCGCACGTAAAAAAGCCACCTCTTCTCCGGTGAGTGCCGTAGCAAAGTTGGAAGCGGAACTCGCCTCTCTCAAAGCCCAGCTCGAAAAAGCCCGTAGCGGCCAGGAAGCTGAAGCCAAGAAAGAAGCGGACAAACTTTCCAAAGATGCCGACGCCGCAGCCAAGAAGGCCGCAGCAGCACAAGCCAAGGTAAAAGCTGCCCGCGCCAAGAAAAAGTCTGCCGCGCAGCAGAAGCAAGTAAAAGCCGCTCAGGAAGCTTCCGCAGCCGCCAAGAAGCTCGCAGCTGCCGCCAAAGCCGCTGCCAACGATGCAAAAGCCAAGCTGGCTGCCATCTCCGCTGACAACAAGCTGATGGCAAAAGTAGCCAAGGCTGTGGCCAAAGAAGAAGCAGCCATTACCAAGAAGCTGACCGCCGCTGAGAAGAAGAAAGCCGCTGCTGAGAAGAAGAAAGCCACCGCTGCCGCCAAGAAGAAGGCCGCTGCTGAGAAGAAAGCCGCTGCTGCCGCCAAGAAGAAAGCCGCTGCCGCTGCGAAGAAAAAAGCCGCTGCTGCCAAGAAAAAGGCTAGCGCTGCTGCCAAGAAGAAAGCCGCTGCCGAGAAGAAAAAAGCAGCTGTAGCCAAAAAGAAAGCCGCCGAGAAGGCCAAAAAAGCGGCCGTCAAAGCCAAGACCGCTGCCAAGAAGAAGCCCGGTCGCCCAAAGAAAGCTGAAGCCGGCGCTGCCGCTCCCGCAGCCAAGAAGCCTGGTCGTCCCGCCAAGTCTGGCGCCGCCAAGAAAAAGCCCGGTCGCCCACCCAAGGCTGGTGCAGCCAAGAAGGCTCCGGCTCGTCGCGGCCGTCCGCCCAAAGCTCCGGCCCAAGGCTAAGCTGTCACTACTGACAGGCGAAAATAAAAAACCCCGGTTCCCCGGGGTTTTTTTATGACTGTCGTCAGGTCATCGGCGACCTGGCACCTGATCCCACTCGGTCACTTTACTCCCTTATCCGGGAGACGCGATTTTAACATCCCCACCGCATCACCTATGATTTCCCTGAGCGCCGACGGCAGCGCGAGCATTACCGGGGTCACAATCAGGGTCAGAATCGTCGAGAAACTGAGGCCGTAGACAATGGCGCTGGCCAGTTTCACCCAGAAGGATGCGATCACACCGTTGACCACGATGGTGCGCCCTACCATATCCACACTCACCCCCAGCGCCAGCGGCAACAACCCGAGAATAGTCGTGGCGGTGGTGAGGAATACCGGGCGCAAACGCTGTGCCGATGCTTTCACCGCAGCAGCGGCACAGCTCAGCTGCGGTTCGGCTTTACGCACATAGTTATAGGTATCTATCAACACAATATTGTTGTTCACCACGATGCCCGCCAGCGCCACGATGCCCACCCCGGTCATAATCACACTGAAGGTGCTCTGAGTCAGAGTCAGCCCCAGCATCACACCCGCGGTAGACATAATCACCGAAGAGAGGATCAGTGCGGACTGATAGAAACTGTTGAACTGGGTTACCAGCAGGATAAACATCAGGAACAGCGACAGCGAAAACGCTACCTGCAGGAAAACCAGAGACTCGGCCTGATCTTCGTCGGCACCGCGGAACAACAACTCCACTTCGCCGTCCAGCGGGTGTTGTAGCAGCCACTGGCGAACTTCCCGCACCTTGTCATCCGCCAGAACGCCGTCATTCACATCCGCTTTTACCTGCATACGGGTGATACCGTCGATACGTTCGATCTTGTCCACCTTGGGGCCTGCCACGGTGGATACAAAACTGCTGACAGGTACCGCACCATTAGGGGTATTCACTTTCAGTTCGTCCAGCGCGGCAATTCCGCGGGCGTAGTCCGGGTAACGGATGCGGATATCCACTTCCTCATCGGAATCGTCCGGTCGATACTCCGCCATCAGCACACCGTTGGTCACAAGCTGCACGGCGCGGCCGACTCCGGTCAGATCGGCGCCATACAGGGCCGCCTTGGCGCGGTCGACCTTCACTTCCCATTCAATGCCCGGCAATGGCGCGGTGTTGACGATATCCCGCAGCCCCTCGAAGTCATTTTCCAGAGCCCGATGCAGACGCCAGGTTTCCCCGAGCAACTTGTCGTAATTGCGGCTGCGCAATTCCAGTACGATATCCTTGCCCACCGGCGGCCCGCCTTCGAATGCATTTGCACTGGTCTTTATTCCGGGGAAATGGCCGGTGCGCTCGCGGATATCCGCAAAAATCTCCCGGCTCTTGCGCTCACGTTCCATAGAAGGCAGCAGCTCCACCAGCAGATTGGCAATCTGGTCCGGTGACTTTTCTGAGTTGCCGGAAATGCCGCCGGAGCCTATGGCGGTGTACACCACCCGCACTTCCGGTACTTGCATCACCGCGGACTCCACCTGGGCCACCAGCGCTTTTTTCTCCTCAAGCGACAGGTTGCCCTGCGCGCGCACTTCCACGTTACCGTACTGCTCTTCGGTCTCGGTAAAGAATTCCACCCCGGGATTGAAGCGGCCAAAGGCGATGAAGATACCGATCAGCACCAAAATCGTCACCGCGAAGGACACGAAGGGCCTCCGCACCGCCGGATCGAGCACCCGCGCGTAAAAGCCGGTAATCCCACCGAGGGAAACAGGATCTCCATTTTCCAGTTGCCTGAGATATTGCTGGGTCTGCAGATCCATATTGCTCTTGCCGAACACCGAGCCGAGCACCGGAGCAAAAAACAGCGCGTAGACCAATGATCCGGCCAGCACGGCGAACACGGTCACCGGCAGATAGCGCATGAATTCCCCCACCACTCCGGGCCAGAAGATAATCGGCAGGAACGCGGCGAGCGTGGTACCGGTAGAGGCCACTACGGGCCAGAACATGCGCCGCACCGCGATGGAATAAGCCGCCCGCGCCGACAGCCCTTCGGCCATTTTGCGGTCGGCAAACTCGGTGATCACGATGGAGCCGTCAATTAGCATGCCGAGCGCGAGCAGCATGCCGAACATCACCATGAAGTTGAACGAGTACCCCAGATACCAGGTGATGATGGAGCCGAACAACAGAGAAAACGGAATGCCGAACCCCACCAGCAGTCCAGAGCGGAACCCCAGCGCACCCACCACAATGATCATCACCAGCAACATGGCGGTAAGGATATTTCCCTCCATTTCGCTGACCATGTCCCGGGCGACTTCCGACATGTCGAACACGAAATCCACCTTCACGCCACGCGGCAGATATTTCCGTTCAGCATTCACCACCGCGCGCACACGATCTGCCAGATCCACGGCGCTGGCCCCGGTGCGTTTCTCCACATTGATGGCGAGCCCGGGCTGGCCATTTACACTGGTGTAGCTGGTAGCGTCCTTGAAGGTACGACGGATATCCGTCACCTGCCCCAGGGTCACCACGCCGTGGGCGGACTGTTTAAGTGGAATCTGATAAACGTCGTCCGCTGTTTCAATCAAGCCCGGCACCTTGACGGAAAAACGCCCCCTGCTGACATCCATCTCACCGGCGGGAATCAGCAGATTGTTGCCCAGCACTGCATTGATCAGTTCGTTACCGGTGATCTGGTAATGCTCCAAGCGCACCGGATCTATAGTGGCCTCCACCACTTCCTCCCGGTTGCCGTTGATATCCGCACTCAGCACTTCGCCGATCGTTTCAATTTTGCGCTTCAGTAGTTGCGCACTGCGCAGCAGCTCACGCTCACCGACACCCTCACCCGCAAGTGTTACTACAATCGCGGGAAAAGGTTGCGCCGACGCCTCCTCCACAACCGGCTCTTCCGCATCCCGAGGCAGATCCGCCTTGGCACGGTCCACCGCATTGCGCACTTCGTCTACCGCGTGGTCGATATCCATGCCCGAGTCGAACTCGATCACGAGATACACCAGAGATTCACGCGCGGTGGCGATCACCTCTTCCACGCCTTCCAATGCGCGAATTTCCTGCTCCAGCGGCCGGATCAGCAGCCGCACCCCGTCTTCCGGAGAAATACCCTCGTGCATCACCTGCACGATGACAATGGGAGGGTTGACTTCGGGGCTTGATTCCACGGTCATAGCGCCGCGGGCGACGATCCCCATGATGACAATCAGCAGCATCAGACTGAGGCTGCTGCGAAAACGCTCGACGGCACTTTCCAACAATTTCATGGCTGCGCCTCACCATCGGCGCTGCCTGCAGACTGGGCAACCGGGGCAGCTAGATCCCCGGCAGCATCCTCCAGTGCCGCATCAACCCGTTCCCCCTCGCTCACATACTCCTGTCCAACGGTAATCAGGGTCACACGCGGCGGCAGACCGGTGATCCAAACTCCTTCATTTTCATCACTGACCAGCTGTACCCGCGCAAAGCGAACCCGCTGTTCCGTATCCAGTGTGCGCACCCCCAGATGCCCGTCATCGTCCAGCGTCAGCAATGAAGAGTTGATCCGGTGGGCCAGGACTTCACCAGTGGGAAGTGCCAGGCGCGCGCTGATGCCGCTGCGCAGTTTGCCGTCGTGATTGGCAACCTCCATTTCCACCCGGTAGGCGCGCGTCACCGGGTGGGCCTCCTGGCTCACGTAGCGCACACTGCCCTCCACAATCTGCCCCAATTGCAACTGAGCACTGGCCGGCGCCCCTACTTGCAGGTGGGCCACCTGGGCCTCGGAAACCTCTCCCACTACCAGCATCGGATCCAGCTCCAACACCGTCGCACACTCCTCACCGCGACGGATAAAATCCCCCAGTTCCACCGCACGGCTGTTGATAATTCCGGCGAACGGCGCCCGAATCGTGAGATTGTCCACTTCCACCTGGGCGCGCTTGAGATCCGCACGCGCATTGGCCAGCGACACTTCCTGCTGCGCCATCGCCGCTTCGGACTGCAGTCCCCGGCCCTGCAGTTTTTTGGCGCCCGCAAAGTCCAGTTCCGCCTTGCGTAAAGCCGCGCGCGCGCGTGTCAGGTTTTCCGGCCGATCTTCAGCGGCGATTTCGCAAAGTACATCGCCGGCTGCCACCCACTTGCCCTCCGCCACCGGCAGTGCGGCAACGACGCCATCCAGCTCCGCGCGCACTCGCACAGTGCGATTGGCTTCGGTGCGGCTGTTTACCACCACGCGGGTAACGTAAGGTTGCGCATCCAGTTGTCGGGCTCGGACACTGGGCGCATCGGCCTCGACGCCCGCAGAGCTAAGTTTCACTCCCGCTTTGCCATCACTATCAATAGCGTCATCGGACCAGAGCCCACTCAGTAACCAGACAAGCGCAACCAGCGACACCACCGAGGCCATCCGGTAATTGCGTTGTCGCCAGAGTTTCAACAGAAAATTCATACCTGCATTCCTGCATATAAATAAGGGAGGGGAAGCCATTCAACCGATAGTGTTGATACGGAGGGGATTCTATGCATAAAAGTCTTCATACGCAGTGGTCACAGCTGTCGGATTACGAAATTCACCGGAATCTTCCACCTCGAAAAGTTTGCCCCGCCTACCGCAGGGCAAAATCCACCCATAACACCCACGCCGAATACAGCTCCGGAGGATGCCCCTGCAATGGGAATAAAGGGAGATGGGATCAGGAGTAGATCGACCGCGGCAGTACCGCGGCGATTAGTCGACCATCTGGCTGGGCGGGCGGGAAAAAGAGGTGAGCGGCCGCGATTCGCTTCAGGAGAGTATAGATTCAAGAAAGTCCGACATATCAGACTCTTCCGCGGCGAGCTGCCCGCTGCCAAATTCTGCATTCCAGTCGAGTAGAATCCGCGCCAGATCCCGCGCCTGATCCGCGAGTGCGTGCAACTCCTCCCGGCAGTTTTTGGGACCGGTGTAGAGTTTTAGCCGGCGGTGGCTGTTCGCAAGTTCATGGGATGGGTACTTGGATCGATATACTTCCAGCTTCCAACGCAGGGAGTGCACCATGTTGCGGTAGAACACCAGTTTGGACGGCAGATGCAGTAGTGAAAAGTCTTCCAGATCGCCGAAAAGGGTGCAGTCCACCGCCAGTACCTGGATCTCCTGGCCAACTGGCGCCGCCACGATGGTCGCACTGCGCGGTTCCGCCAGAAGCATGGACAGGTCGCCAAACAGCTCACCGGGGCGAATTACCGCGAGAGGCCGTTCACCCTGCGCCGCCGCCGTATCGTCCACGTGGACCTGCAGCTCTCCACGCAACAGAAAATACACCCACTGGTCTACATCCCCTGCATGCAGCAACGCCTCCGCATGCGCCAGGGAAACCAGGCGAGAGCGCTTCAACAATACGTCGTACTGCCACTCGCTGGTGGCGCGAATATCACGAAAGAGATGAATGACATTCAGAAGTCGATCGACCGCATCCCTGGGAAATTCACTAAGCGGTTTGTAATCCATGTAACTCTTGGTTGTGTATTGTGCTCGGGTTACCGACAGCCCGCCCTGTTCCTGATGTCAGGGAAGCGTCAGGCCCCCATTCTCGGTGCATGCTCAGTATTAAATCAATACACTGCGCACCGGGTGATGCCGCATTCTAGGCGGAAAGTGATAACTGTCTGCCCCGACAGGTCGCGGATTTAAAAAAACGAGACATTTTACCCATTTCAGGGTTGAACTCCATTGCAGTTGAAGTAGAGTTGGGCGGTGCCCCGATTCATTTCATTTTGCGACTGGAGAAATATTGACCGCCAGCAGCATGCGAGATTTTTCGGAGCGCGCACCTTTCGGGGGGAGGGTGCGATCGAAGCGGCTGAAAATTTGTCTGGGGTATTTTGATTGATTTTTCAGCGCTTTCTCTGCCGGTTTCTGCCCATCCGGCTTTAAAACAGAAATCAAAGCAAAAATGAAATCGTCAAAACTCGTCATTGCCCTGCTGTTGTTCGCTGCGGCCCTGACTGTAAATGCGGCACCGCTTCTGAACGGTCTGGCTCTGGAACAACAATTCAATAAAGACCAATTCATCGCTGCGGTTTACGCCGAGCGTTTATCAAACGATTCCGCTTCCCTGCTCGATAATAATATGCCCCGGGCGCTGGAAATTCGCGTTGTTGCCGATCACCTTTCCGCCCGTCGCCTGCGCAACCAGTGGATGGAAGGTATCGCCATCAACAATCCCGGCGACACGCTCACCGGCCAGGCAGAAAACATGGTGACCTTCGCCAACCTGTTCAAAGGCCGCCTGCTGGCGGGTGACCGCCTGCGCATTGAGTTTGCGGCCGGCAACGGCTCTACCGTGGTGTCCCTCAACGGCGTCGAACTCGGCGTAATCGAGGATCGCGGCTTCTTTAATACGCTGATGCGCGCCTGGATTGGCCCCGTGCCACCTTCCACGGAATTCCGCGATAACCTGATGAAATCCGGTCAGGTAACGGGTGGTCTGCTGGCCACGTTTGAGTCCCTGCAACCCAGTTCCGAGCGTGTTGCGCAGGTGCGCGCGGCCTACGAGGAAACGGAAGAGGTGGCCGCTGCCGTCGAACCCGCCAGGGAAGAGCCGAAAAAGGAAGAGAAACAGGCCTCCAAGCCCGAGTCCTCACAGATCGTCGCTGTCAGCAAGCCTGACCTGAGCGCCGACATTCCCGCGCCCACACTCGCCGCCGTCGGCAGTGCGGCGGTCACTCCCGCGGCCCCGGGGCGCCCCGAGCCGAAAGCGGAAAAACCTGCCACGGCCCAGGCCACGCAGCCCAAGCCGCTGAAGCCCACCACCACGCGTCCGGCAGTACCGCCCATGGACGAAGAGGAGCTGGAGGAAGAGGAAGACGAAGCACCGCTCACCGCAGATATGATTCTGGCCCGCCAGATCTATCATTCCATGCTGCTGCGCCATACCTTCAAGCATATCAACTATCCCAAGCGCGCCATGGAGCGCGGCCAGGAAGGCAGCGTGCGCCTGAATGTCACCATCGACAGCAAGGGCAATGTGACCAACGTGGCCACTCTGCAGGAGTCCCGCTACTCCAGCCTCAACCGCGAGGCATTGGACGCAGTGGAGCGCGCCGGCCCCTACCCGGCCACCCCCCCCCAGCTGAAAATGAACGAATACCGGTTCACGGTACCGATTACCTTCCGCCTTCCGGACTGACGTCCACAAAGAACCCCGCCCTCGCGGGGTTTTTTATTGCGTACAGAATTCCATCGCCCACCGCCAGCCACTGGGCGCAAGGGCGCTTGCTCATCACAAGTGCACTTGCATACTATGTCCAGTCAGACTCCATCCGGTCCGCGGACCGACTACGACATAACATGCCCAAAAGGCCATTCATGAAAAAACTGCTTTTACCCCTGGCGATCGCCGGTGTCGTTGCCGGCACCTCCCTGACCGGCTGCTCGAAATCCGAGGGCCCACAAGCGGATTCCGCGCACACCAAACCAGCTGCCGAAGCCGCCGCCCCTCAGGCCACCCTCGGCTCCGGTATCGACCTCAGCGCGATGGACACCAGCGTGCGCCCACAGGATGACTTCTTCTCCTATGTGAACGGCAACTGGATCAAGAATACCGAAATCCCCGCGGACAAATCCCGCTGGGGCGGCTTCACTATTCTCGCCGACAAGGCCACAGAAGAAGTGAAGGCCCTGATCATGGAAGCCGGCCAGCATGCGGGCAACGCGGGCGCCAAACAGATCGGTGACCTGTACAACAGTTACATGAATGAAGAGCTGATCGAGAAGAAGGGGTTTTCGGCCATTGCCGGAGAACTGGCCAAAGTCGATGCCATTCAGTCCCAGAAGGACCTGACAGACTTCTTCGCCTACGCGGATACCGTTGGCTATGACGTGCCTTTCGGCGGCACCATCTACCAAGACCTGAAGCAGGTAGAAAACTACATTACTTTTATGTGGCAGGCAGGCCTCGGCTTGCCGGATCGTGATTACTACTTCGACGATTCAGAAAAAGGCCAGAAGCTGCAGCAGGCCTACCGCGACTACATGGTGAAAATTCAGCAGATCGCCGGACTGGACAATGCCGAGCAGTACGCCGACACCCTTTACGCGCTGGAAAAGAGCCTGGCGGAGCACCACCGCACCCGTGTGGACAATCGCGACCCGGAGAAGTATTACAACAAGAAGACCCTCGTTGAACTTAAGGCGATGATGCCGGCGGTCGACTGGGACAGCTATCTGCAGAAAGCCCACCTGGAAAAAGCACAGGAATTCGTGGTCGGCCAGCCGGAGTACCTGGAAGCGGCCAACAAGATCATCGCGGATACCGAACTGGACATCTGGAAGCGTTACCTGAAACTCAAGGTGCTCTCTGCCGCCGCGCCCTATATGCACAGCGAAATGGCCCAGGCCCATTTCGATTTCTACAGCACCACTATCCGCGGCGTGAAAGAAATGGAACCGCGCTGGAAGCGTGCCGTACAGTTTGTGAACGGTTCCGTGGGTGAGCTGGTGGGCCAGCGCTATGTGGAGAAATACTTCCCACCGGAGGCCAAGGCACGCATGGTCAAGTTGGTGGACAACCTGAAAGCGGCCTACAAGGATTCTATCGAATCCCTGACCTGGATGAGTGAAGACACCAAGAAGGAAGCCCTGACCAAGCTGGCCAACTTCACCACTAAGATCGGTTACCCGGATAAGTGGCGCGACTACAGCGCGCTGCAGGTGAAGGCCGATGATCTGGTAGGCAATGCCATTGCCGCCACCCTGTTTGAAACCCTGCACGAGCGCGACAAGCTGGGCAAACCGCTGGACCGCGGTGAGTGGGGCATGAGCCCACAGACCGTGAATGCCTACTACAATCCGGCGATGAATGAGATCGTATTTCCCGCCGCCATCCTGCAACCGCCGTTCTTCAACATGAACGCGGACGACGCGGTGAACTACGGCGGCATCGGCGGCGTGATCGGTCACGAGATTGGCCACGGTTTCGACGACAAGGGCAGCAAGTTCGATGGCAAGGGCTACCTGAACAACTGGTGGACCGATTCCGACCGTAGTAACTTTGAAGGCCTCACCAACAAGCTGGTGGCCCAGTACAACGGTTTCGAGCCGCTGGAAGGTGAACATGTGAACGGCGAGCTGACCCTGGGTGAGAACATCGGCGACCTGTCCGGCCTCGGCATTGCCTACAAGGCTTACAAAATGTCCCTGAAGGGCGCCGAAGCGCCGGTCATCGACGGTTTCACCGGCGATCAGCGCGTGTTCCTGGGCTGGGCGCAGGTATGGCGCAGCAAGATGCGTGACGAAGCCCTGAGCGAGCGCCTGAAAACCGACCCGCACTCCCCGGCAGAATACCGTGTTCAGGGCGTACTGCCGAACCTCGATGCCTTTTACAAAGCCTTCGATGTGAAGGAAGGCGACGGTATGTACCTGCCGGAAGAGGAGCGTGTTGTTATCTGGTAAAGGGAATCTGGTAATTCCAGCTCCAGCGTCCAACGCCGATCCGAGAGCCCCGCCGTTGCGGGGCTTTTTTTTGCAATCGAGATAGCGCTGCATCCCGTACGGTTATCGCATACCATGTCGAAAACGGACTTCCAGGGGATTCGCATGACCCACACGAACCAGTTTGCCCTGCTCAGCAGCCGCCGCTTCCTACCCTTCTTCTGCACCCAGTCCCTCGGCGCCTTCAACGACAATGTATTCAAGAACGCGCTGATCGTGATGATCGCCTTCCGGCTGGCCACCGATGAGGCCAATTTCCTGATCAACCTCGCCGCTGGGCTGTTTATCCTGCCGTTCTTCCTGCTCTCCGCCACCGCCGGCCAGATCGCCGACAAGCTGGACAAGAGCGTGTTGATACGGCGTATCAAGCTCGCAGAAATCGGCATTGTGCTGTTCGGTATCGCCGCGCTGTACAGCGGCAACAACTACCTGTCCCTGTTGGTGCTGTTCCTGCTCGGAGCCCAGTCCACCTTTTTCGGGCCGGTGAAATACGCCATCCTGCCCCAGCATCTACAGAAAACGGAGTTAGTGGGCGGCAATGCGCTGGTAGAGATGGGCACCTTCGTTTCTATCCTGCTCGGCACCATTGTGGGCGGTCTGCTGGCTGGCTTTACCGGTGACGGTGAGTCGGGTTTGCTATGGATTTCCGCGGTGATCACCATCACCGCGATTGCGGGTTATCTGGCCAGCCGCGCGATTCCCTCAGCGGCGGCGCCGGCACCGGATCTGGTCCTCAACTACAATCCGTTCACCCAGACCGCGCGCATTCTCCGAGAGGCTGCGAAAACACCGTCGGTGTTCTACGCCATCATCGGTATTTCCTGGTTCTGGCTGCTGGGCGCCGCCTATCTCACCCAGATTCCGAGCCTCACCCGCAATGTGCTGGGTGGCAGTGAATCGGTGGTCACCCTGCTGCTGTGCTGTTTCACCATCGGTGTGGCCGTCGGTTCGCTGTTGTGTGGGCGCCTGTCCGGGGGGCGCGTGGAGCTGGGGCTGGTGCCCATCGGCGCGGCGGGGCTGACCATTGTCGGCATACTCCTGACGTCGACCACCGGCAGTTACCAGCCGCCGGCGGACGGCAGCGTCGCCGCCTTTTGGGCCAATGAGGGCTCCCTCGGCATTCTCGTCAGCCTGACCCTGATCGGTATCTTCGGTGGTTTCTTTATTGTCCCGCTCTATTCGATGATGCAGGAGCGCTCGGCGCCTGAAATCCGCGCACGGATCATTGCCGTGAACAATGTGCTGAACGCGCTGTTCATGGTGGTGGCGGCGGTGCTCGGTATCGTATTCCTGAATGTGCTGGGGGCAACCATCCCGCAGTTTTTCCTGATCATTGCGCTGATGAATGCGGCGGTGGCGCTCTTTGTGTTCACCAAGGTGCCGGAATTCGCCATGCGCCTGCTGATCTGGCTGCTGTCGCACACCATGTACCGGGTGAAACACGAGGGGCTGGAGCAGATCCCCACCGAGGGGCCCGCCATTATTGCCTGCAACCATGTGAGTTATGTGGACGCGCTGCTGCTGGCCGGCGCGGTGCGCCGCCCGATCCGCTTCATCATGTACAAGCCGATCTATGAAATTCCGGTACTGCACTTTATCTTCAAGACCAGCCGCGCCATTCCCATCTGTTCCAAAGAAAAGGATCCGGAGGGCTACGCGCGCGCGTTTGAAGCGATTGAACAGGGGTTGAAAGACGGCGATCTGCTGTGCATTTTTCCCGAGGGTCAGCTGACCAAAGACGGCGAACTGCAACCGTTCAAGGCCGGGATCGAGAAAATCCTGCAACGCACACCGGTGCCGGTTATCCCCATGGCACTGCGCGGCCTGTGGGGCAGTTTTTTCAGCCACAAGGACGGCCATGCGTTTAGCACGCTGCCGCGAAGGTTCTGGTCAAAAGTCTGCGTGGTGGCGGGACCGCCGTTGGAAGCGGCCATGGTCAAGGCAGAAAAACTACAGGAAACCGTATTGGGACTGCGCGGCGAGCACCGATGAATCAGCGCAATTGGCATCGCTGTATTCATATCCACAACAGTCGTTTGCCCGAGAGGAAGGCCACAGAAATGCGCTGCATACTCAACGCCGAATAGGGTTCATACCACTTCTGCTTCGCCGCAGAGGTGCACTCAGACGCGCTCAGATAAATTGGAAGCGCCGAAGCGAAACACCCCGCAAAACGCGGGGTGTTTCGAGGAACAGCGGACGCTATTCCGGATTTTGGTCCCGATGGACCATCAGAGCGCAGCCAGAGCCGCCTCGTAATCCGGCTCGTTGGCGGTTTCCGCCACCTGCTCGGTATAGGTCACTTTGCCGTTTTCGTCGATCACCACCACCGCGCGGGACAGCAGACCTTTCAGTGGGCCGGTCTCGAACGTCACGCCGTAATCACCGCCAAAATCCGAGCGGAACGCGGAACCCAGCTTCACATCCTCGATACCCTCAGCACCGCAGAAGCGGGTCATGGCGAAGGGTAGATCCGCAGATACGCAGACCACGACGGTATTATCCAGTGACGCGACCTTTTCATTGAATGCGCGCACGGACATGGCACAGGTAGGCGTGTCCACAGAAGGGAAAATATTCAGAACCACGCGCTTGCCGGCGAGGTCAGACAAGTTGAGTTCCGACAGGTCACCCTGTACCAGGGTAAAGGCCGGCGCCTGGCTGCCAACGGCGGGCAGCTCGCCTACGGTGGTGATGGGGTTTCCTTTCAGAGTGATATTGGCCATGGTGCAGTCCTTGACGTAACTGAATGTTAAAACTTCGCGTATGAGTACTTTGTTGAAAGTGCCCGCAGCATGGCGAGTCAATGGGGTAATGTCAATTGACCCGCGAGTAATAAAAAACCCCGCGAAATGCGGGGTTTTGTATAGTTCATTTCAGATGCGGATCAGTGCTCAGATGGCACACGACCGAGATCGCCTTCCATTTCCGCCGCCAGGAACGACATCACCACCCAGGCCGCCACATTCTGCTTGAGGTTTTCCGGGTCCACCTTGTCCAGGGTGTCATTGGGTGTGTGGTGATAATCGAAGTAATCGGTACCGTCCTGGTACAGAGTCATCGCCGGTACCCCCTGCGCCACAAACACGCTGCCGTCCGGGCCGCCGGAGGCTTTGTTGTCGCCGCGCTTGATACCGAGCGGCGCCAACAACTGCATCATTTGATCGGCAATGGCGAACTTGCTCTCGGGAATGCGGGTATCGAAACGCCAGATTTTGCCAGCACCGAAATCGGACTCAGACACCATCACGATTTTTTCCAGGTCGTTAGCGTGGGCCTCCACATACTGTTTCGCGCCAACAAGACCGATCTCCTCGGCACCGAACAATACGACGCGCAGGGTGCGGCGCGGACGCTGCGGTAGCTCCGCGATCAGGCGCGCGGTTTCCATTACGATTGCCACGCCGGCACCGTCGTCCAGTGCGCCGGTGCCTTCGTCCCAGCTGTCCAGGTGCGCGCCGATGATGACGACTTCCTCGGGCTTTTCACGCCCCACCACTTCGCCGATCACATTGAAGGACGGGCCGTCGGCCAGCGCCTCGTTGTGCACATTCAGTTTTAGTTGTACTGGTTTGCCACGCTTCAGCATGGCTTCCAGCAGGTTCGCATCCGGCGCGGACAGCGCCAGGGCCGGCACCGGATTTGCCACGCCGTCCACCGACATCATACCGGTGTGGGCGAAGCGGTCGGAGTCGGTACCCACAGAGCGCAACAGCAAAGCCGCCGCACCCTTTTCCGCCGCCGCGCGCATGCCTTTGCTGCGGCCAGCCGCGGCCGGGCCGTAGCCCTCTCCGGTGCGCGCGCGCTCCATGCGCTTGTTGATAAACGCGATCTTGCCCTTCACCTTGCGCGCCGGCGCTTTCATCAGCGCTTCCACATCGGCAAACTCGACAATTTCCGCAATGAGACCGCCCTCCGGCGTGGACGCGCCATAACCGAGAGAAGTAACCACCAGCGGTTGCGGGAAGGGCGCGGTCACTTCCGCGTGGGCGTGACCGCGGGCCCAGCGCTTGACGTCGATCTGTTCGGTGTAGACTCGGTCAAAACCCAGATCTTTCATTTTCTGTTGCGCCCAGGTCACCGCGCGCTCATCGCCCTTGGTGCCGGCGCGACGCGGGCCCACCTCCACCGTGAGGGATTCCACGTGGCTGTAGGCATCGGAGGATTCCAGCGCACGATCCCGCAGCACTTCCGCCACGGAGATATCTTCCGGCTTCAATGGAACGGCCTGGGTGCTGGCGGCCAGCAGAACGGCGGCCAGGGCACCGGAAAAATTCATCAGAGGCTTTAACATGTTTTCTCCAGTTGCGGCATTGTGGATTTGTTATGGAATTTATTCGGCTTCGTTTTGCGGCGGCAGTGCCAGCAATCGCTCGCGCACATCACGCAGTTGTTGCAAGCCGGCGTCGGTGAACAAGTAAGGAGGTGTACCTGTGTACTCTTCCTCCTCGATTTTTATACATGCCAGGCGCAACTGCTCCAGCGGCGGATCGTGGCGCATGGGGTAACTGATCAGTACCCGCCACTCGTTGTCGTCCGCCTGTCCGGCAATCACATCCTCAAGGCCCTGCTGGAATTGTGCGCGCTCCATACGGAAGCGCGGTGTGCGCATATGCATCAGCCCCCAGATAATGAGGGCAAATATGGCGAAGGACAGGCACAGTGTAATAAGAATATTCACAACCGCCCTCCTTCGGCGCTCCGCTTACGCGGCGTGATTAAAGTCGGTCTGGTTTTCCGGGTTGCGCCCACGGTATTTGCTGAAACGCCGCTGGATCTCCTGCATATCCGCTTCGAGATCCCCCGTGGGATGATAGAGCGAGTCTACACAAATGCGCTTGGTGGGAAAGTCCCAAGCTACCAAAAGAACAGGGACGTCCGCGGCGTACGCAATGCGCAGAAACCCATTCTTCCATTTATGCGCCTTCTTGCGGGTGCCTTCCGGAGTGATGGCAACCCACATTTTTTCATTCTGCTTAAACTGACTTGCCATGTCCTTGGCCAGCCCTCCCGCCGCGCCGCGGTCGGTGGGAATTCCGCCCAGCGCCATAAACAGACCTTTGAACGGAAAGAAAAAAGCTTCCTTTTTCATCATCCAGGAGGCCTTGAGTTTGAGCGCCATGATGAATGGCATAGCCACCACAAAATCCCAGTTGGACGTGTGCGGAGCCAGCGCCACCATCAGTTTTTTCTCCGGAGGGAAATTGCCGTCAAAGCGCCAGCCGAGCAGTTTCACGATCAGCAGGCCTATCCCCTGAGTGAACCAGTTGCCCGCTCGTGGCATTTCTTCCGGCAGATCCGCGGGGATGGTTGTGTTTTTTTCGGCGGTCACTGCAACAATCTCTTCAGGTTTTACTTAGTGTTCACGGGTCGCGTAGAAACGGATTTCCTTGTGGCGCTCTTCCGCGAGCTGCAGGTTCACCCGCGTGGGCGCCAGATAGGTGAGGTGCCCGGAACCATCCAGCGCCAGGTTGGTGCTGGCTTTGTTTTTGAACGCTTCCAGTTCCTTGGCGCTGTCGCTGTCGACCCAGCGCGCGGTGTTCACATTCACGTTTTCGTAAATGGCTTCCACCTTGTACTCGTCTTTCAGACGGTAGGCTACCACTTCAAACTGCAGCACCCCCACTGCGCCGACGATGATGTCGTTGTTGTCGAGCGGGAAGAATACCTGGGTGGACCCCTCTTCCGACAGCTGCTGCAGGCCCTTCTGCAACTGTTTCAGTTTCAGCGGGTCTTTCAGGCGGATGCGGCGAAACAGCTCCGGGGCGAAGTTCGGGATACCGGTGAACTTGAGGTTCTCGCCCTCAGTAAAGGTATCGCCGATCTGGATAGTGCCGTGGTTGTGCAGGCCGATGATATCGCCGGCGATGGCTTCTTCCACATGGGTGCGGTCGCCGGCCATGAAGGTCACCGCATCGGCGATTTTCACATCCTTGCCGATGCGCACATGCTTCATTTTCATGCCGCGATTGTACGTGCCGGAGCACACCCGCATAAACGCGATGCGATCGCGGTGCTTCGGGTCCATGTTCGCCTGAATCTTGAATACGAAGCCGCTGAACTTGTCTTCCGACGGTGCGACGGTGCGCTCGTTGGTCTCCCGCGATTGCGGGCCCGGCGCCCATTCCACGAAACCGTCCAGCATCTCGCGCACGCCGAAGTTGCCGAGCGCGGTGCCGAAAAATACCGGGGTCAGCTTGCCCGCGCGGTACTCTTCCAGGTCGAATTCGTGGGTCGCGCCGCGCACCAGTTCGATTTCATCGCGCATATCATCGGCGTATTCCCCCAGCAGCCTGGTGGCCTCGTCGGAATCAAGCCCGTGGATCTGGATGTCGTCGGGGATGGTGTGGCCCTGCCCCTGCTTGAACACATGAATGGTGTCGGTGTAGAGGTTGTAGACGCCTTTGAAATTCTTGCCGGAACCCAGCGGCCAGTTGATCGGCGCCGCCTTGATGTTCAGCACCTCTTCGATCTCGTCCATCACCTCGATGGGATCGCGGATATCCCGATCCAGCTTGTTGATGAACGACAGGATCGGCGTGGTGCGCAGGCGGCACACGTTCATCAATTTGATGGTGCGGTCCTCTACACCCTTGGCGCCGTCAATCACCATCAGCGCGGAATCCACGGCGGTGAGTACACGGTAGGTATCTTCGGAGAAGTCCTCGTGTCCGGGCGTATCCAGCAGGTTGACCACGCGCTCCTTGTAGGGGAATTGCATGACGGACGAAGTCACGGAAATACCGCGCTCCTGTTCCATCGCCATCCAGTCGGAACGGGCATGCGGCCCCTTCTTGCCCTTCACCGAGCCCGCCAGCTGGATGGCATTTCCGAACAACAGCAGTTTTTCGGTCACCGTGGTTTTACCGGCGTCCGGGTGGGAGATGATGGCAAAGGTGCGGCGGCCGTTGATGCCCGCCAGGGAGGAGGATTGACCCATAATGCAAAAATACGGCTGGATAAAAAACAGGCGCGCATTATACACGCCGGCACACGGCTCGGGGGCCTGTTAAACTGCAAAATCTGACGAGAAACTAACAGCCAAACTCCACTATTCAAGAGGTGAATAATGAGTCAGGAACGTCTGACAGCGCTCCAGCATGCCCTCGCTGGACAACAGGTACAGGGCTTCCTGATCCCCCGCTGCGACGAATACCAGAATGAATACGTGCCGGCGGCCGACGAGCGCCTCGCCTGGCTCACCGGCTTTACCGGCTCCGCCGGCCTCGCCGCCATCGCCGGTGACCGCACCGCTCTATTCGTTGATGGGCGCTATACCCTGCAAGCCGCTCAGCAGATCGGCAGCCAGCCCATCGAACAACAGAATCTGGCGCCTGCGGATATTGCCAACTGGCTGTGCGCCACGCTGAAGGAAGGCGACACCCTCGGCTACGATCCACGCCTGCACACCGAACCCGGGCTTGCCCCGCTGAAAAAGCGCCTGGACGAGT
Organism: Microbulbifer sp. SH-1; assembly: GCF_011326135.1. Classification (NCBI taxonomy): domain Bacteria; kingdom Pseudomonadati; phylum Pseudomonadota; class Gammaproteobacteria; order Cellvibrionales; family Microbulbiferaceae; genus Microbulbifer; species Microbulbifer sp. SH-1. The sequence continues at coordinate 4,472,874 of NZ_CP046948.1, read as the reverse complement.
GCGGTATTCACCTTCTCGCGCTGGACGCCAACCCTATCGACCGCATCTGGGATAACCGCCCCGCCGCACCCTGCGGCGCAGCGCGCCCACACCCACTGACCTTTACCGGCGAAGATTCCGCCAGCAAGCGCCAACGCATTGCCGAGCAGCTCGCGACGAAAAAACAGGACGCCTTGTGGCTCGCCAATCCGGAAGTGTGCGCCTGGCTGTTCAACATCCGCGGCAGCGACATTCCCCATTTGCCGGTAGCCCTGTCTATGGGATTCCTTTACCAGGATGGCAGCGCCGTACTGTATCTGGCGGAAAGCGCTACCACTGAGGCCCTGCGCCAGCATCTGGGCCGGGATGTGGAAATCGTGCACGACAAACTGGCACTCTTCACGGCGGCTGAACGCCAGCACGTGCAGAAGGTGTGGGCCGATCCGCTGCTCACCAATTGCTGGACCCTGCATGAACTGCGCAACCGGGAAATAAAGATTCTGCTGGAGCGCGATCCCATTACGCTCGCCAAAGCACGCAAGAATGCGGTGGAACTGGAGGGCAGCCGCGCCGCACATATCCGCGACGGTGCCGCGCTGTGCGAATTTCTCGCGGAGTTGCCGGCGGCGGTGGCAGGCGGCCGCCAAGACAAAAGCTTCGGTGAACTGGAAGCGGTGCAATTACTGCGCAGCAAGCGCGAGCTGCGCGAGGGGTTTACGGACGACAGCTTCGATACCATCTCTGGTTACTGCGGCAACGGTGCCATCGTGCACTACCGCGTAAGCCCGCAGTCGAGTCTGCCGATGCGCGCCGCAGGTATCTACCTGATCGACTCCGGCGGTCAATATCCCGACGGCACTACCGATGTCACCCGCACGGTGGCACTGGGCGAGCCACCACCGCGGGCGAAGGAACATTTCACCCGGGTACTGAAGGGCCATATCGCCATCGCCAGCCTGCGTTTCCCCAAAGGCACCTGCGGCGAACAAATCGATGCCTTCGCGCGCAAATCTCTGTGGGATGTTGGGCTCGACTACGCGCACGGTACCGGGCACGGCGTCGGCAGTTTTCTGAGTGTACACGAGGGACCGCAGCGCATCGGCAAGGCAAATACCAATGTGGCGTTGGAGGCTGGCATGATCGTCTCCAATGAGCCGGGGTTCTACCTCACCGGCGAGTACGGCATTCGCATCGAAAATCTGGTCTTCGTGAAGGAGAGCGCGGAGTATCCAGGTTTTTTGGAGTTCGAAGCACTGACGATGGCTCCCATCGAACGCCAGTTGGTTGATCCGGAACTGCTTGCCGACAGCGAACTGATATGGCTGAACCGCTACCACGCGACAGTGCGCGAGACCCTGCTGCCGCTGGTCAGTGAGCAGACCAGAAACTGGCTTGTTGCAGCGACGGAACCGCTGTCGAAAGCCCAGTAATCTCCGTTGCCAGTTTGGGCGCCGCCGAATCAGCAGTGGCGTCCGAACGGCGCGTTCCTACTCGGAAGCCCCCTGCGTATGCATTCCGCCTTTAACAGGCATCGATGCTTCTTCGTCGTGCATACCGGTCTGACTCCGGCTCTCGTCCCAAAACGGCAACATCGCCGCCAGCACCCGGCGGCTGACTTCCGGTTCCAGCGCATGCCCCATGCCCGGGATTGCGACAAACTGTGCGCCTGGAATTTTGTCGGCGGTATCGCGGCCATGATCCGGCGGCAGCAGCGGGTCGCTGTCGCCGTGAATCACCAGCGCCGGCACATCGATGGCTTCCAACAAGCGCGAACGGTCACCACTGGCGAGAATCGCCTGAAACTGTCGCACAGTGCCGGGACCATAGCTGCCCCGGTTCAATACACGTTCTGCCAACTGGCGGGCATTTTCCTCGACGAAAAATTCGGGCGAGCCGATGGTGCGCGCGATGGTCACCCGGTTGGCCAGCTCCTGCTCACGGCTTAGGCCGGACTTGGCCCCCAGTGCCAGCGCGGAAATCGCCTCCGCTTTTGACTCGGTGAGATGGGGCGCTCCAGAACTGGACATAATCGAAGTGAGGGTGAGCACCCGTTGCGGGTATTCCGCCGTCAGTACCTGCGCGATCATGCCGCCCATAGAAGCGCCAACGATATGCGCGTGGCGGATGTGAAGCGCATCCAGTACACCAACTGCATCCGCCGCCATGTCCTCCAGACGGTAGGCTGGCTCGGGGACAAAACCGACTTTGGCCCGCACCAGCGTCCACCACACCGGCGGTGCCGACAGGCGATAAAATTTCTGCGACAGTCCGGCGTCGCGGTTGTCCAACACCACCACCCGATAACCCTGATCGAGCAGCCCCTGGACCAGGGTATCGCCCCAATGCAGCATCTGCGCACCGAGCCCCATGATCAGCAGTACCGGCTCGCCTTCCCGTGATCCCATATCCTGATAGGCAATCGCGGTTTGATTGACGGTAGTGAAATGGATTGGATAGCGATCGAATGGATTTTCCCCCGCATTTGCGCTCACCGCCTGGAGCGCCATCAAGCCGATGAAAATCCGACAGAAAATTCGCCGCACAACAGTCATCAACATATACAGCCTCACGGAGTTATTTCGCCACCACATGCTCAGGCTCCCCTGTGTGCACGCTGAGATAACGGCGCAGCCACCACCAGGCCAAGGCGCCAATCGCCAGATTGGAAATCAGTGTGGCCACAAACAGTCCGCGGATTCCCCAAAAATGATTACCCAGCCAGGCCAGTGGCAAATACACACCGAGTACACGTAAGAAAGAAATGAAGGTGCCGGGGAGCGGATGGCCGAGGCCGTTGAACGCCGCATTGGCGGACATCACAAACCCGTAACCGGCATAACTGAACGGCACCAGGCTCAGATAGGCCACCGCCACCGCCAGCACCTGTGGGGAATCGCTGAACAGCGCGGCCACCTTGCCACCCACCAGCCACAGCACCAGCGCGACACCAATGCCGAAAAAAATACTGAATCGCGCGAGCACCGACACCGTTTGCAGCAGGCGATCGTGCCGATTTGCCCCCGCGTTTTGCCCCATGAATGGTCCGACCACCGAAGAGAGCGCGTAAAATACGATCAGCGCCACCGGCTCGATGCGCAGCGCCACACCGAGCCCCGCTACGGCATCGGCACCGTGGCTGGCCACCAGCGCAACGACCACTCCGCCGGACATTGGAATGATCACATTGGTGGCCATCGCCGGCAGTCCCACCGCGAGCAGAGCAAGCCAGGAGCCCTTCAGCTGCGGCCAACGCCAGCTAGGCAACCCCAAAATCTGCTCCCGACGCACCAGTACATAAAGTGCAATAGCAAAACTGAGGCCACGCGCGATCACCGTCGCCAGCGCCGCCCCCTGCAGCTCCAGCCGCGGAAATCCGTAGAGGCCGAAGATCAGTAGTGGGTCGAGAATCAGGTTGAACAGCGCCACCGCCATCAGAATACGTCCGGTAATCGCACTGTCTCCGATGGCGCGCAGTGCCGACAGCGCAACCATCGGCACCACCGCAAACAATGCCCCCAGATACCAGGTCACCATGTATTCCGCGATCAGCGGCAGTAACTGCTCCTGCGCCCCCAGCAGCCGGAACAGGGGCTCGATGGTCAACAGCCCCACCGCGCTGACCAGTATGGCAATAACCAGCGACAACAGCGTAGCGTCACTGACAAGGCGCTTCACACGCGCCATGTCGCCGGAGCCATAGGCCCGTGCCACTGCGGAGGACGTCCCCGCGCCGAGCCCGATGGCGAGTGCGTTGATCACCATCACCACCGGAAAAGTAAAACTCATCGCCGCCAGCGGCCCGTCTCCAAGCTGCGCGACAAAGTAGGTGTCCACCACGTTGAACGACATAGTGGCGAGAATGCCCCACACCATGGGCAGGGCCAGGCGCTGCAGGTGACCGGAGACAGGACCGTGGAGTAATGAGGGGTGCTTGCTGGAGGCCATGGAATGTCGAGAACAACCGTGATGGGTGCGCCTGCGAGAGCGCCAAAAATTGAACAGTTATTCTAGGGCCTGCGGCGTCCGATTTCGATGGGTGTCACGAAAGAAAACCCTATAGTAGGAAAAAAGAAATGGGCCAGCGTTAGTTTCAAGCTGGCCGGGAGAGCGGGATCAGAATTGCCATTCTACTCCAGGCTGCGGTTTTCGTCGATCTGCCATGATGTTTTGTTAGCGACGCGCACAGCGTCAACGTTGTGCTGGAAGTGCCCGCTCACCGCAATGGGGCCAGCCTAGTGCTGGCCACCGGCGATATGCGCACGGGACAGCGCACCGGCCAGCTCCTGGTCATTGTTCACGGCGGTGAGATAGAACCGTGTCTCCACCTCACTTTCACCATGTTTCTTTTCCGCGCTTTGTTCATGTCGACTAGGTTTACGCCCCCTGGAGTAAGTGTCACTTCCGCCGAATCCTTTTGCAGGCTCTGGCTGGTACCAATGACCTCAATGGTTTCCAGCACCTCATCAGCGGCCTCGGCGGGCATACAGGCGAGCGCGAATAGACTCAACGCAACGACACCGCCATGCAGCGTAAGTGGGTGTTTTTCTCTGGCAGCATGGCTGGGGGAAACGGGCATCGAGAAACTCCTTGGATTTATTGTTATCGCAACGATATCCGTTGCATGTCCATAGAAGTTTTGCAGTATAAAGATACGGCGACTCGCGTAGTTGCGACATATTGTCGCAGCGACCAAGCGAGCCAGAAATAATGAGAGTCAGGACTCTATAGGCGTGAAGCCGTCTTTTTGAATAAATTAAAGATAAAGGCTCATCAGCAATGCATCTTCCCGAGTGCCATCCGCTTTGGGGTAATAATTTTTGCGGCGGCCATCTTCGGAAAAACCAAGCTTGTGATACAAAGCGCGGCCGGCGCGATTGGATGCGCGCACTTCCAGCAGCACCCGCGCCACATCTTCCGGCAGAGCAGAAAAAATCTGTTGCAGCAGGCTCGCGCCAACACCCAAGCGGCGCCACTCTGGTGCCACGGCCACATCGAGAACTTCCACTTCATCGAACAGCCGACTGATCACACAGCAGGCGACAATCGCGTGCTGGTCGGTGCGAAAAATCCAACATGTATGCCCGGATTCAAGGCTGTCGCGATACTGGCCGGCATTCCAGGGATGGCTGTGGGCGCTCCGCGCCAGTTGCGCCAACGCGTCACAATCCGGTAGCCCTGCTTTTTCCAGCGTCAGTCCGGCTGCGAGTTCGGAATTCGGAGAATGTTTGTGAGGAGGGGTCTTCAACGCACGATGTCCATGTTTGGCATCCAGGTCCGGCAAAGCCAGGCTGGCCAGCCTTATCGCCGGGTCTGTTCGGGGTAGAGTGTTTGCAGTAACTGCCAAACTTCGCGCTTGCGCAGTGGCTCGCTCAGCAGTTCAGAAAGACTCGGCATGGCGATCAGGCGTACACCGTTCCAGTCCGCAACGGCATCTTCGAGTATCACCGGCGCGCAGTAATCGCGCGCCTGTTGCCCCATCAACCAGATGGACTTCACCGGCCGGCGCGCGACCGCCGCTTCCAGCCAACTGCTGCAGGTATCGCGGGCATCCGCGGCGCCGGCCGCGGCAGCAAATGGGTTTTCCGCCAGCGGCCACTTTAGTTTGTCGCGCCCGGTAGTCAGCTGGTGCCAGCCAAGCGCCCGGGCCATATTCCCGAACAGAGACTCTACCGGCAGTGCGCTGCCCGGTTCACGGCTGTCCACCGCCAGCAGCTCATCGCCAAGCCACCAGCAGCTCAATACAAAGGGATTGATCTGCTGCGCAGGGGCAATCGGTTCCGGGTTTACCTCCGCACGCGTCGTACGGGTCTCGGTGGTGATACTGCCGATTACCCGGCTGATTTCAGGCGCGGACTCCGGGCGCGGGGAGGGCCGAGTTTCATCGACAGGAGCAGGTTCAGCGCCGACCGCGGCCATGACCGCGGCAACCGGGGCTGCTTCCGGAGTGTCCTCAATTGCCGGCGGCAATTCCGCCTGAATCGCCACCGGGGCCAGTGGCAGATGGAAACGCGGCATATAGCTGGTTATGCCCAGTGCCGCCAGGTATTCCGTCCGCTGCAGTTCGTTCACATCTGGCCCCGTTTTCCGATCAAACGCCTTTCGGCTTGCTACTTTTACTGGCGAGCAAGTTTAAAGCATCCAGATAGGCTTTTGCGGATGCCACCAGAATATCGGTATCCGCACCCACGCCATTAACCAGCTTGCCGTCGCGCTCAAGGCGTACAGTCACACTGCCCTGGGAGTCGGTACCCTGGGTGACCGCGTTTACCGAGTAGAGCTTGAGATCCGCATTACTGCCCACCACCGACTCGATTGCTTTGAACGTGGCATCCACCGGACCACTGCCCTCAGAGCTACACTGAGTGCGCTCACCGTCGATCACCAGCTCAAGGCGAGCCTGTGGGTTGCTGCCGCTCTTGCTGCGCACCTCGAGATCCGCCAGCTGGTAGTGTTCCACCGGCTCTGCAGCACCGGAGATCAGTGACTGCAGATCCTCGTCGAAAATCTCGTGTTTCTTGTCGGCGAGATCCTTAAAGCGTTGGAACAGTACGTTGAACTCTGCCGGATCGGCAAAGGTTACACCAAGTTCTTCATAACGCGCCTTTACTGCCGCGCGGCCGGAATGCTTGCCCAATACCAGACGGTTCTGCCCCCAACCCACATCTTCCGCGCGCATGATCTCGTAAGTCTCGCGGTGTTTGAGCACACCGTCCTGGTGAATGCCAGATTCGTGTGCAAACGCGTTAGCGCCCACAATCGCCTTATTGGGTTGCACGGGAAAGCCGGTGATCGAAGACACCAGCCGTGAAGTGGGCACGATATGGGTGGTATCAATTCCAGTTTCCACCGGATAGAGATCCTGCCGGGTGCGCACCGCCATCACAATCTCTTCGAGTGAGGCATTACCCGCGCGTTCACCCAAACCATTGATCGTGCACTCCACCTGGCGCACGCCATTCATCACGGCGGAGAGAGAGTTGGCAACCGCCAAGCCCAGGTCGTTGTGACAGTGAGTGGAGAAAATCGCCAGATCGGAATTGGGTACATTTTCGATGACCCGCTTGAACATAGCGCCGTACTCGCCGGGTTCACCGTAGCCCACAGTATCCGGGATATTGATGGTACCGGCACCAGCTTTGATTACCGCTTCGATGATGCGGTACATGAATTCTGGTTCGGAGCGACTGCCATCTTCCAGTGAGAATTCCACATCATCGGTAAACTGGCGCGCCGTCTTCACGGCTTCCACAGCCTGACGCAATACGTCTTCCGGCTCCATCTGCAGCTTGTATTTCATGTGGATCGGGGACGTGGCAATGAAGGTATGAATGCGCGCAGAGTTGGCTTTCTTCAGTGCTTCACCGGCGCGGATGATATCCGGCCCCACAGCCCGGGCAAGACTGCAGACCGTAGAGTCTTTGATTGTCTCCGCCACTGCCTGCACCGCTTCAAAGTCGCCCTGACTGGCGATTGCAAAGCCCGCTTCGATCACATCCACTTTCATGCGCTCAAGCATGGTGGCAATACGGACTTTTTCTTCCTTGGTCATTGATGCGCCCGGGCTCTGTTCGCCATCGCGCAAGGTGGTATCAAAAATGACTAATTTATCTTTCTTAGTGTTCATCGGGACTCTTCTCCTAGTCTGGCCCGAGGCTAAACAGCAGGGATGCCGCTGTCTACGCACTGCTCAAATTAAGTACGGAATTCTGTCGAGAGATACGGGGGTAAAATTATATGCCGCAGCGCGGCAGTCGTAGCGGGCCAGCTAGTAGCGGGGAGGCGGCAAAGGTCGCAGCGGCGGGAGAGAATCCGGTGCAGTGAGAAATGGATGAACCTGGAACGCCTGATAAACAGAAGACGACTCGCCTTCCGACCGGCACTATCGAACCGTCTTGGATAGTGGGAAACATGTCTGCAGCTTCAATAATCTGGTTGATTGAAAACGATACCTCGAAACCCTTTTGAGGCTTCTGCGATTGCCAGGAAGTCTTGACCGGGCATCACATGTGCGACTATAAGCCTGCCCCGCCAAGACATCAATATCCATCCTATTTAAAGCCTTAAAATCAGACAAACTCGCAAAAACATCAACACAATGACATAAATCGGGAAACGATTATCCCAACACAACCGGATCCGCAGTGGTACCTGTTAGCCCCCCCTTCGGACCTGAAGTTGGTTCAAAGCAGTTTTTCTATATCGGCTGCCAGTGACTCAGGCTTGTCTTTTGGCGCATAGCGTCCAACCACTTTGCCATCCCGGCTCACTAGGAACTTGGTGAAGTTCCATTTGACACCCTCAGTCCCAAGGATTCCCGGCGCCGACTTCTTCAGCGAGGAAAACAATGGATGGGCATCTCCACCATTCACATTCACCTTGGCATATACCGGAAAACTGACGCCATAGTTGATGGAGCAGAACTCCTGGATTTCGCTGTCGCTTCCCGGCTCCTGCTGACCAAACTGGTTGCAGGGGAAAGCAAGCACCACCAGCCCTTTTTCACGGTACTCACGATACAGGTCTTCCAGCCCTTGGTACTGGGGAGTAAACCCGCACTTGCTCGCCGTATTCACGATCAGCAATACCTTGCCTCTGTGTTCTTCCAGGCTGGTCTGCTCTCCATCGCTGGTAAGGAAGGGAATCGAATAAAGATCGGACATTTCGAAATCTCTTTTTTCAGGAAGGGCTAAACGCTACTGGTGCTCCGTCCGAATGGCAAATTTCATTTGGGCACCTCCTCACCGGAAGCCCGTTTGCGACTGGCCGCTCTAGTTTTGTGGATTGTTTTTCTTGGAGTTTTTTGGGTTATGCACAGGTGCTTTACTCACAGAAACACTGGACAGAGCTGGGGATAAGTTTGGGATATTGAGGCTGAAGCCCGTGGTTGCTGGGGTTGGGGAGGCGTTTAAAAAAGCGTCGGTGGTGGAGTTGGGTGGTTTTCGGGGTGACCTGGGGGCGTGCGGGGTGATGGCGTTTTGATTCGGGGGAAGTAGGTGTTTGTGTGCTGTCGTCGCTGATCAGTTTTGGGTTTTGATCCGGGCCTGTGCTGGCGGGGAGAGCGATGACCTACAGTGGGTGGCGAGCGGTGCTCGCCATCGCGGTGCGACGCCCTGCGGGCGCCCCAAGCCCGCACCTTTGGTGCTGCCGGGGTCGCGCACGACCTTTCATATGGCAGCGCGGTGCGCTGCGAGGTCGTGGGAGGAGTTCATCGGTAAGCGTCTAGGCATCACACCTTGTCAGCGGGAGTCCAATTGTGTGGCAACAACTCACCAATGGCACTCGCACGCTGCGTTGGTAGCCGCTGCATAACGTCCTTCAGATACGCATAGGGATCATGCCCATTCAGTTTGGCTGACTGGATCAGGCTCATGATCGCCGCGGCACTCTGACCGCCGCGCAAACTGCCGGCGAACAACCAGTTGCTGCGTCCCAATGCCCACGGTCGGATCTGGTTTTCCACATGGTTGTTGTCGATGGGCACCGCGCCATCATCACAGTAGCGCGTGAGTGCCTGCCAGCGCTTGAGGCTGTAATCGATGGCCTTGGCCGTCGCCGATCCATTCGGCACTTTTTGGCGCTGCATCAGCAGCCACTGGTGGAAGTTGTCCAGCAGCGGTTTTGATTGTTGCTGTCGTTGTTGCTTTCTGGCCTCTGCGGTGAGTTCTTTGGCTTCGCGCTCTATCTCGTAGAGCCTCTGGATCTGCTGCATAGCGTATTCGGCGATTTGGCTTTTGTTCGCCACGTGCAGGTCGTAGAACTTCCGGCGGGCATGCGCCATACAGCCGATCTCAGTAATGCCGCTACTGAAGCCGGCTTTGTAGCCGCTGTAGTCGTCACACACCAGTTTGCCCTGCCAGCCGTCGAGGAAGCTGCGGGCGTTGGCGCCGGCACGGGTTTCCGCAAAGTCGTAGACCACGGATTTAACTACAGCAGTAGAGGTACTGCAGTAGGCCCAGATGTAGGCGCGGTGGGTTTTCTTTTTGCCGGGCGCCAGCATGGGTACCGGAGTTTCATCCGCGTGGAGAATCGGCTGCTGCAGCAGTTCTTCGCGCAGGGCATCGACCAGGGGCTGCAGGGCAACGCCGCAGCGACCAACCCATTCGGCCAAGGTAGAGCGAGAGATGGCAAGCCCGGCGCGGGCAAAGATCTTCTCCTGCCGGTAGAGCGGCAGGTGATCGGCGAACTTGGCAATCAGCAGATGGGCCAGCAGCCCACTGGTGGGAATGCCCTTGTCGATGATCTGCGCAGGCACCGGTGCCTGGGTGATACGTTCGCAGTGTTTGCAGGCCCATTTGCCGCGGATATGGCGCTCTACGGTGAAGGTGCCCGGGGTGTAGTCGAGTTTTTCGCTGATGTCTTCACCGATGCGCTGGAGCTGACAGCCACAGGTGCACTGTGTGCTATCCGGCTCGTGCTCGATGACCTGGCGGGGCAACTCCGCTGGCAGCGGTGCGCGCTTGGGTTGGCGCTTCTCCAGTTTCGCTCTGGTATCCGCTCGGGATAGCTCCATCTCGATGGCCGCGATATCGGCCTGCACCAGTTCGTCCAGCAGACTGGCCTGATGAGCATTCAGGCCTTCGCTGCTTTTACCGAAGCGGTGGCGCTTGAGAATGGCCAGCTCGTGCTTGAGCTTGTCGTTCAGCAGTTGCTGGTTATGGATGAGCTTCTTGCTTTCCGCCGACTCAGCCAGCAACTGCGCCGCGAGCTGGCGCAGCTGATCGGCATCGAGGCTGTTGAGATCGGGCGGTGTTGTCATGGCAGCTATCCTGCCAGATTCCACCGCCCATGGTGATTACCAGATAGGACGTTTTGACGGCGGTGTTGGCCAGCGACAGGGGCTGCTAAAGCAGAGTGATCCGGTTGTCGCGACCGACCTGTTGCCACGGCAGGCCGATCACCAGCGCCTGCAGCTGCTCCGTGGTCAGCGCAATCCGCTCGCCTTGCCAGGGCTTGCCCCAAACAAAGCTACCCTGATGCAGGCGACGCGCCGCCAGCCAGAGCCCGAAGCCATCGTGTACCAGGACCTTCATGCGGTTAGCGCGCTTGTTGGCAAACAGATAAGCGCAGTGGGGCTTGGCTTCACCGAACACCTGCACGACACGGGCCAGCGCCGTATCCGGCCCGGCGCGCATATCCAGCGGTTCCGTGGCCATCCAGACCTCGTCGATCTGGATCACGATTGCAGTGCCCGGAGCCAGGGAATGGCGCGGTCGATTTGGGCAAGCGGCCAGCGTACTTTGATACCGGGCAATTCGAAGACCACATCTTCTACCATCCCTCGCGGTGCAGGCAGCGGCACAGAGACAAATTTCTGTTCAGCGGGTTTCTGATTACCCTCGGCTTCGCGCCGCCACTTGTGGATCAAGTTGGCATTGATGCCGTGCCGGAGGGCAACGCTGGCTACGGAGGTGCCAGGCTCCAGACATTCTTTGAGAATCTTGGCCTTAAGCTCGGGGGAATGCCGGCGACGCTTAACGGGTGTCTTGGCGGGGATAATTTCACTCATATTAGGTGTCCACTTGTTGATAGGTGGACACCTAAATTACAGCTCAGATTTTGGTTGGGAAGACGGGTTTGCCGGACGCATACGTTCATCGTATCCAAAATAAAAAAAGGGCCACCCGTTTGGGTGGCCCTTTCTTTTATTTAGAAGCCTGACGATGACCTACTCTCACATGGGGAAACCCCACACTACCATCGGCGATGTTGCGTTTCACTTCTGAGTTCGGCAAGGGATCAGGTGGTTCCACAACTCTATGGTCGTCAGGCAAACTGGCTTGGGTTGGTGTTGGTCTTACGGGCTGTGCCCTGCGCTACCGTTTGATTGTCTGTCTGCCTTCGCTGTACTCAGCGATAACAATCAACCCAAATAAGTCGGCGAAACATTCTGTAGTAATACACCGCAAGTCGATCTCTTGCGAGTAGCTTGCGCGTCTCTCGGACTTCACAATCCGAATCGTTAGTAACCATCTCTGTTGTATGGTCAAGCCGCACGGGCAATTAGTACTGGTTAGCTCAACGCCTCACAACGCTTCCACACCCAGCCTATCAACGTGGTAGTCTTCCACGGCCCTTTAGGAGACTCGAAGTCTCAGGGAGATCTCATCTTGAAGGAGGCTTCCCGCTTAGATGCTTTCAGCGGTTATCCCGTCCGAACATAGCTACCCGGCAATGCCACTGGCGTGACAACCGGAACACCAGAGGTTCGTTCACTCCGGTCCTCTCGTACTAGGAGCAACTCTTCTCAAATCTCCAACGCCCACGGCAGATAGGGACCGAACTGTCTCACGACGTTCTAAACCCAGCTCGCGTACCACTTTAAATGGCGAACAGCCATACCCTTGGGACCGGCTTCAGCCCCAGGATGTGATGAGCCGACATCGAGGTGCCAAACACCGCCGTCGATGTGAACTCTTGGGCGGTATCAGCCTGTTATCCCCGGAGTACCTTTTATCCGTTGAGCGATGGCCCTTCCATACAGAACCACCGGATCACTATGACCTACTTTCGTACCTGCTCGACATGTCTGTCTCGCAGTCAAGCGCACTTATACCATTATGCTCATTGCATGATTTCCGACCATGCTGAGTGCACCTTCGTACTCCTCCGTTACTCTTTGGGAGGAGACCGCCCCAGTCAAACTACCCACCATACACTGTCCTCGATCCGGATTACGGACCAGAGTTAGAACCTCAAACATACCAGGGTGGTATTTCAAGGATGGCTCCACAAGAACTGGCGTTCCTGCTTCAAAGCCTCCCACCTATCCTACACAAGTAGGCTCAAAGTTCAGTGCAAAGCTATAGTAAAGGTTCACGGGGTCTTTCCGTCTAGCCGCGGGTACACTGCATCTTAACAGCGATTTCAATTTCACTGAGTCTCTGGTGGAGACAGC
>NZ_CP046948.1:3220000-4455000 GCF_011326135.1 Microbulbifer sp. SH-1 | reverse complement strand
GGATACCTAGCTATGCAGGGTCACCTTTTTGGGTCACCATCTCCAGATGATGCATCGCCCGACGAAGCCTCTACCAGCTGCCGGACTTTACGGCGTTCGCGCACTCCTTTCCACGCCCACATGACCGGTCCGGAGAAAGTGTAAATGACAGCAATCACCAATAGGACCCTAGGGGGGTCTATGGTCACCAGACTGAACACAAGGATAATGACCAGCAACATTACAAAGGGGACCCGCCCCTTGAAGTCCAGCTTTTTGAAGCTGGTGTAATGGAAGTTAGATACCATGAGCATACCGGCTGCCACGGTAACTAACGCGGCCACAATCGCGAGGCCCGTACCAACGTCCGCATCGTGCCCCGCCCACACCATGCTGGCAACAATCGCCGCGGCAGTTGGGCTGGCAAGACCGATAAATACGCCTTTGTCGACGGTGTCCACCTGCGTATTGAAACGAGCCAGGCGCAATGCGGCACAAGCGGCGTAGAGAAAGGCCGCCGCCCATCCCAGCTTGCCAAGAGGCCCGAGCCCCCAGCTGAATACAACCAGTGCCGGCGCCAGCCCGAAGGAGACCATATCCGAAAGGGAGTCGTACTGGACTCCAAATGCACTCTGGGTGTCCGTTAAGCGGGCCACCCGACCATCCAGGCCATCCAGGATCATTGCCGCAAAAATCGCAATGGCCGCCGCCTCAAAATTGCCCCCCATCCCCGCAACGATGGCATAAAAGCCGCTGAACAGCGCGCCTGTGGTGATCAGGTTTGGCAGCAAGTAAATGCCTTTTGTGCGTACTTTCTTGCCGCTGGCCGAAACCTCCTCTTCGATGTGCTCATCGACGGGAAGGCGGATTTCCTCCTCGGCGCGCGGACCTTCTGACCCCGGAACTTCCGGTTTATCGCTCATACAGCTTCCTTCCAAAACCCAGTGAGATTGATATGTCTGCGAGTGTACAGTGGCGAGCCGGCAAAAAAAAAGGCGGCGGGACCACCTGGTCCCGCCGCCCTTATCAACAAAGTGCAGCGATCAGCTGTTGCCTTCGGTCTTGTCGATGATCTTGTTGGCCTTGATCCAGGGCATCATCGCGCGCAGCTTGGCACCAACCTCTTCGATCTGGTGTTCACTACCGATACGGCGCTCAGCTTTCAGGCGGGGCTGACCAGCGAGAGACTCCAGCATGAAGTCTTTGGCGAACTTACCGGTCTGAATGTCTTTCAGAACCCGCTTCATTTCCGCCTTGGTCTCTTCGGTAACAATACGCGGACCGGTCACGTAGTCACCGTACTCCGCGGTATTGGAGATAGAGTAGCGCATATCCGCAATACCACCCTGATACATCAGGTCGACGATCAGCTTCAGCTCGTGCAGACATTCAAAGTATGCCATTTCAGGCGCATAACCCGCTTCGGTCAGGGTTTCAAAGCCCGCTTGAACCAGTGCGGAAACACCACCACAGAGCACGGCCTGCTCACCAAACAGGTCGGTTTCGGTTTCTTCGCGGAAATTGGTCTCGATAATACCGGAGCGACCGCCACCGTTTGCGGAAGCGTAAGACAACGCCAGCTCTTTCGCGCTACCGGAAGCATTCTGGTATATCGCGATCAGGGTCGGAACACCGCCCCCTTCCAGATATGTGGAACGAACAGTGTGACCCGGACCTTTCGGGGCGATCATGATCACGTCCACATCTTTCGGCGGCTGGATCAGCTCGAAGTGGATGTTAAAACCATGCGCAAATGCCAGAGCGGCGCCGGCTTTCAGGTTCGGAGCTACCTGCTCGCGGTACACCGCAGCCTGATACTCATCCGGGGTCAGGATCATGACCACGTCGGCATCTTTCACCGCATCGGCAACTTCAGCAACACGCAGACCAGCCTTCTCAGCCTTGGCCCAGGATGCAGAGCCCTTGCGCAGACCGACAACTACATTGCTTACACCGGAGTCTTTCAGGTTGTTCGCGTGCGCGTGCCCCTGGGAGCCGTAGCCCACAATGGCAACGGTTTTGGCTTTGATCAAAGAAAGGTCACAGTCTTTATCGTAATAAACTTGCATAACTTACTTCCTGCTTAAAGTACATTAAAAGGTCATTTCGTGCTGATTGCTCAGCATTGATGAATTCATTGACGGGCTCGACGCTCAGATACTGAGAACTTTCTCACCGCGGGCGATTCCTGAAACACCAGTGCGGACCACCTCCATTATGGTGTGCTCGCCCAGCGCCTGTAAGAAGGCATCCAGTTTTTCACTGGTACCGGCCACCTGTACCGTGTACATGTTGCTGGTGACATCAACGATCTGACCGCGAAAAATATCTACGCTGCGTTTGACTTCATCCCGCTGCGCGCCGGTCGCACGCACCTTGACAAGCAGCAACTCGCGCTCGATATGTGATCCCTCGGTGAGATCCACCAGCTTCACCACATCGATCAACTTGTTCAGATTCTTGGTGATCTGTTCGATCTTGTGATCATCCCCGATGGTGGTCAGCGTCAGGCGCGACAAGGTCGCATCTTCAGTAGGCGCCACAGTGAGACTCTCGATGTTATAGCCTCGCTGGGAAAACAGACCCACTACCCGCGACAACGCACCAGGTTCGTTCTCCATCAGAACTGAAATAATTCTGCGCATTCTGTCTAACTCCCCTTACGTCCGTTCCGTCTTGCTGAGCCACATATCCCGCATGGAGCCATTCGGCATCACCTGCATGGGATAGACATGCTCCGACGGATCGACGTAAACGTCGATAAACACGGTGCGATCCTTTATCGCGAACGCCTCAGCAAGCTTGCCGTGCAACTCGTCGCGATGCTCGATCTTCATGCCCAGATGGCCGTAGGCCTCCGCCAGCTTGATGAAGTCCGGCAGGGATTCCTCATACACGCTGTTGGAAAGGCGGCCTTCGTACTGCATTTCCTGCCACTGCTTCACCATGCCGAGCGCCTGGTTGTTGAGGCACAGAATTTTCACCGGCAGGTGGTACTGAGTCGCTGTGGACAACTCCTGGATACACATCTGGATACTGCCCTCACCGGTCACGCATACGACTTCGGAGTCAGGAAATGCCATCTTCACCCCCAGCGCCGCGGGCAGGCCAAAGCCCATGGTGCCGAGACCACCGGAGTTGATCCAGCGACGGGGTTTGTCAAACAGATAATACTGGGCAGCAAACATCTGGTGTTGACCCACGTCGGAGGTCACATACGCGTCCCCTTTGGTGATCTCATGCACCGCCCGAATCACCTCCTGCGGCATGATCATGTCACCGTCGGTGCGGTAGCGAGGCGCCGTGTACAGACCGTGGCGCTCACGCCAGTCGTCGATCTGGCGCCACCAGTCGACGATCGCGGACTGATCCGGCATTTCCCGAGAAGCCTTGAGCATCTCCAGCATTTCTTTCAAAACAGACTGCACCGTGCCTACGATGGGCACGTCGGCAGTGATGGTTTTGGAAATGGACGCCGGATCCACATCGATGTGGATAACCTTGGCCCCCGGGCAGAACTTATTCGGGGTGTTGGTAACCCGATCGTCGAAGCGCGCCCCCACGGCAAGGATCACATCCGCATGGTGCATCGCGGTATTGGCCTCGAAGGTCCCGTGCATGCCGAGCATACCGAGGAAACGCCTGTCCGTTCCCGGGTAGGCACCAAGCCCCATCAGGGTATTCGTTACCGGGAAATTCAGATGCTGCGCGAGTTCCGTCAGTAGATCCGCGCCATCCCCCTGCACGACGCCGCCGCCGGCATAAATAACCGGGCGCCGGGCGGAGAGCAACAGCGCAACCGCCTTGCGAATCTGGCCGGTGTGCCCCTTACCCGCCGGGGTGTAGGAGCGCATGCGCAGCTTTTCCGGATATTTGTACGGAAAGCGATCCACTGGATTGGTGACATCTTTGGGGATATCAATCACGACCGGGCCGGGGCGACCGGTGGAAGCAATGTAGAACGCCTTTTTGACAACCTCGGGGATTTCTTCCGCGTTTTTCACCAGGAAGCTGTGTTTCACGATCGGCCGCGAGCAGCCGACCATGTCGGTTTCCTGGAAGGCATCTTCACCAATTTTGTCGGTTGGCACCTGACCGGAGATCACCACCATCGGGATGGAATCCATGTAGGCCGTGGCAATACCGGTAATGGCATTGGTGGCACCGGGGCCCGAAGTCACCAGCACCACCCCCGTCTTGCCGGTGGCGCGGGCGTAGCCGTCCGCGGCGTGCGTAGCCCCCTGTTCGTGGCGCACCAGCACATGCTTGATGCCCTTCTGCCGGAAGATGGCATCGTAAATGTGCAGTGCCGAACCGCCGGGGTAACCGAATATCAGGTCCACCCCTTCATCCTGCAGCGCGCGAACCAACATATCGCCGCCGGAGAGTAATTCCACTTGAGCCCCCTCAAAATTTCCCAATTCTTAGGACCTGCATCATCCACAGGCCACAGAAAACCACATGGCGCGAAAGCCAGATGGCGATTCTAAAGGAAAAGCGTGATAAATATCAGCCTTAAACGCAGATTTAGCCCGTTTTTTAGGATAGCTTCACGGCAATGCCAAACTTGCGCGGAACCCGGCCAGTAATGAAACTGGTTTTGGGCTCCAAGGCCTCCAGATGGGGAGGGCCTCCTCGACAGGAGGTGGTGGGCGCTTAACCCACCGGAGAGCGTATGCGGACCACAGGGTGTTGTGGTGACATCTACTTCGCCGAGTGAACGCTAAATTGTCCAGCTTGAGACCCGGGTGTCAATAGAAGAAGGCTGTTTTGCTCCATTGTGGAGCAAGGTCTATCGCATAGTTCACCCGGCCACCGCACATCCGGAGGACAAACTGTTAACCCTGTCGCAGGTTCTCAACTGTGGCCCGCTACAATCGGGCCTTACAAGCGGCCCGCAATACGGTAGTGTTAGCCACTGCGGGCAAAATGCAAAAACAACACAAGGCAGTCCCTTACATGCGCAACTTCATCACCCCCCTCATCCTCGGTATGGGATTGGCGGTATCGGCTCAGGCAGACGGCATCTACAAATGGGTGGATGAGAACGGGGTTGTGCACTTTGGCTCACAACCGCCGAAGCAGGAACAGGTGGAAGTGGTCAAGGCGCCCAAATCCGATCGTTTCAAGCAGTGGCAACAGGAACAGAACGCTCTGACTGCCCAGCGCAAACTGACCACAGCATCGGACGCCAGCTCCACAGACACACCCGAAGCCCAACCGCAAACCCAAGAAGAGCAGCAGCCCGCGCAGGCCGATACCAGCGATGCGGAAAAGGCAGCCCGCGCGCAACGCTGTCGCAGTGCCCAGCAGCGGCTGCAGGAGCTCCAGTCTCGCCCGCGCGTACGCGAAGTGGATGCCAGCGGCAATTACCGGGTACTCCCGGAAGAGGAGCGCCAGCAGCGAATCCAGCAAACAAAAGATGTACTGCAGAACAACTGCTAACGCTTGAATTAGTTGGCTGCCGGCGGGTTCTCATCTGAACCCGCCGCCGTCGCTAAGTAGTCCCGCCCCAGTAACAGATACATCGCCGGCACCACAAACAAAGTGAACAAGGTGCCGATCGTCATTCCCGAGGCCACCACCAACCCCATGGCGAAACGCGCCCCACCGCCGGGACCGGCCGCGATCAACAATGGAACCATCGCCAGCACCAGCGAAGCCGTTGTCATCAGGATTGGGCGCAGTCGGATGCTGGACGCTTCTTCGATAGCTTCGCGCTTGCTCCTGCCCTGCAGCTGCAGCTTGTTGGCAAACTCCACGATCAGAATACCGTGTTTGGAAATAACCCCGATCAGGGTGACAAGCCCGACCTGCGTGTAGATATTGAGGGTTGTGAGCCCGAGGCTCACAAAGATCATCGCCCCGCACACACTCATGGGTACGGTCACCAACATAATCAGGGGATCGCGCCAGGATTCAAACTGTGCCGCCAGCACCAGGTAAATCACGATCAGCGCAAAGAAGAATGTTACCAGAAGGTCCGAGCCCTCACTTTTGAACTGCCGCGACTGGCCCGAATAATCCGTTGAATACTCCCGAGGCAGAACCTCCTCCGCCGCACTTTCGAGAATGCCCAGCGCCTCACCGAGAGGCACCCCCGGGCGCGGCACCCCCGAGATGGTCACGGCGTTCAGCTGCTGAAAGCGTTTCAACTGCTGGGGTTCGACCGTTTCTTCCAATCGCACCAGTGTAGACAGCGGCACCAGAGTGCCATCACCAGCGCGGATGTAATACTGCTTCAGCTGATCGCCAGTAAGGCGCTCTGCACGCACAACCTGTGGAATCACCTTGTAGCTGCGATTCTCCAGTGAAAAGCGATTGGTGTACGCGCCAGACATCATCCCCCCCAGCTCCCGCGCCAGGTCCGCCATGGTGACACCGATGGAGGCGGCTTTGTCGCGGTCTATCGCGACCGTCAGTCTCGGCTTGTCGAGCTTCAGATCTGCATCGAGAAAGATAAAACGCTTACTGGCCAGCGCCCGCTCCATGATGTCGTCGGCGAATCCCGCGAGAGTGGAAATCGGCTCGGTAGTCCCAATGACAAATTCCACAGGCAGGGTACCGCCGGCGGTGGGCAGACTGGGTGGCACAAACGTCGCGATTTTCAGGCCCGCAATCTGCGAGACCTCTCCATTGATCAGCTCCTGCATCTCCTGGGTATCTTTATCACGCTTGTTCCAGGACGAGAGCACGAAGCCGGCAATTGCACTGTTGGGACTGTTACCCGACCCACCGACGCCGTTCAGCAGGAACAGATTTTCCACTTCCGGGTGTCGGTCGCGTACAGCGTTTATCTCGCGGGTGTACTGCTCCATGTAATCCAGGGTGGCGAAGGAATCACCGCTGGCGATGCCCAGAACAAAACCTCGGTCTTCTTTGGGTTCCAGTTCACTGGGCGAGGTGACAAACAGAAAATAGCAACTGCCGAGAACAATCAGGCCAAACACCAGAATGACCAGCCTCTCGTCCAAGGCGCGATGCAGCCTGCGTCGATAACCAGACTCCAAACGGTTGAGCCGGGCTTCAAGCCAGGTTTCAAAACGGTTACTGCGCTCACCATCTTCCGCTCTCAACACCTTTGCCGCCATCATCGGCGACAAGGTGAGCGCCACCACGCCGGATAGCAGCACAGCCCCCGCCAGAGAAAAGGCAAACTCCACAAACAGGGTACCGGTGAGGCCTCCGAGAAAACCGATGGGCAGGTACACCGCAATTAGTGTGGTGGTCATGGCGACAATGGGCCAAGCCAGTTCGCGCGCACCTTTCAATGCGGCATCCTGCGGTGTCATTCCCTCCTCGATATGCCGGTGCACGTTTTCCAGCACGATAATGGCATCGTCCACCACTATGCCGATGGCGAGCACCATAGCGAGCAATGTCAGCAGGTTGATGGAAAAACCCATCAGCAACATCAGGAACAGCGCCCCAACCATAGAGAGAGGCACGGCCACCGCCGGAATGATTACGCTACGCAATGAACCGAGAAACAGGTAGATGACCACGATCACGATCAGTACCGCCTCAACGATGGTTTTCACCACCTCGTTAATGGAGTCCTGAATGTATTCGGTGCTGTCGTAGGGGATTTCCCCCAGCATACCCTCGGGCAACTGCGGGAAAATTTCGCGGTGCAGTTTTTCACGTACATCGGCAATCACATCCAGCGCATTCGCATCCGGCGCCACTTCCACCGCGACGAAGGTTGCCGAGCGCCCGTTGAACGTCACCGAAGTATCATAGGACTCCGACCCCAACTCCACTTCCGCCACATCCTCAAGACGCACCAGCTGATCGCCATCCGCGCGCACCACCAGTTTGCGAAACGCCTCCTCGGAGGCGATATCGGTATCTGCCCGTATGTCCATCGCCACTCGCATGCCCTTGGTACTACCCACCGCCGCCAACACATTGTTCTGGCGCAGTGCACTGGCTACGTCTCCGGCAGTCACGCCCTGCGCTGCCATCTCCGCGGGCTTCAGCCAGATACGCATGGCGAAGGTACGGTTGCCCAGTAACTCCGCGCGCTGCACACCGGGCACGGTAGACAGCTTCGGCTGCACCACACGGGTGATGTAATCGGTGATCTGGTTGTTGTCGAGTATTTCCGACGAGAAGGAAAGGTACATGGCGGCAATGGTCTCCCCTACCGCCAGGTCCACAACAGAATCCTCCGATTCCAGCGGCAGCTCATTGCGCAGTTTGTTGACCTTGGCCACCACCTGGGTGAGCACTTCATTGGGATCGTAATCGAGGCGAACGTATGCCTGGATGACAGAGATCCCCTGGATGGAGGTGGAGACGATGTAGTCCAGGCCGTCGGCGCTGGCAATGTCCTGCTCCAATGGTGTGGTGATAAACCCCTGCACCAGGTCCGCATCCGCGCCCACATACACCGTGCTCACGGTGATCACGGCATTTTCCAGCTCGGGATACTGGCGCACATTGAGTTCAGAGACCGAGCGCAACCCCAGCAGGAAAATAAACAGGCTGACCACACAGGCCAGAACCGGCTTGCGGATGAAGATATCGGTAAAATTCACACGGCGTCCCTGCCTGCGATAATCATGGCTCAGCTATTGTCCGGTTTGGGATTCAGCTGATCCGGCGGCGGGTTTTCATTGTTGATGATGACCCCGCCTTCGTTACGCAGTTTCAACAATCCCGTAGTCGCCACCTGCTCACCGGCCTCCACGCCTTCGGTAATCTCAATCAGGTCGCCGCGCACCTCGCCGGTCTTCACAAAACGCTTTACCGCCACCCACTCAGGCGGCGCGGCCTCCCCCATTGGACTTTTCTGAGGGACAGCGTCCGGCTGTTTTTTTGCCTTGCGGATTACAAACACGGCATTGCCATAGGGTGCAAAGCTGATGGCGGTGCGCGGCACGACCAGCACATTGCGAAACTTTTCCACTTTTACCGCCACATCCGCAAACATGCCGGGCCGCAGCTTGCGCTCGGCATTTTCCATTGTGGCCTGGAGCAGGAAGGTCCGGTTGCGGGGGTCTATAGCGGGGTCGATGGCCGTGATGCGCCCGGAAAAATTCTGCCCGGGAATGGCCGCGGCGGTAAGCTCGATCCCCTGCCCCTCGCGCACCCGGGAAAAGTCCCGTTCAGACAGGGAAAAATCCACAAAGATGGGGTGCAGTTGCTGCAGGGATACCACCGCATCTCCCGGCGCCACATTCTGCCCGAGGTCGATCTGGCGGATACCGAGCTGACCGGAAAATGGCGCGGTGATGGTGCGCTCGCGGATGGTGGCGCGTTGCACGCTGAGATTGGCGAGTACCTGATCGAGCGTCGCCTGAGCCTGATCCAGTTCGCGCAGGGTGGCCACACCTTTTTTGTACAGCTCCGAAATCCGTTTGTAATCCCGTTCCGCCAGCCGGCGCTCGGCTTCCAGCACTTCGATCTGTGCGGTTTCAGGATCGGCAGTCAGTTCAGCCAGTACGGTGCCCTTGTCGACGGGCTGACCGGATTCAAAATAGATGGCTTTGACTTCACCCTGGGCCTGGGTGGTGACATTGACGCCGTTGACGGCGCGCAGGCTGCCCACGGCGCTGAGGCGGGTCTGCCAGCGCTGCTGTTCGACGCGGGCGGTGGTGACGGTGGCGGGCGGCAGCGACATGTTGTCCATAAACTGGTTCATCATGTACAGGCCGAAAAACTTGAAGCCGAAGATGCCGCCGAACACCACAAGGCAGCCCAGCAGCATCCACAACATGCGCCGGTTAAACAGCTGCCTTGCCAGTGTCATACATCAGGTCCATTGGCGCGTTCCTACGTCGTTGGAAAGCCCGTGGCGGTGTCGCTACCGGGTATCTACTTGTTGAAAACTGCCTTGTCTCCGTCCAGCGTTGCGTGAATGGTATCGCCGGGTGCGAACTTACCGGAGAGTACGTCCTGCGCCAGTGGGTTTTCGAGCCACATCTGGATCGCGCGCTTGAGGGGGCGCGCGCCGTACACAGGATCGAAACCTACGTCTGCCAGCTTGTTCAGCAGTTCTTCGGAAACATCCAATTTCAGGTCGCGATCCGCCAGACGCTTGCGCAGGTTCTGCAGCTGGATCTCGGCGATGGAGCGCACTTCCGCGCGATCCAGGGGGTGGAAGACCACGACTTCGTCGATACGGTTGATAAATTCCGGACGGAAATGGTCGCCGACCACATCCATCACTGCGGCTTTCATCTGGCGGTAGTGAATTTCGCTGTCGACTTCATCGTCGTCGCGGGCGCTGGCGTATTTCTGGATCAGGTCTGAACCGAGGTTAGACGTCATCACCACCACGGTGTTGCGGAAATCGACGGTGCGACCCTGGCCGTCGGTGAGGCGACCGTCTTCCAGTACCTGCAAGAGAATATTGAATACATCCGGATGCGCCTTTTCCACTTCATCCAGCAGCAGTACCGAATAGGGTTTGCGACGCACCGCTTCGGTGAGATAGCCGCCCTCTTCGTAACCTACGTATCCGGGCGGCGCGCCGATCAGGCGGGCGACGGAATGCTTCTCCATGAACTCCGACATATCCATGCGCACCATGGCGTCTTCGGTATCGAACAGGAATCCCGCCAGCGCCTTGCACAATTCGGTTTTGCCCACGCCGGTCGGCCCGAGAAACAGGAAGGAGCCATTGGGGCGATTGGGATCGGAAAGCCCCGCGCGGGAGCGGCGCACGGCGTTCGAGACCGCCTCCACCGCTTCGTCCTGGCCGATAACGCGCTTGTGCAGTGCTTCTTCCATTCTGAGCAGTTTTTCCCGCTCACCCTCGAGCATTTTCGACACTGGAATACCGGTCCAGCGGGAAACGACTTCCGCCACTTCCTCGTCGGTGACACGGTTGCGCAGCAGCTGGTTCTCGCTGGTGTCGGAAGTGTCCGAGGCGATTTTCAGCTGCTTTTCCAGCTGCGGGATCACGCCGTACTGGATTTCCGACATGCGCGTGAGATCGCCGGCGCGGCGCGCGGCGTCCATGTCCAGTTTGGCCTGTTCCAGCTTGTTCTTGATGTCCGCACTGCCGGCGAGCTTGGCTTTTTCCGCCTTCCAGATTTCCTCTAGATCCGCGTACTCTTTTTCTATTTTGTCGATGTCGTCTTCGAGCTTGTGCAGACGTTTCTTCGCAGCCTCGTCGTCCTTGTCTTTTTTCACCGCCTCGCGCTCAATCTTGAGCTGGATCAGGCGACGCTCAAGTTTGTCCATTTCCTCCGGCTTGGAGTCGATTTCCATACGGATGCGACTCGCCGCCTCGTCGATCAGGTCGATGGCCTTGTCCGGCAGCTGGCGGTCGGTGATGTAGCGCTGGGACAGCTTGGTGGCTGCGATAATCGCGGAGTCGGTGATGTCCACCCCGTGGTGTACTTCGTAGCGCTCTTTGAGGCCGCGCAGGATGGCGATGGTGTCTTCTTCCGTGGGCTCGTCCACCAGCACTTTCTGAAAGCGCCGCTCCAGCGCCGCGTCCTTTTCGATGTACTGGCGGTACTCGTTCAGTGTGGTGGCACCGACACAGTGCAGTTCGCCGCGGGCGAGCGCGGGCTTCAGCATATTGCCCGCATCCATCGCGCCCTCGGCCTTGCCGGCGCCCACCATGGTGTGCAGCTCGTCGATAAACAGGATGACACGACCTTCCTGTTTTGACAGTTCGTTCAGTACGGCTTTCAACCGCTCTTCAAATTCACCGCGGAATTTGGCTCCGGCCAACAGCGCACCGAGGTCCAGCGACAGCAAGCGTTTGTCTTTCAGTCCCTCCGGCACTTCGCCGTTGACGATGCGCTGCGCAAGTCCTTCGACAATGGCGGTTTTACCAACGCCGGGTTCGCCGATGAGCACCGGGTTGTTTTTGGTGCGGCGCTGCAGGACCTGGATGGTGCGACGGATTTCGTCGTCGCGTCCGATCACTGGGTCGAGCTTGCCGGCCTCAGCGCGGGCGGTCAGGTCCATGGTGTATTTGTCGAGGGCCTGGCGCGCTTCTTCCGCCTGGGGATCATTGACCTTTTCACTGCCGCGCACTTTGGTGATGGCATCCTGCAGGTGTTTGAGATCGCCGTGGGCGTTCAGAATTTTCGACACTTCGCCGGCGGCGGGATCGAAGGCCGCAAGCAATACGGTTTCGCTGGCGATATAGCTGTCGCCATTTTTCTGGGCCTTTTTATCCGCCAGGTTGAACAGACGCATCAGTTCCTGCGACATGCCGACATCGCCAGTAGGTGTACTGACGGTGGGCAGGTTGTCGAGGCGTTTGGCGAGGTCGTTGCGCAGGCCGTTGATATTAAAGCCAGCCTGGTTCAAAAATGCGGTGGTGCTGCCATTGGATTGATCCAGCAGCGCCTGCAGTAAATGCTCGGGATAAATCTGGTTGTGGTCGCGGCCGACGGCAATGGATTGTGCGTCGGCAATGGCGGCCTGCAGTGGGTTGGTCATTCGGTCGATGCGCATTGTGTTTTTCCCTCTCCTGATCATTGGCGCGCCGGAAAGAAAGTTAGACGACGCGCGGTAACGCAATGACGAATACAGTCTAGTGCTGATCAGTAATTTGCGGGCTCGTGGCGGGTTTTCAAGCTTCCGTGCTTCGTAGCTATGAATTCGTTCTGAAGCTGGTTTCGTGGCGGCCCGATGCTGGGTGTTGGGTTTCAGGACCGCTGTGAATACATCCCTGTACGCTCCGTCGCAAACGTCCCTGTTTGCGACGGTCCTGAAACCCAACACCCAGCACCGAGCCTTAGCATTAAACCTCAATGCTTCGTATTTGGTGGGTGCAGGAGAGCTTACTGAGAGACGAGGGGAAAATTGAAGGGGAAGTGCTGGGTATCTGTTTTCGAAAGCGTCGGCAACAGGGATGTTGCCGACGCAGCGTACAGGGACGTATTCAAAGCGGTTTCGAAAACAGGTACCCAGTGCTTACCCGCCACCGGACCTGCTTAAGAAGGAAACCTGAAGCTCACTCGAACCAAATTAAGGACGCCATGCGCCCAGTATCCTTGTCACGGCGATAAGAAAAGAACTCCGACGCCTCGGTAACGGTACACCGGTCACCACCAAAAACCTGCGCCACCCCCAACTCCGCAAGCTCGGCACGCCCGAGGGCATAGATATCCGCCAGAAAATGCAGTGGCTTTTTAGAGTGCGGCACAAAGCATTTTGCAATAGCCTCCGCGTGAGACTCACTCATGGAAGACTCAAACGCCGCCTCCAGCACCTCCACCCCGCACTCAAATGCCTCAGGCCCGATGGCCGGGCCGAGCCATACCAGCAGGTCTTCCGGGGCACTTGCCATGGCATGGATGGTCTCGCGGATCACTCCACCGGTCAGCCCGCGCCAACCCGCGTGGATCGCGGCCACTTCGGAACCGTCGCGATTACACACCAACAGCGGGAGGCAATCGGCGGTGAGCACCGCGCAGACAATGCCCGCTTCCGCGGTGTAACTCGCATCCGCCGTGCGCACCATGCCATCGTTGTGGGCCGCCACCGCCCTGTCACTGTGGATCTGCTCCAGCCACTGGGGCTCATTGGGCAGATTCAGCTCCTGCTTCAACTGGGCGCGGTTGGCCCTCACGGCATCTGGCGCGTCGCCCACATGATCCGCCAGATTGAACGCCGCGTAACCGCCGGCACTGTGGCCGTTGTGACGCAGGGTGACAAAGGCACGCACATTGGTCGGGGCGGGCCAATCGGGCTTCAAGTAGTGGTCGGCAGCCATGGGATGTCCTTCGCAAAACGCGGAGTAGTAAAAAGTAGTATCGGCATGATCAGCGGTTGTCTGCGCGCAGCAGTGCGAGCAGTTGCAGCATATCCTCCGGCATCGGCACCACCCAGTGCATGGGCTCGCCGGTTTCCGGGTGGAACAGTGCCAGTTCCGCCGCGTGCAACGCCTGGCGGGGGAACTTCTGTAGCGCGGTGACGAGCTCCGGGTCCGCACCGGTGGGCAATTTGCCGCGGGTGCAGTACAGGCTGTCGCCCACCAGCGGATGGCGGATATGGGCCATGTGCACGCGGATCTGATGGGTGCGGCCGGTTTCCAGCTGGCAACGCAGCAGGCTGTGGACGCGGAAACGCTCCTGCAGGCGATAGTGTGTGATTGCTTCTTTGCCGCCATTGGGAAGCACGGCCATCTTCAGGCGGTTGGTACGGTGTCGGCCCATGGGCGCATCCACCTTGCCACCACCGCTAAGATTGCCGTGCACGATCGCGTCATACAGGCGAGTCACGGTGCGCTCCTTGAGCTGGTCCACCAGGTCGGCCTGGGCCTGTAGAGTCTTGGCCACCACCATCAGGCCGCTGGTGTCCTTATCCAGGCGGTGCACGATGCCGGCGCGGGGAATGTTCTGCTGCCCGGGGCAGTGGGCCAGCAGGCCGTTCAGCAGGGTACCGTCCGGGTTACCGGCGGCCGGATGGACCACCAGTCCGGCAGGCTTGTTGATGACCAGGATAGCGTCATCCTCATAGACGATATCCAGCGCCATATCTTGCGCCAGCCACTCGCCCTGGGGCTCCAGCTCCGCGCGCAGGCGCAGCTGCTCACCGCCATACAGCTTGTCCTTGGGCTTAGCGGTGCGACCATCTGCGGTGAGTTGACCGCCTTTTATCCAGGCCTGCAGGCGCGCGCGGGAATATTCAGGGATCAAATCCGCTGCGACCTGGTCAAACCTCTGCCCGGCGTACTCCGCGGGCACTTCGATATCGAGATGTATTTGATTGCTCATCCGAGTGGGTCTAATACTTTGGGCTGGCGGGGGCGCTGTGGTTAAATAGCTGCCCTTCGGCCCCGGTGAATTTTGGGCGGCTAGTTTAATAAGGTTGAGACAAATAATGATAGAGCGAGGGGCAATGCAGTCCTGGAATAGGCAGTCATGGAAAGTGCTGTTGCTGGCATTGCTGGCGGTTTTGGTAGCCTCCTGCGCCAGCACGGACGAAGAAGAAGAGGGTCTTCCCTCCGGTAGCCGCACCGAACAGGCGTTCTACGAGGCGGCACAGCGCCAGCTCCGGTCCAGCCAGTGGGAGCTGGCGATCAAGAACCTGAGGGCGCTGGAAGACAATTTTCCCTTCGGCAACTACGCGGAACAGGCCCAGCTGGAACTGATTTACGCCTACTACCGCGACTACCAGAACGATGCGGCCATTTCCGCAGCAGACCGCTTTATACGCCTGCATCCGCAACATCGCAATGTGGATTACGCCTATTACATGAAGGGGCTGGCCTCCTTCACCGAAGGCAGTGGCCTGTTCGAGCGCTTTCTGCCCACCGACATGACCCGTCGCGACCCGGGCTCCGCCCGTGAGTCTTTCGCCTATTTCGCCCAGTTGATGGCGCGCTACCCGGAAAGCCGCTACGCCCCGGATGCGCAGAAGCGCATGATCCACCTGCGCAACCTGCTGGCGCGCTATGAGATCCACGTGGCCAACTACTATTTCAAGCGCGGCGCCTACCTCGCTTCCGCCAACCGCGGTCGCTTTGTGGTGGAAAACTTCCAACAGACCCCGGCGGTACCGGACGCGCTGGCGGTGATGGTGCAGTCCTACCACCTGCTCGATATGTCGCAGCTGGAGAACACCTCGCTCGAAGTGTTGCGCACCAACTACCCGGATCATCCCGCGTTCAACAAGGACGGCAGCTTCAACTACAAATACTACGCCGGCGCCAAGGGCCGCAGCCTGGCCCACCGTATGACCCTCGGCCTGTTTGAGAAGTCCGACCCGCGCGGATTCGACAGTCGCGAGATTTACAATGCCGAGTACCGGCCGGAGAACGCGCCGCTGCCGCCGGAGTTGTAAGCGGTCGCGAAAGCGCTATGAAAAAGGCCCCGCTGCGGAAGCAGCGGGGCCTTTTCTTTTGCGTAGGAGCCTGCCTGCAGGCGAACAGTCCAGAACTCAGGCGCTTCGCCTGCAGGCAGGCTCCTACAATGATACGTCAAAAGGCCCAGCGCATTTACTCACCAGCCTTCCACCCATTGGTAATCGGATAACGGCGGTCGCGGCCAAACCCGCGCTCGGAAATTCGCACGCCCACCGCTGCCTGGCGGCGCTTGTACTCGTTGCGATCCACCATGCGCACCACCCGCATCACCGTTTCCCGGTCAAAGCCCATGGCGATAATGTCCGCGGCACTGTGGTCACAGTCGATGTACTGCCGCAGAATTTCATCGAGAATTTCATAGGGCGGCAGACTGTCGGAATCCACCTGCCCCGGCGCCAGCTCCGCACTGGGCTCGCGGGTGATGACCGTCTCAGGGATCACCTCCGACACGGTATTGCGATAGCGGGACAGCTCGTATACCAGAATTTTCGGCACATCCTTGAGAGCGTTGTACCCCCCCACCATGTCACCGTAGAGGGTTGCATATCCCACCGACAGCTCGCTCTTGTTACCCGTGGTCAGCACCATAAAGCCCTTTTTGTTGGAAATGGCCATCAGCAACATACCCCGGGAGCGCGCCTGCAGGTTTTCCTCGGTGGTGTCGCGCGCGCTGCCAGCAAATTCGCTCTCCAGCGCTTTCATCGCCGCGTCGAAGATGCCTTCAATACTGATAATGCGGTAGTGGATTCCCATGCGTTTGGCCTGGTCCGCGGCATCGTTCTTCGACAGGTCCGACGTATAGCGAAACGGCATCATCACCGCTTCCACACGATCAGGGCCGAGGGCATCCACCGCAATCGCCAGGGTAAGCGCGGAGTCGATGCCGCCGGACAACCCCAGAACGACGCCCTTGAAGCCATTTTTGTTTACATAATCGCGCACGCCGAGTACCAGTGCCTGGTACACCGAGGCCAGCGCCTTCAGCGGAGCCGCGTCGTTGCCCTGCACCAGCGAGACATCGTCGCCGTCCGCCTGGACAGTGACCGGCAACAGACTCTCCACAAACTCCGGCGCGCGTGCCCGCAGCTCGCCATTCTTGTCTACCGCAAATGAGCCGCCGTCGAACACCAGTTCGTCCTGCCCACCGACCGTATTGACGTACACAATCGGCATATTGCCCGCCTGCGCCTGGCGCGCCAGCAGTGCCAGACGTTCCCCCGCCTTGCCGCGATGGAAAGGAGAAGCATTGATATTGAGCATCAATCGGGCACCCGCGCGCTCAGCCTGGGCCACCGGCTCAGGATGCCAGATGTCTTCGCAGATAGTGATGGCTGTCGGGATACCCTTGATGTCGATGACACAGGGTTTGTCGCCCGGGACGAAATACCGCAGCTCGTCAAACACCTGGTAATTGGGCAGCTTCTGCTTTGCGTACTCCGCCACCAGCCGGCCATCCTGGATCAGGCCGGCCATGTTGAGCACGGTGCCCGCAATCACCCGTGGGTAGCCCACCAGCACAGCGCAGGGCAGGTTTGCCTGTTGGAGTTTCGCCAAGGCAGTATCAATGCGTTTCTGCATACTGGGGCGAAACAACAGATCCTCCGGTGGATAACCGCACAGGGTCAGCTCCGGAAACAGCACCAAATCGGCGCCGTGCTCGCGATGGGCGCGGCGGGCGACCTCGACTATTTGGTCGGTATTGCCGGGGATATCCCCCACCAGCAGATTGATTTGCGCCAGCACTAGCTGCAAAGTAGACATCTTTTTACCCCATTGGACTGAGGCGGCTATTGTAGCCACGCTACCCGGGGGTACAACATCTGCCCGAAATCAGCTCCCCTCACCCGCAAACGAGAATAAAAAGTGAGCAGTACTTTCCAGGCCGGCACAGCGTCACAGGGCGCTGTCGCACACAACGATGAAACCGCACGGCACTCACCCGCCACCGGTATCAGCAGCCCGCGAATGCGTCAGCGCGACCTGCTAAAAATTTATGCCTGGTATCGGGTTGTCATCGCGCTGGTGCTGCTTGGACTCTTTGCCTCCGGAATCAGCCGCGGCGCGGTAGGTACACTGCACCCGGCGCTCTACTTGAACACCGCCATTACCTATGCCGTTCTGAATGTCGTCTGGCTTCTTTTCCTGTACGCGATCAGCTTCCAGACCACGCCGCTGCGCATCGGCAGCATTCTCGGCAGCGACATCCTCGCCTTTCTGCTGTTGATTCAGGCCAGCGGCGGGCTCGACTCCGGTGTCGGCTACCTGATGCTCACCACCTGTGCCGTGGGCTCGCTGCTGCTGGACCGGCGCATGGGTGCGTTCCTCGCCGCTATTGCCAGCATCGCGGTTATTGCGCAACAGTTATTCGGGATACTGACCGGGCGTGCGGATACTCAGGATATCGTCTCCGCAGGCAGCCTGGGTATTCTGCTGTTTACCTGTGTCACCGCCCTGCAGTATCTCTCCACCCATATCCGCCTCGCCAATCAGAAAGCCGAGCAGGAGCGCCGGCAGGCACAACATCTGCAGCGACTGACCCAGCAGATCGTCGCGCAGATGCGCACCGGCGTTCTGGTGCTGGACGGTAAAGGCCGCCCCGAGCTGATCAACCGCGCGGCACAGCAATTGCTGGGAATGAAACGGGGAACTGCGGACGAGCTGAGCCCGGAACTGCTAAAGGCGCTGGATACACTCAATGCCCAGGTCGACAAGAACAGCAGCGTTATTCAGGGCGCCGGCCAAAGCGAACTGCGGGTAGGCCTCGCCCCCCTGTCGAATAACAACCGTGTCAGTTCACTGGTTTTTCTGGAGGACAACCGCAAACTGGCGCAGCAGGCCCAGCAATTGAAGCTCGCCTCTCTCGGACGGCTCACCGCCTCCATTGCCCACGAAATTCGCAACCCGTTATCGGCAATTCATCACGCGGCAGAGCTACTGGCAGAATCCGCCGGCATCTCCGACGAGGACCGGCAACTGACCGAGATCATTTGCCGACACAGCCAACGCGTTAATCAAATCGTCGAAAATGTCATGCAGCTTTCACGCCGCCGCACGACGGAGCCGCAGCGGCTCGAGCTGCGGCAGTGGGCCGAGGAATTTCTGCAGGATTATCAGATCGGCAATCCACAAAGTAATATTGTGCTTACGCTGCCTGCCGTGTCGGTACATGCGCGTTTTGATCCACATCAGATTACACAGGTTGTCACAAATCTCTGTAACAATGCCTTGCGGCACTCCCAGCTCAGCACCGGGCGCGCCAGCGCAGAGCTCGCGATAAGCGTCAATACTGAACGCGAGTGTGCCCAGCTCGATGTACTCGACCTCGGCCCTGGGGTACCTGACGAACACAGAGAACAGATTTTCGAACCCTTCTTCACAACAGAAGCGTCCGGTGCGGGCCTTGGCCTGTATATCGCCAGAGAGCTGTGTGAGTCCAACCGCGCGAGTCTTTATTACTGCCGCAGCCGAGACAGCCGCAGTTGCTTCAGAGTAGAATTCGCCAACGCAGAACAAATTTTCTAATAGCCACAACAACAATAAACTCGATCGCCATGCCCGACCGACAACCCATTGCCTTGATAGTGGATGACGAACCTGACATCTGCAATCTGATTTCCATGACACTGCAGCGCATGAATGTACGCGCGGATATCGCCATGTCTGTTGCAGAAGCGCGACGTCGCCTCGCAGAAAAACAGTACCATTTTTGCCTCACCGACATGCGCCTGCCGGATGGCGACGGCCTGCAGATTGTCGAAACGATCCAGGACCTGCCTGCCGACCGTGCGCTACCGGTCGCCGTCATAACTGCCCATGGCAATATGGATAGCGCGATTACCGCCCTCAAACTCGGCGCCTTCGATTTCGTCAGCAAGCCGGTCAACCTCGAGCGCCTGCGCAGTCTTGTACAGCTGGCTCTGCGCCTGACTGAAGGGCGTTTTCTGGAAAGCCAGGAGTTTCCCGCCCTGTTCCAGGGGCAGTCCGAGGCTATCCAGACACTGCGGGCGCAAATCGAAAAAATTGCCCGCAGTGATGCACCCGTACATATCACGGGTGAGCCCGGCTCGGGCAAGGAGCTCGCCGCGCGGTGTATCCATGAACAGGGGCCGCGCAGCAACCGGGCCTTTATTACTCTGCACTGCGAAAGTATCGCCGCCGAGCAACTGGAACGGCATCTGTTTGGCGACGAATACGACAGGGGACAACTGCATGCCGCAAATGGCGGCACCCTGTATCTCGATGAAGTGAACGCATTGCCGCAAGAGCTACAGACCAAACTGCTGAACACCTTGCAGGAAGAGAGTTTTGCGAATTCGGCTACCGGTGAAAAGATCAAACTGGATATCCGGATCATCACCGGGTCGCGCAAACGTCTCGCCGACGAAGCGCGCAGGGGCGCATTCCGCAGCGACCTCTACTATCGCCTCAATGTCATTGAACTGGCGATACCGCCACTGCGCCAGCGTCAGGAAGATATCCCACTACTCACCAGAAACCTGCTGCGCCGCATCAGCGCCGAATCCAGAGGCGCTACACCGAAGGCATCACAGGATGCTATTCAGGCTTTGCAGGCCTATCCATTCCCGGGCAATCTCCGCGAGCTGGAAAACATTCTGGAGCGCGCTGTCACGCTTGGTGAAAGCAGCACGCTCTATGCCTCGGATCTCATCATTCCCGCCGCGTCCCCGATTCCGGGTGACCAGATTGGCGACTGTGTCCTTCCCGGGAACGCAAAACCTATTTCTGACGTCGTGTTACTACTCCCGGCGTATGGACATCAAACCGGCTACCCGGGTCAGTTTGCCACTTCCGAATTTGAAACGTTGGATGACTTTCTTCAGTCCATAGAGCGGGAGGCTATCGAAAGTGCGCTGAATGAGACCGGCTGGAACAGGACAGCTGCGGCAGAAAAGTTGGGGATCAGCTTTCGATCATTGCGGTATCGGTTGAAGAAGTTGAATCTGGAGGACTAGCCCCTACCTGGTACAAGCGTACTGTAATGGCCTGTGATTGGATTTTTTCCCTCCCTTGATATGCTGCGGAAATACTCAAGGATGAGGAAATACAGTCATGCGACGCCAACCCGGGTTTACCCTGATTGAACTGATTATTACAGTTGCAATTCTCACTATTGTCGTTTCTCTCGCCGCACCCAGTATGTCCGAGCTCGTACGTCGCTACCGCTCAGAAGCAAAGGCACGGGAGCTCTTCGATCTTTTGCAGCTAATGCGCAGCCGCGCCTACAGCGAGCGGCAGAAATATTCACTCTGCCCCAGTAGCGATGGTGTAAATTGCGGAAATGACTGGTCTTCTGGGGCGCTGTTATTTGCTGATCACGATGGTGACGGCGAAAAGGACGCAGGGGAAATTATAGAGAAAATTTTTTCGGGAGCGGAAGAAGGCGGTTCTCTGCGCTGGCGGGCATTCAACAACCGAGGCTATATCTTCTTTCGTCCGGACGGGACTACACCAGCTCAAAGCGGTAATTTTTCTTATTGCCCGCCGGATGGAGAGGCTAAAAACGGTTGGGTTATCGTGCTAAATGCCATAGGACGCCCCTATTTCGGCAAAGATAATGACGGAGATGGTGTGCGGGAAACGGGCAGCGGGGAAAATCTCAGCTGCCCAGCTGAAAACTGATCAGCTACAGCTCTTGTTCCAGCACATATCTCCAGCTCCGAATGTGCCATCATCTCCACGGTCCCATCCCTTTTCACCAGTCGATCTCAACTGTAGGTCACCGTCATCCGCTTGGGCATTTTTGGCCTGCGCCTGAAGCGTGTAGGAACTGCCGTCCGACGCGGTGACCCTGAGATTATAAAACTTTGTGCCGCCATCCAATGGCGCCTCATCTGCGAAGATAGATGGAACACCGTTGCCATCTGCTGCACCAGCGTAGGTCCCGTTTTCGGTAAAATGTTGCTCCATCGCCTGAGCCAGCCCCAGAAGAGCGCCCTGGGCATCCGCCCGGCGCGAGGTCTTCACATGCTCCTGATAGGAAGGCAAGGCAATACCGGCAATAACTGCAATGATCGCCACAACGATCATCAATTCAATAAGGGTAAATCCCAACTGCTTTTTCATATTTGCAATCGACCTCAAATCCCGTAGTTACACTGGAAGGGCCTCCAAATTCGAAATCAGAAGCCCTGCATTGAATCAGTTAGGAATCATTTCTTCCCAAGACAGTCGACCCTCGCGATCGCCGCCGCCCACATTGATATCGCGATCATTGATGGTGCCAGCACTGGTAGAGGTATACTGCCTCTTGCCGCCGAGGAAGCCCGGTTTATTCGGAATACCCTCATTCACCATTTCTCCCACCACGCCCATATCTGCGCTATCGATTACGCCATCGTTGTTCGCGTCATACACCGCATACTCTGACGGTGCGAGTCCGGTTCGAACATCCACCGACATCAACCACCCGTATCCACCCGCGGAACAAACCTGACCGGTAGGAATGAGAGTATTGAAGAACAGCACATTGCGCAGCAGGTCAGGACGAGTAGTAACGCGTTCACCGCCATCCGGGGAGATGCCAGCCACCAGAGAAATATACCAACCGGATTTATTACTCCAGTTCAACTCTGCCCCACTGAGTGTGCGATGTGATATCACACCGCCGCTACTCTGACTGACATTCTTTGTACCAATGGTGCGCGACTCCAGATTGCTTTTACCGAGGTTATAGGTTCCGTTATCCGAAACCGCATAAAAGCCACCAGCAGCGGTATTTGCGGTATCCGCATCGGTCAGATACTGGCCACTACCGAATGTCACCAGCAAATTGGGAGATGCGCCATTTTCATTCGCGGTATTTCTCGCCACCAACGGTGCGCCAGTGATCGGCTCTCCGGTCGCTGTGAACAGCTTGTTCACAGTTCCTGTAGCAACGCCGGAAGTCCATTTCGCATTGGTTTCCACATCAAATGCCCACATATTGCCGCGCAGGTCACCGGCATAAATACGGTCAATTGTGCCATCCAGATCCGTATCGATAATGGCCGGGGTCGAGAGCCCGTTTTTATCTGCCTGGCTGCCAGTACTGGTTGACAAGTAGACGTGTCCAGTGCCATCCAGATAAACAATAAACAGGCCGGCATCACCTGTATGACTGTTGTACCCATTACCGAAAATCGCTGCCCACTTGCCGTTTGACATGCGGCCTATTTGCGGACGGCTGTAGGAGTAACCGAGATTAGTATTGCTGCTGTCGGTGAATTCCCATAAAACAATGGAGCCGGCATTCGCCTCGCTGAATGAAGAGGGGTTGGAGATATCGAGCGCAAAATATCCCTTCCCACCACCGCTCAGGCCACCAACTAGAACCGTTTTCCACGCGCTGTTGATATACGCATCGCCCACAGTGGGCGTACCATCCACATAGTATTTGTGGAGATAGTTCTGTGAGGACAATGCGTGCAATCCGAGCTCGGTTTCTGTGCTGGCAAGGACAGAAGGCAGATAACCGATCAGCTCTTTACCGGCATTGCTGCCAGTGGTCGAGGCATTGAAGCCGTGCAGGAAACCGTCATTCGCGCCCACATATACCATCGGTGTGCGGCTCGCCTTACCGCTTTTGAAGGCCGCATAACTGCTTGCCTCCGGAAATTCCGCATTCTCCCACTTACTAACCGGCTCGCCCACATACACTGGGGTCGAATTGACAATATCGCCAAGACGGCTACCGCGCTGTCGAAATTCATCACTGCCATTGCCTTCCTTGGTGCGATCACCACGCAGGTAATCAACACGCTCCGACGCACGGTTATCCGCTACGGATACACCGGTAGACGTATTGATATTCAAATCTAGTTCGGCACTTCCATCTGCACCGGTAAAATCCAGTCCGGTAGCAGTAAATGCAACGCCACCCGTGCCAGATTTATACGTAAGCAGCGTTCGCGAACTCGGCGCGGATTGATCAAGGATGGTGCCAGCTTCCCAAGACGCGGTGGTGGAAATATTGCCGGCACTGTCGATTGCCAAAGCCGACAACTCGCCGCTCCAGTCACCGCTATCGAACTTGGCGGCGTAGATCGCGGAGTCTGCTTCAAGCGAGGTTGAATTAAAGGCAACCGAGCTGGAACTGCCGACAATGGCGTGGACCTTGCTGATGATCTGGTTGAAGGTCACCTTCAACTCGGCCGCATTACTGGCATCGTACACACCACCACCCCCGAGCGCTCCGGCATTTTTCATCACATCGGTATCACTGAGGCCGTCCTCCGCAAATCCGATAATGTAACTGATGATATTGTGCTTTACCGGGGTGCCATCGGGCTCTTTCAAATCAGGCCTAAGGTCAATGTCATAGAGCGCTTTGATGACGTCATCCATTTCGCTGCCAGTGCAACCGCCGGGGTTACTTGCGCAGCTGTAATCGTAATCCTTCAGGTGGTCACTAATACTGTCGTCCTGAGTAGGCTGACCATCAGTCAGCGCCACCATAAAACTTTTCTGGCAGTAATACTGGATCGCAGCGCCATCCGTACTGTTAGTAGGCCTAGGAACGTTCGGGGTCACATCATCCCAATCGGGCTGAAAATCGAAAATATCCTCACCTGCCGCAGAAACAGTGCCGCCATCGCTACCGACGTACGAAAGATTATTATCCTCGTAGCCAGTGATAAAATAGCGTCCAACACCGGTAAAGCTTTCTGCCAAAGGCGTATTTCCATCTGCTGTAATCCCCTTAATTACATTCAGATAATCAGCTCGATTATCTTCATCAACGCCATCCAGCCCTCGTAACGCCCGCGCACCATCATTTCCGTCAAACTGCATCAGACCAATACGCACGTCTTCCAGGTCTGCCACGAGATCCAAGGCGGCGGTTTTCATAATATCCGTGCGACGCACGTCAACCTTAGACCTAGCGACATTATTCTCTGAGTCAACAAAAGTTGCCGATTCAAAACCACCTGCACCGTTTGACTGAGAGAAAAACCAGTTCAACTCCTTTCCGCTAACGGAATCTTTCCTATAATAATTTGAGCTGCTCCCCGTCTGATAATAATCACTATAATTATTACCGCTTGCCGCATAAACCCAGGCCCGATAGCCGCCATCATTCGGATCGAAACAACTGTTGGAAGAATTCCAGGTTCGCCAAGTGTCATCTTCTGTGGTGTTAAACTCTACACGACCATCACTGGTTCTCACTCGGAAACTTATTGTATTGGTCGCTTCTGCCTCGCGCTCCTCATACCAGCATGTCCTTCTATTACAAACTCGCTCGTCATAAGTATAGGTATAAGTACTTGAAATCGGAGTCGCGCAAGATCCATACGTAGCCGTCGCGTCATATTCGCTGGGGGGCCAAACAGTCTCATTCATGGATCCAGATGAATCCAGTACAAACATAATATTCGGTTCTGCTGAACCGCGTGTATACAGCGGCACATCGGACAAATCACCCGGGGCTGCGGAAGCACTGGTGGCCAGCGTCAACAGAAATGCCGAGCTCAGTGAACGAAGAGTCGATTGCAGTTTAATATTGTTATTCCATTTCATGGCTGATTCTCTATTCGAAAAGTTGCCGCGGCAGGCTTACATGGTCTTTCCGTACATGGTCACAATGATTCGCTCCGTCCCGCCGATGCCCTCTCCGCGAGTGACGATTTTGAATACCCGGGTATCGTCAAACTCAAGCCCGGTGTTACCGGTACTCAAATCCACATCGGCGGCATTGGAATCGTCAGAGGCCAGGCCAGCGAGCTCTATATACATCCGCCCTTTCAGCTTGGTACTACCGTCCGCTCCCAGCATGCCGACTTCACGCTCAGTAGAATTGGTATTCGTCCATGTGGCATCGGCAAACACGTCGTCCGGACCATCACCTGCGGTACGCAACCAGCCGGTTGTACCAAAACCGGTGATATCACTGAGACCGTCGATATAGGCTTCCCCCTGCCTCGCCATGGATTCCGCCACTTCCAGTGCAATCTTGGCGTCGCGCGAAGCAAAGGTCATGCGCTCACCCATCATGACACCGCGGGCACCGGCAACGCCGATCATGGTAAGTACCAGCAACAGAACCAGGCTGACAATCAGCACCGCCCCTCGCTGACTATTTACTCTTCTCATCACATGCTCCCCCGATTGCGCACTTTGACAGAGGCAACATACAGTTTGCGCAACTGACCATCGGAATAAGTTGTTTCGGTTCCGTCCAACTCTGTCACGGTCTGGCTGGCTACACCTGCGCCATCTTCACTGGTTACCAGTAATTGCAATTTAACCGCAGTGACTTCTGCCATGTTATCCAAGTTGCCATCCGCCGCTTGCCAGATATCAACCACGCCATCCCCTGAAGTGTCGCGCCCGTAACTAACCTGCATATCTTCAATACCGGGAACCAGCTCTTGGGTATTGTCATTCTCATCACGCATAAACAGTGAATTGCCGCCCGCGGTGCTCTCTGCAATGAAATAGGTGCGCTGATAGGGCTTCAGAATTTTGGCATCAGCACCGTATGCTTCCTGTAGGGTTGCACCGTGTGAGATCACGCGATTCCCTGCACCGAGATCACCGGTAACTCCGGTGATGGCCAGAACATCGCCCGCCCGGCAATTCGCGATCAAAACAACATCGCCTGCAGCAATGGGGCAATTGGCGCTGACCTCTGGTGCCAGTGGATTGGTAGGATTCACGATCCGCCCCACACCACCACAAGCATCAATTGAGCTTCCGATAATCAAAACATCTGTACCGGCAACAACGTCCAGAGTCCCAATTTTCTGGCCAGTAGCAACGTCATTCAGCCCCTGTACACCGTCTGCCCCCACAGAAGCAAAAAACGCACTCGGAGAGGTCAGGCTGTTGACAATACTGTCCTCATCCGGGGCGCAGCCCCAATAATCCGCGGCCCTGATTTCCTTGCTCAATAGGTCAATAGCAAATCGGCCACTTTCCTGCACACGAGAAAGAGCCGTTTGGGTCCTAGAGGTGCTGGTATTGCTCTGGAACACCTGCAGCACTCCGAGCAACAAAAGTGAGCTCAATAGCATCCCAATCATGAGCTCAATCAACGACAGCCCGCGCTGTCTGGTCAGCAATGGCATATCAGAGCTCCACAATCATGACAAAATTGGTATCTTCCGCTCCACCATTGGAGCTCCCGTAGTTTTCGCCAGTATGCTGCTGCTTCCACGCAATGGTCACGGTCACCTCGTCAGCATTTCGACCAATCGTACCTGTCGCGGATGGCAGGTTTGTCTTGATCAGCTGCCCCCACTCATACAAATCGAGACTGGCCAATTCGGTTACGGTGCACGCTGAGCTACAGTTTTTGGTCAGCGTTTCGCCCCCTGTCACTGTGCCGTCGTAGCTGCCCTGTTCCAGGCCACTCGGATTTGCACGCATGCGCTCAACAATATCCTGCGCCGCCAGGGCCGCCATATAACGCTGATTGGCTCCGTTACCATTTTTAAGGCTGAGCGTCTGGGTTGCAGCAACCCCCAACAGACCAACTGCCAGTACCAGCACCGAGATCAGAACTTCAATCAAGGTAGCACCCTGCTGTTGTTTCATATTCCCAATCCTCTTAGTCGGTACACGCGGTATTTTTTATCAAACGCACAGAACCGGAAACCAGCATCTCAAGCTGGCGGCCATGGTTTCCGGTGCGGTCGTCACACAATCCCAGGGTCAGCGTACCGGCAAGCCCTGTTTCTCCACGCGCATTGAAAACAAGCTGCAGATTTGCTGTATCGGTGCCGCCGACATCCGATGTCAGAGCAAGGCTGGCATTCTCAATACTGAACACGCGCAGCTCTTCGCCATCGTCATAGCTGTCATTGTCATTGCCATCCACCCAGACTCTGAGGCCATTGGCAACGTCATTTCCAACGCCTCCCACTCGTACACCGCCACCGAGACGAACGGCTTCGGCACGTGCAAATTGCA
Source organism: Microbulbifer sp. SH-1 (assembly GCF_011326135.1). Taxonomy (NCBI): domain Bacteria; kingdom Pseudomonadati; phylum Pseudomonadota; class Gammaproteobacteria; order Cellvibrionales; family Microbulbiferaceae; genus Microbulbifer; species Microbulbifer sp. SH-1. Next base: position 4,427,321 of record NZ_CP046948.1, on the reverse strand, counting down.
GGTTGCTGTTGATTTCATCCGTGGTGGTGACGATCCGGTAATCCTTGATCACCGACTGGAAAGAAGGAACGGCAATAGCGCTGATAATGCCGAGAACGGCAATGACCACCATCAGCTCAACCAATGTGAAACCGAATTGGCGAAAAGAATTGTTCATCAGGGATTTACTCTCGAGCCAAGGGCGAACGAACTTTCGTAACGCCAGTTTGTGCACTAGAGCTTTATATCAATTGCTTCGAAAGATGGAAGCAACCCCATCACAATGTCAGGATGGGGCCGACAAACGGCAGTACAGGAGCGACAGGCGGGCGGGGGCCGACCGGTTTAAGGGCGACCCGCAGAGAGGGCTTAACGCAGCTCTTTCGGCAAACTGAAACTGATATTTTCCGGAATACCCGCGATCTCGTTCGGCGCTTCGGCGCCGAGCTCACGCAGCTTCTGAATCACCCGCTCCACCAGTACTTCCGGCGCGGAGGCTCCAGCCGTGATACCGATGATTTTTTTGTCAGTCAGCCATGTGGGATCAACGCAATCGGGGCCGTCGATCAGATATGCATTGGTACCACAGCGCTCCGCCAGCTCCCGCAGGCGGTTGGAGTTGGAGCTGTTGGGGCTGCCCACCACCAGTACCAGATCGCACTCCAGCGCCAGCTGGCGCACGGCGTCCTGGCGGTTCTGGGTGGCGTAGCAAATGTCGTCTTTGCGCGGGCCGCGGATATTGGGGAATTTGGTGCGCAGGGCGTCGATCACGCGGGAGGTGTCGTCGACAGAAAGCGTGGTCTGGGTGACGAAGGTGAGGTTGTCCGGATCTTTGACCTGGAGCTTCGCCACATCCTGCTCGTCTTCCACCAGATAAATGGCACCGCCATTGCTGGTGTCGTACTGCCCCATGGTGCCTTCCACTTCCGGGTGGCCTTCGTGGCCGATGAGTATACACTCGGCGCCGTCGCTGCTGAACTTGCTCACTTCCATATGCACCTTGGTGACCAGCGGGCAGGTGGCATCGAACACCCTGAGGCCGCGGCTGGCCGCCTCATCCTGCACCGCTTTGGACACACCGTGGGCACTGAAGATGACGATCACATCGTCCGGCACTTCATCCAGTTCATCGACGAAAACCGCACCGCGCTCGCGCAGAGTGTCGACCACGAATTTGTTGTGCACCACTTCGTGACGCACATAGATGGGCGCGCCGAAGACATCGAGGGCGCGGTTGACGATGTCGATGGCGCGGTCGACGCCGGCACAGAAACCGCGGGGATTGGCGAGGCGAATCTGCATGCTGTTCTGTCCTTGACCTAGTTGATGGAGGCCACTTCGAGAATTTTTACGTGGAAGAACACGGTCTGCCCGGCGAGCGGGTGGTTGAAATCCACTTCCACTTCGTCTTCACCGATGTCGCGGATGATGCCCGGGAGCTCGCCACTGCCGTTGTCGAAAGACACCACCAGCCCTTCCTCCAGCTGCATATCCGGGGAGAACATGTCCCGGCGTACCTTTTGGATATTCGCGGGGTTGCGCTGCCCGAACGCGCCTTCCGGTGGGATCTCGATTTCCGCTTCGTCACCGGTTTTAAGCCCGAACAGGGCCTGTTCAAAACCCGGCAGCAGGTTGCCGTCGCCGACAATAAAAGTGGCTGGGTCACCTTCGAAGTTGGAATCCACTTCGGAACCGTCATCCAGCTTGAGACTGAAGTGCAGGGTGACACGGCTGTGTTCACCGATAACGTTATTGCTCATAGATGTCTCTAAATGCTACTGCTCTGGAACCTTACACTTCCGCGCTGTTTTTGCTGGATGCTTCGCCTTTGTCTTTAAAAAAAAGCAGCTCGATCACCAGCATGGCAGCGCCGACAGAGATGGCCATATCGGCCACGTTGAATACAGGGAAATGCCAGTTGCCGTAATACACAGAAATAAAATCGCGCACATAGCCGAGCAGCATGCGGTCCCATAGGTTGCCCAGCGCGCCGCCGAGAATCAGCGCCAGCGCAGTGGGCTCCCAACGTCTGGCTGCGGGCAACCGTTTGATCCACAGTACCACTACGGTGCTGAAAACCACCGCGATAGCGCCGAAGAACCAGCGCTGCCAGCCGCCGGCATCGGCGAGAAAGCTGAACGCGGCCCCGTAGTTTTCCGCATAGGTGAACTGCAGGAAACCCGGAATAATCTGCAGCGCAGGGCCATACATAAAGCGCTCAACCGCCCATACCTTGGTGGCGATATCCACCACAATCACCAGCAGTGCCAGCAGATACCAGCGCAGTGGCGAAGACAGCAATTTAGGCATAGTGGCGTTCCTCACCGGAACCACTCACGTTCTCAACACAGCGGCCACAGAGTTCCGGATGCTCGCTGTTGCTGCCCACATCTTCGCGGTAGTGCCAACAGCGGCCACATTTGGGCGCGTCCACTTTATGTACCGCCACCCGCAGGCCGGCGAGCTCGGTTTTCTCGGCACCGGCAGCATCGGTAAGCGCCTGTACGGAAGTGGAGGAGCAGATCAGCACAAAGCGCAGCTCGTCTTTGAGCGCATCCAGTTTCTGTTGCAGGGCCTCGTCGGCAAACAGCGTCACGGATGCCTGCAGGGAACCACCGATCTTGCCCGCCGCGCGCTGCTCTTCAAGCACCTTGTTCACCGCGGTTTTCACATCGGCGATGGCATCCCAGAATTCTGCGTCCATCGCATTGTCCTGCGGCAGCTCGGGGAACTGGTGCCATTCCGCCAGCATCACGCTGTCTTCGCGGTTGCCGGGGATAAACTGCCACAGCTCTTCCGCGGTAAAGCTGAGGATCGGCGCCACCCAGCGCACGAAGGCCTGCACGATGTGGAACAGCGCAGTCTGCGCCGAGCGACGCGCAACGCTGTCGGCCTGGGTGGTGTACTGGCGGTCCTTGATGATGTCGAGATAGAAACCGCCCATCTCCACCACACAGAAGTTGTGCAGTTTTTGATAGATCTGGTGGAACTGGTAGCGGTCGTACGCCGCTACGATTTCACCCTGCAGCTTCGCCGCCTGCTCGATGGCCCAGCGGTCCAGTGCGAGCAGGTCATCCGCCGGCAGCAGATCTTTTGCGGGATCAAAGCCGGCCAGGTTGGACAGGAAGAAACGCGCGGTATTGCGCAGGCGGCGATAGGAGTCCGCGGTACGCTTCAGGATCTCGTCGGAAACGCCCATCTCGCCACTGAAGTCGGTGGCCGCTACCCACAGGCGCAGCACGTCCGCACCCATTTTGTTGATCACATCCTGCGGCGCCACCACGTTGCCGATGGACTTGGACATCTTGCGACCCTGGGCGTCCACGGTGAAACCGTGGGTGAGCACCTGCTTGTACGGCGCGCAGTCGTTGATGGCGATGGAGGTTTTCAGGGAGGACTGGAACCAGCCGCGATGCTGGTCGGAACCTTCCAGGTACAGGTCCGCCGGGAAGCGCAGGGCTTCACGACGCTTCAGCACCGCGTGATGGGTCACGCCGGAATCGAACCACACGTCCAGGGTATCGGTAACTTTCTGGTAGTTGTCCGCGTCGTCACCCAGCAGTTCTTTTGCATCCAGCTCGAACCACACGTCCATGCCCGCCTTTTCCACCTGCTGCGCGACTTTTTCCATCAGCGCCGGGGTGTCGGGGTGAATTTCGTGGGTCTCTTTGTGCACGAACAGCGCGATGGGCACACCCCAGGTGCGTTGCCGGGAGATACACCAGTCGGGGCTCGCGTTCAGCATGGAATCGATGCGCGCCTTACCCCAGCCCGGGATCCACTGCACTTCATCAGCCGCTTTCTGCGCGTGATCCAGCAGGTCGTTCTGCTGCATGCTGATAAACCACTGCGGCGTGGCGCGGTAGATCAGCGGGGTCTTGGTGCGCCAGCAGTGCGGATAGCTGTGGACCAGTTTGCCCTGATGCAACAGTGCATCGTTTTCTTTCAGCAGCTCGACAATCTTGTCGTCAACCTTGTACACGTGTTCGCCCGCGACCAGCGGTGTGCTGTCGCGGTAGACGCCGTTGTCGTCCACATAGTTGAGCGTGTCGATACCGTAGCGCTTGCCCACGTTGAAGTCGTCCGGGCCGTGGTCGGGCGCGGTGTGCACGCAGCCGGTACCGGCGTCGGTGGTGACGTGGTCTCCGAGGATGATCGGCAGTTCCTTGTCGTAGAAGGGATGCTTGATTTTCAGGTGTTCCAGCGCGGCGCCGCGGATATGGCCGACGACCTTGCCTTCGAGACCGGCCTGGGCCAGTACCGCATCTTTCAACGCTTCCGCCAGCAGCAGGCGCTTGCCATCGACCTGCACTACGACGTATTCCAGCTCACCATTGACGGACACGGCCTGGGAAGACGGCAGAGTCCAGGGGGTGGTGGTCCAGATCACTACGGACAGCGGGCCTTCGCCGGCGTGGCCGCCAGCGGCGTCGGCGATGGCGAGCGCGGTTTCTTCGGTGGCCGGGTAATTGACGTAGATGGAGTAGGAGGTTTTGTCCTGGTACTCCACTTCCGCTTCCGCCAGCGCAGAGCCGCCCACCACACTCCAGTACACGGGTTTGAAGCCGCGGGACAGGTGGCCGTTTTTCACCACACCGGCGAGAGCGCGAATAATGTCGGCTTCAAATTCGAAGTCCATGGTGCGGTAGGGATTTTCCCAGTCGCCGAACACGCCGAGGCGGATAAAGTCTTTCTTCTGACCTTCGACCTGTTTTGCGGCGTATTCGCGGCATTTCTGGCGGAAGGTTTTGTGATCGACCTTGGTGCCGGCCTTGCCGACTTTCTGCTCCACCTTGTGTTCGATGGGCAGGCCGTGGCAGTCCCAGCCGGGCACGTAGGGGGCATCCAGTCCGCTCAGGGTTTTGGATTTGACGATGATGTCTTTGAGAATTTTGTTGACCGAGTGACCGATATGAATATCGCCGTTGGCGTAGGGGGGGCCATCGTGCAGGATAAACTGTTCGCGACCGGCGCGGGCCTCGCGAATTTTTTCGTAGAGCTTGCCTTCTTGCCATTGCTTCAGAATTTCCGGTTCCCGGCTCGGCAGATTGCCGCGCATGGGAAAGTCGGTTTCGGGCAGGTTCAGGGTCGCTTTGTAGTCGGTCATTGGTTATCTACTTCGGTTGTAGCTCGAAAATAATTCAGCATTCAATGCCGCCCCGCACTTCAAAAATACCCTAAGGCTTACGAAGCACAAGACTCAAAATTTAAGCGGAAGTGATGGGGATCAGGTTTCAAAACCGTCGGCGACATGGACGTCGCCGACGGAGCGTACAGGGACGTATTCACAGCGTTTTTGAAACCTGATACCCATTGCTTCCGCGCCACCGGACGTAGAACAGAGCTCTAATATCGGACCCCGGGGTCCCAGCTCGGCCAGTTCGGTGGCGGCAGAGCACCGGGTACAGGTTTTCAGGACCGCGGTGAACCCATCCCTGGGCGCTGCGGCGCAAACATCCTGTTTGCGACGCTCCTGAAAACCTGTCCCCGGTGCTCTGCCTTCGCATCTGAGTGTTGGAGTATTCTGATGCGAAGGGGTAATTTCTTTACTTTTGTTTGCCGCTGGCAAACCACGCTTTCGCGTTGGCGATGTCTTCGGCAATTTTCTGTTTGAGGATTTCCAGGGACTCAAACTTTTCTTCATCGCGTAATTTATGGTGGAAGGTGACGGCGATTTCGCGGCCGTACAGGTCGCCACTGAAATCGAACAGGTGCACTTCCAGCAGCGGTTTTGCACCCTCGCCTTCCACCGTCGGGCGAAAGCCCACATTGGCCACGCCGGCCACTTCCATACAGCTGCCACTCATCGGGCTGCCGTTGGTGCGCTTTGCGGTTACCGTGTACACGCCCACCAGCGGTGAGCGATAGCGATGCAGGCGCACATTGGCCGTGGGCGCACCCAGCTGACGCCCAAGGGCGCGGCCGCGGGCGACCAGGCCGGTAATCCGGTAGGGCTTGCCGAGCAACTGTTCCGCCAGCGCAAAGTCCGCATTCTGCAGGGCCTCGCGGATGCGGGTACTGCTTACGCGCTCGCCGGCAATTTCCAGGGTCGCGGTGTCTTCCACGGTAAAACCCGCTTCCGCGCCAACCGTTTGCAACAGCGCGTAGTCACCACTGCGGTCGCAGCCGAAGCGGAAATCATCGCCCACCACAAGGTGGCACACGCCGAGGCCATCCACCAGCACCTGTTGGATAAACGCTTTCGCGCTCAGGTGGCGCAACCGCTCGTTGAACTGCAGGCACAGCACGCGATCCACCCCCGCGGCAAACAGCGCAAGCACCTTTTCCTTGAAGCGCATCAGCCGCGCCGGCGCCTTTTCGCCGGAGAAGAATTCATGGGGCTGGGGCTCGAAGATGATCGCTACCGAGGGCAGTTTGCGCTCGGCGGCCCGCGCCCGCAGCTGGGTAATGATGGCCTGGTGCCCCAGGTGCACGCCATCGAATGAACCGATGGTCGCCACGCATCCGTGGTGGCGCGGCCGCAGGTTGTGCAACCCGCGAATCAGCTCCCGTTGCTCGGTCACAGTGCTTCACTCACCCTACTAGTCACTCTTGATCGGCCTTGCAAAATCAAGCGGCGCAGTATAACGGATTTGGCCGCTCTCTGGGGATTTCGGTCACTCATGAGGTGGCCCGGAAATGGCGCGGGCGCAGGCCGCTGGCCAGCAACACCCCCAGGTAGGTGGCGCCGCCGGCCGCTACCAGCGCGCCGATGCGCCAGGCACGCTGCCACCAGGGCCAGTCGTTCCAGTCGGGCCAGTAGTGCAATACGCCAAGCAATACCGCTGCCATGGCCAGATTAGCCAGCAGCAACCTCGCCAGAAACGAGCGCCAGCCGGCTTCCGGTGCGTAGACCCCGCCCTGGCGCAGCCCGCGGTACAACAGCCAGGCGTTGATCGCCGCCTGGCCGGCGGTGGCCATGGCAAGCCCCATATGGCCGAGCTGAAAATACAGGTGCAGCGGCACCACAAACAACAGGCTCAGTATCATCTTGGAGGCAATAGCGATAAGACCAAAGCGCACCGGGGTGGCGGTGTCCTGGCGGGCGAAGTAGCCGGGCGCCAGCACTTTGATCAGCATGAAAGCGAGCAGCCCGAAGGTGTAGGCGCGCAGCGACCAGGCCGCCATCTGCATATCCCGAGCGGTCATGTTGCCGTACTGAAACAGTGAAGTAAGTAGCGGCTCCGCGAGCACAAACAGCGCCACAGCTGCCGGCAGCGCGATCAGAGTGACGCAGCGCAGCGCCCAGTCGATGGTGTGACGAAAGCGCCGCGGGTCGCCGCCGGCGTGCTGGCGCGACAGGTTCGGCAGGATCACCGTGGCCACCGCAACGCCGAACACCCCCAGCGGCAACTCGGTCAGGCGGTCGGAAAAATACAGCCAGGTCACCGATCCGGTGGGCAGGAAGGAAGCCAGCACCGTGTCCAGAACCAGGCTGATCTGGGTGACCGACACACCGAAGATCGCCGGTGCCATCAGCCGCAGGATCTTGCGCACGCCAGGGTATTGCCAGTCCCATTTTGGGCGCGGCAGCAACCCCTCGCGCATCAGAAACGGGATCTGGAACAGCAGCTGCGCCACGCCGGCCACCAATACCCCCCAGGCGAGCGCCATGACCGAGGGATCGAACCAGCCGGCGGCCACAGTGGCGGCGGCAATCAGCACCAGATTGAGCAGGATGGGGGTCAGGGCCGGGATGGCGAAGCGGTCAAAGCTGTTGAGGATGGCCCCGGCAAAACCGGTGAGCGAGATCAGCATCAGGTAGGGGAAGGTGATGCGCAACATGTCCGTGGCCATCGCGAACTTGGCCGGCTCATTGCCGCCCCACCACCAGCCAAAGGCGAAGATGCCTGTTACCAGCGGCGCGCACAACACCCCAAAAAGCGTGACCAGCAACAGCGTGCCCCCGAGCGCTCCGGCCACCCGGTCATTGAGTTCTTTTGCCGCGGCCAGGCCGCCGTTTTGGCGGTATTCCGCCAGCACCGGTACAAACGCTTGGGCGAATGCGCCCTCGGCGAACAGACGGCGGAAGAAATTGGGGATTTTGAAGGCCACAAAGAAGGCATCGGCGGCTTCACCGGCACCGGTGAGTCGCGCAAATACCACATCCCGCGCCAATCCCATGATCCGCGACAACAGTGTGGCGCCGCCGACCACAGAGGTTCCGCGCAGCAACCCCCGCTGAGGGCTATCTTTTTTTTCCTGCAACCCGGCACCTTGTGCTCCGTGCGATTGCAGTGCCGGGTCATCCGGGCTCGGTTTGGGCGGTTCCTGTTCGGGCGAAGGTGCTGCCACGTCCCTGATTCCTGAAGGTCAATGCCGGGTTCCGGCCAGAAGTTTGAATGCAGAAGGAAATAATGGGCGGCAAGTCTACCGCAAAGCACCGCCGCGGCCACCCGATCCGCTCGCGAACCCTCTGCAGCGCAGCCGCGCTACGGTTGGCGCAATACGAAACTATACTCAGTGTAAGCCGTTGGCGAACCGCAGGGATTGGCGGCAACAGAGGAGAAAAGGAATGACCATTAACGCATTGATGATTGCACTGCTCCTGGCGATCCTGCTGTACGCCATTGTCGCCATGGGCCCGCGACCTCAACGGGTGCGGGTGCGTATCGACCAGTCCCGCGGCAGCCGCTTTCGGCGGCGCGTGGAGTGATTGCAGCGCGATCTTTGCGGAGGCTGAACTGAATCACAGGGCGCCTCGCCACAATTCGCCATAATTGCTGCGCAATTTGCCCCACTGGCGCCACGCCAGTGCCTCCTTGCGGGGTTTAAATGACTCTCAACCGAGACGGAAACACCAACCCGATCGGCACCGAAGAGCAGTCATATAAACTCAAATCGCAAGGAACACGATCATGAAAAAGATGTTGTTGGCAGTAACCCTGAGCAGTCTGGCCCTGAACAGCTTCGCCGCGCCCGAGGCCGCCAAAAACACCGAGACAAAATTTCAGGGCTCAGCCCTGACCCCGGCCAAACAGGCCACTGTATTTACCGGCGCCGCAGTTGCGGGCGCCGCCGTAGGTGGCCCGGTCGGTTTCATTGCCGGTGCCCTCGGTGGTGCCTGGCTGGGCGAACAGATCAAGCAAGCAGAAGAGGCCGACATGCTCGCAACACAACTGACCGAAAGCCGCGCAGAACTGGGTAACCTCGCACAACAACTGGACATGGCGCAATTGTCGGCCAACGACGCCCGTACGCTGGCACTGGAAAGCCTTGAGTTCCAGATGCTGTTCACCACCGGCGACGACCAGCTGCAGGAAGCACAGGAGCGCCAGGTTGCCGCGATGGCCGATTTCCTCACCCGTCACCCGCAACTGCAGGTATTGCTCGAAGGTCATTCCGACCCCCGCGGCAGTGACGGATACAACAATGTACTCTCCGACCAGCGCGCCCTCAGTGTGCAGCGCGCCCTGGAAGCCTACGGTGTAGCACCTGAACGTATCGAACGCCGCGCCCTCGGTGCCAGTCGCTCCAAAGCTGGCAAGGGCGATCTGGACGCCTACGCGCTCGAGCGCCGGGTCGATATTCACTTCGGCCTGCCGGAGTCCACAGCCGGCAACTTCTGAACATCAACCCATCGGCCCCCGTTCTGCAAAAACGGTGGCCGATAGTTCACAACAGTCCCACGTAACCCGACTTCCAAAGCCCTGTAAAACCTGACCTTGCGTGCCGCTAAAACGTGGCACGCTTTTTTGTGCGCATCATTTTTTGCCAGCGGCCCCAATGTTCGGGCATGATTTTCCGCCACATGCCAGCAGATATCAGTGCCAAAGCCCGTATGAACAGCCCGACCATCGCCATTGTCGAAGACGAAATTGCCATCGCCGAGAACTACCGCGATGCCCTGCGCCGCACCGGTTATCAGGTACAGCTCTACCATACCCGCCCGGAAGCACTGGCCGCATTTCAACAGCGGCTGCCGGATCTTGCGGTTATCGATGTTGGCCTCGGGGCGGAAATCGAGGGCGGATTCGATCTGTGCCGGGAGCTGCGCGCCATGGCGCCCACCCTGCCCATTCTGTTCCTGACCGCGCGGGACTCGGAACTGGACATTATCTCCGGCCTGCGCCTGGGCGCGGACGACTATCTCACCAAGGACATCTCCCTGCCGCACATGCAGGCCCGTATCAGCGCCCTTCTGCGCCGGGTGAGCATCATGCAGTCCAAAAGCGATGACAACGAAACGCTCACCCAGGGCAACCTGGCGCTGGATGTATCGCGCCTGCACTGCCACTGGCAGGGAACGGCCGTGGACCTCACCGTGACCGAGTTCTGGATTGTGCACGCCCTGGCCAAGCGCCCCGGGCATGTGAAATCCCGCACCCAGCTGATGGAAGCCGCGCGGGTGGTGCTGGACGACAACACCATCACCTCCCATGTGAAGCGCATCCGCCGCAAATTCCAGGCCGTCGACGGAAGTTTTGATGCCATCGGCACGGCCTATGGCATGGGCTACCGCTGGCAGGTGTAACCGCCGCCAGCCCGAACCCCGACCCGACTGTCATGAACCTGCGTCGCCAACTGGTCCTGCTGAGTCTCTGCACCCTGGCCCTTCCCTGGGCCGGCTGCCAATACCTGCGCCAGGTGGACCAGGCCCTCACCCAGGGGCAGATGCAGACGCTTGAAGCCACCGGCAACGCCATCGCGGCACGCCTCGCCAGTGCCCCCGAACTCATAGCACCGGATCCTCGCCGCAACGGCCGCCCACCGGGTGCCCAGCTCTACCTGAACCCTCTTGCGCAAACGCCGGTGCTGGATGGCTACGGCGAGGAGTGGCGCGCGCTGCGCCTGCGGCCACGACAGCTGCTCGATCAGGCAGGCGACCCCTTCGCGCAAATCACCCTCGGCCGGCGTGGCAGCCAGATCTATATGCTGCTCACCGCCCGCGACCGCAGCCCCAGCTATCACGACCCGCGCAGCAGCGGCATATCCAGCGGTGACACGGTGGAAATCTATACCGCGCGCCAACAATACACCCTGCCCGTGGCGAGCCAGGGACCGGTGCACGCCATGTGGTACAACCCCCGCCGCGGCCGGTACGAGCGCGAACTGCGTATCCGCGGCCGCTGGACCGCCTCCCCGCGCGGCTATCAGCTGGAGCTGACACTGCCCGCCGCCCTGAGCGACGGCGAACTGGCGGTCCGCGTGCTGGACCGCACACACAGCGACGGAGGCACCCCCGCGCGCGTCGCCGGCACCCTGCCGAACGACGGCCGCCCCGGAGTACTGGTGGAACCACTGCCGCAACTGCAGCGGGAACTGGAACACTTCGCGCGCCCGGAGCTGCAGCTCACCGTGGTGGATCAGGAGGGCTTCGTGCTTGCCCGCACCGGTATTGACTGGCACGCCACCGGGGACGACCAACCGCCCGCGGGCGAGGCGCAACCCTGGCTGCGGGATTGGCTCTACCGGCAGATACTCGCCACCGCTGCGCTATCGCCGCTGCCCCGGGACCGGTTTCCGGACAACCTGACCCAAAACCGGGAAACTGCCAGCCAGTGGTTCGGCGCCCCGGACAGCGATCCCGACAGTACCCCTGGCGATGAGCGTATTGGCGCCGTCAGCGTGCCGGTGGTAACCCGCGCTGACGATATTATCGAGCGCCCATTGCTGGGGCGGGTGATCACCGCCCAGTCCGCCAGTGCCCTGCGGTCCCTCACCGAATCCGCCGCCCGCCGCCTGTGGCTCACCACCGCCGCCGCTGCCGGCCTGGTTCTGCTGCTGCTGTTAGGCTACGCCAGCTGGCTGTCCTGGCGCATTCGCCAGCTCCACCGCGCCGCCAGCAATGCCGTGGATGCCAGCGGTCGCCTGCGGGGGGATTTCCCGCGCCCTCTTATCAATGATGAACTCGGCGCCCTCAACCGCGCCTTTGCCAGTCTGCTCGCCGAGCTGGACCACTATCACCAGTACCTGCGCAGCCTCGCGAGCAAGCTCTCACACGAGTTGCGCACCCCGCTGGCGGTGGTGCGCTCGTCCCTCGACAACCTTGCCGCCGGCGACCTCGACAGCGACAGCCGCCGCTATGCCGAGCGCGCCGCCGACGGCGGCGCCCGCCTGTCGTCGATCCTCAATGCCCTGTCCGCCGCCAATCACCTGGAAGCGAGCATCCGCCAGGCCGACCGCGAAGATTTCGATCTCGCGGACCTGGTACAGGCACTCAACCAGAGCTACGCCGACGCCCACCCCGAACACCACTTCGAACTGCAGTGCCCCGACACGCCACAACCCTGCAACGGCGCTCCAGAACTGCTCGCGCAACTACTGGACAAGCTGGTGGACAACGCGGTGAGCTTCGCCCCGGAGGGCAGCACAATCCATATGGCACTGACACCCGAGCGCAGGGAATACCTGCTGAGCGTCAGCAACAGCGGACCGCTGCTGCCCAGCGGTTTTGGCCAGAAGCTGTTCGACTCCCTCGTTTCGGTGCGCGACGACGGCGGCAAGGCCGGACACCTGGGGCTTGGCCTGCATATCGCGCGACTGATCGCCGACTTTCATCACGGCGAGCTCAGTGCCGCCAATCACGAAGATGGTAGTGGCGTCGTGTTTACACTAGCCCTGCCCCGTTGAGACGGCAGGTACTACCCTGGACAACTGTCATTCCGGGCCTGATCCGGAATCCAGTGCTACGAAGCTGGATGCCGGATCAAGTCCGGCATGACTGCGCTACTGGGATAAGCAGCGCGCAGCCCCCGCAGTCACAAACTCACCGCGCCGGCGGTTGACAAACAAACAACGCTGGGGATAATGTCGCGTCCCAAACGGGCCCCCGGCCCGATTGTTCGAGTTATCAAGATCCAGACAGGAGCAACCGGTGGCCAACTCACCTCAAGCGAAGAAACGCGCGCGCCAGAATGACAAGCGCCGCAATCACAACGCCAGTCTGCGCTCCATGGTGCGCACCTACATCAAAAAGGTAGTTGCAGCCATCGATGCAGGTGACGCTGATAAAGCCAAAACCGCTTACGCGGCTGCTGTGCCGGTCATCGACCGCATGGCCGACAAAGGCATCATTCACAAGAACAAGGCAGCTCGCCATAAGAGCCGCCTGAACGCCCAGATCAAGAAGCTGGCCGCCTGAGCCAATTTCTGACTGAGCACAAAAAACCCCGCGATAGCGGGGTTTTTTATTGCCTCAATTTAGCGTAACGACCCTTCCGAGAAGGGCCCGCCACTCAGGGCTCCACGACCAACCCAGTCACAGCAGGATCAGATTGTCGCGATGGATCAACTCATCGTCGTCGCGATAGCCGAGCAACTCCACAATCCGCTCTGATGACTGACCGCAGATCCTAGACGCCTCACCACTGCCGTAATTCACCAGCCCGCGCGCGATCTCCTCGCCGCCGGCATTGACACAGCTCACCAGCTCGCCGCGATGAAAGCGCCCGTCAACACCCACCACGCCCACCGGCAGTAAACTCTTGCCCTGGTTGCGCAATGCGCGCTCCGCGCCGGCATCCAAATAGAGCCTGCCGCGCACCTGCAGCTGCCCAGCCAGCCAGCGCTTGCGCGCCGTCAGCGGGTCCGCCTCGGGCATCAACAATGTGCCCAGCGCCTCTCCCGCCGCCACACGCTCGATCACCGCCTCCGCACCACCGCCAACGATTACCGTGCGCGCACCGGAGCGCGCCGCCAGCTGAGCCGCGCGCACCTTGGTAGCCATGCCGCCACGGCCGAGGCCGCTGCGAGAGCCGCCCGCCATTGCCACCAGACGCGGGTCTGTGGCCACCGCTTCGCGCACCAGCTCTGCCGCCGGGTTGTCGCGCGGGTCCTCGGTAAACAAACCCTCTGCGTCGGTGAGAATCAGCAGCACATCCGCCTCCACCAGATTGGCCACCAGGGCCCCCAGAGTGTCGTTGTCGCCGAAGCGGATCTCATCGGTCACTACCGTGTCATTCTCATTGATGATCGGCACCGCACCCAGCGACAACAGGGTGCGCAGGGTGCTGCGGGCATTGAGATAACGGGTGCGGTTGGAGAGATCGTCATGATCCAGCAGGATCTGCGCCGTGCGGCAGTCGTACTGTCCAAACGCGTGCTCATACACCTGCACCAGATGGCTCTGCCCCACAGCGGCGGCGGCCTGCAGTTGGTGGATGGATTCGGGGCGTTTGCGCCAACCCAGGCGGTCCATGCCCGCCGCCACGGCACCGGAGGATACCAGCAGCACCTCAATACCCTGACGGCGCAGGGCACTGATCTGCCCCGCCCAGTTGTGGATCGCGGCGCGATTGACGCCGCGACCATTGTCGGTGAGCAGGGCGCTGCCAATTTTGATCACCCAGCGCTTGCTGGCGGAGAGTTGCTGACGCGACGAAGTGGAGTCCATTTATTCCTCATATCAGGACACGCCCCTGCAGGTCATCCCTGAGTCAGGACAATCCTCTGGAAGGGCAGAAAACTTAGCGACGATATTCTATATCTACGTCGTAGTCATCGTCGTCCCAATCTTCATCATCCTCGTCAGATTCTTCCAGCCCCATACGCTTCGCACGCTGCGCCAGACGCACCTCCTCGATGCGCTCACGCGCCTCGCGCTGCATCTGCCGCTGGGCTTCCTGTTCGGCCTCGAACAGATCACCATCCAGCTCTTCCCGCTGCTTCACGCCCTCGAGGTGATCCATCAGCTGCCCGGAGAGCACATCGGTGCCCTCACCGCGAATCGCGGCGACACGGAACACCGGCCCCTGCCAGCCAAGGGCGCTGACGATGGCCTGGCAGCGTTCATCCAGCTCGGCAGCCGGCACCAGATCGGTCTTGTTCAGCACCAGCCAGCGCTCGCGCCCGGCCAGTGTCGGACTGAAAGATTCCAGCTCGCGCTCGATGGCGAGCGCATTCTGCACGGGGTCGGAGCCGTCGAACGGCGCCAGGTCCACCAGGTGCAGCAGCACACGACAGCGGGTCAGATGCTTGAGGAAGCGGATACCCAGCCCCGCCCCCTCGGAGGCACCCTCGATCAGACCGGGGATATCGGCAATCACGAAGCTGCGGTATTTCTGCACCTTCACCACCCCGAGGTTCGGCACCAGGGTGGTAAACGGATAATTCGCCACCTTCGGTTTCGCCGCAGACACCGCCCGGATAAAGGTGGACTTGCCCGCATTCGGCAGACCGAGCATGCCCACATCCGCCAGCACCTTGAGTTCCAGCTTCAGATTGCGGAACTCGCCCGGGTAGCCCGGCGTGGTCTGACGGGGCGCGCGGTTGGTACTGGACTTGAAACGGGTGTTGCCAATGCCGTGGAAGCCACCCTGGGCCACCAGCAACCGCTGCCCCGGCTCCAACAGGTCGCCCAATGTCTCGCCGGTATCCACGTCGATGGCGGTAGTACCCACGGGCACCTTCAGTATCAGATCTTCACCCTTGGCGCCGGTGCAGTTGCGGCCGCGTCCAGGCTCACCGTTCTCCGCCTGATGGTTGGGCTGGAAGCGGTAGTCCACCAGGGTATTCAAAGATTCGTCGGCCTCCAGATAGACGGAGCCGCCGTCGCCGCCGTCGCCGCCATCGGGGCCGCCCTTGGCAATGAATTTCTCACGCCAGAAGCTGCAACACCCTTTACCGCCGTTGCCGGCCTGCACCTTGATCGGTGCCTCATCTACAAATTTCATGACTCTACTTACCGGTTACCCGGTCTTCAGTGTAATTTGCCCGGGATCAATACAAAAAAGTGGGCAAGATACAAAAAAGCCCCGCAATTGCGGGGCTTTTTATCGGGCGCTGTGACCGCTTAGGCAGTTTCGATAGAAACAAACTTCCGGTTATTCGCACCTTTCACCTCAAACTTCACCACGCCATCGGCGGTAGCGAACAGGGTGTGATCTTTGCCCATACCAACATTCACACCAGCGTGGAACTTGGTACCGCGCTGACGCACGATGATGCTGCCTGCGGAGACAGCTTGACCGCCAAAGCGCTTCACGCCCAGGCGTTTACTTTCGGAATCGCGACCGTTGCGCGTACTACCGCCAGCTTTCTTGTGTGCCATGAGTCGTTACTCCTCTGCTTATGCCTTGATGCCAGTGATCTTAACTTCGGTGTACCACTGACGGTGACCTTGACGCTTCATGGAGTGCTTACGACGACGGAACTTGATGATTTTCACCTTGTCGCCGCGGCCGTGGCTCAGCACTTCTGCAGTCACCTTGGCACCTTCCACTACAGGCGCACCGATGTTGATGGCGTCGCCGTTTACTACCATCAGAACCTTGTCAAAATCGACAGATTCACCGGTAGCAGCTTCAATTTTTTCCAGGCGCAGAACTTCGCCTTCTACAACACGGTGTTGTTTGCCACCGCTTTCAATAACTGCGTACATATTTCTATGCTCCAACAAAATGGACGACACGAAGCAGCGACAGGGTCTAATCACCAACAATCGGTGACCACTCAGCCAGCATTTTGGGAGCTTGCGCCGTGTGTTTAAAACGTCTTCCCGGCCCAGAGGTCACCCCATGAACTAACATGACAGGCGAACCCGGTGCGAGCGGGGCGCAGATTCTAATCAATTAGGCCGCACGGCACAATAGCGCGCTTTTCGGGCAACAGCCTGCCCGCGCCTTTCCGCCCGCGTCCAAAACCGCTAGTCTTGCCGCCGACAGAATACCAAAGCGATGTATAAGGAACCCGCATGTTGCCTTTCCACCAGGTAGCCGCCGACGATTTTGCGGCGGTCAATCAGACCATCATTGATCAACTGCACTCAGACGTTCCCCTGGTGGAAAACATTGGCCACTATCTGGTTGAGGCCGGCGGCAAGCGCCTGCGCCCGCTGCTGGTGCTGCTGTGTGCCCGTGCGGCGGGCTACCGGGGCGAGGATCATATCCCGCTGGCGGCGATTATTGAGTTCATCCACACGGCGACGCTGCTGCACGACGATGTGGTGGACACCTCGGATATGCGCCGTGGCCGCATCACCGCCAACGCCCAGTGGGGCAATGCGCCGGCGGTGCTGGTGGGCGACTTCCTCTATTCCCGCGCATTCCAGATGATGGTGGCGCTGAAGGACATGGACATCATGGCGATCCTGTCTGACACCACCAACACCATTGCCGAGGGCGAGGTGCAGCAGCTGGTGAATGCGGGCGATCCTGCAGTCACCGAAGCCAATTACCTGAACGTTATCCATAAGAAGACCGGCGCGCTGTTCGAAGCGGCCTGTGAAACCGCAGCGGTTCTGGCCGGCTGCAGCGCGGATGAGCGCGAATCCCTGAAGCTCTACGGTCGCCATCTGGGCTCTGCCTTCCAGCTGGTGGACGATGCACTGGATTACCGCGGTAATTCGGAAGAGCTCGGCAAGAATGTGGGCGACGACCTGGCCGAAGGCAAGCCGACCCTGCCGCTGATTTACGCGATGGCGAATGGCACTGAAGAACAGGCAGCTTTAGTGCGGGAGGCAATTGAACAGAAATCCGCGGATAAACTTCCTGAGATTGTTGCGACTATCGAGTCTTGTGGTGCGCTGGATTACACCTTTGATCGCGCCAGAAAAGAAGTCGAACTCGCGCTGGAGAAACTGGAGTTTTTGCCGGACGGGGAGCACAAGACTGCGCTTCGACAGTTAGCGGAATTTTCGATTCAGCGGACCACTTAACAAAAAGCCCCGGAGTATCTTCGGGGCTTTTTGCTTGCGGCTCTGAAGCTGGCGTGGAGGCGGCTGATAGACTTTTGAAGCGTGGTTCTAAATCAGGTCCGCTGGCGGCGCGGCACCGGGTGCGGGTTTTCCGGACCGCTGTGAACCCATCCCTGGGCGCTGCGGCGCAAACATCCTGTTTGCGACGCTCCTGAAAACCCGCACCCGGCACCCCGCCTTCGCATCGCACTTTTGAACTTCGACTCTATTGCCAAAAACGAAGTCGAAAATTCAAAGCTAAGGCCCTGCTACCGGGTACTGCCTTGCGAGACCTTCTAAAACAGGGATGTTTTAGAAGAGCCCCCATGGATGGGTTCACGGCGTGTCTCGCAAGGCAGTACCCGGTAGCAGGGCCGCCATTGAACTCCACTACGAAGTGCAACAGTGCCCACAACGAAGTAAAAAACTATCCGCGAATCAGAACCAGCAACTCTTCAGTCTTGGCCTTCATCAACGCCTCATCCCCACGAGACTCGACATTCAAGCGCACCACCGGCTCAGTGTTGGACATGCGCAGGTTGAAACGCCAATCGTCAAAGGCAACGCTCAGGCCATCCACATGCTCGACGCTGTTGGCATCGGCCGCGTACTTCTCTTCCGCCGCCTGCAACAGGGCTTTCGGGTCGGCGACCTTGGAATTGATCTCACCACTGCACGGGAAGGCTTTCATGCGCTCGCCCACCAGCTGCGACAAAGGTTTGCCACTGCGGCTCACCAGCTCCGCCACCAGTAGCCACGGAATCATACCGCTATCGCAGTAGGCGAAATCACGGAAGTAATGGTGCGCACTCATCTCGCCGCCGTAAATGGCGTCTTCCTTACGCATACGCTCCTTGATAAAGGCGTGACCGGTTTTGCTTTGCACCGGCTCGCCGCCCGCCGCTTTCACGATATCTTCGGTATTCCAGGTCAGGCGCGGGTCGTGTACCACCTTGGCACCCGGGTGCTTGGCCAGGAAGGCTTCCGCCAGCAAACCAACTACGTAGTAGCCCTCGATGAATTCACCGCGCTCATCGAAGAAGAAACAGCGATCAAAGTCACCGTCCCAGGCAATACCGAAATCCGCACCACTCTCGCGTACGGCAGTAGCGGTGGACTCGCGGTTTTCCGGCAGGATCGGGTTGGGAATGCCATTGGGGAAGGTGCCATCGGGCTCGTGGTGCACGCGCACGAATTCAAACGGCAGGTGCGGAGCCAGGGCATCCACCACCGCACCGGCGCCACCGTTGCCCGCGTTAACCACCAGTTTCAGCGGTTTCAGTGTGGAAACGTCGACGTAACCCAACAGATGTTTTACGAAATCGTCGCGGTGCGCAAAGGTGTGCAACTCACCACGCTTTTCCACTGCGGGGAAATTGTTGTCTTCCGCGAGCTTTTTAATGTCCAGCAGGCCAGTGTCACCACTGATCGGGCGGGAGCCTGCACGCACGAATTTCATGCCGTTGTAGTCCATGGGGTTGTGACTCGCGGTAACGCAGATTCCGCCATCGAAGTCGCCATGGAAGGTGGAGAAATAGATTTCCTCGGTACCGCATTCGCCGATGTGATAAACATCGGCCCCGGCGTCGCGCAGGCCGTTGGCCAGGGCGTCGGTCAGCTCGCCACTGGTGAGGCGGATATCGTGCCCCACCACCACGCGGCGCGCCCCCAGAAACTGGGCGAAGGCGCGACCTACACGGTAGGCCACATCGGTGTTCAGCTCGTCCGGCACGCGGCCGCGCAGATCGTACGCTTTAAAACAGGTCAATTCAGACATTTCAGCCCTTTCCCCCCGGTAAATACATTGTTTTGTAGACGTGATTGGTGGCTTCGATAAAGCCGTCGACGGAGCCGCAATCGAAGCGGCGCCCCTTGAATTTATACGCGAGAACACAACCGCGCTGCGCCTGCGTCAGCAGCGCATCGGTGATCTGCACCTCACCGTTTTTCCCCGGCGGGGTCTCGCGGATCAATTCAAAAATATCTGGCGTGAGAATGTAGCGGCCGATGATGGCCATATTGCTCGGCGCGTCTTCCGCCGCCGGTTTTTCCACCATGTCGGTGACCTGATAGAGACCCGGTTTGATTTCATTGCCGGCAATAACACCGAACTTGTGAATCTGGTCCGCTGACACTTCCTCTACCGCGACAATGCTGCAGCGGAATTGCTTGTACAGTTGCACCATCTGCTCGAGTACACCGGGACCATCATTGAGGCAAAGGTCGTCTGCCAGCACCACGGCGAAGGCTTCGTCGCCGATGAGGCGCTGCCCCTGCAAAATGGCGTCGCCGAGACCGCGCATCTCGCCCTGGCGAGTGTAAGAAAAGCTGGCGCGGTCGATTACCTTGCGCACGCTGTCGAGGTAGCGCTCTTTGCCCGTGCCGGCGATCTGATGCTCAAGCTCGAAGTTGGTATCGAAATGGTCTTCAATGGCGCGCTTGCCGCGCCCGGTGACAAAGCCGATTTCAGTCAGGCCCGCCTCAATGGCCTCTTCCACGCCGTATTGCACCAGAGGTTTGTTGACCAGCGGCAACATCTCCTTGGGCATGGCCTTGGTCGCCGGCAGGAAGCGGGTTCCGTAACCGGCCACGGGAAAAAGACATTTTTTGAGCATCACACCCTCGCTGAAATTCTTCCACCAGCGCTCTCCTGCGCTGAGTGGCCGCAAGTTATCACAAAACCATGATAATGATCAGGCAAGAATCAGACCGCCCATGACCCGGGGCAAACTGGCAAGATGTCCGGAGTTTCCCGCCACAAGCCGCGGGTCAAGGGCTATTTGAGACAGTTCCGGTCACAAAAAGGGTTATGACCGACTGGACAAGCTATCCTTAGCCCTTAGAATGCCGGCTCGTGTAAAGAATGCCCAAAATCGGGGACCCAATGAGTAATTTCGTTCAAAAAAGCAGCTACACCCGCGAAGAGCTCCTGGCCTGCAGCCGCGGAGAAATGTTCGGCCCGGGCAACGCCCAGCTGCCCGCCCCCAATATGCTGATGCTCGACCGCATCACCCATGTCTCCAAAGACGGCGGTGAATTCGGCAAAGGCGAGCTGATTGCCGAGCTGGATATCACCCCCGACCTGTGGTTCTTTGACTGCCATTTCCCCGGTGACCCGGTCATGCCCGGCTGCCTCGGCCTGGATGCCATGTGGCAGCTTCTGGGGTATTTTCTCGCGTGGAAAGGCAACCCCGGTCGCGGCCGCGCCCTGGGCTGCGGCGAAGTGAAATTCACCGGCCAGATCCTACCGACCAATAAGAAGGTTACTTACCATATTCAGATGAGCCGGCTGGTGGAACGCAAGCTGGTGATGGGCATCGGCAATGGCTCCGTGTCTGTCGACGGGCGCGAAATCTACACTGCCACGGATCTGCGTGTCGGCCTGTTTACCCGCACAGACAACTTTTGATCTGTCGGTCTGTCACACAAAACAATAACAATTCACACAACAAGTTTTATTGGAGATCACTATGCGCCGGGTAGTCATTACCGGAATGGGCATCACTTCCTGCATCGGTAACAATACGCAGGAAGTGCTGGCCTCCCTGAAGGCCGGCCGCAGCGGCATCCGCTTTATGGACGAATACGCCGAGCTGGGCCTGCGCAGCCAGGTCGCCGGTGTGGTCGACATCGATTTCAAGGAACACATCGACCGCAAGCACCTGCGTTTCATGGGCGACTCCGCCGCCTATGCGTACATCGCCATGGCCGAGGCCATTGGCATGGCGGGCCTGGAAGAGTTCGACATTTCGAATCCCCGCACCGGCCTGGTGATGGGTTCCGGTGGTACGTCCACCGCGGCCATCATCGAGTCCGCCGAGATCACCAAGACCCGAGGTGTACGTAAAGTCGGCGCCTTCCGCGTGCCACAGGTCATGGGCAGCACGGTATCCGCGTGTCTCGCCACTCCCTTCAAGATCAAAGGCGTGAACTACTCCATCTCCTCGGCCTGTGCCACCTCCGCGCACTGTATTGGCAACGGCGCAGAGTTGATCCAGATGGGCAAGCAGGACATCGTGTTTGCCGGCGGCGGTGAGGAACTGGCCTGGAGCCTGACCCATCTGTTCGACGCCATGGGCGCGCTGTCGTCCAAATACAACGACACCCCCACCAAGGCCTCCCGCCCCTACGACGCCAACCGCGACGGCTTCGTGATCGCCGGCGGTGGCGGTTGTGTGGTGTTGGAAGAATATGAACACGCAAAAGCCCGCGGCGCCAACATCATCGCCGAGCTGGTGGGCTATGGCGCCACCTCCGACGGCTACGACATGGTCGCCCCTAGCGGCGAGGGTGCGGCGCGCTGCATGCAGCAGGCGCTGGCCGGCATGGACGGCAAGGGCCTGGAAGGCGGCGTGGATTACATCAACACCCACGGCACCTCCACCCCGGTGGGCGACGTAGCCGAGCTGCGCGCGATGAAAGAAGTGTTTGGCGATAAGGTGCCGGCATTCGCCTCCACCAAGTCCCTCACCGGTCACTCCCTGGGTGCCGCCGGTGTGCAGGAAGCCATTTACTCCCTGCTGATGATGCAGAACGGCTTTATCGCCGCCTCCGCCAATGTGGAGACGCTGGACGAAGCGGCGGCGGGCCTCGACCTGGTTACCGAGCTGCGCGAGACCCAGATCCGCCGGGCGCTGTCCAACAGCTTCGGCTTCGGCGGCACCAACGCCAGTCTGATCTTCGACAAGATCTGACCTCGGGCTTTCCGCCAAACAAAAAGGGCGAGCCGCGCAGCGGCTCGCCCTTTTTGTTGTTGATCCAGCACCCTGATCAACGTCGCGGTCAGCTTTCCGCTTTCTGCAGCCGCTCCAGCCACAGCTCCACCTGACGGGTCAGCCCCTGACGCCAGCTGCGCTGCTGGATACCAAACACGTCGCGCAGCCGCTCACAGCTCAGCACCGAGGAGCGGTCCTCCGGCGCGGGCTCAACCGGCCGCAAATCCGCGGCGTAATCCTCGCCATACAGGGAGCGCACCCGGTCGACCACTTCACGGCCAAATTCCATGGCACTGCAGTTGTCCGCCGCGCCGTAGTGGTAAATGCCGGACTTCGGCGCGCCGCTCGCCAACTGCTGGGCCATGGCAACAGCCACCCGCACCAGGTCCGCCACCGTGACTGGATTGCCGCGGCTCACGTCGTCAAGCGTAACCGGCTTGTGATTCAGCAGGCCGCGGATGACCCGCGCCAGCAACGCACGCTCGCTGCGGTCCACCTGCCAGCCGAGACGCAGGATGCTGACACCGTATGCGGCCGGGCTGCTTCCGGTAAGAATCCGCTCACAGTCCAGCCAGTGCCGCCCGATTTCCGAGCTGGGCTCTGGCGCGGTTTCCTCGTCGATTTTCCGGCTGCGGGCGCGCCCGAATACCCCGTAGGAGGACAGGTGCAGCAACGCCGCACAGGGCTGGTTCCGCAGGGCCTCACACACCGCGCGGGCCTCGTGCATGCGCGCGCTGCCAGCACAGCTGGCGGCGTTGATCACAAGGCTACCCTCGCGAATACCGAGGGGTGCCGCCGCGATCTGCTCAAGCCCCAACAATTGCACCCGGAAACCCACCCTCTGCAACCCCTTCTGCAGGGGTCCGTCGATGGCATTGCCGGCACCGATAAGCACGGCGGTGTCAGGCTGATAACCCGTGTGATGCATGGAGGAGACGGCCCGCGTTAGAAGGGAATGTCGTCGTCGAAGCTGTTATCAAAGCCACCCATGGGTGCCTGGTTGCCGGCGGGGCGATTTTGCGGCTGGTTTGAAGAAGGATTGGACGGCGCCATGGGAGAAGGTGCGGAGCGGCCCTGAGCGTATTCGTCCTGGTAACCGCCCTGGTTATAATCGCCGCCCTGCTGCTGGTAGCCACCGCCCTGGCCGCCCTGCTGCTGATAGCCGCCGCTCTGCTCACCGCGGCCGTCGAGCATCTGCATTTCGCTGGCGACGATTTCGGTGGTGTAGCGGTCCTGGCCGGTCTGCTTGTCCTGCCACTTGCGCGTGCGCAGAGAGCCCTCAAGGTAGACCTTGCTGCCCTTGCGCAGGTACTCGCCGGCAATCTCCGCCAGACGGTTGAAGAACACCACGCGGTGCCACTCGGTGCGCTCCTGCTGCTGGCCGGTCTGCTTGTCTTTCCAGGTTTCAGACGTCGCCAGGGTGACATTGGTAACGGCGCCGCCGCTGGGCAGATAGCGGGTTTCCGGGTCGCCGCCCAGATTGCCAATCAGAATTACTTTGTTAACGCCCCTGGCCATAAGCCTCTCCTCTCAGTGTGCCCTCTGGCGGGCCCATTTCATTGTTCAAAGGTTCAGAGTTCAAAAATTCAGATTCGGGAAACCGGCGCCGCGGTCCATGATCCGCCAGCTGCCGGCCTCGCCAACAGTGTATTTTTATCCAGCAGCATACAACACTCGGGCGGGGGCCGTCACCGCTACCCCGGGCGAGCCGACGCCAGCGGAAAAAGATCCTTCTCAGCGGCCTGCAAGCGGTACGCGGGTGCCGCGCATCTGCCACCAGGCGATGGACCACAGCAGCAGAACTCCCAGCGCGAGGGTGGCCACAGCCCCGGCACCGCCCTGGCCGTACACTACCCCGCCGAGGCTGCCACCGGCAAAGGCACCGAGAAACTGCAGGGTCGCATAGAGACCGGTGGCGGCACCGCGGCACTCCGCAGGCGCCACCCGGGTCAGCTGCGCGGGCAGCAGTGCCTCCAGTAGATTGAAGGCGAGGAAGAACACCCCAAGGCACAACACTATCCAGTTTCCCCGTACCTCTGGCATCAGCGCCACCCCGCCGAACACCAACCCAAGCAGGGCCAGGCGCATGGCACCGGGAACCTGTTGGCGTTTTTCTGCCGCGCGCATCAGCGGCAGCATCAGTACAAAGGCGCCCAGCATCAGCGGGCCATAAAGTTTCCAGTGCTGGTCGCTGGCCAGGTGCAACTGATCCACCAGCAGGTGCGGAAGCGGCACGAACATCATGGTCAGCAGCAGGTGCAGGAAAAACACTCCACTCACCAGCCGCCACACATCCCCCTGTCGCAACAGCCGGGAGAAATCTCCCTGGCGCGGGCCGCGCGGGGCCAGTTGTTGCGGGTTAGGCACCAGCCGCCACACCAGCAGCATGCCCACCAGCGCCAGTAGCGCGGTGAGCCAGAATATGGCCGAAAGACCACCGAGACCCGCCACCAGCGGCCCCAGCACCACTGCAAGCACAAACGCCACGCCGATGGAGGCGCCAATCACCGCCATCGCCTTGCCGCGGTTTTCGTCCCGGGTCAGGTCCGCCGCCAGTGCCATAGTGGCCGCGGCGATAGCGCCAGCGCCCTGCAGTATGCGTCCGGCAATCAGCCCGTATACCGAGTCCGTCAGTGCCGCCACCACACTGCCCATGGCGAATACCGCCAGCCCGAGAAAAATCACCGGCTTGCGCCCCCAGCGGTCACTCAGCATTCCCAGGGGGATCTGCAGCAGCGCCTGGCTGAGGCCGTAGGCGCCCAGCGCCAGCCCCAGCAGCGCGGGAGTACTGCCGCGGTAGTCGGCGCCGTACAGAGACAGCACCGGCAGCACCATAAACAGGCCCAGCATGCGGAAGACATAGAGGGAGGCGAGGCCGGCGAGTGCGCGGCGTTCAGTGGAATTCATGCAGAGGTTCCGGACACGGCAAAAAAACGGGGCGCATTGTAGCAGCCACAGCAGCGGAGATAGGACTCCCCGCTGCCTAACGAGCGGATAGCGCAGATTTATCGACGCAATCCCGCCGTTTGCGCCCTCACTCTCTCCCGTATTTGTCTTCGAGACGGACGATATCGTCCTCGCCGAGGTAGCTGCCGGACTGCACCTCAATCAGCTCCAGGGGGATACTGCCGGGATTTTCCAGGCGGTGGACCACGCCGAGGGGAATGAAGGTGGATTCGTTCTCGGTCAGCAGCAGTTGATCGTCTCCGCGGGTCACCTTGGCCGTGCCGCGCACCACAATCCAGTGCTCAGCGCGGTGATGGTGCATCTGCAGAGACAACTGGCAGCCGGGCTTGACCACGATGCGTTTCACCTGAAAGCGCGGGCCGGCGTCGATAGAATCGTAGTAACCCCAGGGGCGGAACACCTTGCGATGATTTTCCGCTTCACTGCGCTCGCTCTGCTTGAGCCGCTGCACCAGTTTTTTCACGTCCTGCACGCGGCTCTTGTGCGCCACCATCAGGGCGTCATCGGTGTCTACCACCACCAGGTCCTGCACGCCGAGGATGCCCACAAGGCGATCGGCACCGTGCACCAGGCAACCACGGGAATCCTCTGCCAGTACGTCGCCGCGCAGCAGGTTGTCGTTCGCGTCCCGCTCCGCCAGCTCCCACAGCGCGGACCAGGAACCCACATCGCTCCAGCCCGCCTGCATCGGCACCACTGCGGCGGACTCGGTTTTCTCCATGACCGCGTAGTCCACGGAATCGGACGGACAGCGGCGGAAGGCATCTGCGTCGACGCGGGTAAAATCCAGGTCGCGGGCGGCGCCGGCCAGAGCGGCGCGGCAGGCGTCGAGCATTGCGGGGTTTTGCTGGGCCAGCTCCTCGAGATAGCGCGAGGCACGAAACAGGAACATGCCGCTGTTCCAGTTGTACTCGCCACTGGCGAGGTATTTTTCAGCGGTGGCGAGATCGGGCTTCTCCACAAACTCGGCCACTTTCCAGCCACCGGCCAGTGCGTCACCGCTGCGGATATAGCCGTAGCCGGTCTCCGCGCAGGTGGGCACGATACCAAAGGTGACCAGCAGACCATCTTCTGCCAGCTTTTTAGCCGCACCTACCGATTGTTGGAAGGCCGCGGTATCCGCCACCACGTGATCCGCCGGCAGCACCAACAGCAGCGGGTCCTGCCCCTGCTCCACCGCGCGAAGTGCCGCCAGCGCGATGGCCGGGGCGGTATTGCGGGCACAGGGCTCCAGCAGGATGGACTGGGCCGCACGCCCCACTTCCTGCAATTGCTCGGCCGCGGCAAAGCGGTGGGATTCGTTGCACACCAGGATCGGCGCTTCCACTTCTGGCAGTCCGTCGAGTCGCAAGGCCGTGGCCTGGAGCATGGTCTGACTGCCGGCGAGAGCGAGAAATTGCTTGGGGTAGGCATCCCGGGAAAGCGGCCACAGACGCGAACCGGTACCGCCGCAGAGAATGACGGGGATCATGATTTCCGTATCCACACAGGGTTATTCAATGGAAAAGAGCGCGGCAGGCATTTTGGCACAATCGCCCGCCGGATTATACTTGACCGTTTCCTTCCGCCCGGTTCTTACCCCCCGGGCGCCCTCATAGCAGCAAAGCAAATACAGGACGCCGAGTGGACACGATTTACGTCAGAGGTGCGCGCACCCACAACCTGAAGAATATCGACCTGGATATTCCCCGCGACAAGCTGATCGTGATTACCGGCCTCTCTGGCTCTGGTAAGTCCTCACTCGCGTTCGACACCCTCTATGCTGAAGGCCAGCGTCGCTACGTAGAGTCTCTCTCCACCTATGCGCGCCAGTTTCTGTCGATGATGGAAAAGCCGGATGTGGATACGGTGGAGGGGCTGTCGCCGGCCATCTCCATCGAGCAGAAATCCACCTCCCACAACCCGCGCTCCACCGTGGGCACCATCACCGAGATCTACGATTACCTGCGCCTGCTCTTCGCCCGCGTGGGCGAACCGCGCTGCCCGGAGCACCACGAGCCGCTGCAGGCACAGACCGTCAGCCAGATGGTGGACCAGGTGCTGGCGCTGCCCGAGGGCTCCAGGATCATGCTGCTGGCGCCGGTGGTGCGCGACCGCAAGGGAGAACACCTGCATGTATTCGAGCAATTGCGCAGGGACGGCTTTGTGCGCGCGCGCATCAACGGCACCGTGTGCGACCTCGACGACACGCCGAAACTGGACAAGCGCAAGAAACACACGGTGGAAGTGGTCGTGGACCGCTTCAAGGTGCGCGACGACCTGCAGTTGCGCTTGGCGGAGTCCTTCGAGACCGCACTCAACCTGACCGACGGTATCGCCTCTATCAGTTTCATGGACGGCGACCGCGACGACCACCTGTTCTCTGCCCGTCACGCCTGCCCGGTGTGTGATTACTCACTGGACGAGCTGGAGCCGCGTCTGTTCTCCTTCAACAACCCGGCAGGCGCCTGCCCCGGTTGCGACGGCCTCGGTGTAAAACAGTTCTTCGACGAGGACAAGGTGATCCTGGATCCGGAGAGCAGCATCTCCGAGGGCGCCATCCGCGGCTGGGACCGGCGCAACATTTACTACTATCACATGCTCACCTCGCTGGCGGAGCACTACGGTTTCGATGTCGACAAGCCGTGGCTGAAGCTGCGCAAGAAAGACCGGGAAGTGGTCCTGCACGGCAGCGGCGATACGCCCATCGACTTCAGCTACGTCAATGAGCGCGGCGACGTCACCATCCGCCGCCACACCTTCGAGGGCATCATCCCCAATTTCCAGCGCCGCTACCGCGACACCGAATCCCAGAGCGTGCGCGAGGAGTTGGCAAAATACCTGAGCACTCAAAAGTGCCCGGAGTGTGAGGGCACACGTTTGCGGCGCGAAGCGCGCAACGTGTTCGTAGACAACCGCACTCTGGCGCAGATCACTGAACTGCCGGTGGGCGATGCCTTCGACTACTTCGCCAACCAGCTGAAGTTCAAAGGCGCCCAGAAAGAGATCGCCGACAAGATCTTAAAGGAGCTGCGCGACCGCTTCCGCTTTCTGGTGGATGTGGGCCTCAACTACCTCACCCTGAACCGCAGCGCCGAAACCCTGTCCGGCGGCGAGGCCCAGCGCATCCGCCTGGCGAGCCAGATAGGCGCCGGTCTCGTCGGCGTTATGTACATTCTCGACGAGCCCTCCATCGGCCTGCACCAGCGCGACAATGAGCGATTGCTGAATACCCTCACCCATCTGCGGGATATCGGCAACACGGTCATTGTGGTGGAGCACGATGAGGACGCGATCCGCGCGGCGGACTTCCTGATCGACATCGGGCCCGGCGCCGGTGTGCACGGCGGTGAAGTGGTTGCTGCGGGCACCCACGAACAGGTAGCCAGTTGCGAGCGCTCACTTACCGGGCAATACCTGTCAGGCAAGAAACAGATCGCCATACCGGCGAAGCGCGTCAAAGCCAGCGACAAGCTCCTGCGTATCGAGGGTGCCAGCGGCAACAACCTGAAAAGTGTCGACCTGGAAATTCCCGTTGGTCTATTCACCTGTGTCACCGGTGTATCCGGCTCCGGTAAGTCCACCCTGATCAACACCACCCTGTACCCGCTCGCGGCCACTGCGCTCAACAAAGCCACCACGCTGAAGGCGTCGCCGCACAAGGCCATCAAGGGGCTCGAGCATTTCGACAAGTGCGTCGACATCGACCAGAGCCCGATCGGCCGCACCCCGCGCTCCAACCCCGCCACCTACACCGGCATTTTCACCCCTATCCGCGAGCTGTTCTCAGGCACCCAGGAGGCCCGCTCCCGCGGTTACAAACCCGGGCGCTTCAGTTTCAACGTAAAGGGCGGCCGCTGCGAGGCCTGTCAGGGCGATGGCGTGATCAAGGTGGAGATGCACTTCCTGCCGGACATCTACGTGCCCTGCGACACCTGCAAGGGCAAGCGTTACAACCGCGAAACCTTAGAGGTGCAGTACAAGGGCAAGAGCATCCATGAAGTACTGGAAATGACCGTGGAGGACGCGCGGGAATTTTTCGACCCGGTGCCGGCCATCGCCAAGAAGCTGCAGACGCTGATGGATGTGGGGTTGTCCTACATCAAACTCGGCCAGGCGGCGACCACCCTGTCCGGCGGTGAGGCGCAGCGGGTGAAGCTGTCGCGCGAACTGTCCAAGCGCGACACTGGCCAGACCCTGTATATTCTCGACGAACCCACCACCGGCCTGCACTTCGCGGATATCCAGTTGCTGCTGGATGTACTGCACCGCCTGCGCGACCACGGCAATACCATCGTGGTGATCGAACACAATCTGGACGTGATCAAGACCGCCGACTGGATCGTGGATCTCGGCCCCGAGGGCGGCTCTGGCGGTGGCGAGATCATCGCCGCGGGGACTCCGGAACAGGTGGCAAAAATCAAAGCCTCCCACACCGGACGCTTCCTGAAACCGATGTTGAAGGTCAAATGAATGCGCAGCCCGATCACGGATGATGGTCGGGCTGCTCCACTGCTTCAGGGAGAGCAAAAGGTGGTGAAATGACAACCGTCGACATCAACTGCGATCTGGGCGAAGGCAACACTGCGGCGGATTGCACCCGCGACGCTCTGCTCATGCCATTTATTTCCCGCTGCAATATTGCCTGCGGAGGTCACGCCGGCAACGCCACCACCATGGCGCTGTCGTTACAACATGCGCGCGAAAACGGGATCGCCGCCGGCGCGCACCCAGGATACCCCGACCGGGAAAATTTTGGCCGCACGTCCCTGGCGCTTACGCGCGGGGACCTGCTCGCCTCGGTGCGCGAACAGATACAGACCCTGCAGAGATTCGCCGCAGAGCAGCAGATACCCCTCACACATGTAAAACTCCACGGTGCGCTGTACAACGACGCGGAGGCGAATGAGGATCTGGCTGAAGATCTTGTGCAGTTGATCACGCGAGAATTTCCCAGTCTTGCGGTACTCGCGCTGGCCAACGCCACAATGGAGCGGGCCGCAAAAAAATGCCGCCACCCGGTGATCCGCGAAGGATTCATGGACCGGCGCTATCTCAACGATCACCAACTGTCTCCACGCGGTAGACCCGGCGCGGTGATCCATGAATTTGCTCTGTGCGTGGCGCAAGCCCAGGCCCTGGCCACTGGCCAGCCGTTCCTCTCCGCCGAAGGCAAGCCGCTGCAATTTACCGTCGACAGCATCTGCCTGCATGGCGACAACCCGCAGGCAGTAACCATCGCCCGCGAACTGCAGGGGGCAATGTTGCGCGCCGGGATACAAATATGCCGCTGAATCAGACCTTCGAGCTGCAGCCAAACGGCGACACCGCGCTGGATATCCGCTTTGAGGAAACGCCGGGGGAAAATCTGAGTGAACGCATTATCGCGCTCGCGGAGACCGTCGAATCTTCATCTCTGACATCGGTCACTGAACTGGTGCCCGCCTACCAGAGTCTTACCGTCTGCTTTGATCCCCTGCAGCTGCCACAAACCCATTCGGGCGATCCCGACACCGCGGCGCTGGAACAGGCACTGAAAGCTCTGACCGAGAAGGTGCTAAAGGATGAGACACCCGCCGTCCGTGAGCGCCATGTAATCCGGATTCCGGTGTGCTACGACGGCGAGTTTGCACCGGACATGCCAACACTGCGCGCGCAGTCCGGCCTCTCGGAGCAGGAGATCATCGCGCGTCATGCCGCCCCCCGTTACCTGGTGCACATGCTCGGCTTCACGCCCGGTTTTCTCTACCTAGGGGGACTGGACAAGCGGCTGCAGTGCCCGCGCAAGACGCGCCCGGCACTGAGCGTACCGGCGGGATCGGTCGGTATTGGCGGCACCCAAACTGGCATCTACCCCCAGGACACCCCTGGCGGCTGGCAGATTATCGGCCGCACACCGCTGGCACTGTTCCGTCCCACGCAGACACCCGCATTTCTCGCCCGCCCCCTGGACTACATCCAGTTTGTACCCATCAGCACTGAACAGTTTGCCGCGATTGCTCCGCTCTCTGCGCCGGAGAAAATCCCGCTGGCGGATGCCAAAGTAGTGGAACACGGACGATGACACTGCACATCGTCAAACCGGGATTACAGACCACGGTGCAGGACGGCGGTCGACCGGGCTATTTACGCTGGGGGTTATCCTGCGGTGGTGCCGCAGACAGCTTCGCCATGGCACTGGGCAACCTGCTGCTGGGAAACCCACCGGACCACCCCTGCCTTGAGGTCGCACTGACAGGCCCGGAGATAGACTTCCGCGCAAATATTTCGATCGCCATTACCGGCGCCCGCTTCGATTTGTTTCACAACGACACCCCCGTCACCAACGATGAAGTCATCTCGGTACACGCCGGCGACCGCCTCCGTTTTGGAGCGCTTCGATCCGGTGCCCGCGCCTACGTCGCGCTCGCCGGAGATATGCAGCTCACTGCGATGTTCCGCAGCCTGTCCACCCATGTGATCGCCGGATTCGGAGGTATGTGCGGGCGGGCACTTAAGGCCGGAGACACGATCCCATTGCGCCATTGCCGGCAAGTGCGGCAGCGGACGTTGCCAGCGCAATTTCGCCTGGATTACCGTGCACGGCCACTGCTGCGGGTGATTCCCGGGCTTGAGGCGCGGGACTTTTCCGCCGATGCACTGAGGGGATTTTATCAAGGCGGGTTTACGGTCTCCCCGCAGAGCAACCGCATGGGCATCCGCCTGCAGGGCGAACCTCTGCCGGTGACAGGACTTCCGCAGCAGATTTCCTCCGGGCTGTGCGCGGGCACAGTGCAGGTACCCCCCAACGGCCTTCCTATCATCAGCTTCGTGGAAGGGCAGACTATCGGTGGCTATCCCCGAATCGCCCACGTCATCAGCGCGGACCTCCACCGCCTCGGCCAGCTGTCCGCCGGTGCTCAGCTGGATTTCACACCCGTCGACCGGAGCACCGCGCACCGAATTCTCCAACAGAAATCACAGTTGCTCGCCACACTGCCGCAACTGCTTTGAGCGCCAGCCCGGCGGCAGCGCTCACGCCGCGCCCGGTGATACCTTTTCTGTCAACCCGATCCGTATGCTGGTGACTATCAAGCCAGGACTTGAGCACAATATGCTGCGCGGATGAGCGGGCTCACGAGTCCACCCAGGTGACTGGCTCGTGGTCGTGTTTGTCGGCGCAAGGAGTAGCTTTGGGCGGCACATAACCAACCCGATCAGCGGGCGCGGTGTGTGTCTGCTCCCAGTAGGCAACGGCTTCTGTACAAAGCGACTTCTGTTGCGCCGACAGGGCGACGCCATTCGGCCACTTACCCAGCTCAATTGCCCGCTTGAGGCTGCCGACGATTTGCGGGTTGAGGATCTTCAGCAATTCATCCAGGGACTGGAACATCGGGAGTACCGTAAAAAAACAACTGCGTCAAAAACTCTAAAGCTGAAAAAAAGAAAGCCGGTCAGTGACCGGCTTTCCCTCGCTCGGCACAGGTTATGTACCGATCAACCTAAAGCACAGGGCCTCAGGCTTCCGCAGCTTCCACGGCTTCGCCCGCTACCGGACGATCAACCAGCTCCACGTAAGCCATCGGAGCCTTGTCACCGGCGCGGAAACCGCATTTCAGAATGCGGATGTATCCGCCGGGACGGGCTTCGTAACGGGGACCCAGTTCGTCGAACAGCTTGCGCACGGCATCCTTGTCGCGGATACGGGCAAAAGCCAGACGGCGGTTGGCAACACTGTCTTTCTTGGCCAGGGTGATCAGCGGCTCGGCAACGCGACGCAGCTCCTTGGCTTTCGGCAGTGTGGTTTTGATCAGTTCGTGCTCTACCAGAGAAGCGGTCATGTTCTTGAACATGGCCTTACGGTGAGAGCTGGTACGACTGAATTTACGGCCACTATAGCGATGACGCATAACTCAATTCCTCACGACTTTCATTGCTTTCTCAGCAAGTCGTCTGGGAGTGGTGATAGCCTGCGGCGCACACCACTCGGTTTTCTTCACAAGGCCGGGCAGTACCCGCGCCACAAATGCTTTACAGGGAGCTCAGCTTGCTGTCGCCTTTGAGACTGGCCGGCGGCCAGTTCTCGAGGCGCATACCCAAGGAGAGGCCGCGGGAGGCCAGAACATCCTTGATCTCGGTCAGGGATTTCTTGCCCAGGTTCGGCGTCTTCAGCAGCTCTACTTCGGTGCGCTGAATCAGGTCGCCGATGTAGTAGATGTTTTCCGCTTTCAGACAGTTGGCCGAACGCACGGTCAGCTCCAGGTCGTCTACCGGGCGCAACAGCACCGGATCGACTTCCTCTTCCTTCGCTTCCGGCTGGGAATCCTTCTCGCCTTCGAGATCCACAAACACTGCCAGCTGTTGCTGCAGGATGGTGGCGGCGCGGCGGATCGCTTCTTCCGGGTCCAGAGTACCGTTGGTTTCCAGATCCAGAACCAGCTTGTCCAGGTCGGTGCGCTGCTCAACACGCGCGGATTCCACGCTGTAAGATACGCGACGAACCGGGCCAAAGGAGGCATCCAGCTGCAGACGGCCGATAGAACGGGTCTCATCTTCGTCTTCGCGGCGGGCGTCGGCGGGCTGATAGCCACGGCCGCGCGCAACGGTCAGACGCAGATTGAGTTGCACATCGCCGGTAATGTTGGCGATAACATGTTCGGGGTTCACGATTTCAATGTCGTGATCCACCTGGATGTCGCCAGCGGTCACCGGACCCGGGCCCTTCTTGCTCAGACCCAGCACTGCCTGGTCCTTGCCGTGCATCACCACCGCAATTTCCTTCAGGTTGAGCAGGATTTCGATAACATCTTCCTGCACACCTTCGATGGCACTGTACTCATGCTCCACACCATCGATTTCCACTTCGGTGACAGCGCAACCGGGCATGGAAGACAGCAGGATGCGGCGCAGTGCGTTGCCGAGAGTGTGGCCGAAACCACGCTCCAGCGGTTCCAGAACCACTTTGGCGTGATTCTGGTTGTACTCGGTGACGTCAATACGACGAGGTGTCAAAAACTCGTTGACAGCAGTCTGCATAGCCATACCTGTATTACAGTTTTATTCCTTAAATGGAACAGAGCCTTACTTGGAGTAGAGTTCCACAATAAGGTTTTCATTGATTTCTGCCGGCAGATCCACGCGATCGGGAACACGCTTGAAAGTACCTTCCAGCTTGCTCGCGTTCACGTCTACCCACTCAACGTCACCGCGCTGTGCAGCGAGGGCAACGGAGTTCTGGATACGCATCTGCTTCTTGGCCTTCTCGCGAATGGAGATCACGTCGCCTTCCTGAACCTGGTAGGAAGGAACGTTAACCGCAGCGCCATTCACCAAAATCGCCTTGTGGGAAACCAACTGACGCGCTTCAGAGCGAGTTGAGCCAAAGCCCATGCGGTAAACCACGTTGTCGAGACGTTTTTCGAGAAGTTGCAGCAGGTTCTCACCAGTTGCGCCTTTCAGACGCGCAGCTTGCTTATAGTAGTTGCGGAACTGCTTTTCCAGCACGCCGTAGATACGACGCACTTTTTGTTTTTCACGCAGCTGAACACCGTAGTCGGAAAGACGACCGCGGCCGGCGCCATGAACACCGGGTTTGGTTTCCGCGCGGCACTTTGACTCGTGCGGGCGAACGCCAGATTTCAGCTGAAGATCAGTACCTTCCCGGCGGGAAAGTTTACATTTTGGTCCAATATAACGTGCCATTTCGTCAACCCCCTCTTACACGCGACGTTTCTTGGGCGGACGACATCCGTTATGCGGAATTGGCGTCACGTCGGTGATGTTGGTGATCTTGTAGCCGCAGTTGTTCAGGGCGCGAACAGCAGATTCGCGACCGGGGCCCGGGCCCTTCACTTCGACATCAAGGTTTTTCAGGCCGTACTCCTGAGCGGCAGTACCTGCGCGCTCAGCGGCAACCTGGGCTGCGAAAGGGGTGCTCTTGCGAGAACCGCGGAAACCGGAACCACCAGCGGTAGCCCAGCTCAGAGTGTTGCCCTGACGGTCAGTGATCGTCACGATCGTGTTGTTGAACGATGCGTGGATGTGGGCAACACCGTCGACAACGGTCTTTTTGACCTTTTTGCGAACAGTAGTTTTTGGCTTAGCCATACCTGTATCCTAAATCCTGTACTTGTTAAGACTCGCGCGGCGCGATTACTTACCCAATCTTACTTACGAATGGGCTTGCGCGGACCCTTGCGGGTACGGGCGTTAGTCTTGGTGCGCTGACCGCGAAGCGGCAGGCTGCGACGGTGACGCAGACCGCGGAAGCAACCCAGGTCCATCAGACGCTTGATGTTCATGGATACTTCACGACGCAGATCACCCTCAACGGTCAGTTTTGCAACTTCACCGCGGATGGTTTCAATCTGCTCTTCGGACAGATCACGAAGTTTGGTGGATTCAGCGATACCTACCGCTGCCAGAATAGACTTGGCCGTAGTGCGACCGACACCATAAATATGGGTCAGGGAGATCACGGCGTGCTTGTGGTCTGGTACGTTTACACCAGCAATACGTGCCATAGAGGCATACTCCACGTATTGTGAACCGGCGCTACTTGGTAATGGCGCGGTTCAATTCTCAATTCGGCGCTGACAGCGAATAAAAAGCCACCAGCACCACCAAAAAGGCGCGCAAGAATAGCTTTTCATACACCAATTTGCAATAGCCCACCCTCCCAAGGCCTCAGCCCTGGGAAAATAGACGACAGTCAACGCCCCCTTTTTTGAAACCTGGAAGTCATTTTATTAGTGACTTTTCGGTCTCGCCGCAGACCGGGAGGTTTGCGGTGCGCCTTTGTACACGGGGCCGTGCAAGAAGGCAAATTTATAAACACTCTGTGCAGAATCCGAAAAAGACTCTGCACAGATCGGTGTCACAACTGGCCCCTCTCGGGAGTGGACACCGTGCCGGCCCTCCCTGGCCGGCTGCCGATCGGCGCAAACAGCTTCGCTGTTTGAGTGCGCCGATTAGCCCTGCCGCTGCTTGTGACGCGGCTCGGCGCTGCAGATTACCCGCAGAACGCCTTTGCGACGTACGATTTTGCAGTTACGGCAGATCTTTTTGATAGAAGCGCGTACTTTCATGACCTTACCTCAATTCACTCCTGCTGCGGCGGCTGCCGATCAACGGCGGCCGTAGCCTTGCAGATTCGCCTTTTTCATCAGCCCTTCGTACTGGTGAGACAACAGGTGCGATTGAACCTGCGCCATGAAGTCCATCACCACGACCACAACGATCAGCAGCGAGGTACCACCCAGATAGAAAGGAATGTTCAGCCCGACCACCAGGAACTGCGGCAGCAGGGAGACCAGTGCGATGTATACGGCACCCACCAGAGTCAGACGAGTCAGAACGGTGTCGATATAACGCGCGGTCTGTTCGCCGGGGCGGATACCGGGCACATAGGCACCGGATTTTTTCAGGTTGTCTGCTACTTCATTCGGGTTGAACATCAACGCCGTATAGAAGAAACAGAAGAAGCCAATCAACAGTGCGAACAGAATGATGTTCAGCGGTTGACCGGGACCCAGCTGCAGCGCCATCCACTGCAGGATCTGCGCTCCGACACCCTCGCCCCCCTGTCCGAACCACTGCGCCAGAGTCGCAGGGAACAGCAGGATACTGCTGGCAAAAATCACCGGAATAACGCCGGCCATATTCACCTTCAGCGGCAGGTGGCTGGACTGAGCCGCCGGCGCCTGGGAGTAACGTCCCGCCTGTCGACGTGCGTGGTTGATGGTGATACGGCGCTGACCGCGTTCCATCACCACGACGAAGTACACCACAGCAATCGCCACAAAACCGATTGCCAGCAGCATCAGGATATGCAGCTCACCCTGGCGCGCCTGCTCGAAAGCCTGGCCAATGGCACTGGGCAGACCTGCGACGATACCGGCGAAAATCAGCATGGAAATGCCGTTGCCAACACCGCGCTCCGTAATCTGTTCACCCAGCCACATCATGAATACAGCACCGGTCACCAGTGACACTACCGCCACAAAGTAGAATCCGAATGCCGGCTCAGCGGAGTAAGCCAGGTTCTGACCGGCGAGACCAAAGGTCATACCGATACCCTGGATCAGAGCCAGCAGCACCGTCAGGTAACGGGTGTACTGGTTGATCTTACGGCGCCCTGCATCACCTTCCTTCTTCAACGCCTCCAGAGAAGGCGTTACCGCGGTCATCAACTGCATGATGATAGACGCGGAGATGTACGGCATGATGCCAAGGGCCAGAATACTCATCCGCTCCAGTGCACCACCGGAGAACATGTTGAACAGACCAAGGATGGTTCCCTGGTTCTGGTTGAACAGGTTCGCCAGCTTCTCCGGATCAATACCGGGCACCGGAATGTGAGTTCCAATGCGATACACGAGTATCGCGAGAAACAGAAAACGAAGGCGAGCCCAAAGCTCGCCTAATCCCTTGCCGTTGCCCAGGGAGTTAACACCAGATCCTGGTCGTGCCATTGGGGCCTCGATTTAGTCTTCTACTTTTCCGCCAGCAGCTTCAATGGCCGCTTTAGCACCCTTGGTGACGCTCAGACCTTTCACGGTAACCGCTTTGGTCAGCTCACCAGACAGGAACACTTTGGCGCGCTTAATGTGGCTGCCGATAATATCGGCATTCTTCAGCGCTGCCAAATCAATAGTGTCACCGTCCACCTTCGCCAGCTCCGCCAGACGCACTTCCGCCACAAAGCGGCCAACGCGAGAGGTGAAACCGTACTTCGGCAGGCGCTTCTGCAAAGGCATCTGACCGCCTTCGAAGCCCGGACGTACACGTCCGCCGGAACGGGATTTCTGACCCTTGTGGCCGCGACCACCGGTTTTACCCAGGCCGCTACCGATACCACGACCCACACGCTTGCTAGCGTGCTTGTGGCCTTCCGCGGGAGACAATTCATTCAGACGCATGTTATGCCTCCTCCACTTTTACGAGGTAATTCACCTTGTTGATCATGCCGCGCACAGAGGGAGTGTCTTCCACTTCCACAGTGTGACCGATGCGGCGCAGACCCAGACCAGCGACGCACGCCTGATGATTCTTCAGACGACCGGCGACGCTCTTGACCTGGGTGACTTTGATGGTCTTCTTAGCCATGACTCATTCACTCAAAGCAAGTTTCAGAACGGACCGCAGCGATTCTGCTGCCACGGCCCGAATCCGAATCAGTTCAGGATTTCTTCCACAGACTTGCCACGCTTGGCGGCTACATCTTCCGGGCTGCTCATTTTGCCCAGCGCACTGAAGGTTGCGCGCACGACGTTTACCGGGTTGGTAGAGCCGTAGCACTTGGCCAGTACGTTGTGGACACCAGCCATTTCCAGTACGGAGCGCATGGCACCGCCGGCAATTACACCGGTACCCTGGGAAGCGGGCTGCATGTAAACCTTGGAACCGCCGTGACGACCGTTGGTAGCGTACTGAATGGTGTCACCGTTCAGGTCTACCTGGATCATATTGCGACGCGCAGCTTCCATTGCCTTCTGGATGGCAACCGGTACTTCGCGCGCCTTGCCACGACCGAAACCGACACGGCCATTGCCGTCGCCAACTACGGTCAGAGCGGTGAACGCGAAAATACGACCACCCTTTACGGTTTTGGCAACACGATTGACCTGGACCAGCTTTTCCTGGAGGCCTTCGTCATTGCCTTTCTCGACTTTTTCTCTAGCCATAACTCAACCCTTAGAATTTCAGACCGGCTTCACGGGCAGCGTCTGCCAGGGCCTTGACACGGCCATGGTATTTGAAGCCGCTACGATCGAAGGCTACCGCTTCAACGCCGGCGGCTTTCGCGCGCTCAGCGATCAGGGTGCCAACGGCTGTAGCAGCGTCGACGTTACCGGTTTTGCTTTCACGCAGGTCCTTGTCCAGAGTAGAGGCTGAGGCCAATACCTTGTCGCCATCGGCAGACAGGATCTGTGCGTAGATGTGGCGGGGCGTGCGGTTCACTGTCAGGCGAACGGCGCCCAGCTCACGCATTTTGGCGCGGGCACGACGTGCACGACGCAAGCGAGATTGCTTCTTAACGTTCATATCTATGCCTTACTTCTTCTTGGCCTCTTTGCGATACACACGCTCGTCTGCATAACGGACGCCCTTACCTTTGTAGGGCTCCGGCGGACGGAACGCGCGGATCTCAGCGGCCACTTGACCCAACAGCTGCTTGTCGCTGCTCTTCAGTACGATTTCAGTCTGACTCGGAGTTTCGGCGCTAACGCCTTCCGGCAGATCGTAATCAACCGGATGGGAGAAGCCGAGGCTCAGGTTAACGGACTTACCGGCTGCTTTTGCACGGTAACCCACGCCGACCAGTTGCAGTTTCTTTTCGAAACCCTGACTGACACCGACCACCATATTGCTAACCAGAGCGCGGGTAGTGCCGGCGAGGGCACGTGCCTGCTTGGACCCATTGCGTGCAGCAAAGGTCAACTGGTTGTCTTCCTGCTTCACTTCCACATCGCTGTGAACAGAGAAGTTCAGGTTGCCATTTCCGCCTTTAACAGCGATATCCTGGCCTGAAAGGCTCACGGAAACGCCAGCGGGGATGCTTACGGGACTATTTGCTACTCGAGACATATCAACCCCCGCTTAGAATACGGTGCAGAGCACTTCGCCGCCGACACCAGCCTGACGGGCTGCGCGATCGGTCATCACACCTTTAGAGGTGGAGACGATGGCAATACCCAGGCCGCCGCGAACGGAAGGCAGTGCTTTTTTACCGGCGTAGTTACGCAGGCCCGGACGGGAAACCCGATCCAGCTCGGCAATAACCGGTTTGCCCTGAAAGTACTTCAGTTCGATGGTCAGTTCAGGCTTGGCACCTTCGCTAACAGCAACTTCAGACACATAACCTTCGCTCTTCAGAACGTTGGCCACGGCTACTTTCAGTTTTGAAGAAGGCATAGAAACGCTGCCCTTTCCGCGCGCCAGGGCGTTGCGGACGCGGGTCAGCATGTCTGCCAACGGATCTTGCATACTCATTACTTAAGACTCCTCAAGTCTGCCGTATTACCAGCTGGATTTAACCAGGCCGGGGACATCTCCACGCATGGCTGCTTCACGCAGTTTGTTACGGCACAGGCCGAATTTGCGATAGACAGCGTGGGGGCGACCAGTGATCCGACAGCGGCGTTGCTGACGAGTCGGGCTTGCATCGCGCGGCAGTTGTTGCAGCTTGAGTTGAGCCTCCCAACGCTCCTCATCGGAAGCGCTGGCACTGGCGATGATCGCCTTCAGCTCTTGACGCTTTTCGGCGTACTTAGCTGCGGTTCGAGCGCGCTTGTTCTCACGCGCAATCATGGATTTCTTCGCCATGGAATCCTCTTAACCCTTGAAAGGGAAGTTGAATGCTTTCAGCAGTGCACGACCTTGGTCGTCGTTGGCTGCTGTAGTAGTGATACAAATATCCAGACCGCGAATCTTGTCTACTTTGTCGTAGTCAATTTCCGGGAAGATGATTTGTTCGGTTACACCCATCGAGAAATTACCACGACCGTCGAACTGCTTCGGGCTGACGCCACGGAAGTCGCGAATACGCGGAATCGCGATACCGATCAGACGCTCCAGGAACTCGTACATGCGCTCGCCGCGCAGAGTTACCTTACAGCCGATCGGCCAGCCATCACGGATCTTGAAGCCCGCAATCGACTTGCGCGCATTGGTAATGATGGGTTTTTGACCAGTGATCGCAGTCATGTCACTGACTGCGTGTTCCAGTACCTTCTTGTCACCAACAGCTTCACCGACACCCATGTTGACGGTGATCTTGGTGATGCGCGGCACTGCCATCACGTTCTCGATGCCCAGCTCTTCTTTCAGCTTGGGCGCGAGTTCTTTGGTATAGAGCTCTTTAAGCCTTGCCA
Organism: Microbulbifer sp. SH-1; assembly: GCF_011326135.1. Taxonomy (NCBI): domain Bacteria; kingdom Pseudomonadati; phylum Pseudomonadota; class Gammaproteobacteria; order Cellvibrionales; family Microbulbiferaceae; genus Microbulbifer; species Microbulbifer sp. SH-1. The sequence goes on along the minus strand of NZ_CP046948.1, from coordinate 4,386,213 downwards.
TTTTTTCCACCTGACTTATGCGTCAACGGCGTCGCCGCTGGATTTGAAGACGCGGATCTTAGTACCGTCTTCCAGTACTTTAAAGCCTACCCGGTCAGCTTTCTGGGTACTTGGGTTGAAAATGGCCACGTTGGAAGCCTGGATAGCGGCTTCTTTCTCAACGATGCCACCCGCAACACCCAGTTGTGGATTCGGCTTCTGGTGCTTTTTGATCATCTGCACACCGGATACGATCAGGCGACCGTCGTTCAGCACCTTGCGTACGGTGCCACGCTTGCCTTTATCGCGACCGGCGATAACGATCACTTCGTCGTCACGCTTGATCTTGCGCATGTCTTTTCTCCGCTCGTGGCTTAGATAACTTCGGGAGCCAGTGAGATGATCTTCATGAACTTCTCACCGCGCAGCTCGCGAGTTACCGGGCCAAAAATACGGGTGCCGACCGGAGCAAGGTTCTGGTTCAGCAGCACCGCTGCGTTATCGTCAAACTTGATCAGGGAACCGTCGGCGCGACGCACACCTTTTCTAGTGCGAACCACAACGGCGTTCATTACCTGACCTTTTTTCACTTTACCGCGAGGAATTGCTTCCTTGACGGTCACTTTAATGATGTCGCCAACGCCAGCGTAGCGACGGTGGGAGCCGCCCAGCACCTTGATGCACATGACACGGCGAGCCCCACTGTTATCGGCTACTTCTAAGTAGGATTCTGCTTGAATCATTGTTCCTCTCCGAAGACCTTTTTAGGCCTTCACAGTCAATGCCAATGCGCTAGGGGTTAAACCTTCGCCGCACGCTCTACAATTTGCTGCAAGGCCCAGGACTTGCTCTTGGACAGCGGACGAGATTCTTCAATGACCACGACATCACCGATGCCGCATTCATTGTTTTCGTCATGTGCCTTGAGCTTGGTGGACTTGCTCACGATTTTGCCGTAGATCGGGTGCTTCACACGGCGCTCGATCAAAACGGTGATGGTCTTATCCATCTTGTCACTCACGACCTTACCGGTCAGAGTACGCTTCAGTTTTGCTTCAGCCATGATCAGTTACCTGCCTTCTCAGTCAAAACAGTCTTAATGCGAGCAATGTCGCGACGAGTCTGCTTCAGCAGATGGGTCTGAGTCAGCTGACCGGTGGACTTCTGCATACGCAGCTTGAATTGAGCTTCAAGCTGGCTCAGCAGTTCCTGGTTCAGTTCTTCAACTGACTTTGAGCGTAGATCTGCAGTCTTCATTACATCACCGAACGCTTAACGAAAGTTGTCTTTACAGGCAGCTTGGCTGCAGCGAGATCAAATGCCTCACGAGCCAGTTCTTCGGAAACACCCTCCATTTCATAGAGGACTTTGCCCGGTTGAATCTGGGCAACCCAGTACTCAACGCCACCCTTACCTTTACCCATCCGCACTTCAAGAGGCTTGTTGGTGATGGGTTTGTCCGGAAACACACGAATCCAGATCTTGCCGCCACGTTTAACGTGACGAGTCATTGCGCGACGAGCCGCCTCGATCTGGCGCGCAGTAATGCGACCGCGACCGATGGCCTTAAGGCCAAACTCGCCAAAGCTCACTTTGGAGCCGCGCTGGGAAAGACCGCGGTTGCGACCCTTCTGTACCTTGCGGAATTTTGTACGCTTCGGTTGTAGCATCTGCGCACCCCTTAATTAGCAGCTTTCTTGCGAGTCTTCGCTGGCTTCTCTTCGGGGATTTCGTCACCGATGACTTCGCCTTTGAAGATCCAAACTTTCACACCGATGATGCCGTAGGTAGTACTGGCTTCAGCAGTGCCGTAGTCGATGTTGGCACGCAGAGTGTGCAGCGGTACACGACCCTCACGGTACCATTCGGTACGCGCGATCTCGGCGCCGCCCAAACGACCGCTAACCTGGATCTTGATACCCTCTGCGCCCTGGCGCATGGCGTTCTGTACGGCGCGCTTCATGGCGCGACGGAACATAACGCGACGCTCCAGCTGCTGAGCAACGTTCTGGGCTACCAGAGTGGCGTCCATATCCGGTTTGCGCACTTCTTCGATGTCGATGTGCACCGGAACACCCATCTGAGCGGTCAGGTCGTTGCGCAGACGCTCTACGTCTTCACCTTTCTTGCCGATTACGATGCCCGGACGCGCAGTGTGAATGGTCACACGTGCGGTATTGGCCGGACGTTCGATCTCGATACGGCTCACGGAAGCGTGGGCCAGTTTCTTGCGAATGTATTCGCGAACTTTCAGATCCGTGTACAGCTTGTCTGCGTACTCGTCGCTGCCGGCATACCAAACAGAGGTATGCTTTTTAACGATACCCAGACGAATGCCGGTAGGATGTACTTTTTGTCCCATGGTTTTCTCGCCTGCTCTCTTATTTCTCGGCTACTTTCACAGTAATGTGACAAGTACGCTTGAAAATGCGGTCGGCACGACCCTTGGCACGCGGTTTAATGCGCTTCATAGTCATACCTTCATCCACGAAGATGGTGGAAACCTTCAGCTCGTCAACGTCGGCACCTTCGTTGTGCTCGGCGTTGGCAATCGCGGATTCCAGAACCTTCTTGACGATCGCAGCACCCTTCTTGTGGCTGAAAGCCAGGATATCCAGGGCTTCCTCGACACCTTTACCGCGAATCTGATCTGCTACCAGACGCGCTTTTTGTGCCGACAGACGAGCACCGCGTAATTTTGCTTGTACTTCCATCTCTATAACCTCGGCTTAGCGCTTCTTCGCTTTCTTATCCGCGGCGTGACCACGGTAAGTGCGGGTAGCAGCAAACTCACCCAGCTTATGGCCAACCATTTCTTCGTTGACCAGCACGGGTACGTGTTGACGGCCGTTGTGCACGGCGATCGTCAGGCCCACCATTTCCGGCATAATCATGGAACGGCGGGACCAGGTTTTAATCGGTCGACGATCATTGGATTCAATCGCCGCCTCCACCTTCTTGATCAGATGCAGATCAATAAAGGGACCTTTCTTTAATGAGCGTGGCACTTTAGATTCCTCTTAGCTGCTCACACATCGCTCGGCCATTCTCCTATAGAGAATTACTTGCCGCGACGACGCACAATCATGTTGTCGGTGCGCTTGTTCTTACGCGTTTTCTTACCCTTGGTCGGAACACCCCAAGGCGTCACAGGATGACGACCACCGGAGGTACGACCTTCACCACCGCCATGCGGGTGATCTACCGGGTTCATCGCCACGCCGCGAACGGTCGGGCGAACACCACGCCAACGCTTAGCACCGGCTTTACCCAGCTTGCGCAGACTGTGCTCGGAGTTGCTCACTTCACCCAGGGTGGCGCGGCACTCGGTCAGAACCTTACGCATCTCACCAGAACGCAGACGAATAGTCGCGTACTGACCATCACGGGCAACCAGCTGAACAGAAGCACCGGCAGAGCGGGCCAGCTGAGCACCTTTACCAGGCTTCAGCTCGATACCGTGAATTACGGAACCAACCGGGATATTGCGCAGCGGCAGGGTGTTACCTACAGCGATCGGCGCAGCGTCACCAGATTGGATTTTTGCACCGGCCTGCAGACCTTTCGGCGCAATGATGTAACGACGCTCGCCGTCGGCGTAGCACACCAGAGCGATGTGTGCGCTGCGGTTCGGATCGTACTCCAGGCGCTCAACAGTGGCGGGAATGCCATCTTTATTGCGCTTGAAGTCCACCATGCGGTAGTGATGCTTGTGACCACCACCGATATGACGGGTGGTAATGCGACCGTTGTTGTTACGACCACCGGTCTTGGACTTCTTCTCGACCAGCGGTGCATAGGGCGCGCCCTTATGCAGCTCGGCGTTGACAATCTTGACCAGGTGACGACGGCCGGCTGAGGTCGGTTTTGTTTTTACAATAGCCATTGCAACTTTCCCCTTTACTCAGCAGCTTCGAAGTTAATGTCGCTGCCTTCGGCCAGACGAACGTAGGCTTTTTTCCAATCATTGCGCTGGCCCATGCCGTAGCGGGTGCGCTTGGTCTTGCCTTTTACGTTCACGGTACGAACCTGCTCAACGGAAACGTTAAACAGTTTTTCTACCGCAGCCTTGATATCGGCTTTGGAAGCGTCGGTGGTTACTTTGAACACTACCTGGTTGGCGGAATCCGCCAGCACAGCAGCCTTCTCGGAAATTACCGGGCCCAGCAGTACTTTGTAGAGTCGCTCTTGGATCATCCCAGCACCTCATCAATTTTCTTGAGTGCAGAAACGGTAACCACGACTTTGTCAAAGCGAATCAGGCTTACCGGATCGATACCCTGTACGTCGCGAACATCGATCTTGTGCAGGTTGCGCGCGGCCAGGTAGAGGTTTTCATTTACCTCTTCGGTCACGATCAACGCGTCGGACAGATCGTACTGAGCCAGCTTGGTTACCAGTTGTTTGGTCTTCGGCGCGTCAACGTCGAAAGACTCAACCACAACCAGACGCTCCTGACGAGCCAGCTCGGAGAGAATGCAGCGCAGTGCAGCGCGGTACATTTTCTTGTTCAGCTTGACACTGTGATCACGCGGTACAGCAGCGAACGTTACGCCACCAGAACGCCACAGCGGGCTGCGGGTAGTACCGGCGCGAGCGCGACCAGTACCCTTCTGGCGGAACGGCTTCTTGCCGCCACCGGAAACATCGGAGCGAGTCTTTTGAGCCTTGGTACCCTGACGAGCGCCTGCCATGTAGGCAACCACTGCCTGGTGCACCAGGTCCTGATTGAATTCACGACCGAAAGTCACTTCAGAAACTGCAACAGTGCCTTTAGCGCCTTCGGGAGTAGCGATATTCAGTTCCATATCTATTTACCCTCAGCCTTAGGCTTTAACTGCCGGACGAACGATTACGTCGCCGCCGGGCGCACCGGGAACGGCACCTTTAACCAGCAGCAGATTGCGTTCGGCGTCAACTCGAACCACTTCCAGGTTCTGCACGGTTACGCGCTCGGAACCCAGGTGGCCGGCCATTTTCTTGCCTTTCCACACGCGGCCAGGAGTCTGACACTGACCGATAGAACCGGGAGCGCGGTGAGACAGGGAGTTACCGTGAGTGGCGTCCTGGGTACGGAAATTCCAACGCTTGATAGCGCCTTGGAAACCTTTACCTTTGGAAGTTCCGGTTACGTCGATCTTCTGACCGGCTTCAAAGCCAGCAACAGTGATTTCAGAACCGATTTCGAAGGACTCTTCAGAAGCGTCAGTGCGCAGTTCGAAGAGTGCAGAGCCAGCCTCAGTGTTGGCTTTGGCGAAGTGGCCCGCGAGGGGCTTGGAGACACGGGAAGCCTTACGGGAACCCACAGTTACCTGAACCGCGGAGTAGCCATCAGTTTCCAGAGTTTTCACTTGAGTGACGCGATTCGGAGCTACCTCGATAACAGTTACCGGGATAGACGCGCCATCTTCAGTGAAGATGCGAGTCATGCCGCTCTTGCGGCCGACAATACCTATAGTCATCTTTTCAACCTCTCAGTGCACGGGGCTTTAACCCACTGCGGCCGCCCAATTTCAGAGCGTTACACTACCCAGACCTTTTTCGCCTGGGATTCGGTAGTTAATTTGAAGTGTTAGCCGAGACTGATCTGAACCTCAACACCGGCCGCCAGATCGAGCTTCATCAGCGCGTCGACGGTTTTCTCGGTAGGCTCGACAATATCCAGCAAACGCTTGTGAGTACGAATTTCGTACTGGTCACGCGCATCTTTGTTGACGTGCGGGGAAATCAGTACGGTGTACTTCTCTTTGCGAGTCGGCAGCGGGATGGGACCGCGTACTTGAGCGCCGGTGCGCTTGGCCGTCTCTACGATCTCCTGAGTAGAGGTATCGATCAGCTTGTGATCGAACGCCTTCAGGCGAATTCGGATGCGTTGACCCTGCATGGAATCAAACTCCAATCAATAAAGCTTAAAGAACGTCCTTTTACACAGCCCCGAGGGCGGGCGAAAAGGAGCGCGAAGTCTACGGGTGATTATTTGATCTGTCAACACCGGGCCAAAAGAAGCCACACACCCCCTGCGGGGAGGCGCAAAACGAACCTACACTTGGGAAATCAGCAACCTCAGGAGGAGCAATAGTCATGACCATAGCCTCCACCATCAGTCACTACCTGAATGATCACTCGATACATTACCGGGTGATCCCCCATGACCACAGCGCCACCAGCCGGGAAAGCGCACACAAGGCCGGCGTCCGCGAGGATTCAGTCGCCAAAGCCATCCTACTGGAGGACGACCGGGGAATGGTAATGGCGATTATTCCCGCCAGCAGCAGCCTGAACATGAGCGCGGTTCACGATGAAACCGGCCGCAACCACCTGAAAATGGTGGATGAAGAGGCGTTCGGCAAAATTTTCAGCGACTGCGAAGTCGGCGCACTGCCCCCACTGGGCCCAGCCTATGGCATCACCACCCTCGTAGACCACAGCCTTGCCCGCTGCGACACCATCTACCTGGAATCCGGTGACCATGAATCCCTGGTTGCGCTCGACGGCAGGGATTTCCAGCAACTGATGTCCAACTGCCAACACTGCGACCTGAGCCGCGACTGGTTCTGAACGGGCACAAAAAAAGCCGCGGCGTTTCCACCGCGGCTTTTCCGCTTCAGATCAAAGGTAGAAATTACTCAATGATCTTAGCTACAACGCCAGCACCAACGGTACGGCCACCTTCGCGAATCGCGAAACGCAGACCTTCTTCCATGGCGATCGGGGCAATCAGGGTAACGGTCATCTGAACGTTATCACCCGGCATTACCATCTCGGTGCCTTCCGGCAGCTCACACGCACCAGTTACGTCGGTGGTACGGAAGTAGAACTGCGGACGGTAGCCCTTGAAGAACGGGGTGTGACGACCACCTTCATCTTTGGACAGTACGTACACTTCCGCTTCGAACTTGGTGTGCGGAGTAATGGAACCCGGCTTGGCCAGTACCTGACCACGCTCTACTTCGTCACGCTTGGTGCCGCGCAGCAGGGCGCCGATGTTCTCACCAGCACGACCTTCGTCCAGCAGCTTGCGGAACATTTCCACACCGGTACAGGTGGTGGTGGTGGTGTCACGGATACCAACGATGGCGATCTCATCACCAGTCTTGACGATACCACGCTCTACACGGCCGGTTACTACGGTGCCGCGACCAGAGATGGAGAATACGTCTTCAATCGGCATCAGGAACGGCTTGTCGATAGCGCGCTCCGGCTCCGGAATGTAGGCGTCCAGGGTTTCCACCAGTTTCTTAACGGCGGTGGTACCCATTTCGTTGTCGTCTTCGCCGTTCAGCGCCATCAGCGCGGAACCAACGATGATCGGAGTGTCGTCGCCCGGGAACTCGTACTGGTCCAGAAGTTCGCGAACTTCCATCTCTACCAGTTCCAGCAGCTCTTCGTCGTCGACCATGTCGGCTTTGTTCAGGAATACCACGATGTACGGTACACCTACCTGACGGGACAGCAGGATGTGCTCGCGGGTCTGCGGCATGGGGCCGTCAGCAGCGGAACATACCAGGATCGCGCCGTCCATCTGCGCCGCGCCGGTGATCATGTTCTTCACGTAGTCGGCGTGTCCCGGGCAGTCAACGTGCGCGTAGTGACGAGTCGGGGACTCGTATTCCACGTGGGAAGTGGAGATGGTGATACCGCGCTCGCGCTCTTCCGGTGCGTTATCGATACCGTCGAAGGCAACGGCAGCGCCGCCCCACACTTCGGAACATACGCGGGTCAGCGCAGCAGTCAGGGTGGTTTTACCGTGGTCAACGTGACCGATGGTGCCCACGTTTACGTGGGGCTTGGAACGTTCAAACTTTTCTTTTGCCATCTCAGATGTCCTCTAGATCAAAGCTTGTCTGAAAAAAATTCTAGCAAGGGAGCCCCGCAGGACTCCCCGTCATAGGGTTGCGAACCTATCAGGCCTTGTTCTTGGCGATGATTTCGTCAGCAACGTTCTTCGGTGCTTCCGCGTACTTCTGGAATTCCATGGTGTAGGTAGCACGGCCCTGGGTGGCGGAGCGCAGATCGGTAGCGTAGCCGAACATTTCAGCCAGCGGCACTTCTGCGTTGATCACCTTGCCAGAGGAGTTCTCATCCATACCCTGGATCAGACCACGACGACGGTTCAGGTCACCGACCACGTCACCCATGTTCTCTTCCGGAGTTACCACTTCCACCTTCATGATCGGCTCAAGCAGTACAGCGCCACCCTTCTGGGCCAGCTGCTTGGTCGCCATGGACGCAGCGATCTTGAACGCCATCTCGTTGGAGTCCACATCGTGGTAGGAACCGTCGTACACAGTAGCCTTCAGACCCAGCAGCGGATAACCCGCCAGTACGCCGTTCTGCATCTGCTCGGAGATACCCTTCTGGATCGCCGGTACGTATTCCTTCGGAACCACACCACCCACGATCTCGTTCACGAATACCAGACCGTCTTCCGCATCCTCGTCCAGGTTCGGCTCGAAGCGAATCCATACGTGACCGTACTGACCGCGACCACCGGACTGACGCACGAACTTGCCTTCGATCTCACACTTGTTGGTGATGCGCTCGCGGTAGGCAACCTGCGGCTTACCGATGTTGGCTTCCACGTTGAATTCACGACGCATACGGTCGACGATGATGTCCAGGTGCAGCTCACCCATACCGGAGATGATGGTCTGACCAGTTTCTTCATCGGTCTTCACACGGAAAGACGGGTCTTCCTGAGCCAGCTTGCCCAGAGCGATACCCATTTTTTCCTGATCCGGCTTGGACTTCGGCTCAACCGCTACGGAGATTACCGGCTCCGGGAACTCCATGCGCTCGAGAACAATCTTGTTGGCCTCATCACACAGGGTGTCACCAGTGGTGGTGTCTTTCAGACCGATCGCCGCGGCGATGTCACCAGCCAGTACTTCTTTGATTTCCTGACGGTTGTTCGCGTGCATCTGCACCATACGGCCGATACGCTCGCGCTTGCTCTTCACGGAGTTGAACACACCAGTGCCGCTCTCCAGTTTACCGGAGTAAACACGGAAGAAAGTCAGAGTACCAACGAAGGGGTCGGTGGCAATTTTGAATGCCAGCGCAGCAAACGGCGCGTTGTCGTCAGCCTCACGGGTAGCGATGGTTTCACCGTCATCCAGAGTACCTTCGATCGCCTTAACTTCGGTCGGCGCCGGCAGGTATTCAATAACCGCGTCCAGTACCGCCTGCACACCCTTGTTCTTGAATGCAGAACCGCCCAGAACCGGTACGATTTCGTTGGCCAGAGTGCGCTGACGGATTGCCGCCTTGATTTCCTCTTCGGACAGCTCGCCTTCTTCGAGGTATTTCTCCATCAGCTCTTCGCTGGCTTCAGCCGCAGCTTCCATCAGGAATTCGCGCATTTCGGCGCACTGATCGGCCATATCAGCGGGGATATCTTCATAGCTGAAGGTCATGCCCTGGTCTTCTTCGTTCCAGATGATGGCTTTCATCTTGACCAGGTCAACAACACCCTTGAACTCGTCTTCAGAGCCAATGGTCATCTGCAGCGGAACTGCGTTCGCGTTCAGACGAGTTTTCAGCTGCTTAACGACGTTCAGGTAGTTGGCACCAGTGCGGTCCATCTTGTTAACGAAGACCATGCGCGGTACTTCGTATTTGTTGGCCTGACGCCATACGGTTTCGGTCTGCGGCTGCACACCGGAGGAACCACACAGCACAACAACCGCGCCGTCCAGTACACGCAGGGAGCGCTCTACTTCAATGGTGAAGTCAACGTGTCCGGGGGTGTCGATGATGTTGATGCGGTGCTGGTCGAACTGCTGACGCATTCCAGCCCAGAAACAGGTGGTCGCCGCGGAGGTGATGGTAATACCACGCTCTTGCTCCTGTGCCATCCAGTCCATGGTGGCCGCACCCTCGTGCACCTCACCAATTTTGTGGGACAGACCGGTGTAGAACAGGACGCGCTCGGTGGTGGTGGTTTTACCGGCGTCTACGTGGGCGCAGATACCGATATTGCGATAGCGTGCGATAGGCGTTTTACGTGCCACAGTTGTATCCTCGATATAACGGCAAAAGGCAGCGCGGAACCTTCCTTGCTGCCTTTCGGTATTAATTTCCGATGGTAGTAATCATCAGACTTGGAAGCGTCACTATCTTAGAAGCGATAGTGAGAGAACGCCTTGTTGGCTTCCGCCATACGGTGCACGTCTTCACGCTTCTTGACCGCGCCACCCTTGTTCTGGGAAGCGTCGATCATTTCATTGGCCAGTCGCTGCGCCATGGACTTTTCACCGCGCTTGCGGGAGAAATCCACCAACCAACGCATTGCCAGAGCGGTACGACGCGCAGGACGCACTTCTACCGGCACCTGGTAGGTAGCACCACCAACACGACGGGACTTTACTTCCACCATCGGGGCGATGTTTTCCAGGGACTCTTCGAAAATCTCAATCGGATCCTTGTTCAGTTTTTCTGAAACCAGATCCAGTGCACCGTATACGATGCTTTCCGCCACGGACTTCTTGCCGCTGATCATGACATGGTTCATGAACTTGGCCAGAGTCACATTCCCGAACTTGGGATCGGGCAGCACTTCGCGCTTGGCGACTACACGTCTTCTTGGCATGGGATTGCCTCTCTTCAGGGTTACTCCGAGACGCCGCCGTAAACAGTTACAACTCGGCGAGCTCAGCCTTACTCCGGTTATTCGTTAAACCGAAACGCAAATTGTGACCTAGGGAATTAACCCTTAGGACGCTTGACACCGTACTTGGAACGGGCCTGTTTGCGATTGTTTACGCCGGCACAGTCAAGTGCGCCGCGTACAGTGTGGTAGCGCACACCCGGCAGGTCTTTTACACGACCGCCGCGAATCAGCACCACGCTGTGCTCCTGCAGGTTGTGGCCTTCACCGCCGATGTACGAAGTTACTTCGAAACCGTTGGTCAGGCGCACACGGCAAACTTTACGCAGTGCAGAGTTCGGCTTCTTCGGTGTAGTGGTATACACACGAGTGCAGACTCCGCGACGCTGCGGGTTAGCTTGCAATGCAGGCACATCGCTTTTTTCAACTTTGCGTTTTCTCGGCTTACGAACCAACTGGTTGATCGTTGCCATTAAAAATCACTCCAAAAATAAAACGCCCCCACCATCAACTGCAGTGAGGGCCTATCGTCAGTGCGTAACCACCCGGGCTATCCGAAGACAGCGGACGGTTCCACCCCATTAGCGGGGGCCGCATTCTATAAACTGCGACACCCCTAGTCAATCACCATGGACAATAAACACTCACTGCCACGGTGACTGCGATTCGGTACCGACCGGGCGGAACCGCCCGGTCGGCGACATGCGGCCGACTTACTCCCCGGATGATTTCAGGGCTTCGGTCAGCGCCGCTTCCACCTCTTCCGCAGACGGGCCTTCGGCATAACCGAAGCTCACCTGCTGGGTGCGCTTGCGCTTGCGCTCGGCGTGGTAGGCGAGACCGGTACCGGCCGGGATCAGACGACCCACAACCACGTTCTCCTTCAGGCCGCGCAGGCTGTCTTCCTTGCCGGTCACCGCTGCTTCGGTCAGTACGCGGGTGGTCTCCTGGAAGGAGGCCGCGGACAGGAAGGACTCGGTCGCCAGAGACGCCTTGGTGATACCCAGCAGCAGGCGCTCGTACTGAGCCGGCTGCTTGCCTTCGGCACGCAGGCGCTCGTTTTCTTCGATGACCGCCTGGTACTCGACCTGCTCACCCTTGATGAACTCGGAATCGCCCATCTCCAGAATTTCAACTTTGCGCAGCATCTGACGCACGATGGTTTCGATGTGCTTGTCGTTGATCTTCACACCCTGGAGGCGGTAAACCTCCTGGATCTCATTGGTGATGTAGCGCGCCAGTTCCTCAACGCCTTTGAGGCGCAGGATGTCGTGCGGGTTGGACGGGCCGTCGGAAATGACCTCCCCCTTCTCCACGGTTTCACCCTCGAACACGGTCAGCTGGCGGTGCTTCGGAATCAGGACCTCGTAGGAGTCCTTGCCGTTGGCCAGCGGCTTGCCGTCTTTCGGGGTGATCTGCAGACGCACCTTGCCCTTGGTCTCTTTACCAAAGGACACGGTACCGGAGATCTCCGCCAGGATGGACGGCTCTTTCGGCTTACGTGCTTCGAACAGGTCGGCAACGCGCGGCAGACCACCGGTGATGTCCTTGGTACCGCCGGATTCCTGCGGAATACGGGCGATAACGTCACCCACGTTCACCTTGTCGCCCTCTTTCAGGCTCAGGATCGCGCGCGGCGGCAGCGCGTAGTGCGCCGGGGCACTGGAACTCGCCAGGGTCAGTTCTTCACCGTTCTCATCCACCAGGGTTACCGCCGGGCGCAGGTCTTTACCCGCAGCAGGACGTTCCGCCGGATCGATCACCTCGATGGAGGACAGGCCGGTGATTTCGTCGGTCTGCTTGCGGATGGACAGGCCATCTTCCATACCGGACAGTTTCACCCAACCCGCCACCTCGGTAATGATCGGGTGGGTGTGCGGGTCCCATTTGGCGACGATCTTGCCGCCTTCAACCTCGGCACCTTCGTCAACGCTGATCTGTGCACCGTAGGGCAGCTTGTAGCGCTCGCGCTCGCGACCGGCGCTGTCGGCAAGCGCCAGCTCACCGGAGCGGGAAACAGCCACCAGATTGCCGTTTGCCGCCTTGACCGTCTTCACATTGTGCAGACGTACGGTACCGCCCAGCTTCACCTGAATGCTGTCCGCCGCGGAAGCACGGCTAGCCGCACCACCGATGTGGAAGGTCCGCATGGTCAGCTGGGTACCCGGCTCACCGATGGACTGCGCCGCGACAACACCCACGGCTTCACCCGGGTTGGCGCGGTGGCCGCGGGCCAGGTCGCGACCGTAACACTGGGCGCAGATACCGTGGCCGGTTTCACAGGTGATCGCGGAACGCACGATCACCTCGTCGATACCCATACCTTCGATGCGCTCTACCCACGCTTCGTCGATCATGGTGCCGGCCGGTACCGCGATCTCGTCGCTGCCGGGCTTGGGCACGTCGCGGGCCACGACACGGCCGAGAATACGGTCACCCAGAGATTCGATCACGTCACCGCCTTCGATCACCGGCGCCATGGTCAGACCTTCGTCGGTGCCACAGTCGATCTCGGTGATCACCACGTCCTGGGCCACGTCCACCAGACGGCGGGTCAGGTAACCGGAGTTCGCGGTTTTCAGTGCGGTATCCGCCAGACCTTTACGCGCACCGTGAGTGGAGATGAAGTACTGCAGTACGCTCAGACCTTCACGGAAGTTCGCAGTAATGGCGTTTTCGATAATGGAGCCGTCCGGACGCGCCATCAGGCCGCGCATACCGGCGAGCTGACGGATCTGCGCCTCGGAACCCCGCGCGCCGGAGTCGGCGTACATGTACACGGAGTTGAAGGAGTCCTGTTCGGTTTCCTCACCGGCCTTGTTGATGACCTTTTCCTTGCGGATGCCGGCCATCATTGCCTGGGTAACCTTGTCGTTGGTACGGGACCACACGTCGATAACCTTGTTGTATTTCTCGCCCGCGGTTACCAGACCGGAGGCGAACTGGCTCTCGATCTCTTTCACTTCCTCTTCCGCGGAAGCGATCAGGTCGGCCTTGGCCGCCGGGATCTCGAAGTCGTTCACACCGATGGAGGAACCGGACTTGGTGGAGAAGTCGAAACCGGTGTACATCAGCTGGTCAGCAAAGATAACGGTCGCCTTCAGGCCCACCTTGCGGTAACACTCGTTCAGAACGCGGGAAATCGCCTTCTTCTTCATGGGCTGGTTGACCATGTCGAAGGGCATACCGTCCGGCACAATGTTCCACAGCAGCGCGCGGCCGACAGTGGTGTCGTACACGGTGCGGGTCTTGCGCTTCTCGCCGTCTTCGCCGATTTCCACTTCGTCGATACGCACTTTCACCTTCGCCTGCAGGCCAACCTGCTTGGCGTAGAAGGCGCGGCTCACTTCCTTGATATCGGTGAAGAACATGCCTTCACCTTTATCGTTCACGCGCTCGCGGGTCATCCAGTACAGACCCAGTACCACGTCCTGGGAAGGCACGATGATCGGCTCGCCGTTGGCGGGCGACAGGATGTTGTTGGTGGACATCATCAGCGCGCGGGATTCCAGCTGCGCCTCGATGGTCAGCGGTACGTGTACCGCCATCTGGTCACCGTCGAAGTCGGCGTTGTACGCCGCACACACCAGCGGGTGCAGCTGGATCGCTTTACCTTCAATCAGTACCGGCTCGAACGCCTGGATACCCAGACGGTGCAGGGTCGGGGCGCGGTTCAGCAGTACCGGGTGCTCGCGGATCACCTCGTCGAGGATATCCCACACCACCGCTTCTTCGCGCTCGACCATTTTCTTCGCCGCCTTGATGGTGGTGGCGAGGCCGCGGGCTTCCAGTTTGCCGAAAATGAACGGCTTGAACAGCTCAAGGGCCATTTTCTTCGGCAGACCGCACTGGTGCAGACGCAGGGTCGGACCTACCACGATCACGGAACGACCGGAGTAGTCAACGCGCTTGCCCAGCAGGTTCTGACGGAAACGACCCTGTTTACCCTTGATCATGTCGGCCAGGGATTTCAGCGGGCGCTTGTTGGAACCGGTGATGGCGCGACCGCGACGACCGTTATCCAACAGGGCGTCTACCGCCTCCTGCAGCATGCGCTTTTCGTTGCGCACGATGATATCCGGCGCGTTCAGCTCGAGCAGGCGCTTCAGACGGTTGTTGCGGTTGATCACGCGGCGGTACAGATCGTTCAGGTCGGAGGTCGCAAAACGACCGCCGTCCAGGGGTACCAGCGGACGCAGGTCCGGCGGCAGCACCGGCAGCGCCTGCATAACCATCCACTCCGGCTTGTTGCCGGACTTGTAGAAGGCTTCCAGCAGCTTCAGGCGCTTGGACAGTTTCTTGATCTTGGTCTCGGAATTGGTGGACGGAATCTCTTCCCGCAGACGCTGAATTTCAGACGGCAGGTCGATATCGTTCATCAGTTCCTGGATGGCTTCCGCACCCATTTTGGCTTCGAACTCGTCGGCGAACTCTTCCATCGCCTCGAAGTACTGCTCGTCGTTCAGCAGCTGACCGCGCTCCAGGGTAGTCATACCCGGATCGGTCACTACGTAGGATTCGAAGTAGAGCACGCGCTCGATGTCGCGCAGGGTCATGTCCAGCAGCAGACCGATACGGGACGGCAACGATTTCAAAAACCAGATGTGCGCAACCGGCGATGCCAGTTCGATGTGGCCCATGCGCTCGCGGCGCACCTTGGCCTTGGTCACTTCCACGCCGCACTTTTCGCAGATGATGCCGCGGTGCTTCATGCGCTTGTACTTACCGCACAGGCACTCGTAGTCCTTGACCGGGCCAAAGATCTTGGCGCAGAACAGGCCTTCGCGTTCCGGCTTGAAGGTACGGTAGTTGATGGTCTCCGGCTTTTTCACTTCGCCGTAGGACCAGGAGCGGATCATGTCCGGGGATGCCAGACCGATACGGATCGCGTCAAATTCTTCCAGCTGATCCTGGGCTTTCACCAGGTTTAACAAATCTTTCAAGGCCTTTCCTCCACTGGGGGGTGGTCATCCCGGCCGCTGCAGCCTGGGCCGGGAAGGCCGGCAGCGTTGAACAAACGCTACCGGCACTTTTCTGTTCGCCTGCAAGCAGGCTCCTACAACTTTTGCTTCAGGACTTATTCGTTTTCCAGCTCGAAGTTCATACCCAGCGAGCGGATTTCCTTGACCAGTACGTTGAAGGATTCGGGCATGCCCGGCTCCATGCGGTGGTCGCCATCCACGATGTTCTTGTACATCTTGGTACGACCTTCCACGTCATCGGATTTGACCGTGAGCATTTCCTGCAGGGTGTAGGCGGCACCGTAAGCTTCCAGTGCCCACACCTCCATCTCACCGAAACGCTGACCACCGAACTGGGCCTTACCACCCAGCGGCTGCTGGGTAACCAGGCTGTAGGAACCGGTAGAACGCGCGTGCATCTTGTCGTCCACCAGGTGGTTCAGTTTCAGCATGTACATGTAGCCCACGGTGACCGGACGCTCGAAGGCATCACCGGTACGGCCGTCGTGCAGGGTGATCTGACCGGAATCCGGGATATCCGCCAGACGCAGCAGCTGCTTGATCTCGGATTCCGCGGCACCGTCGAACACCGGCGTGGCCATCGGCACACCGCCGCGCAGGTTCTCAGCCATCGCCAGGATTTCCTGGTCGGTCAGCTGGTCCAGCTCTTCCTTGTTACCGCCAGTGGAGTTGTATACCTCTTCCAGGAAGCCGCGGACTTTCGCCACTTCCTGCTGCTCCTTGATCATGCGGTCGATCTTGGCACCGAGGCCCTTCGCCGCCATACCCAGGTGCATCTCCAGTACCTGACCCACGTTCATACGGGACGGAACACCCAGCGGGTTCAGCACTACGTCTACCGGCACGCCGTTTTCGTCGTAGGGCATGTCTTCCACCGGTTTGATCACGGAGATAACACCCTTGTTACCGTGACGACCGGCCATCTTGTCACCGGGCTGGATGCGACGCTTGATCGCCAGGTAAACCTTGACGATTTTCAGCACGCCCGGTGCCAGATCGTCGCCGGATTCCAGTTTCTTCTTCTTGTCTTCAAACTTCTCGTCGAGCAGTTTGCGACGTTCTTTCAGCTGGGCTTCGGCTTTTTCCAGCTGCTCGTTCAGGCTGTCTTCCACCATGCGCAGCTTGAACCAGTCTTCGCGCGGCAGGCTGGACAGCACTTCTGCGGTCAGCTCGTCGCCTTTCTTCACGCCCTTGCCGCCGGCAACCTTCTGGCCTTCCAGTGCTGCCTGCAGACGCTCGAAGGTGGCGCCTTCGACGATGCGGTATTCCTCGTTCAGGTCCTTACGCACTTCGTCCAGCTGCGCCTTCTCGATGGCGATGGAGCGCTGGTCTTTCTGCAGGCCGTCGCGGGTGAAGACCTGTACGTCGATCACGGTGCCGCGGGTGCCGGAGGGCGCACGCAGGGAGGTGTCTTTAACATCGGACGCCTTCTCACCGAAGATCGCGCGCAGCAGTTTCTCTTCCGGGGTCAGCTGGGCTTCGCCTTTCGGGGTCACCTTGCCGACCAGGATGTCGCCAGCGCCCACTTCCGCACCGATGTACACGATGCCGGACTCGTCCAGCTTGTTCAGCGCCGATTCGCCCACGTTGGGGATATCCGCGGTGATTTCCTCACTGCCCAGCTTGGTGTCGCGGGCAATACAGGTCAGCTCCTGGATGTGGATGGTGGTGAAGCGGTCATCCTGCACAACGCGCTCGGATACGAGGATGGAGTCCTCGAAGTTGTAGCCGTTCCAGGGCATGAACGCGATGCGCATGTTCTGGCCCAGCGCCAGCTCACCCAGGTCAACGGACGGGCCGTCGGCCAGGATATCGCCACGCTCAACCACATCGCCGGTCTTCACGATCGGGCGCTGGTTGATACAGGTGTTCTGGTTGGAACGGGTGTACTTGGTCAGGTTGTACAGGTCCACACCCGCGTCGCCGGTTTCTACCTCGCTGTCGTGCACACGCACAACTACACGGCTCGCGTCCACACGCTCGATCACGCCGCCGCGCTTGGCTACCACGCAAACGCCGGAGTCGCGCGCTACGGTGCGCTCCATACCGGTGCCCACCAGCGGCTTCTCAGCGCGCAGGGTTGGAACCGCCTGACGCTGCATGTTGGAACCCATGAGTGCGCGGTTGGCGTCATCGTGCTCGAGGAACGGAATCATCGCCGCGGCCACAGACACTACCTGACGAGCAGACACGTCCATGTACTGGATTTCGTCCGGGGTCTTCAGAGTAAATTCGTTCTGGTGACGCACACTGACCAGGTCATCGGTAAAGCGACCGTTCTCGTCCATTGCAGCGGACGCCTGTGCAATCACGTAGTTCGCTTCGTTGATCGCGGACAGGTATTCGATCTGGTCGGTCACCTGGCCGTCCACCACCTTGCGGTACGGGCTCTCAAGGAAGCCGTAGTGGTTGGCGCGGGCAAAGGTGGCCAAAGAGTTGATCAGACCGATGTTCGGACCTTCCGGCGTTTCAATCGGACACACGCGGCCGTAGTGGGTCGGGTGCACGTCGCGCACCTCGAAGCCCGCGCGCTCGCGGGTCAGACCACCCGGGCCCAGTGCAGATACACGGCGCTTGTGGGTCACCTCGGACAGCGGGTTGTTCTGGTCCATAAACTGGGACAGCTGGGAGGAACCAAAGAATTCCTTCACCGCGGCCGCTACCGGCTTGGCGTTGATCAGGTCCTGCGGCATCAGGCCTTCGGACTCCGCCATGGACAAACGCTCTTTCACCGCGCGCTCTACGCGTACCAGGCCGACGCGGAACTGGTTTTCCGCCATTTCGCCCACGGAACGCACACGACGGTTACCCAGGTGGTCGATGTCGTCCACCATGCCGCGACCGTTGCGGATCTCGATCAGGGTCTTCAGAACGTCAACAATGTCCTCTTTGCTCAGGGTGCCCTGACCGGTTTCGTCTTCGCGACCCAGGCGACGGTTGAACTTCATGCGACCAACCGCGGACAGATCGTAGCGCTCGTCGGAGAAGAACAGGTTCTCGAACAGGGACTCCGCGGACTCCTTGGTGGGCGGCTCGCCCGGGCGCATCATGCGGTAGATTTCTACCAGCGCTTCCAGCTGGGTGCGGGAAGGATCGGCGCGCAAGGTGTCGGACACGAACGGACCGCAGTCGAGATCGTTGGTGTACAGGGTCTCGAACTGCTTGATGTTCAGGACGCGCAGCTTGTTGATGACTTCATCGGTAATTTCGGTATTACATTCGATGGCCACTTCACCGGTGGACTCGTCGATGATGTCGTGGGCCAGTACGCGGCCATTGGCGTAAGACACCGGCGCTTCCAGGGTTTCCACCCCGGCTTTTTCCAGCTGGCGAATGTGGCGCGGGGTAATACGGCGCCCTTCCTCGACAATCACCTTGCCGCTGCCGTCCTTGATGTCGAAGGAGGCCACATCACCGCGCAGACGCGACGGGATCAGTTTCAGGCTGACGGTTTCGTTGTTCAGGGTGAACTTGCTGGTTTCAAAGAACATTTCCAGCATTTCCTGGGAGCTGAAGCCCAGGGCGCGCAGCAGGATGGTCGCCGGCAGTTTGCGGCGACGGTCAATACGCACGTAGACCAGATCTTTCGGATCGAACTCGAAGTCGAGCCAGGAACCACGGTAAGGAATCACCCGTGCGGCGTACAGCAGCTTACCTGAGGAGTGAGTCTTGCCCTTGTCGTGATCGAAGAACACACCCGGGGAACGGTGCAGCTGGGACACGATCACGCGCTCGGTACCGTTGATTACGAAGGTACCGTTTTCAGTCATGAGCGGAATCTCGCCCATGTACACTTCCTGCTCTTTGATGTCCTTGATGGACTTATTCGCAGATTCTTTATCGTAAATGATCAGGCGCACGCGCACACGCAGCGGGCACGCGTAGGTAACGCCGCGCAGGGTACATTCCTTGACATCGAATACCGGCTTGCCGAGGGTGTAGCTCACGTACTCCAGTGCGGCGTTGCCGGAGTAGCTGACGATCGGAAATACAGACTTGAACGCCGCCTGCAGACCCATATCCAGGCGCTCATCCGGGCGCGTGTCGGCCTGCGTGAATTTGCGATACGAGTCCAGCTGTATCGCAAGCAGGAAAGGTACGTCCATGACCTTAGGCAGTTTGCCAAAATCCTTGCGGATACGTTTTTTCTCAGTGTATGAGTAAGCCATTCATATTCCCCAGCTTGATCAGTGACAAGACTTCCTTAGAACTGCGGTCAACACGGTGACGATACGCAGCCCATCCGGGCGAGAAGTCTCTGCACATTGCGCTACGCTTTAAGAAGCTGATCAAAAAGCGTACCGAAATCTGCGCAAACGTCTCTATAAATTTGCCTTGGAACCGGAGGTTTCTTCATTTCCCGTAACGGGAAAAGCCCGGTGTCGCAAACGGCAAAAAGGCCGGCGGACAAAAGTCCACCAGCCTTTCCGCCAGCGGTTGATTACGCAGCCACTGGCGGTGCTGTGTAGATCCGAATTACTTCAGTTCTACGGTAGCGCCAGCTTCTTCCAGCTGCTTCTTCGCATCTTCAGCTTCAGCCTTGGCTGCAGCTTCTTTCAGAGTGCTCGGAGCGCCGTCTACCAGTTCTTTGGCTTCTTTCAGGCCCAGACCGGTGATGCCGCGAACAACCTTGATCACGTTCACTTTCTTGTCGCCTGCGGAAGTCAGAACGATGTCGAAAGAGTCTTTCTCTTCAGCCGCTTCAGCAGCCGGGCCAGCAGCAACAACAGCAGCAGCTGCAGTTACGCCGAACTTCTCTTCCATAGCGGTGATCAGCTCAACAACGTCCTTAACGGACATCTCGGCGATCGCATTGATGATATCTTCTTTAGTCAGAGACATGAGTTAGTACCTGATTTCGTGTGAGCAGCAAGCTGCTCGTAAATTCAATAAAAAGTCGTTGAAAACTGCGATTTCGCGAAGCGAAACAATTACGCAGCTTGCTGCTCTTTTTGGTCGCGAACGGCCGCAATGGTGCGGACCAGCTTGCCAGCAGAGGCTTCTTTCAACACGCTCATCAGCTGGGCGATTGCTTCGTCGTATGTCGGCAGGCTTGCCAACAGTTGGACGTCAGTCGCTACGCCTTCGAAGGCGGCACCTTTCAGTTCCAGCTTGTCATTCTTCTTCGCGAAGTCACGCAGGATGCGCGCACCGGCACCCGGGTGTTCATTGGAAAAAGCAATGATGCTGGGACCGACGAATTTCTCAACGAGACATTCGAATTCGGTACCGGCCAGAGCGCGACGCGCCAGAGTATTACGAACAACTTTCAGCCAAACGCCGTGTTCGCGAGCCTCTTTGCGCAGGGCAGTCATGTCATTCACGGTTACGCCGCGGGAATCCGCAACAACCGCAGACAGAGCACCCTCAGCAGCCTGCTGGACTTCCGCGACAATCGCTTTCTTGTCTACGAGTCCAATAGCCATAGTGTCACTCCTGGATTTGAATGAAGGCCGGGAACCACATGTCACCCGACCCGTTCCGGTGCTTTAAGCTCAAATCCAGTAAAAATACTGGTTTGGGCACACCGTCTGCGTAGGCTCGATACCGTATTGACCAACCTGGCCTCGTATCGGATTAAGCAGTGGGCATTTAAACCTCAAACACCCGCCGCGCCTACGGTCTTTGACGGCCCGCCACCCGGTAAACCAGAGCGGCGGACCCCAAAGTTCTTTTTACTGAACGCTGCTAACTTTCTTGGGAAAACCCCACTAGAAAGTTATTTAACGTCCAGAGAAGCCTGGTCGATGGTCAGACCCGGGCCCATAGTGGTGCTCAGGGTGATCTTCTTCAGATACACGCCCTTGGCAGAAGCCGGTTTGGCTTTCTTCAGATCCGCTACCAGCGCTTCCAGGTTTTCCTTCAGCAGCTTGGCGTCGAAGCCGATTTTGCCGATACCACCGTGAATGATGCCGCCCTTGTCAGCGCGGAAGCGCACCTGACCGGCCTTGGCATTCTTAACCGCGGTTACCACGTCCGGGGTTACGGTGCCGGTTTTCGGGTTCGGCATCAGACCGCGCGGACCGAGGATCTGGCCCAGCTGGCCAACAACGCGCATCGCGTCCGGAGAGGCGATAACCACGTCGAAGTCCATGTTGCCGGCTTTGATGTCGGCAGCCAGTTCGTCCATACCCACCAGTTCAGCGCCAGCTGCCTTGGCAGCTTCAGCGTTGGCGCCCTGGGTAAATACGGCTACACGCACGTCTTTACCGGTACCGTGCGGCAGAGTAGTCGCACCGCGAACGGCCTGGTCGGATTTGCGCGGATCGATACCCAGGTTGATGGCGGCATCAACGGTTTCCGCGAATTTGACATTGGAGAACTCTTTCAGCAGGGATACCGCTTCGTCGATACCGTATGCCTTGCCAGACTGGAGTTTTTCAGCGATAGCGCGCTGACGCTTGGTCAATTTGGCCACTTACACGCCCTCCACTTCGATACCGGCACTGCGTGCGGAACCAGCGATGGTGCGCACAGCTGCTTCCAGGTCGGATGCAGTCAGGTCAGCTTTCTTCATTTCCACGATCTCTTCGATCTGAGCGCGGGTTACTTTGCCCACTTTCTCAGTGTTCGGACGGCCGGAGCCGCTCTTGATCTTGGCAGCCTTGCGCAGCAGAACCGCGGCGGGCGGGGACTTCATAACGAAGGTGAAAGAGCGATCGCTGTATACAGAGATCACAACAGGAATCGGCAGGCCCGGCTCAATACCCTGGGTCTGGGCGTTGAACGCCTTACAGAATTCCATGATGTTCACGCCTTTCTGACCCAGCGCAGGACCAACGGGCGGACTCGGGTTGGCCTGGCCGGCCTTCACTTGCAGCTTGATGTAAGCTTCTACTTTCTTAGCCATTACAGCTTCCTCTTTAACTGGGTATTAGCGCCTGCGCTGTACACTTTTACAAACGTGCAACGCTCAGCTCCCCTGTTTGTACCCCTGCCACCGCTCACCAAATCGGCAACACAGTTTTCAGGGACGCGAAAGCCCCCTTCCGCGATTAGCGAAAGAGGGCCGAATCCTTCCAGCTCGAAATCAGCCTTTCTCTACCTGACTGAATTCCAGCTCTACCGGCGTAGAGCGACCGAAGATCAACACCGCCACCCGCAGGCGACTCTTCTCGTAGTTGACCTCTTCCACCACACCGTTGAAATCGTTAAACGGACCGTCGATAACCCGTACCATTTCACCCGGCTCGAACAGGGTCTTGGGCTTGGGTTTCTCCGCAGCGTCATCCATACGATTCAGGATGGCCTGCGCTTCGCGATCGGTAATCGGCGCCGGCTTGTCCGCCTTGCCGCCGATAAAGCCCAGCACACGGGGAGTTTCCTTCACCAGGTGCCAGGTGTCGTCATTGAGCTCCATTTCCACCAGTACATAACCAGGGAAAAACTTGCGCTCACTCTTACGCTTCTGACCGGCACGCATCTCCACCACTTCTTCCGTGGGGACAAGCACTTCACCAAACAGGTGATCCATTTCGTGCAGCTCAATGCGCTCCTTCAGAGAAGACGCCACGCGTTTCTCATAACCGGAGTAAGCCTGAACCACGTACCAATGCTTTGCCATGGATTAACCTTTAGCCAATGATCTTGGAAGCGAGCCAGCCGAGGCCGGTATCCAGCCCCCACAGAATAACCGCCATCAACAGCACGAACACCACCACAATCAACGTGGTCTGCGTTGCCTCCTGGCGAGTCGGCCATACCACCCGACGCACTTCATTCTGAGCTTCCCGCAGCAGGTTCCAGAAGCTACTACCCTTCTCTGTCTGCACAGCAACAAATGCCGCCGCAAGGCAAAGCGCAACAATTGCCAGGACACGATACAACAGGGGGATTTCGGCGTAGTAGGAATTGCCCGCCACAGCGGCACCGACAAGCAGCACAACCAGCAGCCACTTCAGGCCGTCAAGACGAAAGGTTTTCGCCTCTACTTTAGCATTCATACAAAGAAGCCTTTAGCGCGCCCCTTTACCGCAAGGCGCCTTTATTGCCAACGACCACAAAGAGCGACAGCAGTACAGGATAGCCCAACTGCAGGCCCCTTGCGGGCATCTGAAAGTTGGCAGGCCAGGAGGGACTCGAACCCCCAACAGCCGGTTTTGGAGACCGGTGCTCTACCAATTGAACTACTGGCCTGGAACACTTCCGGAGGTGGACTGCGCCACTACCGGAAAAAATGAGGGGCGGATAATACCACCCACCCCAGCATTTGCAAGTGCGACTTACGATTCACTCGAAAGCCGCACTTATTCACCGATTACTCGATGATTTTGGCCACAACGCCAGCACCAACGGTACGGCCACCTTCGCGAATCGCGAAACGCAGACCTTCTTCCATGGCGATCGGGGCAATCAGGGTAACGGTCATCTGAACGTTATCGCCCGGCATTACCATCTCGGTGCCTTCCGGCAGTTCACACGCACCAGTTACGTCGGTGGTACGGAAGTAGAACTGCGGACGGTAGCCCTTGAAGAACGGGGTGTGACGACCACCTTCGTCCTTGGACAGTACGTACACTTCCGCTTCGAACTTGGTGTGCGGAGTGATGGAACCCGGCTTGGCCAGTACCTGACCACGCTCTACTTCGTCACGCTTGGTGCCGCGCAGCAGGGCGCCGATGTTCTCACCAGCACGACCTTCGTCCAGCAGCTTGCGGAACATTTCCACACCGGTACAGGTGGTGGTGGTGGTGTCACGGATACCAACGATGGCGATTTCATCACCAGTCTTGACGATACCACGCTCTACACGGCCGGTTACTACGGTGCCGCGACCAGAGATGGAGAATACGTCTTCAATCGGCATCAGGAACGGCTTGTCGATAGCGCGCTCCGGCTCCGGAATGTAGGCGTCCAGGGTTTCCACCAGTTTCTTAACGGCAGTAGTACCCATTTCGTTGTCGTCTTCGCCGTTCAGCGCCATCAGCGCGGAACCAACGATGATCGGAGTGTCGTCGCCCGGGAACTCGTACTGGTCCAGAAGTTCGCGAACTTCCATCTCTACCAGCTCCAGCAGCTCTTCGTCGTCGACCATGTCGGCTTTGTTCAGGAATACCACGATGTACGGTACACCTACCTGACGGGACAGCAGGATGTGCTCGCGGGTCTGCGGCATGGGGCCGTCAGCAGCGGAACATACCAGGATCGCGCCGTCCATCTGCGCCGCGCCGGTGATCATGTTCTTCACGTAGTCGGCGTGTCCCGGGCAGTCAACGTGCGCGTAGTGACGAGTCGGGGACTCGTATTCCACGTGGGAAGTGGAGATGGTGATACCGCGCTCGCGCTCTTCCGGTGCGTTATCGATACCGTCGAAGGCAACGGCAGCGCCACCCCACACTTCGGAACATACGCGGGTCAGCGCAGCAGTCAGGGTGGTTTTACCGTGGTCAACGTGACCGATGGTGCCCACGTTTACGTGGGGCTTGGAACGTTCAAACTTTTCTTTTCCCATTGCGGGCCTCCCAATATAAGCGTGAGCCGAACTAGCGACCTTACCTTAGAACAGCTCCCGCGCATCCACTCCAAAGAGCCCACTCGGGAACCGACGCATCCGACCCGCAAAAGCATATAAGCCGGATACAAATAACCGCGGAGACACAGGTCACCGCGGCCACGAATAATGGAGCTCATGGGCGGATTTGAACCGCCGACCTCACCCTTACCAAGGGTGTGCTCTACCCCTGAGCTACATGAGCTTACTCCGAATACCAGCACTCAGTGCCGGAGCAGGCGGGGCAGCCTGCGCAGCGCGACAACCAAAAGGTCATCACACACAACCAACCAAGCTCCGCACTAAAAATGGAGCGGGCAGCGGGAATCGAACCCGCATCATCAGCTTGGAAGGCTGAGGTTCTACCATTGAACTATGCCCGCGCTATCGCGTGCGAAACCTCCAGACAAAAGAGCAAACCTCTCTTTCATCTTCGATGCCAGCACATAGGCATCTAAATAATGGTGCAGGGGGGTGGATTCGAACCACCGAAGCTTGCGCGTCAGATTTACAGTCTGATCCCTTTGGCCACTCGGGAACCCCTGCCTCAAGGTGGTGCGCATTCTCCACACCATCCTTTTCGCTGTCAACATTTTTTCTTTCAAATTCACACACTTACCTGAATTTGTCAGTGCACTGCGCGACGGAAAGAAATGGAGCTGGCGAGAGGAATCGAACCCCCGACCGGCTGATTACAAGTCAGCTGCTCTACCTACTGAGCTACGCCAGCCTTTTCCGTATCGGCTCTTTCAAACCGACTCTTCCACCGGGGTAGTTGACACCCCCTTAAGTGGAGGCGGGATTCTAGGGGAAGTGTTCTCGACACGCAACAGCCTGTTGTCGCTTTTCTTCACCTCGATTGCAGGCATCAAAAATTGCGCAAGGCTGAACCGCCCGGATCACTCGATTTCTTTCTCGCGAATCTCACTGCACAGATTCTGGCGGCGGCCGATGTCCGGATAATCCAGCTGAAGCTGCTGCCAGAATGCTTCGGCAACCTGGCTGACACCGGTACTTTCCACAACCACCCAGCGCTCGAGGTAAGTCTGCGGCTCCTCGCGATACTCCGCTGCGAATCCGCGCCCCTGCAGATCCCTGGCCAGCGAGCGGGCGCGCTCCTCCTCGGAGAAAATCCCGAATGAAATCCCATTTTCCAGGGACCCCTTGGGAATTACGTAACTGTCGATACCCGCGGCCTGCAACTCCCGCAGCTTGCGGAAAGCCTGCTGGGATGAATTCAAGGGCGCCAGGTATACCCAGTAGCGCATCTGCCCCTGCATCTCGATTTCCTTCATTGCAGCGGGCACCTGCAATGCCTGCAGCCGCCGCGCCACCTCCTCGCCCTGGTAGGCCTCATCAAATGGTCCCACGAGGCTGCACAGCTGCGCGGGCGGAGTATCCGCCCTCTCTGCCGGTGTATCGCTGGGCGCCGCCGCGGGCTTCTGCTTTCCGGCTCTCAACTGTGCCGGGTCGGCCTCGCTCAACAGTATGATGCTGCCGGCACCCTCCTCTTCCGCCAACGGCACACTCTTCGCTGTCGGCGCAGGCGCAGATGTCGTGGTTACAAACCAGGCGAGCAGGCCGAGATTCGCAGCCGCTAAAAATAAAAATATCCAACGCATAGCCGTCAGTCAGTGGTACCTGTCAATTTCGGGATTTTTGCCGTCGACCCGACGTTATTCACTACCGGGTTACCCAGAGTGTGCGGCGCTGACGCTCAACACGTATATCTCATCGCCACAGAATTCGGGAAGTGCGGATTCTAGCCTTACTCCAGCAGCGCTGGCAGCGACTGGCGCACAGTCGCAACTGCCGCGCAACCGATCATCAGGGGTTGGTGAGCGCCAACCCCTCCATCACCAGATCGTGAAGCAGCAGGTAAGGTTGCGGTAGGAAAGATGCCAGCAGCGCGCCGTCGCCGCCGGTCAATATCAGTCGGGATGCCGAAACCCCACCTGCTGCGCAATGCTGACGCAGGAAATCGAGAGCCCGGTCCACCGCACCGAGAACCATCAGCGGCAGTCCGCGATTGACCGCATCCGCGGTATTCCTCCCGGGGGCGAGGGACATACCCGGCGCAAAACACTCGGCCACTTTGACCGCGTCGGTATCACTGGACAATGCGCGGCGCATCAAGCCGAGACCCGGCAGGATATATCCGCCTAGATGCTCGCCACCGATACCCAGCAGGTCCAAGGTCACCGCGCTGCCGCAGTCCACTACCAGTGCCGGTGCGGGCGAGCGGTGGTGCGCAGCGAGTACCGCCAGCCAGCGGTCGACCCCAAGCCGTTCCACCTGTGAATAGGCGCAGCGCACACCGCCGCACTCAGCGGTTACCCGCGCGAATTCCGCCGCAATGCCCAGATCCAGCTGCAGGCGCGCACTGATTGCACGCTCCACCTCGCCACCTGCCACATTGGCGATGCGCACCCGCGTGGGGGCGCGCTCTATCCAGGCCGCCGGTAACGCCGCCTCCCGCCACCAAGGCCCAGGGGCGAAAGTGCCGCGAGCAACAACTTCAGCTTCCCCCGCGGCAGACTGATTGCGAATCAAGCGCCACTTGCCGCGGGTATTACCCTGATCCAACTCCAGAATCACGGCGCACGGCTCCCGGCGGGACGCAGGGAGAGCTCACCGCCATGAAAAGCCCGACATTCACCGTCGATGTCCAGCAGCAGCGCGCCGCTGCCATCTACGCCGCGCTCTATGCCGCACCAGCGCTGCTGCGCCGACTGCAAACACACTTCAGCGCCGGCGAACTGGTCCAGCGCCTGCCACGCCTCGCGCCAGGCGCCAAAGCCGGAATCGGGGTAGGCCGACAACATCGGCAGCAACTCATCCAGCATCGCCGCCACCAGCAGGTTGCGCGAAATCCCCGGGCGCACCTCGGCGAGATCGATCCAGGGCTGCTCTATCGCCTCTGCCGCCGCGACGGGCAGGCGCATATTCAGGCCGATGCCGATCACCACCGCGCAGCGGTCGGTGAGATCGCCACTCAGCTCCAGTAACACGCCCGCGAGTTTGCGCCCGCGGCACCACACATCATTGGGCCACTTGAGGCGAAGGTCCGGGACATCAAACCGCGCCAGTGCGCGCGCCAACGCCACGCCAACCGCGAGACTCAAGCCCTCCAGCAACTGCACACCGCCGCTGAAGCGCCAGCCGATAGAAATACTGATGCCGGATGCAAACGGACTCTGCCAGGCGCGCCCGCGACGACCGCGGCCGGCGGTCTGCTGCTCGGCGAGCAGCACCTGGCCATGGCCGGCGCCGGCATCCAGAGCCGCCAGCATGCGCGCATTGGTGGAGTCCACCTGGTCTACAACCTGCAAGCCACAAAGCAGCGGCGCGACGTCGCGCGCAAGCTGCTCGCGAATAGTGTGTTCGTCCAGCAGATCCAGCCCGCCGCACAGGCGATAGCCGCGGCCTTTCTCCGATATCACCTGCAGCCCCAGGGATTCCAGCTTCTGCAACTGTTTCCACACCGCGGCGCGGCTCACCCCCAGCACGTCGCCGAGGGATTCCCCGGAATGCACTTCGCCGTCAGCCAGCAGATTGAGCAGCGGCCGCAGGCGCCCGCCGAGCAGGTCGGTGCTCGACACAGAAGGTTCGTCAGATTTGCGTGACACTCGGTTCTCCATCGGTAAAACAATCGCGAACATTCAGCGATAGCGGCGGCCGTAGCGCCGGCCGAGGGACGTGAGGATTTCATAGCCGATGGTGCCGGCGGCGGCCCCCATATCGTCCACCGTCCAGTCGTCGCCCAGCAGCTCGAAGACTTCCAGCTGCGCGCGCTGGGCGGCGCTGAGCGCGGAGATATCAAAGACACAGGTATCCATGGACACACGCCCGAGCATGGATACAGCAATTTTTTCATCGCCCGCGATCGCGATAGCGCGCCCGCGACCGCTCTGGGTGCGCAGCATGCCGTCGGCGTAACCGCCTCTCACCACCGCCAGCCAGCTGCCCGCGGCAGCGCTGCCTGTAGCACCGTAGCCCACTGCGCAATCGCGGGTGATCTCGCGCTGCTGCAGCACCGGCACACGCAGGTTAACCACCGGACGCATGGGGTTGTCGCTGCCAGGCAGCGGATTGATGCCGTATAGAGCTGAGCCCGGGCGGGCCAGGTCAAAGTGATAGGCGTCGCCGAGACAGATACCGGAGGAATTGGAAAAACTTGCCTGTACCGGTGGACTGATCCGACGCAACGCACTGACAAATTCATTGAACGCAGCGAGCTGGGCCGGATTCTGCGGGTGCTCTGGCTCATCGGCACAGGCCAGGTGACTCAGGATCAGCTGCACATTCGCGCGCGTGAGCAGTTCCGGCGCCTGCAGCAAGCGCGCAAATTCATCGGCGCCCATACCGAGCCGGGTCATTCCGGTATCCACCTTGAGTGCACAGGGCGCCGCGCGGGTATCGGTACCAGTGTGTACACACCACTGACGCAGCTGTTCGGTGGAAACCAACACCGGGATCAGGTTGGCCGCCGCGCACCGCTGCTCGCAGCCGGGGCGAATGCCGGTCAACACATAGATGGTCGTATCCGCAGGCAATAGCGCGCGCAGTTCTTCGCCCTCTGCCAGCGTCGCCACAAAAAAGTCCCGGCAACCACTGCGATAGAGCACCGGCGCCACCTGACTGACACCGAGACCGTAGGCATCCGCCTTGACCACCGCCGCGCAGCGACAGCCGTCCGCCAGGCGCGCGCGCAGCCAGGTGTAGTTATCGGCGATGGCGCCAAGGTCGACAGTCAACAACCCCTCGTGCTCAAGTTCCAGTACGCTCACGCTTACCCGCCTTACTTTCCGATCAACCCGGATTCAACTGGCTGACAACAGACTTTCCCGCTGCAACGCGCGGGCACCTACAAGAATCGCCATCACCACCAATACCAGGGTCACGGCCGAGCCCGCCAGCATCCACAGGGGTGACACCCAGTCGCCGACCAACAGCCCTTTGAGCCATTGCTGCTGGCCGATCAGCGGCAACAACTGCCAGCTGTCGGCCAGCTTGATCTGCGCCATGTCCAGCACCATCAACAGTACCACCGGTGCAATCTGCAAGATGCTCAGTTGGGTCTGGGCATCTTTGAACGACTGCGAGCGCAGCGCCAGCAAAATCTGCACGACGGCCACCAGCAGCGCCAGCGGCAACAGCACCAGCCCCATGGCAACGACGCCGGCCACGGTAGTGGCCTGTTGTATCCCAAACTCCGCCAGTGGCATCAACGGCATCAGCAATACCAGCGCGCCGATCGCCAGCAGAGATCCGAGCCAGCCGAGACTCGCCACGGCCAGGGTCTTGGCGGTGATGATCTGCCAACCCGCCAGCGGCTGCACCAGTAGAGGCTCCAGGCTCAGGCGCTCGCGCTCGCCGGCGGAGCTGTCTACCGCGGTGGCGAGACAGGCGATAAACAGGGTCATGATCAAAAGGCCCGGTACCGTAGCCAGGATCAGCGCACCGCGGCTCGACGGCGTGCTCACATCGCGGGTCTCAAGCCGCCAGGGCGCCAGCAGCTGTGGCGCTACGCCCCGCGCAGACAGGCGCTGGGCCACCACCATCTGCTGCAGTGCGCCGAGGCGCTCCTGCAACGCGCGCTGTGCACGGCCGCTGCCGGTGTCGGAACTGTTCACATACAGGTACAGGCGCGGCGCGCGGAAGTCCTGATAGCGCTCGGCGAAGTCGTCGGTGACTTGCAATACCAGATCGTAGTCGCCGGCGAGCAACGCGCGCGGACTACCCTCCGCCAGCGCCTCCACGTCCAGCCCGGGCGAGCGCAACTGTTCAGCAATCAGCGGCGCGCGCTCGGCGCCGATCACGGCCAACCGGGTGACGTCCTCGCTCTGTTTCTTCACCATGAAGATGGTCCCGCCCGCCAGCGCCGCGGGAAACATCAGCGAAAAACACACCGCCATCAGAAGCGCGCGCCGGTCGCGCCAGGCTTCCAGCAATTCCTTGCGCAGCAGCGGCGCCATTTGTTGCAGGCCGGCAATCACCGCCTGCGCACGCCATATCCTGTTCACGCCGGCTCTCCTTCTACCCGCGCCGCACTGGCGCGCTGGCCGTAGGCCAGGGCCACAAAACTGTCTTCCAAGGTGCTGCAGCCGGTCTCCGCCGCGAGCTGCTCGGGTGTGCCGGCACCGACGAGCTGCCCCGCCGCCATCACCAGCACCCGGTCCGACAGCTCCGCCACTTCCGGCATAACGTGACTGGAAAACAGGATAGTGGTACCCGCGGCACGCAGCCGCAAGAGCGTCTTGCGCAGCAGCCGTACCGCCAGCACATCGAGGCCGCGGGTGGGCTCATCGAGAATCAGGTGCTGCGGGCGATGCACCAGCGCGCGCGCCAGCGAGACCTTCATGCGCTCCCCCTGGGAAAACCCCTTGGTGCGCCGGTCCCACAGGGCGGCCAGCTCCAACTCCTCGCGCACCGCAGCGAGCGCCTCCGCCAGTGCCGTACCGCCGAGCCCCTGCATCCGCGCGAAGACCTCCAGATACTCGCGCACCGTGAGCCGTTCATACAACCCCTCGCGGTCGCCCACCACCCCGAGCTGGCGGCGCGCACCCATGGGGTCGAGGGCCGGGTCGGCATCGCCTACCAGCACTCGGCCGGAATCCGCCTTCAGCAGGCCGCAGACAATGCGCAGGCAACTGGTCTTGCCGGCGCCGTTGGCACCCAGCAGTGCCGTGATGCGCCCGTCGGGCACGTCAAAACTGAGGTTGCGCAACACCGGCGTGCCGGCAAATGACTTGCTGATATTCTCGACACGGATCACGGCGAGCCCCCCTCTACTTCACGCGCGACTTCCCGGCCGGCACTTTCTGATCCCGATTGCTGCTCCTCGGCGAGCCTCGAGTCGGCTTCCGGAACCCGCGGCAGCAGCGCGGGGCCGTAATTGCCCGCGGTAAAAGGCGGGCGCTGGATATCCGCCAGGCACTCCTGATCCAGAGGCACCTGCGGTTGATCGAGAAACTCGAGAATCAGGTCCGGCACGCAGCCGCGTGCGGAATTGATATGTCCACCGCCGCGTACCACCAGGTGTTGTTTGTGGTCCAGGTAGGCGAGCTGTTCGTCAGCATACTTCGGCGGCGTGATGGGGTCGGCGGAGCCTGAAATCAGCAGCACCGGGTGATGGCGCGGCTGCGGAGCCTCATAGGGCAGCGCCGGTACCGGCCACACCTTGCAGCCCTCGCTGAACACACGAATAAATCCATCGCCGATAAATGTGCCCGCCGCGTCGCTGGCGATCTCCTCCGCGCTGATGCGATTCATTTCCTCAGCACAGGCCACGGAGAAGGTAAGCCCCATGGCCATGGCGCCCTCCATTTCCGCAAACAAGCCGACAATCCCAGACAGCGGCGCATAGTTGCCGCGGCTCGCCTGAGCCACCGCAAACGGCAGCTGCGCCGCGGCACCCGGGTCGTACAGCGCGGTGCGCACCGCGCCCGCCAGCATCCAGGCCTCAATGGGTTCGTCGACGGTTTTTCCAGTGAGCGGATCGGGGAAATTGCGCGCCTGCTCCTCACCCCAACTGGCCAGTAGCGTATCCAATTGCGCGCGCCAGTCACCGAAGCCCGCGCACACCGGGTCGTCGCTGCAGGCCTGCTGCAACGCCACCAGTGCGGATTCCGTGGCCGAGGCGGCGAGGAAGACCTTGGTATCGATGGGTGCGACGCCGTCGAGCACCAGACTCTGCAGAGACTCCGGATACCACTGCTGATACAACAGCGCCGTACGCGTGCCCCAGGAGCCACCCCACAGGGAGATCTGCGAGTGTCCCAGCGCTTTGCGCACGGTTTCCAGATCGTCCACCGTCTGCCGGCTGTTGATGGTCAACGGGCGCTCACCGGACGCTTGATAGCAGGTCGCAAGCTTACCGACAAACCGTTCAATACTGGCGGGGGTCTCCGCGCCCAGGCCACAGTCGAAGGCATCCGAGCGGCCGCCACCGCGGCGGTCCACCATCACGATGTCGCGCCCGCGGTTCAACTTGCGCAGGGGATTCAGGAGCCGCGCAAGGTCGCTGGCGGCCTGTCCGGGACCGCCAGCCAGCAGATACAGGGGCTCGCGCTGGCCGCCATTCACCGCCGGCGCCACCAGCACCGAGAGCGCGACCTCGCCATCGGCACTGACGGGAATACGATAGCAGCGCAGGGATTCGGACCAGCCATCGGCGTAGCAGGTCTCGGCGGCCGGGCCTGCAGACGCCGCCGGCTCGGCCTGCGCCCCCAGCGAAGTCGCAACAACTAACACCGCCGCCCCCGTTAGAAGCCGGGTGGCGGACCGTTTTCTCCCGCTCAATGCGCGCTCCTTTTTCACTCTGTTATCCGTCATATTAAAACCCGCCCAGTCTACCGGAGTTTTTCCGCGCCCGCCCAAGGCGCACCCTGTACGTCTGGCCGCGCACGGTGGGGAATATCCATGGCGCCGCAATGCGGGCAGTGGTAAGGTTTGCGGTCATTTGCCTATTCGAATGAATTTCAGTCAACGACACCCTGGCGAACAATGAGCTTTTCAGACCGAGAAAAACAATTAATAAGGGCGGCATTTGCCTGGGGGCAGATCACCCAGAAAGAAGGCTACACCCTGTCTGATCTGGAAATCGAAAAGTCGGTGCTGTTCCGCCGCCTGCTCGCCGGCCGCCCGCCCCTCGCCTTCCCCCCTCCCCTGCGCCACGGATTCCCCTGGTATGAGGTGATTGAGGGTCGCAGCGAACATGTGGTCAACGCCTCGGAAGCCTCTCCGGAACACAGCATCATCGCCCCCGGCAGCAAGCCGGGCGATACCTGCATCCTGATCGACGGGGCTTTCTGGCGCGTGGCGGAAACCCTGCGCGAGCGCGAGGAGTATCTGGTGGAGTGGGGCGAGTACCCGATGCAGTGGCGGTTGCAGAAGCACTGGGAAGTGAACTACGAGATGACCCAGCAGCTGCACAGTTTCCGCCAGGAAAATCCGGAGGCAAACGTAAATCTGGCGAGCCGCAACGGCCAGCGCGAGTATAGCGAGTTTCGCGTGGACGACGATCAGACGGTATGGCTGTCGGAATGGCACCTCACCCGTCTCGGCCTGCCGGGCTGGGTATGGGTCGGCTACGAAGTGGACGCGGAGCCCTCGGTGCACAGCCTGGTCTCTCTCTGCCAGGATCAGCTGGGCCCGCTAGTGCTGGGTGTTACCGGCGCAGAGCGCGGACCGGGCTGGCTGCGTATTGAGCAGGTCGGCGCCGAAGCGCGCTACATCAAGCTCGGCGATGAACTCGAATACAAAACCCTGATCGCCTCCGCAATGACCGAATTTGAGCGCCTGTTGCACGGCATCGCCGGTGACGACCTCGAAGTAATGGACCGCCGCGACAGCGAACTGCTGCGCTGCTACCGGGTACCCATGCAGCTCGCCCCACTGGAGCAGTTTGATCTCGGGGATGTGAATTACGATCTGGTGCCTGAGAACGCTTACGCCGGGTAATTCTGAGTCCGCAATTTTCCGCGCTCTGTTTTAAATCATGTGGCACTGGCGCACTGGGTATGGGTTTTTGAAACCGCTGTGGATACATCCCTGTACGCTGCGTCGGCGACGTCCCTGTCGCCGACGCTTTCAAAAACCCATACCCAGCACCCCAGCTTCAATTCAAGTTGCCGAGCGCTGTAAGCAACTTTCGACAACTCTCCTTTGACTCCTACCCGCCTCCTAACGAAGTGCACGCCTTTCGCGAAGGTGCTGACGCCGGGGATCTGTTCGCGAGACCTTCCGCGAGAGGGACCTCGCGGAAGAGCCCCCATGGACGGGTTCACGGCGTGTCTCGCGAACAGATCCCCGGCGGCAGCGCCGCCACCGGACTAACGAAAAATGGATACCACTGGAACCCAATCAATCCACATCCCGCCCACGCCCCGCACGCAGCAGCTCAAACCACTCTTCCCGATCCAATTCCATTTCCAACGCTGCCAACGCCGCTACCAAACGCGCAGGGTTACCACTCCCCAGCACCGGCACCATGTGCGATGGATGCCTCAGCAACCACGCCAGCGCCAGCTGCATGACGCCGTCATCCGCATTCAAGCCGCGCGCTTCGCACAGCTGCTGAAGACATTTCCGCACACGCACCGAGTCGGCATCATCCCCGGCAAACAAACGACCACCGGCGAACGGCGACCAAGCCATGGGAATGACTCTGTGCTGCTGGCAGTGATCCAGCTGGCCGTCGAACATCGGCTGGGAATGCAGCAGGGAAACCTCGATCTGGTTGGCCACCAGAGGCAATGACAGGCGCGACTGCAACAGATCGGTCTGGTGCGGCAGGAAATTCGAAACGCCCAGATGTTTTACCTTGCCCTCCGCCACCAGTTGCTCCAAGACTGCCGCCAGTGCATCCGCATCCATCAGCGGATCCGGGCGGTGCAGCAACAGCAGATCCATCTGCTCAATGCCCATATCCCGCAGACTGGTTTCAACGGATTTGCGCACGTGCGCAGCATCGGTGTCGTAGTGATTGATACGCGCGCCGGAGGCCGCACCCGCGAGGCGGATACTGCACTTGCTCACGATCTCCATGCGCGCGCGCAACTCAGGCTGCAGTTTTAGCCCCTCACCAAAAAACTGTTCGCAGCGGTAATCCCCGTAAATATCCGCCAGATCAAACGTGGTCACCCCCAGATCGAGCATCTGCTCGAACAGGTTCGCTCGCTCGCGCGGGGAATAATTCCAGTCCGTCAGGCGCCACAGGCCGAAGGCGATGCGGGAAAACGAGCACTCGGGAATGAGGGGAGAGGCAATTCGCTGCATAAAAAATCCGCCGGATCAAAAGAATCCGGCGGATTTTCGCATAGATTTACCGGGGATTACTCCACCCCGGCAGGGCTGGTTTCCAGGTACAGACTATTTCAGCTGGAGTTTCTCCGCGATATCCGCCCAGGACACCAACTTGAAGTTCTGGGTCTGACTCGGCATGCGGTTGCGGCCGTCCTGAACCACAAGCAGCCCCTGGGGGTACTGGCTGCCGAAAGACGCACTGGACACTTCCAGACCGTCGGTTTCCGAGCTGCCGTCTAGGCTCTTGTCCAGATTGATATCCACCTTGAAGTGGCCGACAAACTCGCTGCCATCGCGGCTGAACAGGGCGTAGCTGTTATTACCCTGGCTCGACACCACCAGGTAGCTCCTGTCGCCCGCATGGTACAGACCCATGCCTTCCACATCCGCAGCCAGCCGCTCGCCATCCACCTGTGCAATCAGCTGCGGCCGGACGCCGCTGGCGAGGAACGCGGCGATATCGAGGCGCCAGATACCCGCGTCTTCCTCGCCGAAGAACAGCATCTGTGTCTCGTCATCCACCACACAACCTTCCACCTGGCTATCCACTTCGAGTTGCGCCACTTTCTGCAAGCGCCAGTCCACATTGCCCTCGCCCGGAACG
Organism: Microbulbifer sp. SH-1; assembly: GCF_011326135.1. Taxonomy (NCBI): domain Bacteria; kingdom Pseudomonadati; phylum Pseudomonadota; class Gammaproteobacteria; order Cellvibrionales; family Microbulbiferaceae; genus Microbulbifer; species Microbulbifer sp. SH-1. The sequence continues at coordinate 4,349,740 of NZ_CP046948.1, read as the reverse complement.
ATCTGCAGCAACTGCACCGCACCATCCTTGTCCGAAACAAAGGCCATCAGGTCGGCGCCGCGGCGATAGACACACAGACCGTAGGGGTCGCCCATGTCCAGGTTGCGCAGCCCCAGGTCGTCCACCTTGCCGTCCGCGGAGATGCCGAACAGGCTGACACCGGGATCGGTGCGGTTACTGGCGGCAGCGATGGCGACATACTTGCCGTGCTGCATCGGGCGCAGGTCGACATTGTTGACGCGCCCGACGGGGAAGTGCTCGATCAGTTCGCCGTTCAGGTTGTACACGCTAAGGCCGCTTTTCTTGTCGGTGCCGAGAATCAGGCTCGCAGACGGGTTGACCGGGTTGACCCAGATGGCCGGGTCGTCGGCAGCGTCACCGCCGGAACTCACCGGCGCGGTCTGCCCACTGGCGCGCACCCGCGGGATTTCCACCGGGCCGCGGAAGGTCTGCATCTCCGCCGCCGGCTCCGGCAGCTTGACCGCAAACTGCAGCACTCTGTCGCTCTCTTCTTCCAGCGCCAACAATACGCCCTGTTGAATCGCCGCGGAGACCGGCTCCAGATCCGCCAGCGCGGTGACGAACTGCGGCCCCTGGCGCGGATTGTTGATATTGTAGGCATACACCTTGTCACCGGCGGTCAGCCACAGGTTGCCGCTGGCACCATCCAGCCACAGGCCGCCGAAATCGTCCGCCGCCAGTTCACCGGAAGCGGCGAACACTTCGCGCGCCTCGTCCATTTCCGCATCCGCATTCAGGCTCCAGATACCGAGCGGCGGCTGTGCCACCAGCAGCTTGCCACTGCGGTCGTCCACCACACAGGAAGAAACCTGTTCACCAAAGTAGAGCGGGCGCACACCGGTAAATTCCCACGCCTGCTCGCGCGGGTGCACCACGTATTCGTGCCCGAGACCGTTTTCGTCGATGGCAAACAAGTGGGTGCGGTCGGCCTGGCGGGAGAAGCACATGGCCACCTGCGGCGAGGTGGTGGCCATGGCGCCGAGATAGCGGATGCGCGGACTCCCCTCTTCCAGGTCCAACTGACGCAGCTGCAACTGGCCGCTGTCTTCGTCGTAAAGGGCAATCAGCCAGTTGTCGTCCGCCAGCTGGTGCAGCGCAAAACGCTCCACGGTGCCACCGTCCAGCGCGAGCTTTTCCGTACCCTTTGCGTCCACCAGCACCAGACCGCGCGCCTCGCTGGCCAGCAGCAGGTAGTCGGTACTGCCCATGGTAAGTGGTGCCAACTGGCTGGAGACCACATTGGTCAGCGCCAGCTCCTGTTGCGGGGCGATGGGTTTGGGACTGGATGCGGCCTGTTCGATTCGGGGGCCACAGGCGCTGACAAGACCGGCGATGGCCAGTGCGACAGCAGTTTTAAGCAAGTATTTACGCGCCATAATTCTTTCATTGATTGCGGGTTTGACCGGGGTTTCGACAGCGGTTCCGGCAACTTTACGCCGCGCGGATGACGAAACTGTGGCAAACAGATGACGGTGGAATTCCATGTAAAAAAATAGCAGATAGCCCACCGCCGGGCGTGACCGGCAGCGGGCTTTCTGCCCGTTGGAGCGAACGTTCCTTAGAACGCGGAGCGCCAGGTTACGGTGTAGGTCGGGCTGCTTTCTTCGATCTGAATCTCGTTGACCGGCTCTCCGTAATCGCGGATGTGCTCCACTTTCTCCTGGTCCAGCAGGTTGGTGCCACTGAAGCGCAGGACGGATTTTTCGGTGACATTCCACTCCACAAACATTTCCAGGTTGCCGTCGTACTCGGTGACCACATACTCTTCAAACTCGGTGGCGAGCGACTCGCTGCGCTTCTGATAAGAGATACCGGCGCCGCCGAAGCCCGGCAGGTCCTGGGTCAGGCTGATGTTGTACACGGAATCCGGCTGGTTGCGGAAAGTGCGGGTGTCGCCAGTGAACGGGTCCTTGATCTCGGAATCGAGGTACGCGTAGTTGGCGTAGAAACCGGTGTTTTCCAGCCCCATGAACGCGAGCGGCATAGAAATGTCGAACTCGACGCCGCGGGAGGTGCCGCTGCCGATATTCATCGGCATGAACAGTGCGCCGCCGGCTTCGGTGTCGATTCCGGTATCGGTCAGTTCGATGACATCGTCGATGTCGCGGTAGAAGACGTTCACGCCAACGATGCCGCGGCCCGGCAGGCGGTGCTCGTAACCGAGGTCGAAGCCCCAGGCCAGCTCGGATTCCAGATCCGGATTGCCGATGGTGACATCTTCGTCATCCGGAGTTTCCTCTTCCTCGAATGGGGAAACCAGATCAAACTCCGGGCGACGCAGGGTGCGCGCGACGGACGCGGTGATGCGGTTTTCACCGTCCATATCCCAGCGCAGGCTGATGGACGGCAGCAGTTCGTTGCTGTCGTGCTTGCCGCGACCGTCTTCGTTGGAAACTTCGCGCTCGTAGATATCGTAGCGCAGGCCGCCTTCCACACTCAGGTTGTCGGCGAGGGCATAGGTCAGCTTGGTGTAGGGGGCGATGCGGGTTTCCTCGATGTCCGCATCCACATCAAACAGACCGGTTTGCAGGCCGCTGCGCTCACTCACGCCGTAGGACAGGCCGGTTTTCAGCTCGGTCTCGCCCCAATTCACGGTATAGCTGCCTTCCAGCGCGTAGTTCTCGTCTTCGATCGCGAGGGTTTCGTCGCCATCTTCCACACCCTGGGAGATGCCGTCTTCAAACTCTTCCTCGGTTTCAAAGTTAACGGTGTCTTCCTTGAAGCGCGACAGCGCTGCGGAAAGTTCAAGCTCGCCACCGGCTAGGCTGGTGGTGTAGAGGCCGTCGATGCCCCAGCTGGTCTGGTCGATCTGCTCTTCCTGGGTCTCGATTTTGACCAGATCGCCCTCGGTACGGCTCACCGCGGTACCTTCGTACTCGGTGACCACCTCATTTTCCTCACGGTCGGTGAACACGTAGTAGCCGTTGAAACGCAGCTCAGACAGCTCGTCCAGCTGGAAGCCTACGGAGCCATTCAGGGAGCTGTCGCGACCGTCGCGGGTGTCGTTTTCAAACGCGAAACCTTCAAGTTCCTCGTCGTCAAAGTACTCTTCCACCTTTCGCTTGGGGTTGTAGCGTTCCTGAATATTCGCGCCCAGCCAGAAGTCGTAGCTCTCGCCCGCCTGGGCGATAGCGGCGGACCCGATATTGCGGAACTCCTCGCTGTCGGCATAGTAGGTGCTGCCGAGACGGGTGGTGATACCGTCGAGCTTGGCGCCGTCTTTCAGGATCACGTTCAGCGTTCCGGCCACGCCCTGGGAGGTCATATCGGCAGACGGGGAGCGGATGATTTCAATGCGCTCCACCAGCTCGGAGGGGATACGGTCCACAAAGAAGGTGCGGTCCGCACCCTGCCCTGGAATCGGGCGGCCGTTGATCAATACTTCGGTGTATTCCGCGTTCATGCCGCGCAGCTGCACCGCATCGTACTCCAGTACGTCGGAAGTGAAGGTAACGCCGGGCGTGCGCTTCAACATTTCACCCACGGTCAACGGCTCGAAGCGCTGGAAGAAGTCGAGGTTGAACGACAGCGTCGGGTTGATATCGTCGGTGCGGTCGCGGTACACGTTGGTACCGGTCACCACGATTTCTTCCACCGCGCCAGTGCCAGCCATAGCGGTCATTTCAGCGGAAGTTTGCGCACCGGCATTGACGCTGATGATGGCCGCCGCCAGTGGCGCAACCATGCTCAAATTGAATACAGACTTAGTCATGTTCCCCGTCCTTTGTAACGTTGGCGGTTATTTTGATGGGGCGCAGGCTAGTCTTGAGATATGAAAATTTGGTTACGTTTTTTTTAAATTTGTCATATTGCCCCGCTAACCTTGGTGCATCTTGAAGCGGACCGCAGACGACGTTTCCACAGCTACTGGTGCACGCCAGTGCGGCCGCAAATATTGCAGTCAGGTGAACAATTCATGACAGACAACCCACAGAACCCGCTCACGGAACCAGAAAATCCCCGCCGCCGCTCCATGTTCAAGGCAGTGGGCGCCGTCGGCATCGCCACCGCCGGCGCAAGCTTGATACCCGGCTGCGGCCCGCGCATCGGAAAAGAACAGACCAACCTGGGTTTTGCGGAAATTCCCCACCGCCTGGATCACCGCCATCATCTTCCCGACGATTACACCGCCGACCTGCTGTTGCGCTGGGGCGATCCGCTGGATGCCTTTGCCGACCGCTTCGTACCGGAAAAGCTCGATGCCACCGAGCAGTCGCGCCGCTTCGGCTATAACAACGACTTTATTGCGTTCATGCCGCTGGACCCCGACGCCGGCCCCGGCGAGGGCGACCGACACTGCCGAAGCAGCAACAGCGAACGCGGCCTGCTGTGTGTCAATCACGAATACACCCAACCGCACCTGATGTTTGCCGGTTACAGCGAGGCCGCTTCCATTCGCGGCACCAGCGACCAGCACATCGCGGTGGAACAGCAGGCCTGCGGCCACAGCGTGGTGGAAATCGAGAAGACCAGTGGGGGCTGGCAGCCCGTGCTGGGTAGCCCCTATAACCGCCGTATTTCGCTCACTACGGAAATGGATATCGTCGGCGCCGCCGCCGGCGACACCCGCCTGCGGACCAATGAGGACCCGAGCGGCATGCGGGTATTTGGTACCGTCGGCAACTGTGCCGGTGGCAAAACCCCCTGGGGTACGGTGCTGATTGCGGAGGAAGGTTTCGGCGGCGCTTTCCAGGGCGACCCAAACAAGGTGGCGGACGAGGTGGAAGCACAGAATCACCAGGCTTTCGGTATCTCGCCGGAAAACCGCAACTGGGGCAACTACGACCGCCGCTTCGACATCTCGGTGGAACCACACGAGCCCAACCGTTTCGGCTGGATGGTGGAATACGATCCCTACGATCCCCAATCCAAACCGCGCAAACTGACCGGCCTCGGCCGCTTCGAACACGAGGGTTTCACTCTGGTGAGCAAACCCGGTCAGCCCATCGTGGCCTATGGCGGCGACGACGACGAACACCAGTTTGTGTACCGGTTTGTTTCCAGCGGTATCTATCGCCCGGGAGAACAGGCGCACAACCGCGCACTGCTGACCGAGGGCACGCTGTATGCCGGGCAGTTCCGCGAGGGAGGGGCCGGGGTGTGGTTGCCGCTGGTGTTCGGGCAGGGACCGCTCACTGAGGAAAACGGTTTTCGCAATCAGGCGGATGTGCTGATCGATTGCCGGCGCGCAGCGAAACTGATCGGTGCGACGCCGATGGACCGGCCGGAAGACGTAGAGACGAATCCGGTGAACGATTGCACTTATGTGATGCTGACGAAGAACAGGAAGCGTGCGGAGGGTGATGAGAATGCAGCGAACCCGCGCGCGCGCAATTCAGCGGGGCATGTGCTGGAGATTGTGCCGCCGGGGCGCAGTGGGGAGCGGGATCATGTAAGTGATTCGTTCCGCTGGAATACGTTTTTGCTCGGGGGCAATCCGAATGCGGAGGACCCGGCGGAGCGCGGGGCTTACGGCCAGCAGGTTCCGGGTGCCATTTCCCCTCACGGTTGGTTTACGAATCCGGACAATGTGGCGTTCGATATGCGCGGCAATATGTGGATTGCGACCGACGGGTGTGAGAGTTTCGGTTTCCACGATGGACTTTGGGCGATGGCGACCGAGGGCGAATTGCGCGCGGCGCCGAAGCACTTTTTTGGCTGCCCGCAGGGTGGCGAGATTTGCGGACCGGAATTTACTCCGGACGGGACGACTTTATTTGTTTCGGTGCAACATCCGGCGGATGCCGATAACTCTACGTTTGATAATCCACTGCACCGGTGGCCGGACAATGATCCCGGATTGCCGCCTCGTCCTTCGGTGTTGGCGATTCGCCGTAAAGACGGGGGAGTGGTGGGTCGCTGATACCGCATTTGTTTGGGTTTTGAAGCTGGCGCGCTGGCGGCCAAGTGCCGGGTACGGGTTTTCAGGACCGCTGTGAACCCATCCCTGGGCGCTGCGGCGCAAACATCCTGTTTGCGACGCTCCTGAAAACCCGTACCCGGCACTTGGCCTTCAATTCAAACTTCTGCACTTCGAATCCAATGCGTTTTGTTCGGGCCGCAATGGTTGGGCTGAAGGTGCTGACGCCGGGGATCTGTTCGCGAGACCTTCTAAAACAGGGATGTTTTAGAAGAGCCCCCAGGGACGGGTCTACGGCGTGTCTCGCGAACAGATCCCCGGTGGCAGTACCGCCACTGCACCCGCTGCGAAACTTTCCCAACTCTCAGTTACGCAAAGACCTCACCCAGCGGCCAACGGAATCCCGCCGCCAAACCAACAACAAAAGCGCAACGGCAAAATAAATCGCCGGCTCAATCCAGCCACTTTTCACCGACCACCAGAAATGCCAGCAGGCGAGCAACACCACCACATACAAAAGCCCGTGCAGTTTTTTCCAATTGCGCCCCATTTTCCGGAGCACGGCCGGTATCGAGGTAACTGCCAGCGCGAACAGAATTACCCACGCAGAAAACCCCAGCAGGATATAAGTGCGCTTGACCAACTCCTCGCCAATCAATGACCAGTCGAGGCCGAGGTCCAGTGCCAGCCAGGCGCTGAAATGCAGGGTTGCCCAGGTAAAGCACCAAAGGCCCAGCGGTCGGCGCAGGCGGTTGAGTTGGCCGAAGTGCAGGGATTTCGCCAGTGGTGAAACCAGCAGTGTGAGCAACAGCAGGCGGATGGTGCCCATACCCAGGTAGTGGATCAGTTCCTTTACCGGATCGCCGCCGAGGCGGCCGTCGCTGATGGCAAAGAACAGCCACAGCAGTGGCGCCAGTGCGCCCAGATGTACGCCGATCTGCAACAGGATCGCTGCGTTCTTTTTCCAGCTCGCCGCCATCAATAGAACTTCCTCAGATCCATGTTTTTGTAGAGCGAAGCCACTTCATCTCCGTAGCCATTAAACGGAAGGGTTTCCTGGCGCTTGACCGAGAACAGGCCGCCGGGGCCGATATAGCGCTCACTGGCCTGGGACCAGCGCGGGTGATCGACATCCGGGTTGACGTTGGCGTAGAAGCCGTATTCATTGGGAGCGAGTTTGTTCCAGCTGGTGGGAGGCATTTTTTCCACCAGTTGGATTTTGACAATGGACTTGATGCCCTTGAAGCCATACTTCCACGGCACCACCAAGCGGATCGGCGCGCCGTTCTGGGGTGGCAGGGTTTTGCCATAGAGGCCGACGGACAGGATGGTGAGTGGGTGCATCGCTTCGTCCATGCGCAGCCCCTCCACATACGGATAGTCCACACCCCCACCGATATAGCGGTTGCGCTGGCCGGGCATCTGCTCCGGATCGAAGAGTGTCTGGAAGGCGACGTATTTGGCGCGGCTGGTGGGCTGGAAGCGCTGCAGGAATTTTCCCAGTTCGAAGCCGGCCCAGGGGATGACCATGGACCAGGCTTCCACGCAGCGCATGCGGTAGATGCGCTCCTCCAGGCCGATGTCGCTCATCAGTTTCCACACATCCACGGTACCCGGTTTTTCCACCTCCCCTTCCACGGTCAGGGTCCAGGGTTCGATTTTTAAGCCCTGGCTGTTCTCGGCGGGATCGGTCTTGCCGGTGCCGAACTCATAGAAGTTGTTGTGGTTGGTAACCTTTGCTTCCGGTGTAAGCACCAGATCCGGCGCCGGCTTTTGCGGGGAAAATTGCAGCGGTTTGCGCGGTGCGCTGCCCGACGCCTGTTTATCGCTGCCAAACAGGTTCATGCCGACAGCGCCGCCAGACATTAAAAGCCCACCGAGCCCAGCGCCGAGCCCGCGGATAACGCTGCGGCGGGAGACGTAAGCCGTCTCGGGAGTGGTCTGCGCTTCACTGAGGTCACTGCGGGCGGGTGTCTTGATCAGCATGGGCCGTCTCTCTGTTGGCGATTTTGTCCTATGCGATGCCATCGCACCGGCTCAGGATAATAAGAGCGCGCCAGTCCCATTTTGTTCACTTTAGTCTTGTTCAAAATAGTTCTGCGCGGACTTAGACCCAATCGAAATGTGGAACAGTTTTGCTGGTGGTGCGCTGGACGGCAGACTACTGTTCCACCAATGTAGTGGGCTCTCTTCCCGAGCCTCCACGGGCAACCCGAATGAGGTGGCTGATATGCTCGAGACAATTATCGTTATTCTGGTTGTGCTCTGGTTACTGGGGCTGGTGAGCTCCTATACCATGGGTGGCTTCCTGCACATACTGCTTATTATTGCTGTAATCCTGCTAATTCTGCGACTGGTGCGGGGACGAAGACCGTAATCTCCGCCTTCAGGCGGAGGCCTCTTCCGCGCCGGTGCCGCTTTCCAAGCGCGCGCCGGTGCGGCGTTTGCGCATTGCCAGTAGCTGCCCGATGTCTTCCAGGCGCAACCCGCGGGTATCGATGCCATTGCGCCACAGGCCGGCGGCCGCCGCCAACAGCGGCAGGGCAATCACCAGCGCGGCCAGCGCCATATTTTCAAACAATCCAAGCACACCCACCCCAGCGCCGAGGATGCCACCGGCCTTGGAGCTCGCCGCAACCAACCCCGCACCAGTGCCCCGCAAATGCACCGGGTAGATCTCCGCCGCGTAGGGAATCAACATGGCGATGACGCCGCTGGCGCTGACCAGCAGCAGTGCAGTCACCGCCGCGATGGTCCATAGGGCGTGGAAACCGAACCACAGACACAGACTGAATGCGAGCAGCGCGATGGCGGTGAAGGCAATAAAGGTCGCCAGGGTGTAAATACTGCTCCAGCGGTGGTAGAGCCAGATCACCAGCAATACGCCGGGCAGTGCGATGGTGGCGGAGCGCGCCAGCAGCGCATCGGCGTTCTCCGCAATGCCCAGTTCCCGCAGGTTGGTGGGCAGCCACAACAGGAAGCCAAAGTTAACCAGCCCCCAGGCGAGTCCCGCGGCAACAAGCCCCAGAGTGATCGCCCCGTAGGAACCACTTAGCAACTGCCTTATCCCGCCTGGCGCCTGCGCCGGCACGGTCTCTTCAACGACGTCAGCAGAAACCGCGGAGCCCCGTTGCCCGCCCTGTCCGGCAAATCTCGCCAATACCGCGCGCGCCTCACCCGCCATACCGCGCCCGGCCAGGTAGCGGGGAGACTCGGGAATATAGCGGTTGAGAAAAATGACCAGCAGGCCGGTGGGCAGGCCAAGCATCCACAGGATACGCCAGCTAAACATGGGTTCCAGCAGGGCCGCAGCCCCGGAGGCGAGCAGGTAGCCGCCTGCGGTACCCACACCGCCCAGCGCCACCAGCAGCCAGCCACGGTGTGCGGCGGGAATAGTTTCCGCCATCAGAGCAAAGGTAATCGGCAGCAGGCCGCCGGCAGACAAGCCCATCAGGAAGCACATGATGAGGTTCCACTCGAACGACGGCATGGCGCCACAGATGGCGGTACCGATGAACATCAGCGCTCCCAGCAACACTGCCGCGCGGCGGCCAAAACGGTCCGCCACCAGGCCCCACATCACCGAACCCAAGGTGGTTCCTGTCAGCGCTACCAGCGCGAGGGTGCCGGCACTTTTGGAGGTGATCTCGTACTCTTCCGTCATCCCCGGCATGACGAAGCCCAGGGTTGCAGGTTTCATCACATCCACCGCCACCGTCACCACCAGTACCAACACCAGCTTCCAGTGTTCGCGGTTGAGCGGGAGGCGATCGGCCACATGAAACTGTACGTCGCCAGGGCTCGCCAAATCGGACATACGCGGCATCAGACCGTATGTGGCCAGCACAAGCCCGAGCGGAATCAACCCCATCCCCACCAGCATGGTGGTGTCCATGGGCATACCCGCCATGTGATAGTTCATGTGCGCGGCGTGCATGAACATGGGGATATGTGCCAATACACCGGCGGTAATGCCGGCGCATCCCAACCAGAAGGCAAAGGGATGATGGAAGGAAATACCTCGGGTACTCATCACGGGTTACTGCTCTCTATTATTATTTGGCGCCTGTGGATATCAGACGTTCGCCATATGCTAACCGGCACCCGCCGGTGGACCAAGCGTCTCGGGAACGCAGCCGCGCCGAATCAGTGCTGGTCTTGCGTGGCGTCGCGAGCCGCGAGCAGTTCGATAGCGCTGTTGCTGATTCCCCGCGCCAACTCCTGCTCGCGCACGAATACCTGCGCGGCGCCGTCGCGGGTGAGCATTCGCGCATCCTCGTCGCCACTGGCCCGCGCCAGTATCTGGATATCCGGTTTCAGCAGGCGGGCGGTCTCCATCATCCGCCGGGTGCGCAGGGTGTCGGCGATGGTGACTATCAGCAGGCGTGCACGCGCCACATGGGCCTGAATCAGCACCTCTGGCTCCGCCGCATCGCCGGAAACCGCAGCCAGGCCGCGCGCACGCAGCTGTTCCACCAGTTCGCGGTTCTGTTCCGCCACCACTACCGAGATACCGCTCTGCGTCAGTGCGCCGGCCACCCGCGAGCCCACTTCGCCGTAACCGACCACCACCGCATGCCCGGTCAGCCTGCGCAGGTCCGTGGACATAGGCAGCTCCGCCAGCGGGTCCGAAGAGCGCTCCATAAACCGCGCCAGTGACGAGCGCCCGCGAATCCAGCGCTGCAGTGGCTCTAGCGCATTGAACAGCAGCGGGTTCAGCGCAATAGAAATCAGTGCGCCAGCGAGAATCAGGTTCTGCCCCTCGGCAGAAAGCAGCCCAAGGGATATGCCAAGGGCGGCGAGAATAAATGAGAACTCGCCGATCTGTGCCAGGCTCGCAGATACCGTAAGCGCGGTGTTAAGCGGATAGCGGAACAGCAGCACCAGTGCGAAGGCCGCGATGGTCTTGCCGAACACGATGATGGCCACCACCGCCAGCACCTTCGCCGGCGACTCCACCAGCATGCCCGGGTCGAACAGCATACCCACGGACACGAAAAACAGTACCGCGAAGGCATCCCGCAGCGGCAGCGATTCCTCCGCGGCGCGATGGCTCAGCGCCGATTCACGCAGCACCATACCCGCGAAAAAGGCGCCCAGCGCAAACGACACCCCAAAGATAATGGAGGCGATATAGGCAATCCCCATGGCCGTGGCGACCACCGCCAGGGTAAACAGCTCGCGCGACCCGGTGCGCGCCACTTGCCACAGCAACCAGGGAAACAGCCGCCGACCACCCGCCAGCATCAGCGCCACGAAAACCGCGACCTTACCGAGCGTAATCGCGACGGCGAGCGCGAGACCGCCAGCTTCGGCGTCGCCCCCGGCATCGACCGGCCTACCGCCCAGCCAGCCCGCTAGCGCCGGCAGTATCACCAGCACGAACACCATCACCAGATCTTCCACCACCAGCCAGCCGACGGCGATGCGCCCGTTGGCGCTGTCCAGCAGGCCGCGCGCCTCCAGCCCCCGCAGCAGTACCACGGTACTGGCAACCGACAGCGCCAGCCCGAACACAAGGCTGGCGCCGATGTCCCAGCCCCACCAGCGCGCGACGCTGAACCCGAGCAGAGTGGCCACGGCAATCTGTGCCAGTGCGCCAACAATGGCAATGCGCCGCACCGCCATCAGGTCCGACAGGGAAAAGTGCAGGCCAACGCCAAACATCAGCAGGATCACGCCGATTTCCGCCAGCTGTTGTGCCAGCGCCATATCGGCAACAAACCCCGGGGTACCCGGACCGATGACCACCCCCGCGATCATGTAGCCGAGCAGTGCCGGTAAACGCAGGCGCGCAGCCACAAAACCAAGCACCAGCGCCAGTCCCAACGCGACGGATATGGTGGTGATCAGAGAAATATCGTGATGCAAAGGTTCCCCCGACAATCGCAATGCCGCTTGATTAACAGACTCGAAGCAGTGTTACCGCTGGGTTCGAATCACACAATGAAAAACTGCTGGATGCCTAACAGCACATTGGTGGTGGCCACCGATGCGAGAATCAGCCCCATGACCCGGCTCACGATACTGGCACCGGCATCGCCAATCCAGCGATAAATCCAATTGCAGGCAAGTAGCAGGATAAGGACAATCCCCAATACCGCCAGCATCGCACTAGCCGTATCGAGTTGATGGATAGGATCGAAACGATGGTAATCCGTCAGCACCACCGCCGCCATCATGGCGCCGGGGGAAGCGATGGATGGGATCGCCAGGGGGAAGATCGCGGTTTCATGCCCGCTGCGCACGATGCCCACCTCCTGCTCTGGCTTGCCCTCGCCAAAAATCATGGTCAACGCAAACAGGAACAGCACGATTCCCCCCGCTACCTGGAAGGCAGAGAGCGGCACGCCAATCACTTCCAGCAGGAACTGGCCCGCAAACAGGAAGAACAGCAGGATGCCCGTGGCCACCGCCACCGCGAGGATGGCAATCTTGCGCCGCTGCCACTCCTCGTGGCGACTGGTCACGGCAATAAACACCGGCAGGGTACCCACCGGGTCAATTACCGCAAAGAAAAAGACAAAGCTGCTGATCCAATCGTTCAAGTGAGACCCCAAGTGCCCGTGCTAACATCCCTTGTATAGTATGAAAGCCGATCTAATTGAGTCTAGTGCATGACAAATCATTCCCCGACAGCGCGGCGCATTGCCAAAACCATTCTCAATGGCTTTGATGCCTACTTCGCGGATTTCCAGAATATTACCCTGGGCGCCAAGGCGCGTTTTGAAACCGCCGCCTGGCCCGGTGTGCACGAGGCCAACAAGGAACGCATAGACCTGTACAAGGTAAAAGTGAACCAGGTGCTAAAACTGGTGCACTCGGTAACCAGCAAAGACACCACACAACTGGAGCTGTGGGGCCAGGCCAAGGAAACGTACGCGCAGCTGATCGCCAACAACAACAATTACGAAATCGCCGAGACGTTTTTCAACTCGGTATTCTGCAGCCAGTTTCAACACGCGCATATCCACGACAGCCATATCTTCGTCAAGTCCTCCCGCGCCCCGGATGAAAAACCGCTGCGGGATTACAGTATCTACATCAGCTACAGCGGCCGCGACGGAATGCGCGCGATGATCGAGGACATCCTCGCCGATTACGGTTTTTCCATTCCCTGGGAAGACCTGCAGCGCGACCTCGACCATATCTGCGACGCCCTGCGTACAGGTCCACTGGCGGGAAAACTGGAAACGGAGGAGGACGAGCAGCGGCTACGGGTGGACATGCTGGAATCCGTGTTCTACCGCAACAAAGCGGCCTATCTGGTGGGACGCCTGATGTTTGCCGGCGAAGTGATCCCGCTGATTATGCCCTGCCTGAACAACGGCCGCGGCCAGGTGTTTGTTGACACCCTTATTTATAACAACGACTCCGCCAGTATCATCTTCAGTTTCACCCGTTCCTATTTCATGGTGGACGCGCCAATTCCTTCGCGCTTTGTGCGCTTCCTCTCCACCATCATGCCACTCAAGGAAAAGTCCGAGCTGTACAACTCCATCGGCTTCCACAAGCACGGCAAGACCGAGTTCTATCGCCATATCCTCGCGCACATGAAAGTGAGCAATGACAAGTTTGTGATTGCTCCCGGCATCAAGGGGATGGTTATGAGCGTGTTTACGCTTCCGTCCTATCCGGTGGTGTTCAAGGTAATCAAGGACCGCTTCGACGCACCGAAAACCGTCACCGAGGAAATCGTCAAGGAAAAATATAAATTCGTATCCCGCGCCGACCGGGTGGGGCGCATGGCGGACACCCAGGAATACACCAACTTTATTTTTTATCGCAACCGTTTCAGCGATGAACTGCTTGCAGAGCTGCAAAAGCTGGCGCCGAGTAAGCTGCACCTGGACGATAAATGGGTGATCATCCGGCACCTGTATGTAGAACGGCGCATGGAACCACTCAACTTGTACCTCGATAAAGCGGACGACCAGCAGACAATCGAGGCAATGGAGGAGTACGGCAACGCCATCAAACAATTGGCGGCAGCCAATATTTTCCCCGGAGATATGCTGCTAAAAAACTTCGGCGTGACCCGCCACGGACGCGTGGTGTTTTACGATTACGACGAACTCTGCCCACTTACCGAGTGCAATTTCCGCAAGCTTCCCGAGCCGCAAAACGAGGAGCAGGAACTGGCGGACCGCCCCTGGTACACGGTGGCCGAAGCGGATGTGTTCCCGGAGGAATTCCGCCTGTTTTTTTCCGGCAACCCCATTGCGCGCAAGGCGTTTGAAGACCAGCACAGCGACCTCTACGACTACCGTTACTGGCAACGGCTACAAGAGCGCATCCGCGCTGGTCGCGTGGAAAGCACCTTCCCCTACCGTCGCAAGGTGCGCTTCCGCCGCCTGCCGATCAAACGTACGTCACACTAAATACATCTACCGGCTTGTAGGCGCGTCGGGGAATCAGTACAAATAGCGACACAGGTGGTTATCGCGCGCCATCAGCGCGCGTGATAACGCACTATTTTTCCCGGCAATAATAATAATTCTGGGAGCCGTTATGGATTACGACACACGCCTTATTCCATTGCACCGCCATCCGCTCGGATTCATCGAGGTCTTCCGCGAACTCGGCGCCAGCGAGAGCACCCTGCTCCAGGGCACCGGCATCACACCCGCCCTGTTCGATCTGCAGGAGGCCCGCATCAGCTACAGCCAATGGCGGGTACTGCTGCAAAATGGCGTGCGACAATGCGCTCACCCCCAACTCGGATTGATCGTCGGTCTCAGGTTTCATTGGAGTTTCTGGGGTCCGATGGGATTCATGATCGAGTGCAGTCCGAGCCTCAAGGATATTGCCGAATCCTTCCGCCGCTACATGGTGACGGTACAGCCTTTTTACGCGCTGCACGCCGCGCGCTCCAACAGTTATCTCGACCGCGGCAACCGGGTGGTGGAACCTCTCAACTATTCCACATCGCAGGATGCCGATCCGGTATTGCGGGATTTCCTGCGCCAGTTCCGCCTCGCCACTACCTTGCGCATCTGGGACGAGTGCGGGAACAAGTCGGTGGAAGACCCGGAAATCCACGTGCGCCTGGACCAGCCGCGCCCGGCCGATCGCGAGTTTTACGACAGGCTTCCCTGCCAGTCCCTTGAGTTCGATGGCAACACTTCCACCATTTCCGGCAGTATCGACCTGGTGTTCACACCGTTCCGCCCCATGCGCCGGCGCACCTATGAGCGCCTGCAGCGAGAGTGCGAGCAGGAGCTGGACCGCTTTGCGGAGCATTTCAGTTTCACCGAGCGGGTACGCTGGCACATGCGCTCACACTTCAACCCGCGGCTGGAGCTACAGCAGGTTGCCGAGCAGCTGCAGGTTTCGCCGCGCGGCCTCTCACGCCGGCTGGCGGCCGATGGCGTCACCTTTCGCGGTCTGCTGCACGAGATCCGCATGGAAATCGCACTGCACCATCTGCGCAATTCCTGCCTGGCGGTGGAAGAAATTGCACGCTACACCGGCTTTTCCTGCGCCTCAAGCCTGCGCCGGGCGGTAAAAAACTGGAGCGGAAAGACCACCAGCGATCTAAGAGGCGACAGCATTGCGCTGTAAGCCCCGCTGCCCGCAGTCGGGAGCGCAACAGTGGCTATAGTTAGAAAAGCGGTTTGGTTCCGATGGAGGTTGCACGTGCGGTATTTCGCCTGTGGCGGGTTGTGTGTGACGCTGGCGCTATGGAGTCTGGC
The DNA here is from genome assembly GCF_011326135.1 of Microbulbifer sp. SH-1. Taxonomy (NCBI): domain Bacteria; kingdom Pseudomonadati; phylum Pseudomonadota; class Gammaproteobacteria; order Cellvibrionales; family Microbulbiferaceae; genus Microbulbifer; species Microbulbifer sp. SH-1. Next base: position 4,334,164 of record NZ_CP046948.1, on the reverse strand, counting down.
TCTGAGCGGTTGCGGTTATCTGCCCAGTGAGATGGAGGGCAAACCCAAGAACCACAATTCCAACCCCCCTGAAACTGCGGCAGGGGTAGCGCTGCATGCCGTTGGTTGCGACGTGCGCGCCAAAAATTTCAAGCTGCTGAAATTTGACGATCTCTACACTTTCACCAACGACCCCAAGCACCCTTTCCAACCCGCCGCGAACCTGCCCAGCAAATACGATGTGCGCGCGTTTGTGTGGGGTTATGACAATTGCAAGGCGCGTGGAACCTGTCAGCACGGCGATCATTACTGGTTGATCAAACGTGGAGCGGAGGGCGATTTTACCACCTGGGTGGTCACCCCCCAGTTCCCTCGCATCACCATTGAATCCCGCTGCAAGGAGCGGCTGAAGGTTGGCGAGCGCTACCGCTTTTCGTTTGAGAACGGGAAGCTGGTGGGTTTCAGTAGGAACTAGCACGCAAAATATAGCGTTCCATAAAGGTGTTGCTTGTGGCTCGCCGCAGGTTCTTCTCCGATCAAACCTCCCGCTTTTTTAAATACCGATAAATTGCATCCTGTGAGCGCACGTTGCGTTTGCTATGGCGATTGGCAATCAGGCTGTTGCTCTGGTCCGCGTCCATCAGCCGCGCTTTCTGGTTGTCCTGCCACTGCAGCTCGAGAATATCCAACACGGTCTTGCGGTGCTCCGCCGACAGCAGCGGGAAGGTCACCTCCACCCGGTGATCCAGGTTTCTCGTCATCAGATCAGCGGAGGACAGGTACACCCTGGGTTCCCCCGCGTTGTGGAACGCATATACCCGGGCATGCTCAAGAAACTTGTCCACCAGGCTGATCACTTCGATGTTGTCGGAGACGCCCTGGGTCTGGCACATCAGTGCGCACATGCTGCGCACGATAATCCGCACACGCACACCGGCGGCTCCCGCGCGATACAGACGCTCAATCACCTCCGAGTCCACCAGATTGTTGCACTTGATGAAGATGTCCGCCGGCTTGCCGGCCACCGCTGCGGAAATCTCGCGATCTATGGCCGCGAGCAGGTTTGGTCTGCTGGAGTGAGGGGAAACCCAGATGTGGTGGTAGTCCGGCTGCCGGTGAGACTGCTTAATGAAGTCGAATACCCGGTAAGCGTCCTCGCCCAGTTTGCTGTCGCCGGTGAGCAGGCTGAAATCGCAGTAAAAACGCGCGGTACTCTCGTTGAAATTTCCGGTACCGAAGTGGCTGTAATAGCGGTCGCGACCGTCTTCTTCACGCACGATGGAGATGAGTTTGCAGTGCACTTTGAGACCGGGCACCCCATAGATCACTTCCACACCGGCATCGCTCAGCTCACTGGACCAGTGCAGGTTGGCCTGCTCGTCAAAGCGCGCCTGGAGTTCCACTACCGCGGTCACCAGCTTCTGGTTGCGCACGGCGTTGACCAGTGCGGCGACCACGCGCGAGTTTTTCGCCACCCGGTACAGGTTGATGCGGATTTCCCGCACCTTGGGGTCAATGGCTGCGGAGGCAAGCAATTTGGTGATTACGCGGAAGTCGTGATACGGGTAATAGCAGAGGCGATCGCGCTCGCGCAGCCAGGCGAAGATATTGGCGCTGTCCGGCAGGGTGGGCAGCGGCGTGATACGGCGGTAGGTGTGCTGGCGGCTGTCTGCCGGGAAGCTCATGAAGTCTTTCGAATTATGGTAGCGACCGCCGGGAGTAAAGCTGTCGTAGCTGCCCATCTTGAGCTTTTTCTTGATCAGCTGCAGCAGCGCCTCGGACATAGTGGAATCGTACACAAGCCGCACCGGTTCCGCCTGCTTGCGTTTTTTCAGTGACTTCGCCACCCGGTCTACGATGTTCTGCGTCACGTGTTCGCCGAGTTCCAGTTCCGCGTCGCGGCTGATTTTGAAGGTGTAGGCAGACGCCTTGCTAATGGGCATTACATAGCGGAACACATCCACCAGACAGGCGCGGATCACGTTGTCGAGAACAATGTAGACTTTTTCGTGCTTTTTCTCCCGGTGCGGAATCGCGATAAACCGCGGCAGGATGTCTGTGGGAATTTCCAACGCCGCAAAGCGCAGGCTGCCGTCCTCCAGCTCCAGGTAAATGCCAAAGTAAATACTCGCTTCGTTGAGAAGCGGCATGGTTTCACGATCATCAATGAAAAAGGGTTCAAGTTCCGGCAACACTTCGCGGTGGAAAAATTCCTCTACGTACACGCGCTGGTTATCGGTAAGCTGGCGCTCGTTGATCAGATGGATATTGTGCCGCCCCAAATCTTTCAGCACCTTGCTGTAGGCATTGCCGAAGCGGGCCTGCAGGCGCAGCACCTTTTCGTTGATACTCCCCAGCAGCTCGCCAAAGCGCTCCTTCTGGCGACCGCCTTTGGCAAACGTGGCCAGGCGCCGTACATCGGCCACCCGAACGCGGTAGAATTCGTCGAGATTGTTGGAAAAGATGCCAAGAAAGCGCACCCGCTCGATGATGGGCACCCTCTCGTCCTCGACCTCCTGCAATACCCGGGCATTGAACGAGAGCCAGCTCAGCTCTTTGGGATACAGGGGGATGTCTTTTGCCATACTTTCCGGTGCTTCTTCTGCAAGTCGTTCGCCAGCCCCGGACTCAGCCGGGGATTCGACGCCAATTGGGAATGCGGCTTCTATCGTTTTCAAGTTTATATGGACACGCTAGTGACAAGGTGATGGCTGCGCAGTTTGCTACATTTTTGTTTCAGGTATTTGACAAGAAAAAACATGACAATGGATAACAACGCGGACGCGGGCAACGAGCGCTATGCAGCGCTGGATCTGGGCTCCAACAGCTTTCACCTGCTGTTGGCAGAATTCCGCGACCAGCGCATGGTGCGCCTGCACACGGACCGCGCCATGGTGCGCCTCGCCGAGGGGCTCGACAGCGAGCGCAACCTGGCGCCGGACGTCGCGGAACGCGCGCTGGAAGCACTGAGAAGGTTCGCGCCGGTGATTCGGGGGCTACCCGCCGACAATGTGCGCATCGTGGGCACCAATACCCTGCGCATCGCCAGCACCCAGGCGGATGGGTTCCTCGAGGCCGCCGAGGCTATCCTGGGCGCCCCCATTGAGATCATTTCCGGTATCGAGGAGGCGCGGCTGATCTATTCCGGCGTTATGGCCGCCGCCGAAGGTCCGCCGCGGCTGCGCTGTGTGGTGGATATCGGCGGCGGCTCCACGGAGTTTGTGCGCGGCGTGGAAAGCCCTCGACAACTGCAGAGCGTAAATGTCGGGTGCGTGGCATTCAACCGTCGCTTTTTTGACAGCGGCAAAATCGACCTGGGGAAACGCAACAGTTTCACGCGCGCCCGTCGCGCCGCCCAGGCGGAGTTGCAGGAGCTGCGACACATGGCCGACGAGGCCCTGGTCATCGGCGCCTCCGGGACCATCAAATCTGTCGCGCGGGTACTGAACGACGGCGAGCTGTTGCCGATTCACCGCCGCGATCTGGACAAGCTGGCGGACCGGGTGGCCAACTGCAAAACAGTGGCTGCCATCGATCTGCCTCACCTCGAACCACAGCGCCGCCCGGTATTCGCCGCCGGCCTTGCGATTCTGCACGGTATCTTTCGCGAACTGGACATTGAAGTCATGCACGTTTCGCCATTTGCCATCCGCGAGGGTATCGTCCACGATCTCGCGGGCCGCGCGCACGGCGGAGACCGTCGCGCGGACACCATTTCCAACCTGATGGAGAAGGGAGAAATCGACCGCAATCAGGCGAAGCGGGTGGCCAACACTGCGCTGCAGTTCTTCGGCCAGCTGAATCCGCACTCGGTGACAAGCCAGCGCCGCATGTTGCGCTGGGCGGCAGATCTGCACGAGATCGGTCTCGCGCTTTCCCACAGTAATTTCCGCAAGCTGGGCGCCTTTATGATCGAGCATGCGGACATGGCGGGGTTCAGTCGCAGCGAGCAGGAAAACCTGGCGTACCTGGTGCGCAACCAGCGCGGTGATATCAAGGCGGTGCAGGAGCACTACGGCTTTCATCCAAACAACGACCTGTTGTTGTGCCTGCGCCTCGCCTGCATCGTGCACCGGGATCATATGGACCGCCCCATCGACGGGCTCGCGCTGTCGGCCGATGGCCCGGGCTATCGGCTGGAAATCCCCTCCGACTGGCTGTACGACAATCCGGCAATCGAAGATCTTCTGGAACTCGAAGTAGAATGCTGGGCGGAAAAAAACATCAAACTAACACTGGGTGGCTCGTGAGCGATTCCAATTTCCTGTCACTCGATCAATTGAAGCTGCAACACCACTACGCCGATCTCGGACCGGTGTTCGGCACGTCACTTCCCCCGACTCCGCTGCAGAACCCGCACGTCATCCACGTCAATCCAACGGTGATGGAACTGCTCGGAATCGACCCGCGCGAGGCTACCAACCCGGACTGGGCGCTGCTTGGCAGCGGTGCAAAACTGTTCCCGGGCAGCGTGCCATTTTCAATGAAATACACCGGTCACCAGTTTGGCAGTTACAACCCCGAGCTTGGCGACGGGCGCGCGCTGTTACTGGGTGAAGTTGAGCGCAACGGCAAGCGCTGGGATCTGCATCTCAAGGGTGCCGGCCAGACGCCCTACTCCCGGTTTGGCGACGGCCGTGCGGTGCTGCGTTCAACCATCCGCGAGTATCTTGCCGGCGAAGCGCTGACGGCACTCGGCATCCGCAGCACCCGCGCGCTGTGTATGGTAGGAAGTCAGGAGCCGGTGGCGCGGGAGAAACTGGAAACCGGTGCCGCGCTGATACGCGTGGCTCGCTCCCATATCCGCTTCGGGCATTTCGAGTATCTGTTCTACACCCGCCAGCTGGAGGCGCAGCACCGTTTGGTGGAGTTTGTGTGTGCGCAGTTTCTGCCAGAATTTGTGGATAAGCCTGTGCAGGAACAGGCGGAGGCGCTGTTGCGGTTTACAGTGAAGCGCAGTGCGGAGCTGGTTGCGGGCTGGCAGTCGGTAGGCTTTGCCCATGGGGTTTTGAATACGGACAATATGTCGATCATCGGGGATTCATTTGATTTCGGTCCCTACGGTTTCCTCGACGATTATGAGCCGGGTTTTATCTGCAACCATTCGGACCACACGGGCCGCTATGCGTTTGATGCGCAGCCGGGGGTGGTGCTGTGGAACCTGAATGCGCTGGCCCATGCGTTTTCTTCTCTATTGAATGTGGAGACATTGAAGGATTGTCTCGGCCAGTATCAGCCGTTGTTGATTGAGTTTTACTCGGGGTTGATGCGGCGCAAGCTTGGGCTTGCCCTTGAGGATGAGGGCGATCAGCAGCTGTGCGCGGATCTGATGGAGCTGCTGGAATCGGGGCGGGTGGATTACTCGCTGTTTTTCCGCGCGCTGAGCCGTTATTGCGGGGAGCGTCCGGCTACTGCTTTAGAGGAGCTTGTTTCACCTTCGCAGCACGAGGCTTTGACGAGCTGGCTTTCCCGCTATGACCAACGGCTGCAGAAGGAGAGCCGCTCCCCGGAGCAGCGCAGCCGGGATATGTTGCGGACGAATCCGAAGTTTGTATTGCGGAATTATCTGGCGCAGCGGGTGATTGAAGCCGCTGAGGCCGGGGATTTTCAGCCTTTGCGGACGTTTTTTGATTTGTTGCAGACGCCGTTTGATGAGCATCCCGGGTTTGAATCTTGGGCGGCTGCTCCCACTGAGTTGGGTAAACATTTGCCCATCAGTTGTTCGTCCTGATTTTGGGGTCCGTTTTATTTTCGTTTGGTGGCGGTAGAGCACTGGGGATGCGTTTTTGAAACCGCCATGCATACATCCCTGTAGGCTGCGTCGGAAACGTCCCTGTTTCCGACGCTTTCAAAAACGCATCCCCAGCACTCCACCTTCGATTTGAAGTTCAAGTCTTCGTTAGTCAACAGCGAAAGTTCTTTTCGGGTTGTGTAGAAATCTGGACTATCCGCCGAGGCGCCGATACCGGGTGCTGCCTTGCCAGACCTTCCGCGAGAGGGACCTCGCGGAAGAGCCCCCAGGGATGGGTTCACGGCGTGTCTGGCAAGGCAGCACCCGGTAGCGGCGCCGCCACGCAGTAACTACGAAGCCCTGACTCAACTGGACTTAGCCGCAACTTTCAAACCCGCAACAGCGTAATACGCCTTCTTCGGCTCGCCATCCCGATCAAAAATCAGCGGGTAATTGGTCCGCCCAACCACAGGCCAATCATTTTTCCAGGATTCCGCATCCGTAGTGCCCCACAGAGTAACCCGACGAACCTTGTCCCGATGTTTCAGGAAAAGTTTGAACAGGGATTCATATCGCGCCGCCAGTTCATCGACGATTTTTTCCGGCAACTGCTCGGGGAAAGGATTGAGTTCTTCCGAGTAGGCAAAGTTGGTGGAAATCTCCGCACCCATGTAGTCGTAGGCTTGGGGCAACACATCCACATCCAGCTCGGTGATATGCACATCGAGACCGGCAGCGGCAATGGCCTCAATACTGGCTTCGATCTTGGCGATGGCGGGCTCACTCAAATGTACGTGCGCCTGCATACCCACACCGTGAACCGGCATACCCTGCTTGCGGAATTTTACGATCTGCTCCAGGGCAAAATCCCGTTTCGCCGGGATCGTCATGTTGTAGTCGTTGTACAGCAGCTCTGCATTGGGGTCGACCTCGCGGGCGAGGTGGAAGGCGCGGGAAAAGTAGTTCTCCCCAAGGGCGTTGTACCAGTGGCTCTTGCGCCACTGGCCGTCGTCGGTGACCGCTTCGTTGACGACATCCCACGCCTGGATTTTGCCGCGGTAACGCCCTGCCAATGCGGCAATGTGACTCTCCATGGTCTGCTCGATGTCACTGCGCTTGCGCAACCGACCGTGGCCGTCGACGAAGACCGATTCCGGCATCTGCGAGTGCCACACCAGGGTGTGGCCGATGGTGTACATCTGATGGCGCTGACCGAAGTCTACGAAGTGGTCAGCACGCTGCCAGTCCCAAACATCCGCTTGCGGGTGCACCTCTTCCCATTTCATCGCATTTTCCGCGGTGATGGCGCTGAACTCGCGCGCCACCAGAGCTTCCAGACCAGGGTTTTGGGCCTGCAGGGTGTTGTTGGACAGCGCAGTGCCTACCTTGAAGTCACCGCCGAACAGGGCACCCAGCCCCGGTGCTGAAGCCCCGGATTGGCCGGCAAGTGCCTCCGCCAGCAGGCGTTTGGGGCTCGCGCTGCCCAGTACCAGGCCTATACCGGCGGCAGTGAAGGCGCTGCGCAGGAACAATCGCCGCTGCTGGTTCATCATCGTTGTTTTTTTCATTTTCCTACCTCTATTTCACCTTTTTATTCTTTTGTTTATTTTTTAGTCTGTACGGAGCGGTGTAGCAGCGGTCGCAAAAGGCTAGACAGCTCCTGATGCTGTGTTATAGTCACCGAGACTATTATGATTAAGCAACGAAATCCAGCGTAAGCACCAGAAAAGACAACGATAAAAAACAATAACGAGTGAGAGAAGCCGCCATGGGCACATCCAGTATCAGCATTCGCGAAAAAATCGGCTACGGCCTGGGCGATACCGCCAGCAACATCGTGTTCCAGGTGGTGATCAATTTCCTGCTGGTGTTCTACACCGATGTGTTCGGTATTTCCGCCGCTGCCGCGGGCACGCTGCTGCTGGTGGTGCGGATATTCGACGGTATCACCGATCCGCTGGTAGGGGGCATGGCAGACCGCACCCGCTCCCGTTGGGGACGCTACCGGCCCTATCTGCTGCTGATGGCACTGCCCTATGCGGGCCTTGCCGTACTGGCATTTACCACCCCGGATCTCGGCGAGAACGGCAAGCTGGTTTATGCATACATTACCTATACCCTGTTGATGACCGTGTATACCGCCATCAATATTCCCTATTCCGCCCTGGGCGGTGTGATTACCGAAGACACCACCGAGCGCGCGTCTATTCAGTCCTACCGTTTTGCCATGGCCATGGTGGGCGGTGCGCTGGTGTCCGCACTGACACTGCCGCTGGTGAATCTGCTCGGCCAGGGCGACAAGGCCTTTGGTTACCAGATGGCCATGGCGGTCATGGCCGCGATTGCGGCGCTGTGCTTTTTTATCTGCTTCTGGAGCACCCGCGAGCGGGTTGCGCCGGACACGGTGGCCGACTCGAAAGGCAATATCGCGAAGAACTTCGCCGGGGATTTTTTCAACCTGTTCCGCAACAGCCAGTGGGCGATCATCGCTGCGGCGACTTTTTTCCTGCTGGTACTCGTCGCCATGCGGGGTGCGGTGACGCCTTTCTACGTGACCTACTACTTCCAGTCAGAGAGCCTGGTCAGCATGTTCGTCACCCTGCCCATGCTCGCGGGTGTAGCCGGCGCGGTAAGCACCAACTTTCTCACCAAGCGCTTCTGTAAGGCGCGCCTGTTCAACTGGGCAATGATCGGGGTGATTGTCACTCATGCCGCCCTGCTGCCACTGGGAAGGGATCAGGTGTACCTGGCGCTGGCACTCGCCATGGCCGCAAACTTCGTACATATGATCGCTATTCCCCTGATCTTCTCCATGGTGCCAGACACCGTGGACTGGTTTGCCAGCAAAGGCCACCCGAAAAAAATGGCCATGGCCTACTCCGGACATTTAATGGCCTTGAAGCTTGGCCTCGCCTTCGGCGGTGCCAGTGCTGGCTGGCTGCTGGGCTATTTCGACTATGTGCCGAACGCCGAGCAGAGCGAGCGCACCCTCGACGGCATCGTGCTGATCTACGCCGCGGGCCCGGTGGTCTGCACCTTGATCACCATGGCGCTGTTCCGCAATTACCGGCTCACCAATGTTTTTATGGCAACCGGCATGCGCGCTGAAAACGCGGCCGACTCTCCCGATACTGCAAACGCAGTTTCCAACTAATCCCATGTTCCGCCGCAAATGGCGATAACAGAATGTGACGTAAGAATGTGACGAAGGACGTGATGAACAATCCAATTTTAAAAGGTTTCAACCCGGACCCCTCCATCGTGCGGGTGGGCGACGACTATTACATCGCCACTTCCACCTTCGAGTGGTACCCCGGGGTACAGATTCACCACTCCAAAGATCTGGTGAACTGGCGACTGGTCAGCCGCCCGCTCAACCGCGAGGCGCTGCTGGATATGCGCGGCAACCCGGATTCCTGCGGTATCTGGGCGCCCTGCCTGTCCTGGTGTGACGGATTGTTTTACCTGGTGTACACGGATGTAAAACGCTTCAATGGCAGTTTCAAGGACGCACACAACTACATCACCACCTGCGCTACCATTGACGGCGAGTGGAGTGATCCGGTGTATGTGAACAGCAGCGGCTTCGACCCATCCCTGTTTCACGACGATGACGGCCGCAAGTGGTTCACCAATATGGTGTGGGACCATCGCACCGGCAAGAATGCGTTCGGCGGTATCCTGCTGCAGGAGTATGACCCGGCAGCGAAAAAACTCGTCGGCCCCATCACCAATATTTTCCTCGGCACCGACGCGGGCCTGACCGAAGCGCCGCACATCTACAAGCGCAACGGTTATTACTACCTGCTCACCGCCGAGGGCGGAACCGGTTACGAGCACCGTATGACGTTCGCACGGTCAAAGAATATCGACGGGCCCTACGAACTGGACCCACACGGCTATTTCCTGACCTCGGTAGACAACCCGGATCTGGTGCTGCAGCGCTCCGGTCACGGAGACTTCGTGGAAACCCCGCAGGGCGAGATTTTCGCGGTGCATCTTGCCACCCGCCCGCTGCCCGGAATCAAACGCAGCCCACTGGGACGCGAAACCGCAATTCAACGCGCGGAGTGGGGCGAAGACGGCTGGCTGCGGCTGGCGCACGGCAACAACCAGCCCCAGGCGAATGTCGACGCCCCGGACCTGCCGCCGCACCCGTGGCCGCAAGATCCTGCGCTGGATGAATTCGACAGTGCACAACTGCCAATGCACTACCAGTGGCTGCGCACTCCCTACCCGGAGAACTTTTACAGCCTGCAGGACCGCCCCGGTTTCCTGCGCCTGTTCGGTAAACAATCCATCGGCAGCAGCTTTGAACAAGCGCTGATCGCCCGCCGCCAGCAGGCATTCTGCTTCACGGCCACCACTAAAGTGGAGTTTGTGCCGCAAACCTTCCAGCAGATGGCGGGGCTGACCTGTTACTACAATGGGCAGAAATTCCACTATCTGTATATCTCCCACGACGATGAGCACGGTAAGCATCTCGGCATAATGAGTCACAGCGAAGGTGAGGTAACCGACCTGCACTTCCCGCTGGGAAATTACGGCTCGGGTTCAGAAAAAGTAGTGCCGCTGCCAGCGAGTACGCCAATTTACCTGCGCGCACAGGTGAACTACGAGAAACTGGATTTCTTGTGGTCAGTGGACGGGGAAAAATGGCAGCAAGTCGGGGAGACGCTGGACTACAGCATTGTCTCCGACGAGGCGGGTCGCGGCGAGGGCGCGAGCTTTACCGGCGCCTTCGTGGGCATGGCCTGCCAGGATATTTCCGGGGCGAATTGCCCGGCGGATTTTGATTTCTTTGAGTATCTCGAGCGTTAACCGGTAGGCCGGAAACGCAAATCCTCACAGGATCTTCAGAAGTTGTAATGGTGAGTAGTCTCTCTCACAAACCCTTCGCCCGGCGTGCTTTACCCCGGGCTTTTTTTTATTTAGCGGTAGTCGGCTCTAGACCTCAAATACAAAGCCCTGCTGAGTGAGTTCGCGGTATACCTTCAGGTCAAACCGGTACAGATTGGCGGCGCGGTAACTGACGCCAGACTGTTTTTCATCCGTAGACACAAGCAGGTTCATCTTCATCATCTTGCGGCGGAAGTTGGGTTTGTCGAGGGTGATATCCAACACGGCTTCGTACAGCCGCTGCAGCTCAAACAGCGTGAATTTTTCCGGCAGTAAATTGAAGCCAATGGGCTCGTGGCGCACTTTGTGCTTGAGCCGTGCCAGGGCTTTGCTGAGAATGCTGCCGTGATCAAAAATCAGTTCCGGGGTTTCGCGCACATTGACCCAACGCGCATCCAGTTCGGATTTACCCACGGAAAGCACATGGGCATCTGAGCGCACCAGGGCGAAAAAGGCGACGGTGATGATACGCTCCCCCGGGTGTCGTTCCACCTCGCTGAAGGCGTGCAGCTGCTCGAGAAAAATATCCCGCACCCCGGTGCGGTCCAGCAGTACGCGGCTGGCGGCCTGTTCCAGGGTTTCCCCTTCTTTCAACCAGTCTCCGGGCAGGCCCCAGCGGCCACGGCTCTCGCCCTCGCCGTGCTTGACGATCAGTACTTTCAGTTCGCCGTCGTCGAAGCCGAAAATGACGTTGTCTACGGTGAGTGCGTGTCTCGGGGTCTGCATAGTTCCGTTGTATGTCCGCTGCCGGCGCCCCCGGATTCTACCGCTATCCCCAGGGCCGGGTATTTTGTTTTGCGTTAAAGCTGCGGATTATTCCACAGAACGCGGTGTCCCGCAGCGCCAGTCCCTTCTTGCCTACCCGGTGTGCGGAATTACAGCATCTACACTAAAGTGAATCTTCCGATGCAGGAAGTGACCTAAAAAAATGATATGGTCACACCCTGTTTACCTGTGATGGACTCTTTTATGAAAAAGCTATTCCTTGCTGTCGCTGCCGTTTTCGCTTCTCTTTTGCTGTCTACCCAGCTGGCGTTTGCCGATGTGGTGGGACGCTGGAAGACCATTGATGATGAGACGGGCCAGCCGAAGTCGATTGTGGAGATTTACGAGCAGGGCGGAAAATACTACGGCCGCGTGGTGGATCTGTTGATGAAGCCGGACGATACGGTGTGCGATGCCTGCCCGGGGGCGCTGAAGGGCCAGAAAATTGTCGGTATGAATGTGATTACCGATATGGTGAAAAAGGGCGATGTGTATGAGGGCGGGAAGATTCTCGACCCGGCGAAGGGCAAGGTGTACGACTGCAAGATGTGGCTGGAAGGCGGCAATCTGATGGTGCGAGGTTATCTCGGGTTCTTCTACCGCACGCAGACGTGGTATCCGGCAAACTGAGTAAGCACTGAATTCAATTTCGTGGCGGTCTGGCACAGGGAGGCGGGTTTCCGGAACCGCTGTGAATACATCCCTGTACGCTGCGTCGGCGACGTCCATGTCGCCGACGCTTCCGAAAACCCGCCTCCCTGCACCAGCCCTTCAATTCTGAGTTCTGTGGACTTGGTCCCGACGCGAAAGCCTCTTGGTGGCCCTGTGCGGAACGATTGCCGATGAGGTTGTGGAGCACAGGGCCACCAAGAGGCTGCCACCCCACCCGCTACCGTGCCACCCGCTACCGTGCCACCCGCTACCGAACCAAAAACCCTACCCCTTCCGATCCGGATTCGACAACAAAAACACCAGCGGCATAGCCGCGATATTGATCCACATCAGCATCTGGAAATCGTTCACATATGAGATCTCCGCCGCCTGCTGGGTGATGGTGTTCATCACTTCCGCCGGTAACGCAGCAATCTGGTCGGCCGAGGGCATACTCATGCCCGACGGGATCTGCACCCGTTCGCCCAGCTGCTGCTGGTTTATCCACAGGTTGCGCGTGAGTGCGGCCATGACGATGGACACACCGATACTGCTGCCGAGGTTGCGCGAGAGGCTGAACAGCGCGGTGGCTTCGCCGCGCAGGCGCGGTTCGAGGGTGGCGTAGGCCAGGGTGGAAATGGGTACGAACACGAGGCCGAGCCCGAGCCCCTGCACCACGCCGCTCACGATCAGGTCGTGCTGGCTCACCTGCAGATTGAAGCCGGTCATCTGCCACAGGGACAGGGAGATCAGTGCCATTCCCAAAAGGATCAACGCGCGCGCGTCGAAGTGCTGCATCAACCGGCTCACCAGCATCATCGAGATCATGGTGCCGATGCCCCGTGGCATCAGGATCAGGCCGGTGGTGACCACCGGGTAGCCTTTCCATTGCTGCAGGAAAGACGGCAGCAGGGCCATGGTGGCGAGCAGGGTGATGCCGACCACGAAAATGAACGCAACGCCGGACGCATAGTTTTTGTCGCGGAACAGCCCCGGTGACAGGAACGGGTTGCTGGTGGTGCGCGAGTGCACGATAAAAAGATACAAACCCAGCGCGGCGGCGATGGCGTAGAGCTGAATTTCCAGCGCTTCGAACCACTCTACCTGTTCGCCGCGGTCGAGCAGCATCTGCAGGGCGCCCACTGCCAGCGCGAGCATGGCGAAGCCGAAGGCGTCGAAGCGCTGCTTGCGGGTTTCGGTTTCCGGTACGAAGAAATAAATGCCGAGCATCGAGAGGATGCCGAACGGCAGGTTGATGTAGAACACCCAGCGCCAGGAATAGTACTCGGTAAGCCAGCCACCCAGGGTCGGGCCGAGGATCGGGCCGATCATCACGCCCACGCCCCAGATACCCATGGCGGACGCGTGTTTTTCCTTCGGGAAGGTATCGAGCAGGGTGGCCTGGGACAGTGGTACCAGGGAGGCGCCGAACACGCCCTGCAGCAGCCGCCACAGGATCATTTCATTCAGGCTGCCGGCCTGGCCGCACAGCATGGAGGTGACGGTGAAGCCTCCCACCGACCACAGGAACAGTTGGCGGCGGCCGAAGCGCTGGGCGAGATATCCCACCGGCGCGGTCATGATCGCGGCGGCGACGATATAGGAGGTGAGTACCCAGGTGATCTGGTCGCTGCTGGCGCCGAGGCTGCCCTGCATATGCGGCAGGGCCACGTTGGCGATGGTGGTGTCGAGCACCTGGATGATGGTGGCGAGCATCACGCTGAGCGCGATCAGCAGCTCGCTGCCACCCGCTCTGCTCTGCGTGCCCGGCGCGGACAGAGCGCCTGCTGGCTGTGCCGTGTGACTCATAACCGCCGCGCCCGCTTAGAGTACGACGCGGCTGTCACTGCCATTGGCAGCGCGGGCGGAGACCAGTTTCTTGTCTTCGGTAGTGTCGATGACGACTTCCGCACTCATACCAGCGCGCAGTACCGGGGCCTGGCTGTCAGCAATATGGTCCACAGGCAACAGGCGCAGGCGCACCGGTACCCGCTGCACTACTTTCACCCAGTTGCCACTGGCGTTCTGCGCCGGAATCAGTGCAAATTCACTGCCGGCGGCGCCACTCAGGCTTTCCACCAGCGCCTGGAATTTCACTCCGGGGTAGGCGTCCACGGTAATTTCCGCCTGCTGCCCCGCCTGCACATGCTCCAACTGGGTTTCTTTCAGGTTGGCCTCAACCCACATGTCGTCACTGCTCAGCAGTGTCACTACAGACATGCCGGTCACCGCCAGCTCGCCCACCTGCGGGGTCTCGTTGGCGACCACGCCGGAAACCGGCGCGACAATACGGGTGCGGGAGAGTTGATAGCGGGCCTTGTCGAGCTGCGCCTGGGCCACCATCACATCCGCCTGCTGCTCCAGCGGCACCTGCGAGTTGCCGCCGAGTTCCGCGCGCAGGCTGGCAAGCTTTTCCGAGTTGATGGCGATTTTTGCTTTGGCCTGATCCAGTTTCTGGCGGGATTCATCCAGCTGGGCTTCCGACAGCGCCACCTTGCCGAGCTTTTCATTGCGGTCCAGCTGCCGGCGGTAAAACTCCGCATCGGTCTGGGCCTGTTGCAACTCCGCTTCCGCCTCGGCGTAATCCGCCTGGCGCGCGTGCACCTGGTTTTTCACCTGCGCCAGATGGGCTTCCGCCTCCGCCACCGCGAGGCGGAAGCTGGTGTCATCCAGCTGCACCAGCAGATCGCCCTTGTTGACGTGCTGGTTGGCCTTGATCGGCACCTCGGCGACGATGCCGCTCACTTCCAGGGAGAGGGCGAGCTTGTCGGCCTTCACGTAGGCGTTGTCTGTGTGCACGCTACCGCCGCCGCCCCAAATACACCAGGCCGCCACCGCACCGGCCACGGCGATACCGAGCCCTAAAGCCAAACGGCGGGATCTGGATTTATTCACAACCTCACTTACAACCTCAGTCACTCAACAGTCTCCTCTCGGCTCAGGTTTTCACGTACCCGGCTCAGTAAATGCATCAGTTGCCGCTGCTCCTCCGCGGTAATACCGGCCAGGGCCTGGGCGCGGGCCTCTATGGCGAGGCCGTGCAGGGTGTCCAGCACCGGCGCCGCCGCATCGGTGAGAAAGATCCGATAGCAGCGCCGATCCTGCGGATCCTGGCGGCGCTCGACCAACCCCTCGGCCTGCAACAGGTCAATCTGGCGGGCCAGGCTGATCGGCGCCACATCCATACGCTCCGCCAGTTCCGCCTGCTTCATGCCCTGTTCCTTGTTCAGGATCCACAGCACCTGCCAACGGGCGCGAGTAAGACCGTGGGACTTGGCCCGACGGTCGAAATTACGTTTCAGCAGGCGTGCGGCGGTATGCAGCTCAAAACCGAGCTGGGCCGCGCTATCGGTATTATTCATGGGCACTCAGAAGTTGGCGCGAGGAGATGGGTACTCAAGGCCGCGAATTATAAGCATGCTTATGAATATTGCAAACCCACCGCACTCTCCAGGTCGGGGAACCACCGGTACCTTCCCTACAAAAAGAAAAGGCCACCCCCTTGGATGGCCTTTAGTGTCTTGTTGCATTGCGGACAGGGCGGTTTTTTATCGGGCGTCGCGCACCAGGCGGATGGCTTTGGGTTTTTCCCGTTCGCCGTAGGTGAGTGCGCCGCTGGCGAAATCCACATACCAGGAATAGTGGGTATGGAAATTGGCCGGCGACGAGGACCAGACGTCCATTGAGGCGGCGCTGGAGAAAAGCACGCGGTTGATCGCCGGTCCCGCGCACTGCAGTTCGAGCAGGCTGCCCAGCTCGCGGATATTCGGCAGGCGCCAATCACCGTCGCCGGTGGCGGCGCCCTTCCTGTCGAGTGCCGCCACATAGGTCAGAGCCTCGGCCCAGTTGAGCGCCAGGGGTTCGCCCCGGTCGCAGGCCGCTCCCGCGGACCCTTCCAGGCAGGCGCGCCAGATCAGGCCCGTTTTGGTGTCGGCAACAGAACCGTCGTCCTGTTGACGATAGCGGGAGGTGGGTGCCGAGGCCGGGATCTGTTCGCTGTTGCAGCCCTGAGCGGCCGGCGCCGGGGCCGGGGCCGCCGACAGCGGCGGTACCGAAGCCGGGTTGGGTTCGCTTTTCCCGGACCCGCCCGCCCAATCCCTGACCAGCCTGATATGGCGGCCGTTGTCCCGCGGCATGGGCGCGGAGTAGCCGAACTGAAAGTTGACCGCCCAGGCCCTCTGTTGCAATCCGGCGTCCGGCGAATGGCTCCAGTAAAAACCGTCTTTGGTGTTGGGAAAATAAGTGGTGTCGATGGCGGGGGCGCTGCGCCCGAAGTTCACCAGGCCGGAGAGTTCATCCATGGTCGGTACACGCCAGTCGTTGAAGCCGCACAGGCCCCGCCGGTTGGTGCGGCTGACGAATTCCTCGATATTGCAGTAGGTGGCGGGCTGGCCTTCGATGTAGCCAGTGCACTGCGCATAGCGGCTGTTCCAGTCGCCGATGGCGCCGCCGTTGGCGTTTTTGTCCGGGTTGTACCAGGTGAACACATCGTCGGCGTCGTGGCGTCCGCGATTGCCGTAGACACCGTCGCCCGGTTGTTTGACTTCCCAGGCCAGCCCGGAGATTTCGTCCAGCACACAGTGCCAACTCTGCGCGTCCGCAGGCAACGGTTCGCCCGCGGCGCCGATCTTGCGATAGGCGAAGCCGGTCGTGCCATCGGCGCTCTTGCCGGTGGCGGTGTCCCGCCCCTGGTTGCAGTCCTGCTGACTGAGGATATCACCCGCCACGGATTCCCCGTCGGGCAATCGCTCGAAGTCAATGATTGCGGTGCAATCGCTATTGACGCCCCTGGGATAATTGGCGCCCCAGGTAATACCGGTATCGTTGAGCCGTGCCTGTGGCGAGGATTCCCGCCCGGATTCCGAGCATCCGTTCAGGCAGGTGATCGCCAAAGCCAGCGCAATGACCTTCGCAGTTTTATCCCCGAACATATTCAGGTCAAAACCCCCGGAATCACCTCGCTCTGATAGCCCTGGTAGAGCGGATGCTGGTGGGCCTGCAAAGCTACCGCCGCCGTGTGTATCTGATGCAGCGGCGTATACGAAGCGCCGCCGGCATTGGATACGCCGCGCTGTATGGCGCCGCCGCCGCCGGCCATGATCAGCGGAATGTCGCTGTTGCTGTGGGCGTCGCCGTTGCCCATATCGGTGACCTCGCAGACGATGGTGCTGTCGAGTATGCCGCGGTCCCGCAAGCGGCCGATCAGTGAGGCCGACAGGCTGCTCAGGTGGGCCCGCGTCTCCCGGTAGTGAGGGTAAGTCGGATCGCCGCCGTTGCCGCCATGGATGGATGAGTGATAGGTGTTCTGGAAATCCAGGTAGGGCAGAGTGAACTCGGCACCGTCGTTGCCCAGCGCCAGGGAGCAGGAGGCGGTGAAGTTGCACTCCAGCGCGAGGGCAATGATATCCGCCTGTAATTCCGCCTGTTGTTGAAAGGTGGAAAATTCAATCGGGAATTCGGCCGGTGGGCTGGCGGCCGCGCAGGACATGCCACCACCGCCCAGATCCTGCAGGCGCCGCTGGGTTTCCTCGATCGCCGTCAAATGAGAATCGAGGCGCTGTTGTTCGTAAGTGCCCAGTTTTGTTTTCAGGGCGTTGACCGCTTCCAAGTGCGCGTCCACCGCGTTCAGCTTGGGGTCGCCGCCACCGCCGGCCTGCAGATTCCCGAACAACCGGTTGAAGGCGTTGAAGGGATTGTCCTCAAACGGCACATCCGAGCCGTTGTCCTTGGTCAGAACGCCGTTGCCGTTGCTGTGCACGCCCAGGTTGACATAGGTGAACGGCAGGTTCTCGCCGAGGATTCTGCCCATGTTCACGTCGAAACTGTCACCGCCCCAACTGTTGTTGATGATGGTGGGCATGACGCCGTGGCCGCCGCGGTGGTGCCCCATGCTTCTGAGAAAGTTGCACTCGCTGGCGACGGTGCTGTAGGGCTGGGACATGGCCCCGAAACTGGTCAGGTCGCCGTTCGGATACCAGTGCTCAGGCAAGGCGCCGTCGGGCACGTAGATCACCACCGATTTGTTGGGGCCCGTCTGCGCCTCGGCCAGGCGGGAGGCCATCATGCCCCCGACCAGCGGCGAGGCCCGCAGCAGTCCCTTGCCAATACCCGCGGCGGCCAAGATTTTCAGTAAATCCCTGCGTCTTTTATCAAACACATTCTTGTATGGCTTTTTCATAACTTGCGCCCTTATTCTGTTTATATGGCTGATCGGCTGGGTCCGGCTGCCTCAGCGCTGCCACTCTTTGCGGTAACGCACCGCATCCAGAGTGCTCATGTTTTCGAGCATCGCCCGGGGGCTCTGCTGCACCAGGGTGTCGGTCATATCCTGCACCGTGCAGGCGTAACCCTCCTCCTCGACCGGATCCAGCGCCCGCCCTTCCGGGTTGGCGTTGTCGATGCTGTCGTGCCCCACCCCGAGCATAAAGCGGAACATATTCTGCGATACGCAGGACTGCGCACTGGGCAGGGTCGCCAGTAGCTGGCCCAGGCCGCGCGAACCCTCGAACGCGATCGACTCGCCGCGGTTGCTCAACACATCCGGTGCGTACAACGCGCCGCTGGCGTCTATCAGATTGCCGTTAAGGTCGACGCTGCGAGGGTTGCCCACCGCATCGAAGTCTTCCATGCCGCCGCCGAGGGGGTTGATCCACTCCTGGTGACAGTTCAGACAGGGTGCCACGGAAGTGAGCGCTTCGTACTTTATGCGGTTGGTGGTGGCCGGATCGGCGATCAGGTCCGCCAACTCCTCAAGTCGCTCGGCGCGGCTTTCCGTGATACCGGCGGGCGGATCCGGCTGGTCCTGGCACAGCATGCGGCGGCGCACGCGCACCGAACGCCGGATCGGCGAGGTTTCAACCAGCTCCGCCCAGCGCGCCATAAAGGCGCCGCTGGTGAGGATGCCGCCGCGATCACTGGTGGTGACCTGCTGGAAGTCGTCGCCGGAAACGCCGCCAATACCGTAGTGCTGCGCCAGGGGTCCATTGACGAAGGTCCAGTTGGCGTCATAGAGGGAGGCGAAAGACTCGTTGCCGTTCAGCATCACCTCGGCGAAGACTTCGCGGATTTCCCGCTCCATATGCGGGGCCACATTCTCGAAACCCGGCCACACTGCCGTATCCTTGGGCGCTTTTTCCAGGCTATCGGTGCCCAGCCAGCTTCCGACGAAGTCACCCATGGTGTCCCGGGCCTCGGCCAGATCCAGCAGCCGCTGCGCCTCCTGGGTGATCTGCGCCGGGTCGCGCAGCTGGTCGTTGGCCGCCTTCTGCAGGGCGATGTCATCCGGGGTGGAACCGGCGAACGAGTAGCTCAGCCAGGTGGCCATTTCGTGGGAGGTCAACTCGAAGGCGTCCATGTCTATTGCACTGTTGGCCGGATTCGATTCACCCAATTCGTGGCGATACAGGAACTGCGGTGAGGACAGCATGGTCATCAGCGCGAGCTGCATACCCGCCTGTACATCACCTTCGGTAAAGGTGCCATTGGCCAGTTCCGAGTAGGTGGCCACTTCCTGGGTGTCCAGTGGTCGCCGGAAGAGTTTCGGCGCAAAGTCGCCGATAAACTGATCCACGCAGCTCTGGTTGAAGGAACCGCAGTTCAGCGCCGGCGAGAAGTCGCGCGCCGCCGACCAGGCCGCTATTTCCTCGGCCGCCGTCAGGTAGCGATCGTAGGTGCTGGTCACCATCGAGGCGTGGGCGTTGTTGATGAAGTAGCCCACCTGGCTGTCTTCAGCCAGGCTCTCGGCAGCGGCGAAATTCACCCCCAGCAGATCCTCGACCGTGTTCTGGTACTCGGCACGGGTCAGGATCTTCAACTGGCGGGCGCCGTAGCGGACCATCTCGCAATTCAGCGGCTGCTGGTCTTCCCAGAAGGTATCGGCGATATAGTTGCCCACCTTGTCCGCGCAGTCCGCGCCGCAGACCTGTGGTTGATCCTGGGGCATGGTGTCCTCGATAAACCCGATCATGAAATCCAGGTCCTGAGGCGTGGTCAGCGGAATGCCGATGGAACCGCCGTCGCCGGCGAAGCCGTGACAGTGGGCGCAGTAGGCCGCATAGATCTCGCCGCCGGTCATATTGCCGGTGCCGCCGCTGGAGCTGCTGGACGAGGAACTGGAGCCGCCTGACGAAGAGCTGGAGCTGCCGGACGAGGAGCTGGAGCCGCCGGACGAGCTCGAACTGCTGCTCGACGAGCCGCCGGATCCGTGGCAATCCGGTGGAGCGAAGCTGCCGTCATGGTCGCCCTGGAAGCCGAACTTGACGCTGTCTCCAGGGGAGAGATCACCATTCCAGCCGACGTCGCGGGCGCTGGCGGTGTTGCCCGAAACCGCCAGGTCCACATTCCAGTAGCCCGTGATCTGCGGCGCCTCGCTGAACTGCAGCGCAATCTCCCAGCCGCTCACCGCGCTGGTGCCAGCGTTGCTCACGGTGACGTCCAATTGGTAACCGCTATCCCAGACATTCTCGTAGGTGACTTCGCAGGAGACGCCGTCACCACCGCTACCGCCACTGGACGAAGAGCCACTGGACGAAGAACCGCTTGAGCTGGAACCGCTTGAGCTGGAACCGCTTGAGCTGGAACCGCTTGAACTGGAGCCGCTTGAACTGGAGCTGCTGGAGCCGCCCGAGCTGGAGCTGCTTGAGCTGGTGCCGCCATCCCCGATGATCCGGTGCAGAGTGCCACCGATGATATCCACCAGATAGATTTCACCGCTGTTGGATTCACCGAATGATGAAACCCCCAGATCCGTATCCACCAGTTGGTACATGGCATCGGTATAGGCCCAGACCCTGCCACTGACGTAGTCGCCGAAAATATAGGCGCCGTTCATGCCCGCGATCTGCGAGCCGCGATAGACGTAACCACCGGTAACCGACTGCCCCTGCCCGTGATCGTATTCGAACACTGGATCGTCGTAAGGGCCGCTGGAGTTGCAGTTGTTGGAGGTGGTGTGAAAGCCCTCCCGACAGCGCCAGCCGTAGTTGCCGCCGCTTTCGATCACATTGATTTCCTCATACCCGGACTGGCCCACATCCGCCAGCCAAAGATCGCCGCTGGCCTTGTCAAAGCTCCAGCGCCAGGGGTTTCTGAGGCCGTAGGCGTAGATCTCCGGCAGGCCGCCGCCGTTCGCAAAAGGGTTGTCCGCGGGAACAGCGTAGGGAGAGCCGCTGTCCACATCGATCCTGAGCATGGCGCCGTGCCAGTTGCTGGTGTCCTGGCCGTTGGCCTCTGGATCGTTGGCGGAACCGCCGTCACCGAAACCGATATACAGGTAGCCGTCGGGCCCGAAAGCGATGTGACCGCCGTTGTGGTTGGCGTAGGGCTGCGGCAGGGTGAGGATATCCTGGCGCGAGCCGGCGTTCAGGCTGGCACCGCCCGCGCTTTCCGTAAAGCGCGCGATCACCGAGGTCATCGGCTCCGAAGCCGGCGTGGTGAACGACAGGAACACCTGGCCATTGCTCTGGTAGTCCGGATGGAAGGCCATCCCCAGCACACCGCCCTCGACCGCGGTATCCACCAGACCAGACAGATCCAGGTAGGTGTTCTTGGTGGCCGTGGAGTTGTCGTTGGCATCGATCCAATAGACGGTGCCGGTTTTTTCCAGCACGTACCAGCGGGAATCGTCCCCCGGCGCCTGCATCAGGCCCAGCGGCTGGCTGAAGGTCAGGTTCGGGAACGCCCGCTCCAACTCCACCGCCGGGGGTGGCCCGCTGGGGCCGCCGCTGGAGGAACTGGAACTACCGGAAGAGCCGGAGCTGCCGGAAGAGCTGGAGCTGCCGGAAGAACTTGAAGAGCTGGAGCTCGACGAACTGGAACTTGAGCCCGAACCGCTGCTGGACGAGCTTGAACTGGAACTGCTCCCTCCCTCACAAACGGAACCGGTTATAGTCGGCACCGAAGCACTGCCGGCACCGTTGCTGACCTGCAGGCCGAATTCGGCAAGCTGATCCGGCTGGAGATTGCCGTTCCAGGAAATACTGTTCGCGGTATAGGGGTTGTCGCCGGAGATTTCGGCATTCCAGCTATCGGTCACCACGGTGCCGTCGCTGTACTCCCAACTCACTTCCCAGCCGTTGATGGGGCTGGTGCCGTTGTTGGTGATTCGGATACTCGTCTGTGCGCCGGAGCCCCAGTCGTTGACCACGACGTACTCGCAGGTCGCAGCGATCGCCGCTGACGTGGAACAGCATGCGCACAAGAGCAGCAATAATGATGAGATTTTCTGGATGGGACTTTTCATTATTATTTCCTGCACCGTTGCAATGTAAACGGATGCCACCGTATTGCGGCGGCGCGTCTACTGTTTAGCCCCCGGAGTTTACCGGCGACTTGAAGTGGAACGCAGAGACGACCGGCGGATACCGGCGACGCTTCGCTCTACCAGCGTGAGGTGTGGAAATAGAATTGGATATGCCTGGCCGATAGGATCAGCCGGATACCTTCTTATAATATTTTTTTATTTTTTATATATTCTCAGGCCACTTTTCATTTCATCTCATTAGGCCCGTTGCATACCGGTATCGAAGGCTCAGGCTTGCGACCGCCGATCCAGACTCACAGCAATGTAATCGTTCCCATTATGACCCACAAGAAACGAAGAACAGGTTAGCGCCTATTTCATTTTGCTTCGGCAATAGTTTGCGCCGGTGCTCAGTTGGTGGTTGATTGAGGCGATACTTCTGTCCTCTGTGTCCACCACCTGGCAGCCCGGGTTGCTGGAATAGGTATAGTGGCCGTAGCTGCCGTTGTAGTAGACGAGAGCGTGGCCAGTTGCCCGACGCCGAATTCGGTATCGTTCAGCGCCGTCCTTGAGGAACAGAGAGTGGCCGCCAAAGCGCGAACCGTGCGCGAAGAACACGCCGAACGCGTCCGGATAATAAATATAGGTGTCCCGTGGCGGCTCCTCTGTTGGGCTCTCGGTGGTCACCTGTGGCGGGAAGCGGCCACAAGTGCGATCCAGATTGCGAAAATTGTCCTTGTCCAGAACTGTGGAGAGCGAAGGCATACCATGGTGTCGTCCCTGTGATTATTTCCGAGCACCGGCGATTGCCGGTGACAGAGAAAAGTCTGCGCATAAACAGTAGTACAGTGCGGAGGCTTCGCCCTGCATAGTGGAATTGAGGCTGAAAAATCAACGAGTGGCTCGTGACGGAGAATTCATAAACGGCGTGTAGGAGCCTGCTTGCAGGCGAACGGAAAAGAACTCCGCAACTGTTCGCCTGCAAGCAGGCTCCTACAGGTGACAGCAGCGATTGGCGCTCTGTAACGGGTGCAAAAAAAAAGCGGCCCCGTTTCCGGGGCCGCTTTTTTATCTGAAGCGCGAATAACGTATTTCAGATTAATTACTTTCTCTGCACTTCTACTTTATCTACCTTCTGGAACCCGCGCGGCAGTTTATTACCGCGACGGCCGCGCTCGCCCTGGTAGTGTTCCAGTTCCGAGACCTTGATCTTGGTGTGGCGCTTGCCAGCGTGGATTACCAACTGGTCGTCGCCTTCCAGCACCGCGATACCGACGAGGATTTCTTCGCGGCTGGCGGCGCGCGCCGACGGGATATTGATGATCTTGTTGCCCTTGCCTTTCGCCAGTTCCGGCAGTTCGGCGACCGGGAACACCAGCATGCGTCCCTCGCTGGACACTGCCGCCAGCAGTGCCTTCTCCGGATTACTGATTTCCTGAGGTGGCAACACGCGAGCGTTCTGCGGCAGGCTCAGCATGGCCTTGCCGGCCTTGTTGCGCGATTGCAGATCGGCGTACCGGGCAATGAAGCCGTAGCCGGCGTCAGACGCCAGCAGCACTTGCTGATCGTCATTGCCCATCAGCAGGCCTTCGAAGGTGGCGCCTGAAGGCGGATTAATGCGCCCGGACAGCGGCTCCCCCTGGCCTCGCGCCGATGGCAGCGTGTGAGAGGCAATGGAGTAACTGCGCCCGGTGCTGTCGAGCAGCAGCGCCATCTGGTTGCTCTTGCCGTGGGCGGCGAACTTGAAGCTATCGCCGGCCTTGTAGCTGAGCGAGGTGGGGTCGATATCGTGGCCCTTGGCCTGGCGGATCCAGCCCTTGTCGGACAGCACCACGGTGATCGGGTCTGAGGTGAGCAGGTCGGTCTCGCTGAAGGCTTTGGCTTCCTCGCGCTCGACGATGGGCGAACGGCGCTCATCGCCGAACTCGTTCGCCGCTTCCAGCAGTTCCTTCTTGATCAGGGTCTTGAGACGGCGCTCGCTCTCCAGCGTTTTGGTGAGCATATCGCGCTCTTTTTCCAGCTCCGCCTGTTCGCCGCGGATCTTCATTTCCTCAAGGCGCGCCAACTGGCGCAACTTGGTTTCGAGTACGTATTCCGCCTGCACATCACTCAGCTCGAAGCGGCGCATCAGCTCCTGCTTCGGCTCATCGTGGGTGCGGATGATCTCGATTACCTCGTCGATATTGAGGAACGCGATCAACAAACCGGCCAACAGGTGCAGGCGCTTCTCGACCTTGTCGAGGCGGAACTGCAGACGCCGGCGCGTGGTGACGGTGCGGAAACTCAGCCACTCGGACAGGATCTTGTCCAGGGACTTCACCTGCGGGCGGCCGTCGATGCCAATCATGTTCAGGTTGACCCGGTAGCTCTTCTCCAGGTCGGTAGTGGCAAACAGGTGGTTCATCACCTGTTCCAGATCCACCCGGTTGGATTTAGGCACGATGACCAGCCGCGTGGGATTCTCGTGGTCGGACTCGTCGCGCAGGTCGCTGACCATCGGCAGTTTCTTCGCCTGCATCTGCGCGGCGATCTGCTCCAGCACCTTGGAGCCACTGGCCTGATAGGGCAATGCGGTGATGACGATATCGCCATCCTCCTTGGTCCACACCGCGCGCATTTTTACCGAGCCCTTGCCGGTCTCATACATTTTCTGCAGATCGCTGCGCGGCGAGATGATCTCCGCCTCGGTAGGCATATCAGGGCCGAGGATGTACTCGCACAGCTCGCTGACCGTGGCCTTGGGGTTTTCCAGCATATGCACGGTGGCATTCACCACTTCGCGCAGGTTGTGCGGCGGGATATCCGTGGCCATGCCCACGGCGATACCGGTAGTGCCGTTCAGCAGGATATTGGGAACCCGCGCCGGCAGTACCGCCGGTTCGTCCATGGTGCCGTCGAAGTTCGGCTGCCAGTCCACGGTACCCTGCCCCAGCTCGGACAGCAGCACCTCGGCGTACTTGCCCATGCGGGATTCGGTGTAACGCATGGCGGCGAAGGACTTGGGATCGTCCGGCGAGCCCCAGTTACCCTGGCCATCCACCAGCGGGTAGCGGTAGCTGAAGGGCTGCGCCATCAACACCATGGCCTCGTACACGGCGCTGTCGCCGTGCGGGTGGTACTTACCGATTACATCGCCCACGGTGCGCGCGGACTTCTTGTACTTGGCGGAGTTCTTCAGCCCCAGCTCGCTCATGGCGTAGACAATACGGCGCTGCACCGGCTTCAGGCCGTCGCCGATATTGGGCAAGGCGCGGTCGAGGATCACGTACATGGAGTAATCCAGGTACGCCTTCTCGGTGTAAGCCGCCAGGTGCTGGCGCTCGGAGGCGTCGTAGACGGAAGGCTCGGTCATACTGCGAGAGTCTCGTTATTCTGCGGAAAGAGCTGGATTATGGCGGAGTGGCGCAGCGGGTTCAAAGGGCGTTCTCCGCTCGCGATGCGGGGCCGCATTTTCCGGCTGTTTTTTGTACTGAATCATTTCGTCACAATAGCTACACCGGGCTCAGCGCCTGATCTTTTAACCAAGCG
The DNA here is from genome assembly GCF_011326135.1 of Microbulbifer sp. SH-1. Classification (NCBI taxonomy): domain Bacteria; kingdom Pseudomonadati; phylum Pseudomonadota; class Gammaproteobacteria; order Cellvibrionales; family Microbulbiferaceae; genus Microbulbifer; species Microbulbifer sp. SH-1. The sequence continues at coordinate 4,308,371 of NZ_CP046948.1, read as the reverse complement.
CAGAACTGCTGAACCTTTGTCCGCGGCTGCTCGCCGCAGAGAACGTAATAGCCGAACCCCGGTAAGCGGCATTCTGCCCTATATGGTTGCAGCCATCCGTGCTGTACCGCGGATTCCACCAACAGATTACTGACAAACGCCAACCCTTGGCCTGCCAGTGCCGCCTGAATTACATGTAGCTCCTGGTCGTACCCCTGAATCCCGCCATGTTTCCATTTGGGCGCAAAACGGCGCAGCCAAGCCTGCACAGGCACTGCCGGCAACTCAGGGTTTTTCCATTGGGTTTCAAACAGGGGCAAGGCTTCGCCGCTTTCAGCCCTCGCTATGTTGTCGCTTGTTCCGAACAACCCGAACTCTTCACTTAACAGCAACCCGGCACCCTCGACGGTGCTGCCATAGCGTAGAGCTACATCCACACGCCGGTCACGCTGCAGATCCACCAACTGTTCATCGCTTTGCACCACCACCTTTAATTCTGGGTAGTGTTGATAGAAAGCCTGCAACCGCGGAACCAGCCAAAGAGAAGCGAATGCGTTGGTGGTACTGATGGTCAACACTTCCGGCTGACCGGAAATCTTCTCCACCGCCTCGGCCAGCGTCTGCAAAGAAAGCCGGGCAGCATCGGCCAGCTCCCGCCCCGCAGCGGTCAGAAAAACCGCACGGGTTCGCCGCTCAAATAATGCCGCGCCCAATTGGCTCTCGAGGTTGCGTATCTGGTGGGACACGGCAGTCGGGGTGAGGTGCAACTCTTTCGCTGCCCCCTTGAAGCTGCCCAAACGCGCTGCGGCTTCAAACACGCGGATACTATTCAAGTTGCTCAGACGACTGTACATACCACACCAACAAGTGAATTTTATTCACCTATAAGTGAGAAAAGACCCTTTGTCAACGGCGACAGCAAACACGATATTTACTCCACACCCACCCTGAAACCTGGAGTACAGCATGACAAAAATCCTGAAATTAGATGCCAGCGCGCGATTGGTAGATCACGAGGTAGCGGCATATCGCTCGCTCTCCAAACTTCTGTCTCAGCACTTCCTGGATCGCTGGCATGCGAATAACAAACAAGTTTCAATCACCTGTAGAGATCTGGGTCTGGAACCGCCAGGGTTTGTCAGTCAGGACTGGATCGCAGCAGTGTTCACACCGGAAGAGCGCCGCAGCCCAGAGCAACAGGCGATGCTGGTACTTTCCGACCAGCTGATCGACGAAGTCGCCGAGGCGGATGTGATTCTGATTTCCTCGCCCATGTACAACTACGGAATGCCCGCCTGCCTGAAGGCCTGGTTTGATCAGGTGGTGCGGGTCAACAAAACCTTTAGTTTCGATCTGGCGCGCGGCGACTTCCCATTGCAGCCAATCTTTTCCGGCAAGACGCTAGTACTACTGTCATCCTGCGGCGAATTCGGATTTGGCCCCGGCGGTATACGCGAGCACATGAACCACCTCGGTCCACATATTCGTACACTGGGTCACTACCTGGGTGCGGATGCGTATCATGAGATTCGAATTGAATATCAGGAGTTCGGCGATGCGCGACATCAAGAGTCCATTGAGCGCGCTTACCGGGAAACAGAACAATTGGCAGATACTCTGGCGCACCGACTACATGTAGCCGCTTGATGCTTAACCGGTAAACACAAATACCCACAACCTGTGATAACTTCTCCCGGGTCTACCAACACCCGGGGGAATGGTTATGCCCGCACTCTTTGCTTTCCTGCATCACTTGGCCTTCCTGTCTATGACGGCTGTCCTCACTATGCAATTGATTCTATTGGGGCAAAGTTTCACCCTGCAAAATGCCCGCAAGATACGCATCGCAGACCGTATTCTGGGCATATCTGCAGTACTGCTGCTGGTCGTCGGTTTTTTGCGTGTGTTTTTCTTTGAGAAAGGTGCGAGCTACTACTTTCACAATGGGGCGTTTCACGCGAAGTTGACGCTGTTTGTCATCGCCGCGCTGCTCTCCATTTATCCCACCATCCAGTTTCTACGCTGGGGCAAGAGCCTCAGGCAGGGAGAAGTGCCGGAAATTGGCGACCGCAAACGCCGCTGGATGCGTATCATCGTGCATGCCGAACTCACCGCCATTGTCGGCATGGCCCTATGCGCCGCGCTGATGGCCAAAGGGATTGGTTATTTCGGCTAACACGGACTCGGCATTGGCAACCCTCACACTCAAAAGTCTCGCCATTGGCGGCCTGAAAAGTATCGACCTGCAAGTGGCTGCGGGAGAAATCGTGTGCCTGTCTGGCGCGTCCGGTTCTGGCAAAAGCCGGCTGCTGCGCGCCATTGCCGATCTGGATCGGCACAGTGGCAATGTGCACCTGGGGGACACCAGCCAGAGCGATGTGCCAGGCCACAGCTGGCGCGGCATGGTGATGCTGGTGCCGGCGGAAAGTGCCTGGTGGTACGACACCGTGGGTGAACACTTTTCCGAACACCCGGAGGAAACACTGCAACAACTCGGCCTGGACGCGGACGCGTTCAACTGGCCGGTAGCCCGCCTCTCCTCCGGGGAAAAGCAGCGCCTCGCCCTGGCCCGCGCCCTCGCCCGCAAACCGGCGGCGCTGCTGCTGGACGAACCCACCGCAAACCTGGACAAAGACAGCACCGAGCGGGTGGAAAGCTGGCTGCGAGACCGCATTCGCCAGCAACAGCTCCCCACTATTTGGGTCGCTCACCACGAAGACCAGATCGCGCGTGTGGCCGACCGCCACTTTCATATTGTGGATAACGGGATCGAAGAACAGGAGATGACCGCGTGAACGTTATCGAACTCTCCTGGTGGCAGCTGGCACTGGCGGCATTGCTGGTCATCGCCCTGGCGGCATGTACCTTCTTCGCGCGCCTGGGCGTGGGCAAAAGTTTGCTGATTGCCGCCGCCCGCACCGCGATTCAGCTCGCCCTCGTCGGCCTGGTGTTGGAAGCCCTGTTTTCCGTCGGCAGCCTGCACTGGGTGGCGTTGATGGGCATCGGCATGCTGCTGCTCGCCGGGCGCGAGGTGGTGGCGCGGCAGAAATACAATCTGCGCGGCGGCTGGGGTTTTGGTATCGGCACCCTGTCGATGTTTATCTCCGCCTTTGCCGTCACTGTGCTTACCCTGGTGGCCGTGATCAGCCCCACACCCTGGTACACACCGCAATACGCCATCCCCCTGCTGGGCATGCTGCTCGGCAACACCATGACCGGCGTCTCCCTGTCTCTGGACCGGCTGACAGAGAGCGCCCGGCGCTCCCGCGCCGTTATCGAAAACCGGCTGATGCTGGGGGAAACCGCGCAGCAGGCACTGAGCGAGTTCCGCCGCGACGCCATGCGCGCAGGCCTCACCCCAATCATCAACGCCATGGCCGCCGCGGGTATCGTCTCCCTGCCGGGCATGATGACCGGCCAGATACTCGCCGGCACCTCGCCGGCACTGGCGGTGAAATACCAGATACTGATCATGTTCACCATCGCCGCCGGCACCGGCTTTGGCACCTTTGCGGCGGTGGCGCTGTGTGCGCGCCGGTTGTTCGACGGACGGGAACGGCTGCGGCTGGACCGGTTACGCAGCTAGAAACTCCCGGCACAGTCGAGAAAAGAAATTAAGCTGCTTGCCGGCATTATTCTTCCTGAGTACCGACTCCAAAGGCATGGCCGCCGGTTTCGTAGAGCAGGATCTTTACGTCTATGCCAGCCTTTCCAAATCCCCGGCATATACCTCTGAATATTGAACCGGACGAATATTGAACCGGACCAACTGGATCATCTCGGGCGCACGCCCGGAGGAGCCTTGGTCACTTGCTAAATGTGGCCCACCTATTCGCCTGTTTGCGGACTGGTCGTTACCGCCCGCCGCCCGGCACTTAGGCGTTTAACTAAATCGCTTGCACCCGTTTTGTACGCGCCGGGAATCACACCGTGTATGAAAGCCATTATTGCCGCCTGCAAACAGGTCCAACCATAGCGAAACGCAACACCTTGATGCTCGAAGTAGGATTCTTTAGCCTCATTCAGATGCTCTCTGCTTGACCGCAACATAAATGCTCTCCATATATTTTTTGGATTACCGAGCAATCTTCTTCGGATAACAAAACGGCTGTCGACCGATGAGATCAACTCAGCCGGCGCATATCGGTTTCTACGGTCTGGAGCCTCACTTTTCTTTCAGATCTGGGCCAAAACGTTGTAGAAGATCGAGACAAGTCTTATAGATCCTCCAACGGTAACGCCCAGACTGGATGCTCGATAAGCCTCTCTTCCAGAAACGACACGATGGCCCGCACTCTGGGAGGAACCAGATGCCTTTGAGGCATCACAGCATAGATACCAGTCTCCATTAATCTGTAATCCGGCAGCACCGATTTCAGTTTTCCGCTGCGCAAGTGTTCGTGGATATGCCATACCGAGTGTTGCGCGATACCCAAACCGCCGAGCACCGCGTCGGTGAGCATCTCACCCTGGTTGCTGCGTATACGGCCACTTACCTGCACCGTCTCGCTGCGCCCCAGCTTGTCAGTGAAGTGCCAGACATCCTGCCGGCGATGTGTGCTGGAGAGCACCAGGCACTGGTGGCCCGCCAGATCGCCAGGGGTTTGCGGGGTACCGTGGCGCTCCAGGTAGCCGGGAGTGGCGCACAAGACCCTGCGATCATCTGCCAAGCGCCTGGCCACCAGGGAGGAATCGTCCAGAACACCGATACGGATACCCAGGTCATAGCCGTCGCCAACCAAGTCCACCACCTGGTCTGTGAGGCTGACATGCAAATCCAGCCGGGGATACAGGTGAAGGAATTCCGGCAACAGCGGCGAAATGTACTGGCGCCCGAAGGAGTGCGGCACGGTGACGCGCAGGGTGCCGGTGACATTGTCGGCACTGCCACGCAGATCCTGCGTGAGCGCCTCCAGGCCCTCCACCAGGTCGCGCCCTTTCTCCGCCAGCGCCAACCCCTCAGGCGTGAGGTGGAGGCGCCGGGTCGTACGATGCAACAGCCGCACATTCAGGCCCTTCTCCAACCGCTGCAGACGCTGGCTGGCAACGGCTACCGATAGGTCAAGACTGCGAGCGGCCGCGCTGATCGTCCCCAGATCCACCACGCGAAGAAATAAGGCGATGTCACTCAAACGATCCATAGCCACCTATTATCAAGAAAACATTGAAAGTGATTAAAGATATTTAAAATATCAACAAGAGAAATACGGGTCTAGCATAGCGGTCGTCAACTTTTGCCACCCGGTTGCCAGCGCAACCGAGCAAGAGCGGGGCTAGGGTCGCTCGACCCGTCCCTTCAGTTTCCAACGAACAGGAGTACGAGTTATGGAATATCGTTATCTAGGACGGTCCGGTTTCAAGGTTCCGGAACTGGGTTTTGGGGCCGGCACCTTTGGTGGAAAGGGCCCTTTGTTCAGCGCCTGGGGCAATACCGACGTAGAGCACGCGAAGCGGATCATCGACATCTGCCTGGATGCCGGCGTTAACCTGTTCGACACCGCCGACGTGTACTCCGATGGCGCCTCGGAAACGATCCTTGGTGCGGCGATCAAAGGCCGTCGTGAAGAAGTGATTGTGTCCACCAAACTGTCGCTGCGCAGCGGAGAAGGTGCAAATGACGTCGGCAGCTCGCGTCACCATTTGATCCGCGCTACCGAGCGCGCCCTGAAACGGCTGGGAACAGACTATATAGATGTGCTGCAATTGCACCACTTCGACGCCATGACTCCGGTGGAAGACGTGATGTCGGCGCTGGACGACCTGGTGCGGTCGGGCAAGGTGCGCTATCTAGGTGCGTCGAATTTCTCCGGCTGGCAACTGATGAAATCCCAGAGCATCGCTGAGCGCTACGGCTACACACGCTTTGTGGCAAACCAGACGTACTATTCCCTACTGGGCCGGGACTACGAATGGGAACTCATGCCGCTGGGGCAGGACCAGGGCCTTGGCGCTCTGGTGTGGAGCCCGCTGGGCTGGGGGCGGCTGACCGGAAAAATCCGCCGCGGCCAACCGATACCTCAAGGCAGCCGCCTTCACCAGACGGAAGCGTTTGCACCGCCTGTACAGGAGGAGCGGCTGTACCGGGTATTGGATGTGCTGTTCGAGATTGCAGAAGAAGTCGAAAAGACCGTACCGCAGGTAGCAATCAACTGGCTGCTGCGACGACCGACCGTATCCTCCGTACTGATTGGCGCCCGAGACGAAGCCCAGCTGCGACAAAATCTCGGTGCCGTCGGCTGGAGCCTCAACGAAGACCAGATCACGCGCCTGGATGCAGCGAGTGCTGCAACCCCGCCATACCCCTACTATCCCTACTGGAATGGCCAGTTCTCCGAGCGCAATCCGGCGCCGGTGTGACTGAGGTTTGTTGAAAACTGAATCGACAGGGGTCCACTATACCGGCGGTGTTTCGAGCACCGCCGCCAGTGGATCGAAGGCCGGCTGCTCGCGCCGTCCCAAGCATTCGTCTCAGAGTGTGCACCTACACAGTAGTGAGCAATCACTATCGCGTAGGTGCTGCATATCAACCGGGGACCGCGCAGTGCCTGCAATCAGCTCGGCAAGCGCTGGATCGGTTATACAGTTGGAAACTCCCGGCACAATCGAGAAAAGAAATTAAGCCTTTTGCCGGCATCATTATTGATGAGTTGCAGAGAGGATAGGCTCACTCGCCATTGTTCTCGGCAAACACCCCACCTTCCACTTTGTATCCCTTCCCGATAAGAAAGCCCTTTGCAAAGCCGTGAAGGTACTCCTCGTGTTGGTACGTACCAGGTGGTGTCTTCCCTACTATCGCGTCCACTACCGCGTGGACATCCAATGAGAGCTCGGAGCAGATAGCCAAAAGCTCGAATACATCCAGTCTTCGATCCCCTGACTCGTATTTGGTAACAAAGGTCCGATGCTTTCCGAGACGCTCTGACAACTCCTCCTGCTTGATTTGCCGCTCTTTGCGGACCTCTCGGAGGAGGCGAATAAGGACGTCTTGGGATGGGTAGATGTTTGGCATCGCGCAAGCATAGGGCACCAAACGACACCTACCAAAAGGGAAGATTATTGCAAAAATATACCATTTTGGATCTATTGGGGTATAGTACAGCACTCTACTCGCGAATTGCGTGTAGAAGGAGAGGCGGGACGTGCAGGCTATGTAAGTGCCGTCGATGCAGACCATGAAACTTGCTGGATGCAACGGCAGGGTGGGAGTGGTGAAGGGGAAGAGTCAGAAGCTAGCAAGCCTCCACTCGCAAGCGGTCCGGTAGCCGAGGCCAATAATGGAAGATATTGATAAGCTACTAAAAAGGATGAACGCCCTTACCCAAAGGGCGAGCGACTCGTCTGCGGACTTGGCTAATTTTATTTGTGCGGAGTCGATTCCGTTGGGAGAGGTGATACATGACTGGCTAAGTTCTCGCGACTCCCATACCGTGAATATTACTCACGGGGAGACAGAGCAGCTGATCAAACGAAGGCGGATCACCACATGGGTAAAAGCAAAGCGCAGGTTCAAGAGCCAGGAACTCGCCATACTCGCCGATTGGCAAGCATTGGAAGTCAGGGCCTTAGCTCTATCAATCAATATCGTTTTAAGGAAATCTGTCTCTTTAAAACGAAAAGCCATACCGCGATCGGATCGATATAAGTGAAGCACAATTCGGAGCCTTTGACTTTTAGCAATCATCCAATCATCGAGTAAACGAAAAAATCGAAGACGTGAGCAGGGCATCAGACGTAGTAGCTCAGACTTAATCTGACAGTTACCGGTTTCTCAAAAAGTGAAATCGCTTTATCGCATAAAGTTCACAAAGTTAGCCGCTGGCCTTCTGCGCTTTGTTATTCAGCCATTATTGGAACGCCCGTTTCGTATACCTGATGATTTTACTCCGATACAATAAAGAACTTTTCATGTCAAACGGATATTGTCATGCGGATAAGCCAACCAGACGCTCCCAATGCCCCCGTAAAAGCTGCAACGGCGCTTACATTGGTGATACAGGAATATCAAATTAAAGCCGATGAGTTCCATAAAAAAGCGCTAGCATTTCGTACCGCCACTCTGGAAGAGAAAAATCGGCTCCAAAAGGAATGGCAGGAGGCCAAAGAGTATCTAGACTCATTGCGCATGAAAATCGATACGCTAGCAGCCCTCGAGGATGGATTGGCACAGTATAGAACCGAGCTTGGTATCTATGACTCTGAAGAGCGCCTTGCCAAAATGAGGACGGAAAAGCACCACCCAACAACAGTATTGCGCAAAAACTTGATCGCTGATCGAGATCCTCCGCCAACAGCAGACCATGTGGCACACCATATAATTATGGGTAAAGGACGCTGGCGAAAACGTGAGATGACCAGAGTTAGGTTGCGCTTATTCGACTGCAATGTGAGGATCAATGACCCCAGAAATGGAGTCTGGCTCCACCCCGATGTCGTTAAGCACTGGGCAACACCAGATAGCCCGATTCACAATCCTTTACACGGCTTCAACTATGAAACTTGGGTTATAACAAATATGAAACTCACCTTAGCCGATGAGATGTTTTTAAATGCGCTAAAAGAGTTAAAGAATCAACTGAAAGGTGGCGGATACCCGAAAGAAATTTTGCAGCCTAAAAAGGCCGATTGGAATGGACTATGAATCAGATCTATAGATTAACCACCGACCCTGCAATATATAAGGAAATACCTCTTGACGCGGAAGATATTGCTGATCAGTTAAATGCTGATGCGCATGTCATGGATTTCGTCTACATGGGGGTAAAGGAAAAGAAAATCGCCGATCTTTGGGGGGAAATCGTTACGGCATTTCAGCCTTCGCCAGCGTTCCCTGAGGCCATCAAAGTCCCTGCTATAAGTGTTTGGACTGGGCCTAACCTGGTGTTTTCAGAAAGAGCATACGCCGTTTTTCGCCTGATGCTAGCCGACTATGGTGAGTTTCTTCCAATAAAAGTTTCAGGCTTCACATACTATTTATTCAACAACTTAACTGATTTGAACCCGGATTTATCAAAAAGCTTTTATAGCAACCCAGACATACAAACGGTGGGAGCCCTGGAATTTAGCAACGGAGCAAACCAAAAGCTTTTGTTTAGAAGTCGCTGGGAAGGTTGCACGGCAAGCTTTTGCAACCAGAAATTTAAAGATCTATGTGAAGAGTTTGAGCTAGAAGGCCTAAATTTTAATTCCGAACTTATCGCCAACTGAACTTCCCTGGGCTTCGCGGAGGCTCTCCTTTTGGGAGAATGGATCCTCCGCGAAACATGGGCCTCCCTCATTAGTTCTTCGTGATCTTTTAGTAAACACTCAGCTCCTTTCGAGGAAAAAGCATTTATTCCTCAATCGTCGCACTTTTAATCTTGAACCGCATTTTTCCGAAAATATCAAAGTACCTCGATTTCCTTCAGCCACTCGATTGCATCAGCAGTCCACCTATCGGTGTCTTTTTCCTGCTTTCTGACTCCAAAGGCATGACCGCCGGTTTCGTAAAGCAGGACCTTTACGTCTATTCCAGCCTTTCTCAATTCCCTCGCATACACCTCTGAATAATGAACCGGATCAATCGGATCATCTTTGGCGTGCACAAGAAGTGTTGGCGGGATATTGGGTGAGATCTTGATATCCGTATTCAGCTCCTGAGCAGCGACTGCTCTTGGCCGTTTGTTCTTGTGCTCCATCGTCAAATGGCCGGGATAGACCGGTATCGCGAAGTCGGGCCGGCTGCTGACCTGATCGATTTCGTCGACGGTGTCATAGGCACGTTTGTCGAACGCCGTGCTGGAAAGCACCGCCAGATTCCCACCTGCAGAAAATCCCATGACGCCAATCTTGTCGGGATCGATACCGTATTCTTTCGCATTATACCGAACGATAGAAATCGTCCTCTGTGCGTCTTGTAGCGCCAATGGAATCTCGGGGGTTACGTGCTTGCGCAATTTTTTATCCCAGCTACAGCCGGAATTGGGAACGCGGTACTTCACAAGGATGCAAGTAACACCAACCTCCGTCAGCCACTGGCAAACATCGGCGCCGTTAAAGCCAATAGTACTTTGCTGGCCAATAGCTACTCCCTTGTAGCCGCCACCGGGAAACACAATTACTGCCGCCCGGGCAGATGGCCCCTTCGGCGCATAGCGTATAAATGTGGGATGGGTGATGACTAGCCACGGGTGCTCTTTAGCGTAGTCGTCATTTTCGATTTTCTTGATCCCATCCGCGATTACTTTGGAATCGTCGGGCCACAAGGATACTTCCTGTGAGTAGAGAACCGGGAATGACGTATTCGCAGACGAGCCATCCTTATGGGTTAGCTTACTTGCATTGATTTCCTTCAACGAGTTTTCGTCGCTTGACACCAAGGGGGGCGAGCAAAACGCCAATAGCACGGCCATACTTAGAAACGAAAACAGCAAGAGCTTCATTTACACCGTCCATATCGAGCATTTTTAGAATTTTTCATGGCTCTTTTTCATAGAATCACATGAAAATTCCTTAACTTTGTTGGGCGTCCGGATCAATAGATAAACGCAATGAAGAAAATTTTATGCAATAAACGAGTGAAGCAAAATAACATAAAATTTACGAAATGCAGATCACTCCAACCACTGCGATTCTTACATAAGTGTTGTAATTCCAGCCTGAAACCAAGCCGCAATAGGAATCTATAATTCAGTTAGCTTTTTGTATACAGACATGATTCTAGCGGTAGAAAACAGACCGTCCATTGGAATTCCATGGTCAACAGTAATTGGCAAAAACTTGTCATTGACTGAAATTAATTTAACCACGATGTATCCTGGTGATTTATTATTATAGGTAACACCAAATACAACAACTTTCGCTGAGCCAAGATTCGTTTCCAGAAAGTCATGAGAGCCACAACCAAGTGTAGCAGCTACATACATATGGTCATTAGAAACATTGTACTGAGTAACTGCCCCAAACTCATCGTCTAGAAACTTGAGTTCCTTACTTAAACCTGCATACTTATCGCTAAGTTCAGCCTCACTTAGCCCCTCGCCACAGTAGATCATTTTTGCTGCTGCAGAATAGCGATGACTAGAAAAGTTTTCCAGATACTTACTTGCTACCGCCTCTGGAGTCGATCCGTAACTCAATCCACTATATAGAAACAACAATAGAAACATAGTTTTCATACTTTTCCCTGTTAATTTTCTAAATTCCAACTCTTAATGCAACGAACTTAATCGGAGTTTGTCTGAAGCCGCGAAGCGACCGTGAATATAGCACAGTGCAGTATTACAAGCATTGCAGTAATGCCTCACTTGATATAGTTCCGGAGCACACGCTCGTCACCGGGCCTTCCATTGTAACTACATAATTCTCATCAATTTTGATCTCAATTTCTCCACCAGGCATACGAACGACAATTTCACTATCGCAGTAACCTAGCTTCTTTGCCACCGCAGCAGCCGCACAACTACTACTGCCGGATGCTAAGGTGTAGCCTGCTCCGCGCTCCCAAATTTCGATCTGTATGAGATTGCTGCCAATAACTTTTACAAATTGTACATTTGTTCTATTAGGAAAAATTGAGTGCTCCTCTATTTTAGGCCCCAGTCTATATGCAAGCTCCTTGGAGGGATGATCAACGAAAACTACACAATGTGGATTCCCCATTGACACAGAACTAAAAGCTATTTTTTCGTCATTTATGACAAGCTCTTGATTAAGAGCCTCTCCGGCAACGTTTGATACTGGGATTAACTCAACATCAAAAATTGCCGTTCCCATTTCAACGTTGACTCTGCTACCGCAGTCCATAATTTGACAATTAACAGTGCCACCTTTTGTAAGTACGGTAAAGCGCTCGCTGTTCACAAGCCCATTGTCAAAAAGGTATCTACAAAAGATTCTTATCCCGTTTCCACTTTTCTCAGCTTCACTGCCATCTGGATTAAATATTCTCATTCTGAATCCAGAAGAAACTGGATCCATCAATTTTAGCAAAATTCCATCAGAACCAATTCCGAAGTTTTTCGAGCATAGAATTGAGATTGCTTCTTTCGAAAGATCCATGTCGAGATCTTTCTCTTCAATCACCAGGTATGAATTTCCCAGTGCGTTATACTTTTTAAATTTCACGAAAACCCCATTTAGAAATGACATATCGCCGCGCTCAGCCACAACTTACTTTACGCGTATTATGCGCAAAAATGGGAGCGACAGCGACCGCTCAAAAGGTGCGCAAAATAATTTGTCGGCCTGCAGAGCATTGTATTTCCTTGTTAGTTTTTTTCTTGCTTAACGAACTTCCGCTCATGAAGAACGGGGTTCTCCTTATCAGAATATGATTTATGCTCCACAACATCCTGATGTTCGGAAATAACTCGTTCCCAATCAGTTTGGTCCTTTTCTAGGAGCATTTTGGAATCAGATACTTTCCTTGTAGTACTCATTCTTTGTCTACCTTCTTAAATTTCTTAAGATCTTCATCTGATGGGGTTATTGAATCCGGGTCTGACTTAGAGCCCTCTTCAATTTCTTCCTCTGTGAGGTTATCTACCTTTTCGTAGTCTGTTTTGTCTTCAAGATTCTTTAACTCTTCTTCTGAATATTTTTTCATGCACATATAAAACTAAACTCCAGGCAATGAATTGTAAATTGCCCGCTCTTTTCTATTTGCTTTTCTGGCGGAAATTAGCCGAACTGCATTCCCGGAGTCTCGCTCTGTATAAACGACAAAAAGAATACCAGGCTTTGCCTCACCAATGACTTGCATTCTTACTTCTCCATAATCCTTTCGTTCATCTTCAGCCGCAATTTGGTTCTTGTCTTTAAATACGGCTGCAGCGGATCTAAACGACACTGACTCGTTCCTTACACGCAACCAAACCGCCAGTTACGCTTATTAATTTTTCTCTAATTTCTTCGGATGAAGTTTGCTTTGCAGCCTCTAATTCCGAGGAAGTAAGGCCTACCACCTGCAACAAATCAACGTTACCTGACTTTATTGAGAAAGCACTTGGGAAATTAACTGGACGTACAAACATCATTGTTCTTATAGACTCAGACAATGCTAAAGACACGCGATGCCCACAATTCAGTGGAGGAAAATTTCCCATTTGACCCGCTGCAAGCAATAAGTTGTAAGCCATGAGCGTCTGAAGAACCTTGATTGCCCACGTTTCTTCATTTTCCGTTTCCATTACAAACTCTACGCCAAGACCAGAATACTCTTCGGGCTTCTCCTCCTCCCAAGGATTAGACATCCCAGAGGTTACATAGGCCCATTTATCTCTGCTTCCAGTTGGCGGGCATTTAAAAACACCATGCGTGAGCCAGCGTGGATCCATGCCTTCTGCATTCATTCGGTAAAACATTTCACCTGAAAGAGTGAATATACCTAGCCCGGTGTCACCAAATATTTCCTTGTATGCTTTTTCTTCTCTTTCTTCCCAAGATTCTTCAAGAAAGCTCATTTGTTCTCCTTCACATAGCGAGACTGTGGAAAAACTCCTGCCTCTTCCTTCTGTTTGTATTTTGCGCAGAAAACCGCGCGTCAATCTGAATTCTGAACCTACTTTTCATGGCGAAAGGAATTTCAGGGCACTCTCATCAGGACAACTTAGTCTGTGCAAGTGGTGCTCGAGTTTTTCTTCAGCCTGAGCGCCCTTCTGAGAGCCGAAGAGCCAGAGTTTAACTACCCGTGATTGTTATGCTGCCCTCTGATTGGATTGCCCCGGCGTCCGCGAAACCCGGGCGGTTCACTTCTTCTTAGATCTTTGTGATGTGGGAACCAATCTAGTACCTGAGCAATGAACCCAAACAGGGATGCCAAGCCCGTAATATATTAAAAATCGCGAGAATCCATGGTCTACTTTCTGTGGGTAACTCGGTGATCTAACGCCAACTCAAATAACTTTCTATTCATACTAATTCCTAATCTATGACTTTGGCGCTAACTGAACGCTGAACGCCGCGCTCAGCTGCGGCTAACTTTGGGCGCTTTATGCGCGATAATGGGAGCGAAGCGACCGCGCATAAAGTGCGCAAAGCTGGCCGTCGGTCTGCAGCGCTTTGTCACACTAAATGGGTAGACAAAAAGCTCTCAACATCTCTGATCATTTCTCTTGTTTCTTCATTGCTAAAGGATTCCCAATCTCCGTGAGCTGCGCTATTTCTTATATCTGCTAAAGCCGTTATTTTTTTCTGTTGCAACTTGTTGTAAATACCAAGTTTTGCTAGATCCGAGTTCATTTTATCTAACTTGCCACGCGACAGATTATGATGTGAGCAAAGATCTCTTAGCGCTGTTTCCAAAACAACACCAGCAACCACAGCCGCTGGACCTTTATAGCCGCTTGCAAGCAACTCAGATGCTTGTTCCAGCTCGGAATCAAATAGTTCAGCTTGGACAAGATTTTTGACAGAAGACAAATAGCCTCCTTGAAAATCATCTTTAGCTGCAAAGAATACAGGCTTTACTCTTTTAAGAACCTTATAGCTATCATCAAGCGTTCTTGTCCTCTCTGCGTCAATAAAAGCTTTTATATGCTCGCTATCCTCTCCGCATGTTTTAACGATGAGGGATCTGGCTTTGACTTTCCATTCATCAAGCATAACTTCATCGACCTGATCATAAGTCGTATAAGATCCGTGTTTAGTCACCTTCGTGGATTCTACCTCACGAATCTGATCTGAAAGCTGATCATATCTATTTGACAATTTTTTAATCACGGCTCTCTCCTTGTGGCTCTTCTTGAGGTGTAATGTGCTGCACAGCGTCGCTTTTGGCGTCCGACTGCTGCTGATGGTTAGGTGATGGCCTGGTCGTCATTAGCGCTAATACTTTTGGATATTGTGTTTAAAGACCGGTTAATTGCGCTAAGATTCTTAACCATTTGTGCGAAAACTGTATTGTTTCTACCTTTTACTGCGTCAGACAGGTCGTGCGCGGCACTATTCCTTGAGGTCATCTGCTGCATATAGGTGACATTCAAAAGAGATTGGTCGCGCCCTTTCTTCTTGAAACGAAGAGGGCTTTTATATTCATAGTTAGCATGGATTGACTTACCTTTCCCGACTACAGAGAATATTCCCCCATACTGACCTCCGGAAAATCTCAACTCCTTCCCTGCCGCCAGAACAGGAATTACTTCTGACATGAAGTCTTCCTCTCTTACATCGCTTGGTCCCTCGATTCCATAACAGTTGATTGGAATAGGTTCCGAAAAATGTACGTTCCTCGCTGCTCCATTGCCGTGATTGCAAATGACCAGATCAATGAAGCTTCCCACGTCAGCGCTCGGCTCATAGTACGCCAAAACAAGCGGCTTTGACTGTTTAGACAGTGCTAGATAAGCAGTGAAAACCGCGAGGAACGTTCCAATGGGGCTCACGATATAAAACAACATTTGAAGCGAACTTACTTCCACTTTTGAACCTCGCTATCTGATTAACGCCTGGGCTCAGCCGCCGGTTTGGAGCGGGAGCGGAAAACCGGTCGGCTGCAGCCCCTGGTTAAAAATCATTACTCGCCAGCTTCGAAAATAATGATGGTTTCCCAATACCCGAAAACTGGTCATAACCTATCCAAAGCTTTTGCCTTCCTGCGGCATAGCAGTCAATTTGATACTCATCGAAAATAAACTGGATACCGTTTTTTTCTAAAACGAACTTGGAAAAATTAGCGTCTTTTGGCTCGGTCCCTTTCACAACCCACTTTTCACTATATTGCCGATTTGATAGCAGTCTGCTTCGAACCAATTCTGAAAGGTCCACTAGCGACGAGTTTTCGGCGAGAAGGTCCTTAGCGGTTATAGGCTGGAACGGGCTGACCAAGAAATTCTGAACGCGAGTGCTACGGCCACCGTGTGCAGAGCCAGTGAAGAATCTATCTAGTGTGTACTCAAGGCTAATAACCACATCATCATTACGAATGATTCGGTAACTGCCACTCAAGTGGCTGGGGACTTTATAAAAGCTCTCGATTTCTGTATCGCGTTCTGCCTCAACAGGAATGAATGTTTCTTGATGATGCCTAAAATCTGCTAAGAGCTCATATCCCCAGGCCTCTATATTTTTTGAAACAATGCGTTGTACTAGGCCTTCAAAGTCCGGAAAGTCGAACTGGAATGTGTAACCTGGCACATCCGTGTTATTTTCAAATATTCGCCTTCGAATCTCAACAATTGGCGCCTCAAAATTCGCTTGCATGCCTGGCCCACTACCTGCGGTGAGCGCTGCTTTGTACTGAAACAAAGCCTTACGATCAATCTCACCTTTATGAGCCCTGCGGTGGCAGATTGGACAAAGCGCAATTAGGTTTGAATACTCATGTTTTTGGCACGTTTCCCAGGGAACTATGTGGTGTACATCAAGCTCTGTTTCACCACATCGAGGAATAGCACAACGGTGGCCAGCTTCAACCAAAACGGCTCGCTTAATCTCTACTGGGATTGCAGGTCTCGCCATAGTTTTCCCTGATTTTTAACGCCGCGCTCACCGGCGGACAATGCTTAGCACCTTTGTGCGAAAATGAGAGCGCTGCGACCAGTGCAAAGGTCCTTAGCGTTGGCCGTCCGGCGCAGCGCTTGGTTATGGTTCTTGGTTCACAAGGCTAAAGAAAACGCGACTACATACATGAAACGACGTTTATTTAGCATCTAATTGGAACTGATCTTATACTTCGTTCGCATTTTCTGGGCTAGGAATGCCGCATTCCAAGCTCCATCGGCTTTTTCTTCGGAGCAGGCAACTGTGAGCCCAGTTTCAGGGCTGTAAAGTGCAGTTGGTGGTGTTATCGTCGTCTGTGAAGTTCCATATGCTGTAGCAATACTTCCAGCACCATAACCTGTAGCACTGCTTGTCGTGCTGCTAGAACCGGGAATATAGCCACTCTGTACAACCTCCGTCGCGATGTTTCCCAAAAACATAAACTCCGCTCCTTGCGCCAAACAAAGATCCGCCGCACGAAGCATTGCCAGATCTGCAGTTCTCTCTGACGAAGTAAATTCATTGCCAACAAACCTGACCATGAAGAGCCCAGGCTGGACCTCCGTTTCACTAAATCCGCCGTCATTCCAGAAGGATTTCGGTGCGTATGAAGTCGCGCAACCGAATAAGCCAAAAATTATCAAGATCAATACTAAGTTTTTCACGTCTTTTTCTCCTATTCTTCCAGCTAATGCATGAATTTGGTCAAGGGCATCCAAGAGTACTCTTCTGCTCCATACGCCTAGCTCACAGGCAAATTGTGAGCGCAGCGAGTAATTTTTTCTGTGCAGCTACTTGTTAGGCCTTGGTATAGGCCGCCAATCAACATCAATGGGATATGCCTTGAAATTATAATCAATACCATATGAATGCTGCCCACCAGCTAAACTACATTTGCCAAAAAATGAAAACTCGCCATTGTATCTTTCTGGTGATGAAGATATTACGATTTTGCCTTTGCAGTCAGGATAGATGCAGTTATTCGTATGTGTAAATATTGTGTAACCATCTTCAGTACGACTAAACAGCCTATCCGAATATAGCTGCCTACACTCGCCATCCCTTGGTGACTCTGATGTCAAAATTTTAAGGTTATCAAAGAAACCAATTAAAACGACAAAAAAGATTGCGCCAAAGGCGACCACATATACCCAAAGAGGTAAGTCTATTGCAGGGTGAATTTGCATGAAATCTGCAACAAGGCTTAATCCAGGAACCAAACAGGCGACTACAAAACCTGCAACGAACTTTCCTTGTTCTGCCTGGGATATTTCTTTGTATATATGTAATGTGTTTTCATCTGCTAGGTTTGTGTATTTCCTAGACTGATCAACATTCACAACACCTGACTCGTTATTTATTACGGTCTGGTTATCACCAATATTTTTTTGTTTAATTTCCATCGCCTCCTCCTAGAGGCCTAACGTCCAGCGCAGGCGCAGCCAGCGCGGAGCGCCTTTTGTGTTAATGTTTGAGCGGCAGCGAGTAACACAAAAGGTGCGTAGCGTTGGCTGTCGCTCTGCCGCTGCTTGTTAAGCATTTTCCGGAGCCATGACTTTCTGGGGGTTCAAGATACTGCCCCTATCTGCTGTTTCTTGGACCCAATCGCCGACCGTCACCGTATATCCTTGCTTTACGAAATCTTGTGCGACTGACATTAAGTACCCTTCATCAACATGGAAACTAGCTATTTTAAGTATTTCTAACCCCACCTGAGTTAATAGGTACACTTCGGATTTTAATACCTTTGATGCATTTTCATGCTCTACCAGCAAAGCCTTATTTGCTGCAACTAACGGGCGAAAAAACCTGTCTTCACGTGATGACTGGTACGTTGTGTTTAGCCCAATGGCTTCAACACCCGAGAGAACTCCTATATCCTGAAGAAGCATTAAATGCGCAAACTGTATTCCTTCTCTCTCTAAAAATTCATCCTTTTTTCTATATATTCTGCCGCCGACAACAAACTTTGCGGCACTACTAATAAGTACAGCTTCTTGCCTCGATAGCCCTTTTAGAAACTCCAAGGTCCTAAGTGAATAGGACCCAGGCTGTTTAACTTCTCCAGCTAATATCCTCCCCCACATATCTTGAAGTTCATCAACCGATACTCGGCCGGCATAATCTCTCCAGGAATATAGCCAATCATCATCAAGCTCATCACCAGGAGGATCTTGCTTGTCATTTCTTAAAATATCTTCAGCTTTGATAATGGCTCTTGCGACGTTAGTTTCCTTGCGAATCGAATCTGAGAGATCTCTGTTCGCTATTGATTCAGCCATAACCGATAGGTCAAGCGTGGGTTCTATTCGCTCAATACCACGCGCATTTTCGGTGGAATTTCCAAGAAGCTTTCTTTCAGGATTAATTTGGAAAGCTGATTTTCCAGCTTTTATCGCCTCTACCTCTCTTTCTGCTTGAGCGAGAGTCAACATTTCTCTTCGACGTATTTCGGCTCTTGCTGCAGCAATGCGTTTTTCTTGCCAAGGGGCCAGCAGTGAACCAACTCCTTTTTCAGCTAGAGTTTCCCACATTTTTAAAAGTAGCTTTTCGCCAGGATAATCCATGTTTCTCCTCTACGCGCCGAGTAGCCAGGAGCCGTTACCGACTCCCAGCCCTCTAAGAACCGTACGTGCGGGTTTCCTCGCATACGGCTCAAGCCCCTCAAAGGCTCAAGGAACCCGGCAGTTTGACTCGTTATAAACAATTTTGCTTTCCACATTACGCCGCCAGCTGGTATCTGGCAAGGTAGGCCCGGTCTGCCCTGCGGTTGCTCTGCCCCTGTTGCCAGCGCTTGCGGAAGTAGCTTCCACAGCCCGGCGTATGTGGGGTAGCCTTTGCCACTATCTTGGTGTGGCGCCGGATTGGCAGGTCGCTCAGTTTGAAGAGGGTTATCCTGCGGATAATCCCCAGAGCGGTGCGGGTCTGGCCGGTGAACACCCGCCGATAGCTGCCGTTGGGCGTGCGTTGTGGACGGGTGTAGTGACCGTAAAGCCAGTGTTTCTGACGGTTTTTGTGTCGCCGTCGCATCCACCACCACAGCGCCCGGTAAACCAGGGTATCGATCAAGGCGAAGGTCGCCTTGGATACCCAGGGGCGGTAGTAGTTGAACCAGCCTCGCAACACGCGATTGAGGCGTGTGAGCAGCTGGAAGGTGGGTAGCGCGACGCCGCGCTTGATGAGGGTGCGGATCTTTCCTGCGAAGGCCCGGACCTTGTCCGTGGCGGGCCGGGTCAGCAGCTTGCCACTGTACTTGCGCAGGTTGCAGCCGAGGAAGTCGAACCCTTCGTTGATATGTGCAATGCGGGTCTTCTCGGGAGACAGAATGAGTCCGCGTTCGGCCAGGAAGGCTTCGAGAGCGGGTTTTACCTGTTGCTCCAGTAGTTCCCGGCTGGCGCCGGTGATGACGATGTCGTCCGCGTAGCGAACGATATTGACGCGGCTGCCACTCTTGGGCACGGCAGCCTCGATGGCAGCTTCCAGTCCGTCCAGAGCCATGTTGGCGAGGAGTGGGCTGATGATGCCACCTTGCGGCGTACCTTCGTCAGTCTGGTAGTAGACCTGTCGATCGATGTAGCCGCACTTCAGCCACTGCTGTAGCAGGTGTTTATCCATGGGGATATGCGCTAGCAGCCATTCGTGGCTGAGGTGATCGAAGCAGCCCTTGATATCCGCATCCAATACCCATTCAGCGCAGGTTCTGCGGGACAGGGCGATATAGCACTGTTGCAGGGCATCTGCGGTCGAGCGTTTGGGGCGGAAGCCGTAGGAATGGCGATCGGCTTTCGCTTCTGCCCAGGGTTCCAGCGCGAGGTGCTGCAGGGCCTGGGCCGCGCGGTCGACCATGGTGGGAATGCCCAGGGGGCGCTCCTTGCCATTGGCCTTGGGGATGGAGATGCGGCGCAGCGGCTGAGCGCGATAGCCTCGCCGCTGCAGGGACTGTATCGCTTCAGCGCGATCTTGCGGCCACTGCCAGGTGATACCGTCGATACCGGGAGTCTTGCGGCCGCGGTTGTGCATGACACGGTGCGCGGCCAGCAGTTTGCCAGCATGGGAGCTGGTGAGAAGCCGTTGCAGTGCGCGGGCTTTGTTGTAACGTTTGTCTTCAACCGCCTTCGCGATACGCCGCTGCAGCCGGTGGACGTGGTAACGGGCTGTCTCGATGGCCATTGCCGGCCTGTCGGTCTGGCTCGCCGTTCCCGCTGGGGGCGCACCGGCACTGGAACGCGGCCTGTCCGTCTCCGGGTGCTCCACGATCGCCGTCATTTGCTTTCCCCCACAAAACCGGTTCTCCAACCTCTCTCGCGATGAGGCACCAGCTGGACGTCTGCTCGCTTTCGCGCCGGGCAAAGTTGGAACCCGTATCCGCGTCATTACAGCGCGGCATTCGCTTCTTCCAGCCTCCTACACCCGCATCATAATCAGCTTGCCTCACGGCTCGCTTTCCGGTTGCCCGGTACGATACGGGGTTATCGTGTTCCGTATAAATCTCGGGATAGGTTAGGTCCTGCCTGTCCCCCGGCGGAGCAACATCTGCGTGGTGAGACGTTAAAAGCCCACCAACTTGTCCACGCACCTTTTGGTTAAAGCCTGCCAGCACCTTTGGCTTCTTGCGCATAACGGGAGTGCAGCAGTTCACCTGAGTTGACCATACTATCCATTCCTAGCCCCTTACCGCCTTGGTGCTGGCAGAGTTGAGAATGCCTCGCGGTTATTCTCTCCCGGGCTGTGCCCGCAGGTTACATTGTCCCGGCAGCTTCACACCCCGAAATTACTCTCCACGCATGTGCCGGTAGGAAACCGATGGCAGAACATCGGGTTACATCGTTCTGAGAAATAACCTCCTGTGATTTATCAGAGTGTGTAACAGAAATTTATACGACTTCACGTCGCAATTAACGCCGTGCTCTGGGGCAAACTGGAGCGCAGCGTAAGTTTGTCCCTAGCAGCACCTTGTTAAGCATTTACTTACTCTCCGCCTCAAGCTTTTCAACTTTTGCTCTAAACGCGCTCGATAAAAACGAAAATGCCTTCTGACGGAGGTCGCCAAACTCTTTATTTATGATTTCTTCACCGTCAACAATTTGAGCGATTCGTGGCTTTTCTAGTTTTGGAAAAGTAACCCCCATCGTTTCACACTCGCCGGTGCCATTCCTCGTAATTTGGTAAAATTCCTTCGTTTTGAAATTTAGGTTTAAGGCAGTAACTCTACATCCGCTGCCTGGATCACTTGGCACTGCATCTACAATATCATCAGACCAATTTGTAATATCGTAATACTGAGGAGTATCTTGCATTACGTTAAATGTCTGGCTCCACGAGTCATCTTTTGGAAATACTAGGTATAGTTGATTTAGCTCGCAGTATTTGTCTGCCTTGTAGCACTTAAGCTGGACATGGTTAACTGGCCAAGCAATTCGCTCATCGTGAATCATCATGGTTCCGCTAACGGTTGCATAGCTATCAGTTTTTCTACTGCTATAATCGGAAGGAAACGAAACTCTTGATAATTTTTGAAAATCTGAGCGTTTCTCCAGATTGTATATCTGCCAAACAGTTAAAACTCCTGTAGCTTTATCGCCCAAGTCCTTCTGGAATGATTTCACAGCTCCTTCATAATCACTTACACCTGCGTACATCAAAGTATTCAACTGCATTGCAAACAATAAATCAGCTCCTTTTGAAAGTCCGTTTCTTGCAGCAAAAGAATACATCATAGGAACTGAGCTGCTACGCTCCTTTTCAGGCAAGTCAGCTAATTGCTGTGGTGTGTAATTTCGGTATTTCTCGACAGCAGCATCATTTGCAATAGTCACACATGCTGAAGAAATAATAGCCATCGCTAAAATGATTCTGGATAAATGCACTGATTGCTCCTTATGCTTAACGCCTCAAACACAGGCGCAGTTTACTGCGTCCTAGTGCTTTGACTCGTTAAGCGGCGATCACTTAAGGACTTCCTCAAAAATTTACGAGCTTCGGTTCTATCAAATTGGTAACGGTTAATGTTACTCAGTGCAACCCCAACACCACCATTCGGAATAGGGTCACCTATAGAAAATCCAATCCCACAATTCTCAGTATGGATACTACCAAAGAAATTTCGATTATTGGTGTTAAATAAATAGTCTTTTCCCACTAGCAGCTCTATCCCATTCCTCAAAACTCGACCTTTAACAAATCTAATAATCCCCGGCGGATCAAACTTTAACTGCAATAGTATTTTTCCTTTGCCTTCTCTTATTGTTAGAGATTGTGCAATCCATTCGATATCCCATTGATTGGTATCATATACCAATTCGCTATCTTCTATTTTTAGAATTAATTTATTAGATTCATCAAAAGCGATAAAGTTAAGAAGTAATTTCCCTTGCTCAACTCGAAACCCAACCATAGGCAAACCGTCAACAACTAACGGGGTGAAAAATGATCCATCTTGCAAACCATGAAGTTTAAAGAGGCTAGTCCCCAAGTAAAATGAAACATCCTGTCCCGAATAACTCATCAAGACGTTCTTAGACACACCAACTTTTTTATTGTATGGATCGTTATTGGCAATTCTGACTTCTTCTACTGGAAGAAGCCCATCAGTTTTCATTCCATGATGCATCCTGCACAAAAGAGTAATCTCATCCTCTTTATGTCTTTGAACAATAGCCCATTCTTCCATGTGTTCATATTCATATAATGGAAGACCGCAAATTACACAGCCGAAACCACAGCGTTGACGGACAGCTCTTTTTATTTCATTTGGAATAGGTGGACGATTATTCACAATATCTCCTGAGCCGCTTAACGCCGGGCTCACCGGCGGACAATGCTAAGTACCTTTGTGCAAAAATGGGCGCGCAGCGACCAGCACAAAGGTGCTTAGCGTTGGCCGTCCGGTGCAGCCCCTGGTTAGTGCCGACGCACCAACTAATCATCGGGATACTCCGACAGATACAATTTAATACCCAGCTTCGACATTATTGACATGGCGCGGACACTTAATATAGCCCCGCCACCACAAGCATTTTCTCGCATACTAAAGCCAATATCCGCAATATAGCTTGAAGAGGGAAGATTTTCTTCATGCTCTATCAGCCATTTTTCTAGGCTCTCAATCTGGGTGGGCAGCTCCCATTCACCTTTCGCAATCCAGGCGATATTTTCATTATCAGACTCACGTTTTACGTAAATTGACAAATTCAGCTTCCTTTTGCACTAACAGTTTGATCATGAGCGTGTGCATATATAGGAACCACCAAAGTGTCTACATCTGCCCACAAAGTATCCATATACGCACCCACTCCAGTAATGTGTCTGCATTTAGATACAAACCACTATCTAGCCACAAAATGCTACATACGTCACGTTTTCAGTCTCGCTTATCCATTACACCCAATTACACCGGTTAATTGATCAGCAGCATTAGCCCTATTGGGCTATTCCACAAACAATCTCCATAACAAAAAAGGCCACCGCGAAGGGTGGCCTTTTCATTGGTGGGGCAAATTGCCAATCAGAAATTCGCACTGGCCCGCAAATACCAGAAGCCACCATTAAACCCAAACGGTGAGGTCAGGGACTGGCGTACGCCGAGGAATTGCAGGGTGCCGTTGCCCTCTTCATCGGCTTCCACATCGAAAATATTCTCGCCGCCCAGGGCAAGGGTATAGTTTTCTGCGAAGGTGAAGCGGGCTTCGATGTCGGTGAGGATTTCGCCGCTGTAGCGGGTGGCGTTGGAGGTGTCGTTGCCGTCGGCTTCCAGCTGGCCGCCGGTGGATTGCCAATCACCGTAGCGGTTGAAGCGCAGGTAGCCCTGCAGTATGCCACCGGTGTCGTAATCGAATGTGAGGGTGCTGCGCTGGTTGGGTACCTGGTTTTCGAAGTCGAACACGCGGGTGGCGTTGACGGTGTTGGGGGCTACGTCGGTGA
Organism: Microbulbifer sp. SH-1; assembly: GCF_011326135.1. Taxonomy (NCBI): domain Bacteria; kingdom Pseudomonadati; phylum Pseudomonadota; class Gammaproteobacteria; order Cellvibrionales; family Microbulbiferaceae; genus Microbulbifer; species Microbulbifer sp. SH-1. The sequence continues at coordinate 4,284,017 of NZ_CP046948.1, read as the reverse complement.
CTTCCTGCTCGTTGAAGTTATGCCGCAGGTCCACCACCAGCAGGCCGCCGGCGAGATCGAAATCGCTGGTAACGGCCAGATCAATACCGCGCACGGTGGAATCGAAGGCATTGGTGAAGTAGTTGACGTTGCTGTTCAGCAGCAGGTTGGCATTTTCCACACCGGCGCTGGTGAGCAGGTCCACTTCATCCGCGCCGATGGTGTTGTTGCGCAGTGCGAGGCGGTCTTCGATGTCGATGTTGTAGTAGTCGATGGTGATGCTGGTGTTCGGCAGCGGGTTGATCACGGCACCCAGGGTGAAGCTGGTGGACTCTTCCGGGTTCAGGGCCTGGGCGCCCAGCACCTGGGCAACCGGGTGGTCTACCGGGTAGGTGCCGCTGGGGGTCAGGCTGCCGTCGGGGTTGGCGGTGGTGGTGACGTTGAGGGTGTTTACCTGCCCGGGGGTGGGGGCGCGGAAGCCGGTATTGGCGGTGGCGCGCAGGGCAAAGGCCTCGGAGACGTCGTAACGGGCGGAGAGCTTCCAGTTGGCGGTGGAGCCGAACAGGTCGTAGTCCTCGTAACGCAGCGCGGCGCCGACGGTGAACTGGTCGTTGAGGTCGGCTTCCAGGTCCACGTAGGCGGCCATACTCTCGCTGCTATAGCTGCCCGCGGCTTCGGTGGGGAAGCCCTGGAAGCCATCGGAACCCACGCCGAATACCGCTGCGGTGGGGCCGACTGCGATGGAGGCCTCATCACCGGCGCCGATTTTGTAGGTCTCGTCCCGCCACTCGGCACCGAAGGCGAGGTTCAGCGGTGTGGCCAGTGCCGCGACTTCGATGGGCTGTACGAAGTCGGCGTTCACGCTGGTCTCCTGCTGGGTGAGGGTGCCGGGGTTGAAGCTGGTGGGAGAAAGCAGACCCAGGCTCGGGTTGATGGAGTCTTTCAGTACATAGGTGACTTCGTTCTCGGCGGTGCGTGCGCGCAGGTCCCAGGTCATGCCGGAAGCCAGTTCACCGCGGGCACCCACCACCGCGGAGATATCCACAATGTCGGCGCCGAACTGCGGGTTGTAGCCGCCGGGGAACTGGGTGTAAATCGGGTTTCGCAGTACGTAGCCGCTGGGGCTGTTGCTGTCGGCTACCAGGTAGTCGGCGGGGTTCAGGTTTTGGCCGAGGATGCTGTTGACTAGATCCATCGGGGCGTTGTCTGGCATAAAGTCGCCGTCTGCGTCTGCCTGCAGGGTGGCGCGGGCTTCGAACGCGTGTTCGGGGTCCAGTACCGGGCCGCGGTAGAAGAAGTCGGAAATAGTCGCGTTATCGGAGTAGCCGAAGTTACCGTAGAGCTCGACGCTTTCGTTAAGGTCGTAGCCGGTGTTGATGAACAGCTTGGTGGTCTCCACGTCCGGATCGCCCCAGCGCTGGCCTAGGCCATCCAGCGGCACCAGGTCTACCCCCACTACGGAGCCGACAAACTCTGCATCCGGGCGCGCGGCGCCGCGCCAGGTTTTATCCGCGGTGGAGTGCTCTACCGTGGCATTTACAAAGCCCCTGTCGCCCAGGCCGAAACCGGCGTTGGCGGCGAGGCTGGTGCGGGTGCCATCCCCCTCAAAGTATTCACCGGTCTGCGCGCTCAGGCTTACGCCCTCGGCGTCGTCTTTCAGGATCACGTTCACTACGCCGGCAATGGCATCGGAGCCGTACTGGGCCGATGCGCCATCCCGCAGCACTTCCACCCGGGCAATGGCGGCGGAGGGAATCGCGGAAAAATCTACCGCCTGGGCGCCCTGGTTGTTGGTGCCGAGCGGCGCCAGCTGCAGGTTGACCAGTGCGGAGCGGTGGCGGCGGGTGCCGTTGACCAGTACCAGGGTCTGGTCTGGCGACAGGTTGCGCAGGGTTACCGGGCGGATAAAGGCGGTGCCGTCGGCAATGGGGAAGCGCTGGGTGTTGAACGAGGGGGCGATTTTGGAAAGGGAGTCGGTGAGGTCGAAACTGCCCTGCTCAGCCAAATTGGCGCCGCCGAGCACGTCTACCGGCGACAGGGTTTCGGTGGGTAGCACCCCGGCTTTACGGGTACCGGTGGCGATCACCTCTTCCATTACCTGTTGATCGCTATTGGGGTTCTCGTCATCGGACTGCGCCATTGCCCGGCCTGCCGGGATCAACATCGCAGCCGCTACGGCGAAAGAAATTGCATTCTTATTAAAATTATTCATAGATTCCCGTCCTATTATTTTTTAATTAACTGGGATATGTATTTCTATTTATTTGCCATTTCGTGTCACCTTCTATGCGTCAAACAATAGACAGCATCGGAGGCTGCCCCAGATTAGGGCAACCCACAGGGCTCTTCAATCGGTAACAGGGCGGGGGGAGGGAAACGCAATATATGTCACAAAGGCGACGGAACCGGTGACCGAATTCGTCGCCATAACGGGTCATCGCGCTTTTTTATCTTCGCTCAGATAAAGACCATTACCGCTTGTGATTTGCGGTACTGCTGGCGTTTGTTCACCGAGTTACAGCTCGGTAATAGAGAAGTGGTGGCTGGCAATGCTGAATCGTTCTCGCAGGTAGAACCTGTGCGCCGAAAATCTCTGCACACCAGAGTCAAGGTGCACCTGGCCGCAGCCGATTTCCTTGGCGTACTCCTTCAGCCAATTCATCAAAAGTGTTCCGGCCCCTGTAGATCTATGATTTTCATCCGTGACCAGATCATCAATATAGATATGTTTGCCCCACGCCAGTTTCTGACCGATAACAAATCCAGCCACACATAAAATACGCCCATCAGATTTAACGTACGCAAGGTTATAGCCAGACTCTTGCTGCAATTTAATTTGGGCTTTGAGGTTTTCCAGGTTGTACTGAGGTCGAAGTTGCAAAAGGACCTTTCCGATCTCATTCAAGTCTTCGTCTGAAGTTAGTAATTTAACATGCATAATTCTTACCTCAGCTAAGGTTGCGAGTGAGTACGAGGGGCGATAAAGCCATTAGAACTTTCTTTGTTATTTTTTTAAGTTCTTCTCTGTAGACTATTCAGCTTGAAATATGGCGCCGGGTGAACTGTCCACGGCGCCACTTCTCCTACAGAATACGCTGGAAGGATGGCGACAAGAAGGGCTTATCTTTTCCAGTGAAAATTAAACTGCAGTGAATTATCCAGTCCTTTGTCACCGGTATAACTGTACAGAGCCAGGGTTCCGTCGAAGCGATTACTGAATGTCATCTTGACGAATGGTTTGAAGTACGTCTCGCCGCCAAGCCCCACTCCTTCGGTGTAGCAGTTTCTGCAGTTGGAAATTTCCCGTTCAGCTTCCAATTCCCGGAACCCGACATTCAGGCCGAGAACAAAATTTCCATTTCTGCTTACCGGGTATTGTATGCCGGCGTCAATATTGGCAGTAACGGCACTGATGGAAGAGCTCTTCGTTGAGACATCGCCATCATTGTCTTCTACAAGCTGGTCGAACTTGTCTTTATCGTCGATCAGGATCACGCCCAGGCCGACATTGAAATTGAACAGCCCTTTTTCACCACTGTACCCGGCTCCCAGGCCATAGCCGCTGTCAGATATGCCTTCGTAACGCGCCACTTGCTTGTCAAAGTTGAAGAGCTCTCCATGGAAAGTCCAGCTTCCGCGGTAGACACTGTCTACCGGCTCAAAAGTGTTCATCTCCTGCGCAGCGGTGGTGGACGAAATGAGTGTGGCCAGGGCGGCCACGAGCAGGTTCCGGTTGCGAATCAAAATCTTACCCCTTGTAAATCTATTTGTTCTTCTTGGTTGTTTTTTATGCAAAATGCGCATGCAGCACTAATGTCCCGCACCCGGTTTGTAGGCGCGGGACATTAGAAATTCTGGCGCGTAATTATACAAGGTTCGCTACTCAGGCATACACACTCAGGTGATATACCGCTCGATGCCGGACCCTATTCGACGAGATTTTCCCCACCGTCATCCATTTTTTTGGGGCGCTGCCAGTAATTGAATTGCGGTGTCCACGAGTCCCCGTTTAGGCCCGCCATATTCAGCAGATCCCACATGACACAATAATTGTCACCGGGGCCAAACACACTGGCATTTTTGCGGAAGACGTTCTCGCCCTTGCGCTCGTAAACCACTGCGCCTGGCATGTTGCCGCCGCCCGCCATCACGCTCTGCTGCTCGATATAGTCACCGCCCCCGTGGCTCGCGAGGCGGAAGCGCCAGCCGCGGCTGTTGGCGAAGCGGCGTTGTACTTCCGGCGAATCTTTCGAAACCAACACGACCGACATGGCCGATTCCAGGTGCGGCAGAAGACCATTGAAACCATCCGCCCATAGTGTGCAGTAACGACAGCCCTGCCCCATATTGTGAATAACAAGCAATGTGTCGTGCTCGCCGAACAGGTCTCGCAGGTGGACTTCACCATCCAGAGTTTTGAAGGTGTAGTCAGGAATTTCTTCGCCCGCGGACTGTTTCTGAAGCGCCGCCAGTTTATTCTTGAGTTCGCCGATCTGCTGTTGTAGCGCCGTTATTTCGTGATTGCTCATATTCGCTGACTCCGCTAATTAATAAGGTGCTCTTTTCGTACTTGATTGATCAGGCCGCCGGCAATGACGGTGGACACCTCTTCCTCGCTCATGTTGTGGGTCACCTTCAGGATTTCACCGCCGGCCAGCTGCACCACTATTTGATTCCCCTGTTTCAGCTGCGCGGGAAAATCATTCACCGCCAGTACATCGCCCTGATTTAATCGCACCAGATCCTCCGGTTTGGCGAACAGCAGCGGTACTATGCCGAAGTTGATCAGGTTGCGGCGGTGGATACGTGCCATGGAGACGGCAATTACGGCGCGCACGCCAAGATAGCGCGGTGCGATGGCGGCGTGTTCGCGGCTGGAACCCTGGCCGTAATTTTCCCCGCCGATGACGAAGCTATCGCCAGCGTGTTGTGTTGCCCTCTGGTAGAACGTCTCGTCGATGCGGGAAAAGGTATAGTGGCTGATCGCGGGAATATTCGAGCGCAGCGGCAATATCTCGGCGCCGGCGGGAAGAATTTCATCGGTGGATACATTGTTGCCGGCTTTCAACAAAATCGGCCCTGTGATGGTTTCCGCCAGCGCTTCGAATTCGGGCAGCGGCTGGATATTGGGGCCTTTTATCAGTTCGATTTCCACCGGTACTTCTTTGGAAAAATCCCGCGGCGGCTGCATGAGCGGGCGCATGTCCTGAAGTGTTTCTGGTTCGTGAAATTCGGGGTACTCCATGTCCATATCCCGCGGATCGGTGATAGTTCCGCTGAGCGCACTTGCGGTGGCCGTTTCCGGACTGCACAGGTAGACCTGATCCTCCGGCGTGCCGGAACGGCCGGGGAAGTTGCGCGGCACCGTGCGCAGGCTGATGCGGCCGCTGGCCGGCGCCTGGCCCATGCCAATGCAGCCGTTGCACCCGGTCTGGTGCAGGCGCGCGCCCGCTTGCAGCAGGCGGTTCAGGTCGCCGTTGCGGCTGATTTCTTCCAGCAACTGGCGGCTGCTCGGGTTGATGTCTAGCGATACCTGTTCGGGTATGCGGCGCCCGTCCACCATTTTTGCCGGCACCACAAAGTCCCGCAGACCGGGATTGGCGGAAGAACCAATATAGCTCTGATAGATCGGTTTGCCGGCAACCGAACGCACCGTGACTACCTTGCCGGGGCTCGATGGGCAGGCGATCAAGGGTTCCAACTTGGAGAGATCCAGGCTGTCGCGCTGATCATAGCCCGCACCCTGTTCCGCTTTCATTTCCACGTAATCCTGCTCGCGCCCCTGCTGACGGAGAAAATTTTTCACCTGCTCATCCGCGGGGAAAACACTGGCGGTCGCGCCCATTTCCTGGCCCATGTTGGCGATTACATGGCGGTCCATGGCGGTGAGGCTGGCGAGCCCCGGGCCGTAGTACTCGAAGATTTTATTCACACCGCCCTTTACATCGTAACGGCGCAGCATTTCCAGAATCACATCCTTGGCGCTCACCCAGGGCGGCAACGTGCCGGTAACTTCCACGCCGATGATTTCCGGCATGGTGAGGGAAAACGGCATGCCCGCCATGGCGAGCGCCACCTGCAGGCCGCCGGCGCCCATGGCCAACATGCCCATGGAACCCGCCGCGCAGGTGTGGCTGTCGGAACCCAGCAGGGTTTTGCCTGGTATACCGAAACAGGCCATATGCACCGCGTGGCTGATGCCGTTGCCAGGGCGGGAGAACCACAATCCCCATTTGCGCGCAGCGCTCTGCAGGAATAAATGATCGTCGGCATTCTTGAAATCCGCCTGGATCATGTTGTGATCCACATACTGAGCCGACAGCTCGGTTTTGACCTTCGCCAATCCAAGCGCTTCAAACTCCAGCATGACCATGGTACCTGTGGCATCCTGGCACAGGGTCTGGTCGATTTTGAGGTTAACCGCTTCGCCCGCCTGCATGCGGCCGCTGACGAGATGCTGCTCGATCAGCTGCTGGGTGAGATTCCTTGCCATAAATGCCTCGCTGCTGTTTCTTTATTACGCCGCATTGCGACGTGACACGCTTCAGTTGGAGAATTCCACTCTGGGCGCACCGGAATCGCTGCCGATAAAGTCCGGCGCGCACTGGATAAAGTCGTCCTGATTGAGTCCGGCTTCAATCAGAAACCGCTGCACGTGGCGGCTGCGACGATTGCCAAGTTGCATTAGCTCCTCGCGAAGTCCCCGCGGCGGGTTGTGGTACAACTCTCTGCGCTGCTCGCGGCTTACGCGCGCGGCATTGACTTCGAGGGGGAACATAACTTCCATATCCTGCGCGGTTGCCACGGCGCAGATGCCCGGGCGCGCTTGCGGGTTATCGCGCAGTTTTTCGATCATGCCGTTAAGGCTCGCTTTCGCCGATTCACTCAGCACATCGCTGCCCGGCGCAAACTCGAGGTCGGAGAAACTCACGGCGCGGAACCTGGCCCACGCGAGTTTCGCCAGGCTGTAGAAACCCACCGGGGTGAAGTAGGCGAACAGCGCTTCAAGAATGGCGCGTTGCAACAGTTCGCTGAAAATGAAACTGAAATTGAACTTGGGATCATAGAGATCGCCGGACACCGGCATCTCGAAACGCACATCGCCGTTACCGTCTTTCAGTAGTGCCAGAGCCAGGCTCAGCGGTATGATGCTTCGTTTCACATTCAGCTGGTCGCTGTCGCGCACCCGGCGTACCCGGATGCGCTCGAGTTTCATTTTTGCCAGCGCATCGACCTGGTTGTTGTCTACCCGGATGTCCACCAGTGCGTCCAGCTGGCCCTGCAGGATCTTGTAACCGAGCAGTGCGGCGATATACGGGGTTGCCGGAATCAGGTTGGCGCCATCCACATAGCCTAGCAAACCCGCGTCCCAGTGGTTGTTCTCCAGCAGATTGATCTGCCCGGCCAGATGCATCTCACTAAAGCCACCTGGCCGCCCATTCAGTATCACCAGTGCCGGTGGGTCCTGGTGATAATTGCTGAGCCCGCGCAGCAAAAGATTGATACGGCGCAGTGGTAATTTGGCTTCCTGATCGCGGGCGTTGTCGAGCCACAGGAAGCGCCCGCGATTCACAGTGACCTGGTTTATGCGGTAGAGAAACCGGTTGGCTTTTCTTGCGATATCCCCGCGTACATATTTGTGGTGGCCGGGTGGCGGCGTTTCGCTGCGCAGGCGTTCCCAGGCACCGAAATCACCCTCGCGTCCGCGCGCCAGGATGCTGCGAGGCCGGATCATATCAATGGCGTCGATATTGAGGATTCGATCTCCGGGAAAATATTCAAACTGATTCACCTGCAGCAGCTCGATTTCCGTATTCCATTGATGATTGACGAACTCCTGCGCCCGCTCGCTGCGGCGAAACAACTTGCTGTCGGCAATTTCCAGGTACAGCAGGCGAATTACGTCTTTGGCCACGGTGAGCGCACGCGCATCGGCATACCCGGTTTCCAGCAGGCGGTCGCCCTTTCTTCCCAGCACAATCAGTTGATCCACGCGCGCCTGCGCCAACTCCAGTCTGCGCTCGGCAAAATTGAAGTGACCGGTGGTCAGCAGTTCCTGTGCGTTGACGCAATGGTCAACACCATTGATGTAGCCATCCGGGATACAGCTGCTGAGATTCTTCAACCGCAGGTTTTCGCCAATCAGCTCTCGGGCGCCGAACCCCAGCTGCGCCGCTTCGATGTTTTCTATTTGCAGCAGGTCCGCCGGCAGCCCTGCGGGGTAGTCTGCCTGTGTTATCCGCAACCCTTCGATACGGACATCGCGAAAGTAGCGCTGTGATGCGCCGCGCGGTAGATCGCCCAGCGTCACTTTGTGTTCGCCAGCAACGGTAATGCGGCCCACTTCATAGCACGGCGCTAGAGGTTTCTCGCCCAGTTTCATCGGGCTGAGGCAACCGCTGAGTCCCGACAATTCCCCCTGCTGCAGCTCCAGGGTCCCGGCGGAGAATGCCAGGCTGTCCAACCCTAAACGGTTGAACGCGAGACGCTGGCGTTCCCCCTGACTCAGGGCAAAATCCTCCACCAGCAGCTGGCCGTTGAGGCGCAGGGCTTCGCCCAATGCCAGGGTTTGTGGACCGGCCACCTGCAGTTGACCGATGGCGACGCAGACAGGGTCGCGATTGATCTCGCCCGGGGTCGCTGGCAGACACCCATATAAATCCCTGGCAAACAGATCTTCCACCCGCAACCGTGCGCCGCCGGGCCAGCCCAGGGACCGCCACTCAAGTTGCGCGAGGCGCAAGCTTGGCGTTTTCCCGCGCGCCGGTACCAGTTTCAGGTCGGCCGCCTGCAGCGGGCCAAGACGGATGCGATCAGCACCCGTCTGGCCACTGCCCAGAAGCACCAGATTGTCGCCACTCAAGTGCAACTGCCCGGACGACAGGCAACCGCCCCAGCGGGCACTGGTGTTTCCACCCGCCGCGAGCCAGTCGTTGAGACCGCAGCCGTTTATGGCGTCGAGACGCAGGTTGTGCAGGTTCAGCTGCACGGGATTACTGCCCGCAGCGCCGTGCTGCACCACCCCCAGCGTTTCGATACGCAGGCGTCCCAGGGTCAGCTGTGCCGGGTCGGCCAACGCGCGGTGCAGTGTCAGCTGAGTGGCGGCAATACCACCGCCTTCGGATTGCAGCCCTTCGGCGCGCGCGCAGCGCGGCAACCGGCGCTCCGGGTCCCCGGTCTCAGGCCAGCACAGCGCCAGTTTTTCTGCCTGCAGCTGCTGCAATGTCCAATCGGCGCGGGCGCCAGGTGTGCGCGGAAGGCTGACCTGCAGGGCCTTGCCAGCGAGCTGGTCGATTTCCGCGGTGAACTGGTTTTTGCCGCCGCTCAGGGAGAAGTGCGCCAGCGCGAGATCATTGAGGTCCGCAGTGAAATGGCCGGGTGCGTAGTCCAGCGCAAAGCGCGCGCCGGTGCGCAGCGACGTCGCATCCACGCAGCGCCCGGGACTCAGGCAGAAGGCGGCCCTATCCAGCGCGGCACCTGGCAGCTGCAGGCGCGCGCGCGTCGGCGGAGACTGCAGGCGGATATCCGCCTGCGGCAGTTTGAGCTGTGCCACTTCGAGCAGTGGTTCGCCACTGGCGCTGGTGATATCCGCGTTGGCGAGGGTCAATTCCGCGGCGCTGAACCCCAGGCGGAAACCGCTGGCTTTTTTGCTTTCGCTTTTGCCGTCGATGCGCTGTTCCAGCGTCAACCGCAGAGGCTGCTGCTGGCGCAGCTGGTGCACCGCAAAACATTCCGGGCGCCGCTCTCCGCCGCTGGCGAGCAGCACTTGCCACGATGTGGGCAAACAGCCATCCAGGCTGATAAGCGACAGGGAGGCGAGTTCCAGTTCGGTTTCGCGCACACGGTGGGATTTGCCGATGGCGGCGCGGGCTGCGGCGTCTGCCGCCGCGCGCGCGGCTTTCAGCTCCGCTGGCGACTGGCCTTTCTCCGCGCCGTCGGCATCGTCCGCTGGCGCCTGCTCCGCCTCTCCCCACCAGTGGGCATCGCCGCTGGCGAAATACTCCCCCGGCTGCAGTGCCTGGCGGCGCATGTGGAAGAAGCCATTGCCGGTGTGCAGTTCGTTGAGGGCGAGACCGGTCTGCTGCGCCGGGTCCGCGCTCAGGTGATCCGACAGCAACATGCTCGCCAGTTGCAGTTCACCCAGCACCAGATAGGGGGATTCCTTCAGGTCGAGAATAAAATCGCCGCGCCCTGCCAGTTTCCACAGGCGCGCGCACAGGGGAGATATCCTTTGTGGCAGCCAGCCGTCGGGTACACAGCCCGCGAGGCGTTCGAGCGCGAAATCCTCCAGTAGATAGCGCCGCTCATCGGGCGCCATTTCCGCACGCGCCCAGCGGAATCGACTGAGTAGAAAGGCGGTGGCGTCGCCCTCGCGCATCTGGAATTTGGCCAGCTGCAGAGGCCCACTTTCCAGTTGCCAGGATTGCACCGGCCGGTTGTCCGCGGCAACGCGGCGCGGGAACTGCAGCGCGAAATTTTCCGGCAGCTTCAGCTCGGCTACAGTCACACAGTAATCGTTGCGTCCCCACAGATCCCCGGGCACACAGCCCGCCGCGCCGTCCAGCACCAGCTGTTCCAGTTCCAGGCGGCGCCGGTTGTTTGCGTAGGTCAGGGCACCGAGCCGCAGGCCATGGGTGTTGAGCGCCTTCGGGTGCGGGCGCGGCGCCTCCATATCCAGCACAGTGCCCTGATCCAGGCTCGCTTCCGCCAGTGTCACGCGCAAGCCATCGCGCCATGCAAACTGCGTGGGCTGAGGCAGGCGCAGGCTACCGGCATTCACGCAGTAGTGATGCTTGTCGCTGCGCAGACCACTCGGGCACCAGGAGAAACCGCTGGCACCGGCACTCTTCCAATTGAGGGATTTCTGCTCGCGCTGGAAGTCAAAATCGTTAATGGCGATGGACTGCGCGTGCCAGTTGGGGTGGCGGCGGTTGTTGTAGCGCAGGCGCACTTCCTGGCCATTGATACGATGCCAGGTGATTTCCGACTGTTTGCCAAAACTGAAATTCGTGGGGCCGCGTATCTGCAGCCGCCGCGCGCTGGCGCAATGGCCGATGATGCGCCGCAATCCCGGCGCCGCCTCTGCCCAGCGCTCCGGCGGACAGCCGGCAAATTTGCGCGCAAAGGCCTCCGCAATCGTAAGCTGGTTGCCCGGGCGCTCGAAGCGGATGTCATCGGTCTTGAGCCGCACCAGTGCCACCGTGGGATTTTCTCCCGGTGTGCGGAACATATCCCCCTCCCCCGGTTCCTGGGCCCGTGCGCCCGCGGATGCTGGCGACGTTTTTTGGGGCTGCTCGTCCCAGGCGAGCAGGTTATCCAACGCGAGATCGTCGGCACCGATGGCAAAACGCAGCGGCTCCTGCGCCTCGCGGAAGCCACTGACAAAAAAGTCATCCAGCTCCAGCTGCCCCATACGCACGCAGGTGGGGGTTTCCCACTGGGGCTTGTGCTGGTAGCAGACCACGCCGTTGCGCACCCGCACAGCAGTCAGGTCCACCCGCCAGTTAGTGGGCTTTACCTCCCCTTCGCGCAAGCGCCAGCCGCCGATCTCCCATACCCGCCCGCGTTCGCCCGGCGCCGATTCGAGATCCATGTAGACGTCTTCGAGCTCCACCAGTTTTACGTGTATGTTTCCACGCAACAGTTGCAACCAGCTGAGTCCAAGCGTGGCTTCACCCACCTGGAAACCGCGATCGGATTTGTTGCGCACCTGTACACCGCGCAAGTGAGCACGCAGGCTTGGCAGTGAGATTTCCATATGCTCGATCCGCGCTTCCAGGCCGCGCTCGTGTAGCCAGCGCTGCACCGCGCCGGGCAGTAACGTGGCGACAAAGAAATTCAGCGCGCCAATTAACAGCAACAGGAATACCAGCAGCCATAGCAGGCGGCGGGATCCTCTGAATTCGGCGGATTCTTTTTCTGACGATGTGGACATCTAAGCTCGACGCACAGGAAGTTTCGCGCGCAAATGGCATTTCAGTACGGTCTGCGCACCTCCTACAGTAAAGACCAGCCGTCACCGGTGAGCTGTCGCGCCAGTGTTCATCGCGCAATTTTTGCAGTACTCCCAGCGCCTGTTGCGTTCTGAACGCCCCGGTCTGACGCCATACGCCTCACCGGGATCCCCTGCCCCCGCCCGAGCCGGGTTGCTACGGAGACCATTTCTCCTGTAACCATTCTTTGATTGCGAAATGCCGCCGGCGCGGTAATATTCGCCGCTAACATCCGCGGCTCAGCCGAAGGCCGCGAGCGGAACACGTCAAAAAGCAGAACCGTAAGGTCATTACAGAGCGCGAGCCGCAGCAGCGGACGGGAAGAGCACAGAATTTTTTTAGCTCTACAGGAATCTCTGTCATGAAAAAAATCGTCATTGTCGGCGGCGGCGCCGGCGGGCTGCAGCTCGCCACCAGCCTCGGGCGCCATTTCTCCTTCAACCGTTTTCACCGTCGCAATAAATCCCCCGCGGCGGAAGTCACCCTGATCGACCGCAACCGCACCCACATCTGGAAGCCGCTGCTGCATCAGGTGGCCACCGGCGCGCTGGATTCCAGTCTCGATGCTCTCAACTATCAGGTGCACGCCCGCGCCAACGGTTTCCAATTCGAGCTGGGCAGCCTGAAGGGACTGAACCGTGCAGCGAAAACCATCGAACTCGCGGAAGTTAGCGGCGAAGACGGCAAACCACTGGTGCCGACGCGCGAACTGGAATACGACTATCTGGTAATTGCGCTGGGCAGCCAGAGCAATGACTTCAACACCCCCGGGGTGCGCGACAACTGCCTGTTTCTCGACAGCGCGGAGCAAGCGCAGAGATTCCACAACAAACTGCTGGACCGCTTCCTGCAGCTGGAAAACCGCGTGCGCGACAAGGTGGAGATTGCCATTGTTGGCGGCGGCGCCACCGGCGTGGAACTGGCGGCGGAACTGGTGGACGCGGTACACGAGATGGGCCATTACGGGCGCATCAAGAACGGCGACCTCAAGGTGACATTGATCGAAGCCGGGCCGCACCTGCTACCGGCCCTGCCGCCGCGCCTCGGCAACAGCTCCGCCAAGGAACTCAGCAACCTGGGTGTGCGCGTACTGACCGGTACCCAGGTGGCGGAAGCCACCGCAACAGGCTTTGCCACCAAAGACGGCGAAGTGATTCCCGCGGATATTCGTGTGTGGGCGGCGGGGGTGAAGGCGCCGGATTTTCTCCAGCAACTGGACGGTCTGACGCTGAACCGCCAGAACCAGATCGAAGTGGAGGCGACCCTGCGCAGCAAGAGCGATCCGGATATTTTTGCCCTTGGCGATTGCGCCGGCTGCCTGGATGCACAGGAGCACAAGGTACCGCCGCGGGCCCAGTCGGCGCAGCAGATGGCAAAGACCGCGCGCGACAATCTGATCAGCCTGGTGGAAACACCGGAAGCACCGCTGCAGCAGTTTACCTACAAAGACCGGGGTTCTCTGGTTTCGCTGTCCAAGTTCGATGCGGTGGGCAGCCTGATGGGCGGGCTGGTAAAAGGCAGTCTCACTATTGAAGGGCGCCTCGCCGGCCTCGCCTACCGCTCGCTGTACCGCATGCACTTGGCGGCCCTGCACGGCTGGCCCAAGGCCATGCTGCTCTACCTGATCGGGCAGGCAAACCGCTTCGTCAAGCCGCGCCTGAAAATGCACTGATCCAGGCCGTCGCGCTGAAGCACCCGCTCCAGCGCGACGTTCCCTTGTTCAATACACTGCTTCCGGTACATCGCCGGGCCGGATCACCACCGGGCCACCGAGATTCACTCCCGGCGCCTTCCACACCTCCGCCCAGCGGAACTTCCACTCCAGCGGCCAGCTCCTCGCGCACAAGGTCCCGCCCTCCGCAAAGCGGTAATTGATACACGGCAGATACACATCGGTGATGCCGATTTCCGTGTACGCCGGCTGGCGATAGCCGTAGTGGTCGACAAGGTAGCGCAGACCGTCGTCCAGCGGCAGGTACTGCCAGCGCAGATGCAGCAGCGTATTGGTGGTGCCGGTAAAGCCCTCGCCCTCGCGATACCAGTCGAGCAACTGGCCATTGGCGCCATAGACACGGGTAACCGTGAGCAGACTCTGGCGCTCGCCGGCTCTGTTGAATGTGGCGACGACGGTCTCCCGCAGTTGACCGCGGCTGTTGTAGAGGTAGTCGGTCACCTCACTGGCATTGGTGGTGCCGCTGGCGTCGCTGTCCAGTTCCATCTTCACCTGCCTCAGCAACGCGTCGCTGCGGTAGCGGTAGGTGAAGGTGCGACGGGAATCTATCCGCCCGTCTGCGTTCGCATCGAAGGACCACGTCTGCTCGCGCAACAAGCCGCTGCTCAGATACACAAATTCGTAGGTGTTTTCACGGTCCACCTCACCGTCGCCGTTGTCGTCGAAGCGCAGTATCTCCTTCAACAGGCGCCCGCTGGCACTGTAGCGGTAGCCGACCTCAATACGCGCATCCACCACACCATCCACGGCAATGGTTACGCCATTGTCGAGAGTATCCACCTGTTCCAGTAGACGCCCGGCGTTGTTGTAGCCGAATTCGAAAATCCGGCGGCGCTCGATGAGACCATCGGCGTCGAGATCCGTTTCCTCCTCCCGCACTTCCAGCAATCCGCGGTCGTCGTAAAAGCTGCGCACACGAAAGATGGTGTCGAGTATGCCATCAACGGCGGCGTCGACGCCGGTGCCCACACTGCTGTCCTGCTCGAATGTGAACAGTGAATTATTCCCGCCATCGTCGTATTCAAACAGATAGCGGCGGCGCTCGCTCACTTCCAACTGGCCGTCTTCCTCAAGAACTTCCACCAGGAATCCGCGCCCGCTGTAGAAGTTTTCGGAGCGGTAGAAATATTCTACGCTGCCGTTCTCGTCGATGTCGGTTTCCCGCAGCATGATTGTACGGCGGCCCAGACCGTCGTATTCGAGCACTACGCGCTCGCGCCAGAAGTCGGTGTTGTCCGGCTCCAGGGTGAAACGAATGTCCCGCGGCAGGCCGAGGCTGTTGTACTTCCACCGCACTTCCTGCTCGATGCTGCCGTCGTCGTTGAAGTCGCGGGTCTCCCTGATCGGCACGTGCACCGGCACCACTATGCCGAGCGCATCGTAGAGGTACAGCAGTGGCGCATCGAGCGGCACCTGATATTTGATGGCAAACGCGCTTTTGATGGCGGGCAGGGAATCCACACCGCGACGAAAGGGAAAGGCGTAAAGATCGTAGGCAAAGTCCACCTGGTAATCGGAGAGATCCCGGTTCCAGTCGGTAAGGTCGATGCCGTTTGTCGCATCCTGGTCGCGGTCGAGCGTGAGCAGCAGCAACATCCTGTTCGACACGAGATCCAGTGCATTCACCCGCTGGTGGTCTTCCAGCGCCACTCGCAGGTCCAGTTCCGATGTCAGTGGCGCGCTGTCCGCCAGTTCAAACAGACTGAGTTCCGGCGCTCCCGGCGCGCTACCAAAGTCGATATCGCCGAGGGTAAATCGCACCTCTTCGCCCTTCCGGTAGCGAAAGGTACCGCTGGCATCGGTGAGGCCGGAAAAACTCGGCGTCTCGTAGTACAGGCCCTGGATACTGCCGGCGAGAATGCCGGTCAGCTCCGGCCCACTGCCAACCCCGCCACCACTGCTGGACCCAGAGCTTGATCCGCCACTGCTCGAGCTGCCGCTGCCGAGCGCACGGTCAGTACCGGTCCTGCCGGAACCACAGCCGCCGAGCGCAAGCAACAGGCACAGGAGAAACACGAGGTTGAACGCGGCGCGCATGCACCGGCAACAAGGCAGGAAAAAATGGCCGATACCCGGTAAAGCTAACCTCACTGGCACAAGGTACTCCTTGTTGACGCACTTCAACGTGGAACTCGCAGCTGAGCGTTTATGGCTGCAGGCTCGAGACTCCGAAAAGTATTGTTGAAATGCTTTACACGCGTTTACCGGCTAGCGCGGGAATATTCCGATTGGCGTAAATCGAGCGGCATTGCCTGAAAAAGTGGCACCAGAAAAACAAAAAGCCCCCGGTAGCTGGGACTACCGGGGGCTTTTTTATACGTCAGTGCGCAGGTGGAGTCAGATTTTCCAGCTCTGCACCTTGTCCAGGCCGTGCTCGGCAACCCACTGGTTCAGTTGTTTGGGGTTGCGCTTTTTCTTTTCGATGGTGGCGTTGGTATAGGGGTTGCGGTAGTGACCGGTCTCCAGCTTGGGCTCCGCCGGCTTGGCAGAAGCGGTGGCGCGGCGGCCAGCGCTACGGCGCGGTGCCTCGCCCTCGCGCTTCAGTGTGCGGGCAACGCGGGCCTTAAGGGTACGGATGTAATCCGGCGCATCGTCATTGTTCAGCTGACCAACCAGCCACTCGACGATCTGCTCACCGCGCGCGGAGTACAGCTCCTCCTCTTCCATTTCATATTCCGCCGCCAGATTGACCAACGCCTTGTCGAACGCGATTACGCCCTGCTTCTTGCGCTCGGCCTTGGCCATCTGCTCCTGCAGCTCTTCAATTCTGGCCTGGTGCTCGGCGATTTGCTGTTCGATCTGGTCGTATTCCTGAAACATATATATTGAGCCTCGATATATATAAAAGATTTATGCTTTTGATAGTGTGTTTTAATGAAGAATCACCGGTTTAGCGGTGTTCAATCCCGATAAAATTTCCGCCGGACAGACTTCGCGACTTCCAATCCACCGTCTTGAATCAATCGCGCGCAAGCTGACCCGAAACGCCGTATATCACCCACCTTATTAAGATAGACACAAACGAAATAGTCCAAGCGGAATTCAACAGGCGTCGAACGATGCACGCCAAGCCCTGAGAAATACCACCCAAATTCCGTTATATCGGCACGTCAAGTGCTTGCTGTGTAAAGAAATATCAATTCAAAACAGTGTAAAGCCAACGCTCAGCCCCGGCCATTCGACGATAGACCACCGGTGTTCACCGATATTCCATATCCACGGTTTCCACTTACTGGTAATAATTAAACACTCGACTAAAAACAGCATAAGGCCGACTGTTCAGTTAAATGAAGATCACAAGATATGGCTATAGATAATGCCTGTTTCCGGAAATTCAACCCGGGCCCGGATGCCAAATCCAGACCGCCGCGTTACAAGGCCCCAGCATATGAGACCTCCGGCCAGGCGCTGCGCATAATACTGACTTGTTTATGAATAGCCAACAGGGCGAATAATTTTTTATTTAGCAGATATTGATTCGACCTCGTTCTATTCTTGTTGAACCCGTTGCCGGAACGGCGCGCTGCCCGGCAACAGAACATCGAGATGCAATCCGTTAGGGAGTACCGAGGCTTATGGCAAAAATACGGGATATCCACCGTATGCCCACACTGGCGGCGTTAATGACGCCATTTCCCTACCATATCGACATCGACGCCCCCATTGAGGCCGCGGAGGCGCTGATGGAGGAACACCGCGTCCACCACCTGCCGGTCACCCGCGAGGGCGACCTGGAAACCGTCATTTCCCAGGGCGACATAGACCGCGTGCGCTCTCCCGGTCACCGGCTGGAAGAACAACAGCTCTATGTGCGCGACGTCTGCGCCCGTCGCCCCTACATTGCCGACCTCCACGACCCCCTCGACAAGATCCTGCTGGCCATGGCGGAGACAGGGATAGGTTCGGTGCTGGTGATGAAAGAAGGCGAGCTTGCGGGGATAGTCACGGTCACCGATGCACTGCGCTTCTGCGGAAAATATCTTGCGGACCTGGCGGCGGCACCGGACGACGATGTGGCCTAGAGGGGCCAGACCCACAACAGCATCGGTACCGATACCGCGATAACCAGCAGTTCCATCGGCAATCCCATCGGCCAGTAATCCCCAAACCTGAACCCGCCCGGGCCCAGAATCAGCGTGTTGTTCTGATGGCCGACTGGTGTCAGGAAGGCACAGGAGGCTCCGATGGCCACCGCCATCAGGAAACTGTCCGGATTCACGTCGAGTTGCCCCGCCGCACTGAGCGCGATTGCGCACATCACCGCCGCCGTCGCCGCGTTATTCATAAAATCCGACAGGGTCATGGTCACCACCAGTATTAGCACCAGCGCCACCACCGGCTGCCCCTGCGCCACATTGTCCAGCATCGATTTGGCCACCACGTCGGCGGCGCCGCTGGAATCCATCACCTCCGCCACCGCAATCAGCGCCCCCAGCAGCACAATCACCGATCCATCCACCGACTCATACACATGTCGCAGCGGAACCACCTTCAGCGCCATATAGGCCAGCACACAGGTGGCGAAGGAAATGGCCGCCGGCAGCAGACCAAACGCCGCCCCCGCCACCGCCAGTGCCATCGCAATGAGCGCTACATACGCCTTTTCCTTATTGGGAATGGTGATGTCCCGCTGCGCCAGAGGCACGCACCGCTGTTCGTTGGCGAAGTTGCGCAGGTTTTCCTCGGTACCCATCATCAGCAACGCATCGCCACCGGTCAGCGGTGTGGAACGCAGGCGCTTGACCGAGCGACGTCCCTGGCGCGACAGCGCCAACAGGTTGATTTCATAGCGGCCGGCAAGCCGCAGATTTTCCGCGGTGCGCCCGATCAGATATGAGTCCGGCAGCACGACCATTTCCCGCAGCACCATCTCGGCGCGATCGCGGGCGCGCTTCTCCTCCGCCTCTTTTCTCTCCTGTCCGCGCTTTGTCTCTCCCACTTCAGCGGCGCTCTTCGCTCTCTCTTCCGCGCGCCCCAGCTCGGGAGGTATATCCACGGTACCCGGACCGACGAGTTCACGAGGGGCACCAGAGTCGTTGGTCGCTGGCGTGGGGGGCTTGTCGGCGGTCCCGCCGGCACTGGCGCCGCTGCTTTCCCGCGCCCCCGGTGTATCCTCGCTGTTTTTATCCTTGCCGTTTTTGTCCTTTCCGTTTTTGTCCTTTCCGTTTTTGTCCTTGCCGTTTTTGTCCTCGCCGTTTTTGTCTTTTTCGCTCTTTTCCTTTCCGTCCTTGTCTCTGTCCGTTTTTTCCGTGTCCGCCGCCAGCGTCAACCCCAGGCTCGAAAGGACCGCCGACAGGGCTTCCGGCTCGGATTCAATCACCAGCAAATCCCCCGCGCGCACCCTGAGCCCCGGCATGGCGGTTGAGACCCGCGCATTGTTGTGTACGAGGCCAATTACCTGTGCATCCTCGTCGCCGATCATTTTCACGAGCTCCGCCAGCGATTTGCCGATGGCGGCGCTCTTTTCCCCTACCAGCGCCTCGGTAAGATAGGTGCCCGTTTCAAAGGTATTCGCTCCCACCTGGGTGCGCGCCGGTACCAGGCGCCAGCCGATCAGTGCCACGAACAACACCCCCACCAGCGCCACCACCAAACCCACCGGCGTGAAATCGAACATGCCGTAGCTGCCCGCACCAGCATTGGCGCGGAAGCCGGATACGATCAGATTTGGCGGTGTGCCGATCAGGGTGGTCATCCCCCCGAGAATGGTGCCAAAGGACAGCGGCATCAGCACCTTGCCCGGCGGCAGTTCATAGCGATCAGCCATATCCGTGGCCACCGGCATCAACAGCGCCATGGCGCCGACATTGTTCATGAAGCCAGACATACCGGCGCCGAGCGCCGTGAGCGAGGCAATGGCCAGTGTGACACCACCGCGCCTGGGGACGACTTTCTGCGCCAGTGCGTCCATCGCGCCGGTACTCTGCAGCCCGCGGCTCAGGATCAGCACACAGGCGACGGTGACAACGGCGGGATGGCCAAAACCGCTGAATGCCGCTTCCGGTTCGATCAGCCCGGTGAACACGCAGGCCAGCAGGGAAGCCAGCGCCACCATGTCGTGTCGCCAGGGCCCCCAGATAAAGAGCACGATGGTGACGGCAATAATCGCGAGAATTACGATCTGGTCGAGGGTCATAGAATGGCAGGATTCCGCGGCTTGTTTCGCCCGCGGGAGTTCAGCGGGTCAATCACAAACATAGTGGATTTGTGCCGGGGCAATATTCGTGAATCTGCATGAAAGCGGATCGTTCGACAGAAGTCGCCGGCGGAACTTCTATAATTCTCCGGGCACAAAAACACTAACCGACACAATCGCAGTACATCATGTCGCCAATCAGCATTTCAGTAACGCCCCATTCACTCGCCGCCCGATTCCTTTGCCTGGCGCTGTTCAGCGCACTGCTTGTGGGTAGCGCGGCTCCAGCTCTGGCCAAGAATCCGTGGGAGGCGATAAAGCGCCCGTCAAACCAGTTACCCGAAAGTATCGGCAGCTACAGCAATGGTTGCCTGAGTGGCGCGGAGAAGATGCCGCTGCGGGGGGAGGGTTTCCAACTGGTGCGCACCGGGCGCAACCGCCACTACGGCAGCCCCTACCTGGTGGAGTTCCTCAAGGACTTTTCCAACGCGGTGGCAGAAAACGGGCTAGGCCGCCTGCAGATCGGCGACATGTCGATGGCCCGCGGCGGCCCGTTCAGCAGCGGCCACGCCAGCCATCAGATGGGATTGGACGCGGATATCTGGTTCTCCCAGGACAAGCGTGCTGCGGAGCGCCCGCTGACCGCATGGGAACGGGACAACATATCCGCCACCCCCATCGCCGACGACCGCAAACACATTCTGTTGAAACGGAATTGGGATCCGCGTATTCCCGGCATTCTGCGCATTGCCTCCGAGGACCCACGTGTCGCGCGAATCTTCGTGCACCCTACCATCAAGCGGAAAATGTGCGATATTGCCGGTAACGACAACGAGTGGCTGCGCAAAGTGCGCCCCTGGTGGGGGCACAACTATCATTTTCATGTGCGCCTGAACTGCCCGCCGGGAGACAGCAGCTGTGTGCCGCAGCCCAAAGTGAGTGGCAAACCCTGTGAAGGCGGCCTGGACTGGTGGTTTAGCGATGAGTTTTACGCCATCCTGAACGGCACTGCGCCGGCAAAACCAAAACCGGAGAAACCGCCGAAAAAGCCTGAAATGCCGGCACAATGTGCGCAGGTACTCTCCGCACCGGCGGCGCCCTGACAAATAGACCGATTGATAAGAATTCGACGGATGAGAGCCCGATGAGCCAACAGAATGATATCCAGGTACTGCTGATCTGCGGCGGTGGCGGCAGCGAACACGATGTATCCCTGCGCACCGCGGATTTCATCCAGCGCGAGCTGGCGAAATCACCAGGCATCCAGCTCACCCGGGTCACCATGGACAGCGCCGGCCGGCTGCAGGATGCCGAAGGTACCCTGCGTGAGTTGCGCTCGGACAAGCTGCTCTACAGCGCCAGTGGCGCCGCGCAGCCGGTGGATTACGTCATCCCCGCCATTCACGGCTATCCGGGTGAAACCGGCGATCTGCAGTCGCAGCTGGAGATACTCGGCCTGCCCTATTACGGCTGCGGTCCCGAGGCCAGCAAGATCTGCTTCAACAAGATCACCACCAAACTGTGGCTCAGCGCGCTCGGTATCGACAATACCCCTTACCAGTTCCTCTGCGCCAACACCGCGGAGGAAACCGCCAAGGCCCACGACGCGCTCAAGCTGTGGGGCGAGGTGTTTGTAAAAGCATCCAACCAGGGTTCCTCTGTGGGTTGCTACAAGGTGAGCGACGAAGCCGCGCTGGAAAGCGCATTGCAGGAAGCCTTTACCCTGTCCCCCTATGTGCTGGTGGAAAAATGCCTCAAGGTGCGCGAACTGGAAGTCGCGGCCTACACCTATGAGGGAGAGCTGGTGATTACCGCGCCCGGCGAAGTCTGCGCGCCGTCAGATACCTTCTACAGCTACGATGAAAAATACGCGGAGGGCAGCCGCGCGCTGACTCATGTGGTGGCGGAGGGGCTGTCTGAAGCCCAGCTGGGCTGGATTGACGCGGCATCGCGGCGGGCCTTTGTCGGCCTGCAACTGGAAGACCTGTCGCGGATTGATTTCTTCCTCACCGAGAGCGGCGAAATCTATCTGAACGAAGTCAACACCTTTCCCGGGATGACGCCCATTTCCATGTTCCCGAAAATGTTGCAGAACCACGGGCACGACTTCTGCGCCTACCTCACCGCACTGATCCGCCGTGCGGTGTGAGACCGCAGCGGTCAACCCGCTTTCGGCAGCCCGTCTGCCAATAGCCACCCCACCTGCCGCGGCCGGGAAAACTGGCCGCGCAGAAACTCCATCTGGTCGCCGCGAATTCGCACACTGTTGATTAGCGCCAGGTACTCCGCCGCATTGGGTACAAACGGCAGCGCCAGCAACTCCATATCAATATCCTGCAACAGCCGGTTTCCCTTGTGCTGATTGCAGCGCCGGCAGGCAGTAACTACATTCTCCCAGGCATCGCGCCCCCCTTTGGACACCGGGTGTACATGGTCCCGGGTCAGTTCGCGCAGCGGAAACCAGCTGCCGCAGTAGAGGCAGGTGTGTTCGTCTCTTGCAAACAGAGCGCGGTTGGTGAGCGGAGGGCGATTGCGTGGGCGCGCCATGCGCTCGCCACCGCAGGCGATGATCGCAGCGAGATCCAGCCGCGAGCGCTCACCACTGCGGTTGACGCCGCCGCGCACCGTCTGCACCACACCGCCAAGGGTCCAGGTGACCAGATCGCGCACATACAGACAGGCGGCCTCCTCCCAACTCAACCACTCCAACGGCTGTCCTGCGAGATTCAATCTCAGGATTTGTGCTTGCATGTGTTCACCTCCGATATTGGCATACTCCGAAAACCACAGAGCCCCGAAGGAATTCCGGCGCGGTTCTGGTGGCGGAGCAGGAAAAGGCGTTGAAACAGGGACAGGGACTGGAGCGGGAAATAACGGCGGATAAAGCGGGAAAATGCGGTGGCGCGAGAGAAACTGGGGAAAAGAGACGAAATCTGGAAGCGATGAAGGCTTGACCACCAATGATGCCAGGGTGGCTGCGTAACAAACGAATACAGCAGTAGATTACTGAATGCTTTATCCTCCGCGGCCACAATTTTTGGACCGTCTTGTGCTGATTAAAGCGGAGGTTTGTTACGATTTCCAGACAGCCGGCAGAATGTGGTGCAGATCTTTGGTGCAGAACGGCAAAGTGTCACGATCGGCACCAATTACAGGATGTGCTAAATGAGGGAGAACGCGCGGGAGTGGCAGAATGGAATCGGCGGCCGGAGGGGGAATTTGCAGCGCCCCAAATGTAAAACACCGCTTGAGCAGTCCAGCCCAAGCGGTGCGTCTCACAGGATGGTGCCCAAATCCATTCAGGCTGGCAGCGCGGTCTCCAATCCTTGGGAACCTGTCCTTGCCGCCGGTGCAATCCGTTATCCGTCCTTGCAATTACATTATGGTCGCTGGAGAAAATTCGGGTAGTGGGAAAGTGCTGAACTTGATGTAAGAGATGTCTTACATACATGTGACTGGCGTCACACTTTTCTTGGAAAGGGATTCGGGGGAGCGGTGTCGTGTGTCGCAACTGGTACTGCTGTGCGACATTTAGCGGCCTACTATAGTTACTTTTGTTACGAGATCAAGACGATTGTGAGAGCCTCGTCGAAAAGCGCGCTAACTTTTTATTTCCTGGCAGCATTTGCCGCCATCAGCATTGTTTTACTGGTGGCGGCGGTCGTCGCTGGCCTGATTCCCGGTGTCAATCTGCCCTGGGGTCAGTTGCTGGGCGCGCATACCGATGACAAGACGGTGCGGCACCAGTTGCAGTTGGCACCGGGTTATCGTCTGGATCTCTACAGCGACGAAGTACCCAACGCGCGTTTTATGGCGGTAACCCGCAACGGCGACCTGCTGGTTTCACAGCCCAGGCTCGGACAGGTGAGCCTACTGCTGGCGGATCGCAATGGCGATGGCAAGGCCGACGGCCAGCGGGTACTGATCGATGGCCTGCAGCGTCCCCACGGTCTGGCACTGTTTGAGGACTGGCTGTACATCGCCGAAAGCAATGGTGTCGGCCGCGCGCTATTCGACCACTCCGACGGACGCATCGCCGGTCGCTATCAGAAGATCGTGACCGGGCTGGCGGATACCGGAAACCACTGGACCAAGACCATCGGCATGGGGCCGGATGGCTGGATGTACCTCTCCAGCGGCTCCACCTGCAATGTGTGCAAAGAGGAAGACCCGCACCGCGCTGCCATCATGCGCTTTCGCCCGGACGGCAGTCAGTTCGAGATTTACGCCACGGGGCTGCGCAACAGTGTGGGATTCGACTGGTCGCCGAAAGACGGTGCCCTCTACGCCACCGACAACGGACGCGACTGGCTGGGAAACGACTTTCCGCCCTGCGAGCTGAACCGTATTGTGCAAGACGGCTTTTACGGCTGGCCCTATGCCAACGGCGACCGCGTACCCGATCCGGATTTTGGCGAGGGGAAAAACTCGGACATCCAGCAGAAAATCGCCGCATCCATCCCCCCGGTATACGAGTTTCGCGCTCACAACGCGCCGCTGGGTATGCGTTTTCTGCGCAGTCCGGAACAGCCGGCGAGATACCGCGATGCCGCGCTGGTGGCACTGCACGGATCCTGGAACCGGGATGTGAAAGACGGCTACAAAGTGGTGGCGCTGCACTGGGACGGCAGCGGCAAGATCCGCGCGGAAGATTTCCTATGGGGATTTCTGGGGGATGACCGCAGTACGGTGTACGGCCGCCCGGTGGATATCGCCGAAGATGCGCGCGGTAATATTTACATCTCCGACGACTACGCCGGCGCAGTGTACCGGGTACAACCGGGCGCGGCGAAACCGGATGCATCCGCCGCACCCGCAGACCAGCGCCCCTCAATCACCGCGCCCAAAAAGCCACTCGCTATAGATGGTGACGCCGCCCGCCAGGGGGCGCAGATTTTCGAGCGACGCAACTGCATCCGCTGCCACCAGCAATTACCGCTGGAAAACCTGAGCCGCAGGTACACGCTCAAACAGCTGGCAGATTACTTTGACACCCCCACACCGCCGATGCCGAACTATGGCTTTAGCAACAGTCAGAAACGGGCGCTGGCGCACTATCTGATGGAGCGGGAGATTCAAGGCGGCGGGCGACAGATCCAGAATTTCCTACCCTGAGTAGGTCATCCCGGCCTTGAGCCGGGATCCAGCTCCACCAAAGCCAAACTCTGGATACCGGCCTGCGCCGGTATGACGATCGCCAGTATTACTGCACTTTCGGCCGCTTCTGCAATTTCCGCTGCAGCGTGCGCCGGTGCATTCCCAGCACCCGGGCAGTGGCGGAAATATTTCCATCATTCTCCGCGAGCACCCGCTGGATATGCTCCCACGCCAGCCGGTTTACCGAAGGTGGCGCACTGGCAATATCCGGCAGCGGCGGCGCTTCATGGCGGGCACCCGAATCCCCGAGCAGCGCCGCCACCAGCTGATCACCGCCCGCGGGTTTGCACAGATAATCGTCCGCACCGAGTTTGATCGCCGCCACCGCCGTGGGGATGCTGGAATAGCCGGTGAGAAGAACGATGCGCGCACGGGGATTCGATGAGCGCAGCGGCGCGATTAGCTCCAGGCCGCTGTCGTGGTGAATTTTCAGGTCCAGCAGCGCGCTGTCGAACCTTTCCCGGGCAATGATACCCTGCGCTTCATCCACATTTGCCGCCACCCGGGTCTCAAAGCCGCGGCGGGACATAGCCCGCTCCAGCATATCCCGGGTGCCGGATTCGTCGTCGACAATCAACAGGCGCGGCTTGTTCACGACAACAATATCTCCCTGGGCTTGGTGGCGAGTGGCAGTTCGATGATGGCCACGGTGCCGGAAAGCCGCTCGCGGGCCTTCAAGGTGAGGCGGCCCCCCAATTGCGCCAGCGCGGTTTTACTCAGAATCAGACCGATACCAAAACCCGTGGGTTCCAGACTGCCGACATTCAGCCCCGCGCCACTATCGGCAATTTCCACAGACAGGCGCTCGCCGTTCCACAGGGCCTTTATGTCCACCGGTGCTTTTTTCCCCGCCGCCAGCGAGGCATCCAGCGCATTATTGAGCAGGTTGATAAGGGTTTGCTCCAGGGTCAGCGGCAGTCGCGCCTCAAGGGTTGCGGGGCCCTGCTGTACCAGTGCAAAACGCGCGTCTGGGCGCAGCAGCTGCCAGCGCTCCAGGCTGCGCTCGAGAAATTTCGCCACCGGCTGGAATTCGTCGCGGCCCTCCGGGTCGCGGGCACGGCTCTTCAACTGCTCCAGTGCCTGCTTGCACAGGCCGACCTGCTGCTGCAGCAGAGCCAGATCCTGCTCGTCGATGTCGTTATCCCGATCGCGCTGGGCCTGCAATTCTTCCACAAGTAATCCAATGGTCTGCAACGGCGAGGCCAGTTCGTGCGCGGTGCCCGCGGCGAGGGTGCCGAGCGACAACACCTGATCCCGCCGCGCCTGCTCCTGCCTCAGTTTGTGCAGGTGGCGGTCGCGCCTGCGCAGGGCTTCCGCCATGCTGTTAACAAATCCCGCAATCAGCAGCGCAGAAAAGGTAAACGTGGCCCACATGCCGATCAGGTGGCGATAGAACTCGCTGCTGGCCGCTGGCATATCGGGCGCTGTGTGGCCGCTGTGACCGCCATCAACACCGGGGAAAAAGATCATCAGTGCGGTGTAGATGGCGATGCTGATGGCGGCCATCAACCAGGCGTAAAGACGCGGCTGGGTGGCGGCGGCGATGGTGAGGGGGACCAGCAGATAGGTGACGAATGGGTTCGCAGCGCCGCCGCTGAAGGCGAGCAGCGGCGGCAGCCACAGCCAGTCCATCAGCAGGTGGCCGAAAAATTCGGCACGACCGACAGCGACACTGCCACGGGCGCGCCAGACGCTGACCAGGGTGGTAATCACCCCCAACAATACAAACACCAGCGCGCCACCGCTCAGCGCATCCGCCAGCCACAGGCTGACCCCGATATAGGCACTAAGCGCCAGGGCGCGCAGTACAGTGAGGCGCCGCAGATTGGTGATGGCGGTTTTATCCCCGGCCTGCGACGGATTCAGTAAAGCAGGCGTCGGCAATTCGGAAGTCACAACGACCGGTCCTCGACAACGAATTCAGCGTTCTATTGTGTCGCCGGCGCGGCATCAGGGCCAGCGCTAACCGGCGGCTGCTCCGGGGCCCTGTCCGTCGCGCGGCCGCGTTTCCTGCGCCCGACCAGCATGAGGCCGCCCAGCACACTGCTCACAAGCAGCACTACCAGGGTGAATACGATCAGCCAGTCCCGCGCCTCGCGGCCGATCAACGGCGCCAGGTGGTTCCACTTGTGCAGCAGGGAAAAAGACAGCCGCTCGGCGCGGTCGATGCCGCGAGTCTGGTCCACCAGCACCCCGGTCACCGGGTCCACAAACAGCATGCGCTTGTCGGTGTCGGCGAGATCGATACGCCACACCGGCAGGCGCTTGTTGCGGAAGTCGTAATCGGGCCCGTAGTGGGTCACCAACTGCATATTCGCGATATCTGCGACTTTGATGCCGGCGTGGCGCGCGGCGAGCCACTGCGCCTGCTCGCGATCACCAAAGCTGCCCAGCACAGCACCGCTGCGCGCATCCACGAACACCGCGCCGACTTCCGCGGGCAGACCGTCAAAGCGCTGGTTGCGACTGACGGGCGCGCCGCTTTGCGCGGGGGCCAGTCCCAACCGATAGAGCGGTGCGCCTTCGGGGCCGGTCACCAGCGACAGGCTGTTGATGGCGCGCCCATCGAGATTCTGCACCCACTGGAAGTCATCGCTCAGGTTGGCGAATCCACCGGCCTGCCCCAGTCGCAGGCCCTGAACCTCGTCCACCAGCGACGACTGCAAAAGGTGGTAGAAACCACTGGTGGACCAGCCCAGCAGCGGCAGCCACAGGGCATAACCGAGCACGCGGTGGTAGCGGCGCTTGCCGTCCTTGATCATGCGGCTTTTCAGGGCGAGCACCAGCGCGAGGCCGGTGGCGGCGAAGGCGGTCAGGGTAAGCATGAACAGCGCAATCAGGATCAGGCGGCCGTATTCCAGGTCATCCAACCAGGCAAAGGTGTGCAGCTGGCGAAAGATGCCCTGCAGCAGCGACTTGCTGCTGTCGCTCATGGAGGCCAGCGCGGCGGTTTCGGTGTGGACGAACAGGGTGAGGTCATCCTCGCCCTGATAGCGTACCCGATACACCGGCAGCAGGCGGTTGACCGAGGGATAGTCGTTGTCGAAGCGGGTCTGCACCTGCACATCGGCGATCTGGTCGTCACTGCGGCCGCTGTAATAGCCCGCCAGCCAGCGCGCCTGCGCGAGATCCCCATCGAGCACTTGATTGCCGTCGTTCAGGCGATAGTAGCGGCGCGGCTCGGTTTCGCTGTCGGTGACCTGCAGCAGTGGTCCGCCTGCGGACGGCACCACTTTAACCACCCTGGCGCCGGCCACGGTACCGGGATCACCGAGCAACTGCGGCAGTCCGGCCAGTTCCCCGGGCTGCAGGCTGACCGACGGCGGGAAGAACTTCGCCGCCTGCGGCCCGAACCAGGCCATCATCGGGTGGCTGATGCCGGACAGCGCCCAGATCAGAATACCCGCCAGCGCCCACCACCCCAGTCGGTTGTGCCACTCAAGCCACTGTTTTTTCAGATTCATCGTTGTTTCTTCTTATTGTTTCCGTGCTCAGAAGCGGTAGCGCACACCGGCGAACAGGGAGCGCGGCAGGCCCGGTCGGTAACTCAGGTCTTCGTCGCCCACCTGATTGGAGGTGTAGGTGGAGTAGCGCTCGTCGGTGACATTGGACAGGCGCGCGTACACCGAGACGTCGTCGCTGAATTCGTGGGTGGCGCGCAGGTTGACCAGCTCGTGGCCGTCGTACTGCTGGCTGTTGGTTTCGTCGGTGAAGTAGCTGCCCATGTGCGACCACTCCAACTCCATGCGCAGGCCCGCGAGCCATACGGGTGTGTAGGCCAGGGTAACGTTGCCGAGGGTTTCCGGCGCGCCGCTGATGTCGTTACCGGCGAAGTTCAGGTTCTCGCTCACCATGCAGCGGCAGCTTCGATCAAACCGGCTGAACACATAGGAAAAGTCCCGGTACTGCTGGCGCATTGCCGCCCAGGAAAGCCCCAGCTGCCACTCCTCGCCGATGGGTGCCTGCAGGCTCAGCTCCACGCCCTTGTGGCTGGTCTCGCCGGCGTTGGTGGTCTTGCGGTCGCTGCCCTCCTCGATTGGGGCGATATAACTGACGATGTCGTTTTCGGTGGTCATGTCGTACACCGCCAGCTCGTAGTTGACCCGCTCGGCCAGCAGGCCGCGCAGGCCGATTTCCTGGCTGACACTGGTCACCGGGTCCAGCTCGGTGGTGTCCTGGGTGGAACCGGGGCGGAACAGAGTGCCCACAGTGGGAGCGCGGAAGGCGTGGCGATAGCTCAGGTAAAGTTGATGATTGACGGCAATCTGGTACACCGCGCCGAGTTTCGGGCTCAGGTTGTCGTAGTCCCGCGACTGGGATTCGGGGCGGTAGTGGGAGGCGTCGGTGTTCGGGGTATCCAGCCGGTCTTCGTAATCCACCTTGAAGAGGTCGTAGCGCAGGCCCGCACTCAGGCGCCAGGCGTCGCCCACTTCCAGCTCGCCGTGGATGTAGGGCGACACCGAGGTCTGTTCGGAATCGAACCTGTAGGTGAGCACACCGGTGCGCTGGTAATCGGTATAGATATCCCCCTGCTGGCTCACGGTAATGCGCTCTTCGGCGTATTCCGAGGGGGTGTAGTCCGCGTCCACGCCCACGATCACCTCGCCGCGGTCGTAGTCGCGGCGGTATTTCAGCAGCAGTCCGTAGGAGCTGAATTCGGTATCGCGGATATTCGGATCGTAGGTCACCATCCAGCTCGGCATCATCACCATGCTGTTGTGGCGCACGAACGGGGTGGCGGTAATCAGGCTGCGGTCGCTCGGGGTGTAGGCCAGTTCTGACGACAAGCGCAGGGCTTCCACCTCGCGGAAGCCGATGTCGCCGTGGAACTGGTTCTTTTCTACGTTGTTGCGGTAATCCTCCTCCTCGAGGCCGGAGACACCGCTCTGGTCGATGGTGGAGTAGGACAGCACGGTTTTGCTCTGCAGGCCTTCCGCCAGGTTGCTGTCGAGGCGACCGCTCACGGAGGTGCGGGTGTATTCCGACGCCTCGCGGAAGCCCTCGCTGGTGGTGCTGTTGATGTCCACGCGCAAGGCGCTGTCGCTGCCGATACGGTTGCCGCCGGAAATCAGCGCGCGCTGCCAGCCGTCTGCACCCACCTCTCCGTTGAGACTCACTTCCGCGGATTCCGGTGCGGCGCGGGTGACGGCATTGATCACGCCGCCGATGGCGTCACTGCCATACAGCGCGGATGCGGGGCCCTTGGTGACTTCCAGCTGCGCGCTCTGGGGCACATTGATCTCGTACAGGCCGTTGTGGTTGAAGAAACCGGTGGGGCGGGTGGGGATGCCGTCTTCCAGAAACAGGTAGACCCCGGCGGTGGAAATGGGCTGGCGGATCGAGGTCATATGCCCCTCCCCACCCAGATTGTTCACGTGCACCCCGGCAACTCGGTTCAGCGCGTCCGCGGGGTGCGCCGGGGCGATGTGCGCGAGTTCCTTTTCACTGATTACGCCGACGGATTCCGCCAGCTCCGAGCGAGCCTTGGCCTCGCGGGTGGCGGTGACAATGACCTGCTCCAGCGCGTTGTCAGCGTGGTGGACGGTTTCCGCCTGTGCAGCGACAGACACGGTCAGGGCAAAAGGGTTCAGCAACAACACAACGGCAGGGCGCACGGCAATTTCCTTTTTTCTAAACCCGGAAATGCTATCGGAAACGCCGCCCGCGCAAGTGCGCCATATTGTCGCAGGGGGTGTGACCTGCGCCGCCAATTGACCCCCTCCGTCGCAGCCGCTAAGGTTGCCCGCAATTGGATACCCACGCCATTTATCGGGACTATTATCGGGACAACGTCATGGCCGCGAAAAAGAAAACCGCTACCTTCGAGAGCGCACTGGAGGAACTGGAACAGTTGGTGGAGCGCCTGGAAAGCGGCGACCTGCCGCTGGACGAGGCACTGGCGGACTTTGAGCGGGGCGTGAAGCTCACCCGCGAGTGCCAGCAGAAACTGGCGAGCGCCGAGCAGAAGGTCAAGGTATTGATGGAAGAAGGCGGCAAGGTACAGGAACTGCCATTCGACGCGGAAGACGAATTCTCCGGAGATACGGAGTAAGTGAGCACTTCCACCCAAGCCCATACTCCGGCCGCAATACCCGCCAAACTCAAAGCTTTCCTGCAATCCTCCGGCCTCCAGGTCGAACAGACCCTGAAAGCGGCGCTGGCGGAGCAGTCCGATGCCAGCGCGCTGTTCGCCGCCATGAACTACGCCGCCCTCGGCCCCGGCAAGCGCCTGCGCCCGGCGCTGGTGTACGCCGCAGCCCAAGCCCTTGGTGGTACCGCCGCCGCAGATCAAAGCCATGAAGCGGCGGCCGCGCTGGAGTGTGTGCACGCTTACTCGCTGGTGCACGACGACCTGCCGGCCATGGACGACGACGACCTGCGCCGCGGCCGCCCCACCTGCCATATCCAGTTCGATGAAGCCACCGCGATCCTCGCCGGCGACGCCCTGCAATGCCAGGCCTTCGAACTCCTCGCTGGCGCACCACTGTCCGCGGAACTGCGCATTCGCCTCGTTGCCGAACTGGCCCACGCCGCCGGCGCCCGCGGCATGGTCGCCGGGCAGGCCATCGACCTCGCCGCAGTGAACCACTCCCTGTCACTGGAACAACTGAAGCAGATGCACCGCCTCAAGACTGGCGCCCTGATCAGCGCCAGCGCCAGAATGGGCGCATTGATCGGCGGCGCCAATGAGGCGCAACTGGCGGCCATCACCCGCTACGCCGAAGCCATCGGCCTCGCCTTCCAGGTGCAGGACGACATCCTCGACGTGACCGCGGATACCTCAACTCTGGGCAAAACCCAGGGCGCCGACGCCGCCCGCAACAAGCCCACCTACGTCTCCCTCCTCGGCCTCGACGGCGCCCGCGCCAAGGCCGACGAGCTACACCGCGAAGCCACTGACGCTCTCGCGCAACTGGGCGGCAACACCGCCGTGCTGCAGCAGCTGGCGGACTATATAGTCCATCGGGATCACTGATCCCGGTCTCCAGCCCACGGGATGCAATCTCGCGCCCGTGGGCATACAATCCCCTTCCATTATCAGTTGCAATTGATACTTTGGGCCCAGCGCCGCTTGCCATCGCCAAGCGGCGCGTGAAGACGGGCCCGAACGCCCGAATTCAGGACCCTAGATGTTCGACCAGATACCCCGCCAGCGCCCGCATACACCGCTGCTCGACCAGATCGACGATCCGGCTCAACTGCGCGCCCTGCCGGAAAAACAACTGCCCCAGCTGGCCACCGAACTGCGCGAATACCTGCTGTACTGTGTGGGCCAGACCGGCGGCCACTTCGGTGCCGGCCTCGGCGTCGTCGAACTTACCATCGCCCTGCACTACATCTACAACACCCCGGAAGACCGCCTGGTGTGGGATGTTGGCCACCAGACCTACCCCCACAAGATCCTCACTGGCCGCCGCGAGCAGATGCTGAGCATGCGCCAGCAGGGCGGCCTGTCCGGCTTCCCCAAGCGCAGTGAAAGTCCCTACGACACCTTCGGCGTGGGCCATTCCAGCACCTCCATCAGCGCGGCGCTGGGTATGGCACTGGGCTCCCCGGACGAGCGCCGGGTGGTTGCCGTCATCGGCGACGGCGCCATGACCGCCGGCATGGCCTTCGAGGCCCTGAACCACGCTGCGCACACCGGTAGAGACATGCTGGTAGTGCTGAACGACAACCGCATGTCGATCTCCAAGAACGTGGGCGGCCTCGCCACCTACTTCGCGCGCATCCTCGCCAGCAAAACGTATCTCAGCATGCGCGAGGGCAGCCGCAAGATCCTGTCGGTGATTCCCAAAGCCTGGCAGCTGGCGCGGCGCACCGAAGAACACGTGAAGGGCATGATCACACCTGGCACCCTGTTCGAGGAGCTGGGCTTCAACTATGTTGGCCCGCTGGACGGCCACAATATGCAGGATCTGGTGCATACCCTGCGCAACCTGCGCAACCAGCGCGGCCCGCAGCTACTGCACATCGTCACCACCAAGGGCAAGGGTTTCGGCCCGGCGGAAGAAGACCCGGTGGGCTATCACGCACTGAACAAGCTCGAACCGGAACCCAAGGTTCAGGTCGCGGCTCCAGAGACCAAAAAGAAAGGTCCGAAGTACCAGGATATTTTCGGCCAGTGGTTGTGCGATACCGCCGCACTGGACGACAAGCTCGTCGCCATCACCCCCGCCATGTGCGAGGGCTCCGGCATGGTGGACTTCGCCGAGCGTTTTCCCGAGCGCTACCACGACGTGGCGATTGCCGAACAGCACGCGGTCACCCTCGCCGCCGGTCTTGCCTGTGAGGGCCAGAAGCCGGTCGTGGCGATCTACTCCACCTTCCTGCAGCGCGGCTACGACCAGATGGTGCACGACGTGGCGATCCAGAATCTGGATGTGACCTTTGCCATCGACCGCGCCGGCCTCGTCGGCGAAGACGGCCCCACCCACGCGGGCAGCTTCGACCTAACGTTCATGCGCTGCCTGCCGAACCTGGTAATCGCCGCCCCCAGCGATGAGAACGAGTGCCGCCAGCTGCTCTACACCGCCTACCAGCACAAAGGTCCCGCCGCAGTGCGCTATCCACGCGGTACCGGCCCGGGGGTGGAGATCGAAAAGGAAATGACCGAGCTGCCAATCGGCAAGGCGCGGGTCATCCGCGAGGGGGCCAGTGTGGCGATCCTGAGCTTCGGCACCCTGTTGGCGCCGGCGCGCGAGGCGGCGGAAAGGCTCGGCGCAACGCTGGTGGATATGCGCTGGGTAAAACCGCTGGACGAGGAGCTGATCGCCCGCATGGCCGACAGCCACGATCTGCTGGTCACCCTGGAAGAAAACACCATTGCCGGCGGCGCCGGCAGCGCGGTAGCGGAATATCTGAACCAGAGAATCAGACCTGTTCCACTACTGCAATTGGGTTTGCCGGATAAAATCATCGAGCACGGCAAGCACCAGAAATTACTCGCGGAAATCGGCCTGGATGCCAAAGGCATCGAAGAACAGATCCGCAAACGAATCGAAGCCATGGCCAACAACAATTTCAACGGCCAGGCTGCTGCTATCTGATTACGTATCCGCTACGAAGTACATAACTTAAAGCGAAGGCCGGGTGTCGGGGATTCGTTTTCGAAAGCGTCGGCGACAGGGGCCGTAGGCGCCGCGTTGAAGCGGCCGGGCCACGTCGCCGACGCAGCGTACAGGGATGTATTCACAGCGGTTTCGAAAACGAATACCCGATGCCTGGCCGCCACAGCCGCCAGAACAGAGCGCAGTCTCGGTGCTCCGAATACAAAAATTATTTACAAATAGAACAATCAGAGACAGGAAGTACCATGCTTTTTCCCACTCCATTCAAAAAAATCCTGAACTCTAAATCCGTCGGATTATCCGTCGTCATCATGGCCGCAAGCTTCAACGTCCAAGCCATGGACCAGAAAGTTTTTGAAAAAGACCTGAACGCGCTCTCCAAAAAAGGCGCGGGCGAAAAGCTTCACGCCCTGCAGGACCTGCGCTACCGCTGGATCATGGAAAGCTACCCGGAAAGAGGAACCTACGAAGGCTACCCCGGGGTGGAAAAAAAGTGGACCGATCAATCCACCAAAGGCATAGAGCGGCGCAAAGGCCAGACCCGCGAACTGCTCGCCGCCAGCCGCCACATTGATGAATCGAGATTGCTCGAAAACGAAAAACTCGACTACCAACTGCTGTACCAGGACCTCCTGCTCCAGGTGCGCGGCTACCAGTTCCCCGACCACCTGTTGCCGGTAAACCACATGAGCGGCATCCAGCGCAGCGTGCCATCCGTACTCAGCGCCATGCCCAAGCGCAATGCCGCAGACTATGAAAACATCCTTGCGCGCCTGGAAAAACTGCCCGGATTGATCGAGCAGACCCAAATCCTGATGGAAAAGGGCCTGAAGCAAAAGCTGACCCCGCCGCAGATCACCTTGCGCGACCTCCCCGGCCAGATCCGCGCGCTGATTCCCGCCGATCCGCAGCAGAGCCCGCTGTTAAAGGCATTTAACGAAATGCCCGCAAGTATTCCCGCCGCACAACAGACTCGCCTACGCCAGCGAGCACAGAATATTTACCAGAAAACTCTGGTACCAAACTGGCAGAGGTTCGCGGAGTACGTGGAGCGGGAATATATTCCCAATGCGAGTACGGAAACCGCGTTCACCAGGAATGATGACGGCGTTCGCTGGTACGCCCACAAAGTGCGCGAGGAAACCACCACCGAACTGAGCCCGGAGGAAATTCACCGCATCGGCCTTGCCGAAGTGCGCCGTATCCGCAGCGAAATGGAAGCGATTATAGAAAAAACCGGATTTACCGGCGGCTTTCAGGAGTTCAACGATTTCCTGCGCAATGATCCGCGTTTTTACTACCAGAGCAAAGAAGAGCTACTGAAAAACTACCGGGACATAGCCAAGCGTATCGACGGCGAGTTGCCCGCGCTGTTCGGCACCCTGCCGCGCCTGCCCTATGGCGTGAAGCCGATCCCTGCTTACTCGGAGAAATCCCAGACCACCGCCTACTACCAGCCGGGTTCGATGGAAGCCGGACGCGCGGGTGTATTCTTTGCCAATACCTATGACCTGGCAAGCCGCCCGACCTGGGAAATGGAAGCGCTCACGGTGCACGAAGCAATGCCGGGGCACCACCTGCAGATTGCACTGGCGCAGGAGCAAAAGGATATTCACCCGTTGCGCCGCACCAAGATGTACACGGGGTTTGTGGAAGGCTGGGGCCTGTATTCAGAGAGCCTCGGATATGATCTCGGCCTGTACAAGGATCCGTACAACGAGTTCGGTGCGCTGACCTACGACATGTGGCGCGCGGTGCGGCTGGTGGTGGATACGGGTATGCACCAGCTCGGCTGGAGCCGGGATGAGGCCATCGCCTACTTCAAGGAAAACAGCCCCAAGCCGGAGCACGATATCGTGGTGGAGGTAGACCGCTATCTGGTGTGGCCCGGGCAGGCGCTGGCGTACAAGATCGGGCAGTTGAAAATCAAGGAACTGCGCGCGCGCGCAGAAAAGACGCTCGGGAACAATTTTGATATCCGCCGCTTCCACGATGCGCTGCTGGGCGCGGGTGCGCTGCCGCTGAATGTGCTGGAGACGCGCATGAATAAATGGATCGAGTCTCAGCGTGGGGAAATTAGCCTGGCGCCGATCAATCCACAGCCTGCCACAAAGGCGGCTTCCAGCTGACAAAATTCTGCTAAACAACAGATCGCCCCGGAGCTTTCCGGGGCGATCAAATAACAACAGGCCTCACACCCCCAGCGTAATCCCCACCGTCAGCGCCACAACCCCGAGCAGGGTAAATACGATCGATGTTCTGCGGAACATCGGCACCGCAATGGCAATCACCAGCCCACTGACCAGGCTGAACAGCAGGCTGAGCCCGAACAGCAATCCCACCACCCAGAAAATCGGCCCCGCATGCCCCTTGTGGATCAGCAGGAACTGGTGCCAGAAGTCGTGCTTTTTAATGTGCAGAATCGCCTTTTCCGGTTCTGCCAGCGGCTCAAAGTACACCTGCCCCTTGTAACCGTACCAACCGATATAACGCTCTTTGGGTTCGTAGTAGTAATCGGCAGGCAACGTCATATCCTGCCCTTTTTCCCGCATCAGTGGTAGCATGATGGCCCGCACATCCTCCTCTGCTTCGGGAATGCCATCGGGCAGGGTTACTTCGAATTGCTTCTCGCTGCGCACACCACCGTCGACATCCATCATATGCAGCATACCGGTGGCGAGATACATTATCGCCAAAGGGAGGAAGAAGCAGGAAAAATACGTGTGGAGTTTTATCCACAGAAAACGGGTTCTGGATTTCATAATTTTATTTAATTTTCAAAGACGCCAACAACA
Organism: Microbulbifer sp. SH-1; assembly: GCF_011326135.1. NCBI lineage: Bacteria > Pseudomonadati > Pseudomonadota > Gammaproteobacteria > Cellvibrionales > Microbulbiferaceae > Microbulbifer > Microbulbifer sp. SH-1. The sequence continues at coordinate 4,247,157 of NZ_CP046948.1, read as the reverse complement.
AACACTCCCACGGTAAAGAAAAAGGCGCGGTGTTCGCACACCGCGCCTCTATTTTCGCTACCGGCAGAAATCAGAAACGATAATCTACAGACAGGCGGACGTCGCGACCCGCTTCATAAACACCGGAAACAATGCCCCAACCGGGAATATCGGAATAATCCCCTACGCTGGAGTGGTCGCGGTAGTGCTCGTCAAACAGGTTCTGCACGGCAAAGTTTACTGCCAGGCTCTCGTCCTGCAGTGGTTGCCAACGCAAATAGATGTCGTGCAGCTGATAACCGGATTTGTCGATCGTCTGCACGCTGTCAATCCAGCCCAGCTCAACCGAGCGATGCAGTACCTCAACGTCGATCCCCTGAACCTGGGTCAGGTTCCAACCCAGGTCGAGGCGATCAGTAAGCGCGTAATCTACCGCGAGTGTCAGGGTATCACCGCGGGTATTACCCAGCCCGTTGTGCTCGTAGCCCTCGATATCGTTGCCATTCAGGGTAGAGTCGTTGTGACTGTAGGCAGCTGTCAGATACCAGCTCTCGTAGGAATAAGCGGCGCTCAGTTCGAAACCATCGGATTCCAGTTTGCCGATATTCTCAAACAGGTCTTCGTCGTAAATAACATCGTCAATGGTGCTCTGGTAAACCGCAGCCTTCACCGCCAGGGAACCACCAATATATTCCAGGGCCAGCTCATTGTTGTCGACAGACTCTGCCTTCAGGGCCGGATCGATATCGGCGCTTTCCAGGGTAAAGGAATCACCAACTTCCTTGCCGCGCACAGCCTGGGCATGGCCCGCAGAAAGCGTCCAGGTATCGCTCAGTGCATAGGAGAAACCGACATTCGGGCTGACATCGTCACTACTGAACTCACCGTCAAAATTATTCTGTGTCAGTTCGTAAGCGTCGTAACGCACACCGAAGCTAAGCAGCAGGGGCTCGGTCACCTGCCAGTGATCCTGAATGTAGGCGCCCTGCACTCGCCCGGTCTCGGAAATACTGGATGTGGAATCCACTTCACGCCCACCAGCAACCACCTTCTGATTTCGCCGCTCAATACCATAGGTCAAGGTATGCTGACCGAAACTGCTGGTGTTGCGGATATCAAAACCAATCGACGCGGTATTACCGCCGTACAGTCCCCAGGGGCCATCCTGCACCATGTCGGAGTTGGTGTCGTAGGCGGTAATTTCCAGGTTCACGGCATCATTCAGGCTGGCACTGTAGTTGGCCACCAGGGTTTCGCGCTCGGCATCCATCGGATACAGCGTGTCACCTTCCAGTACGAACCAGTTTGGTCTGCGACCCAGTTCGCCGGACTCTTCACGCTGTTCGTAGCTGACGGTCAGCTTCTGGTTCTCGGTAATGTCGCCGCTGACTTTGACAAATGCCAGGTTCTGGTCGGCAGCGGTTGCGAGAATTTCATTGCCGGCGCCGTCCTTCATATTGTTCCGCTCGACCTGAACAAAGGAGCCGATCACTCCCCAGTTCGCGCCGAGTTTGCCGTAGACGGAGGCGCTCCCCTTGGTACCGTCATTGCTGAAATAGCCGCCCTTCAGTCGAGCGCCAAACTGCTCGCCGCTGCGGAGCAGGTCGTTGGCATCTTTGGTTTTGAAGCGGATGGCACCACCGATGGCACCGGGACCACTGGTGGCTTCACCGGCACCGGACTGCACTTCCACGGTGTCCAACAACTCCGGTTCGATGGAAACGCGACCGATATGGTGGAACAGGGTACCGGTCTGCGGGGCGCCGTCGACGGTGACGTTCAGCAGGGTATCTTCCATACCGCGGATATAGACCTTCTGGGCGATACCCAGGGAGCCCCCCACGGACACCGAAGGAATGTGACGGAAGATATCGGCCAGATCGTTGGCCTGCTGTTTTTCCAGTTGCTCGGGGGTGATTTCGGTATCGGTGGCCACGCCGACTACGACCATGGTTTCCAGGTTGTCCCGCGCGGCCTTTTTCTCCGCGGCCAGGGCGGGCATCTCTTCGGCAAACGCGGGGGCTGCGGCGAATACACCGGTAGCGAGTAGCGGCAGCAGCGCGCAGTGGTTGAGCAGGGTCTTGTTGGGCATTGGGCATTCCTTCCGGGTGGATTCGCAGGGGTTATTAACCGTAAACGCGAATTATTCCCATTAGCCCTATCAAAGTACAGCGCTGTTGCAATTGTTACATTGGGCGCTAGTCCCAGATGGAAACGTGGCGGAAACCTGATAGAAAGTCGCGGTAATTCCTGCAGTATCAGTTGGCCGGTAGTGAGATGGTCATACACAGACCACCGCCCGAACGGTTGCTGGCCACCACTTGGCCGCCCACGGCCTTGAGCTGCCGCCGCGCCAGCGCCAGGCCGAGCCCCACACCGCCGGACTCGGTGCCGCGCGCGTTGCGCGAAGGATCGGCCTGATAAAAGGGCCGGAAGATGGTTTCCAGCAGGTCTTCCGGCACACCGGGGCCACAGTCTTTGACGGTGACCTGAAACCCGCGCTCCCCCGACGCCAGCTGGCAGTCCTCGAGGGCAACCTCCACCGCCCTGCCCACCGGGTTATAGCGCAGGGCATTACGCAGGATATTTTCCAGCGCCTGCCCGACGGCCTGGTGGCTGCTGTTGTGGAGCCCGGCGGAATCCGGCAGGTGGGTCTGTATCGGACGGTCGGGAAATTCGAAGCGGGCGTCGTCGACGATCACATCGATCAGGTCGACAAGGTCCATGGATTCCTGGGTCAGACGCGGTTGCTCGTTGTCGAGCCACGCCAGCGCCAGGGTATCTTCGGTGAGTTTGCGGAAATGCCGGGATTCCCGGTACAGGCGCTGCACATTGGGGTCGTCGGGGTAGTGCTTGCCGAGACTCTCGATCGCGATTTCCAGACGGGTCAGCGGCGTGCGCAATTCGTGGGAGAAATCCGCGATCAGCTGGCGCTGATTCAGCAGTTGCTCACCGATGCGCGCCGCCATCTGGTCGAAGGTGGACGCGAGCTCGCTGAACTCATCCCGGCGCGAGCCCAGTTGCGGGCGCACCCGCACGGAAAAGTCCCCGCGACTGAACTCCCGGGTGGCCCGCTGCAGGCTGCCGAGCGGCTGCATGATGTGCCGGTACAGGAGCACGGACAAAATGGCGAGGATCAGCGCCGGCAGGAAAATCTGTAACAGCAGGCGGGTCGTCTGCCAGTAACTGCCCGGGCGCATCCGGTCCGGGAGCAGGACAATAAAGCTGGTGTCCGAATCCTCGAACGGGATCTCCATCACCGGGTTGGCTTCAAAATACAGGTGGATTTTCCACTCCACGTCCCGCCCCAGATTGTTGCCGCTGTAGCGGTCTTCCAGGCCGCGGCTGCCGGCCACATGATGGATGTTGTATCCCACCACCGCCGCCAGGGTCGACTCCCGCTGTTGCAGGGCATCCAGCCAGCGCTCCAGCGATGCCGCGTCGCCGGCAGAATACAGCGCCTGCGCCTCGCGCCCCCAGCCGCGCAGCTCGTCGCGGTGGGCTTGGCTCAACATGCTCATCTCTTCTTCGGCGCGCACGGTGACGTAGTTGATCAGATAAAACATAGCGACGATGCCGGCGGTGATCAGCAGGATCAGTTTCCACAACAATCGGCGGTTCATTTCAGACAGTACCCCTGTCCGCGCACCGTCTGCAGGCGCTCACCGCGCCAGCCGGCCTCGGAGAGTTTGCGCCGCACCCGGCTGAGATGCATATCCAGGCTGCGGTCATAGGCGCCGAGGGGGCGGTTCAGCACCTCGCGTGAGAGATAGGCCTTGCTCAGCACCTCCCCGCGGTTTGCCACCAGCTCCCACAGCAGATTGAACTGGATGGCGGTGAGCTCGATCTGCCGCGCACCCACCGCCGCCTGCTGATCCGACAGGCGCAGCTCCAGCTGTTCGATCGCCAGCACATCTCCATGGGCCGGCGCCACCAACTGGCTGCGGCGCAGCAGCGCCTCCACCCGCAGCATCAATTCCACCCGGTTGAACGGTTTGGCGATGTAGTCGTCCGCGCCGTGGCGCAACCCCTGTATCCGCTCTTCTTCCGCGCCCTTCGCCGACACGATGATGACCGGCACCTGGCTGGTCTTGCGCAGCAACCGCAGCAGCGACAACCCGTCGAGCCCCGGCAGCATCAGGTCCAGCAGGATCAGCTGGTGACGCTGCTTTGAGGCTTCCAGTAATGCCGCCTCACCGTCGACACAACTGTCCACCTGATAACCGGCCTCGCGCATCATCGCGGCAATCTGCCGGTTCAGTTCGGTATCGTCTTCGGCAATCAGGATACGGGCGGGAGCTGTGGATAAAACGCGCGTGGGGGCGGGGTTCATGGCGGCACAGAAATCTGGCTGGAATAACTGGCAGACAGACTACCAAAACCCCAGACAAAAAGGCGGCGACCACTGGCATTTTCTCTATGCCACCGGTCGCCGCTTGTGTGTTGTGGACAGAATCAGAAAGGCCGTCAGATCCTGTTTTTGCGCGAGCGTGAATCTTTCAGCGCACTGTGCACCAATTGCGAAAAGGCACGCTCGTCTGCACGGGACTCCGCCAGCGTCTGGCTATTCCGCTTTACTTCCCGCTCCAGCTTGCGCCAGTTGCGCACCCGCCGCTCGTCCAGCTCTTCGGCATCCATCGCCGCACGCACGGCGCAGCCGGGTTCGGTCTGGTGGGCACAGTCGGCGAAGCGGCACTGAGTGGCAAGTTCGCTGATATCGGAAAACGCCGCCGCGAGCCCATCGCCAATATCGGCGAGGCCGAGCTCGCGCATACCCGGGCTGTCTAGCAGCAGTCCGCCGTCGGGAATGATATACAGCGCGCGATGGCGGGTGGTGTGGCGGCCCTTACTGTCGTCTTCGCGGATGCCGGCGGTGGCGGCAAGTTCGCTGCCGGCGAGACTGTTCAGCAGGGTGGACTTGCCGACCCCGGAGGAGCCGAGCAGCGCGAGGGTTTCACCGCTGCGGCAGTAATCCCGCAGGGGTTCGACGCTGGCACGGTCCAATGCATTGACCAGCACCACCGGCAAGTCGCGATAGCCTTTCAGGGCTTCGCGATACTGATCGTGTTCGCTCAAGAGGTCGGACTTGGTCAACACCACGCACGCACGGCAGCCGGCTTCCTTGACCAGCGCCAGATAGCGCTCGATACGCGAGAGATTGAAATCATCGTTGCAGGAAGTGACGATCAGCACATTGTCGATGTTCGCCGCAATCAGTTGCACCTGCTTCGCCCCCGGCGCCATGCGCCGGAACAGGCTGCTGCGTTCGAGGCGGCGGACCGGTTTACGGCTGTCGCGTTCGAGCAACAGCCAGTCGCCCACGGTCGGCTTCTCCAGCGCGTCGTCAAACAGCGGGCCATTGACCAGTATCACCTCGTCACCGCGCTCGCCGGAAACTTCGATCTGGCTGCGATGCACCGCCATCACCCGCAGCGGCTCACAATCCGTCAGCTCTTCCAGCGACAGCTGTTGCTGGAAGAACGGCTTCCAGCCCAGTGCGCGCAGTGGAGTTTCCGCGCTGACGACCTTTTCATGGCTGCCAGCGAAAGCACCGCGCCGGAAAGACGGGCGGCGTGAAATCAGGGATTTACTCAAGGTTCTGAACCCTCAAAAGTATCCTGCACGCTCAATGCGCAGGTACACATCATTCATACCCAAGTCTGGGCGCTTTCGGAAAGGGTTTCCAATGGAATGGGGAAACCCGACAAAAGAAAATTGCCGGGCGGAGGGCGATGTCAGTCGCGGCTGGCCCGACGGGGTTTGGATACAATCATCAACAATCCTCCGCTGGTAGAATTTTGCGCAATTTAGCAGCGTTTTACTTTACGAACAATAGATGCCGGACCTTGGTCGAACAAGGCGATGTGGGTTATATCGAAGGCAAAGCGCAGGCGGGATGGTTGCGGAACTGTCGCAAACAGGGACGTTTGCGACAGAGCGTACAGGGATGTATTCACAGCGGTTCCGAAACCATCCCGCCTGTGATTTGCCGCCACCACATTATTTGCGAAGTGCTACTGGCGGAGGCACGAAAACAAAAGCCGGCATTTAGCCGGCCTTGATATCGGATCGCTGTCAGTACATCACCTTTCTCGACTTCAAGCGCTCAGATAAGTTGAGTATAGACGCACTCTCTGATCCCGCCATTCCGTAAATGACTGTTTTGCTCTTCCCTGGCAATCCGCGGGATCAGCGCCTTGCTCCAGCACAGAATGGCGTTAATTGGTTTCTTGCAAGTGACACTCTTATGAAGGGTTTGTGACAGCGAAAACAGCCTGGGGCGCGTTACTTGTCGGAGTCCTCATCGTCCTCCAACAGATGCCCGAGCTTACCCTTCTTGGTGGACAGGTAATTCACATTGTGCGGGTTGCGACCCGACTGGTGCGGCAGGCGCTCGGTGACATTCACTCCGAGATCCTGCAGCGCCTTTACCTTGCGCGGATTGTTCGTCATCAGGCGGATAGACTTGATCCCCAGATGCTCGATCATCGGCTTCAGGATCGAGTAATCCCGCATATCCGCGCCAAAACCCAGCTGCTCGTTGGCCTCCACCGTATCCGCACCGCAGTCCTGCAGCTTGTAGGCGCGGATCTTATTCAACAAGCCGATACCGCGGCCCTCCTGCCGCAGGTAAAACACCGCACCGCGGCCTTCGGTGGCAATCCGGTGCAGCGCGTACTGCAACTGCGCGCCGCAATCGCAGCGCAGAGAGAACAGCGCGTCACCGGTCAGGCACTCGGAGTGAATGCGCGCCAGCACCGGTTCATCGGTGTCCAGGTCGCCCATGGACAGGACAACGTGTTCCTTGCCTGTCTCCACTTCCTCGAATCCGTGCATCTCGAACATGCCCCAGGAAGTGGGCAACTTGGAGGATTCCACATAGCGAATGGTCAAACCGATACCTCGCGATCCATCAATGTATGTCATCAATCGCGCGCGCGCAGCAGCAACAGGCCATCCTGTTGCTGCATATCCACACGGCTCAAAAAACTGTTACCCAGCAGAGTCACCCGGGGAAAATCATTGCCCAGCACCGTCGCATCCACATTGTGCACCGTGATGCCACCAATGGTGACGCTGCTCAGTTGCAGGCGGTAGGCCCGCTCCACGCCACTGGCGGTGGACACCGTCATCGGCTGCGCGCGGGCCAGATCCAGGCCGAGGCTTTTCGCGGTGGGATAATTGAACGCAATGCTGGTCGCGCCCGTATCTACCATCACCTCCACCCGGCGGCCATTGATCCAGGCGCTCGTGTTGTAGTGGCCGCGGCTATCCGCGCTCAGGCGGACTTCCGCGCGCTCCACCGAGGCATAGCTCGCCGCCACCGGCGCCGCCAATGTCAATTTTTGCTCGCGGCCATCGATCTGTACCAAGGCATAGTCACTGGTCACCGACTTCAGTGTTACGCCTTCCGGCGAGGTCTTGCCGGCTTTGAGCAACCGCTGCCTGCCGTCGATTTCGAACATGGCGCTGGTGCCGAAGATGGCCTGCAGTCGCACTTCCTGTGCGACGGAAAGCTGCGGCAGGACAGCCAGAAATAGTACGAGTAGCGGAAATCGGAATTTCATGGGCATCCGGCCTCAGAAAATCGTTAACAGATAAACCGTGCCCTGCAACACCAGCGCGGCGTAGATGCCGGCGAGTATATCGTCGAGCATGATGCCGAGACCACCATGTACGCGGCGGTCTGCCCAGCCAATGGGTTGAGGTTTGGCAATATCGAAAATCCGGAACAGCACAAAGCCGTACAGGGCCCAGAGCCAGCCTGCCGGCGCCATAAACATGGTGAGCCAGTAACCGACAAATTCGTCCCACACGATGCCGCCGTGATCGTGTACCCCGAGCTTCTGCGAGGCGGCACCGCACAGGTAGCAACCCAGGGCAAAAGTGATAACAAGCACCGCCAGATACAGTGCCGGCGTCAGGAGCTGCAGCCCGTACCAGAGCGGCACCGCGGCGAGGGTGCCGAAGGTGCCGGGGGCCTTTTTCGCGAGGCCGGAGCCGAAACCGAAGGCCAGAAACAACACCGGGCTGCGTATCAGCTGGGAAAACGTCGGGGTCATCTTGCTGTAATTCTCCACCGCTCAGAAGTGCCGGTAACCGTTGCCGCGGGCCTGCCAGGGCTCGCCGTTCAGCAGGCAGCGCACGCCCTTGTCCGCGGTCATGCGGCCAATAGCGGTAATCGGTAGTTGCAACGCCGCCAGCGCGGATAAATGTTTTTCCGGCACGGTAAAACAGAGTTGATAGTCGTCGCCGCCGGTGAGCGCGGTTTCCAGCGCGTCTCCGCCGTTTATTTCCGCTACGAGTTCCGCCTGCGGCAGCGTTTCCAGCTGCAGCTCGGCACCAAGTCCGCTAGCGCTGCAAATATGCGCGATATCGCCCAGCAATCCATCGGAAATATCCAGCGCCGCGCTGGCGTACTGGCCGATTGCTCGGGCGACGGCAAACTGCGGTTCGGGAAAATAATAGGCGGCATCCGCCCATTGTTGCTGCTGTTCGCTGCCGGTCACCTGCCCGAGCACGATGGGCAGTGCAGCGGCGGCCGCGCCGAGTTTGTTGGAGACAAATACCGTATCCCCTGCACTGGCGCCGTCGCGACGCAGAGGTTTTTCGCAGGCGCCGGTGACCTGGATGGTGATGGACAGCGGTCCCTTGGTAGTGTCGCCGCCGACGAGGGTAATGCCGAACCGTCGCGCTGTCTCCGCGAGCCCTCGCGCAAAGGGTTCCAGCCAATTCGGATCGCTTTGCGGCAAGGTGAGCGCCAGAGTAAACCACAGGGGATCGGCGTTCATCGCGGCGAGGTCAGAGAGGTTCACGCGCAGCGCGCGGCTGGCAATGCGGTAGGGGTCGGCGTGCGCGGGAAAATGCACGTCCGCCACCAGGGTATCCACGCTGGTGGCGAGCCGTTTGCCGGCGGGAGGAATCAGCAGGGCACAGTCATCGCCAATGCCGAGCTCCACACCTTGTTCGAACTCCGGGCCCACCGCCGCCGAGGCGGTCTCCGCGTCAGGCTGAAACCGGGAGGTAAAATACTCCCGAATCAGCTCGAATTCTCCGGGCCCGGCCATGGCGGGTGTCAGCCTTTATCGGCTTTGACTTCGACGCTGCGTTCTTTTGCCGCAACCTTGTCGAGAATGCCGTTGATAAATTTGAAGGCGTCGGTGGGGCCGAATTTCTTGGCCAGCGCAACGGCTTCGTTGATGACGACCTTGTAGGGTACGTCGACGCGGTTTTTCAGTTCGTAGGTGGACATGCGCAGTAGTGCGCGGGACACCGGGTCGAGTTCTTCCACGCTGCGGTCCAGATACTGCGCATAGGTGCCCTCGACGTCGTCGAGGTTTTTGGCCACGCCGTGGAACAGTTCGCGAAAGTAGGCCACGTCGGTTTTGCTCATGTCGTTGTCGGCATGAAACTCGGCTTCGATGGCATTGAGGCTGGCGCCGGCCATCTGCCACTGGTAAAGCGCCTGCATGGCGTAGTGACGGGCTTTGCGGCGGGCGGATGCGGTTACGGTCATTTCAGTCGTTTCTCAGTCAGATTTTGCCCAGCAGGGAAACCATTTCCAGGGCAGTTTCTGCGGCTTCGCAGCCTTTGTTGCCGGCTTTGGTGCCGGAGCGTTCGATAGCCTGTTCGATGGAGTCTACGGTCAGTACACCGAAGGTCACTGGGATGCCGGTGTTCATGGAGACCTGGGCGAGGCCTTTGGTGCATTCGCCGGCGACGTATTCGAAGTGCGGGGTGCCACCGCGGATAACGGCGCCAAGGGCGATAACGGCATCGAATTTTTTGGTTTCGGCAATTTTCTGTGCGGCCAGCGGGAATTCGAAGGCGCCTGGGGCGTAGTAGATGGTGATGTCTTCATCTTTAATGCCTTTGCGACGCAGGGTGTCCAGCGCGCCGTCTTTCAGGCTCTCCACTACGAAGCTGTTCCAGCGGCTTACCAGCAGTGCGAATTTGCCGGTGCAACCTACGAAATCCCCTTCGATGACTTTGATATTGCTCATGACGTTTTCCATTTAATTTTTTGTTGCCTTGTAGGAGCCTGCTTGCAGGCGAACGGTCCGTGCTCCGAATCTGTTCGCCTGCAGGCAGGCTCCTACAGGGTGCGGTTTGTTAGATCTCTTCCGCGTTCAGGTATTCCTCGACTTCGAGATCGAAGCCTGAGATTGCACTGAACTTGAACGGGGCGCTCATCAGGCGCATTTTGCGCACTTTCAGATCGCGCAAAATCTGCGAGCCGGTGCCAACCTGCTTGTATACCAGGTCCTGGCTCGGGCGCTGCTGCTTGCCGCTGATCAGCCAGTCGATGCTCTCTTCGATTTCATCGGTGGTTTCGTTGTGGCAGATCACCACGACCACGCCCTTGCCTTCCTGTGCGACTTTTTTCAGTGCGCTGCGGAAGGTCCAGGGGGCGTATTTCTCGTCGCCGCGACGAAGGCTGAACACATCGCGCAGGGTACTGGCGACGTGGACGCGCACCAGGGTCGGCTCTTCCGGTTTGAAATCGCCTAAATAGAACGCGAAGTGGCGTTCGCGACGGGCTTTGTCGAGGTAGGTGCGCAGTTTGAAGTCGCCGAATTCGGTATGCACCTTGCGCTCGTTGACGCATTCGACGGTTTTCTCGTTCAGCGCGCGGTAGTTGATCAGGTCGGCAATGGTGCCGATCTTGAGGTTATGCTGCTGCGCGAATTTTTCCAGGTCGGGACGGCGCGCCATGGTGCCGTCTTCGTTCATGATTTCTACGATGGCAGCGGCGGGTTCGAAGCCGGCAAGGCGCGAGAGGTCGCAGCCGGCTTCGGTGTGACCGGCGCGGCTGAGTACGCCGCCCGGCTGGGCCTTGATCGGGAAAATGTGGCCGGGTTGCACGATGTCGGACGGCTTGGCATTGCGGGCGACGGCGGCGCGAATGGTGCGCGCGCGGTCGGCGGCGGAGATGCCGGTGGTGACGCCTTCGGCGGCTTCGATGGAGACGGTGAAGGCGGTGTTGAACTGGGCGCCGTTTTCGCGTGACATAAGCGGCAGGTCGAGCTGCTTGCAACGCTCGGCGCTGAGGGTCAGGCAGATGAGACCGCGGGCGTGGGTGGCCATGAAGTTGATGTCTTCCGGGCGGACCTGCTCGGCGGCCATGACGAGATCGCCTTCGTTCTCGCGATCTTCGTCGTCCATCAGGATGACCATTTTGCCCTGGCGGATATCGTCGATCAGTTCTTCAACGCTGTTCAGTTCCATAACTCTCTCAAATCGTGTTTGGAAATTTTTTCAGCCACAATTTCTCGTAGGAGCCTGCTTGCAGGCGAACCTTTGTGGCACTGTTCGGTTCGCCTGCAGGCAGGCTCCTACAGGGTGCTTCGTTTAGGCCTTGTAAAACCCGTGTTGGGCCAGGAATTCCATGGTCAGGCCTTCGCTTTTGGGCTTGGCCGCGGCATCCCCCAAAAGTAGTCGCTCGAGGTAGCGCGCTATCAGGTCCACTTCCAGGTTCACCTTGGTGCCCGCCTGATAACCACCGATCACGGTTTCCGCGATGGTGTGGGGCACGATGGTGAGTTCGAATTCGGCACCGTCCACCGCATTTACCGTAAGGCTGGTGCCATCCACAGTGATGGAACCCTTGTGAGCGATGTATTTGGCCAGCTCATCCGGGGCGCGCAGACGGAACTGTTCGGCGCGGGCGGTGGTTTTGCGCCACACCACTTCACCGATACCGTCCACATGACCGCTCACCATATGCCCGCCCAGGCGGGTCTGGGGCGTCAAGGCCTTCTCCAGGTTGACCCGGTCGCCGAGCTTCCAGTTTTTCAGGGTCGCCACCGCCAGGGTTTCAGCGGATACGTCGGCCCAGTAGCCGTCGCCGGGCAGATCCACGACCGTCAGGCAGACGCCGTTGGTGGCGATGCTGTCGCCGAGTTTGACGTCGGTGAGATCCAGCTTGCCGGTATTCACGCGCAGGCGCAGGTCGCCGCCTTTGGGCTGCAGCGCGGTGATGGTGCCAACCGCTTCAATGATTCCAGTAAACAACCCGGGCACTCCTAAAAATTGTCTTTTCCCGCGAGGGCGTCGTCAGCTCCGTGCTCGGATCCTCATGTATTCATATACATTCCGGTCCTGCGCGCGGGGCTTTCCAGCCTCACGCGAAAATCCTGCTTTTTAGAAGCACCCTCGCGCCTATCAGTCACCGCTCAATATCCGTGGTGGCGGTGATGCGCCAGTCGTGGCCGACCGCGCGCATGTCGGTAATGGTGATGGGCAGCATCGAGCCCATGCGTTCGATCGGCAGTTCAAACAGCGGCCGGGCGCTGGAGCCGAGAATCTTGGGGGCCATGTAGACGATGATTTCATCCACATGCCCCTGGTACATGAAGGCACCGGATAGGGTCGCGCCGCTCTCGATCAGCACTTCATTGCACTCGCGGCGCGCGAGCTCCTTTAACAGTGCGCCCAGATGTACGCGGCCGTCTTTGTCCGCGTCCAGTACCAGCACTTCGGCGCCACTCTTCTGCAGCCGCGCGCGGCGCTCCGGGTCCGATGCCTCAGTAGTGACCACCAATGTGGGGGCGTCGCCCTGCAATATAAAGGCCTTGGCCGGGGTGCGCAGTTTGCTGTCCACCACCACTCGCAGTGGTTGTTTGTGTGCCGCAGCGGCGGCTTCCTCCGCCGGCAGGCCCATCTCTTCCGGACGCAGGTTCATGTTTGGGTTGTCGTGGCGGACAGTATCAACGCCGGTGACGATGGCGCAGCTGCGTGCCCGCAGGCGCTGCACGTCGGCGCGCGCGGCGGGGCCGGTGACCCACTTGGATTCGCCACTGGCCATGGCGGTGCGGCCGTCGATGCTCATGGCGGACTTGCAGCGCACCAGCGGCAGACCGAGGGTCATGCGCTTGATAAACCCGGGATTCAGCGCGCGACAGGATTCTTCCAGCAACGGGCCTTCGACTTCAATGCCCGCATCGCGCAGTTTCTGTAACCCATTGCCACCCACGGTGGGGTTCGGGTCTTCCATGCCGTAAACGACTTTGGCGACACCGGCGGCAATCAGGGCATCGGCGCAGGGGCCGGTCTTGCCACGGTGACTGCAGGGTTCCAGGGTCACGTAGGCGATCTTGCCGCGCGCCTTCTCGCCCGCGTCCTTCAGCGCCTCCACTTCCGCGTGGCCTTCGCCCGCGCGTTTGTGCCAGCCTTCACCCACGATATTGCCTGCGCTGTCGGCAATCACGCAGCCGACGCGGGGGTTGGGCATGGTGGTATAAAGGCCGCGCTCGGCCAGCTGGATGGCGCGGGCCATCAGTTCACGAGGGCTCACCCGCGCTCCTCGCTCTTGGCCTTGCGGGTATTGAGGCGTTCGATCTCATCACTGAAGTCGCTGACGTCCTCGAACCGGCGATAAACGGAGGCAAAGCGCACGAACGCCACCTGATCCAGTTCCCGCAGCTGTTCCATGACCAGTTCGCCGATATGCATGGCGGGCAATTCGCGCTCGCCGGTGGCCTGCAGGGCGTGCTTGATCTGGGCGACGGCGGCTTCCACCCGTTCAGTGCTGACCGGGCGTTTCTCCACGGCGCGCTGGATGCCGGCGCGGAGCTTGTCTTCGTTGAAGGGCTCGCGCTGGCCGTTCTGCTTGACCACGCGCGGCAGCAGCAGCTCGGCGGTCTCGAAGGTGGTGAAGCGCTCGTGGCACTGCAGGCATTCGCGACGGCGCCGCACCTGATCGCCATCGGCGACGAGGCGTGAGTCTACGACTTTGGTTTCTTCTGCGCTGCAGAATGGACAGTGCATGAGGAGTGAGCCCTTTGGAAAATGGGCGGCAGTTTACCACACACGTGGCCATTGACCGCATTTCAGGCGATCTTGCGCCGCACGCGCCAGCTGCAAACAGAAACGGCCCCAAGTGGGGCCGTTGTCTGCAGCGAATCGCGGGCGATTACTTGTAGACGGGGAAGCGGGCGCAGATTTCCAACACCTTCCCTTTCACGTCGGCGATGGTAGCCTCGGCGTTGCCCTTCTCCAGCGCGTCGAGGATGTCGCAGATCCAGTGGGTGAGCTGCTTGGTCTCTTCCACGCCGAAACCGCGGGTGGTGATGGCCGGAGTGCCCACGCGCAGGCCGCTGGTGATGAACGGGGAGCGCGGGTCGTTGGGAACGGCGTTCTTGTTCACGGTGATGTTGGCGTTGCCCAAGGCCTCGTCCGCGTCCTTACCGGTGTATTCCTTGCCGATCAGGTCCACCAGCATCAGATGGTCGTCGGTGCCACCGGACACGATGTTGATGCCGCGATCCAGGAAGGTGGCCGCCATGGCGCGCGCGTTCTCCACCACTTTCTTCTGGTAGGCCTTGTACTCGGGGCTCATGGCTTCCTTGAAGGAAACCGCTTTGGCCGCGATCACGTGCATCAGCGGGCCACCCTGGCCGCCCGGGAATACCGCGCTGTTCAGCTTCTTCTCGATCTCTTCGTTGGCCTTGGCCAGGATAATGCCGCCGCGGGGACCGCGCAGGGTCTTGTGGGTGGTGGAGGTCACCACATCCGCGTGAGGGATCGGCGACGGGTAGACACCCGCAGCCACGAGGCCCGCCACGTGGGCCATGTCCACCATCAGGTAGGCGCCCACCTTGTCGGCGATGGTGCGGAACTTGGCCCAGTCCATGATGCGGCTGTAGGCGGAGAAGCCGGCCACGATCATCTTCGGCTTGTGCTCCAGCGCCAGGCGCTCCACTTCCTCGTAATCCACTTCGCCGGTTTCCGGGTTCAGGCCGTACTGCACGGCGTTGTAGATTTTGCCGGAGAAGTTGACCTTGGCACCGTGGGTCAGGTGGCCGCCGTGGGCCAGGCTCATACCCAGCACGGTGTCGCCGGGGGCGCACAGGGCCTGGTACACCGCGGCGTTGGCCTGGGAACCGGAGTGCGGCTGGACGTTGGCGTAGTCGGCACCGAACAGCTCTTTGGCGCGCTCGATGGCCAGCGCTTCCACCTTGTCGACGTATTCACAGCCGCCGTAGTAGCGCTTGCCCGGGTAGCCTTCGGCGTACTTGTTGGTCAGGCTGGTGCCCTGGGCTTCCATGACAGCCGGGCTGGTGTAGTTTTCCGAGGCAATCAGCTCGATGTGTTCTTCCTGGCGGCGATTCTCTTCCTGAATCGCGCTCCAGATGTCGGCGTCGTAGGAGGCGAGAGTGACTGATTTATCAAACATGGTAATCCCTCGGATAAGGCGCAGATCGCGCAAGCATAATCTCGGCAAGGGCATTTACCGACCCGTTTGTGACCGGCCCGCCCCAGAAAGCGGCGCATTGTACACCAAGGGGTAGCCCGCAGTGCAAAGGATGCATGTGAAACAAATTCAATTCAGCGCCGGGTTTTGTTCATGTTCGATGGCAGGAGGATATAGCCGAGTTGAGCGGCGGCGGCGTTACCGGGTACAGCCTGGTGAGACACGCCGTGAACACATCCATGGCGGGCTCTTCCGCGAGGTAACCCGGCCGCTGCATGTATTCGCGGCGCCTTCGGCCCCTCTCGCGGAAGGTCTCACCAGGCTGTACCCGGCATCGCCACCTTTGCGGAAAGTCCGAGCGTCGAATGAACTGGTCAAAGCAGCGCGCGGTAGCCAGCCACATCCACCAGCTGTCCGCGGTAGCCGTAAACCTGCTCTACCAGTTCCGGCTGCAGCAGCTCCGCCGGGTTACCGTCGGCCTGTACCTGACCATTGGCCAGCATCACCAATCGATCGGCATAGCGGGCGGCGAGGTTGAGGTCGTGGAGCACGGTGACCACTGCGGTATTGTCGCCGGCCACCTCGCGGGCGAGCGCCAACACGTTGTGCTGGTGTTTGAGGTCGAGGGCGGAAGTGGGCTCGTCCAGCAGCAGGATTTTTTTGTCGCCGGCGTCGGCAAGGCTCAGTTGTGACAGCACCCGTGCCAGCTGTACCCGCTGCTTTTCCCCGCCGGAGAGACTGGGGAAAAGCCGGTCGCGAAGGTGCCACACGTCGGCGCGCTGCATGAAGTGCGCGATGCGCTCTTCCTGCTCCGCGCGCGACAGGCTGCCGGGGGCAAGGCCCAACTGCACCACTTCGCCACAGGTAAACGCAAAATTTAGGTTCGAGTGCTGTGGCAGCAGGCCGTAGCGCCGCGCCAGTGCGCGGTGATCATTCTGGCTGCGGTACCAGTCCGCCTGCGGGCGGCCGAACAATTGGATGTTGCCGCGGTAATCCAGTTCGCCGCTGATGGCGCGCAGCAAAGAGGTCTTGCCGCAACCATTGGGCCCGAGCAGCGCGGTGACTTCACCGCAGGCAAAGCCGAGGGAAATGTGTTCCAGCAGCGGCGCGGTCGCGCGGGGATATTGGATGGTGAGGTCGGTGACTTCGAGCAACACGGTTGTCCCCTCAGAATATCTGCTGGCGCTGCTGCCACAGCAGGTAAATGAAGAAGGGCGCACCCAACAATGCGGTGATGATACCCACCGGCATTTCCGCCGGCGCCACCAAGGTGCGCGCCACGGTATCCGCGAGCACCAGCAGCAGACCGCCGGCGAGAACACTATAGGGAAGCAGATAACGATGGTCGGGCCCGCGCAGCAGGCGAATGGTATGCGGGACGACAAGGCCAATAAAGCCGATCATCCCAGCCGCAGAAACCGCAGCCCCCATGGCAATGGCGGTCAATACGATCATCAGTTGCTTGAGCCGCACTACATCCACCCCCAGATGGCGGGCTTCGGATTCTCCCAGCAGCAGCGCATTCAGCGCCGGAGCGCGCCGCCACAATAACGCGCCGCCAATCATCAGGACCAATGCAGACACGGCCACCGTTCCCCAGGTAGCACCGCCGAGGGTACCCATTTGCCACAGGGTGATATCCCGCAAGGCGCGGTCATCTGCCACATAATTGAGCAGGCCGATCGCCGCGCCCGCCAACGCATTAATCGCAACACCGGCCAGCAACATCATTACCACCGACTTGCCGCGATCGCCGAGACGATATACCAGCCAGGTAGACAGCGCCCCGCCGAGGCTGGCCGCAAGCGGCAACAGAAACCATTGCAGGTCCTTGAATATGCCACCGGCAAATGTGGTCAGCGCGGCACCGCTGGCAAATACCAGCACAAACGCGGCCCCCACACCGGCCCCAGCAGAAACACCGATAATTCCCGGGTCTGCCAGCGGGTTGCGGAACAACCCCTGCATAACCGCACCGCAGAGTCCCAGGGTGCCACCTACCATCAACCCCATTACGAGTCGCGGCAGCCGGATTTCACCCAGCACCAATGCGTATTGCTCGGGCACATCCAGCTCAAGAAAACCGGGCCAACTCCAGTGGATCAGGCCTGCCAGCACATCCCGCCAGCCGATGGTCATGGCGCCCACAGCAAGGGAGACACAGCTGCCAAGCAGCAGCAGTGCGACCAGTGCGGGCAGCAGGCTTTTATCACTCAGACGGAATTCCAACGGCGGGTTACCTCAAGAACGGGCGCGGATTTTTTGTAGGAGCCTGCCTGCAGGCGAACGTGCAGCACCGATGCACCGCGATTCGCCTGCAGGCAGGCTCCTACAGGAATATGCTCTTTCGATCATTTAGCAACGAATTTTTCGTTCAGCTTTTTCGCCTCTTTGAGGCTGGCGAGGCCAATCCCCCCCAGCAGTGCATAACCGTCCACGGAATAAAAAGCACTGCGCTTGCCCGCCGGGGTCAGTTTTAGTAGCGGCTGCCACTGCAGCAACTCGGCACCACCGTTCAGCTGCTCCGCCTGATCGCTGGAAAACAGAATCCAGTCCGGGCGCAGCTCCACCAGTGCCTCATCCGACAGTTGTTTATACCCTTCAAACGCCACCGCATTCACACCGCCGGCGAGGCGGATCAGGCTGTCGGGGCTGGTGCCCGTGCCTGCGGCCTTTAGCCCGCGCCCCTGCTGTGCACGCACGAACAAAATGCGCGGCGGTTGCGCCAGCGCGGCCCGCGCCGCAGTAAGTGCCCGCAACTGCGCCTGCACGGATTGCTTGATGGCCGCCGCCGGCTTGTCCAGCTCCTGTGCTAGCCGATCAATATTGCGAAGCAGCTCCTCCCCGCTCCCGGCCTCAGGCAGTTGCAGGATTTTTACGCCTGAATCCTGCAGGAGTTTCAGGGTAGTCGCCGGCCCCATGTGATCGCCCCCCACTAGCAACTGCGGGTTCTGCGCCAGCAGCCCCTCCACCGGTAACTGGCGGTAGTACCCCACCACCGGCAGCGGGCGGAACTCCGCTGGTAGGCGGGTGGAGGAATCCACCGCGATCAGGCTGTCGCCGCCGCCGAGTGCCAACACCAGTTCGGTGATGGAGTGGCCGGCACTGATCACCCGCTCAGGTGCCGCGGCGGCGGCAGCCCCGGTGAATACCAGCGCGGCGGCCGAGAAAAAGCAACAGAGTGCACGCGTCAGCGGCTGGAGGTTTGAAAGCGTCATAGTTCGAGTCCCGTCGATAAACATGGGGGTTGCGGATTACTTACCGTGCATCGGCCGCGCGGGGGTGTAGGGCGATTTCCGCCACTTCCACCCCTTGCTTCTGCAGCAGCGCAAACAGATCCAGCATGCGCTGCACCGGCACATTGCGATCGGAAGCCAGCGCCACCGGGCGCGCAGGCTCCGCCACCAATGCCGCCAGCAGCGCCTGCTCAAAATCCACCTGATTACTGTAGCCACGATCGTTGATACCCCACAGGTCGGGGCCGCGGTTTGACAGCGAGACAGTGAGCGGGTCCGTCGGCATCGACGAAGCGGCATGCTCGCTCGCCGGCAAATCCATCGGCAGCGATGGCAGACGCATATTTGCGGTGAGCAACAGGAACACCAGCACAATAAAAATTATGTCCAGCAGCGGTGTCAGGTCCGGCGCCAGGTTGGCAAGAGAAAACGCCCGCTCGCCCGGGGGATTGATATTGATCATCGCGCCGGCACCGCAAGATTCACCGGCGCACGCGTGCAGGAATCCGGGGTTTTACAGCAGGGGTCCACCCCCTCGAGCCACAGATTGCCGCGATTGAACAGATGCTCGAGATCCGCCACCACCCGGTCACTCCAGATCGCCAACAGGTGCGCGCCCGCGATGGCCGGCAGCGCCACGATCAGACCGGCCGCAGTGGTACTGAGCGCCATACCGAGGCCATCCGCCAACAGTGCCGGCGTCACCGGTTCATTGCTGCCAGAAAGACCGGCGAACATCCCGATCAATCCCAGCACTGTACCCAGTAGCCCCAGCAGCGGACTGATGATGCCGATCACCATCAACAGACGCAGGCCGCTGTGTAGCTGGCGGCGCTGATCCTGCAGCCACACCGCTGCGATTTCCTCGCGCTGCGGCTTGTCCATATGGCGGTGCTGCAGCAACAGCGCGATGGCGCGGCTCGCCAGTGCGCGCTCCTGTTCACACTGCTGTGCCAGCTGGTCCAGGCCGGATTCCTCGGTGCACTGCAGGCGCTTGAACGAGCCGCTGATACCACGGTGTGCGGTGCCCAACAGCAGCCACAGGCGCTCCCCCAGCAGCGCCAACGCCAACGCCGACACCAGCAGCAGCGGCCAGCCCACAGGGCCGAGCTGGGAAAAAAGTTCAGACCAGGTTTGATGCTCGAACATGTCGCTCTCTTGTGTTGACGGTGCCACTGCCTTTCAAGCGGCCACGCGATAACGCAGCACCGATGTATTCCCTACAGCGAAAAGCGGATCGGTAACTGCACGCGCGCAAGGCGCGCACGGCCGTCTTCCCGGTAGGGCAGGAACTCCCACTTTGCCACCGCGGTTAACGCCGCCTGGTCGAGACTGTCGACACCGGACGACTGCAACAACCGCCGCATCAGCTGCGCCCCGGTATGATCGAGCTGCACCTCCACCACTACGGTGCCCTGCTGACGGCGCTGGCGTGCCAGCTCCGGATACACCGGCGCGCCGGGCGGGTGGGCGAAAACCGGCCGCTCCACCAGCACCGGCTCTTCACTCACGTTTCGCTGGGCGCTTTGCGGGACCGGGGCCGCAGCAACATTAGCCTGCGCTTTCACAGCGGAATCTGTTTTGCTCCCGGACGTTGAATCCCGCTGTGCGGCAACCTCTTCATTCGCCACCGGTGCCTTTTGTTCCGGCGCTTTCCCGTCCAGTGTCTTCACCGGTTCTTTGTTGCCCCGCTCTTTTTTTGGCGCGGGAACCTCAACCGCTTGCTGCTCGGCAAGCCTTTCCACCGGTTGGGATTCGGTTTCTTGTTCCTGCGTTTCCGCCGCGAGTTTCAGCTGCCCCAACTTCAGCGCCACCGTGCCAGATGGCGCCCGCACCTCCTGTGCCGGTGCCGCCCACAACAGCCACGCGTGCAGCGCAAGGGAGCAGACGACCATCACTGTCAGGCGCAATTTCACGCGCAACCCTCATTCGCATCCGCAGACGCCATAGAAATTCAATGTGAAGTAATCCGGGGCGAACAGGTACGAGCGCCCCAGTTAGTGAACTACGGCAGCGAGCCTAGCAATTTGCCAATTTTTTATCAAATGATAATTGTTTGCATTTACAATCAGATCCTCAATTACTACCATTCGCCGCAACCGTACCAACCGCCAGCCACAGAAAAAATCGGCGGCCACGGAAACAATCGCACACCAAGAATGGACAATTTCCAGAAAGGGGACACCTTCCATGGGCCAAATCAAGACTTTTACTCTCAACCCTCTGGCCGCCACGGTACTGGCGCTGAGCGCCAGCGGTGTCGCAGCGCAGACCGCCGACAGCGGGCAACCGATCATCCAGTTCGGTGAAGTGGTGGTGGCCGCCGACCGCAACCCGTCGGCAAAAGAGAAAGACCCCAGCACGGTGGTGGTGGAGCGTGTACAACTGGAAGAGCAGCAGCCGGAATCCATTGCCCAGGCGCTGAAATACGAACCGAACGTGCAGGTGGAAGGCGGCCCCCGCTACTCCAACCAGTCCCCGAATATCCGCGGCCTGTCCGGTCTGCGCGTCCTGCAGACCATCGACGGCGCGCGCCAGAACTTCAATTCCGGGCACCGCGGTACCTACCAACTGGACCCGGAACTGCTGAAGCAGGTGGAAGTGAAAAAAGGCCCGGCCTCCAGCCTGTGGGGCTCCGGCGCCGTCGGCGGCGTGGTGGCGATGACCACCAAAAGCTCCGCCGACCTGCTGAAAAGTGGCGATACGTTTGGTGGCTATCTGAAACAGGAATTCGGCAGCAATGGCGATTCCTCCGAGACCACCGCCGCGATCTATGGACTGTCTGGCCGCTTTGATTATTTAGTGAATGGCAGCGTTGCCGATCACGACAACCTGGAAATCGGCGGCGGCGAAGAACTGGAAAACAGCGCCAGCGAAAACACCGCCCTGCTCGCCCGGGCCGGCTTCCAGCTGAGCGACAACCAGCGCTTCGACATTTCCTTCCGCCACAACAACCGTGAGGAGGGTGTGCCCTCCAACCCCAACAGCAATGTGGGCGCCCGCTCGCCGCTGGTGGAGCGCGATATCACCGACCAGAATGTGACCGCCAACTACCTGCTGCAAGCACTGGAAGGCAAACACACGTCAAAGTTCACGCTGTACCGAAACGACACCCAGTTCGACGAGTTCCGTCCGACACAGGGTGAGGGGCAACAGGACAACACCGAAGTACAGACAACCGGTATCGCCCTCACCAATTCTACTGACTGGGCCACCGACGGTTTCGGTGGCCAATGGATTTACGGTCTCGACTGGTATCAGGACGATGTGACCACGGTGCGCGACGGCGATAATCGCCCCGCCAACCTGAACGCCGACACCGACGTATTGGGCCTTTACGCCCAGGCCGACTTCACCTTCGCCGACGTCTTCACCCTGACCCCCGGCGTACGCTACGACCGCTTTGAAGCCAAGAGCCAGCAACTGGCGGACTCCGCCCGCGACGACAGCGCAGTGTCGCCATCCCTCACCGCAGCGGTGAAAGCCAGCGACTGGATGACCCTGACCGCCAGCTACGCCAAGGCCTTCCGCGCACCGGGGGTGGAAGAGATGTACACCCAGGGCACGCACTTCTGCTACTTCGGCCCCTTCTGTAACACCTTTATCCCCAATCCGGATCTGGAAGCAGAGGAGGCCCGCAATACCGAGCTGCGTGCGGACTTCGCCTTCCGCGGCCTCGTCAACAGCAACGACGAGCTGACCGCCAGCGCTGCGGTATTCCGCAACAAGGTGGACAATTTTATTGAGCAGTTGGTGGTGAATCCCCACGCCACAATGGGCTTCCCCATGAATACCACGTACCAGAACGTGGACGAAGCGGAGCTGAAGGGGTTTGAACTCGGCGCCAATTATCTGGTGAACGATCTGGCGCTGGGCCTCTCCTACGGCCAGACCGAGGGCCGCGATCTCTCCGACGACAGCTACCTGAGCAATATTCCGGCAGACAAGTGGGTACTGGACCTGGGCTATTACTTCCTGCAGCGCGACCTGAAGGCGGGCCTGCGCACCTCGATGGTTTCCGCGCAGGAGCAACTGCCGGAATCCGAGACCCGCGAGTTCGACAGCTACACCCTGGCTGACGCCTACGTGACCTGGGAGCCGGCCACCGGCAGCCTGAACGGCCTGAAACTGGCCCTGGCGCTGGACAATCTGGCAGACGAGGAATACCGCGTGGCCTTCCAGGAACTGTATATGCCGGGCCGCAACATTAAACTGTCCGCGAGCTACCGCTTCTAAATTCAGCACAGGATTTAGCACGACCTGAGCGGCCCCAGGGGGAATGTTCCGGCAAACGATTGCCGACAGGTTGTTTGCCGGAACATTACCGCTGGGGCCGCGCTGCTACGGAGCTCCACTACAAGTGAACTCCGTAGCCCGCCGAAGCAGTGGTGGCCATTGCGCAAACAACCTGTCGGCAATCGTTTGCGCAATGGCCACCACTGCTTCGGCTGGTTTGGTGGTTACTGAAATAGTTTTGGAATTGCTTATGCAAGAGCAGATAAAAGAATTACTCGACAGTGAATCCGGCTACACGCTGGAACAGATGGCGGACAAGCTCGACACCAGTGTGCGCGAGATCATCGCCCAGTTACCCGCGGAGATGGCCTCGCTCGCTGGTGGTGAATACGTCTGGAGTTTGATTGAAGAACTGCCCAGCTGGGGCAAGGTCACCACCATCGTGCAAAGCGAGGGGTCGGTATTCGAGTTCAAGGGCGAGTTCCCCAAGGGCAACATTGCCCATGGCTACTACAACTTCATGCACCACAAAAGTCCCTTCCATGGCCACCTGCTGGTGGACGGCATTGTGGAAGTGGCCTTTGTGAGCAAGCCCCACCGCGGCGCGGAGAGCCATTCCATGGTGTTTCTCGCGCCCAGTGGCAACTGTGTCTTCAAGGTATTTCTGGGCCGGGATACACAGCGCCAGCTGATTCCGGAACAGGTAGCGCGTTTCAAACAGTTAAAGCAGCAGCTGGCAACCGCCGGCACTGCACATTCCTGAGGGGGAATCTGACCATGAGCGAACACAAAGCGACACAGACTGAACATCCAAAAACTGACGACGGTGCAGATCTGGTGGCGGAGGTGCGCGATTTTATCGCCACACGAAGACTGCTGAACCTGGCGAGCCTGACGCCAGACGGCTACCCGCACGCGAGCACGGCACCTTTCCTGGCGGCGGATGGCAACTTTTACCTGTTTATTTCCGATCTTTCCGAGCATGCGGCGAACCTGAAAGCGCACCGTAAGGCTTCTGTGATATTTAATGCGGACGAGGCGGATACCAGGCAGGCGTTTGCGCGCTTGCGGGTGACCTTCAACGTGGAGGCGGGAATGATCGGTCGCGAGCTGCCGTTATGGCGGGAGCGCATCGAGCAACTGCGGGAGAAATTCGGACCGGTGATGGATCATCTGAAAAATCTCGAGGATTTCCACCTGTTCGAGTTGAAGCCAAGCGCAGGCCGCTATGTAAAGGGTTTTGGCCAAGCGTATGCACTGGAAGGTCTGGAAAAGCACGTAGCCCTGCACCTCAAGGACGGCCACCGCGAGAAGGACAGCGACGCGGCCTGATCTTTGCGACGTGATCCAGCGAATCCGGTGGCGGCAAAAAAACTGAAACGCAACTGCAATCGTCAGTTGCTATTTTGGTAACAAATAACCAAAGAGTAACCAACATGGATTCCCGTAAAGGCTATCTGCTGCCACTCGTTTTTCTCTCCGCCTGCGCCGCCAATCCGGCGCAGCAGCCGCTGACAGCAACCGGTACGCTGGTGCAGGAGAACGGCAAATATTTTCTGCTGGGGGAGGACAATCGGTATCACCTGAACCGTATGCCGCAGCTGAACTATGAAAAATACCTCGGCTACGAGCTGCTGATTCAGGGGGAGATTCCCAGTTACTGCCACCAGGCGTGGCAGGACTCCATCGTGAAGGTGCACGGCGGCGCAGAGATGGTGGACCTGAACCGGGTCGACTGGTCCGATTGCCTGGAGGCGAACAAGGTGAGCCTGGTGACCGCCGACGGCCCGCGCCTGGTGTACGACTGGGAAAAAATCGACCTGGAAGACTACTACTTCTGATTTTCCGCCCTGCCCGGTCAATCGCTGCAGCTGACGCCGGCCAGGGTTGCGAGGCCGGGTTTGTCGAGCAGGGTAATGGCTCTGCCCTGCACCTTGATCAGCTCTTGTTTCTGGAAGCGGGAAATCAAGCGGCTGACGGTTTCCGCGGTGAGCCCGAGATAATTGGCGATGTCGATGCGCGGCATGGTGAGGTTGAACTCGGTCGCCGAGTAACCGCGCCGCGTGTAGCGCTCGGAGATATTGATCAACAGGGCCGCCAAACGCGCTTCTGCGGAGCGCTTGCCAAGCAGCATGACCACGTCTTTTTCCTGCCGCAGTTCCTCCGAGAAGAGATTGAAAATCTGCTTCTGCAACCCAGGCACCTGCTGCGCGAGGATTTCCAGCTGCGCAAAGGGCAATTCGCACACGCTGCTGTTTTCCAGCGCCTCGGCATAGCTGGGGTGGGCCTGGGTGCTATAGGCGTCGAGGCCGAGCAGTTCGCCCGGCAGCGCGAAATGGGTAACCTGGGCGCTGCCATCGGCGGCGATGACCACAGACTTGAAACTACCGGAGCGGATGGCGTACAGGCTGGTGAATTTGTCGCCAGCGCGAAACAACTGATCGCCGGCTTTGATCACGGTTTTCTTGCGGGTGATCTGTTCGAGACGGTCAATATCCTGCGCGGTAAGGCCCGCGGGAAGGCACAGCGCCCTGACCGAGCAGTTGCTGCAACTGACCTTTGAGACCTGTTCCGCCGATTTTTGCTCATTACTCAAACCGATCACTCTCCCGGCGGCCACTCTAGCTACCGCTTTGCTGCTGAACCGCACCGCGTTGACTCCCTCTGGCAAATTGTATCCTCCCTGTCGTGTCATAACACCCGCGAATAGCGCCCGCCGCTGCCGCTGCGGTGCAGGTGCGCATCGAATGCGGCGGCCACATTGCGCAGGAACCAGCGCCCGCGCTCGCTGACGTGAAGACCAATCTCATCCAGCGCCACCAGACCGTCATCGAACATGGGCTGCAGGCGCGTCAGTTCATCGCGGAAGTAGTGTTCAAAGGGCGCGCCGGTGCGCGATTCGACCTCCCCCCGCTCCACGCGCAACCGACACATCAGTTCCATAATGAGCCACTGGCGCAGGCGGTCGTCGTCACTCAGCTTCCAACCGCGGGAAATGGCGTTGCCACATCCGCCCACCGCCGCGGTGTAATCCTTGACGCCGTGCTGGTTCTGCCAGTAGCCGTCACGGCTGTAGCTGATGGCGGAGGCACCCAGGCCGATCAGCGCATCCGCCGGCATCAGGGTGTATCCCTGGAAGTTGCGCGCGAGGCGCCCTTCGGCGGCAGCTTGCGCCATGCCGTCGTCCGGCCGCGCGAAATGGTCCATACCGAGAAAGTGGTAGCCCGCCCCCGTCAGCCGCCGGGTGGCGGCAAGCTGCATGGCGATCTTGTCGGCAGGTGGGGGAATCAGATCCGAGCTGATCAGGCGCTGGGCCTTGAAGCGCTGCGGCAGGTGGGCGTAGTGGTACAGCGCGATGCGGTCAGGGGCGTGCTCCAACACAATGTCGATGGTCTGCTCCAGGCTCGTCACGCTCTGCCCCGGAAGTCCGTAAATCAGATCGTAGGAGATGGAACGAAAGCCCCGCGCCCGCGCACCCTCAGTCAGTGCAAGGACGTCTTCAGGGGGGCAGATTCGGTTGACGGCCCGTTGCACAGCCGGATTGAAATCCTGAATCCCCATGCTCAAGCGGTTGAAGCCGAGGCGCCGCAAGTTGTCCAGCGTGTGCGGTGCGAGGGTGCGCGGGTCCGCTTCCACGCTGTACTCAACATCGTCCCCGACCTGCAACGGGAAGACTTCACCGAGACCAAGGATCAACCGCTCAAGGTCGCCGTCGTTAAGGAACGTTGGGGTGCCGCCGCCGAGATGCAGCTGGGTCACAGGCGCCTCGACGACACAATCGCGATACCAGCGCGCCTCTCGCAACACAGTCTCCAGGTAACTCGCTGCGGAATCGTACCTTTTGGTGACAACCTTGTTGCAGGCGCAGAAGTAGCAAAGGGAGCGGCAGAATGGTATGTGCACATAAAGAGACAAGGTCTGCGCTTGTTGCAACGCCGCCCAAGGCGGCGCACCGGAGCTACCCCCGCGCGCGTGCATAGGCACAAAGCGGTCGGCGGAGGGGTAAGAGGTATAGCGCGGGCACGGGCCGGCATAGCGCTCCAAGAGCTCGGGCGTAAGCAATGCCGGCGAACGCAGTTCCGCAGTTTCCATGTCTATTTCCGTCAGCCTCCTGTTTTCACCTCGGTTTCTGACCTCGGTGGCAAGCAGGCGGAGGCTAACGGAGCCGCCGATTCACTTCTTGATCTGGATCAAGTCTGGGCAAAATTCACCCGCGCTCAATTGCCCACCGGGCGGCGGAACAGGTTCTGAATACTGGAGAAATCCAGCACGCGGTTGATGGGGTCGCCGCCGTGCAACTGGTACAGGTTTTTTGCCAGTGCCCCCAGTGGTGTAGAAGAAGCGCTGCCGGCGGCGGTATCCATGGCGAGCCCGAGATCCTTCAGCATCAGCGCCACGGAAAAACCGCCCTGGTAGTCCCGCGCCGCCGGCACATTGTCCATCACGCCCGGATAGGGATTGTATTTTTCCAGCGACCAGTTGCCGCCAGAGCTGGCACGCATGATGTCCGACAGCACTTTGGGGTCGAGCCCGTTATCCACCCCCATCTGCAGCGCTTCGGCGGTGCCTATCATGTGAATCGCGAGCAGCATATTGTTGCAGATCTTCGCCACCTGGCCGCTGCCGGCGGGGCCCGCGTGAAAGACATTCGCGCCCATGGCTTCGAGCACCGGGCGCGCCCGCTCAAGTGCTTTTTCCTCACCGCCACACATAAATGACAGTGTCCCCGCAGCGGCCGCCGCGGTACCACCGGAAACCGGTGCATCAATCGCGTCGATACCGCGCTCTCCGGCAGCGGCAATCACCTGGCGGGCGTCGCTGGCGGAGATGGTGGAGCAGTCGATCAGCAGGGTTTTGGCATCCATTGCCTGCAACAGGCCGTGTACACCGAGATACAGAGACCGCACTGCTTCACCGTGGGGAAGCATCGACACCACCACATCTGCGCCGTTTATTGCGGCATGGGCGCTGTCTGCCCGACGACAGCCATTGGCGACTGCACTTTCCAGCATCGGTTTCGACACGTCAAACGCGGTGACTGAAAAACCGTGTTTCACCAGATTTGCCGCCATCGGCCCTCCCATGTTGCCGAGACCGAGAAAGGCGATTCTTTGTGACTGTTCCATTCTTTCAACTCCGTTTCTTTATTATTTTTCCTAAGGGATGACTTCCGCCGCCGGCGGACGCGTCAATTACAGATCCTGCAGCGGACTTCGGCTCCAGGGCTCGGCGAAACACGCGTCCACCTGCGCGCGCGTAACATCTTCAAGCTTCGCCGGTTGCCAGCGGGGATTGCGATCCTTGTCGATCAACAGGGCGCGCACCCCTTCTTTTACCTGGCCATTGCTGCACATATTTACCGCAAGTGCCAACTCCATCCGCAGTACATCCGCGAGCGACATGTGTTTGCTGCGGCGCAGCTGCTCCCACACAATCCACGCGGTGAGGGGGCAGCCCGCGCGCAGGGTTTTGGCCGCGCGCTGGAGCCATTCATCGTCGCCACTATAGTTGACGATGGTTTGGTATACGTCGGGCAGCGTCGCGCCGTCGGTCAGTTCCTGGATCACATCGTAGTGGACGCGCAGATTCGGTGCCGGGTGTTCACCGGCGGGCATTTCCCGCGACTGGACCGCCTTGCTCACCAGTACATGGTTCTGATCCTCGTCCGCGGTGAATGTCAATGCGGCCAGTGCATCAAGCAGGGCTTCTTTACCGGCGGCGGGCAACAGGCGATCCGCCATACCGCAGTAAAGCGCATCTGTGCCATTGAACTGTGCGCCGGTGAGGCCCATGAACAGGCCAGTGCGGCCCGGCATCCGGTTCAGAAACCAGCTGCCCCCCACATCGGGGAAGAGGCCGATGGTGATTTCCGGCATGGCCATACGGGTGGTCTCGGTGACGATGCGGTGGCTGGCGCCACTCATAATGCCGATGCCACCGCCCATAACGATGCCGCTGCCCCACACGACGATGGGTTTGGGGTAGGTGTGGATGCGATAGTCGAGGCGGTATTCGCGGGTGAAGAAGTCCTGCACGAACTGGCTGGCCCCCTGCTCGCCGTAGCTGCCGGATTCCCGGTGCAGCGCCACCACGTCGCCGCCAGCACACAGGGCCTTGTCGCCGGCGCCTTCGATCCAGATGCAGGCAACGGTGTCATCGGTTTCCCATGCGTCCAGCTGCGCAGCCATCCGGTCGATCATGTCGAGGTTGAGGGCGTTGAGGGCTTTGGGCAGATTGAGCGTCAACTTGCCGATGGCGCCCTGGCGCTCGACGAGCACGGGTGATTCCTGGGTCATACTGTTTTCCGGTTGTCTGGTGTGGGGCAAAGTTAAACATAGATGGGGGCTGGGTGGCATTACCCGGGGCTTCCCCTGCGGTGTTCCAGCTCGCCCACGGGTAGGTCCGATCGCAGGTTGAAGTTTCCCGCCAACCTGATAACTTGCGCCCAAATTCTGACCGACTGGAATCGATCTCTAATGGCTGAATACGTCTTTACCATGAACCGCGTGGGCAAGGTTGTTCCTCCCAAGCGCGAAATCCTGAAAGATATTTCCCTGTCCTTCTTCCCCGGCGCCAAAATCGGCGTACTGGGCCTGAACGGCGCCGGTAAATCCACCCTGCTGCGCATCATGGCCGGCGTGGATCAGGACTATAACGGCGAAGCCCGCGCCATGCCCGGTATCAAGGTCGGCTACCTGCCCCAGGAGCCGCAGCTGGACCCGGCCAAGAACGTACGCGGCAACGTGGAAGACGGCGTGCGTGAGGCTATCGACGCCCTCGCCGGCCTGGAGCAGGTTTACGCCGACTACGCCGAACCCGATGCCGACTTCGATGCACTGGCCAAGAAACAGCAGAAATTCGAAGACATCATCCAGGCCTGGGATGCGCACAACCTCGAGCACCGTCTCGAAGTAGCCGCCGACGCCCTGCGCCTGCCGCCGTGGGATGCGGATGTAAACAACCTGTCCGGCGGTGAGAAGCGCCGCGTGGCCCTGTGCCGCCTGCTGCTGTCGCGCCCGGACATGCTGCTGCTGGACGAGCCTACCAACCACCTGGACGCGGAATCCGTGTACTGGCTGGAGCGTTTCCTGCACGACTTCGACGGCACCGTGGTGGCGATCACCCACGACCGCTACTTCCTCGACAACGTCGCCGGCTGGATTCTGGAACTGGACCGCGGCCACGGCATTCCGTGGGAAGGCAACTACACCACCTGGCTGGAGCAGAAAGAGAAGCGCCTGGAACAGGAACAGAAGGGTGAACAGGCCCGCGCCAAGGCCATGCAGAAGGAACTGGAGTGGGCCCGCCAGAACCCGAAAGGCCGTCAGTCCAAGAGCAAGGCCCGTCTCGCCCGTTTGGAAGAAATGCAGTCGCAGGAATTCCAGGCCCGCAACGAGACCAACGAAATCTACATTCCGCCGGGTGAGCGCCTGGGCGACAACGTGATTGAATTCAACAACGTGTCCAAGGGCTTCGGCGACCGCCTGCTGATCGACAACCTGTCGTTCCGCGTACCCAAGGGCGCGATTGTCGGTATCGTCGGCGGCAACGGCGCGGGCAAATCCACCCTGTTCCGCATGATCAACGGCAAAGAGCAGCCGGATTCCGGTGAGATCAAAATCGGGGAAACCGTGCAGATCGCCAGCGTTGACCAGAGCCGTGAGAACCTGGACAACAACAAGACCGTATGGGAGTGCATTTCCGACGGCCACGATATTCTCAAGATCAACAACTACGAAGTGGGCTCGCGCAATTATATTGGCCGTTTCAACTTCAAGGGCAGTGATCAGCAGAAGCGCGTGGGCGAACTCTCCGGTGGTGAGCGCGGCCGCCTGCACCTGGCCTATACCCTGAAGCAGGGCGCCAACGTGCTGCTGCTGGACGAACCGTCCAACGACCTGGATATCGAAACCCTGCGCGCCCTGGAAGAAGCCCTGCTGAGCTTCCCCGGCTGCGCCATGGTGATCTCGCACGACCGCTGGTTCCTCGACCGCGTGGCGACTCACATCCTGGCCTACGAAGGCGACAGCAGTGTCGTGTTCTTTGAGGGCAACTACACCGAGTACCACGAGGATTTCGTGAAGCGGAATGGAGAGAATGCCACGCCGCATCGGATGCAGTATAAGAAGTTGAAGACCTGATAGTTCTTCGACCCACAGTAGAATCATGAAGCCCGCATACGCGGGCTTTTTTTATGTGCAATGACTGTGGAACTCGAGTTCAACACCATCCCTCAAAGCCCCGGCAACAAAAAAGGCAGCCCGAAGGCTGCCTGAAGAGGGTCACGATCCAATCAGAAAGATTTATTAAAACGAATAACGGGCGCCCAGGGCGAAGGTGCGGCTGAACTTGAAGTTGCCGAAGTTGTAGAGGTCTGAATACTCATAGTACTCATGAGACATCTCCTCGGTCAGGTTGGTGCCATCGAAAGTTACCACCAAGTTATCGCTCACGTCGTAACTCAGCTGGAAATCCAGGCTAGATTCGGGACTGTGATAGATACCTAGAGGATTGGCAAATTGTGGCGCCTCATTGGTGTAGAGGAAATCCTCACGCCATACATATGATAGGCGCATGTCAAGGTCATTCTTATCATAGGCGAGCACGACGCTGTAAGAGGTATCGGACACACCGAACATAGGCAGTGTATCAATACCTGTCACGACACCTTCGTCATTGACAACCGGGATATCCTGCTCTGAATCGAGGACGGTATAACTTGCCAGGACCCCAAAGCCATCCAGTAACGCCGGCAGGTTCTCTGGGAAATAGGTTATGCCCAACTCGACACCGCTCAGTTCACCATCGGATGCATTGTCCGGCTGACTCAGGATATAAGTGTATTCACCGATATCGGGAATATCGTTGGGTACGTCCACGGTTACGGAATTGCGGAAAGGCACTACCAATCCAGAGATATCTCGTTTGAACCAAGTGGCGTAGAGCGCGCTGGCATCACCGAAGTAATATTCCAGTGAGACATCCAGATTGCGTGACTCGGTTGGTTCCAGCTGGGAATTTCCGCCGACAGCAGTTCCGTAGCCGATGTCGGTCACATCAGGGTTGTATACGATGGTCGGATTCAGGTCGATGAAATTTGGTAAACGCAGAGTTTCACCGTAGCTGACACGTGCCATCAGGTTATCAGTCAAATGATAACGGAGTATCAAGCTCGGTAGCAGGCGTGACACATCACTGGATGACGTATCCCCTGTGAACTCAAGATCTGAACTGACAGTAAGGTACCGCAGGCCAAACTCCCCATCCAGCTCGCGACCACCAATCTCAGTGAAGAATTCGGTCTGGGCATAAATCGCAGTCTGGGTTTCGTCAATGTCAAAGTTTTTTGCGAGAGAAAGTTGCGCAGCAAGCGACAGTCCATAGGCACCGCGTAAGGTATCTCCATTGGCGCTCAACCAATCGGCATCAGCAACTGCCCAACCACCTGGCAGTCCGGATCGGCCGTCAAAAAAGCCTTCTGTGCCGGTCAGAATACCGGGGAAATCGGAAACTTTAAGTGTACAGGGATTTTCTTCTGCGAAGGTATCGCACCCCGCACTTGCCACCCTTGAACTTTCTGAAGCTGAGCGGCTGTCGTGGCGCAGGCCAAACTCAACTGTATTAAAAATACCCCAATCCGCGTCATAGCTACCGTCCACGGTAAAGGTAACGGCATCACCTTCCCGGGCGCTCGCATTGTCAAACATGGCGCTCATGTGCCAGAGAGCAGCGTTGGTGAGATCACTTTCATCGATGTCCGGGGTATTCGGATCATCGTAGAACACCATTTCCGGCACCCCGTCACCGCTATTAAAATCGACAAACATCCGGTTTACGCCGCTAGGGGCGCGTGCCGTCTGGAGCGCCATGAATTCATCTTCGAATTCACTTTTCTGGTAAACCACTTCGGATTCGAGGCGCAGGCGACTATTGATGTCCCACTTCCCACCCAAGGCATATACGAAACTGTCGGTTTTACCCTTGGTGTAATCGCCACTGGCAAACCCGTTAGTCGCATTTACATAGCGCTCTTTGATAATATTGGTGCCGTCAAACAGCACTACCGGGTCCGCAGGATCAACCGCCCACCAAGCGTCGGTGAATGTCAGCATCATACTGTTCTCGCTTTCCTGACGGTAACCGTTGTAGAAGGCCTCGAACAGATATTCAGACGAGTCGTTAGGTGCCCACTGCAGAGAGATATTCGCTGCGGGGCGTTCACGCTCACCGGTAAAATCATTTAGGATCACCGCATCTCGACCGAGCAGGTACTCGGTTCCATCCTCGAAGGTAGACCCCTCTTCAAATGGCAAACCACGATCCGTCCCAGGTTGCCAACCAGAGAAATAGCGCAAGAGTGGTTCGTCAGCGGCCAGCGTAGCAAATGGCACCGCAGCACCGGCTTTGGCCCCCTGATCCCGGAACGTGGTTCTGGCGTAGGATACGTTTACCAGTGCGCCAATCTCGCCAATACCGGTTTCCCAACGGTTGCTGGCCAGGGCACTGATATTCGGATCGGTGGCATCGGCCTGCTCCTGATGGATACCGCGTGCAGCAATAACAGTTTTGCTGCCCTCAAAATTAAACGGCCGGTGCGTGTGAATATCGATCTGGCCGGCGATTCCGCTGGAAATCAGATCTGCGGAGCGGGTTTTGTACACATCCACCTGCCCCAACAAGCTCGCGGGGATATCGGCGAGCGCTACAGATCGACCAGACGCAGTGAAAATATTGCGGCCATTGACGGTGGTGGTCACATCATTGAGACCGCGGATAGATACGGTACTGACCTCACCCGCACCGCGATCAGTAACCTGCACACCGGTTACGCGCTGTAGGGATTCCACCACATTGTTGTCGGGAAACTTGCCGATATCCTCAGCAACAATGGAATCCACGATCTGAAAGCTCTCGCGTTTGATATCAATGCCTTTTTCAAGACTCGCACGCACGCCGGTTACCACTACCTCTTCTAGTGCTGCATCTTCCTGCGCCATGGCTATAGTGGAGAAACCACTAATGGCGGTCACCATAGCTATGGATGAACTCAATAGGTGTCGCTTGAACATATTATCTCTCCCATCAAGGGTGTTTTTATTGTGTTGCCGATGCTGGGGATTCACGGCCAGGCCATGAGATCCACCGTCTGCCGCGCTAGACTTCAGCGCGGAATCCCGTCAGCGCCAGACACCCTCCGGACCAGTTTCTGCTCGCGGATTGTGTTCAGAAATGCACTGACATCACAGGTTGGTTTGTGCTCGCTGAGTACAAACCCATCTCGGAATCGGGCAGGAGAGCGCCTTTGCATATGGCGGTTTGAGGGAAACAGTGAGGAGATAGCAGCAGGGGCAACGGCGGCCAGAACCGCTGCGGACACTGCGCAGCTCGATCATCGCATCAACCTCGTCTCTCTTTATTATTTAGAAGAGCCTCATTTGTGGACTCTTTTCTTCTTCATCGGATCCATGGTGCACTACCATGGTGCCTGCACCACAAGTAACAGATCAATTTGTATTATGAATTGACATCCTAGCCACTTAATCAAAGTCAGTCAACGCCAAAAACAGCCCTTTTGTTATACCTTATTACTTAAACCCGTCGTAGATGATGTTTCCTGACCAACCCTCAGCTGTCCACTTAGCGGGGAAGGCCCACGGCCAAACCGCGGATGATCACAGCCTAGTGGAGCCGCCACGACGCAAGTACCAGAGGAATTGGCGTCAATATCCTCACAAACTGCACAAAAAATCAACACCCTGACTTTCATCAAGTAGTTCATTGCAAACAGACACGACAAATCCCCCGGCGGGCATTCGACCTCTACCATAATGAAAATAATATTGTAATACCATATCTTGATTGGCAAGATTGCAGCTCCCTGTATACCCGAGTCTTGCGTAGTCGCTGCAGTGTTCCTGCGCAGAACGGGCGGGGAACAACAGAGAGAAAGCTCCTGAATAATAAGTAAAAGAGGGATTTCACCCATGAAGACTACAAACCGGGCCGGTTACCTGGCCATAATTCTATCCACCCTTGTCGCAGCATCTGGCTGTGGAGACACCGGCAACAGCTACTTTGGCGGTGATCCCACGGTAAAACCGGCACCTCTTCCAGAGCCAGAACCAGAACGAGAAAAAGTTCCAGATACAGCAGACCCCACCGCCGAAGCATCGGCAATCCTCTATAACGACATGCCTGTGCACGATCCCTCGGTAATCCGCGACGATGACGGTGTGTTTTACGTATTTGGCTCCCACCTGGCCGCGGCCAGGTCCCGTGATCTGATGATCTGGGAAGAGGTTGCGCCCGGGATAACCGCGGATACGGTCGACCAGAACAAACTGTTCAATACCTACTCCAGCGAAATCTCCGAAGGCATCGAGTGGGTAGGCGGCCACAAAGGATCCTGGGCTGCGGACGTAATCAAGCTGAACGACGGCAGGTACTATTTCTATTACAACCACTGCGCCAATCCCGAGAGCGAGACCGGCGACTGCAATACGCCCCGCTCCTATCTGGGGGTCGCGGTTTCTGAAAGCATTGAGGGCCCTTACACCGATCTCGGTATTTTTCTGCGCTCTGGCCTCACGGCCGAGGAAGTAGCCGCGGGTTATGGACCAGAGGGTTTTAGCGAAACCGAATACAACGCCTGGATACACCCCAACGCCATCGACCCGGATGTCTTCCACGATAAAGACGGCAAACTGTGGATGACCTACGGCTCCTATTCCGGCGGCATCTTCATTCTGGAAATGGACGAGACTACCGGCAAACCGCTCCCTGGTCAGGGGTATGGCAAGCACCTCACCGGCGGTGACCACAGTGCCATCGAAGGCACCTACATGCTGTACAGCCCGGAGAGCGATTACTACTACCTGTTTATGTCCTTCGGCGGCTTCGTCTCCACCGACGGCTATAACATCCGCGTAGCGCGCTCCAAAAACCCGGACGGTCCTTTCCTGGACGCCGAAGGCAATGACATGGTCGATGCCCGCGGCAATTGGGACAGTATTGCCCCCTACGGTGTGAAGTTGATGGGCGGGTTTGAATTCGAATCCGACGTGGGCGACACCGTGGCCAGCCGCGGTTACCTGGCCCCCGGCCACAATTCCGCCTATTACGATGCAAACACCGGCAAGCATTTGCTGATTGCGCATACCCGCTTCCCGAACCGTGGCGAACAGCACTCTGTGCGGGTGCACGAGCTGTATGTGAACGCCGATGGCTGGCTGGTGGCGTCGCCGCAGCGCTATGCGCCCATTGCCGGCGACAACATTGTCGACAGCAACGATCTGAACGGCACCTACAAGCTCATCAATCACGGCAAGGATATAAACCGCACCGCCAAGCCCACGCAGTACGTCACCCTGAATGACGACGGCACGATTAGCGGCGAGGTCAGCGGTGAATATGCGCACGATGTAGAAAATCCGGAACGGATCAGCTTCACACTAAACATCGACGGTACAAGCGTCACTTATCAGGGGGTAACCCAGTGGCAGTGGAGCGAAGTGTCGGACAGTCTGGTACCGGTATTCACCGCCGTGTCTGGCAGCGGCGAGTCCATCTGGGGCTCGAAGATGGAGAGCCTGGCGGATTCGGAAGTGATGGCAAACATCAGCGACGCTCTTGTTCTGCCGGCCAGCAGCACCGATAACCGCCTGACCTTGCCCACCCGCGGGACCCGCGCCGCAGAAATTACCTGGGCCAGTAGCAATGAGCAGGTGATAAAACCCAATGGCGATGTAGTGCGCCCCAATGTCGGCGCCGGAGATCAGACCGTTACCCTGACCGCCACGATTGAGCTGAACGGCGCGACCAGCAGCAAGTCCTTCGACATCACCATCCCGCAACGACAGGCCTACAACCGCACCGCCTGGTTCCCATTTGAAAACAACCTGACAGAATCCGCCGGCCGTTTCGATCCGGCTACTGAGACCGGCGACCGGATCAACAGCACCGGAACCATCGCCTACGGCGCAGGTCAGGCTGGAGAGGCACTGCTACTGGATGGCAGCAACGGGGTGCTCTTGCCGGAAGGGCTGATCAACAACTACGAGTACACGGTTTCCTTCTGGGCCAACCCCAGTATTGTCACCGGCTTTACTACCGCCTTCTTCGGCGCGGTAAACGAGCAGATAGATGCGAATAACGCACCCTACTCCAACAACTGGGTCAGTTTCCTGCCCCAGAGCTGGGACGGCAACACCATGCTGTGGAGCGGCAGCGAGGTCTGGTTCGACGGTTCCGCCGGCGAGCGTATCGCTGAGGGAACCTGGACCCATATGGCCTTCTCCGTCAATAAAGGACTGGTGAATGTGTACCTGAACGGCGAGCAGAAATTCTCCGGAGGCAGCCTCAGCGATTTCTTCAGCAACAACACCGGAAAATTCGCCCTCGGCGTCAATTACTGGGATACGCCCTTTACTGGCATGATTGACGAGCTGAAGATTTACGAGGCCGCGCTGACTGCGGAAGAAGTCCGCTTCCTGGATATCGACAACAAATCTGATGCGGAGTTGTTGGCTTCCGCCGCAGCGATCCTCGATCTCGGCGACCTCTCCGCGATTGCCGAAAATATCCAGTTACCCGTTACCGGCCCCTACGCCGCGGCCATTCACTGGACCTCGTCGGACCCCGCAGTAATCGAGGTATCCGGCGATACCGCAATCGTCACTCGCCCGCAAGGCACCGATGCGGAAGTCACACTTACCGCCATTGTGACCCTGAACGGCGCCCAGGAAACGAAGTCCTTCATCGCCACGGTGAAATCCTCCGGTCTGCCTGAACCCATAGCCCACTATCGTTTTGAGCAGAATCTGGATGAAACCACCGGTAACTTCGGCAGTGGTACCGTCGTTGGCAAGCTGATCAACGAAACCGGCGGAGCCATTACCTACGCCCAAGGTGTCATTGGCCAGGCTGCGGTATTCGACGGCGCTTCCGGTGTGGTACTGCCCGACAGCCTGATCGCGGATAACAACTACAGCTTCACCCTGTGGCTGAGCCCATCGGCGCTGACCGCCTATACCACCAGCTTCTTCGGCTGGGCCTCCGATTCCAGCTGGATCAGCCTGCTGCCCAACGGTTTCGGCAACGACACCATGTTGTGGTCCGGTACCGCTTGGTACGATGCCAACACCGGGGCACAGATTCCGCAGGATAACTGGAGCCAGCTGGCGGTAACCGTCAGTGGCGGGGACGTAAGTGTGTATATCAACGGTGAAAATGCCTTCAGTGGCAGTAACTTCCCGGATGTTTTCGGTCCTGCCGCCGAACGCCACTTCGCCCTCGGCGTAAACTTCTGGGATACACCTTACGCTGGCATGATGGACGAACTGAAAATCTACGCGGACGCGATCCCGGCATCTGATATGGTAAAACTCTACGAAGCAGAATTGCTCGCCGAGCAATAAGCTGCAGCGGCAAGGGTGCTCTCACGAGCGCCCTTTTCCAGCATCCAACAGGAAGGAAAAAATTTATGAAGTTGCCTATTTTGAGGATCGCAACCGCGTCCATACTGGTCGCGACTGCGGCCGCCGTGCATGCGATGGAAATGGCACCGGAAAACCGTACCCCGCAACAGTTTATCTATCGCGAAGCACAGCAATATGCAGAAGCGCCGGTGGTAAAGGAAATCAACGATTTACTGCAATCCTACGTGGACAAGGAAAAGACCGGAAGCGTGGCCGGCTTTGTGGCCGTAGATGGCGAGGTACTTTATTCCAACGCCTTTGGCTGGAAAAACAAAGAACGTCGGATACCCGCTTCAGTGGAGGATTACTACGTTTTGTTTTCCCAGACCAAAGCCATCACAACCGTTGCATTCATGACTCTTGTGGAGCAGGGACTGGTGGATATCAACGATCCGGTCTCGAAATATTTTCCCGGTATTCCCAACCAGGTGATTACCGCCATAAATGAAGACGGCAGCTACGAAACCCGGCCCGCCTCCACGCCCATGACATTCGTCCACCTGATGTCGCACACCTCTGGTTTGAATGCCGGCCTCGCCGGCCAGGCGCGCCTGGCTGACAGCGGAAAATCGGGCGCACCGCTCGGATTCGACGGCAAAAAACCGGCCATACAGCCCAGTGGCCAGCACACCGGCGGCGGCAATTACGCGGCGCGCTTCCTGGAAGAAGAGATGCTCGACCTGGCGAAATATCCCCTCGGCTTCGATCCCGGTTCTGCATGGGACTACCATATCAGCACCAACATGCTCGGCTATATGATAGAGCGAATCTCCGGCACGACA
The DNA here is from genome assembly GCF_011326135.1 of Microbulbifer sp. SH-1. Lineage (NCBI taxonomy): Bacteria > Pseudomonadati > Pseudomonadota > Gammaproteobacteria > Cellvibrionales > Microbulbiferaceae > Microbulbifer > Microbulbifer sp. SH-1. The sequence goes on along the minus strand of NZ_CP046948.1, from coordinate 4,208,252 downwards.
TTGCAGGAATATGTGAAGGAAAAAGTACTGAAACCGCTCGGCATGAACGAGACAGACTGGTACTACGAACCGGAAGTATTTGAGCGTTTCGTAACGCCCTACAGTCTGGCGGAAGGTAAATTGATTCCCGGGTCAACCGTGTACAGCAGGGGCGCCGTAAGCACTCAGCAAACCTACGCGGAGGGGGCTATCGGCCTGAACGGCCCCATTGGGGACTACGCAAAGTTCTGCCAGATGCTGCTCAACAAGGGAACATTCAATGGGCATCGCATCCTGAAACCGGAAACCGTGAAGCTGATGACCACTGTCAATCGCTTACCGGAACCAAAAAACAGTGACAATAGCTTTCGCTTCGGCCTTGGATTCGAACTCTATAACGAACACAAAAAACCCGCACCGGAAGTATCGAACTCTGCCTTCGCCTGGGGAGGAATGATGGGTACGGAATACATCATCGATCCCGAAAATAATCTGATCGCTCTGTTTTACGTGAATATGTATCAGCGCGACGCACTCTACCCGGCGTTTCTAAGCCGCGCGTACAAACTGAGCGCCGCCGGCCAATAACAGCGGGCGGTGATTTCCAGCAAGCATCTGCGTTTATCCACCGCAGATGCTGCTGAAGCCTAAAATCAGACGTTAGGAAGAAGCCACCGCCCGTCCGCTGGCCGGATCAATCCGCCCGGGGCAAAGCCCCCGCGCACTCAGGTTGGCTGCGATCTGTGCAACCGCATTGTTGGTGCTCGCATATCCATCATGCATCAGAATGATCTGGCCATCCTGCAGTTGATTGGCGGCATTGACGATCGCAGAAGTGCTCGCACCATTCCAGTCCTGCGAGTCCACATCCCAAGTCACCAGCCGCATTCCCAGGTCCTGTGCCGCTTGCTGAATAGTGCCGTTCACTTCGCCATAGGGTGGTCGGTACAAAGTCGGTGTAGGCGCACCCGCATTCACTATGGCTTGGTTTGCCTGGCTCATTTCGCTGGAAACCTGCTGGTAGCTGTAACTGGTCATATGCGGATGGGTATAACTGTGATTCTGCACCTCTCCCACACTCAGCTGCTGGGATACCAGCCCTGGATTACTGGCTACCCGCTGCCCCCAGTTGAACCAGGTCACCGGCGTCAGATTGTGCTGCTGAAGCAAACTGACAAGGCTTGCGGTGTTGCTGTTGGGGCCGTCATCGAACGTGATTCCGACATAGCCGCTACAATTAGTGTTACCACCACCGTCAGCAACCGAATCGCAGTTGCCGCTGAAGCAGTCGTCCGTGTGTCCGAAGCCAATCACACCGTTGCAGTGCATGGTCTCGGAATAGGAGCCGCCGCCGCATTCACCGTTACCGTAGGTCGCCGTGTTGTAGTCCATGTCTTCGGCCTGGCGCAGTTCGCCATTGACCTGGACATAATCCAGAATCACATCGCGACCGTCGGTATCGTTGTCATACTCGACATCGACGTTGCCAAACGCACTGCCGATGTAGGTGTAGTCCTGGGCGCTGGTACTCAGTGTCCAGTCCGCAACTACAGTCCCACCAACAATCAGTTTGATATGTTCACTGCCGCTGGTGCCGCGGGCGCGCACCACGATATTCCCCGAGGTGTCACCACCGGATGAGCTGCTGCCGACACCGCCGCCGGAAGATCCACCACCACTGCAGCTGCCGCTAAAGCAAGCGTCTGTATCACCAAAACCGATCACCCCATTGCAGTGCATGGTTTCGGAATAGGAACCGCCGCCACATTCGCCGTTGGCGTAAGTCGCCGTGTTGTACTCCATGTCTTCCGCCTGACGGGTTTCGCCGTTGACGTAGACATAATCCAAGATGACATCGCGGCTGCCGCCATCGTTGTCGTATTCCACCTGGATATCACCGGCGGCGCTGCCACTGTAGGTGTAATCCGCGTTGCTGGTGGTGAGGTTCCAGCTCGCCACCGCCGTGCCGCCGATCAACAGATTGATGTGCTCGCCGCCGGCAGCGCCGCGCGCGCGCACCACGATATCCGTGCTGGATGGCGTGCTGCCACCGGAACTCCCTCCCGAGCCTCCGTCGCTGCTGCCCAACGTGATATTGGAGTTACCACTGCTCTGGTATCCCTCGGTGGCCATCACCATGTAATCGTGCGTGCCGAGGTTCAGGCCGTGGCTCGCCCAGGCATCAAAGTGGTTGCCGGTGGTGATGGTGCCGCCGGTGCGCTTCTGCTGGCGCACACTCCAGTACTGGTAGAAGGTCGCGGTGCCTTCAATGGAGGGCTGGTTGACCCGCTGTGTGCGGTAGATATCGTAGGTACCGCCATCGGAATTGACAGTGCCGTAATAGGTGCCGCTCTCACCCGGGCGATAGGTTCCCCAGTTATCCACAATGTAATACTCCACCAGTGGATTGCGGGTCCAGCCATACAAAGTCAGATAACCGTTGCCCGACGGATTGAACGTACCGGAGTAGCTGACCGTGCGGCGTCCACCGGGATTCCAGCCCTTGCCGCCCACCCAATTTCCGGTGTTACTCCAGCTGGAACTGTAATTACCGCCGGCGCCCAGGGTCATGGATACCGTGCCGGGGGCATCGGTCCAGAACGAGTAGTAGTAACCGTTGTGGTTGCCGGTCTGGTTGGAGGTGAGGGTCTGGGCATTGGCCGTGAGTACGCTCAGGGCCGTGACGAGTGACAATACCAGCGCTGGCATTTTGCCACCGGGCCGGAGATTGTTGCGTTGTTTTGCGGGCCTGCACTCTGCGAGCGACGGCGTGAACAGATTGCGAAGATTTCTCATCAGATCGCGTCTCCATGTTGAGAATCATTATTTTTTTGGAGAGGTCCCGCTGCGCAGATACGGGAAAAGCCCTCTCATACAGCCAACATGTTAGCGCTAACAAAATGGGTTCACACTCAACCCGTGTCAACAAGTGCCGAACGCAATCGCGCTAAAAACGGCCAATGGCGCAAAACTCATCATAAAAAAAAGACATACATCACAGATTGAAGCGGTTCGGGAAAAGGAAAAATACGTATTTCCCAATCCTGTATAAAAACGGGTGGAGTAGGCACACAGTGAACGCTGCGCTCGGGGTTTGCACCTGGGGCGCCCCGGGTTAAAAGAAAATCGCGCCACCATTATGAAAAACAGAAAGATTGCCGAGCTCGGCATGTTTGATTAGGGTGGCGGGATACCGACGCCAATACAGACCTTGCCATGGATCGCTTAAACAGGGCGCAGCTGCCGCTATATCGCTACCTCCTGCCGAGCAGCCTTGTAATTCTTGCCGTGTTGGGTGCCTGTGAATGGGGGATCGCTATCTGGATAGCGCAGGACTCACGGCTGACCGGTTTGGCCGTAAGGATGACGTTGGCCGCCGCACTGGTGGGATTCAGCTGCTACCTGCTCTATCGCCGGCAGCGTATCCGGATGCTGGTGGAGCAGGAAGAACTCCGCGAGCAGTTTCAGCGTGAATTGAGTGAACATAAAACCACCGAACAAGCGCTTGCCGACCAGTTACGGTTTCTTCAGATTCTCGTGGATGCCATCCCCGCCCCTATTTTTTACAAGGATGCCGACGGTATTTACACCGGCTGCAACCGAGCGTTTGAAACCTTCCTGGGAAAGCCCCGGGAGGAGATTATCGGCAGATCCGTTTACGGCGTATCGCCGGGACCCCAGGCGCGTGTTTACCACGAGAAAGACATCGAACTGATGCGCCAGCGGGGGCAACAGATCTACGAATCCCAGGTGGTCTACGCCGACGGAAGCCTGCACGATGTCATTTTCAATAAAGCCGCATACGCGCTACAGGATGGTCGCCTCGGCGGCCTCATCGGTGTGATCCTGGATATCACCGAACGCAAGGCGCTCGAACGCGATCTAATGCAGGCCAAGGAAAAAGCCGAGTTTTACAGCCGCTCGAAAACCCGCTTCCTGACCAACATGAGCCACGAGATCCGCACCCCGCTCAATGCCATCGTCGGCTTCAGCCAAGTGCTGAACCATCGCAGTAGCAGCTTCGGGCTGCCACAGGAGTTTCACGGCTTTCTGGAGAAAATTGCCACCAGTGGCCAGCAGTTGGCTGAGCTGGTGAACGACGTGCTGGATATTTCCAGAATTGAGGCTGGCAAGATCGAGGCAATAGACGAGGACTTTCAGCTTTGCGGCCTGATCCAGGACATACTGACATCGTGTGAACCCCAGGCTGCCCACCAGCACCTGCGATTGCACTGCGATATAGATCCAGACTTACCTGAATTTATTCGTATCGATCGCGGAAAACTTTCGCAGATATTGATCAATCTGATTGGTAATGCCATCAAGTTTTCTCCAGCCAATAGTGACGTTGCCATCACACTGGAAAAACGGCACGGCAACATTTTATCGATTGCAGTGGCAGACCATGGAATCGGTATTGCCCCGCAACAGCAGGCCATCATTTTTGAACCTTTCGAGCAGGTTGATAAATCCCTCGCGGGGCAATCCCGGGGAACAGGGTTGGGCCTGCCCATCACGCGCAGCCTGGTGGAACTGCTCGGAGGGACCATCAGCCTTGAGAGCAACGAGAATGTCGGTGCACGCTTCACCGTCGAGCTGCCGTTGCGGGAAGGGACACGGCCCAGTCTACAGCAGGAAGAGCACCGGCAACCTGGCCCGGCTCTTGAGGGGGTCCAGATATTGATTTTCGAGGACAATACGCTGAATCAGGCTCTGATGCAGGCGTTCTGCGACGACCTAAAGCTGATTGCTACATTCGTGGCCGACGGTCTCGAAGGGGTCAAAAAAGCGCAGGAAATTCGTCCGGACATGATTTTTATGGATGTGCAGCTACCCGGCCTCAGTGGTATCGAAGCCACCAAGCGGATTCGCCAGAACCCCGAACTCCGCCACATTCCGATCATCGGGCTGTCCGCCGCGGCATTCAAGGATCAGCAAAGCGCCGCGCTCGACGCCGGTATGAACGACTACCTGACCAAACCCGTTGCCTTTCCACAACTGATTTCCGCAATCAACAGACATCTCGTTTGACGCCTCGCGAAAGAAATAAAATGGGCGGCCAGTGGCCGCCCATTTTATTGGCCGCATCCTGTCAGCGGCATTTCGCACTATGGCAAATCCATCCTGTGAGAGATCGGATTACTGCAGATCGAAGCGGTCCAGGGTCATGACTTTGGTCCACGCGCGGACGAAATCGTTCACAAATTTCTCGCCATTGTCGTTGGTGGCATACATCTCGGCCACCGCGCGCAACTCAGAATTGGAGCCGAAAATCAGGTCCACCGGAGTGGCGGTCCACTTCAGTTTACCGGTTTTGCGATCCAGCCCCTGATACAAGCCATCTTCCTTGAAAGACCGGGACCATTTGGTATCCATACTCAGCAGGTTTACGAAGAAATCATTGCTCAAGGTGCCCGGTTTATCCGTGAATACACCGTGCTTGCTGTCGCCATAGTTGGCACCAAGGGTGCGCATGCCGCCTACCAGCACCGTCATTTCCGGTACGCTCAGGGTCAACAGGTTAGCGCTGTCGATCAGCATATCCACCGGTGCCAGGTGAGCCTCCTCGCTGTAGTAATTGCGGAAACCGTCGGCCTTGCGCTCAAGGAACGCAAAGGACTGCACGTCGGTCATTGCTTGAGTGGCATCGTTGCGGCCCGGTTTGAACGGCACGGTTACGGTGTAGCCGGCTTTTTTCGCGCCCTGCTCAATGGCTGCCGCCCCGCCGAGGACAATCAGGTCAGCCAGGGAAACCCGCTTGCCATTTTTTGCTTTGCGATTGAAGTCTTTCTGGATGTTCTCCAGCTGCTCCAGCACGCGGTTCAGCTCCTTCGGATTGTTCACAGCCCAGCCGCTCTGCGGCGCCAGGCGCACGCGCGCACCGTTCGCGCCACCGCGCATATCGGTACCTCGAAATGTAGAGGCGGAAGCCCAGGCTGTGCGCACCAGTTGCGGGATCGTCAGGCCACTCTTCAGTACCTGCGCTTTGAGCACGGCAATGTCCTTGTCGTCGATCAGCGTGTAGTCTACTTCAGGAATCGCGTCCTGCCAGATCAGCACTTCCTCCGGCACCTCGTCACCCAGATAGCGTGCACGCGGGCCCAGATCGCGGTGGGTCAGTTTGAACCACGCCTTGGAAAACGCCAGTTGAAACTCTTGCGGATTCCTGTGGAAACGCTCGGCAATTTTCCGGTATTCCGGGTCAAAACGCAGAGACAGGTCGGTAGTGAACATCATCGGCGCGTGGTGCTTGCTGGCCAGGTGCGCATCCGGAACTATCTGCATCTGCTCCGCATTTTTCGGCGTCCACTGGATGTGACCACCGGGGCTCTTGGTTTTTTCCCAGTCCAGGGTGAACAGCCAGGTCAGATATTCGTTGGTCCACTTGGTGGGATTGGAGGTCCTGGCACCTTCGAGACCACTGGTGATGGTATCTTCGGAATGTCCCTTGCCGCAGCTGTTTTTCCAGCCGAGGCCCTGCTCTTCCAGCGGCGCGCCGCCGGGCGCTTCACCGATACATTTGTCGGCCTTGTGGGCACCGTGCGCCTTGCCAAAGGTATGGCCACCAGCGATCAGCGCCACGGTCTCTTCGTCGTTCATCGCCATGCGGCCAAACGTATCGCGGATGCGCGCGGCCGCCAGTTTCGGGTCCGGGTTCCCGTTGGGACCTTCCGGGTTCACGTAGATCAGTCCCATGTGGTCGGCTGCCAGCGGCTTTTCCAGCGTCTTGCCATCGTAGCGCTTGTTGTTACCCAGCCACTCGCGCTCGGATCCCCAGTACACCACGTCAGCTTCCCAGTCGTCTTCACGACCACCGGCAAAACCGAATGTCTGGAAGCCCATGGATTCCAGGGCAACATTACCGGCCAGCACCATAAGATCTGCCCAGGAAATGGCGTTGCCGTATTTCTGCTTTACCGGCCACAACAGGCGGCGGGCCTTATCCAGGCTGACGTTGTCGGGCCAGCTGTTTAACGGTTCAAAACGCTGCTGTCCGCCCCCGGCACCGCCGCGGCCATCGTACACGCGGTAGGTACCAGCGCTGTGCCAGGCCATACGGATGAAAAATGGACCGTAGTGGCCATAGTCCGCAGGCCACCAATCCTGAGAAGTGGTGAGTACCGTCTCGATGTCTTTTTTAACGGCAGCCAGATCCAGCTTGCTGAAGGCTTCGGCATAGTCGAAATTTCCCCCCATCGGGTTGGATTTCGCCGCGTTCATACGCAGTGGTTGCAGATCGATACGGTTGGGCCACCAGTCCTGATTGGACATGGCCTCGACAGTGGCAGCAGCGTTGGCGTTAATGGAGATGGCGGTTGTCAGAGTCACCGCCAGTGACAGGGCTTTCTTGAGCATTGGATTGCGTTCCTTATAGTTTCATCCATCGGACAAAAGAATCCTATAGAGGTACACAATCACGTTGAAATTAGAGGTTATTATCGACCTTATTAACAGTGACAATTTAATTATGAAAACCAATAGCCGCGGGATATCAGCCTTATAAGCAGCGACAATCCATGGAACAGAAAACCATCAATCTGCCTGAAGACTGGCGAGAGGCACCCGGGTAACGACGATGTCTTCCTTGTTTTCCCCGTATGCCACGTACAGATGGTTTTTCCACACAAAGGATTTCGGGTAACTAAACCCCCTGCGTTTGTACAGACCATCATAGCGGGGGTCCGCAAGTTGCGCGCCGCCCGCACGCAGCAGAAAAGCCTGGTCAAACATTTCACCGTCGCCGCTCAAGGTTATCGCCAGCGGCTCGCGGTTTTTCGAGCCGCTGGGATTATTTACCAGATATGCAGTGCCATCTGGCAAATTGCCCGCACTCTGTTTGGCGCGGGAGTCCGGCAGGTTGGTAGGCTGCGCGCTGGACCAAGTCTCGCCATTATCCCAACTCAGTGACGCCAGCACGCGGAAGCTACCCTGCTGGTCTCGAAACACCATTACCAGGGCCCCGTCTTCGCGCCGGAAACTGCTTGGCTCCAGCTCGCGGCTCACTGCCTTTTCGATCGAGTGATTGGTAAATGCACCGACCTTCCAGCCTGAAAGTGCAGATGCGTCATCGGTGTAAACCGGAGTCGCGCGCAAACCCGGCTGCCGGTGCAGTGCCGTGACGATACGGCCCCGCTGGGAGCGATGGAAATCCTGCTCGATAATACCGTCCAGCGGGTGGCCATCGGCAAAAATGGGGCGGCCAACATTTTTCCAGTGCTCACCGTCACTACTCGCCAGCACTTCCACATGGCCACCGCGGGGTTGCAGATCGTTTGGCCACACATTGAGGAATGCGTAGAGTGTATCCCCCGTTGACCACCAGCCACCAGTGGTCACCAACGCGTCGCTGCGTGCCTTTTCCAGCACCGCAGGCTCGCTCCAATGCAGCCCGTCGCGGCTGCTGGCGTAGAGTACGGAAGTATCCGCCGCATCCTCGTCACGCTTGGAACTCTGCCACTGCAGATACAATTTGCCCGCAAAGGCATACAGGACCGCGCCGTGGTTATATTGGCTCTTGCCCGCTTCGCCGGTGTAAACAGTAACGTGTTCAACGCCTTCCGGCATCGACAGTCCCAGCGTATCCGGCTTCGCGCTATCGAACAGATCAGTAGTCACGGTAAATGGCTGAGCGGCAACACTGATCGGGGCTGAGAGCAGGGTCGGAAGAAGCAGGGTCGACAGCCATTTTTTAATCTGCACCGGAGCGCCAGCTGCTGCGGTCATTCTCATCGCATAATTCCAATTGGTTTCAGGCGCCCGCAAAAGCGGGCTGAAAATACGGTCATTCTGCGCTTGGTTGCAGATACTGGTCTACGAAATCCACTACTGCTTCCACTGTCTGCAGCCGGGTTTCGTTGTGGAGCAGATGATGGGTTTCATCTTTCAGCTCTACCAGTTGCACCGGCTTTTTCGCGCGTTTGAGTTTTTTGTACATATCCTTAGATTGCGAGAAAGGTACGGTGAGATCATCTTCACCGTGGATCAACAGCACCGGAGCCTGAAAACTGTCCGCGTACCGCACTGGCGATACCTTGCGCAACAGATCCCGGGACGCTTCGCCCTTGCCGATATTTTTCTGCCAGTACGCCACTACCCAGTGATCGTCGCCGTGTTGGCGCTCCTCATCCCGCAGCATATCCTCCAAATCCGCAACTCCATTGATGGAGACCACACACTGATAAAGCTCCGGAGTAAAGGCTCCTCCGGCCAGTGCCGCATAACCGCCATAGCTGGCACCGACAATGCATATGCGCTCCGGATCCACAATTCCCTTTTTTGCCAGCACGCTCACCGCATCGGTGAGATCATCCTGCATTTTACCGCCCCACTCGCCATGTCCCGCAGTGTAATGCGCGAGGCCAAAACCGGTGGAGCCGCGGAACTGCGGCTGAATCACCAGGTAACCACGATTGGCCAGCGCCTGCGCCAGCCAGTCGAAACCCACGCGGTCGTAGGAGCCGGGGCCACCGTGCGGCATCAGCACCGCGGGAAGATTTTTCAGCTCTGCAACGGAGTTTCTTGGGATGGTGAGCAGGCTGGGAATGATCATTCCATCTCTGGCCCTGAAGCTCATGCGCCCAATCGGATGCACCATCTCGTCCGCAATTCTCGGGCGTGCGGAAGCCATCTGTGTCGGTGGCTGTCCTTTACTGAATTTGTAATAGATACCGGCGACATTCGAACCTTCTACATACACGATAAGGTCATCCCATCCCTCGCTCCAGTCACGCAACCAGACAGAGTGTTCGGGGAAGTAGGCCTGGATCTCCGTCATGCGTTTGTCGAGGTCTTCGTCGAAAAACTTGTAGGAAGGGTTGAATCCGGAATAGCTCACGCCCCACACAACCCGGTCCATGCCGGTGAAGGTGCTTTCGATATCGGCATCGCTTCGCCCGAGCCCCGCATTCTCGATCTCGCCGGTGACGAGATCCATGATGAAATAGTCATCGCGATTGGTCCCGGAGTTGTTTGCCACAACCACCAGCGATTCGCGGTCCGGCGTCAGGCCGACCACGGAGATTTTCATGAGTTCGGTGTCTTCGCGGTAGATTTCCTTCCACTCGTCGCCCTGAAGCGCGAGAATCGTGTGTCGATTTTTGCGATTATCGAACAGTTCATGGGCGATCACCCGGCCTTTGTCATCCAGGAAGAAATCTATAGATTCGTCCCGTCCTTTGAAATGGACGCGGGGGCGGCGCGGCGAGTCGAGTTCCACCTGCACCAGGGACATGCGCGGCGACTGGTCATACTTGTCGTCCGGTACATAGGCCGGCATATAGACAAACTTTTTGTCCGGTGAGAAGCCGGCAATGCGTCCGAGACCGCTTTGGCCTCGATAGATGAGGTCGCCCGGAGTCAATAGCTGGCGTACTTCGCGCCGCTCAAGGTTGAAGGCATAGGCGGTGCTTAGATTCAGCTTGTCGCGAAACCCATAGAGCCTGCGCACCTCGGAAGCCACCAGTATCAGTTCATCATCGGTGGCGAAATACATATTGCGCGGGGTAGTTTCACTGAGATCCAGTGACGCGACGTGACGCTTATCACCCAGCGAGTAAATAATGGCGAAATCCTTGCCGTCGGCGGTGCTACGGTAGGCGATACGCTCACCGCTCGGGGAAATTGTCATCATGCTGATACTGGGGAGAGTACCGTAATCCCGCGCTGTCAGCCCTTCCGTTGAGGACTGTTCTTTGGCCGGCACCATTTGAGGGAACAGCAGGATCGCGACTAGCGCGGTCATCTTCCATTGACGTAGACGAGCAATCATTTGCCACCTTCTTTTTTGGTTGTTTTTTATTCTTCCTGCAGTCGATCTGCGTTTCCGCCGTAAGCGTAGCGACCCTGCGACGGGATATTCTAACGGCAACAGCTCCCGTTTCCGAACACCTGTCTTACATCAAGCGGCCAAATACAAAAAAGGGGCTGCATGACAACAGCCCCTTTTTATTGCGCTATTCGTCAGAGATCACTGACCCAGCGCCACCACCATTACGGATTTGGCGGGCAGCTGCAACTGCAATTCCCCCGCGCTTTCGGCAGCGTGGTAGTTCGCAGGGCCAACGTTTTTCGGAGAGGAGAAGGTGTTATGAGCATCCATGCGGCTGGAGGTGAGCAACCGCCCCGTGGCCTCAGTCACTTCCAACCCGTTTACATCCACAGAAACCGTCTGTGCCTTCGACGGATCCAGGTTTACCAGCGACAGATACAGCTTGCCGTCTTTGCCCTTTGCGGCAGATGCGCTCACGCCGGGCAGCGACTTGCCGCCCTTGCGGTAACTCACAGGATTGGAAATCTCCAACGGTAGCGCGCTGGCATCCTGGAATACCTGGTAAAGGTCGTAAACATGGTAAGTGGGCGTCAGCACCATTTTCTCTTTATCGGTGAGAATCATCGCCTGCAGCACATTCACCATCTGCGCGATATTGGTCATGTGCACGCGATCGGCATGTTGGTGGAAAATGTTGAAATTAACCGCAGCCACTACAGCATCGCGCAGGGTATTCTGCTGGTACAGGAACCCCGGTTCGCGCCCTTCCTCGGGGTTGTACCAGGTGCCCCACTCGTCCACGTAGAAGCCAATCTTTTTCTCCGGATCATTCTTGTCCAGCACCTTCTTGTTCAGGCGGATAAATTCGTCCATGCGCATGGTCTGCCAGAGTGTGGAAAACCACTGGTCCTCACCGAAACCGATGGCCGCGCCTTTGTCGTCCCACTCTCCCGTCGGCAGCGTGTAGAAGTGAAAGCTGATGCCGTCCATCTGCCGCTGGATGTTTTTACTCAGCGTATCGGTCCAGGAGGTATCGGTGGTGTGGCCACCACTGGCAACAAATTTGGGTTCACTACCCCGGGGAGTTTTCAGGAACGTGGCGAAGTGGTTGTAGAGATCCGCATAGTACTCCGGGCGCATATGGCCACCGCAGCCCCACGCCTCGTTGCCGACACCAAAATAGGCCACAGACCATGGCTTATCGCGGCCATTCTTACGGCGCTCTTCCACCACGGCGGAATTGCTGGTACCGGTGATGTATTCCAGCCACTCGGCCATTTCCCGCGGATTGCCCGTTCCCAGGTTGCCGTTTACATAGGCCCTGGCACCAAGTAGTTCCACCAGTTCAAAGAACTCATGAGTACCAAAGGCATTATCTTCTTCCACCCCGCCCCAGTGGGTATTTACCCGCACCGGGCGCTGATCCCGCGGACCAACTCCATCGCGCCAGCGGTACTCATCGGCGAAACATCCACCGGGCCAGCGCACCAGAGGTACATTGATCTTGCGCAGGGCCTCCACCACATCGGTGCGGAAGCCGTTAATATTCTCGATATCCGAATCTTTCCCGACCCAGATACCCTCATAGATCCCACGCCCCAGATGCTCGGCGAACTGGCCGTAGATATCCCGGTCGATGGTTGGCCCCGGATTCGTGGCATCGATGGTGATGCGCAGATTTTCCTCCGCGGCCGCGGCGGAAAAAGACAGGCCTATTGCCGCGGCGGCAAGGCAGTGTTTCAGTTTCATACTTTTCTCTCCATTATTTTTTTACTGCAAGTTTTCAAATAAAAAGGGGTGGTCTACATCGCTGCAGCCACCCAAGCCCGATAAACTCGGTTAGCAGGGTCGAACTCAGCCGCGCACAGGAATCTCTCGCAGCTGGAATTTCTGGCAGTCATTATCCGCCGCCGGTGCTTGGGCAAAGGTGTTGCCCTCGGCGAGTCCACAGTGGGCCAGATCCAGATTGTGCTTGCTCTCGCGGTTTTTGATCTGCAAGCTGCCGTCCGCCAAAGGTTGTAGCAACCACTGGCTGCTGGTTGTGTCACATCGGCCGAGCACTGCTGGCGCACCGGGAACGACCGCGTTGCTGGCAATCGTCACACACCGTTCGCCGCTGCGGATACTCACAAAACCCTCATCCTCCCGCTGTAGATTCCAGCGCTGGCAGGATTCTCCTTTCCAGGCACCTTGACTTACCTGCCCGCCCGCGGCGCATCCCGCCACCTGCAATACGCGTCCACTCTGCACACTGGCAATTGCCACTTCGCCGGCTGGTTGCAGAGCCCACTGTGTACAACCATCACCACTGCAGTCTTTCGCCTGCAGAGCCTTTCCGGAACGCCGGTTCAACAGTTGTACCCAGCCATTGTCGCTCTGCTGTAACGTCCAGCGCTGCGCATCGGTATTGGTCCAGGGGGCCAGTTCACCGCTGCCGTCGAGGAAATTTCCACTGACAGCATTGGCCAGGCGGTAGGCACCATCGGCGGTACTATCCAGAACCCATTCGCTGTCAGCGGATTCGCAGTTTCCGGTCCCCTTGCCCGTCAGGCACAGATCGTTCACCGCACTGGCGAGTGTCCAACGCGCGCCCTGCACCCGAGTGGTGATCGGGCCGTTTTCACCCGCCGGCAATTTCTGGAGTTCGCCTTCCGGAACCGGCACGCCAAAATTCGGGGTACCGTCATCCTTCCAGTCAAACTTCTGCGCGCGCACTGAACGGGTTGCACTGCAACCATCGGTCTCTCTGGAATTACCGTGGTAGACGATCCAGTCTTCGCTGCCGTCCGGCGATTTGAAGAAGCCGTTATGGCCGGGGCCGAATACGCCGTTGCCGCGCTGGAACACCGGCTCGCGGTGTTTGGTCCAGTGCTCCGGATTCATGGGGTCATCACCGGTGAGTTCCTTCATTACCAGCTTGTAATCCGGTGTGTCGCAGGAGCTTGCGGAATAAATCATAAACGTGCGGCCATCCTTTTTCAGAATTTCCGCGCCCTCATTCACCTTGCGACCACTCTGCTCCCATTCGGCTTCTGGACGGGTAATGACCACCCGCGGCCCTTCGATGGACCAGGGGTTGGTCATCTTGGAAATCCAGTTCAGCTGCTCGTCACCCACCCATTCTGACCATAGCAAGTACAATTGGCCGTTGTGTTCAAGGTAGGTACCGTCGATATTCCAGGAATCTGGCATAGGCGATCCCTTGTAGACATACGGACCCATGGGATCGTCGCCGACACTTTCCAGAACCGAAAGATGCTGGTGGTCGAGGGTGCCGTGCTGGCCGGAGGTGTACATCAGATACCAGCGCCAACCGTTGGGACCATTCAGGCGGTGGAACTCGAACGCCCAAAAATTGCAGCACCGCGCCGGGTCGGTGTCGGACCAGATGTTGATCGGCGCGGCGGTGGCGAGACCATCGAGCGTTGGCGATTTGCGCATTACCAGCTGGGACGTCCAGGTAGTAGTGGTGAGATAGTAGTTTCCGTCCCAGTACTCCAGCCACGGATCAGCACCGTTGGCAAACAACGGGTTGGCGAACATACCTTCCGGCGTCGCCTGGGCCTGCGCCGGTTGTACGCCCGTCAGCGGTGTGCTGCCCATTAGTGCAGCTTCGGTCGCTGCCTCTCCCTTGTCGGCGGAAGGCTGACAGGCAGAGAGTGCCGCCAGGGCCATTCCAACAAAAATAGACTTGGGAATAGACGGTATATGTCTGTGCATGGTACTACCTGAGTTTCAGTTTTTTGCCAGTGCGTCCGCGGGAAAGAGCAGCGCAAATCCGCCGCTGGATGCCATGGAAATGCTCACACTGCTGCCGCTTTCTATCTCGCTGTGCACCAGCTCTCTCGCATTGGAACCATCGCCAATCAGGCTGCCGAGCCGGGCACCAATAAATGAGAGATCCAATTGCAATGTTTTTTTCTGCTCGCTGGCGTTGATGCCGGATATATACCAGCTGTCACCACTCCGACGGGCAATCACCGCGAACTCACCCGGGTAGCCATCCAGCAGGCGGCTCTCGTCCCAGATTGCAGGAATATCCCGCAGGTAGTCGCGCGCAAACTGCGGCACCTGTGCCATGCCCTCGCCGACTTCGGCGATGTGCTGTATACCAGACAGGAAAAGTACCGGTAGTGCCAGCTCGAATCCATTGCTGGTGCGGCGCTCGATATTTGGGATTGCGGAAAATACCGTGGGAGTAAAATCCATGGGATCAAAGACATTGCGGGTAAACGGCAGCATCGCCATATGCGCGGCGGCTTTGTCGGCAGACGACTGCATAAAGGTGATCATCTCGAAGCCGTGCACCGCCTCCGCGGTCATGAAATTCGGAAAGGTGCGCTGCAGTCCGCGCGGCAAGGTGGCACCGTGAAAATTCACCAGTAATTCAAAATCCGCGGCATCGGCGAGAATCTGGCGGTAGTAATCGATCATGGAAACACCATCGCCCGCGAAGAAATCCACCTTGATCCCAGCGATGCCCATTTGCTGCAAACGGGCGAATTCCGCGCGGCGCTGTTCCCGGGTCAGCAGTGCACTCTTCGGCGTGTACTCGGTAGTGTTCCAACTTCCAGAGGAGTTGTACCACAGCAGCAGGGCCACCTTTTTCTGTGCGGCATAGTCTGCCAGTTCGTCGATTTTTTCATACCCGATTTTTCGATCCCAGTCGGCGTCCACCAACACATAGGGCCATCCCATGTCAGCGGCATAGTCGATAAAACGCATTTGGGTGTCGTAATTGACGGAGTCGTCTTTCAGCAGCGCCCAGCTCCAACTGGCTGTCCCGGGTTTTACCCATTCCATCGGTGCGATGGCGGGCTCGGCTAGATCGGTACCAAGCGTGGAAGCAACAATCGTGTCGAGCCCACCTACGACAATGATCCGCCAGGGAGATTGGAATGGCAGCTGCGACTGCGCCAGCAGCGCACCATTTGTAAAACGCTCCGCATCCATGGGGTAGCCGATGCGAAACTCGCCATTGTCAACTTCACCCTGCAGGCGTGAAGCGTGATAGTGGCCGTCCATTCCCGCCTCGGTGATCAGCACCCAGCCGCCGTCGGTTTTGAACAGTGCCGGAAACACCCAACCCGCGGCGCTGGCTTCGACGTCGCGCACCGGGATGTCCATACGGTAGTGTTCTTCATAGGACGGGTTGGTGTTGGCAAAACCAGTCTGCGCCACAGCCACCGGTTGCAGCCAGGCTTTTGTGGTCTCGGCGAAACCAAAACTGGTATTCTCCGCGGTTACGCTTGCGATCTCAGTTGATTTTCCCGGTAGACGGTACTGGAAGGCCACGCCGTCGTTGGAGACACGAAAAGCGATTTCCAGTTTCTGTTGTTCACTGTTCTGCAGTTGGAATACCTGCTCCATGGCGGTGTAGGTATTATGTCGGCGCTTACCGTGATGCAATTCATACTCGTCGTGTACCAGCTTGGGGTTACTTACCGATACTAGCGATAAATCACTACTCAGGTCGCGCTCGTCCAGGACAATACCGAGAGCCGAATTGTTCAGTATTGTTACCTGATTGCGGCGAACAGCATAGCGGGCCTCGCCGGAATCGTTGAGGAAGAAGACTACCTCCAGGCTCCCGTCGGGACTCTGTAGTTTGTAGTCTGTTTTTTGCTCGCAGGCAGTAATGGCCAATATATAGGCCAGCATCAGTGCCGGGATCAGGTATTTTCTCATCGCAGTAGTGCCTGGTTATAAGTTATTCTGGCGTAAAACTGTCGTGCTCTGTTTTCGCGGAAGCCCAGTCACGGGTCCCAGTCACGGGTCCCAGTAAAGGAGACCGGATTATTTGACCGGCGCCACACCCTCAGATGTCATCACTACACGCTTGATGGTACCGTCTTCGTTGTAGTGCAGATCGTCAATACACACAGATCGGCGGAAACTGCCCCCCTCAGGGGTACCGCCGTTGTGATAGATAAAGAATGAGCGGCCCTTATAGTCGATAACGGATTGGTGATTGGTGTTCGAGTTTCCCGCCAGCTCGTTGAGAATTCCCTTGTATTCCCAGGGACCTTCAATGGACTTGCTCATGGCATAGCCTATTTTTTCCGGGAAGCCCATGGCGTAGGTCAGATAGTAGTAATCGCCGTGTTTGTGCGCGTAAAGCGCCTCGGTAAAGTTCGGCAGGTCCAGACTGTGGATGGGGCCATCCAGCTCAATCATATTATCCTTGAGTTTGGCCCAGCGTGGTTTGGTATTGCCCCAGAACAGATAGGCCTCACCGTTGTCGTCAATAAACGCCGCCGGGTCCAGATCGTCCCAGTCGATTTCGGTATCGGTGGTCATGTCGTTGCTGATCAGTGCGCGGCCAAGAGCATCTTTGAACGGGCCTCTCGGATTGTCGGAAACCGCTACACCGATGGCAAAACCAGGTTTGCTCTCATCGTGACGCACGGTGGTGTAAAAATAGAATTTCCCGTCTTTCTCCACCACATGACTGGCCCAGGCATCGCCTCTCGCCCACTTGAAATCCTTTACCGCCAGCGGAGACCCTTCATTTTTCCAGTTCACCATATCGGTGGAGGTAAACAGCAACCACTTGTGCATTTCGTAGAAGCCCTTGTTGTCTTTGGCTTCGTCGTGGCCGGTATACAGGTAAACGGTGCCGTCGTGCACCATGGCAGCCGGATCAGCGGTGAGAACATCGGTGATGATTGGGTTGGCTGCCAGCACAGTGGTCGCCGCGCTCGCCAAGCCAAGTGTGCCAAGGCAGGAGATCAATTGCTTTCTCATCTTTCTCACTCGCGTTAATTCATTTATTCAGTACATTTCATGGGAGCCTGCCTGCAGGCCCTTGCAAAAAACGATCAATCGGGTTCCTGCTGACGAAAATCCGGCATACCGGTTTCATCCCAGTGCAGCACACGCACCCGGGTCGCACGATTACCATCGTTCAGCGGATTACCCTTAATCTCGCGGTAATCGCGCGCGTGATACACCAGAAGATCCGTTTTTCCGTCTTCTGCCAGGGTGAAACTGTTGTGCCCGGGGCCATAGCGTTTCACATCGGCATTGCTGGCGAATACGGGCTGCGGGGACTTGTGCCAGTTGCTCACGCTCATCAGGTCGGCGTCTTCATCGGCCCACAAAAGCCCCATGGCATAGTTGGCATCAGTGGCGCTGGCCGAGTAGGTGATAAATATGCGACCGTCTTTTTGCAACACTGCCGGGCCTTCGTTGACCTTGTGGCCTTGAATTTCCCAGTCGAATGTCGGCGTCGACAGAGTGACGACCGGCTCGCGGATTTTTGTCGGCGATTCCAGCTCGGCCATCAACAACTGGGAGCCGAGGTCATTCTGAGTGTCGTACTGGGCCCACACCAGGTAGCGCTTGCCGTTGTGCGCAAAACTGGTGGCGTCCAGCGAAAAGCTGTCTACCGGTGTGGCAATAGTCCCCATCTCCTCCCATTCACCGTGCAACGGATTTTCCGCCGGGTTGCGCAGGGCATACATGCGAATCTTCCAGGGATTTTCCGCCTCACCGGCCGCGAAATAGATATACCAGGCTCCGTCGATCCGGTGCAGTTCCGGTGCCCAGATATGTTCGCTCATGGGACCCGTGGTGTGCTTACGCCAGAGAACCTCGGGCTCTGCGGCAGTGATACCGGCAATGGTATCGGCACGGCGTAGCTCGATACGGTCATATTCCGGTGCCGTGGCGATAAAGTAATAGTGATCCCGATACCGCAACATCCACGGGTCGGCCCGTCGCGGTACTAGCGGATTGGGGTAAACAAGACTCTCGGCCGGCGCGGATCGCGGCGCTGCCGAGGGGGAATCGGCCATCACGGTGTCCGGCGGTGCCGCCAGCCACAGCAAGGCGGCGCCGAGCGCTGCTCTGTGCAGGTATCGAATCTTCATCGCTTGGTTTATTCGTTATCTTTGTTCTGATATTGGGTCCCGCCGCCACTCTCGGTTGCCGGAACGAGAACAATATTATTATACTACCAATAACCTGCCAACCCCTGCTGTCCTTACTGTGGCAATGGGCGAGGAATTGAGAAAAGCGCGTGAATTAAATAAAGAGAAACGTAAGAGAAGAGATATGCTCCGACTCGCTCTGTGGCGCCGTGCCGCCGCCCTTCTGAGTGCAGGCCTCGCCCTGACGGCCTGCGCCGAAAGTGACACAGCACACGAACGCCAAATCGATGTCCACGACCCGACAATGGCAAAAGAAGGTGATACCTTTTACCTGTTCAGCACTGGCCCGGGCATTACCATCTATCGCTCTCAAGACATGCGCCAGTGGAAATTCTCAGACCGCGCCTTTGCTACAGAGCCGCACTGGGCGAAACGTGTTTCGCCCACGTTCAATGGCCATCTGTGGGCACCGGATATCATCGAGCACGATGGACGCTTTTACCTGTATTACTCGGTTTCAGCCTTCGGCAAGAATACTTCGGCCATTGGCGTAACGGTTTCCGAGACTCTGGACCCGAATTCACCGGAGTACGGTTGGAGGGACCAGGGTATTGTGGTGCAGTCAATTCCTCACCGGGATCACTGGAATGCGATTGATCCGGCGGTCGTTTTTGATGAGTCCGGCACCCCGTGGATGAGTTTTGGGTCTTTCTGGGAAGGGCTGAAACTGGTGAAGCTGGACCCGTCCTTGACGAGCCTGGCGGAGCCGCAGGAATGGCACACAATTGCGCGGGGCGACCGGCAAAAATTCCATCCGGTGGATATGGCGGGCTCGGAAGAGATTGAGGCACCGTTTATTTTCCGCAAAAACGGTTTCTATTATCTGTTCATTTCCCGGGGGCTCTGCTGCAAGGGGGATGACAGCACCTATCGACTTGCCGTCGGCCGGTCCAAATCCGTGACCGGGCCATATCTGGACAAGAATGGTATAGACATGGCGAATGGTGGTGGTACGCCGTTGATTTCTGGCAATGAACGTTGGCCGGGGCTTGGACACAACAGTGCCTACACCTTTAACGGCAAAGACTATCTTGTGCTGCACGCGTATGAATCTGCCGACAATGGATTGCAGAAACTGAAAATAATGGACATGGATTGGGATGAGGATCTCTGGCCGGTGGTGAATATTTCCCAGCTCGACACCTACCAGGGGTTCAAAGTCCGGTAACCGGAAGAAGTTACTGGAAGCGGCACCCATAGACCTGGAATTTTTCTACATCCACAACAATAAATCTAAAAGCATATCGTTATGAAGAGAATACTCCTGAGCCTGGCCCTGGCCTCAATCACACTCACGGGTTGCAGCAATGAAGAAACCCCATCACTGGAGACATTTCCACTGTCTGAGGTGAGACTGCTGGATAGCCCCTTTAAACATGCTCAGGATAAAAACATCGAATATATCCTCACCATGAACCCGGATCGCCTGCTAGCTCCCTATTTGAAGGACGCGGGGCTGGAACCCAAAGCGGACAACTACGGCAACTGGGAAAATAGTGGGCTCGACGGCCATATCGGAGGCCATTACCTGACAGCACTCAGCCTTGCATGGGCCGCTACCGGTAATCAGGAAATCAAGCAGCGTCTCGATTACATGCTGGATGAACTGAAGCGCGCCCAGGACAAAAATGGCAATGGATATCTTGGGGGCATTCCCGCTGGCAAGGCGATGTGGCAGGAACTGGCACAGGGAAGCATCCGCTCGGACCTGTTTACGCTCAATGAAAAGTGGGTACCGCTCTACAACATTCACAAAATCTATGCAGGGCTGCGCGATGCGTATTTATATGCAGGCAGCCAGCAGGCACTGGCCATGCTGGTTTCACTGTCGGATTGGGGTGCGCTGCTGGTCGAGTCCCTGACAGATGAACAGATCCAACAGATCCTGAAAAGCGAACACGGCGGCCTGAACGAGATTTATGCGGACGTAGCGAAAATTACCGGAGAACAGAGATATCTGACCGTCGCCAAACGGCTTTCCCACCGCGCCATTCTCGAACCGCTGAAACAGCAACAGGACACATTGACCGGCCTGCACGCCAACACTCAGATCCCCAAGGTAATCGGCTACAAGCGAGTGGGCGATCTCGCCGGCGATAAGCAGTGGCAGGATGCAGCAGCGTATTTCTGGAACCAGGTTGTAGAACACCGCACCGTAGCCATCGGCGGTAACAGTGTGCGTGAACACTTCCACCCTGCCGACGACTTTGCACCGATGATCGAAGACGTGGAAGGGCCGGAGACCTGCAATACTTACAACATGCTGAAGCTTACCCGCATGTTATACCTGAGCGAACCGGATACACGCTACGTACATTACTACGAACGCGCGCTCTACAACCACATCCTGTCTTCGCAAAATCCGGACACCGGTGGTCTCGTGTACTTCACACCCATGCGCCCCAATCACTATCGCATGTACTCGCAACCGCAGGCAGCCATGTGGTGTTGCGTGGGCTCGGGAATCGAGAACCACAGTAAATATGGCGAAATGATCTATGCCCATCGCGGCGATGAGCTGTTCGTCAATCTGTTTATTCCCTCCACCCTGGACTGGAAAGAAAAAGGACTCCAGATCAGTCAGAAGAATCATATCCCTGATACCGAGCGCACGGTACTCACCGTCACCGGCAACGGCGATTTCAGCCTGAAACTGCGTTATCCAGTTTGGGTGAAGGAAGGTTTGCTCTCTCTCACCGTCAACGGAGAAGTTTTCTCTGTTGAGCAAGCGCCTGGAAGCTATATCACCATCGAGCGCCACTGGAAAGACGGCGATCGCGTTGAGGTACACCTGCCCATGCACCCGCAGGCCGAACAGCTGCCGGACCAGTCAGACTACTATGCGCTCACCTATGGACCGGTGGTGCTTGCGGCAAAAACCGACCCCGTTTCCGGTGAACAACTGGATTATTTTTCCGACGACAGCCGCATGGGGCACGTTGCCAGCGGACCCATGTGCCCACAGGAAATGACACCTACCTTTATCAGCGACGACCGGGATTTTGTCCGCAGTCTGCAACGCCTGCCCGGCGATGAGCTGCGTTTTGCCGCACCGGCAAGCCTGAAAGTCGTGGGGACGCAAACTGTTTCGTCGGATAGCGACCTGGAATTGATTCCCTTCCACCGCGTACATGAATCCCGATACACCGTGTATTGGCCTCACACTACGAAGCGGAAACTGGCAGAGAAACAACAACAGCGCGAAGCGAAGGATCGCGCGCAGCTGGCACTGGCGCAACAGACCATCGACAAAGTAGCGCCGGGAGAGCAGCAACCGGAGGCGGATCATTTTTTTGCCGGCGTGGGTAGCGAGGCGGGTGTTCATCGTGGCCGCCACTGGCGCCACACCAGCGACTGGTTCAGCTACCAGTTGAAAGATCCGGGTAATGAAGCGCAAACACTGCGTATTACTTACTACGGTCTGGACAACAACCGTCGTTTTCATATTCTCGCCAACGGAGTGGAAATTGCCGAGGTCTCACTGGATGGCAGCCATGGCGATGATTTCTTCGAAGTGGACTATCCGGTACCGGAAGCTGTATTTAAGCAATCCAGGGACGGAGTCATCGAACTCAAATTTGTTGCGGAAAAGAACGCTGTTGCCGGTGCTATCTACGGTGTGCGCTTACTGAGAGAGGGTGAGAATAATCTAGAATCCGCTGATACCCATTCCGGATAATTTCCGCTGTAGTTGCTCAACTTCCGGATGCTGCAGGAAGGCGACGATTTCCTGCGACCGGCTTGCACCGATACCGGGGAAGTTCTGCCACTCTTCCGGATCGCGATCGACAAGGCTTGCAAAAGTTTCCCGGCGCCAGAAGTGTTCATCAAAACTGCTTGCGGCGGGCATGCCGAGCGCGCGCATCCAGTGGTAGAAACTGAGCTCCCGCGCACGCTGAAAGCTATCCGTTATTTTCTCCGCGCGCTTGTCACCGATACCGGGCACCCGAGTCAATTGCCGAGATGAAAGTTCAGACCACGCCAGCAGATCGGGCAGCAATCCGCCCTCCAGCAGTGACAGCCAGCGCGCTTCTCCCATGCCGCGAAATTCCAGCTGCTCACCCAACCAATGTACCCGTGCCAGGAACTGCTGTTCGCAACCAACCGTGGGTCGCCAACAGCTGAGCATATGGTATTGGTGCGGATCAGGTATCCTTAGCGGAGCGCGCTCGGTCGCCCGCAGGATGACATCGCGAATCTGCGGGATGGTTTGCCCGGCAAGCCCGATGCGCAATTGGTCGCCGGGGCGCACATCCAATTCCAACCAGCGCTGGAAGGATCCACTGCTCACCCGGCGAATTTCGCGGTCGCCAAGCTGCGTCGGCGCGAGCGTTACGACCGGCACAATTTTGCCGGTGCGCCCTACCGGAAATTCCACACCTGTCACTTCCGCCAATGCGCTGATCGCAGGGTGTTTCCAGGCCGCAGCCCAGGTGGGCGGTTGCGCCTGCCAGCTATTCCCCTCGGGGCGATCACCCCTGCGCAGCACAATACCATCGGTGGCAAAGGGCTGCGGTTGACGATACCAGAGCTCGCGCCATTTCTGCGCATCTTCCACACTGCCTACCGGATGGGTATAGGGAGAGGTGTCGTAACCCAATGTTTTCAGTGCGGAAAGGCGTTCCGGCATGGAGGCAGGGCCGCGCGGCCAGTCCCATACAAACACGGCAAGAGATAAGCGCTGCTTTTCGGACAAATTGTTCGAAGCCATGGCGCCGGCAGCGCGGCCACGGGCGTTGAAGTGGCTCTCCGCCTGAATGTGGCCATCAAGCTGCCAGTACAATTCGCCCTGCAGTACCAGCTCCTCACGGCGGTCGGGAATCGAGTTGTGAATAGCGGGAATTACCAGTGCGTGATGGGTCCAGTCCTGACCGCGCTCGCCATTACCGCGGCTGATCATCTGCGCGAGTTTTCCGCGCCGGTACACCAGCGTTACCGCCACGCCATCCACTTTGGGCTGTATCCAGACGTCTTCTCGCAGCGCCAACCACCGGCGTACCTCCGCGACATCGCGGAGTTTATCCAACCCCGTCTGCGCTATCGGGTGACTCAGTGGGTAACGTACCGGTGACTGCGACGCGTTGTGTGCGACCATCGGGAAGCACATGTTCCAGTTGGCAAGCCGGCTGCGCGCCTGGTCATACACCGCGTCGTCAACCAGAGAACGGTGCTCGACATAGAAGGCGTGATCCCAGGTTTCAATCTGCGTGCCGAGCTGTGCAATCTCTTTCTGCGCGCGCGCCGGGCTCCACTCCGGGCAAGCGGGCGGCTCTGCTGCAGAGCAAAGGGAGAACGTAGCGGCCCACAGAAGTGCCGCCAGCCAGCGTTGAGAAAAAACCCGAATCGTAGAAACTCCCGAACCTGGGGCGAGATCGCGGAGCGTGAGCGACAAGTCCATTTGTCTGCCCTGTAACTGTTGGAAAAGGTCAGGTCGTCAGAATTGCTCTCAAGCAGGTTCCGGCTCGGCTATTTTTTCCAGTAGCTGGTTGGTACTGAAGCGGAACCCCATGGCGCCTTTGAACGGTGTCTGAAACACAAACAGGTTGCCCGCCTGCCACTCGCGATCCAGGCTCCACTCGTTGAGGGACTCCCTGGCGCTGGTGACAAACATCAAATCCATGTTTGGACCACCAAAAGTGACGCAGGTGGGCTGACTGACCGGCACGGGAACCGCTCCCGCCAGTTTGCCGTCTGGGCTGTAGCGCTGGATACGCGCGCCGCGCCACTGTGCAGACCACAGGTAGCCTTCTGCGTCCACTGTGGCGCCATCAGGATAAATACCAAACATGGTGCGGGCAAACAGTTCACGCCGACCCAGATCACCACGGCGGGCGTCAAACTTGTAGCGATAGATGCTGCGGCGCGGCGAGTCGGCGAAATAGAAATGACTGGAACTGACATCCCAGCAGCATCCATTGGAAATGTGGACACCTTTCACCTGCTCGCTGACCACACCGTTGACCTCCAGGCAGTAGAGTACTCCGGCGGGTTCCTCGCGGCCGTCTTCTGCCATTGTACCGGCCCAGAAGCGCCCCTGGCGGTCGACCTTGCCATCGTTGAAACGCACCCCGCAGCCTTTTTCCAACAGGGTTTTTCGCCACAGAATCCTGCCGCGGCGATAGTCGAACAGGGCAAAACCGGTCTCAAACGCGGCAACGATGCAATCGTCGCGCTCGGTAAACGCGAAGGCACAGAGCCGCTCTGGTGTGTCGAATACCTCAAGCACGCGCCCGGGCCAGGTAAGGCGATAGAGCTTGCACGCGTGAATATCCGTCCACCAGACGCTCTGCTCTTTGTGGTTCCACAGTACACCCTCACCGAGGGTGTTGCCCACTTCGATTGCATCTATGCGTTGTACTTCCAGCATATGAGCCTCTTTACTGTCGGTCGCTTCGTTGTTTAACGGCGGGTCTTACGAAGCAATTAGTGTGCCGCGCCGGTAGCAAGGCGCGCGGCCTGCTGCCGGGTCAGCAAACGCTGCATGCCGATAAAGGCGAACAGCAGCAGACCGATGACGATTTTGGTCCACCAGCTGTTGAGGGTGCCATCGAATGAGATATACGTCTGAATGACGCCCATAATCAATACGCCGATTACGGTCCCCAGCACATAGCCGGAACCTCCGCTCAGCAGGGTACCACCAATCACCACCGCCGCAATGGCGTCAAGCTCCATGCCCACGGCAGCCAGGGAGTACCCGGAGAACGTGTAAAAGGAGTAGACGATCCCACCAAGCGCCGACAGGAATCCACTGATAGCGTAAATGCTGACGGTGGTGCGAGCGACAGGTACCCCCATCAGCTGCGCAGACTGAGCGCTACCGCCGAGGGCGTATATATATCCACCAAGGCGGCTGTAATGGGCCAGTATCACCGCCGCCACCAACACCAGCAAGAGGATCAGCGTAGATGCTCCCACCCAGGCGCCGCCGGGCAGCAGCATGCCGAAGTCGGACACGGCATCGTAGAACGCGTGCTCAATAGGAATCGACTCCTCACTGAGCGTGGTCGCCAGACCACGGGCCAGAAACATGCCGGCGAGCGTAACGATAAACGGCTGCAACCGGTAATAGTGAATCAGTGCCCCCATGGCCGCGCCGAACAGGCCGCCACCCACCAGTACCAGAGGAAATACCAGCAATGGGTGCATCTGCAGCTCACCGATCAAAAGACCGCACACCACACCAGTGAGTGCGATCACCGCACCCACCGATAAGTCGATACCACCAGAAATAATCACAAACGTCATGCCGATGGCGGTAATCACCAGAAAGGCATTATCCGAAAACAGGTTGGCTACAACCCGGCTGCTGCCAAAGCCTTCAAACTGGAAAGCACCAACCAGAAACAGCAGACAAAAAAGCGCGGTGGTGATGTAGAGTGACGAAAACCGGGATAAAAACAGAGATTGCATCACACCTTCGCCTCCGTATTAGTACGCTTCTGAAACCGGGCAAAGAGTGCACCCATCTGCTGTTGGAACAGTGGCGATTGCAGCAGCAGCACGAAAATCACCACCACAGCCTTGATCAGCAGATTAAATTTTGCCGGCAGGCCGCTCATGATGATTGTTGTCCCAAGGCACTGGATCACCAGCACGCCCACAATAGAAAGCGGTATTGAAAAGCGCCCGCCCATCAGCGATGCACCACCGATCACCACCGCAAGAATTGCATCGAGCTCCAGCCACAGGCCCGCATTGTTCGCATCCGAGCCCTGGATATCTGCGGCGGAAATCATACCGGCCAGCGCGGCGCAGATACCGGCGATACAGTACGCCACCATTTTCACCGCACGCTGGTTGATCCCCAGATAGTAGCTGGCCCCGGCATTGCAGCCGACACTCTCCACAAACAGGCCCAGCGCGGTTTTGCGCATCAGCAGCTGCACCAGTGCAAACACTATCAGTACCAGCACAATAGGAAACGGCAGACCGAGCAAGGTCCCAGTACCGATGAAGGCAAACGCCTCGCTTTGGAAAGTGACAATTTGTCCTGCATTGATCAACTGCGCGATCCCGCGGCCAGCCACCATCAGGATAAGGGTGGCCACAATCGGCTGGATGCCCATATAACTCACCAGTCCACCATTGACGGCACCAGCCATCAGACCAGCGGCAAGTCCCGCAGCGACCACCAGGAAAATACTGTCGACCCCGCCTACGATCAGATTGGCGCAAACCGCACCGGCGATGGCCATGGTGGCTCCCACGGACAGATCGATACCGCCGGTGGCAATCACCAGCGTCATGCCTATGGCCAACAGCGCCACCGGTGCGCTGCGGTTCAACACGTCGATCAAACTGCCGTAGAGGCGGCCGTCCTGGATTTCGATACGAAAAAATTCAGGGGTGATGGCGAGGTTCACCGCCAGCAGGAGAAAAAGCCCCAATAGCGGCCACAGATAGCGGCCGTTTACCCGGGGTAGTTTTATTTTTGCCGGGGCCGGAGGCCGGCCCGCGGTAGTATTCAAGTTACTCATTGTTACGCCTCGGCGATGGCACGCATGATATTGCCCTCGGTGATATCATCACCTTCGATCTCCGCGACTTTGCGGCGATCGCGCATGACGGCCACGCGGTCGGAAAAGGCCACCAGTTCGTCCAGTTCGGATGACGTCACCAGCAGGGACATGCCGTCGCGGCAGAACTGCCTGATCAGTTTGAGAATTTCCGCGTGCGCACCGATATCTACGCCGCGCGTGGGTTCGTCCAGAACAAGCAGCTGAGGACTGGTGGCGAGCCAGCGAGCGAGAATAACCTTCTGCTGATTGCCGCCACTCAACTGCTCGATGGGTTTCTCGGCATCCGGCGTGGCGATTTGCAACTCACGAATGAAGCGCTGCGCCAGCCGTTCCTGCTCAACCCGGCTGATAGGGCGCCACCAGCCGCGCCGGGCCTGCAGCGCCAGAGCAATGTTTTCACGGATGGAAAGCGGCCCGACGATCCCGCTGGTTTTCCGATCTTCCGGACATAGCGCCAGACCTTCGCTGATGGCATCCGCGGGTTGCAGAAAATGCTTCTCGGCATCGTTGACCTTGAGCGTGCCGGACGTCTTCCGATCCACACCGAACACCGCCCGGCACACTTCCGAGCGCCCGGAGCCCAGCAGGCCGGCAAGGCCTACCGCTTCCCCGCGGCGCACGCAGAGAGAAGTAGGCTGCAGCGAACCAGACACCGCAAGCTCCTGAACCTCCAACAGCGGTTGCGTCAGTGATTTTTCTTCCCGGTGTTCGCGCCCATGGGTCTGAGCCTGCAGTTCCTTGCCAAGCATGTGCCCAACCAGTTCACTGCGTGACAGGGTGGCGGCCTCAAACTCACCAACCAGTTGGCCATTACGCAGTACAGTGATGCGATCGCACACCGCGTAGACCTGATCCAGAAAGTGGGTAATAAACACAATGCCGATACCCTTGTCCCTGAGTTCGCGCATCACGCCAAATAGCTGTTCGCATTCATCCGCGTCCAGACTGGCGGTAGGCTCATCCAGGACCAGCACCTTCGCCGACATATCCACGCCGCGCGCAATTGCTACCAACTGCTGCACCGCCACAGAGAAGCTCGACAGCGGGCGGGAAACATCAATATCCAGATCGAATCGTTTCAGCACCTCGCGCGATTGCCGATTAATTCGCTTCCAGTCAATCAGCCCGAAGCGTTTCGGCTCGCGTCCCAGATAGAGATTCTGTGCCACGGTGAGATTCGGCAGCAGGTTTACTTCCTGATAAACCGTGCTGATACCCACGCTTTGGGCGTGTGCGGTACTTTTCAGTTTCAGCGGCGCACCGAGAAATGACATGCTGCCGCCGTCACCTTGCAGCGCACCAGTCATGACCTTGACCAGCGTCGACTTGCCAGCGCCATTCTCTCCCAGCAGCGCGTGAATTTCTCCCGCACGCAACTGAAAGTCCACGCCGTCCAGCGCTTTCACACCGGGATAGCGCTTTTCCATCCCGCTCAGGCTCAATAAATTCATAGCTCAGGCCTGTCAGTACTTGTGGTTTTTATTAGTAATTCATTATTTCCCGGCGCGCTTCGCATATTCTTCCGCGGCGGTGGCCTGGGTAAACAGATCCCCGGTAGTGGTAATCAGCTTTTCCACTTTGCGGTCGCCTTTCAGATAGGCCTCGATCACATCGAAGGCCGGCGCGCCCAGGTGCGGGTTCAATTCCACCGTCGCGTTGGCGTCGCCATCTGCCATGGCCTTGAAGTAATCCGGTACACCATCCACCGACACGACCAGCATATCTGTGCCCGGCTTCAGCCCCGCCTCCTTGATCGCCTGGATGGCACCGATGGCCATTTCATCGTTGTGAGACCAGAGTGCGCAGATGTCCCTGCCGCCATTCTCCGCCTTCAACATGGCCTCCATTACTTCCTTGCCCTTGGTACGGGTGAACTCCCCGGTCTGGCTACGCACGATGGTCGCATCGGGAAAATCCGCGATGACTTCATTGAAACCCTTCATGCGGTCGATCGCCGCAGTGGCGCCGACGGTGCCCTGCAGCTCAAGAATACGGCAGTTGCCGTCGGTCTCGTCCATCAGCCAACGGGCGGCGCGGCGGCCCTCTTCGACGAAGTCGGAGGCGATACGGGTGAGGAAGAGTCCATCGCCGCTGGCGTCTACATTGCGATCCAAAATTACCACCGGAATACGCGCACGCTTGGCCTCCCGCAGCACAGGCTTCCAACCAGTTTCGACCACGGGCGCGATCATGATCGCGTCAACGCCCTGGGCGATAAAACTGCGCACGGCTTTAATCTGATTCTCCTGCTTTTGCTGGGCGTCGGAAAACTTGAGTTCAATACCGCGTTTTTTGGCTTCGGCTTTTACTGATTCACTGAAACTCGTGCGCCAACCGCTTTCCGAACCAACCTGGGAAAAACCGATGGTGGTGGCAAGCGCGCTGTGACTGGCACAAAGGACAAGCACCATTGCGGCGGGCAGGAATTGAGAGATCTTCATATCGGACTCCTCATCACTTTGGATTGTCTGTTTATATTTATTTTGGGGAGCAAACTCCCTATTCGGTCCATCCAACTACTCAGAATGAACACAAAGAACTTCAATGCGAAGCTCCCGATACCGGTGAGAGGTAGCGCCAACCAATCCGGAGGGCCACCACCTCTAGCTAAAAGCCAATTTACTCCGCAGAAAACTGATAGATCGTCGTCTGCCGGTATTCTTCCCCCTTCTTCAGGATTACCGAAGGGAAATTCTGGTGATTGGGTGCATCCGGAAATCCGTGGGTTTCCAGACACAGGCCAGCATACTTGTGTATGGGCGATCCACTGTCGCGGTTGCGGCTGCCATCCAGGAAGTTGCCGCTGTAGAACTGCACTCCGGCTTCGCTGGAAACGACTCTCACCGAGCGCCCGGATGCGGGGTGCACCAGCGAAGCAATCGGCTTCAGTGTTTTCTCAGCAGTCTCATCCACTACCCAGAAATTGTCATAGCCTCCCGGCCACCAGTCGATATCGCGGCCGATTTTCTTGCGCTTGCGGAAATCCACCGGAGTGCCCGCAACGTTGAATAACTCACCGGTGGGAATCAGCTGCTCGTCCAGCCGCAGCAGCTGGTTCGCATGAATCTCCAGCTCGTGCTCAAGAATTCCGTCGGCACCCGCCAGATTCCAGTAGCAATGGTTCGTCAGGACCACCGGCGTATCTGCATCGGTCAGTGCACGGTATTCGAGCGTTAGCGCATCGTCTTCGTCCAGACAGTAGGTCAGCTCGATGTCCAGATTGCCAGGGTATCCGCCTTCGCCATCTTCGCTCACACAGCGAAAGGTTACCGATTGGAATCGCGCGGAGGATTCACTCTGTACGACCTGCCAACGCTTGGTATGCAGCCCCTGCGGGCCACCGTGCAAATGATTTTTGCCGTCATTTACCGGCAGCAGATAGGTCTCGTTGCCGAGGGTGAAACGCGCATCGCCGATGCGGTTGGCGACGCGTCCCGCGGTCACCCCCAGATACCAGTGATTTTCCAACCAGTGCTGGGGGTCGGCATAGGTCAGCAGGATATTGTCGCTGTGGCCGTAGCGATCCCTGGTGTGAATGGAATACAGGCTGGCACCCAGGTCACACAAGGTGACCCGCGTGCCGCGGCCATTTTCCAACGTCACCAGTTGCAGCGGCAGACTGCCGTCGCGAGTAAACACTTCAGAGGCAACAATCCCCCGCGTCAGGCTCAATTCAGACGGCATCACAGGTTTTTTCACCATTGACGAGACGACAAATATTCAACGGATTGCTATTTTTCAGTGCGTCCGGCAGCAGCGCTTCCGGGTAATTCTGGAAGCAGATCGGGCGCACAAAACGGGCGATGGACATAGTGCCAACAGAAGTAAAGCGCGCGTCGGTGGCCGCTGGGAAGGGGCCACCATGCATCATGGAGTGACACACTTCCACCCCGGTGGGGAAGTTGTTGCACACAACGCGGCCCACTTTCTGGCGCAGCACGTCCACCAGATCGCCGTAGTTAACCAGCTCGGATTCGGTGCACTGCAAAGTGCCGGTAAGCTGGCCCTGCAGCGCCGACACCGCCTGCAGAAGTTCGCTGCGGTCGCGGCACTTCACTACCAGGGACATGGGGCCAAACACTTCCTCCTGCAGCGTGTGATTACTCAGGAATTCTTTTGCGGTCACGGTGAGCAGCCCCGCCTGACAAGTAAAACCGCCGTCGCCGCGGGCTGGCTCGCCAGTGGCGACCTGCTCCACACCCGCCTGGTCGCGCAGGCGAGCGACACCGCTCTGATAGCCGGCCAGGGTATTCTTATTCAGCATCACACCGGCCGGCACCTTGGCAAGCGCGGCGCTGGTGGCGGCGATGAAACGGTCCAGACCTTCATCTTCCACCGCAATCACCAGCCCCGGATTCACACAGAACTGGCCGGTGCCCAGGGTCAAGGAACCCACAAAACCTTCAGCGATGGCTTCTGCGCGCGCCTTCAGCGCTTCCGGCAAAAGCACCACCGGGTTGATGCTACCCATTTCCGCAAATACCGGGATGGGTTCCGGACGCTCATTGGCCAGTTTGAACAACGCCATACCGCCTTGCAGCGAACCGGTAAACCCGACGGCTTTGATACCCGGCGACTTGACCAGTTCCGCACCAACGCGGGTTCCAGAACCGAGTATCAGGGAAAAAACACCTCCCGGCAGACCGCATTTTTTCACCGCGTTAGCCACAGCCTGTGCCACCAGTTCGCTGGTACCGGGATGGGAATTGTGTCCTTTGACGATTACCGGACAGCCGGCAGCAAATGCCGCCGCGGTGTCGCCGCCGGCGACGGAGAACGCCAGTGGGAAATTGCTCGCCCCAAACACCGCCACCGGTCCCAGCGCCTGGTTGAAGCTGCGCAGGTCCGGGCGCGGCAGCGGTTGGCGCTCCGGCAGCGCGGTGTCGATGCGCGCATCGAGGTACTCGCCTTTGACAATCCAGTCGGCGAACAGACGCAGCTGGCCGCAGGTGCGCCCGCGTTCGCCCTCGGCGCGGGCGCGCGGGTATCCGGTTTCGGCGGATACCCGCTCCAGCAGTTCGTCACCGAGCGCCATGATTTCATCGGCGCAGGTATTCAGGAACTCCGCGCGTTTTGCCGGTGCCAGGTTGGCAAACTCGCCCGCGCAGGCACTGGCGGCATGGACCGCTTCGGCCACCTGGAATTCATCGGCCGCGGTGAACGCCGGTTGCAGGTCTTCGCCGGTCGCGGGGTTCACACCGTAAAAATTGCCGGCGCGGCCATCGGTCCAGTTGCCTGCGATAAGTTGTTTTCCGGTAATGGTCATTGGTTTCTCCTGAATTTTTTTCGATGTTTCGTGCGGCTGCCTTCTTTGTAGGAGCCTGCCTGCAGACGAACTTTTCTGGTTCTGTGCGTGCTCGGTTCGCCTGTAGGCAGGCTCCTACGGTCAGGGCTCAGATCCAGCCGCCGTCTACGATGAAGTTCTGTGCGGTACACATCGAAGCATCATCAGAGGCCAGAAACAGCGCCATCGCACTGATGCTCTCGGGCATCAAGGGGTCTTTCACGCTCTGGCCTTTGTCGATGGCCTCGCGTGCGGAGGCATCAATCCGCTCATTTAATTGTTTCTCGGTCATCACCCAACCGGGTACCAGGCAATTCACGCGGATTCTGTCTGGGCCCATATCGCGGGCGAGACCGCGGGTCAGGCCCTCGATGGCCGCCTTGGAGCAGGTGTAGCCCGGCATACCGCCCTGCCCCGCGTGCCAGCTCATGGAGCCGAGATTGATGATCGCACCGCGGCCCAGTTGCTTCATGTACGGGTACACGGCCTGAGCGGCAAAGAAATGATGCCGCAGGTTGACCGCCAGGCACTTGTCCCACTGTTCCGGGGAGACTTCGCGGAAATCGTGGCGGGTGTCGTTGGCGGCGTTGTTGATCAGCACCGATATCGGCCCCAGATCGTCAGCCGCTTGTGCAATTACCGCCTGCAGGCGCGCGACATCGGTCAGATCGCACGGATAAAAGCGCACATCGTCGCTGCCGAGGCGCGCTACCAGAGCGTTAGAGACATCCTCCTGAATATCCACAAAGGCTACTTTAGCCCCCTGCTGAAAAAAAGCCTCCACCAGGCTGGCGCCGATGCCGGAACCACCGCCGGAGACGAATACAGTCCGGCCCTTGAGGCTCGGGTATTGGTTGGTCAGCGTCATCATTCGCTCACTTGATTCATTGTTACTCACGCCCTCTGTGGGACCGCGATACAGATTCCTGCAGCACACAGTCTACCGCTTATGCCAGCGACGTTTGCGAGAAAAAGGCGCCCCGGAGGGCGCAGGGAGTCAAACGTGATAAACCGGACTGCGCTTATCTGTAAAGAAACATGGCATGCTCAGTGTGAGTGCGGCGGCACTTCCGCACCGCGGCACCCCACCAGGAAGTCGAAGTCACAACCCTCGTCCGCCTGCATCACATGGTTGCGGTACATAGCTTCGTAACCGCTGGTACTGGCGATAACACGATTGGCCTTGAGCTTTTCCAGCCGCGCGGCAATTTCCTCATCCGGCACCTCGAGGTGCAGCACACCATTATGCGCGTCCAGGTGGATCATATCGCCATCTTGCACTGCGGCCAGCGGGCCGAATTCCATTGCTTCCGGCGCGGTGTGCAATACCACGGTACCAAAAGCGGTACCGCTCATGCGCGCGTCGGAGATACGCACCATATCCTTGATACCCTTTTTCAGGATCTTCGCTGGCAGGCCCATATTGCCCACTTCCGCCATGCCCGGATAACCCTTCGGGCCGCAGTTTTTCAACACCATTACACAGGTTTCGTCGATGTCCAGATCCGGATCGACAACGCGGGATTTGTAGTGCTCGAAGTCTTCAAACACCACCGCACGACCGCGATGATTCATCAGCGCCGGCGTGGCCGCGGATGGCTTCAACACGGCGCCGCGCGGAGCCAGATTGCCGCGCAGTACACAGATGCCACCGTTTGCTACCAGCGGGTTGTCCAGCGGACGAATCACATCGTCGTTATAGCAAGGCGCGTCCGCAACATTCTCCCCAATGGTCTTGCCATTGACGGTGAGGCAGTCTTTGTTGAGAACACCGGATTCCCCCAAGCGCTTCAGCACCGCGGGCAGGCCGCCGGCGTAGTAGAAGTCTTCCATCAGGTACTGACCGGAAGGCTGCAGATTTACCAGCGTCGGTACACCGCGGCCTTCTTTCCAGTCGTCCAGATCCAGATCCACGCCCATACGCCCGGCGATGGCCTTGAGATGGATCACCGCATTGGTGGAGCCACCGATGGCCGCATTGGTGCGAATGGCGTTGAGGAAAGCCTCGCGGGTAAGCACCTTCGACAGGGTCAGGTCTTCGTGCACCATGTCGACAATGCGCATACCGGAGAGGTGCGCCAGCACATAGCGGCGGGAGTCCACCGCGGGAATCGCGGCGTTGTGCGGCAGACTGGTGCCAAGAGATTCCGCCATACACGCCATGGTGGATGCCGTACCCATGGTGTTACAGGTACCGGCGGAGCGGGACATACTGGCCTCGGCACTGAGGAACTCGTGCAGGGAGATGTTGCCCGCCTTGTACTCTTCGTGGGCCTGCCACACCAGAGTGCCGGAACCCACATCCTTGCCTTGGTGTTTGCCATTCAGCATTGGTCCGCCGGTAACCACGATGGTCGGCAGGTTACAGCTGGCGGCCCCCATCAGCAGGGCTGGCGTGGTTTTGTCACACCCCACCAGCAACACCACGGCGTCGATCGGGTTACCGCGAATAGCCTCTTCGGTATCCATCGCCGCGAGGTTGCGGGTGAACATGGCAGTGGGACGCAGGTTGGATTCGCCGTTGGAAAACACCGGAAATTCAACCGGCACACCACCGGCCTCGATCACACCTTTCTTGACGTGCTCGGCAATTTTGCGGAAGTGGGCGTTGCACGGGGTCAGCTCGGACCAGGTATTGCAGATACCGATGACCGGTTTGCCCTCAAAGTGGTGCTCGGGGATACCCTGGTTCTTCATCCAGCTGCGATACATGAACCCGTTCTTGTCACGTGTTCCGAACCAGTTGGCCGACCGCAGTACCGTCTTTTTCTTATCACTGGCCATTATTAATGAACCCCATTCGTTCTCACATAAATGTTATTGTATGACTTATTAAAATCGGGAACAAGCCCCCAAGCATTCGATGGCGACCAGGGAGCCCCCGCCGCCAGCACAGTGGGCAACCACCCGCACCGGGCGAAGCAGGCCCCTACAGCATCACAGCGGCAGTGTCGGGCCCCGCATATAGGGTGCAGGCTTATCCAGCCTGAAATAGTCGAAATCCACGTGGCCTCCCGGCTCCGCGGTCGCGAAACTGAACAGGCCGAAGCGATAGCCCATAAAGTGTGGCAGGGTGTATGTCATCGCCAGCGGCGCTCCAATAGCAAGCCACGCCTCGCCGTCCGTGCTGTAAGAAAAGTGTGCGGTATCTTTCAGGTCGCGGAAATCCGCGTGCGCCTTGAGATAGACCACGTCGCCCTGTAGACGCACGCGGTCGAGTTCCCGCGGCGACTCCCCCTCCGCGCTCATCATGACGATAAATCGCTCCCCCGCTTCCCGCACCACACCGACATAGCCGTAGTGCTTCTGCAGCAGTGTCAGGCCGGCAACGTCGCCGTCGTGCATCGCCGACAGGTCGAGACGCACTTCCGCAGTGCTTTCCGGGCCAAAGGTGCGCTGAGTCAGGGTATTGCGAGCCTGTAGGAGATCGGTATCCACGCGGCCATTGGTCAGACGCAGATATCCGGGGCGGGCGGACAGAGACCAGTGATCGTTATCCGGATTGTGATTCCACTGCCAAGGCAGGGGCAGCCTGGGTTGGTCGAACTCGTCCGAAGTGACCATACCGGCAACATTCGTGTTTGCCACTGGTTTTCCATTCACCGGAACATTGAGGGTGGTGGGAACCGCACCTTCCCGCCCCAGTATCGGCCACCCCTCTTTCCAGGTGACGGGTACCAGATAGGGAATGCGCCCCACCGCGCCGCGATCACCAAACAGCAGCGCATACCAATCTCCCTCCGGCGTGTCGATCAGCCCGCCCTGGGCGATCCCCTGATACTGCAGCGCAACTCTGCCCTCGTATGGTCCGGTAAGTTGATCAGCGCGATGAATCACTACCGTACGCATACCGTTGCGTGGCCAGGTGATGTTCATCAGGTAATAGCGTCCATCTATTTTGTGAAGCTGCGATCCCTCCGCCGGTAGCAGGATGTCTTCCCCCGCCACTTTGCCGGCATCGGCAATGATCACTTGATTGATGCCGTCGGCTTTTATTCCCGAGAAATCTTCCTCCAGCTCGACCAACCGAATTTCGTTACTGCCGTAAACCATAAAGACGCGGCCGTCGTCAAAAAACAGTGAATGGTCGTGCAGGTCCGGCTCAAAGGCGGTCTCATGCCAATTCCCGCGTTCGATGTCGTCCGTTCTGTACACATGGGTTTTGCCGGAAGTGGCGGAGAAGGTGGACACATAAAACCGGCCGTCGTGATAGCGCAGGCTGCTCGCCCAGGAGCCTTTGCCATAGGCATTTTTGCCGTCCTCCAGATTCATCTGAGCGTTGTCGACCAGTGTGTCGTAGGCGTATCCCAGCAGCGTCCAGTTCACGAGGTCCCGGGATTTCAGGATCGGCAATCCCGGATTCATGTGCATGGTGGTGCTGCTCATGTAGTAGTTGTCGCCGACGCGAATTACCGACACGTCGGGAACGTCCGCCCAAACTATGGGGTTGCGTGTTGCGACAGCCTCGGGGACGCCTGCGGCGCTGTTGACGCCCGAGGCCCTATTAAAAGTATCGCTGCCTGCAGATGCGCGCAGCCCTGCACTTTCCGCTCCGCACCCCGGCAGACCGAGCGACAGCGCGGCGATCACCGGAACGCAAAGCAGTGATCGCCGATACACAGCGGCCTGTACATCTTGTTTCATTTTCATCGCCCGATACCACTCCTACGCCTTGGCTGCGAGAAAACCATTCACATTCAACCAATGCATAAAGGCATCAAACCAGCGATTGCTGGTGCGGTCGGGATTGCCGAGACCGAAACCGTGGCCACCATTCTGGTAGAGGTGAAACTCCACCGGCCGGCCCGCTTCGAACCAGGACTTGACCACACCGAACTGGCCCCGGAAGAGAAAATCATCGGTGGCGATAACATTGAACATAGGTGGCGCATCCGCCGGCACCTTGACCGGACCCATGCCGCCATAAACAGGCCCGATAAAGGCCAGATCCATGGTCTTGGAATTAAGCGCCGAGTGCATCGTGAGCGCGGCGCCCGCAGAAAAGCCGATCATACCCAGGCGATCGGTATCCACCCCCCACTCGCCGGCGCGCTCGACGATCAGAGCGTAGGCAGCCTCGGCATCCTCCAACTGATTGGACAGATCCCAACGCGGCGGGCGTGACGGATTCTCGTCTTTTTTCTCAGCGTCAGGCGTCGCACCAGCTTCGGCGAAAAGTTGCTTCATCGATTCCCTGAAGCCGTCCAGTGATTCCGGTGTCGGCTGGAGGCGGTACTTGAGCACAAAGGCTGCGATCCCCTGCTCGGCAAGGGCCTCCGCGACCTCCCAGCCCTCATTGTCTATCGACAGCCATCTGAAGCCGCCACCGGGAGCCACAATGATCGCCGCACCATTTGCTTTGCCCGGTTCGGGCAGGAAGGGAGTGAGCGTTGCTTTAGAGATATTCCTCGCCATAGGATCCCCCCACTGGCGGAACCAGGTCTCGGGAACGGTCTGTCCCTCGACGCCACCGGTACCCAAAGGAATGGCTTTCGGCTCCTCGGGGGCTTGCAGCGGGTATATGGTTCCGTCCTGCGCCGTTGCGGGTGCAGCAAAGACGAGCGCGCTTGCAGCACATACAAGCAGTGAAGCGAGGGTTGTAATTCTGGTCAGGCTCATAAATATCCTGCTATTGATTTATTGATTGCACATTGGAAGTTGTTGGCCGTCCCGCGAAGATCACTCCTGCACAGAGACGGAAATGACAGCGCCCGCCGCTATACGCGGTGGGCGCTGCCTCTCCAGTCACATTCTTCGTGAGACCGGGCCGGGCTCAGAACCGGCTGAAGAAATCCCAGACGGCGGTGGAGTAAAACGACGGCGTCGTGTGGTCTCCATTAAACGGACACCAGACAACGGGATGTCCAGCATCACAGTTTTGATATTCCACACAAGGCCACGGGTCAGCGGGGACCGTCGTGTTGGAGCAGTTATTGGCCGAGACGTAAAGATCTTTTGCCTCCTGCCCACTACCAAACCCAACGACACTGTCACTGGTCCCGTGAGATATCCACGCGGCCATTGGTAAACCGCTGTCGCTGTACGGCGTCCACAGTGCGCCCGATGAAGGGGCAATAGCGCGGAAGGTTGCGGCCATCTCGCGGCCCACAGCGAAAGACATCATTCCGCCGTA
This sequence comes from Microbulbifer sp. SH-1, assembly GCF_011326135.1. NCBI lineage: Bacteria > Pseudomonadati > Pseudomonadota > Gammaproteobacteria > Cellvibrionales > Microbulbiferaceae > Microbulbifer > Microbulbifer sp. SH-1. The sequence continues at coordinate 4,169,632 of NZ_CP046948.1, read as the reverse complement.
ACTCCAGCCAGCAGAGAAGATACGCTCTTCGTCGATACACAATGCATTGTTGAACTCATTGAGCATCGCCCGCAGAAAATCCATATCCCGCCCATTCGTGTTGGGCCAACCGTTGTCGTCCTGCCCCGTGGGAGATACGTATCGGTCGGGCGCCACGAAGATGGCCGTGCCATTCGACAGCCCTTTCAGGTTGTAATACGCATCGTTTGCAACGTTAGCCGCCGATCCGCCGCGCCAATGCCAAGCGAAAACGAGCCGATAGGGATTGTTCATGTCATAGTTGCTCGGGATATCGATAATGTATTCCCGGTTCAACCCGCCGACATTGATACTGTGCCGGCCGTTGCTCAATCCCAAAGCCGTACCGCACCCGGCCGATCCACCGTGATCTGAACCCGACAAACTGCCGAAATTGATATAACCGTTACAGTGCAGCCACTCACTGTGCGAGCCCCCGCCACATTGGCTATTGCCCCAGGCGCCGGTGTTCTCACTCTGATTTTCAGCCTGGCGAATTTGATCGTTAACCTCCACGTAATCAATCTGCACATCGGCATCGCCGTTGTCGTCGTTAGTGAAACTCACCGTGACATCGCCGTCCAGGTCGGTGGTGGCAATGTAATCCATCATGGCGGTTGTGAGCGTCCAGCTCTGTACTTCGGTACCGCCTACACTCAGTGTGATGGACTCGCTGCCAGTGGTGCCGCGGGCGCGTACGGTGATTGCGTTGCTACCACCACTGGAGCTTGATCCGCTTGATGAACCCGAGCTACTTGATGAACCGGAACTGCTCGAGGAGCTGCTACTGGAAGAGCTTGAGCTGCTGGATGAGCTGGAGCTGGTGTCACCATTGATCGTAACGCTCACCGCAGACAGATTGCCGGGTAACGCGTTAAAACCGAAGGTTATCGAGGCCCCGGGTGCTATCTCAGTATTCCAGGCGACCGGTTCAATAACGAAATGGTTCCCATTGCTCGACTGGACCTGCGCACTCCAGATGTTGTCGATGGAAATGGCCATATCGAATTCGGCCGTCCAGTTTGTGAGAACACTGCTGCCGTCATTGGTAACCGTCACCTCGCCTTGAAAACCCGAACCCCAGTCGTTGACGATGGTCATGGAGCCCTGCGCGGCGTGTCCCGTTGACCACGTCAGGCACAAAAGTACTGCAGCCAGACTGCGCTTGAAGACAGTCATAAGAAATTCCTCCGCTGCTATTCATGTAATTGGTTCATTGAGAAAAACCGAGCCCTCTCGCCGGGGCGACATCCTGCCGCCGGACTGATTGCAGCGCCCTTGGTTAAAAGGGCGCTGCTTGTTATCGGCGTTCAGACTCGGTAATCACCGGGCGCGCTACCGACCCAGATAGTTCATCAACCAGGTCATGGCCGGGCGATGTGTTCCATCACTGCGGATAAGGCCACTGTTGGGCACCCAGGTTTGGCCATGCACATAACCCCACAGCGTAATCCCGACAACGGAAGGGTGATTGATAAACATCGTGAACTGCTCTTGCATGATCTGTAGCTGTCTCTGGTCATCGGCGTGATTGACGTCGTACTCAGAGATATAAATGGGTAAGCCGAGGGCGGCCACCGCGTTGAGCTTGCTTTGCAAATCATTCAGGGACCAGTCCTCCAGGCCGTGCGCCTGCAGGCCGATGGCGTCCACCACACCAGCCTCAACCGCCGGTCTGGCCATGTCGATAAACTCCTGGGTGTTCCAGCTCAGCACGTTGTAATCGTTCAGAATCAGTACGGCATTCGGGCAGTACTGCTTGGCGAGTTGGAACGAACGGATAATCCAGTCATTCCCGAAAGCGCTTTGCGCGTAGCCGGCGGGCGCATGGCCTGGAGTAGCCTCGTTGACCACATCGATCATCTCGGTATCCGGATAGCGTGCACAGTAATCGCGAATCCACTCTTCGATTTCCGCGGCCTGCTCCGAGGGGTTGAGATTATTGATCCAACTCGGTGACTGATTTCCCCATACAAAGGTATGCTGCTTGAACGGAATACCGTTCTGCTTGGCAAAGTTGTAGGCCGCATCCAGGCCACTCCAGTTGTACTGATCGCGGGTTCCTTCCACGCTGCTCCATTTACCTTCGTTCTCCGGTGTGATCTGGTCCCAGTACTGCATAAAGTCGGAGCGAACCTGACCACCGGTAGTGATGTTGCCAACAAAGAACGGGATAGGAGACGGGCCGGGGTTTGCACCGAACACAGGTCCGAAGTTGATGTGACCGCTGCAATGCAACCACTCAGAGTTCGCGCCACCACCGCACTGGTCGTTGCCCCAAACACCGGTATTTTCGCTCTGGTCCTCGGCCTGGCGGGTCTGGCCATTTACCACCACGTAATCAACCTGTACATCTGCGTCGCCACTGTCGTTGGTATAAGCCACGATTACGTCGCCAGTCAGATTGGTAGTCGCCGTGTAGTCGGCCATGGCCGTGGTGAGCGTCCAGCTCTGCAGGTCCGAATCACCCGAGCGCAAGGTAATCAACTCGGTACCAGTGGTGCCCCGGGCACGCACAGTGATGGTGCTGGCAATGGGGCCGAAATTGATGTGACCATTGCAGTGCAGCCACTCACTGTTTGAGCCGCCGCCACACTGATCATTGCCCCAGACACCGGTATTTTCGCTCTGATCCTCAGCCTGGCGGACCTGGCCATTGATCTCGACGTAATCCACCTGCACGTCCGCGTCGCCGCCATCGTTGGTGAAAACAACGGTGACGTCGCCGGTAAGGTCGGTGGAAGCTGCGTAGTCCATCATGGCCGTGGTAAGAGTCCAGCTCTGCACATCCGTGTCACCCACACGCAGGGTAATGGACTCGGTGCCGGTGGTACCGAGGGCGCGAACTACAATATTGTTGTCACCACCAGCGCCAGAGGCTGTGATCTCTCCGGCAGACGCAATCAATGTAACCCGATCCAGCCCCGCACCATCTTCGCGCCGCAAAATACGCAGCGTGTGATCACCTGCCGCCAGGTTGCCGAAGGTGGTCGGCATCAGCGTTTCCCAACCACTTGTAGCGGTATTGTTCTGGGTACTCCACGCGCCGGAATCCAGTTTGTAATAGAAGGAATCGTTGTCACCGTTGGCCATATTGGCCCGGATCTGAAACTGCACGTCCGCCGATTGCGAGAGAGTGAACGGGATCTCGACCTGGCCAGTTTCACCATCCGCAGGCGAACTCAGTATCTGGACCCCGTTGTTCGGCCACGCTATATACTGACCGCCGGAAGCGGCGGAATCGAACTCAACATTGAATGGAGAGAAACTGCTCTGCCCGGAAAGGCTTTCCAATTCCACCTCAAGCGTACTGCCCTGACCTGCGCCACCAGTGAACCGATACCAGTCCAGATTGAGCAGATAGTCGGCCGAACCGGAAAATCGCAGATACAGATCGTGGAGCCCGGTCACGGTATTGATTTGCGTTGACGCAGTCTGCCAACTCTGCCATCCACCGGTATTGCCGACACTGAGACTGCCGACCGGCGCATTGTTTACATCATCAATAATGATCTCAATAGCACCACCCGTCGTATCGGAAGCGACACTCGCCTCGAAGCCGGTAGCGCCCGATCCGAAATCAACGTTGGAAATTTTTACCCAGTCGCCGTTTTGGATAAATGCCAGATTCCTGGTACCAGTGGCGGGACCCTCGGTTTCTATACCCTGCTCTTTATCAATGGTTTCCGCTTCGTTCCTGACAAAGGGATCCACGTTTTTCAGCTTGGGCACACCCGCCGACCCGGCAGCGACTTGCTGGATGCTGCCGTCGTTGTTATAGAAAAGTCGATCCACATTGATGGAGCGCTGGTAGGTACTGGCACCGCGCGCATTGGCCACTGCGCGATTGTGGTAAAAGATGTACCACTGGTTGTTGAACTCCAGAATGGACTGATGGTTGTTGTTATTGTTGTTCTCCCAGGGATTTGGGAGCACCGTGCCGCGGTGAACGAATCCCGATGTCGGATTGTTGCTGGTCATGTAGTCAATCGCCAGCCCGCCCGCGGTATTGGTGGAATACGACAGATAGTAGGTACCGTTGCGCTTGTGCATATACAGCGCTTCAAAGAAATTCGGCACGTCGAGTGTTATTGCAGAGCCACTGGTGCTTATCATGTCTTCGTTCAGGCGGATAACACGCGCGTTACCCGGTCCACCGCCACCGAAATACAAATAGGCCTGGCCGTCGTCATCAATAAACACACCCGGGTCGAACACCCAATCCACATTCCCATTGGGGGTATTGCGATCGATGAGGGGACCACCCAGCGGATCGGTAAACGGCCCCGTGGGGCTGTCGCTCACCGCCACACCGATTGAGTTGGCGCCATTGGGAAAGTACAGGTAATACTTCCCATTGCGCTCTATCATGTCCGGCGCATAGGCGAGATTGGCCCAGCTGCTGTCGGTGCGCGCATCGAAGACCACACCGTGATCCTGCCAGTTGATCATGTCCTCCGAAGAGAACATGTAGTAATCGTGAAGCTCGCTGTAATCCGACTGGGTATCCTGGTCGTGAGTAACAATGACATATACGCGGCCGTCAAATACCCGTGCAGCCGGGTCCGCCGTGTAGACTTGGGATACCAACGGATTGTCAGCCAGGCAGACGGCGGAAGCCGAAAGCGCAAACATGGCCGCAGCAGTTCTCATACAACTGCCCACCGATGGCATAAACGATGGAATTATTTTTTTTAGCTTCATACGTTTTCTCCGGAATTGATTTTTATTGTTACCGCAGTTTTCTCTATTGAGATCTTTTAATTAAAATATTTACATCATCGCTTTACTGAAATAAGGCTCTACCACCAATAGACGGAGGCCCATGGAAAATCTCCGGCCGTGGCTTCAAAAACGTAGTAGTCGCCGGCCCCTTTCGGCGGCAACGGTGCGCCGGGAGAAGTTACCGCTGCGCCAGAGCCGTTCACCGTCACGGAAACTGTGCGCCCGGAAAAGTTCGACACACCCCAGCCGGAAATCGAATCCTGTGTGCGGAAACCGTAAGCTCCACTGGTGTTGAAATTGCCTGACTGCCCGCCGGATATCACCGGGTATGCGCCGCCGCCCGATCCACTGGAAGATGAGCTGCCGCTGGAGGACGAACTGCCACTGGATGAACTGGAAGACGAACTGCCGCCGGAAGAACTTGACGATGAACTGGATGAACTGCTGGACGATGAGCCCGAGCTACCGCCACTATCTCCCGGAGGAACACCATTAAAGCCTTCCTGGCCCTCGTGGGTCAGAGACAGCACCAAATAGCCGTTGACGGTTGTCGCGTTGGCCGGGGCGAAATCCGCGCGGTTTTCCGCGAAGGTCCAGTCAGCCACTCCCCAGCGACCGCTGTCAAATGCATTGAAATCATCCCGCCACTCGAAAGTGAACCCGGCACCGTTCCAACTGTGATACTCCACCCAGTTGACGAACATATGCACAGGAAGAATGCTGTCGTTCCAGGGGCCAACCCAGGAGGGAATATTCGGTGGCCAGAAATTGAAACGAGCCTGGGATGGGTTGATCAGGTCGCCGGCTTGGCCGCCCTGCGTTTCGCGCACCAACTGCCCATCAACCAGCCAGCGAACCCATTGCGGCGTCCATTCTATGCTGTAGGTGTGGTAGTCATCGGCAAGAGACACGCCAGCGTTGTGCACCTGCTCGGAAGTGATCCGGTTGTCCAGGCCGGTAATGATGTTGCTTTGCCATGAGCGGGCCTGGTTCTTACCAAAGACTTCGATGTCGACCTCCTCCCAAGTCACACCCGCAAGTTCAGACCCTTCTTTCCACAGGAAAAAATTCGAGATGATCCCGCTGCCTTCAGCCGCACGCATCCGAAACACATACTTACCGTAGAGTTGGCTGTTGTTGGTAAAAACTTCCGCGGCCTTGTATGGTTTGGCGCCAACTGCCAAAGACCCAAGTGCCGCGACGGCTATTAATGCCGTCCGTAATACAAGAACGGTTGAATGAAACACGTTTTCTCCTCCCTGGAGATGTGAACAATCTTTATCGGAACCTGAAACCGCCTTCTGTATCCGCCTGGGTACAACTCCGATACGCCCGGCGCTACTCAGGTAGTTCAGACCTCCTTCGCCTGTACTACATAAGACGAATTGTCGGTCAGACGATGGCTCCCAAAGCCTGATACGGCTGCCGCAGCGGGTAAAGCTGCAATTTTTGCCGAACAAAAATTGAGACGCATAGCAAACCCATAACACCACACTCAATCAGGCAAGCCGGACAGGCAGCGGCGCCGGAATTCCGTCGGCGTAACACCGGCAAACTTCTTAAAGAACCGATTGAAGGTGGCCTTGCTGTTAAACCCGGATTTAGACGCGATATCGAGTACCGATTCGTCGCGATTCGCGGGATCGGCCAGCCCGATTTTTGCCTCCTGCACGCGGTAGCTGTTGACGTACTCAAGGAAATTACACCCGTATCGGCTCTTGATCGCCGAAGAAACCTGGCGCGGCGGCAGTTTTACGTGCCCGGCAAACTCTTCTACGGTGAGCCTGGGATTGAGAAACAGTCTGCCGCTTTCCATCGCGGCACAGATTCTCTCGATAAGACTCTGATCCATCGGCGCAGGGTCTCCACGGCTGGTATTTTTACCTGGCCGGAGGCCTCCGAGGAGGCCCGAGCCAAGCAGGCTGTAGAACATCAGAACAGTGGTCAGCAAAACGGTCATGTAATTGCCGGTGATTCCCATCACGTTACTGGCATCAACGGACCGGAATACACTCCATATGTGCGCGGCCAAACTCCAGATCCAGACCAGTAGGAATCCTCCGATCAGCAAGTGCAGCCAGACGAAAATGCTGTTCTTGCTGATCGAACGTTGATGTTTGGGCAGCACAAGATCGCGCGCAAGCAGAAAAAAACAGGCAATTCCGTAAACCACAACCATTGCTTTTTGCGCCAACCAAAAAAGATCGTGATACCCGCCCGAGAAAAGGAAAACGCTCTTCCCCAGAACCAGGTTAATTTGGACATCCGCGGGGTAGCGATGGTACACAAGGAACAGATACAGCTGCGCGGTAGCCGCCGGAATCAAGTGCAATGCATGCAAGCGGCGAAATGAAGATTCGCGAAAAATTACCGCACGCGTATAAAAGTAAAGCGCCGGTCCCAGCAAAAAATAGGCGAACCCAAAAAGAAAAAACAGGTCAGGCGAGACAAAAAACACCCAAAAACGAAATACTTCACCCCGGCATATTAGCGTATCGATCGCGATCAGCATGTTCATAAGCATAAAAATTGCCATGAGGGAGTGCGCCAAGCGCCGATTGCTTCTGTACGCAAAAAACAGCATTGCCAACATGCCGCACTCACCAGCGATCAACAGGAGTGCGACATCATGAATATTGAAGACAATACCGTTCATATTGAGATCATCGCTCTAGAAGCGTATCCCCATATAGTGCCAGGCTAAAATCGCCTGCTCCTTGTACGTTTTTCATTGGTGACCGGTCGTAATAAGCCGTACCGTCTGCGTAGGTATCCGACTTTGTCCTGCGCCAGAAAAGTGGCGCCGAACCACGCACACCCTGCAGCTCCAACACATAACGTTTACCCGCATGCAATACCGGCTGACGGCTTTCCTCCAACCGCAGTTGAAGCAATCCCTGCGCCTGCGGTACGTAATTAATCTTCAATCCGTCACCCGGCCCCAGCAGGTTCTTTCCTGTCCCATAGGAGTCAGCGAGGTGTCCGCCTGCGTCGCCTTCATGAAGTCCATACAAGGCTAAAGTTACAGGTTCAGATTCAGTGGTGCCGAGTCCATCTCCGGCGTACAAGTTGATTTCGCGTAATCTGAAATCGACATCCGGACGGAACGCCTGCCCCAGAGTGGCAGCACCACTATCGCCACGATTAAAACTCTCCGGGACGATTGCCGTCTGGTAAGGATCAGCGGTGGTCTGTAATACCGGTGTTCCTTTCCATCTTGTTGCCGCAGTTGCCGTATTTTGCGCGACATGCACATCGCTTTTTACCTCAGCCAAAGGGCCCGCAGGATTGAAAACCGGCCCTTGGTAACTTCCGGGCGGATCGGGCGGCAAACTCACGCCCTGCTTCGTTTGAGGGATCGGTTTGATGGTCCCGTCTTCGTTGTAGTAAAGATGCTGAACGGCAACAGAGCGTCGTCCCATGGCTCCGGGGACGCCATCAATTGAAAGCTTGGCGTCGTGGTAAAAGAAGTACCATTGGTCCTTGTATTCGACGATGCCTGGATGGATGGTAAAACTATTTTCGGTGCGGTCGGTGAGAATGCCCTGGTAGGTCCATTCACCCGTGATTCGAGGCGCCGTGGCATAGCACATTTTTTCATACATATTCTGATGCGCGAAGCAGGGATAGGTCAGGTAGTACACATCCTCGCGCTTATGCAGCCATGGTCCCTCGGTATAGTTGGGCAAGTATATTTCCTGAATCGGCCCGTCAAATTCGATCATATTGGCCTTTAGCCTGGCCAGATAAAGATGCATGTTTCCCCAGGCGATCCAGGTCGTGCCGTCGTCGTCCGTAAACACAGTCGGATCGATATCATCCCAGTCATGCGGGTCTTCCGGCGTGGGGGTTATTGCGTCGTGAACCAGGGCGGAACCCCTGGCATCCTTGAACGGCCCCAAGGGTGAGTCCGCAACGGCAACGCCAATGGCCTTGGCGTTGTGCGGTGGCCCATGCTCCACCGTCGTGTAAAACCAGAACTTGCCGTCTTTTTCGATCACCTGGGAAGCCCAGGCATCCCTGACCGCCCAATCGAAATCCGTAGGCTTCATGACCGACCCGTGAAAGGTCCAGTTTTTCATATCCGTAGTGGAGTAAACGACCCACTCAGTGATATTGAACATCTGGCCTTCGCCTGCTTCATCGTGGCCGACATAGACGTACAGCGTATCGCCAACAACCAGAGGGGATGGATCGGCGGTAAAAATATTTCTGAAAATTGGGTTCTCACCAGACTTGAACGTATTGGCAACCCCGGATACGGAGTAAGTTGTACAAACAGACAACATTAATAGCGTGCAAAGAATTTTATTTTTTTTCATAGTGATACTCATACGGCGCAATGGCGATCAATGTATTCCTGGTGAATAAGTAGAGTGCTTGCCGTTTTCGCAACGGCATTTTTCAACAAGCGCATGTGATGGATCAGAGTGTCTGCAGGTATGCGATCCACCAAGGTATCGTAGTTTCGCGGATGGATGCCCTGTCCGAGCATCACCGCCAACCAGCTGTGCTCGCTGAATAAATCTTCCGGATCCGGGATGATCCGCCCATGGGCGCGAAACATATCCAACCTGCCTGCGAGGGTATCCGGGATCGCCATATTGCTGACATAGCGCCAAAACTCGGAGTCCTTGCGCTGAGCGGCGTGGTAATGCAGTACGATAAAATCGCGAATGCGCTCGTAGTCGGCACACATCGCCCGGTTGTAGTGCGTCACTTCCGCAGCGTTGATGCCACATCCCGGCCACAGGTTGATCAACCGCTGGATACCCACTTGTGCGAGATGGATACTTGTTGATTCCAACGGTTCGATAAAACCACCAGCAAGGCCGATGGCAATGCAGTTTTTCTCCCAGAAAGCACGCCGGTGACCGGTACGGAAACGCAAAGGCATAGGTTCTGCAAGTGATGCGCCCTCGGCGCCGTCGAGGAGCTGCCGGTGGGCCTCGTCCCAATCGATAAAGTCACTGGCAAAGACATAGCCGTTGCCGTTGCGCTGCTGCAGCGGAATCCGCCAGCGCCAACCCGCCCGGTCTGCGGTGGCCCGGGTAAACGGCGTCGGCAGCCCGGTCCGCTCGGTAGGCAATGCGAGCGCGCGGTCGCAGGGCAAATAGTGACTCCAGTCGACAAAATCACTACCCAAAGCATCTCCGATTAACAGCGATCGAAAACCGCTGCAGTCGATGAACAGGTCGCCGGCAAGTACCCGCCCGTCCCCTAAACTTACCGACCGGATCATGCCAAGCTCCGGATCCCGCATCACGTCAACGACTTTCCCTTCCACCCGGCTGACGTTTCTTTGCTCGGCGTAGCCCCGCAGCAACTGTCCATAGAGACTGGCATCAAAGTGATAGGCGTGGCGCATGGTCGAAAGAATGGTGTCACTCCCGCCATTCGGCGGAGAGAACCGTCCCTGGGCCGCCGCCGCTGAGCAGAGGTTGTAATCGTGAATGCCACCGGCGGCGTCGGGCGGCGCCGTGCCGTTCGCCGACATGGCTTTTAATCGCAGCCACAATTGATGAAAGGCAAATTCCGGCGTGTCGCGACCAAACAGGCCGAACGGGTGGAAGTAGCGCTCCCCCGCACCCAGCCAATCGACGAATTCGATCCCGAGCTTGAAGGTTCCCCGGCAATACCGCAGCACGTCGTTCTCATTGAGCCCCAGAAAATCATTGAATTTAATCAATGTGGGAATGGAGGCTTCGCCGACGCCGATTACACCGATCTCCTCCGACTCCACCAGGGTGACAGACAGACCGGCGGGCGCCATACGTGCGATGGCAGCGGCACACATCCAGCCGGAGGTGCCACCGCCGACGATAACCACGCGCTTGACCTGCGCCGTATCAGGCTGCGCATTCGGATTCATGGTCGAGCCTCCCGCGATGGATGGAAGCCACTGGCAACCACCTGGTCCACCAGCACACGGTGCGCCGGCATGACACTGATCGCCTTCTCGCTCTGGCGACGAATGCTGTCGAACTCACGCTGCGCATCTTCATAGAAACGCAGCGCTCCGGCTCGGGGGCCGATATCGGTCTTAAATCCCATACCGTAAAGAATGTACTGCCAGCTGGTCTCATCAAAGATATCGTGGCTCGCATCCACATCGAGAAACGACGGCGGTCGGTGCCGCCATTGCGCCAGTCGTTCTTGCAGACTTTCGGACATAGAGGAAGACGCACGATTATCGTGCCAGAATGCAGAATCCGTTCGCTGACTCAGGCAATAGTGCATTTTGATAAAGTCGATCACGTGCTCGTAGCGGGTAGTCATCTGTGCATTGAACTGCTTTGCGGCCAACTCGTAATCCCCCGACCAGGGAAACAGACCGCTGAGAATCAGCGCCGCGACTTCGGCAAAACTGATACCGGTAGCCTCCAGTGGCTCAATGAAGCCCGCGGACATTCCTATAGCGACGCAGTTCTTGTGCCATTGCGTTTTGCGAAATCCCGCCTCGAACGACAATTTTCGGTACGGCAGCTCGTCGGCATCAGGTCCCAGATATCGATACAGTGCCGCCAGTGCGGCGTCATCGCTACAGTGATCTGAAGAGTAGACGTGACCGATACCGCGACGGCTTTGCAGTCCGATATCCCAGATCCATCCGCTGTTTTGCGCACTGGAGTAAGTGCAGGATGGAATTGGCGTGTCGGGCCGGTCGTAGGGTACTTGTATGGCAAGGGCGCGGTTGCAGAAAAGCTGATCGCGATAGGAGGTAAATTCCGATCCCAGTGCCTCACCGATCAAGCGCGCCCGGGAGCCGCTGCAGTCGATATAGAGATCCGCGCGCAATTCTCCATTCTCTCGCGACTGCAATGACGCGATAGCGCCATGCTCGTCCAGGCGGACTTCGTCGATGGTGTCGACAAGCCGCTTTACACCCAATTGCATCGCGCGGCGGCGAACCACAGCGGCAAATTTCACCGCATCGAAGTGGTAGGCGTAATTGAGCGGGCCGTCAAAGTTCGGGTGGGTAATCAACTTCGGCGCGCGCATGGCCGCAACCACACGCCCCTGCACCGTACTGGCCTCGGCCCACGGCACATTGCCGGCGACACCGAGCAACCAGTAAGGCAAGAGGTCCATATCCGTGTGTTGAGCGTTCACTTGAAATGGATGAAGGAACCAATCGTCGTTTCCAGTACCCGGATTGGACTTCCATCCCTGAAAGCGGATGCCCTGCTTGAAGGTGGCGTCGGCCTCCCGAATCAAGTCTGTTTCATCAAGACCAATGCGACTGAGTGTCCTGCGAATAATCGGAAAGGTGCCCTCACCAACACCGAGGATACCAATCTCCTCCGATTCCACGAGAGTAATCGACGCACCGCCGGGGAGGTCCGCAGACAGCATCTGTGCGAGGTAGGCCGCGCTGATCCAGCCTGCGGTCCCCCCTCCAACAATAAGGATCTTTCTGGTCATTCCGATTCCCCAAGTCACCGTCGCCCCGCGCCGACGAACACGGCGCGAGGCGACGCGGCGCTCCGAAAAGCGCCGGTTCCGTCATTTAGAATCTGATGCCCAGGTCCAGACTGTAGCGACGGTCGGAAATGAAATGACTCCGGGTGACAAACTTGCCCGGTAGGACTTCCATTTCAGCTTCCGTAATCTCGTCGGTGATATTCGCCACATTGAACTTGAGGCTCACGTTCTCAGTGAACTGATAAGCGATACTGCCGTCGAGACGACCATCGGCTGCACCGTACACGGGCAGCGAATACTGAATCGGATCAGCAGATCCCGGAATGGAATAGCTATTGGTGGTACTGGAATCGTTTGTCGTGATCAGATAGCGATCGCGCCACTGCCAGGACAGACGCGCGCTGAATTTATCCCAGTCGTAAAGCATCGTCGCGTTGTAATTCAGCTTCGACATGCCGGGAAGCGGTAGCCCGGTCATGGTGGCTCCGGTCATATCGAACGCCAGTGAATCCGGTGCACTGCTGTCGATGTAGGTAACATTGGCATCGATACCCAGACCGCTCAACCGTCCCGGCAGGCTATCGAAATAAGTACGCCCTCCAAGTTCAATCCCTTTTACGGTCGATGTTTTGTACGAGTTAATTCTCGCGGCACCGTTAATCGGCCCATTTACAAATACCATTTCACCGCTGTCTGTACTGACAGACATCGGCTTGTCCGCGCTGAAAACATCGGCTGCGGTGTAGTCAACATCGTTGTAGAGCACCTTGTCGTCAATCGCCTTGTGGAACAGGGCCATATGCATGGTTGTACCGCGACTTGGATACCACTCAACGGAGAAGTCTTTATTCAGCGAAATCTCCGGCTTGAGATTGGAATTTCCGGAAGTATAGCCATAGCCGCTGAAAATGCCGGGCAATCCGGATTCGCTCCCCCCGCCGTAGGGATTCTCCACGGAACTGATTCCCGCGTTACCTTGAGCGCGGATGTCGCCGTAGTTGGGCGGGGTTAATGTCTTGGTCAACGCAAAGCGGAAAATCCAGTTGTCGAATGGAGCGAACTTGATATTGAACGAGGGCAGGAAATAGTCGCCGGTATAACTTTCGGTACGGTCAAAAGAACTGGGCACACTGGTCAGAGTCAGCGGCAATTCTTCGTCCGGATGCGCCTCTCGCCACGCTTCCAGATTATCGATACCGCCAATCATTTCCAGCGAAGCCGCCGCATCCTCCAGACTCTGGTAGTAGGTGGCTCCACCGCCGAAAACGAAGTTCCCGACACTCTCCACCTCGTTGCGCACATAGCGCATACCGACATTACCGGAGAAGTTCAGGAATGGATTCGCACTGGTATTCTCGAACCCGACCATGACATACGCCGACTGGGTATCCGGTCTCGTGGTGCTGAAGCTGGGCTGAAGTCCAAACGTCGGATCCACAGGGTTTCCGTAGAGGTAGGAACTTTGCGTTGGGTCGCTGCACTGGACCGGTAAATCGGGCGCACACGCCGCATAGGTGTTGAGCACCCGCTCGAGCTGACTGCCTTTTAGAACGGAAGGATCGGCGACATAGGCAGACGTCGGCGCATCGACATCACCCTTGAAGAAGTCTGAAAACTCCTCGAGTCGGAAATCACCTTCCTGCGCCGTGGCAACGAACGTTTGCGGCACCCCGTTCCAACCGCGCCCCGACGCCGACCACCAGGTGCCGACGAAACTATCGGATTCCTTGCGGCGCGCGACCCGCGCACCTGCAGCAGCCTTCTTGAAGAAGCCGTTGTCGAAATCGTAGCTCACGTCGAGGGTAACTGCGTCGGTGCGGGCCTTGTTGTCCTGGTTCAGCCAGGCAAAATTGGAGAGTCCGGTGGTCGCCGGGTCCGCCTGAAACGACCCGTCAAAGCCGATTCTCGGGCCGGAACCGGTGGTGTTGATGTACTGCTGAACCACGCCGGGACCATTGAGGCTGATACCGTACTTGGATGTGTGCGATTCGGTTTCGACGTGTTGGTAGGTACCGCGCACCTCCCACGGGCCGGACGCATAGGTAAATCCCTGGCTGAAATCGCGGGCCTGGTTTTCCGACGGTGTGTGGTTGCTAGTGCTGCCCACCGGAATACCACCTGCCGGGTCAGCGCTGTTGATAATGGAGCCGCGCACGAATACGCCGTCGTCATCGACCACACTGCCATCGGCCAAGCCGATGCTGGTGCTGACCGGAGAGATAAATTGAGAATCGCGGACACTCTCCCTGCCAGAAATGAACGTAGTGTGGAAGAATTCAAGTTCCTCTGTGGGCCGCCATTGAACCGCACCGTAAAAACCTTCGCGCGTCCGTTCAAACTGGTCGCTGCCGGCAAAGAATCCGCCCGGCGCAAATGCCCTTTCCCCTTGATACTCAGTCTGGAAATAAGGCTGGAAGCGGGCAAAGCTATTTTGCGATTCAATGCGCGAATAGGCGCCATCGACAAGAACGCCGAATTCACCGATGTCGGTATCGAAGCGTGTAGAAGCCAGAATCGAGGCGCTCGGGGAGGTTTTCTCTGAGAAATCGCCGTAGCTGCCAGACACCGCGGCACTGACTTCCGTGCCATCGAAATCGAACGGCATATGTGTCTGCAGGTCGATGGTGCCGGCAACCCCCCCCTCAATCAGATCCGCCCGGCTGGCCTTGTAGGTAGTGACACCTTTCAACAGTTCCGGGCCAATGTCAGACCAGCCTAGACCGCCCTGAAAAACTTCCCTTCCGTTGATTAGACCTTTGGTTCCACTCAAACCGCGGATCTGAAGCCCGGAGCCTTCAAAGGTAAATTGATCCGGCGAGCCGGCGGACCTGACCCGATTGATGGTAATGCCCGGCACACGCTGCAGAATTTCCAGGAGCGAAGTGCTGGGGACTTTACCGGCCTCATCCAAAACAATGGAGTCACTGACGGTATCCGATGCACGCTTTAGCTCCAACGCCGTCTCAAGGGACCTGCGCTGAGCGGTGACAGTGACCTCTTCAATGGAATCGGAGTCGATGGCAGCGCCACCGCTTTCGGAAATAACTTTGGGAGCGCCACCCTGATCGCTCGCCTCTGTACCTTTGACTTCTTGCGCCAGTAACGGTGAAGCGCAGGCCATGATCGCTGCGGCCAGCAATGAGCGCCTGAACAACGGGCCCGGACGGGCAGAACTATTTATGAGAGTGTCGGAAGGGGATAACGAGTGCTTATTCTGCATTTTTTTACGGCAGCCAGCGCCGGGACAGCCCCAGGTGGCAGCCCTCTCCTCTTTTCGCTATTTGCCGCTGCCGCCCCTTTGTCACAACCCCAGGGCTTCACGACGGCATGATTATTATTGATTTAACACCACGGATGTTACCGCTACCATTTATACTTACAGAGGGCACCACCAAATGTCAATATTATTGTATGAATATTTGCACGACCCGTATAAAGTGCGAGCTGCCCTGTATTCGCCATTGGCGTAATCGTCTACGAGGGGATCAGTAGACAGCGGATTCCGTATCCGCAATTGCAATAAGTATTACAATAATATATAAAAATCATCCGCCTCCGTTCCAGCGGCGATCCTTGAGGCCCGTGCAAATAATTAAGGGAAAACAGCGATGAGACTGATCCAATTCACCACCGAATCCGGCCAGCGCGCAGTAGGCGCCGTGGTCGACAACAACACCGTCGAACAATTGAAAGACGTGGAGACCATTTACCAGTTGGCGCAGCGTGCAATAGACAGTGCTACGGGCCTCGAAGCACTGGCTACCGAACTGCTTTCCGATATCCGCCTGGACTACCAGAAAATCATCGATGAAAGCCGCCTTCTCGCCCCCATCGACCACCCTGAGCCAACCCGGATGATGGTGGCGGGCACCGGCCTCACCCATCTGGGAAGTGCCGATACCCGCGCGGCGATGCACGCGCAGAATTCCACCAACAAGGTGGAAGACATGACCGACACAATGAAAATGTTCAAGATGGGAGTTGAAGGCGGCAAGCCGGCAAAGGGGGAAACCGGCGTGCAGCCGGAGTGGTTCTACAAGGGTGATGGAGACAGTGTGGTTCCTCCGGAGGCCTCCATTCCGAGCCCTTCTTTTGCATTGGACGCCGGCGAGGAACCGGAAATTGCCGGTATCTACATCAACGATGCCGGCGGTAATCCCTGCCGAATCGGCTTCGCCATCGGCAATGAACTCTCAGACCATGTCACCGAGCGGCAGAACTACCTGTACCTGGCTCACTCGAAGCTGCGCCACTGCTCGTTTGGACCCGAGTTGTTACTGGGCGATCTGCCCAAACATATCGAGGGAACATCGCGCATCGTGCGCGGTGAAGAGGTGATCTGGGAAAAGAACTTTCTGAGTGGGGAAGACAACATGTCGCACACCATTGAGAACCTGGAAGATCACCACTTCAAGTACCACAACTTCTGCCGCCCGGGACACGTTCAGGTTCACTTCTTTGGCACCGCCACACTGAGTTTCGGCGATGGTATCCAGCCTCAGGCTGGCGATCGCTTTGAAATTGAGTCAGAAACCTTTGGCCGCCCGCTGCGCAATTCATTGAAGGTGGTAGAGCGCGTGATTCCCAAAGTAAAAACCCTGTAACGATTTGCTTTTCCCCGCAAAAACAAAGGGCAGCTCATTGAGCTGCCCTTTGCGCATTCGCCTGGTATGGCCGGATCAGACCGCCATATCCACCTTGCCACCGCCGTCGTCATCCGCCAGATGGTCCAGCGCCTTGCGCACGGATTTGGACAATAAGGATTTCATTTCAAAGCGCGCACGTTCGGAGTCGCGGTCGCGGATTCCCAGATACACGGCATAGTGTCCCGGCAGGGACGCCTGATAGGCGGATTCCTTGGAGCTGCTGATACGAAAGAGTCCCATCAACGCAGTCTTGATAGACTCGCCGAGGGAAATCATAAATTCGTTGTTGGTGCCCCGCAGAATCGCCATGTGGAATTCGATATCTGTCAGGATGACCTGCTCGGTGCCGGGTTCCGCCGTCTCCATCGCCCGGTAGGCCTTTTCCATTGCCTCAATCTGCTCGTCGGTCGCCCGCTTGGCGGCAAGCGCAGCGGAAGTGGGTTCGATCATTTCGCGCACCTCAAACAGGGAGCGCAAAAATTCCGGGGTGGGCGTTGAGTCAAAGCACCAGCGCAACACATCGGAATCGAACATGTTCCAGAACTCCCGCGGGCGTACCCGGGTACCCAGTTTCGGGCGCGACTCGATCAGGCCCTTGGCGGTAAGAATCTTGAATGCCTCCCGCAGTGCCGTGCGGGACACATTCAGCTCTTCGCCGATAGTGGCCTCGTTGGGAATATACGCACCGGGTTCGTAATACCCGGTCACAATGCGGGTACCCAGTTCATAAGCCACCCATGCATGCACGCTGCGCGGCCGATTTTCCCTGATTTGTTTAACCATAATGCTTGCCTTAACTGGTGCTGCCAACCGCGAGTTCGCCGCACGATCACCCTGTACCGCTCTGAAACTGCATTTACCTTACTTTATGACGAATCCGGTCACACTCCGCGCATCCGGAACTGCATGAAAACTGGTACGATCAAAGCGCTTCTATGCGCTACCGAGCGGCAGGATATTGAAGTCCAACCCACGAAGCGGGGCTGAATTGCGAAATGTACGCCTATTTCCGGTCAGATAAAAGCCGCGGCCGGGACATACCATCGGTTCGAACCTGCTCTTTGACTTTAATACTACAATAATATATATATCGTTGTCGCGCCCAAACAGCAACTTGGTGCGCGTGGCTCACGCGGCAAATACAGCGATATAAAGATAAGAGAGAAAGCACCATGCAACAGTCGAACAAGTTGTCTGTGGTGGAGAAAGTCGGCTTCGGTGCCGGCGATATGGCGGTGAACGTGATGATCGCGGCCATGTTCTACTTCATGCAGTACTTTTATACGGACATTTTTGGTCTCAAGCCCGTCCATGTTGGAACACTGTTCCTCGCCGCGCGCTTTGTCGATGCGCTGAGCGATCCCCTGATGGGCCTGATCACCGACAAATTCAAAGGCCGCCACGGCCGCTTCCGTCCCTGGTTCCTGTATTTGTCCGTGCCCTATGGCTTCGCGGTCTTCCTGCTGTTCACCACCCCTGATCTCGACTACAACGCCAAACTGGTATGGGCCTACGTCACTTATCTGTTCGCCACGCTCATGTTTACCGGCGTGGCCATTCCGTACATTTCCTACATCGGCGTACTCACCAGCGACCCACAGGAGCGCCTGTCGGCCAACGGCTATCGCATGTTCTTCGCCAAGATTGCCAACGTCATCATCGTCGCCTCGGTGCCGGTATTGGCGCAGTCCTGGGGCGGCAACGACGTAGCCAAAGGCTACCAGCTCGCCATGGGCTTCATGTCTCTGGTGGGCGTATTGCTGCTGATGATGTGTTTCGCTACCACTCGCGAACGCGTCGAGCATCAGGTGGACCAGCAACCTCTGTCGCAACAACTGAAACTGCTGCTTAAAAACGACCAGTGGCTGATCCTCGCCGGTGCCTGCATTCTTGGCACTATCGGCTATGCCCTGCGCGGCGGCGTCGCCTTTTACTATGCCATTTACTATCTCGACGGCAACGACGCCCTCGCCGCCCAGTTCACCAGTGCCGGTATCGCCGCTTCCATCGTTTCCATGGTCGCCTCCACCTGGATCACCAAACGCTTCTGCAAAATCAAATTGTTCAGCTGGTCGCAAATGCTCGTCGGTGCCATCAGCCTGCTCATGTTTTTCGCCGTCTCCCCCGGTGACATCGCGCTCGCCTTTGTGCTCTACATAATTCTCTCGTTCGTCGTCGACCTGCACGCCCCCATCTTCTGGTCCGCCATTGCCGAAGCCGTCGACTACGGCCACGTAAAAAACGGCCAGCGCGTCAGCGGTCTCGCCTTCGGCGGGATCTCCTTCTGCCAGAAGGCCGGCGCCGGTCTCGCGGGATTTATCACCGGCTTGCTACTCACGTATTTCGGCTACCAGGCCGGAGAAAACCAGAGCGAATTTACCCTCACTGGTATCGCGCTGATGCTGACGATCATTCCCGGTCTGTTTCATTTTCTGCTGGGACTGTTGATGCGGAAATTTGTGATTACCGATGCGTATTACACGGAACTCAAGAACGGAAAATTGAAGCCAGAGAGTGCACCTGAAGCGAACCCGCTTTCTGTACCGACAACCTGAAATACAACAACTCATTTAGAAATTTGAATTTTCCGCGAAGGTGGTGATACCGGGGCCAGCTTTGCAAGACCTTCCGCGAGAGGGACCTCGCGGAAGAGCCCCCATGGATGGGTTCACGGCATGTCTTGCAAAGCTGGACCCGGTAGCACTACCGCCACCTGACTCGTTAAGAACACCACCAAGTTGTACCTCGGAGTTAAAAAGTGATTCCAGAAAAAACCGCAGAACCGTTGATCAAGCCACTGATCGAACAGCGCGCCGACCCGTATATCTACAAGCACACCGACGGCAACTACTACTTCATCGCCTCGGTGCCCGAATACGACCGCCTCGAACTGCGCCGCGCCAGCACCATCGCTGGCCTCGCCGATGCAGAAAAAGTCACCGTGTGGACCAAACCCGACACCGGCCCCTACTCCGACCTCATCTGGGCCCCCGAAATTCATCATATCCACATCGAAGGACAGCAACCCACCTGGGCCATCTACTTCGCCGCAGCACCGTCGCGGGAAATCAAACACGACCTGTTCCAGCACCGCATGTACGCGCTGACCACCACCGACGCCGACCCAATGCAGGCTGAGTGGTCCCTGCAACAGGTGGACTCCGGCATCGACAGCTTCTGCCTCGACGCCACCGTGTTCACACACCAGGGCAAACACTACTATCTGTGGGCCCAGAAAGGCCCCGACATCCCCGGCAACTCCAATCTCTACATCGCCGAAATGGACAGCCCCACCACCATCGTCGGCGAGCCGGTACTGCTGACCAAACCGGAATACGACTGGGAAGTGATCGGCTTCCTCGTCAACGAGGGTCCTGCCGTCATCAAGAAAAACGGCCGGATCTTTATCGGCTACTCCGCCAGCGCCACCAACCACAACTACTGCATGGGCCTGCTGTGGGCGGATGAAAACGCAGACCTGCTGAATCCGGCGAGCTGGGAAAAATCCCCGGTACCGGTATTACAGAGCTGCTATGAGCGCGGTATCTATGGCCCGGGCCACAACAGCTTCACGGTATCCGAAGACGGCAGCGAAGACATTCTGGTGTTCCACGCCCGCACCTATACCGAAATTGTCGGCGACCCCCTGTGGGACCCGAACCGTCACACCTTTGTAAAAACCATCCGCTGGAACCACGAAGGTTTCCCGGAATTCGGCAAACCTTCAGAACCGTGATTTCCCCCCCGGTGGCAGACACCGGGGCCTTTAACAGCACAGGTCTTTTTTGTTCCGCCACTTGCCTATACCCTAGCCATCTCCAGTCATGTGTTCAGGAGCCAGTGGTGGAAATTTCCGCTCTGTATCACTTCCCGGTCAAATCCCTGCAGGGGCACAAATGCAAGTCTCTACCGCTGGACCAGTATGGTGCCGTCAACGACCGCCGCTGGATGCTGGTGGATGCGGACAACCAGTTCGTCACCCAGCGCCGCCTGCGCGCCATGGCGCAACTCAAAGCCACCGCGACCAGAGACGGTGTGCGATTTGAAAATCCCGAGGGCCTGCGCCTTGAAATCCGCCAGCCCGGTCGCGAAGCGGAGTTGAAGACGGTGCGCGTGTGGCACGATGACGTTACCGCCCGCGACGCCGGCGACGACGCCGCGCACTGGCTGAGCGAACAATTACAGTCGCCGGTACGCCTGGTCGCCATGGGCGATGAATTTCGCCGCCCACTAAAGGCCCCGCGCGCCGACCGCCAGGTTGGCTTCGCCGATGGCGCACCGCTGCTGGTGATCAGCCAGGCGTCTCTCGACGACCTCAACAGCCGCCTGCCCGAACCGGTATCCATGCTGCGCTTTCGACCCAACCTGGTAGTGAGCGGCTGCGAACCCTTCGCCGAAGACCATTGGAAAACCCTTACCGTTCATACCCACGACGGTCCGCTGGTGTTCGACTGCACCCATCCCTGCGCCCGCTGCGCCATCCCAGGCCTGCACCCGTTTACCGGCCGCGCGCAGAAAGAGCCCTTGCGCACCCTGGCGAGTTACCGGCGCTGGGCGGACGGACAGATCTATTTCGGTATGAACCTCGCCCCAGACGCCGCCACCGCCGCGTGGCTTGGGGACGAGAATCCGCCGACCATACACTTGAGCGACAAAGTGGAGGTCCGCTGAGAGCCGACCATCGACGAACGGGGGCCCTTGCATGAGCATCACCCGCGACTGTGCACAACTGCTGGAAGCCGGCAGCCGCTACCACGTGCACTATGGCGATCGCCTCGCCAACCACCTGCCCATGGTCCTGATCGCCCTGGATAAGCTGGGTGCGCGCCCCGTACAACTCAAACACGCCTTCGACCGCAGCACACCACATCTGCAATTGCGCCCCGGCAGCCCCGTAGAAGAAATCACAGAACCCGCACACTGCCACAACCGCGACGACCGATTCCCCAGCGCACTGCACTACTACGAACAGCAGCTCCGGCAACTCGGCATCGCCAAATGCCTGCAGCGGGAACTGCCCGCGCTGCTCCCCGCCATCGCCACCGCCGCCTTCCACGGCCTTATCCGCACCGCTTACGGCGTCGACGCGCGGCACCTCGAGGAAATTGCCATGGGGCTCGCCTACTGGAACCTCGACTATCACGAGCTGAACAGCAGCGATGAACAAACCCCCGCCGCCGCGGCCGACATCCTCCCGCGACTTGCGCAACAATATCCCGACATTGCCATTGCACCGGGCAATATCGCCGACCATATGCAAGCCGTCACCGGCCAGCCGGGCTGGATGAGCACCCCGATCCAACCGCAACTGCTGGGACTCGAAGACATCGCCTCAGTAGCGATCACAGCCTACCTTGGAACCAAAGACTTCACCCTACTCCACGGCGTCACCGGCTGCCACGCACTGCGCCTGATACTCCCCTACTGCAACGACCGCGAAGCCGCACTGCGCTATTTCTGGCAGGGGCTCGCCATTGCGTATCTGAGCACCGGTCCGAAAGTCATCGAGCCCGTAGATGAAGAAGAGATAAAAAACATTCCACAGCGGCAGGAAAAAATCAGGGAAAGGGCACTGCGCAGTGACGATGACCATGTCATCAAGCTTGCGTACAGCGCCCTCGAGGAATTTCACTATTACGGCAACAGTGATTACCTGCAGGTTTTCAATTAAAAACGCATACAGAAATAGCTATTTTTTACTCAAAAGTTTGATGCGAAGGTGGCGATGCCGGGTATAGCCCCGCGCGACCGTCTGCGGCCTGGACGGCCGCAGACGAGCCCCCATGGATGGGTTGAGGGGGGGCGCCCAGCTCGTGTCTCACGAACCAGTACCCGGCAGCGGCGCCGCCACAAAGCTATTCGCGGAGCACCTAACTAAACCGCCAGATACTGCCGAATCAACTCATCATCCAGATTCGCCATCTTATCCGCCGCCACCACCGAGCCTTTCTGCATCAAGCGAAACTCCCTACCCACCCGACGCGCAAACCCCAGCTTCTGCTCCACCAGAATCACCGTCAATCCATCCTCTTCGTTGAGCTGCGTCACCACATCCCCGATCTGGCGGACTATGTTGGGCTGAATTCCCTCATTCGGCTCGTCCAGAATCAACACCTTCGGATCGATCACCAGTGCGCGTCCGATCGCCAACTGTTGTTGTTGACCACCGGACAAATCCCCCCCTCGCCGGTGCAACATATCCTTCAACACCGGAAACAACTCAAAAATCCGCTCGGGAATCCTGCGTAAACCATCCCGCCGTGCCGGCAACCCGATCTGCAGATTCTCCTCCACCGTCAACAGCGGGAAAATGTCCCGTCCCTGAGGCACATAGCCGATGCCCATCTTCGCCCGCGCCTGCGCCGCGCTGCCCTCAATGGGCTTATCCTCAAACAGGATCTGTCCACTGCTCGCCGGCAACAGCCCCATCAGACACTTCAACAGCGTCGTCTTTCCCGCCCCGTTGCGCCCCATAATGCAGGTGCAGGAGCCGCGCTCGATCTCCAGATCCAGATCCCACAGAATCTGCGTGCCGCCGTATTTCTGGTTTAGCCGTTCGATACGGATCATGCTCCCTCCCCCAGATACACCTCGATCACATCCCGGTTGTTCTGCACCTGATCCATGGTGCCCTCCGCCAGTACCGCCCCCTGGTGCAGCACCGTCACCGTGCGCGCGATGCTGCGCACAAATTCCATATCGTGCTCCACCACAATCACCGTGTGTTTTCCGGCGAGCGACGTCAGCAGCTCCGCCGTGCGCTCCGCCTCTTCCGCCGTCATCCCCGCCACCGGCTCATCTACCAGCAACAGGCGTGGTTCAGCGGCGAGCAACATGCCGATTTCCAGCCACTGTTTCTGTCCGTGGGACAGTGCACCCGCCAGTTGATGGCGTGACGATTCAAGACCGATGATGCTCAACACCTCGTCGATGCGGTCGCGTTCACTGCCGGACAATCTTGCGGTGAGCGCTCGCCATACCCCCTTGCCGCAGCGCAGGGACAGCTCCAGATTGTGGAATACCGTATGCGCCTCGAATACCGTCGGCTTCTGGAATTTGCGGCCGATGCCGAGCTGCGCGATTTCCGCCTCGTCGTGGGCCAGCAGATCGATATTCTGGCCGAACCAGGCACTGCCACTGTCGCAGCGGGTCTTGCCAGTGATGACATCCATGAGTGTGGTCTTGCCCGCGCCGTTGGCGCCAATCAGGCAGCGCAGCTCGCCGTCGTTCACGTACAGGTTTAAATTGTTCAGTGCGCGAAAACCGTCGAAGCTGACATTCAGGTCCTCCAGATAGAGAATGATGTCTTTCGACACATCCACCGTGCGCCGACGCGGAATCAGGAAAGGCCAGGTGGTATCCCGGCGCATTACCTCGCGCGCCTGCCCAGCCAATTGATGAATACTGTTCACGCGCTTACCTCCCTCGCGGACAACTGGCCAGAATTTTCGCGCCAGCTTTTTTCACCGTGTTTTTCCCTGCGCATGCCGATGGCAAACCGCTCAAAGATTCCCGCCAGCCCGCGCGGCAGATACACAGTCACGATCACAAACAGCGCGCCCAGGGCGAACAGCCAGGCATCCGGCATCAGCGCGGTAAAACGGGTCTTGGCGTAATTCACCAGCAGCGCACCGACGATGGCGCCATACAGCGTGCCGCGGCCACCCACGGCCACCCACACCACGACCTCGATGGAGTTCAGCGGCGAGAATTCACCGGGATTGATGATGCCCACCTGCGGTACATACAGCATGCCGGCCACCGCCGCGATCAGCGCGGAGTACACAAACAGCCACACCTTGTAGTGTTCGGTGCGGTAGCCGAGAAAACGCGCCCGCGCCTCCGCATCACGCACCGCAACGATCACGCGGCCAAGGCGCGACTGCACGATGGCGCGACTGGAGAGGAACGCGAGCACCAGAAGCAGAGTGGTCGCGAGTAGCAGTGCCACACGGGTGCCATCCGCCTGCAGATCAAAGCCGAGAATATCCTTGAAGTCTGTAAGACCGTTGTTGCCGCCAAAACCCATTTCATTGCGGAAAAATGCCAGCATCAGCGCATAGGTCAACGCCTGGGTCATGATCGACAGATACACACCGGTAACCCGGGAGCGAAACGCCAACCAACCGAAACCGAATGCCAGCAACCCTGGCACCAGCAGCGCCATCAGTACGGCAAACCAGAATTGATCCATGCCGAACCAGAACCAGGGCAGTTCCTGCCAGTTGAGGAACACCATAAAATCCGGCAGGTCGGCGTTACCATACACACCGCGGTCACCGATCTGACGCATCAGGTACATACCCATGCCGTAGCCGCCGAGGGCAAAAAATGCCCCGTGGCCGAGACTCAGAATGCCGCAATATCCCCAGATGATATCCACCGCCATGGCGAGCATGGCGAAGCACAGGTATTTGCCCATCAGGGTGATGGTGTAGGTGCTGACATACAACGGCGAGTCCGCCGGCAGCAGCAGGTTCGCCGCGGACATGGTAAGTGTTACCAGCAACAGAATGCCCACCAGCCAGGAGCTGCCGCGCCCGGGTTGGCGAAATTCGGCGAACCACTGGCCGAACGATCTGAGAGCGCTCAATGTATTCATTCCGCCGCCCTCCCGCGCTGGGGAAACAGCCCTTTCGGCCGCTTCTGGATAAACAGAATCAGGCACACCAGCACGATGATATTCGCAAGCACTGCACCGGTAGCAGGCTCGAGGAATTTGTTCGCCACCCCCAGCGAGAAACCGCCCACCAAAGTGCCGAGCAGGTTGCCCACACCGCCAAATACCACCACCATGAACGAGTCGATGATGTAGGACTGGCCGAGGTTCGGCCCCACGTTCGTCAGCTGCGACAGCGCCACTCCCGCAACACCGGCGATACCGGAACCGAGGCCAAAGGTCATGGCATCCACCAGTTCCGTGCGCACCCCCATGGCCTTGGCCATATCGCGGTTCTGGGACACCGCGCGCACATTCAGGCCGAGGGAGGATTTTTTAAGAATCGCCACCAGCGCGGCAAATACCGCCAGCGCGAACAGCAGGATGTACAGGCGGTTGTAGGTGAGGGAAAACACCGGATTAATTACCAGCGAACCGCTCATCCAGCCCGGCGTGACTACCTGCATATTCAGTGGCGAGAAAATACTGCGCACGGCCTGCTGCAGGATCAGGCTGATGCCGAAGGTGGCCAGCAAGGTTTCCAGCGGTCGCCCCTGCAGATGGCGAATGACGCCGCGTTCGATCAGCACGCCCACGCCGCCGGAAACCAGAAAGGCCGCCGGCACCGCCAGCAACAGCGAGTATTCGATGGCACCGGGCATCAGCTGCTGGATCACGTAAGTGGTATAAGCCCCCAGCATGATCATTTCGCCGTGGGCCATATTGATGACGCCCATCACACCGAAAGTGATGGCGAGGCCGATGGCCGCGAGCAGCAGCACCGAGCCCAGGCTCAGGCCGAAAAACAGTTGCTCCATCTGCGCGTAAAATTCCACGCGCCCGGCAATCTTATCCAGCGCCTTTTGCGCGGCGACCTTTACCGCAACCTCCTGCTCGCCGTCGTCGTTCAGCAGCCGCTGCAACTGGTTGCGCACCGGCGCCTCCAGCCGTCCACTCATGATTTCAATGGCGGCAAGCCGCTCTTCAAGCACGCGGTTGTCGCGCAGTTGCACCATGGCGTCGGCGAGCGCAATCACCTCCTGTACTTGCGCACTGGCACCCGCCGTCTCCGCGCTGCGCAGCAGGCGCATATTCTGGCTGCTCAGGTCATCCAGGATCGAAAGCACTGCGGCATGTTGCTGCTCTTCGCTGCCGTGCAGGAGATCGATACGCGCGATGGCGTCGCGCAACTGGCTGCGCAGACGGTTATTCACTCGGATTTTTTTGAGATCCCGGGAGGCGAATGCAGTAAGTTCTCTGTCATTGAAAATCTCACGGCCGACGAGCCTTCCCGCACGGTCTTTTGTTACCGCGACAAGTTTGTCGCTCTCTTTGACGGCGTAGAGTTCCCCCGCCAGCATGGCCTCAAACAGTGGGCGCATTTCCGCCCCGCCGGCCTGTTCCAGTTGCTGTACCAGCTCGCCGGTTTTCTTCAGGCTGGCATTCGGGATTTGCTGAAGCAGCTCGCCCACAGCGGGTGCTGTGGGCGGTGTTTGCGCCAGCGGGCTGCCGGCTGGCAGCAGCAGGGCCGCCACCAGCCAAAGGCTGTGTAGTAAAAATTTCACTACCTTCTCCGCAATTGTGTTACCGCGTTACTTGTGACATCAGGCGCGAGCGGTCACTTGGCCTGACCGCTACAGGCCTTGGACTCGGTGTTGTAGTTGCCGCATTTGATCGGCGCAGTCCAGTCGGCGATCAGATCTTTGGAGCCCGGCAGGAAGTCGGACCAGGCGTCGCCGGCGACGACATCATCGGTGGCCCACACCACTTCAAACTGGCCGTTGTCCTGGATCTCGCCGATAAATACCGGCTTGGACAGATGATGGTTTTTGTTCATCTTCGCCACGCCACCGGTCAGGTTTGGAAACTCGATGCCGATCATCGCCTGCTCCACCGCATCCACATTCGTGGTTCCGGCCTTTTCCACCGCCTTGGCCCACATATTGAAACCGATATAGGTCGCTTCCATGGGGTCATTGGTCACGCGCTCTTCGTCGCCGATGAATTTCTTCCACTGCTGCACAAAATACTCGTTGGCTTCGCTATCGATGCCCTGGAAGTAATTCCACGCCGCCAGGTGGCCTACCAGCGGGCCGGTATCGATACCGGAGAGCTCCTCTTCGCCTACGGAGAAGGCCACTACCGGAATGTCTTCGGAGCTGACCCCCTGGTTGGCGAGTTCCTTGTAGAAGGGCACGTTGGCATCGCCGTTAATGGTGGACACTACCGCGGTTTTCTTGCCGGCACTGCCGAACTTCTTGATATCGGAAACGATGCTCTGCCAGTCGGAGTGGCCGAAGGGGGTGTAATTGACCAGGATGTCCTCTTTCGCCACGCCCTTGGATTCCAGGTAGGCTTCCAGAATCTTGTTGGTCGTGCGCGGATAGACATAGTCGGTACCGGCGAGCACCCAGCGCTCCACTTCCAGATCCGACATCAGGTAATCCACCGCGGGAATCGCCTGCTGGTTCGGTGAGGCGCCGGTGTAGAACACATTCTTCGAGGACTCTTCCCCTTCGTACTGCACCGGGTAGAACATCAACCCGTTCAGTTCCTCGATCACCGGCAACACGGACTTGCGCGATACCGATGTCCAGCAACCGAAGATCACGTCTACTTTGTCCTTGGTGAGCAGTTCGCGGGCCTTTTCCGCAAACAGTGGCCAGTCGGAGGCCGGATCTACCACCACCGCTTCCAGTTTCTTGCCCAGCAGGCCGCCCTTGCGGTTCTGCTCGTCCACCATCATCAGCACCGTGTCTTTCAGCGTGGTTTCGCTGATAGCCATGGTGCCGGACAGGGAGTGCAGCACGCCCACTTTAATGGTTTCCGCGGCGAGCACGGCGCTGCTGATCACGCTGGTGCCGGCAGCGAAGGCGAGGCCGGCAACGAATTTCTTCAGTTTCATACTTTTGCTCCAGATTCTTGCGGGATTGATTTACAGCTGGACTTGCATGCCGAGGCTCAGCACATCGACGTCGGCGCCGGCGTAGCCGGACGCGTTGGCATCACCGGACACATAGTTGAAGTTGAGCCGGGTGTTGTGGCCATTGACCACATAGTTGAGACCGAACTCGGTGGCGCTACTGCTGGCGGCATCGGAGGGACTGTTTTCTACCAGCCGCACGTAGGGCTGGAACTTGCCGGGGCCAATGTCAGTGGGGAAAAGGTAGGCGGCGGTGGCAAAGGCGGACTCGCCGTCGAACAGGCAGAAGCAGTCGCCGGTGAGCGGTTGCGAAGCCAATGTGTAATCCGCATCGAAGCTTTTGTATTCGGCTTCGAGCGTTACCACACCGCCGCCAGTGAGTACGGTTTCCGACAGCAGGTCGATGGTCCAGCCGGAGAAATCCCCCGCCTCGAACTCACTGCCCACACCGTCTTCCTGGCTCTGCAGGGAGAGTGCGAGGGTCAGGATATTGCCGAGCCCGCCGTAGTAGGTGGAGCTAGTGTAGTAGCCGGGGTTGGCTTCCATGTTCAGGAAGTTGTAGGCAAAGCGCGCCGCGTAGAGTGGATTGTCGTCCTGGTTGCTGTACTCATCCACGCCGTAGAAAGTGCCCACGGCATACTGGAACTTGCCGGCGGTACCCCAGAAGGTGACCCCCTCATCGCGCCCGATCAACCCCGCCTGTCCGCTTTGGTCGGAGGCATAGAGAGGCTGGCGATACTGGTTCCAGCTGAGGCCGTAGAAGGGCCCGCTCATTTCGATGCGGTCCGCCGGGGTGAGCATGCGCCCGACCCAGATGTTGAACCCGGGCGAGAACTCAAACTGCGCGATCGCATCCAGAACGTCGGCGGTATCGCCGTCGCGCTGCTGTAGGTTGAAGGTAAATTTCACATTGTCGTGCAGCGAGCCGCTGGTGTAGATACGGATATCCGGCAGGGTAAATTCACTGTCGCCGTCCACCGACTGGAACTGCCCACGGAACCCGGCGCCGACGCTGAACGTCTGCCCACCCTCGGATTCAAACGAGGCCCCGGCCACCGCGGACAGCGGCATCACCGCGCCGGCCATCACGGCCAGCGTACACACACTGCTGAGTAAACGCTGTTTCGACTGAGTTTCAGCTTGCAGTCGAGCACCCCATGACACCGTCTCCATGTTCATCCCCTCTTGCGAATCGTTGGTATCTATTGGTTATTTTCTGGCGATACCGATTATTCGACCCGGGGCACAGGGCGGCCATACGCATAATGGAGTGGGCAACTACGTCATTTGACGGTTTTCCAGAGGGAATGGGGACGTACACTAAAGACGTCAGTAAACCGGACAAAATCCGGTATTCTTATTGCATCAGAAAACATAATGACGAGAAACAGGCGGTAGGCAGCACCCGGTGATTGGCATTTTTACGGGCGACAATAACGACAACGAACAACAGGCCATGCGACCCGCACAACAGGTTTTCCGCGTACGGCGGACCTACAACAAGTGGGTAGGGGACGAAACCCTCGAGGACTTCGCACTGCGTTTTACCGCCGTGCGCGGGCGCCGCTTTACCATCGAACAGGTGGCCAAGACCGCCCTCGGCGCCACCGCCTTTCTCGCGCTGGAAGCCATCGCCGCTGCGGTAACCCTCAACTACGGTTTCATCAACACCATCGCCGCCATGCTCGCGGTGGCCGCGGTAATTTTCATTACCGGCTTTCCCATCACCTACTACGCCGCCAAACACGGCCTCGACATCGACCTGCTCACCCGCGGCGCCGGCTTCGGCTATCTCGGTTCCACCATCACCTCGCTGATCTACGCCAGCTTCACCTTCATTTTCTTCGCCATCGAAGCGGCGATCCTCACCTCCGCCCTGCACGCCCTGCTGGGCATACCACCGGCGGTCGGCTACATCCTGTGCGCCGTTGCGGTGATTCCCATCGTCACCCACGGCATTCGCGCGGTGAGCAAATTCCAGATCGGCACCCAGCCCCTGTGGCTGTTGCTGCAGTGCCTCGCACTCGGCATTGCCGCCTGGTTTGAAATTTCCCGGGTGGAAGACTGGGCGCGCTACGCCCCGCAACACAATCCGGCGGGTGCCGCGTTCAGCTGGATGCTGTTCGGCGCCGCCAGTGCGGTATTTTTCGCCATGGTGGCGCAGATCGGCGAGCAGGTGGATTACCTGCGGTTCATGCCGGAGAAGACCCGCGAGAATCGCGCGCGCTGGTGGTTCTGGCTGACGCTGGCGGGACCGGGCTGGATTTTTATCGGCCTGATCAAGATGCTGTTCGGCTCTTTCCTCGCCTATCTCGCCATCACCCGCGGCGCCTCCAGCCTGCAGGCGGCGGACCCGGTATACATGTACCAGATGGTGTTCAACTACCTCACCCAGTCGCCCACCATGGCGCTGATCCTCGCCGGGGTGATGGTGGTGATCTCGCAGATGAAGATCAATGTGACCAATGCCTATGCCGGCTCCATCGCCTGGTCGAACTTTTTTTCACGCCTCACCCGCAGCCACCCGGGGCGGGTGGTGTGGCTGGTGTTCAATGTGAGCATCGCGCTGATCCTGATGGAGCTCGGCATCTATCGTGCGCTGGAGGGCGTGCTGGGGATTTTCTCACTGGTGGCAATCAGCTGGCTCGGGTGCCTGGCGGCGGACCTGATGATCAACAAGCCCCTGGGAATCAGCCCGCCCTATGTGGAATTCAAGCGCTCGCACCTGTACGACTTCAACCCGGTGGGTGTAGGGTCGATGCTGCTCGCCTCCATCGTCGGGATTCTGTGTTACCTGGGGCAGTTCGGCGACGGCGCGAAAAACTTTGCCAGCTTTATCAGTCTCGCCATCTGTTTTGTGATGGTGCCCTTTCTCGGCGCGTTGACCCGCGGGCATTTTTATCTCGCCCGCCACCGGGATTCGCTGGATGGCAGCGACGCATCCCATGACAGCACCATTCACTGCGCCAAGACCTGTTGCATTTGCGAGAACGATTTTGAGCCCGCGGACATGAGCCACTGCCCGGCCTATCAGGGCCCCATTTGCTCCCTGTGCTGCTCACTGGATTCCCGCTGCCTCGACACCTGCAAGCCGGATGCGCGCTTTTCCCGGCAGCTGCTCGATAAAGTAAAAATGCTGGTGCCCGCGCCGATGCGTCCCAATGTGGACGCGCGCCTCGGGCGTTTTGCGGCACTGCTGCTCGGAGCTGCTGCTTGTATCGCCGGCATGCTGTCGTTGATATACGGGCAAATGGCTCCATCCACCGCGGCGGAGGCAGCCATGTTGCAACAGGCGTTGTGGACGCTGTTTGTGCTGCTGGTGCTGATCGCCGGAGTACTGTGCTGGCTGTTACTGCTCACCCACGACAGTCGCGTGGTGGCGCAGACGGAATCCAACCGGCAGACCCGCCTGCTGCTGAACGAAATCGAAGCGCACAAGGAAACCGACCGCGCGCTGCAACAGGCCAAGGAACAGGCGGAGAACGCCAACAGTGCCAAAAGCCGCTACCTGTCTGGGATCAGCCACGAGCTGCGCACGCCACTGCAGTCCATCCTCGGTTACGCGCAGCTGCTGAACCAGCAGCCGGATATTCCGGAAAAACACCGCAACGGCTTGCGGATTATCAAGCGCAGCGGCGAATACCTGACAGATCTCATCGAGGGGCTGCTGGACATTTCCAAGATCGAGGCCGGGCGCCTGGATATCTATCGCAACCAGGTGCGTCTTCCCGAGCTGCTGGAGCAGATGGTGGACATGTTTCGCCCGCAGGCGGAGGCCAAGGGTATCCAGCTGCACTGCCATATTCACAGCCCGCTGCCCTCCACCGTAATCGCCGACGAAAAGCGCCTGCGCCAGATTTTGATCAACCTTCTGTCCAACGCCATCAAATACACCTGCGAAGGCCAGGTGGAGTTTCATATCCGTTATCGCAACCAGGTGGCGGAATTCACCATTGCCGATACCGGTGTGGGCATTCACCCGGAGGATCAGGCACGTATCCTCAAACCTTTCGAACGGGTGCGCAACGGCAATGGCCCGACGGTGACCGGCACCGGGCTCGGCCTCACCATCGCCTACCTGCTGACAGAAATCATGGGCGGAGAGCTGCGAATGCACAGTGAACCCGGCAAGGGCAGCCGCTTTACGGTTTCACTGCTGTTGTCGTGGGTGAATTCAGACCACCGGCGCGAGGCACCCGCGCGCCGGATCAGCGGCTATGCCGGCGCGCGGCGCCGTGTGATGGTGGTGGACGACGATCCCATCCACCGCGGTCTCATTGGCGACCTGCTGATTCCCATGGGGTTTTCACTGATGGAGGCGCAGAGTGCAGAAGACTGCCTGGCATTGGTGCAGCAGCAGCAACCGGACCTTTTTTTGCTGGACGTAAGCATGCCCGGTACGGATGGTCTGGCCCTGGCGGAAATACTGCGCGCTCGGGGCATCGGTGCGCCAATTGTGATGCTCTCTGCCGATGCCAAGGAGCGCCACCTGAAACCCGGCGACGCGCCCCGCGCTCACCACGATGCCTACCTGGTAAAACCGCTGGTGAACCAGAAACTGTTCGACACCCTGGCGCAGTGGCTGGATCTCGAGTGGCGCTATGACGACACGCCCGAGGCCGTGCACCCGGTGACCGGTACTGCGAACAATACAGCGATCGCCCGCGACGATGCCCCCCTGCCGGAACACCCGCTGCTGGCAGAGCTGCTGGCCTATGCGCGCATCGGCTATCGCAGCGGTGTACACCGCACCCTCGACCGGATTGCCGACGAGACGGTCGTGCCCGCACCACAGATCGAAAAACTCCGCCAGC
The DNA here is from genome assembly GCF_011326135.1 of Microbulbifer sp. SH-1. Taxonomy (NCBI): domain Bacteria; kingdom Pseudomonadati; phylum Pseudomonadota; class Gammaproteobacteria; order Cellvibrionales; family Microbulbiferaceae; genus Microbulbifer; species Microbulbifer sp. SH-1. The sequence continues at coordinate 4,136,422 of NZ_CP046948.1, read as the reverse complement.
TGGCGGACACCATGCGTTTTGAGCAACTGAGCGAAGCGCTTGCACACAAGGAATCCCCATGAGCATCTGCGACGACACGGAATCGCCGCGCGCAAGCACGCAAACGGCGCATACGGAGAAGCCCGGCGCGCACACCGGTGACATTGTGCTGGTGGTGGATGACTCGCCGGATACCCTGAGCCTGATCAACGATACCCTGGAGCAGGCGGGCATTGATGTGCTGGTAGCGTTGGATGGCAGCCAGGCATTGAACATTGCGCGCCGCCTGCGCCCGGACATGATTCTGCTGGATGCGATAATGCCGGGGCTGGATGGCTTTGAAACCTGCCGCCTGTTGAAGGCAGATCCGTCGCTGGCATCCATCCCGGTCATATTCATGACGGGGCTGACGGATTCGACGGACATTGTGCGCGGGCTCGAGAGCGGTGGAGTGGATTACCTGACCAAGCCGATCCAGCCGAACGAGCTGCTGGCGCGGATGAAGGTACACCTGAGCAATGCACGCCTGACGTCGAGTGCACACCAGGCTCTGGATTCCACCGGACAGTTTCTGTTTACGGTGGATACATCGGGGCAGATGCAGTGGGCCACACCGCAGACCTATGCACTGCTGAGCAGTGCGGGAGCACTGGACGGGGGGCTGCGGCGGCCTCTGATCACTGAATTGCAGCTGTGGTTGCGGCGCAATCCGGCAGCGGGAAACCGGCTAAAGTGGGAGGGGCTGCAGAAATCCCTCGCGGTGGTGTTTGTCGAGCGCCGGGACACCGGTACCTACCTGCTGAAGCTGCAGGACGATGGAGGGCCCGCGGGTGAGGAGGTGCTGCAGAAAAAGCTGGCACTGACCAAGCGGGAGTCCGAGGTACTGTTCTGGATTGCGAACGGCAAGACGAACCGGGAGATTGGGGAGATTCTGGATGTGAGCCCGAGGACCGTGAATAAACACCTCGAAGGAGTGTTTTCCAAACTCGGGGTTGAGAACCGAACCGCGGCGGCGGGAATTGCCATCCGCACACTTAACCAGGATGCCTGACAATGGCACGCGCGGCAGAAAGGCAGAAAGATAGAAAGGCAGAAAGGAAGCCGGGGCCGCCTCTCTGCCATCACCTCGTCAGGCGGCGACTGCCTCCTCGGCTTCGACCGCTCGCACAAACGCCGGGTACTCCGCTACACGATACAGCAGCTTCCGTGTTCTTTCCCCCAGTTCAATGTCCAGCGGAAAATAATTTCCCCAGTTGGCATAGACCGCCAGCATCAGATCTATCGCGGAAATTTTTTCGCCACAGACAAATTCCCTGTTCTGCAGACGCGCTTCCACGATACCCCAGAGGCCGGTGAGCCGCGCCGCGGCTTTCTGCAGTACTTCTTGTTTGGCGTCCTCTGATTCAAGACCGCGGCTGGCAAAAAACAGCAGGCTATAGGCCGGGTGCAGCGTAGCGTTGGCAAACATCAACCACTGGGTAAATTCCGCGCGCTGACCGGCGGTGCCCTGTAACTCCGGAGCGCCGTGCTTGTCGAGCAGGTGCAAAACAATGGCGGCACCTTCACGCAACACCAAGTCGCCATCGGTGAGCACGGGAACCTGATTAGTGGGGTTGATTTCGCGGAAATTTTCCACTGACTCCCGGGCAATCAGTTCTACCGGCTGCCCGAGATCCAGCAGCAGCGCGTGAATTGCGCGCGAACAGGCACCGGGCATGTAATAGAGTTTGTACATCGTTCGTTCCTCTTGTGGTTGGTCGGGTTGCAAGGGGTATTCAGGTTGTCGGGGCGGCGGCTTGGGCCGGATCTTCGATCAGTGCGGCCATCAGTTCCGCTGCACTGAAATGTCGACAGAGGCCAGCGGTCTGGCCCGCGGCCATAGTGGCGAAATCGGGAAGATTCCTGTCCATCGACGCTCGGGAAAGGGATTGGGTCAGCGACATCTGGAATGGGTAGGGCAGTGCAGGGTCCGGCCAGCCGGCGCTGGATTCCGTCAGACGGTTGCGTATGTAGCGCGCCATGCGCCCGGAAGCCACGCGGGTCAGCACGGTATCAGTGCTCCCCTGCTGATGCAGCAGACGCTTGTGCAACCGGCTTGCGCCAGACTCGTTACAGGCCAGAAATGCGGTACCGACCTGCACGGCATCCGCCCCCAGTGCCATGGCCGCCCGCACGCCGCGGCGATCGGCAATGCCTCCGGCGGCGATCACCGGGATGGATACGGCATCGCGTACCTGCGGCAACAGAGTGAAGGTGGTGAGCAGCGAACGCGGGTCGGGCTCGGTCAGAAATGCCGGGCGGTGGCCGCCGGCTTCCAGCCCCGACGCAATCACCATATCGACACCAGCCGCCTCCAACGCAACCGCCTCGGCCACGGTCGTGGCCGCGCCCAGCGTTCTGATACCACGCTCTGCACAGCGCGCGAGAATCGACGGTGTGGGAATTCCGAATACAAAACTGAATACGGCCGGCCGCGCCTCAAGTACTGCCTCGACCTGGTCCTCAAAGCGGTGCAGTGGATTTTCTGCGTGCGCCGGCTCTAGCAATGACAGTTCGCGGTACATCGGCGCGAGCCGCTGTAGATAGGCCAGCTCGCGTGCCGGGTCCGAGGCTGGCCCCCACTCCTTTTCGCGCGGTATCCACAAATTGAGATTGAAGGGGCCGTCGCAGCGCCGGCGGATATCCCCGGCGAGCGCGAGAATTTCCTCTCCGGACAAGTGGTGCGCACCATAGGCGCCAAGGCCTCCGGCATTGGTGACTGCTGCAGCGAGTTCTGCACTGGAGTGGCCACTGCCAAAAGGGCCCTGCAGTATCGGAAAGCGCAATCCCAGATTCCGGGTAATGGCGCTGCTCCGCCAGTTGTCATGTCCCATGATTCTTCCCTAGTTTTCAGGTTCGGGAAGCAGTCTAGCGGTGGGAGTTACCAAAATATACTTATAGAGGACTTGTAACTAGAATATGCGGTTACAGGTTGGAAACCTGGTTACCACTCGGTAACCGATGGCTTTTTCGCATTTATTGATAGATCTCAGCAAGGAGGGTTGCAGTGCTGCCCAGACGTAAGAATCCGGTGCAAACGCCGCCGGTGAGCTGCCCATTAAGCACCTGCATGGAGGTTATCGGCGGCGCCTGGACGCCGAATATCATCTGGTATCTGAGCGAGCGGGCGCGGCGCTTTACCGAGTTGAAAAGTGATATTCCGGGGATTTCAGCGAAGATGCTGACTACGCGCCTCAAGCAGCTGGAAGAGCGCGGCGTGGTGATCCGGGAGGTAAAGCCGACGTCTCCCCCCAGTGTGGAATATCGTCTGAGCGACTTGGGCGCGGAGTTGAAACCGGCCATTGAAGCCATCGTACAGGTCGGGCACAAACTCAAGCAGAGGGCTCAGCAAGCCGAATAACCGGCACTGGTGAAACGGGCTTGCCTCGCCCTCGTGTAGATAGCATCGCCGCCATTCAGTCCCGGGAGTTTTCTTTTTTCTTGCCACCCCTGCGGATCAGGAAAACAGCCACGGCGCTCACGGCCAGCGCCATTGCCAGCCACAGCATATGGTGCAGTTCGTGAACCACGCCGGCAGGCGCGTGGCCTTCATGGGCCTGGGAGAACAGACTCATGGTGGTGGCAACTAACGTGGTAAATGCAAGCAGCAGATTTTTCAGTGTCATGTTGGTCTCTACTTCTAGATATTCCTAATGGATAAATTTACGCGATGGCCGGAATGGCTTTCTCTTCGAGCATGCCTTCGCGCACGATGAACTGGATGATTTCTTTCAGCCCTTTCTGCACTTTCAGGTTTGAGAAGACAAAGGGGCGTTCGCCGCGCATTTTGGTGGCGTCGCGGTCCATGACGTCCAGAGAGGCGCCGACCAGTGGGGCGAGGTCGATTTTGTTGATGATCAACAGGTCGGAGCGGGTAATGCCGGGCCCCCCTTTCCGCGGGATTTTATCGCCGGCGGAAACGTCAATGACGTAGAGGGTCAGATCGGAGAGCTCGGGGCTGAAGGTCGCGCTCAGGTTGTCGCCGCCGCTCTCTACGAACACGACATCGAGATCGCCATGGCGGGCGATGAGTTCGTCGATGGCGGCGAGGTTCATGGAGGCGTCTTCACGGATGGCAGTGTGGGGGCAGCCGCCGGTTTCCACGCCGATGATGCGGTCGGCGTCGAGGGCTTCGTGCCGGGTCAGGAACTGGGCATCTTCCTGAGTGTAGATGTCATTGGTGACGACGGCGATGTGGTAATGGTCGCGCATGGCGGCGCAGAGTTCACGCAGCAGGGCAGTTTTTCCGGAGCCGACAGGGCCGCCGACACCGACGCGCAGGGTTTGTTTTCTCGCGGCATGCATATTTATTGTTTCCTCAGTTTACGCTCGGGAATATTTACGACCGGAACAGGCGGCTGTATTGGGTTTCGTGTCTGGCGCTGGCGATGGCCAGAGCGGGTAGGCCGGCACCGAGTTCAGTGTCGTGCAATTGCCGCACGCGTTTTATTGCCGCGGGCACCTGTTGCTGAATCTCGCCGATCAATTGCTGTGCCTGGGTCTGGCCGAGGGGCACCAGCTTGGTGGCGGCGGCGACCTGATTTTCCAGCCAGGACCACACCAGCCCCAACACTGCGGCCTCCTCACTCAGTTGCCAGCGGTAGGCGGCGATGGCAAAGGCGGTGACAAAACTGATATCGCCAGAAATCCGCGGTGTTTCGATCTGTAGTTGTGCCAGCAGTCGCATTAATGCACTTCCGGTGGCGGTGTCGGTGAGGCGCAGCTCGCGCGTTTCGCGGCAGGCCAGGGCGTATTGGTTCCAATAGCACAGTTTAGCCTCGTCACCCGCCTGCAGTGCCCGGTGGCTGCGCAACAGCAGCGGGCCGTCGACCTGTGTAATGGATGCCATCAGCTGTGTCCCCAACCACTCGCGAGTGTCCGCCAGGTTTTTTATCCAGCCCGCATCCACCGCATATTCCAGGCCCTGGGAAAAGGCGTAACCGCCCACCGGCAGGCTGGCGCTGGAAAGCTGCAACAGACGCAGCAGCGCGACATCAGTGGTGGTGATGCTCATGCTGCTCGTGGCGATGATGCAGGGAGTGCGAATGGCCGCTGTCGTGTCCATGGGAGTGGCCATGGCCGCCACGGTAGGCGCCAGATTCCGGTATAAATACCGCCAGTTCTTTCTCCAGCGCGAGCCCGAGCAGCTCCAGCATTTCCTCCAGCACATGATCCGGGGTGATGCGCAGCCAATATCCGCCCTCGTCATTATTTGCGATCTGCAGCTTCACATGGCGGTTGCCCAGGTGATAACAGGCGCGACTGAAGGTGATCCAGTTGTCGCAGCGGGCGGTGGTCACCAGCTCTTCGGCGCCGACCACCTTAATGAATTTGCCACATTCGCTCTGCAGTAATTCACCCACCAAGAGCGGTTTGCCGCGCTCAAGAAAAATACGCACTTCGCTACCGTCATTGGCGGAGGTGCGCAGGCGGCCGCGATCCCGCTGCAGATGATCCAGGGTTATGCAGCAGTCTGCAGATATTTCGGGCTTGAACCCAAGCCGTTGGTAGACGTCCAGCGTCACGAATCAGTCCTCAAAAAAATTAAAACAGGCAGTAGCGCTGAGCCAAAGGCAATTCCCTTGCGGGCTCGCATGTCAGCAACTGGCCATCGGCGCGCACTTCATAGGTTTGCGGGTCTACGCTGACCTCCGGTTGCCAATCGTTCAGCAACATGTCTTTCTTGCCGATGGTACGGGTGTTCTTGCACGGCGCCAGGGTACGGCTGAGACCGAGCTTTTTCGCCACATCATTTTTCACCGCTGCCTGGGACACAAACGTGAGTGAGGTTTTTGCCGCGGCCAGTCCGAGGGCGCCGAACATGGGGCGGTAGTGCACTGGTTGCGGCGTGGGGATAGAGGCATTCGGATCACCCATGGGTGCGGCGGCGATCATGCCGCCCTTCAGGATCATCGACGGCTTAGTGCCAAAGAAGGCCGGTTTCCACAGCACCAGATCGGCGAATTTTCCCACTTCGATCGAGCCCACCTCATGGGCGATACCATGGGTAATGGCCGGGTTGATGGTGTACTTGGCGATATAGCGGCGCGCGCGGAAATTGTCGGCTCCGGCGGTATCGCCTTTCGTGTCCTCGGACAAAGTTCCGCGCTGCATTTTCATTTTGTGCGCGGTCTGCCAGGTGCGGGTGATCACCTCGCCCACGCGCCCCATGGCCTGCGAATCCGACGCGATCATGCTGAAGGCGCCTAGATCGTGAAAAATATCTTCCGCGGCGATGGTTTCCTTGCGGATGCGGGAATCTGCAAAGGCAATATCTTCAGGGATACTGGTGTCCAGATGGTGGCACACCATCAGCATATCCAGGTGCTCATCCACGGTATTGACGGTATAGGGGCGCGTGGGATTGGTCGACGACGGCAGCACGTTGGAAGACGCGCACGCCTTGATAATATCCGGCGCGTGGCCGCCGCCGGCGCCCTCGGTGTGGTAGGTGTGAATGGCGCGGCCTTTGAAGGCATTCAGGGTGTCGTCCACAAATCCGGATTCGTTCAGGGTGTCGGTGTGGATGGCTACCTGCACGTCGTACTTGTCGGCAACCGTCAGGCAGCAGTCGATGGCCGCCGGCGTGGTGCCCCAGTCTTCGTGCAGTTTCAGGCCGCAGGCGCCCGCTTCCAGCTGCTCCTCGATAGCGTGTGGCAGACTCGCATTGCCCTTGCCGAGAAAGCCGAAATTCATCGGCAGGCTGTCGGTGGCCTGCAGCATCTTGCCGATATTCCACGGTCCCGGGGTGCAGGTAGTGGCATTGGTGCCGGTGGCCGGGCCGGTGCCGCCGCCGATCATGGTGGTGACGCCGGACATCAGCGCCTCTTCCACCTGCTGTGGGCAAATGAAATGAATGTGCGCGTCGATGGCACCGGCGGTGAGGATGGAACCTTCACCGGCAATGATTTCCGTTCCCGGGCCGATGACGATATCCACCCCTTCCTGCACATCGGGATTTCCCGCTTTGCCGATGCCGGAAATGCGCCCGGCGTTTACCGCCACATCCGCCTTCACCACGCCCCAGTGGTCCAGTATCAGCGCATTGGTAATCACCAGGTCCGGCGTCTGCGCCGAAGGACGCTGGCTCTGGCCCATGCCGTCGCGGATCACCTTGCCACCGCCAAATTTCACTTCGTCACCGTAGCGGGTGAAATCCTTTTCCACCTGCAACCAGAGTTCGGTATCGGCGAGACGCACACGGTCGCCCGTGGTGGGACCGAACATCTGGGCATAGCTTTCGCGATCCATACGGCTCATGTTTCAACGACTCCCACTTCATCCAATGCACCCATTACCTCACCGCGAAAGCCGTACACCACGCGCTCACCGGCGTAGGCCACCAGCTCCACCTCGCGCCCCTGCCCCGGTTCGAATCGCACCGCGGTACCGGACGCGATATTCAGGTGAAACCCCCGCGCCTGTTCACGCTCGAAACGCAGCGCCGGATTGACTTCGTAAAAGTGATAGTGGGAACCTACCTGCACCGGGCGATCGCCGATGTTTTCCACCCGCAGGGTGCGGGTCTCGCGGCCAACATTCAGTTCGATGTCGCCTTTGTCTGACGCAACCTGGATTTCTCCGGGAATCATTTTTTTCTCCGCGGCCATTCAGCTGATCGGATTGTGCACGGTGACGAGCTTGGTGCCATCGGGAAACGTGGCCTCCACCTGCACCTCGTGAATCATTTCCGCCACGCCATCCATGACCTGGTCCACGCGCAGGATCTCGCGGCCGTAACCCATCAACTCCGCGACACTTTTTCCGTCCCGCGCGCCCTCCATGATTTCCATAGTGATGAGCGCCACCGCCTCCGGGTAATTCAGCTTCAGCCCCCGCGCCAGCCGTCGCTCCGCCAGTACCGCGGCGGTAAAGATCAGCAGCTTGTCTTTTTCTCTCGGCAGTAATTCCATGCAAAAACCTGCAGTGAAAATTTTTAATTCAGGTGCGCCAGATGCGCGGCGCACAGGGCTCGCGCCCGAGCAGTTCCGGGCGCAGCTGCGCCCACAAGGCCGTCAGCAGCCGGCGCACGTCAAAGGCACAATGCCCCAGCACACGCGCAACGAACATGTCCGCCACCTGCGTGATCCCCGCGAGACAACGCTGCCCGTAGCCGGCAATGATTTCCCGGCAGCTCGTCATCAACTCCTCCGGCAAGGTTGCAGCAAACGGTCCCATCACCAGCAGGCCGTTAACCGGAAAATTCCTCAGCCCGGCACCCGCGTTCAGGACACTGTCGTCCGCACCACCGATCCGCAGGGATTCCACCAACAGCGGAACCCCCGCGCGAAAAATTTCCAGCCGCTGTGTCAACCGGCCGCTGGCAAACGGTTCATCACAGGCCGGCAACCCCAGCGATGTGATCTCCCACCCTGCAAATTTCCCACCGGGAGCGATATCCACTCGCGTGTGCATCGCGCCATTGGCTCCGGGATAGGCAATATTCTCCAGCGGCAACCACTCCAGGCTCGCCCCGGCCGCCACCTGCAAAACCGTATTCTGGCCCTGCAACAACCCGTCCGGACGCGCCCGGTAAACCCGCCCCGCCCCCGTCGTCGTCACCAGCGCCGCCGCGTTCTCACGCACTTCCACACGGATATCCAGCCGGTCCCCCGACACCAGTCCCCCGGGCGGATGCAACAGATACACATGGGCAAGGTCCCGGCCCTCCGGGAAAAACGGCTTCTGCACATACAGCGGCCCGCTGTGCCGGTTGCGCGCCAGCCGGCAACCGCGCGCGTCGCGCTCGAACCACAGTTCCAGATCCGCATACCAGCGACTGGCCTGCGTGCCCCGCGCTTCGGCAATGTTGGGAATATCGACAATGGCGAGTTGATTCATCTACAGACCAGCAGCTCAAACCCGCCGCCCGCATTGAAAGCCGGAGCCACAGGATGGATTCAGAGCCAATGGAAACAAGATTCCCCGGGGAGGGGTATGCGTCATTTGACGTAGATTGTGAAGGGAGCCCGTGCGCAGTGGACGGAGAGAATATGGGCAGGATGAACGAGGGAGTTTCATCCTGACAAACCAGGCCTGATTTTTTCTGGATTAGGTTGAAAGCAAAGATTGCTAACGAAGTAAATTACTTGAATTGAAGACAGAGTGCTGGGTATCTGTTTTCGAAAGCGTCGGCAACAGGGGCCGAAGGCGCCGCGATGGAGCGGCCGGGCCATGTTGCCGACGCAGCGTACAGGGATGTATTCACAGTGGTTTCGAAAACAGATACCCAGTGTTCTGGCGCCACCAAACCTGCTCAAAATACCAAAAACTACGAAGCGCTTTTCAAAAACGCCAGCATCCAGCGCGCCACCGCACTCGCATGAATATCGTTCTGCAGGGAATCCTTGCCCCTCTCCAGCATCTCGTCTCCGAACATCTCGCGGCGCAGCTCCATCAGGCTGTGGGAATAGGGCTTGGTGAATTCCGGATGCGCCTGCATGGTGAGCATGTGCTCACCCACCTGCAACATCGCATAGGGACAGAAATCACTGGACGCAATCACCTTCGTCCCCGGCGGCAGCGCCGTCACCTGATCCTGGTGGCTCACCAACAGATTAAACTGGCCCTGCGGCTCCACCATCCACACCGGCGTCTCCTGCACCTCATAACTGTGCACCCCAATGCCCCAACCCTTCTCCGACTTGCGCGCCTCACCACCCAGCGCGTGCGCAATCAACTGGTGGCCGAAACAGACCCCCAGTGTCGGCTTCTCGCGCCGGTGCAGCTCGCGCACGAACTCCATCAGCGGCGCAATCCACGGCTTATCGTCGTAAACACCCGTCTTGCTACCGGTAATGAGGTAAGCGTCCACCTCGTCGACATCCTGCGGGTAGTGCCCGTGCTGCACCTCATAGGTCACAAACTCCAGCGACGGCTCCTCACGCTGCAGCAGCGACGCAAACATCTCCGGATATTCGCCAAACTCCCCCACCAGCTGGGGGCGGACATCGTCGGTCTTCAGAACACCTATCTTCATTTTACTTACCCATTTCCAGAGACAACTGATAGCCAAACATGTGATCACATTATTGCGCCCATCCCCGTGACCCTCAAGCGGGTCCGGACTGACACCAGATAAAACGCGAAAACATCGCAGATTTAAAGGCCCGGCTAGAATCAAAGTGTTGCGCCTCACCCCCGGGGAGTTCAAGGAGCGGATTCATGAAAACAGCCAGCAAGGCGACCTCCGTCATCGCGGCCACACTGGCCACCATCCTCGGCGCCAGCCCCTGCCTGGCGGATTACGAACAGGGCGACTTTGTCCTGCGTGTCGGCTGGGGCTATGTGGACCCCGACGACGCATCCGACTGGCTCGCCATCGACGGCGTTGGCCAACTGCCCGACACCCGCGTGTACGTGGACACTGGTGACAGCGCCACCATTACCGCCACTTGGCTGTTCGCCGACCACTTCGGCCTCGGCCTGTTGGCGGCACTGCCATTCGAGCACGATCTGGAAGTGGGGGGACTGCCCGACCCACTCAACCCCGACGCCCGCCTCGGCCAGGTGGATCTCGGCAGCCTGGAGCATCTCCCCGCCACACTGACGGTGCAGTGGTTCCCGGTGTGTAAGGAATCCTGGGTACAGCCCTACGTGGGATTCGGAGTGAACTTTACCACCTTCAGCAACGAGGAAATCAGCAGCACCGCCGACGAGTACTTCGCGGACGCTCTCGACGCCTGGACGCCCGCGGATCTGAGACTGGACGATTCCTGGGGGCTCGCCGGCGAACTCGGCATAGACATACTGTTCGGCCGCGAAAGCAACTGGCTGTTCAATGCCGCGGTGTGGTATCTGGACATCGACAGCGACGCCAAGATTTATTTCCGCAGCGAACAGGGGTACGAAACACGGATCAGAACCGATGTAGACATAGACCCCTGGGTATATTCCGTCGGTCTCGGCTATAAGTTCTGACAGATTCCAGCGGAAGCACCGCGCCCGCCCCTCTGCCTCGCCGTTCCGCCGCACTCGACCGCTTACCCTGGCGCCGCTGAATCACATTCTCAACGCCACACGTCGCTTCCGCCGCCGCTGCACTGGCACTCAGACCTTTTTCAACCTAAGAATTGAAGCGATCATTGCTGAAAATTCACGAATTTCGAGAATAAACACCGGTTCTCCATCCACAAAAACTATCGCTGTCATATTTTGTGTATGATGGCGCGCAACTGACTATTTTTTGGCCTGCGGGCGACACTCAGGAGAAATAATGACAACTTCCGCTTCCCCCAGTGACGTACAGACCGCCGGCTCTGGCAAGAAAACCGCATTTACCCGCTTCCTCGATACCGTCGAGTGGCTCGGCAACCTGTTGCCCCACCCGATTACCCTGTTTGCGATGTTTGCCCTGGGCGTGGTGGTCCTGAGCGGCATAGCCTCCTATTTCGGTCTGTCTGTCGTCGACCCGCGCCCTGAAGGCGCCGCCGGTCGCTCCGCCGATGGGGTTATCCACGTGGTAAACCTGCTATCCGGTGAAGGGTTGCGCACCATCGTCACCTCACTCGTCACCAATTTCACCGGCTTTGCACCGCTGGGCACGGTGCTGGTGGCACTGCTCGGCGTGGGTATTGCCGAGCATTCGGGGCTGCTTTCGGCCGCGGTGCGCGGCATGGTGCTGCAGGCGTCCAAGCGCACGGTGACGGTGATCGTGGTGTTCGCGGGCATCATCTCCAATACCGCGTCCGAACTCGGCTATGTGGTGCTGATCCCGATGGCGGCGATGATCTTCCACTCCCTCGGCCGCCACCCACTGGCGGGCCTCGCCGCCGCCTTTGCCGGGGTGTCCGGAGGCTACAGCGCCAACCTGTTCCTCGGCACCGTAGACCCGCTGCTGTCCGGTATCACCGAGTCCGCCGCGCACATGGTCGATCCCAACTATGTGGTAGGCCCGGAGGTAAACTGGTTCTTCATGATCGCCAGCACCTTCCTGATCACCGCTGTCGGCAGCTGGGTGACGTTGGCGATCGTCGAACCCAAGCTGGGCAAGTACGACAACAGCGAGGCTTCGGTGGACCTGTCCCAGGACAAGATGACCGACCTGACCGACACCGAAAAGCGCGGCTTAAAATTTGCCGGCATTGCGGTACTGGGAGTATGCAGTTTGCTGGCACTCACCATCGTTCCGGAGTGGGGCGTGCTGCGCAATCAGGCCACGGGCGAAGTCGCCGGCTCACCATTCCTGAAAGGTATTGTGGCGCTGATCGTGGTGTTCTTTGCGATCCCGGGCTTTGTCTATGGCAAGGTGGTGGGCACCATAAACAACGACCGCGATGTGATCGACGCCATGTCGAAGAGTATGAGCACCATGGGCATGTACATTGTGCTGGTGTTCTTTGCGGCGCAGTTCGTGGCCTTCTTCTCCATGACCAACCTGGGCACTATTTTCGCGGTGCTGGGTGCGGAAGCGCTGCAGAGCATCGGCCTCACCGGTCCGCTGCTGTTCTTCTTCTTTATCCTGATGTGCGGTGTGGTGAACCTGAGCCTGGGCAGCGCGTCTGCGCAGTGGGCGGTGACTGCGCCGATCTTTGTACCGATGCTGATGCTGGTAGGCTACGCCCCTGAAGTGATCCAGGCGGCCTACCGGATTGGGGATTCGGTGACCAATATCATCACGCCGATGATGAGCTATTTCGGCCTGATCGTGTCCTTTGCCACCCGTTATAAGAAAGATCTCGGCATCGGGACGCTGATTGCGACGATGATTCCGTACTCCATATTCTTCTTTGTGGGTTGGACGGCGCTGTTTTTCCTGTGGGTGTTTGTGGCGGGGCTTCCGGTTGGGCCTGGGGCTGCTACTTACTTCTCCATGTAATTCGGGTTTTATGGGTTTTCGGTGGTTTTGACTGACCTCCGGTGGCGGGAAAGCACTGGGTAACCCTTTTTGAAACCGCCATAGATACGTCCCTGTAGGCTGCGTCGGAAACATCCCTGTTTCCGACGCTTTCAAAAAGGGTTACCCAGCACTTTCCCTTCAATTCACAGAACTGCACTTCGTTAGCTTTTGCTTCCCAGGCTTTTTCTCTCAACTCCCGCTCTTTGCCTCTCCTCACTCTTTGCTTACGAAGCACTTTGCACTGAATCGAAGGCAGAGATCCGGGTATGGGTTTTCAAAAGCGTCGGAAACAGGGATGTTTCCGACGCAGCCTACAGGGATGTATTCATGGCGGTTTTGAAAACCCATACCCGGAGCTCTGCCGCCACCACCCCAGCCTAGAACCCCGAAAGACCAAAACAGGGCACAGAGCTTTATTTTCACTACGCGACCTGTAAAATCGGCCAGACCAAAAAAATAAACGGCCTGACAGTTACCTGACAGCGATGACGGAGTACCCATGAAAATAAACAAACTTCACACAGCCCTGCTGGCGCTGATGCTCGGCTCCAGCGCGACCCAAGCACAAAACCCCCTGAATTTCGGCAGCGATATCAAAACCGCCGACCCCTCCGGCCACGTGTGGCAGGACGGCAAAATGTATCTCTACACCTCCCACGACGAGGAATGCCAGGAAGACTTCTGGATGAAGAACTGGCACGTGTTCTCGTCCAAAGACCTGGTCAACTGGCAAGACCACGGCGCGGTGCTGTCCGTCGACGACCTCAGCTGGGCCGACAACTACGCCTGGGCGCCGGACGCCGCCTACAAAAACGGCAAATACTATCTCGTGTTCCCCGCCGGCACCGGCCACAAAGACCGCGTAAACCCGGAGAAGAGCACCAAATGGATGGGCATCGGTATCGCCGAGAGCGACTCCCCCACCGGTCCCTTCAAAGACGTCATCGGCGGCCCCCTGTGGCGCAAGCCCTACGCCAATGACCCGGCGCTGTTCATGGACGACGACGGCAAGGCCTACCTGTATTTCCACGGCACCAAATTCGATTACTACGTGGTCGAGATGGCCGATGACATGCGCAGCATCAAGGGCGATTTCCACAAAATGGACATGGGCGGTTACGAGCCAAAAATGGAAGGCCCCTGGGTATTCAAGCGCGGGGACAAGTACTACTTCACCATGCCGGAAAATAACCGCGCCCTCGCCTACTACATGTCCGATTCTCCCAAGGGTCCCTGGGAATACAAAGGGATTTTCATGGACGAAGAGCACAACGCAAACAACCACCACTCCATCGTCGAGTACAAAGGCCAGTGGATTCTGTTCTACCACCGCTGGCTGGAATCCGACCCCTCCAGCTGCGAAAAACGCCAGCGCCACTCCGCGGCGGAGTACCTGTACTTCAATGATGATGGCACCATCCAGAAAGTCGAGCGCACCGAGAAAGGCGTCTCCGATTTCCCTGAGCGGGTAAAGGCCGTCAACGCGCGTAAGGATTGATTCCCGCGGCAGTGCATGGTTTCCTGTGAGCCGGCCATGCACTGCAACCAAGGAATTCCGCGTGAAAAAAACCTTACTCTCACTCGCTCTTGCGCTCGCCGCCACTCAGGCTCAGGCCGCCGATGTGGAAAAACAACTGGCACAGACCGAAAACAAGGTCATCGAGTGGCGCCGTCACCTGCACCAGAACCCGGAACTGGGCAATCGCGAATTCGAAACCGCCAAATACGTAGCCGCACACCTCAAATCCCTCGGTATGGAGGTGGAGACAGGCATCGCCCACACCGGCGTGGTCGGTTTTCTGAAAGGCGGTAAGCCCGGCCCCACTGTGGCACTGCGCGCGGATATGGACGCGCTGCCGGTGACCGAGCAGGTGGACATCCCCTTCGCCTCCAAGGCCAAAACCAAATACAACGGCGAGGAAGTGGGCGTGATGCACGCCTGCGGCCACGATACCCATGTCGCCATGCTGATGGGGGCGGCACAGGTACTGGCAGGCATGCGCGATGAACTCGCCGGCAATGTGCTGTTTATTTTCCAGCCCGCTGAAGAAGGTGCACCGGACGGTGAGGAAGGTGGTGCGGAGCTGATGCTGAAGGAAGGGCTGTTCAAGAAATACAAACCGGCCGTGGCCTTTGGCCAGCATGTGACCTCGAGCCTGCCCGCGGGGATGATCGGCTACCGCTCCGGCCCGCTAATGGCGAGCTCCGATGAATTCCGCATCAACGTAAAGGGGCGCCAGACCCACGGCTCACGCCCTTGGGGCGGTGTCGACCCGATCACCGCAGCGGCGCAGATCATCATGGGCACCCAGACCATTGTCAGCCGCCAGATCGACATCACCAAGGAACCCGCCGTGGTTTCCTTCGGCAAAATCGACGGCGGTGTGCGCAATAATATCATCCCCGACAGCGTGTTCCTGAACGGCACTATCCGCAATTTCGACATGGACAACCGCCAGGAAATTTTCAAACGCCTTAAAGTGACGGCGGAAAACCTTGCCAAAAGCAGCGGTGCAGAAGCCGAAGTGGAAATCATCGAAGGCTACCCGGTGACCGCCAATGACCCCACGCTCACCCAGGCCGCGATTCCCGCGCTGCAATCAGCGGCCGGTAAAGACAAGGTCATAGTGGTACCGAAAGTGACCGGCGCCGAAGATTTTTCCTTCTTCGCCAATGAGATTCCCGGTTTTTATTACTTTCTCGGCGTCACTCCCAAGGGCACCGACCCGGCCACAGCGGCCAGCAACCACTCGCCGCGTTTTTATGTGGATGAAAGCGCGCTGAAAGTAGGTACTGAAGCGATTACCCAGCTGACGCTGGATTATTTTGCCAGCCAGGCGAAACCCTAGCGACAAACAGGTAGACACAAAAAAGGCGATCAGTGATCGCCTTTTTTGTTGCTATCGACTCACGCCGTTTCCGGACGGCGCTGCGGACGGCGTCGGCGGTTCTGCTGTGAGCGGTTCTCGCCCTGGCCATCGCTGTTGCGATTGCGGCTCTGTCCGCCGCCATTGCCACCAGCACCATTGCCACCGGAACCATTACCGCCGCGACGATTGCCTCCGCGGTTTTCACCAGCGCGCCCCTCGCCACCGCCATTTCCACTGCGATTGCCGGAGCGGTTGGCAGACGGACGGCCGCTGCCAGCAGAATTTCCATTGCCCGCAGATTGCGGACGCGGGTTGCCACCGCGGCGCACCTGGTTGCCTTTGCCGACTTTGCCACCGCCTTTTCCATCCGAAAGCGGCAGTTGGTGGTCCGGTTCAAAGCCTTCAATTTCCTCGCGCTCAATCGGTCTCTGGATCAGGCGCTCGATATCCCGCAACTGCTTGATCTCGTCTGCCGAGACCAGCGAAACCGCCTGACCGCTGGCACCGGCGCGGCCAGTGCGGCCGATGCGGTGCACGTAATCCTCCGGCACGTTCGGCAGGTCGAAATTGACCACCTGCGGCAGCTGGTCGATGTCGATACCGCGGGCGGCGATATCCGTTGCCACCAGAATCTGTACCTTGCCACTTTTGAAATCCGCCAGGGCTTTGGTGCGCGCATTCTGGCTCTTGTTGCCGTGAATGGCTGCAGCGGTGATACGGTCTTTTTCCAGTTGCTGTGCCAGGCGGTTGGCACCGTGCTTGGTGCGGCTGAACACCAGCGCCTGGTGCCAGTTGTTTTCGCGGATCAGGTGGCTCAACAGCGCCGTCTTGCGCGCCTTGTCCACCGGGTGCAGCTTCTGCTGTACCGTCTTGGTGGTGCTGTTGCGCGGGCTCACATCGATTTCCACCGGATCGTTGACCAGGCCCTTGGCGAGGGCGCGGATTTCCGGGGAGAAGGTCGCGGAGAACAACAGGTTCTGGCGTTTGGCCGGCAGCACCCGCAGGATTTTTTTGATGTCGTGGATAAAGCCCATGTCCAGCATGCGGTCGGCTTCGTCCAACACCAGCGCTTCCAGAGCGTCGAATTTGATCGCGCGCTGGTTGTAGAGATCCAGCAGGCGGCCCGGGGTCGCCACGAGAATGTCCGCACCGCCGCGCAGGCGCATCATTTGCGGATTGATCTTCACGCCGCCAAATACGCAGCTGTGGCGCAGCGGCAGGTACTTGGAGTAGCTCTGCACGTTGTCGAACACCTGCGCCGCCAGTTCGCGGGTGGGCGTGAGTACCAGAGCGCGCACCTGATTGTTGCGCGCGCGCTCGCCGGCGCACAGACGGTGCAGCAGCGGCAGGGTGAAGCCGGCGGTCTTGCCGGTACCGGTCTGGGCCGCGGCCATCACATCGCCCCCACGCATGACCACGGGGATGGCCTGCGCCTGGATCGGGGTGGGTTGGGTATAGCCCTGCTCCGCTACGGCGCGGGCGATTTCCGGCACAAGGCCGAGATCTTCAAACAGCATAAAGTTTCTTCTTACAGATGACCGGGGCCGGGCGCTGAATCAGCACAGGCTGCCGGATAAAAATTCGGAAAACTCGCCAGGTAGAAGCAGAAAACTCCGGTGTTCCACGGGTGAGCTCAAGTTGCCGCCAAAGGCTGTGGTCGAAGATTTCAATTCGACCGGGTGCGGCATTCAGTAGAAAGGGTTCGGACACACCGCTGGGTGCAGTGTTTCAGAAAGGAGCCAGAAAACATTCCAGCCTACAGATGACGCAACTGGCGCTAGTGCCAGCCGCGGCACTATACCACAGTGCCGCAGACTGCCCAGTTTTAACTTCAGTAAGGCCCCGGTACCGCTATTGCAGCGCAGACATCGAAACCGCCAAACCCCGCCCGACCAGGCGTAAACTCGTTGACATTCTCGCCCCGCGCGCGTTTTCTGGAGTATCCGCGGCAATGCATTTGCGCTTTGTGGGCTATAAACACAAGATCTAATAATAATTTCCGGAGCCTCCCATGGAATCGAGCCCCCTGATTTCTATCGGCCTGCCGATCTCCCTGTTCATCATCATGATCGGTATCGGCATGACTCTGACTGCGCGGGACTTTCACCAGGTCACGGTCAAACCCGCGGGCCTGATCCTCGGTACAGTCACCCAGATACTGCTGATGCCTGCGGCGGCGTTTGCCCTGGCGTGGGCATTGCGACTGCCGCCGGCAATGGCGGTGGGACTTGTGGTGATTGCCGCCTGCCCCGGCGGCACCACGTCCAACCTGTTCACCCTGCTAGCCCGTGGCAATGTGGCGCTCTCTATAGTGCTCACGATTTCCGCCAGCCTGATTACCATCATGACCCTGCCGATATTTGCGAACTATGCCCTGGAGCTGAATTACGGCACCCAGCAGGCCATTGAGCTGCCGTTTGGGAAAACCGTGCTGATGCTGTCACTGATTGTGCTGCTGCCGGTCGCCATCGGCATGCTGGTAAAGCGGTCGAGCCCCGCCCTCGCGGCGCGCGCGGAAGGTCTGGTAAGTGTCTTCGGTGGCTTGGTGCTGGCGGCGCTGGTAATCGGTATTGTATACGGGATGCGCGATCGCTTTCTTGATCTGATGATCCAGGCGGGCCCGGCCACCATTGCGTTGAACCTGCTCGGTATTGCGCTCGGATTTTTCAGCGCAAGAATGATAGGGCTGGGCAAACGCGAGGGCATCGCCATCGCCACTGAACTGGGCATCAAGAATGGCACCCTGGGGTTGATGGTGACACTGACGCTGCTGCAGTCCGGCGATATGTCCATTCCCTCCGCCATTTACGGCGTAATCATGTTTCCTATCGGCTTTCTGCTGGTAGCCTTCGCGCGCAGGTGGGCAGAAGGCGAGAAGCCGGAACCAGAACTCGTAGCCGAGCGCACAAACACAGTCCCGGAATAAACATGGCACGCCCGAACGCTGGCACCCACTGACGTTGCGCAATAAAGTGTGTCTCACCTGTTTTCCGATAAGGCATACCCATGTTCCAATCTCTGAAGATCCGCTTCCCGGTGCTGCTGTTCGGCCTGCTCTTCCTATCCGCCTGCACCGCGGAAATCTCCCAGAAGAATTCCGCGCTCTCGATCCAGCGCGATATCCCCTGGACCCAAGCCGGCGACCGGCAATTGACCGCCGATATCATTACACCAAAGGACGCCGATAAACCCCTGCCGGTTGTCGTGATCTATCACGGTGGCGGCTGGTTGATTAACGACAACCGCATCATGGATTCCACCGCCCAATATCTCGCAAGCCACGGACAATTCGTGGTGGCCAACATGAACTACCGGTTGCTCGGCGACAATGGCAACACCACCACGATGGATGACATCGTCGAGGACGCACTGGGCGGTTTGTTGTGGGTGAAAGAAAACATTGCACGCTACGGCGGTGATCCTGCACGCGTGGCCGTCACTGGCGACAGCGCCGGCGGGCATCTGAGCGCGATGGTATTACTGGCCGCGCGCAATCTCAGCAGCGAGGACTTCTCGCCTGCGAACCTCGCCTTTAAGCCGAGTTACATCCCCAGCGGAAAAACCCCGGAGCAGATTGCGGCGGAAGACGGCCTGCGGGTGCAGGCGGCGGTACTGAGCTACGGCGCCTTCGATATTTTCAATGCTGCCCAGAATGGTTTTGAAAGCCCGCAGAATATTTTCTGGAAAATGGGGAATACGCAGGCACGGGGGCTGTTCGGCAAAAATTACAGCGTGGAGAAGCAGCCGGAACTCTACCGGGCGGTATCCCCCATCCATCAGATTCCCGCAGCCGCGGACTACCGTTTACCACCGGTATTTGCACACGTCGGCAGCAAAGACGCCACCACCCCGCCCGCGGCGGTCGAGGATTTTGTCGAGCGCTTGCGCGCCGCAGGCCAACCGGCCGAATTCAGACTCTATCCGGGGAAAAACCACGCGTTTCTGGACAACGGCTGCAACGAGTATCTCGGCACCTGCTTTGACCGGGATGCGCCGGACACCTTGGACGACATGATCAGCTTCCTGCACCGTTCATTCGACGGAACAGACTGATTGCGCAACAACCGATTACGCGTGTTCCGGCGCGCGTAACGCCTTGCTGTAGAAACCCGAAGTATCAAAGCAGCACACCCGCTTTTTACCTTCGGCCAGCATATTGCAGGCATCGTTGATCCGCTTCACGCGGGTCTTCGCCTGCTTGGCGGAGACGATCCAGTGTATCCAGTCCACCCGCGCGATCGTGGTGGTCGCCTCCCAGGAACTGCGCGCTTCAGGATTGGCAGCCAGCGCCTGTTGCAGATCCCCAGGCACCTCAGGCTCCGGCTCCTTCTCCACCGGCCGGATTTCAAGCGTAACCGAATCACCAGCAGCAACGCCCGCAGCCTGCTGCAGTTCCTTGCCGACCTTTAACCAGTGACTCAATTTACCATCTGGCTCCAGTGTTACCTGAAATGCATGGCCATTGAGCAGGCCCTCCACCGTCGTTCGGCCGCGACGCGGAAGTGTATCACTCACATCCTTTGGCAAAACGACAAACAACCATGATGAACTCTCGCCGGGGCTTACCGGCTGCAACAGCTCCGCCTGAAACCTGCACTCAGTTTCCATCAACCTCTCTCCCTGTCCCGTCATTAAATAACAAAGCCCTTTGAAGCAGGCTCCTTTTTTGTGGATTTTAGGAAAACATTATAGAAGAAGCGACCTACACCCACCTAATTTCGGTCGTTTTTACCAAAAGCCTATAAGCCATTTTATAGGAAAAGCTTATAAAAATTTTCAGATTGGTCCTTTGGGAGGTGATTCAGGGCGCGTATATCAGACCAAGCCTGCCACTGATTCCACGCGAAGCCTGCCACCTATTCCGCGGCAAAGCTACCACTGGCCGCCATGAAAGTGGAGGAGCTACACATTTTACTGTGCGCCACCTTCAACGAACTAGCCAAAAGCAAGCCTGACAGCCATCAGCGCCGAAACGCCCTGGCTAGCATTGAGAATATTCAGAATGAATTGGTTAAAAAGAACTCAAGCCGCTTTACGCATCGTACGTAAAACACCCGCTTTGCTTTTAGCCTTCTTGGCTTTTTCAATCGGTTTGAAGGAGGCTTTTAAATGCTGCCTGAACCAGCGACGGCGCCCGATATCACGGAACTTGCTCAAGACAAAGCGGTAATCACAACGCCCTAGCCTCAGGCCGCAAGCGCACGGGCAAGGCAGTTTATTGGCTTCCCGCTTACGCTTGCCAAGAGCCTGTAATGCACGCAATACCGCCAATTTTCCTCTAAGGCCGAACATGTCCCCGTAGTCATCGATCAAGCCCTGCTCACCATGAGCGAGCTCTCCATAGGGAAAACTCCCAAATTCACCGCGGTGTGTTACAGCGTATAAGAACCCGTCAACAATTTTCTCAAAGAATGCCGAAAGTGAATGATCACCCTTTAGCAGTGACTTAATTTTCAGCTCTGAGCCAAGACAAAACGAGCCATCGGCATAAGTATGATGTTCCTGATTACGCGGGAAATACTCTCCCTCATCAATAACCTTAGGCAGCTTTACAGGGTAATCACGAGGACAAATCAACTTGAGTCGATAGGCCTGCTCAACGAGCTGACTACCTGCTAGCTGAGCCCTTAAATGGTACTCGCCTGCGAGCACAAGCCGCTCATCGTTGATTTCCAAAATCCTGATCCGCGGATGAGCCGCCAGAAAGTCTTCAAGTCCTAAAGCATCCCAATGGCGCATCTATTGATCAAACCACGGCTTCGGATCAGAGGCATGGATCTCTTTGGTCGGCGTAATCACTGCCGCAGACAAGCCCAAGGCCAGTGCAACAGACATGGCGTCCAGGCTGACATCCAGACCACGATCTGCCGCTTCAACTACAAGCTGGCTATTATCCTTGCTACATAAGGCCTTGAAGTCGGCTCTGGCCTGATAAAGCCACTTGTCGAAGTTCTCCTTCAATTTATGCTTGGCCGAGCCCTCGTCATACCACTTATCCGCAAAGTCTTCCGCAGGGTTTACAGGATTAGGTACCAAAGGCACTGAGCCATTGATGTAATCACCCATGCGCGAGAGGATATTGGTCAAGGCCGATGCAAGATCACTCTCGCCGTTATAGGCCTTTGCCGCCAAGGTGGTGATAATCACCGAGATGGGTTTGCTGTCCTCGTTATCTTTGAACATAGTGTCGCGGTGACGTTTTAAGAGCTGAATGGCCTGCTGCAATGGCGTTTTCCACTGATAGTAAGGCAGGCTATCAATACTGGCATTAAAGCTCATCTCACGCTCGTTGATGATCGATTGCGCGGTTCTCATACGCATCTCGAACCAGCGCGCATAGCCCTCAGGATTGCTGATACGCCAGTCATCCGTCGTGATCTTATAGCCAGGATTAGTGTTGTCGGTGATCAACACCGCCAGCTCGGATACGTTTTGAGCAAGCGCATCATCAAAGCGGGAGTTTTCAACCATGCGCTTCTTCAAAACGCCCCTGCCGGTTTCGCTTTCAGGAATGCATGGCACGATGTCCATGTGAAAGCTCAGCCCATCGGCATATTCAAGCCGCCAGCAGCGCTTTTTCTCGGAAAGATCTTCCTTGATGCCGCGCTCCTTGCGATACAGCTCCAATTCAGCCCCGACGTGGTTTTTAAGCTGCTCTTGCGTGATATCGCCTTTGCCCAATCCCTGGCGCAGGTTACACCCCATATCGAGATCATATCCTTCACCGGCATCAGGCTTAATAGCCGTGCCCAGCCTGAACGAGCCTTGCGAGAAAACAAACGGGTCATATTCAAGACAGCTTGAATCCTCACGGTGCAACCACTCACCAATATCCTTATACCGCTTTTCCGCCTTTTCATAGGCGCCATTGGGCAGTTCAATTTTTTCAAGAATGCCTTTCAGCACTTCGTTACTTCGATTAGACATCATGTAAATCGCCTTTCAGTTCAATAGCTTTAATAAATTCCTGAGTCTTCATGTCGTGGTCGTAAATCAACCACGGCATATCGGCCTTGGGCATTCTTGCCCGCCCGAATTCAATAGCGCACGACACCGGCATCACGGGGAATATATGAAGCGGCGTCGCTTCACCGTGCGCGCGCTTGATTTCGACAATCAAGCTTCTCAGGCGCTTTCTGAACAGAGAAAGTTGCTGCTTGGCCTGCATAAAATCGTTGTGCGGATTTTTAAGGGTTATTTCCCAGATCGACGTGTCCTCACCGATCACCCTGGTAATACGCTCAGGCGAGACGTGATCGCTCAGCGATACAATCAGTGCAGGCTTCCCGTCAAAGCTATCTGGTCTGTTTATGATGTAATCAAACTCATCTGCGCAGTCCTGCCACACCCAGCCCTTAGGCTCTCTATGAAGCTGGTAGGTCTCCACGTCGATTTTATCCGTAAGCAAAGCACCGAGCTGTATCAACATTGGCTGGGGTGCGAGCGCAAACACAGAAAAATGCTTGCAGGGCTCATCTTCGATAATCGATAGAATTTTCCGCTGAAAGGCTTTCAGAAGATGCTGGGATTCTGCTTGCCAATATTGCGGTGAGCTGTCATTCAGCTCCGAGGTCATGGAAACGGGCACAGGGCGTTCGGTAGCTGGATACCACTGCGGAAACATGGCCTCAACACAGGCATGGTATTGGATCGGCGATTTCTCAGAACCGATATTGGCTCCATACAGCACGACATTGGATTTTTTGTCAGGAGCAATGCCCGTTACAATTTCCACTCGCTGTTCATGCTGCGTTTTCCATGCAATCAAAAGGTCAGCAGGATATCGGTCTCCGCCGCCATCCTGATCGATTTTTTTGTGGCAGTCATAGCACATCAGCATCAGATTACTAACATCATTGAGGGCTTCGCGATTAGCTTTGTACGGCCCATGCCCCCGAGGCCCGTTCTCCGAGAATGCGTAGATATGAGCTTTTTGCGCTGCATTGACAGATTCTTTCGTCACACAGGATGTATGGAGCAGCCTGTTATGCCCTTCGAACTGACAGCGGCCAGCAGCCCGCGCCCATAGCTCTCGCTGAACCTGATCGGTTATATGCCTCGTAACCTCTGAAACCATGACTACTCCCTCTCGTCCTTACACTTTACCCAGCAAGGGCAGTGATCTTGGCGTCAGCCCATCAAGCACCAGATGGCTGATATAACCAGCTCCTGCGCATAAGGTCAGAAACCGCAATAACCTCCCCTCTTTATCATTGGGCTTCCAGTCATAGGCCTTCTTCAAGCCATAACCCAGCATCGCCAAAAAGCTAACACTGTGGAAAAACTGTCGGTGATGCGGATTGGTGGCTGGCTCTATCCAATCGGGCAACTTGGAAAAAACTGTGCTGGCACCAATTGCCAGTAACGGATTAACGTTCTCACTCTGGCTCTGGCCATAGCACGCCATCGCCACTCCTGTTAATGCGCCTGCCGCAATATGATCAGCTCCATTGGCCATGCTACTTCTCCTTGCGAACGCCCTTGAAAGGCGTCTTGTCAGTCGTTTTCACATCCATAAATCTGCCTGTGGACGTATCACGCTTCACATAGTGCCCTGAGGGCGTTTGTGTTTGAGACCGTCCTTTAACCGCGCCTTTGCGGTGTCCGTCTCCTACTGGTGGATTTTTAGCCATGCGATTCCCCTCACTTCTGCTAAACTTAATCTGTTTTACCAGACCCCAATAAAAAAGGCTCTTAAGCCCATGAATCAGAGAATACCTGATCAATTCTGCTAAAGTCAACCCGTTTTAACAGATTTATTTGATTGCTCTGTAGACAAATTCCAGACCACCAGACTCGGCAACAGCCTTACTGCCTAAAATCAGGCCGGTAGCATAGAGCTTTTTGAGCTTAGCACTCGCATTTTGAGCCGAGCCACCAAACTTCCGAACGACCTTAGAGGTGGTAACTTCTCCCTCTTTCATAATGAAGTCGAGCAGTTCTTTTGCCCCTTTACTCAGAGCCGGGCCAATAACCGAGTATCCATCATCAGTTTTGAGAATAAGAGGTTGCTCCTTGGCTATGGCGGCATAGTGCCAGTTATCAAGAAGGTCTTTGGTGAATGAACCGCTCAGATAAAATCCCTTCTCCCCCTTACAAAGTTTGGCCAGCGAGATCACGCTCTCTCTAGGAAAAGAAGCATCCGTGGCTTCAATACCTTCTATAGAAATCTCGTAGATATCCGAAGGATTATCATCGACATAATCAGAAAGTAATGAAAGCACTTCTCTCCCCTGCTTGTTACCGAAGGGATGATCGTCTTTAGTAAAATCGCGAAGGCGCATAGGAATCACTTTCTGGTTCATCTTCTTAATTTAACCAGATCTTCTAATCTTTCGCAAGAATGAAGTCAAAACAAATATGCGTTCCCATCAATTTTGGAAGACCTAATTCGTAATCTGTCTTGTGTAATTTTCCGGATTTATAATTGAGCTTAAGCTCAAACTTACCTTCCCTCACGAAGATTACTGCGTCATAAGATGCGGCCACATCTCCGCTTCGTTTTAGACCCAAACCGCGACCTTCATCGCTAGATTGAGAAATCCGCCCTCTTTTAAAAACCTCTCGCACAAGCAAGGGATCAGACTTTGGATCAGAGAAATCGAACATGCTGAAAATCTCGGGATACCGCGCCTGAAGTACCGGCTTTAGCGTCCCCGTGATCCCGCGCCCACTATCAGAAACAATAGTTTGAATATGGGGCTTAACGCCGCCAAAGCCTCTCCTCCCCTTAAAGCCCTTATAGTGCTGAAGCGCTATATATCCAGGTATCGGGGATTCAGAGTGGTCGCGAACATTGCCGAATAATTCGGATAAAACAGTAAAAGCTGGCTGCGAATATTGCACGCCAGCATAGTTCACAAAACTGTGCTTTAATCGCTGGGGAATATCCTCATCGAGATCCATAGGGTCAACCTCACCGAACTCATAAACGGCTTCACTATTACCCTTAAATAACTCTGCGCTAGAAAACATCGGACGATTGGGTTTTACCACAACGTCCTTATGTAGCATTTCAAAAAAGCCATTTCTATCGAACCAGCTCAGCGTGTTCATGCAATTATTAAAATCAATTACAACGCGCTTTCCGGCATGAATGCACTGATTTGAATATGCGAGCAACCTTGCTTCCGCATCTAGAAATATTTTACAGCTCTCAGGCACAATGAAATGGATAGAAGAACACGCTGACTCCAATGGTGATCCGACCTTAGCGATTGAACGATCCAATGCCAAGCCGTCTATCCAGGTTTCACCATCAAGATGAATTTCCATGAGCTCATTTTGAACGACAAACCAGCAGTGGTTTTCATCTTTGAAGAAATGACCATCCTGCTTGTTCAGATACGAATTCACATCCTTTTTGTCCAACCCCAACTTATGGGCGATCTGACGCCCCTTTAACCCTGGCGTCGCGCTTAGAACCTGTTCAATCTTCTGCTTCATTGCCTATCGCTTTAATCAACCGAGTGAGCGCATCCATCGCACTCACGAAACATATGGTGCGAGGGAGAGGACTTGCACCTCTCTACATTTTTCCCAGCCAGGAAAATTCATTTATAACCGCTAACCTCTCATCTGGATTGGAAGTGTCCCACCATGGCCCCGCATAAATGCCACCCCGCACCATACGCATGACTTAACGAATGAACCTTTCATAAGCACCTCCATAACACATTTCAATGTTGCAGAAGCCCATACTTCCAACCCAAACAAGATACTCACAGTTAATTCAAGATTTACCTTGTAGTGGTCAACATGTCGAACTACTTATCCACGCCGTTGGCGGATGTTCCTGCCCGCCCCACCTTTTTCCCCGAAGTAGACTGCAGGCTCCAGCCTGCCTGCTTCAGTGAAAATTCATCTCTTGTAGTTTGTTAATTTTTAGGCGCGCGGATCGGTTTTGTTGACCTGCTGTGTGTCCTTGGCCAAGTTCTTGTACAGCAAACTGTCCGGTACCAGGTAAGGACGAAGCTGGGATTGCTCTTCAGTAACGAAATGTTCACGTGGCACGCGCAACGTGGTGTCGTGAAGGCGGGCGTTGGCGTCTACCTCGAGCCAATCACTTATATACGCGTGCACAGCTCCATCATCAGCAAAGCGCGCGACATCGAAGACTTTCTGTAATGCCCGCGAGATGAAATTGACCTCACGCTCCAAATAGCATCTGCTCTTCGAATCAAAACCAAAAGTGCGTATACGATAACCGGCAGTGGTGGCGTACTGCTTGAAAACCTGACTTACGTGCAGCTTGCGGCATTGTTCGTCAATAGTCGTCAGAACGGCATGGTCATAAAGGCATTCGAAGGTAACCCCTCCAAAATACCGGAAAGCTTTGTCATGCAGATGGATAAAACTCTCTTGATCCAAAGGATGGAGTGATAGACCTACATACTTCAGGCGAGAACAGGCCAGTACGAACGCGACACAGTGCAATGTGCATATTTTGTCACCAATCCAGACTTGGATCGCAAAAGGGTCCACAAGGCACTGAACGCCGGGAACGGCTTGAGAAGCAATGATAGCGCTCCCATCCACGGCCAAGTACTTACTCTCGGCATTACGAGTCATTGTCAATTCCCCCGGTGATGGGCTGATTCGAGAGATCTTGAGCATTATCGCGCGGACCTCCAACCTTGTGCATTACAGCAACTCTCTAAGTTATCGACCCTGCCTATTATAAGGCGGGAAAATTACGGGATTTGGTAACGAGAGTTCAGCAGATCTTATGTTTTCCCCCTACAAAAACCAATAGCACCATTTTCCTAATCTTATGATTTAAAAGGATGTAAGATTGTGCAGCTTGACCAATTGGTCACAAGCGAGAAAAGCGACTACTTATGACACGCATCTCAATCTGAACAAAAATCAAACACCAAGTTCCTAGCCCAGCTCTTTAATTGAATCCAACCTGAAAGCACCAAGCAGCTACATTTCGACTAGCAATCAAGTGACGTAGAGTGATGTAACCCCTGTACCAGGTAGTTTTTGCTCGTCGCTATTAGTGCGCTATATATTTCTATCACTCCGGCACCTAACACTCTACCAAAATAACCTCAATACCACTCCGCTCAAACATTTGAACATAGCGATCATCAGCTAACGAATCTGTAATTAACACGTCAACGTTTTCCAATGGCTCAAATATAAAATTACTGCGTTTTCCAAGCTTCGAGCTGTCCGCGAGAACAATTAATTCTTCAGCTTGCTTTCGCAATTTGTGTTCCGCACGTATGAGTAGGGGGTCGGATTCCATAACCCCAAAACCTCCTATCCCAGGGGTTCCCATGAACATTTTACTGGCATGATAAAATGGTATTGTATCGCTTTCGAATGGGCTTAGAACAATCCCCTGCTTTCGGTAGATTTCGCCTCCGGGCAGTGTTATCTGGTTTTCACTATTTTCAATTAGATCTAATGCCAAATAATAGGAATTTGTAAGAATACTTAGTTTTCGGTTCTTTAAAAATTCCCCCATCATATATGTGGACGAACCACCATTAATAATTATGGCTTCTCCTTCATCACACATCTCCACGGCGCGTCGGGCTAACTGACGCTTTTCAGGAATATTCCGTTCAAGATCCAATAAAAAACCACCACTCCGCCGCTGAAGTAGTTGCTTGGCACGCTCAGTATCCGAGATTTCAGCACCACCGCGCCTGCGCGTCAATTTCCCCTCTCGCTCAAGCTGAATCAAATCTCGCCGAACTGTTGCCTCAGAAGCGTCGACGTGACCGCAAAGTGTACGAACACTAATGAAATCATGCTCAGACAGCGTGCTTAGAATTAACTGATGCCGTTCGCTTTCTAGCATTAAATCCCCACTGACTTACTCGGTTTCGAATCTAACTAATATCACTTTTGCACAAACAACAGCATGCCCACCAAATGACAAACGCGAATTCATTCAAAAAAAAGCGCCGCAAAGCGGCGCATACAAGGTCTCCATCCAAGCGACGAGATGATGAGTGGAAGGGGGAGCTACACGATACCTGAACCACTACCTGCCACGGCAGGGCGATCTTTTGCTACACGTGCGCGATATTCAGACTGACGATAGGAGTATATTGGCTCAATAGCACCGCCATTACGGTACCTAGCCATTGCCAGTATGGGGCTTACATCAATGTTAAACGCCTGCTTTAGTGTTGCGCTTGCCATCAATGCATCGTTTCTCTCTTGGTATTCGTAAAGAGCATCACGGTCAATGAGCAAAGCTTTGACATAGGAGCGCTGCACTTCAATTGCGGAATTGATCAAACTTTCGATAGGATCGGTAACGTTGTGGGATTGATCCAGCATATAAGAAGGAGCAAAACCATCTTGATCACGGGCTTCAGCGTCCACAAGCTCATTGAAAATCAGGAACTGTTGATACGGATGAATAGATCCGCTATCAAGATCGTCATCCCCGTATTTACTATCATTGAAATGGAACCCCCCCAGTTTCTTGAACTGAATCAAACGGGATACGATCATTTCAATATTTACGTTGGGTGCGTGGTGCCCGAGGTCAACCAGGGATTTGGCTTTGTCACCGAGCTCGATTGCTGCAAGGATGTTGCTGCCCCAGTCTTGAACAACAGTGGAATAAAATGCGGGCTCAAACATCTTGTGCTCGATATGCAGCTCCCAGTCCGACGGGAGAGCGCGGTAAATAGCCCTCATGCTATCGAGATAACGCTCAAATGCTCTCTGGAAATGTTGCTGACCAGGGTGATTAGATCCGTCACCAATCCAGACTGTTAAGCGCTTGGAACCTAAAATTTCGCCCCATTCTATACACTGAATATTATGAGCGATCGCTTGATCTCGGGTCTTGGCATCTGTATTGGTCAAGCTACCAAACTTATACGATTTAGACTGGCCAGTCTGATCTTGAAATGTATTGGAATTAATAGAATCCCACTTAAGACCCAAGGCGTCAGAGTACTGCTTCAGCTCAGTAAAATCATCGACGACATCCCACGGGAAATGCGGAGATACACTTTCCGTACATGTCGACAATTGATTGATTACAGCGCAATCTTCGAGCTTTTCAAAGATATTGCGCGGCTCGCCAATGCCAGGGAAACGCGCAAACCGGGTACCGCCGGTACCCACACCCCATGACGGCACCGCAATCTGAAACTTCTGGGCCTTCTCAACCAGGGTCTCGGAGTCGATCCCATCCCGGGCGAGGCGACGTGTAAGATAGGAAAAATCTTCTTCCAGCGCGCTGATTCTGGCCGCATTGTGCTCAGCGACCATGTCTATATTGATTTTATTATCCATTGTATACCCTTAACTTATCGGGTGAATTCTATCGGGTAAACGACGGGGCATGCCCGGCATCGACGTTTATGATATTGCCAGTAGATTTAGAAGACTTGTCTGAGGCAAGAAAATAGACAGCTTCGGCAATGTCTTCTGGAAAAACGTTCAGCTTCAGCATACTACGGTTGCGGTAATGCTGCTCAAGCTCTTCCTCGCCCATGTTATATGCTGCAGCCCGTTCCTCCCTCCACTTACCTGTCCAGATTTTGGAACCACGCAGAACTGCGTCCGGATTGACTACATTACAGCGGATTCCGAAAGGCGCCCCTTCAAGGGCGACGGCACGAGCCAACTGAATTTCTGCCGCCTTCGCAGTGCAGTACGCCGAGGCATTCGGTGAAGCTACAAGCGCATTCTTACTTGCAACAAACACGTAACTTCCACCCGTATTTTGGGCTTTCAGTAATTTGAAAGACTCACGGCTGATAATGAAATAACCTGTTGTAAGAATACTGATATTCTTATTCCAAAGTTCCAGCGAAGTTTCATCCAGCGGTGCTGATGAAGCTATTCCCGCATTTGAAACGACAATATCCACCCCGCCATACTCGCGGGCAACAGCAGCGAATGCAGCGACGACACTATCTTCACTAGTTACATCACAAACGATGCTGCGCACAGCGTCCTTACCATAGGCTTTCGATAGTTCCGATTCAGCGATACTCAGTGCTTCCGCATCGATATCGGCCAGTACTACACAACAACCTTCATCCAGCATACGACGTGCTGTTGCTTTTCCAATTCCACCAGCACCGCCTGATACAAATGCCACGTGGCCAGCCAATGATTTGGGTTTTGGCATACGCTGCAGCTTAGCTTCTTCGAGCAACCAGTACTCGATATCGAACGCCTCTTGTTCGTCCAAGCCCATATAATTACTGACGCCACTGGCATCACGCATTACATTTATTGCATTTACGTAGAATTCACCAGCAATACGAGCTGTAGATTTGTCTTTCGCGAAAGTCACCATTCCCACACCAGGAATAAGGTACACAACAGCATTTGGATCGCGCATTGCCGGGCTGGAAGGATTTTTACAGCGCTCATAATATGCTGCATATTCAGCGCGGTAGCTTTCCAACTGTGCATCTAAGCCGTCCACACAACGGTCAATTTCCTTCTCCAGATCAACTGCGTCGGGGTTAAAATCCAACACTAGGGGACGGATTTTGGTTCGCAGAAAGTGATCGGGACACGAAGTTCCCATAGCGGCGAGTTTTTCCAACTGCACAGAATTAACAAACTGAAGCACAGTTTCGGACATGTTCAGATGACCGACTTTTTTCTGTCCTTGAGTTATTTTCCCACGAATCAATGGCATCAGCCGCGTGGCAACACGCTCACGAGAGCCCTGGTGCAAACCGAGCACGATTGAAGATCCACCGAAAGCTTCCTTGCTATTGTTTCGCGCAAGCCAATCTGATGCTCTCTGAATCACTTCGATGGTATTCAAGTAGCAATCTTTAGACGTCTCTCCCCACGTGAACAATCCGTGCCCCTCGAGTACAACGCCTTTGATTGTCGGGTTCTCTGCACAAATGGCTTCAAGCTTAAGACCCAGATCATATCCAGGACGCTGCCATGGCAACCAACCGAGAGCTCCCTCAAAAATCTCTGCTGTCAGTTTCCGACTATCGCTGGTACAAGCAATAGCAATCACGGAGTCAGGATGCATGTGATCAACATGGGGATGAGGGATATACGCGTGCAGGGGAGTATCAATGCTCGCCGCGCGAGAATTAAGGTTGAACGTGCAATGGGGAAGGTACCCCACCATTTCATCCTCGTACTCTTTTCCACGATAAAGGGACTTGAGCTGCTGCAGCTTGTCCATATAGAGCGTTGAGAACCCATCCAGCTCGATAGAGCCAAGATCTCCACCAGAACCTTTCACCCACAAAACGGTGGCCCCAGATCCGGTTAGAGGGTCTTGCATTTCAATTTTCGCGGATGTGTTACCACCACCATAGTTGGTAATTCGCAGATCACTGCCCAGGAGGTTTGATCTGTACTGCAAAAGTTCTGGCTCGCCCAGTTTCGAGGCCGCGGCGTCATCCCAAAGGTTAGAGAGGGTAGAGGTCATCGTAAAACCCATTATTGTCAGTTATTACTTCACTGTATGTGCGTCAGCTGTGGTCCATCGGGAACATCACCGTCGTGTGCCCCGACCATCAAGAACGCGCGGATTCGACATTCACGGACCCCAGCGCGATTGAGTACGATTGTATTTGATTGGTTTTAGGGCCGCAAGCAATCATATTCGATATTTTTGTTGTAACAACGATCACTCACGGATAACCTTTCCCATCATTCGGGCACTGAGCAGCATCAAAAAGTCATGACCAACCAGCCACA
The DNA here is from genome assembly GCF_011326135.1 of Microbulbifer sp. SH-1. Lineage (NCBI taxonomy): Bacteria > Pseudomonadati > Pseudomonadota > Gammaproteobacteria > Cellvibrionales > Microbulbiferaceae > Microbulbifer > Microbulbifer sp. SH-1. The sequence continues at coordinate 4,104,019 of NZ_CP046948.1, read as the reverse complement.
CCGAATTCAATCATGGAAGCGCGCAAATTTTGATCTTGAATTCGTGAAGATGGGCGGTTCAGGTACTGAAACCGCCTCCCGCCACAGATCAGTGCTGCAAATTCCCATGGCTTTGGTAGAAGCTGGATGTGGCTGTCAGGACCAGAGCCATGAGCTCCGATAGTTAACAATTAGAAGAACTCGAACATGAACCACATTGCAGTACTGGACATAGGCAAAACCAATATAAAGTTACATCTGCGCTCAGAAGTGGGAGTCCCTGTAACGCAAGTCACCAAGCCCAATGCCGTATCTAACTTACCACCATATCCCCACTTCGACGTTGACAGTACTTGGGAATGGATAATCGAGAATCTCCGCAGCTGGCAAGTCAACAGAAATATATCCAAGATCATTATTACTACTCATGGCGCAACGGCGGCACTTATAAACCGCCGCTCCCCTCAGAACCCACTGGTTCTACCGATTCTCGACTACGAGTACATCGGAATAGAGTGTACGGAAGACTCCTATCAAAAAATCCGTCCTAGCTTCGCAGAAACGGGCTCACCCAACCTGCCCGCAGGACTTAACCTCGCCAAACAGTTGTTTTGGCAACAATCAACGTTTCCGGATGAATTCGCCAAGGTAACCGAGATACTGATGTACCCGCAGTATTGGGCTTGGCGGTTGACTGGATGTGTTTTTTCAGAGGTTACGTCTCTCGGTTGTCACACCGATTTGTGGGATCCTGAGAATGGAAATTTCTCCAGCCTTGTAGAGAAAATGGGATGGACTCACCTTTTTCCACCGCTGCGAAAAGCTAGCGATATCGCCGGTTCTATTTCCCCCGATGTCGTTGCCTCCACTGGAATTTCCGACACCTGCAAAGTGTACGTTGGAATTCACGATAGCAACGCGAGCTACTACCGCTATCTGGCCCATAAGCAACATGAAGAGTTCACGGTAATCTCAACTGGTACTTGGTCAATTGCCATGTCCAACAACTCATCTCCAGAGAAGCTTCCTGAAACGAGGGATCTTCTCTTGAATGTTGATGCGCATGGATCGCCAATAGTGTGCTCAAGGTTTATGGCAGGTCGCGAAGCACAATTGATTTGCCGCTTCTTGAAAGGTGATATTGAAGAAAAATTTACAAAGTCGGACATACAGAATGTAATCGACCATGCCTGCTATTGCTTACCGACTTGGGCGGAAGGTACAGGTCCTTACCCTGACGCTCAAGGATGCATAGCAGGAGAACTTCCGGAAGGTACACCACCTGCAGCGCTCGCAACACTATATTTGGCACTAATGCTCGACACGCAGCTTGAACTCATCTCTTCAAAAGGCCCAATCTTTTTGGAAGGGGCTTATCAAAAAAACATGCTGCTACTACAAATTTTTACTGCTCTGCGCGGCAATCAAGAAGTTTTCATCTCTCATGATGAAACAGGAACAGTAACCGGTTCGGTAATGTTAACCAACAAGGTTCATGCCACGCCTGTGATGACATCTACTAAGATTCCGGCAATAAAGCTCAATAACCTAAACAAGTATAAAGAACGATGGACAGAACTTTGTGTTCAACCAAGCATCTGTCTTTCTAAGTAATACACCAATAAACAAAAAAATTGGAAAGTAGCGAAAATGAACAAGCTGAAAAAGTGCAACAACATATCCGACATTCGTAAGCTAGCGAAAAGTAAGTTGCCAGCTCCGATGTTTCACTATATTGACGGTGGATCAGATGATGAATGGACTCTAAGGAGAAATACCGAAGCCTTCAATGACTATCAGCTAGAGCCTAACTACTTAAGGAACGTTTCTAATATTGACCTGAAAACCAAGGTTTTAGGCTGCGAATTGGAACTTCCTTTCTTTCTATCCCCTACAGGGATGTCTCGCTTATTCAATCATGAGAAAGAGCCGGCAGCATGCAGAGCGGCCGATAAATTTGGGACGCTTTATAGCCTCTCCACACTTGCCACAACAAGTCTTGAAGATATCGCTGCAGAGACAAGCGGTCCAAAAATGTTCCAGATCTACATCCTGAAAGACAGAGAATTGACTAAAGAGTTCGTGCAACGCTGCAAAAAAAGTCGGTATCAAGCCCTCTGCTTGACTGTAGATACGATGGTCGCAGGGAACCGCGAACGAGACCTTGTCAATGGAATGACCATGCCGCCGAAAGTGACAAGCTTCAAAAATTTCTTCAGCTATGCCACTAGTTTTGAATGGCTATTCAATATGGCATTGAACCCAGATTTCAAACTGGCAAACGTTGCACATCGTGTTGACGCTCTAGGCAATGGATCAATGGCACTTATAGATTACATTAATAGCCAGTTTGACCGCAGTGTAACCTGGGAAGACGCCGCATGGCTCGCCGAACAATGGGATGGCCCGTTCATTATAAAAGGGATTCAATCACCGTCCGATGCACAAAAAGCCATGGAGATTGGAGCGTCAGGCATCATGATATCCAATCATGGCGGACGACAACTTGAGAGCGCACCCGCACCAATTGATTCAGTGGCAGCGATACGGGATAAAGTAGGAGACAAGCTAGAGCTTATTGTTGATGGCGGCATCAGACGCGGCACCCACGTAATAAAAGCAATAGCACAAGGTGCTGATGCTTGCTCCATCGGACGAGGCTACTTATTTGGACTCGCTGCAGGAGGCCAGGCAGGTGTGGAACGTTGCTTAAGTATCTTGAAAAGTGAAATTGAGAGATCAATGACTCTTCTAGGTGTAAGTAAAATTTCCGATATCAACTCAAGCCATATTTCTCGACTGGCTAAGTTGCCCGGAAACTATCCTACTTAATCGATGTTCGGATTTTAGATTGCTAAAGAATAACCTTAAAAAGGGAGGCGAATATGCTGGAAAAAATGCGGCAGTCACTAACTTCATGCCCAATCATCGCGATTATCAGGGGTGTCACTCCAGGTGAGATTGATATGGTGGCCAATACATTGCTGGACGCCGGCGTTCGAGCTATTGAAATTCCACTTAATTCACCCGTCGAGCCGCTAAAAAGCCTAGAGCGATTAGCCGCAATTATGGATGATTTTGAAGAACTCACAGTCTGTGGCGCTGGTACCGTCATAACAGCGGAACAAGTTGATAGCGTAAAAAATGCGGGGGGCGAGCTAATAGTTTCGCCAAATTGTGATCCCGAGATAATCAAAAAAACGCTCAGTGAAAATTTGATTTCTGTACCCGGGTGCCTAACTCCGACTGAAGTATTCAGTGCATTGAAAGCAGGAGCGCAAGTTTTAAAGATGTTTCCCGTTGCGGATTTTCCGGTTCAATATCTCGAATCTCTAAGCGCAGTGATCCCGAAAAGCATACTGACATTGGCGGTAGGAGGAGTAACCGAGAATAATATGGAAGAGTTCTGGAGAGCTGGCGCACGTGGATTTGGTTTGGCGCCTAACATCTACGCCCCGGGCGATAATGCTACACAAATTGCATACAAAGCGAAGATCATGGTTGATGCAGCAAGGCGCGCCAGCTCAATTAGCTAGGCCACTCGGTCTTGAATAGTTGATGTTTGTAAAAGTTGTTGTGCGCGATTGTTTAGATCGCGCTCAATTACTTTAGAATGTTAACCAAAAATCGAGTTTATATAAAAGTTAAAACCACGAATCTCTCATATCATAACTTGTGCTATCTATATCACTAACAAGTTTTGACCAGTGATGAATTTTTGGAAGTTCCGACCTAAAGAAAAACTTCATTGCCTGAATTTTTCCAAGATAGAATTTCATATCCAGGTCGTGTGGGTTTCCACTCATTCCTTGATTTGCTGCAATTCCCTGCCGGAGCCACATCCAGGCAATCACTATGTGTCCAAACATTTCTAGATAGCTGACAGAATTCGAGAACACCAAGTCTGGGGATAGGTCATCTTTTGCGGAATATACCGATGACGTTGTAGTCTGCAATATAGATAGTGCACTTGAAAGTTGCTCACCGAAAGGTTCTAGTTGAGTATTTTTAACATCATCTATCGTCAATTCTATTTCAGCTATGATTGCTTTGTATCCTGAAAAACCACCTGAGGGAACTTTTCGACAAAGTAAATCTAAAGACTGGATCCCTGTTGTTCCTTCATGAATTGGGTTTAATCGGTTATCCCGATAGAACATTTCTACGGGGTGCTCATTGATATATCCGTGGCCACCAAGTACTTGAATTGCAAGATGGTTTGCCTTTAGACCATACTCTGATGGCCAGCTTTTAATAATTGGAGTGAGAAAATCGAGTAGATTTTTCGCGTATTTTCTCTCAGCCTCACTCTCCGCTGTCTTTTCATTGTCAGCGAGAAGACTGCCGTATAGGCACAAAGCGTAAGCTCCTTCTGAATACGCCTTTTGGGCCAAAAGCATTCTGCGAACATCAGGGTGCTCAATTATATTGATCGCTGATGAATCAGGATCCTTATTTGACAGAAGGCGGCCCTGTGGACGCTCCCTGGCATAAGAGAGGGAATATTGAAATCCCGTCAATGCCGTTAATGCCGCATTAGTCCCCACAATTATTCGGGCTTCGTTCATCATATGAAACATGTACGATAGCCCCTTATTCTCCTCTCCAACGAGATAACCTATCGCACCATTACCCTCACCAAAAGATAGCGCAGTTGACGTATGTCCTTTGCCACCCATCTTGTGAAACAATCCTGCGAGTGATACGTCGTTCTTTTCTTTTACTTTCCCGCTTTCGTCCACCAAATATTTGGGAACGATAAAAAGTGAGATCCCCTTAACCCCTTTGGGAGCAACCTTAATCCGAGCTAGCACCAAATGTACGATATTTTCACTCAAATCATGATCGCCACCAGAAATAAATATCTTATTTCCGAAAATACGATACACACCACACTCATCTCTAGTCGCAGAAGTCGTGATATCAGCCAGCCCTGACCCCGCCCCAGGCTCCGTCATTGCCATGGTCCCCATGAAACGTCCTTCTCGCATGGGAACAACCCATTTCTTGATCTGCTCCTCCGTACCATGAGCCTCAATTAAATTGGCATTAGCTCCGGTAAGCGTTATATAGCCAAGAGTTGTACTCGCAATCGCAGAAAGATAGGACTGAGCCGCATTAGCTACAACCATGGGTAGCTGCATGCCACCGGATTCGTAATCTAATGTAGAGGTGGCAAGACCGGATTCAAAAACAGCGTCTAATGCCGGCTTTATTTCAGGAATAAGTTGAACGCGTTCACCATCAAACGTGGGCTCACGAGCATCTATCTTGCTCCTTATGGGAAGAAAGTGTTTGAAAGCTACCGCCCTACCTGTGTCAATTGCGGCGTTGAACGTCTCTCGACTGTGATCTGCATAACGAGTTCGACTATTCAGCGACTCGACGTCAAACAGTTCATAAAGCATGAAATCAATGTCACGCTGATTGAGAACCTTATCTTCCACTTAACACCTCTGTATAGGAATTGAACTAGATAAAACACCAGGAGCACACCCATTGTCATCTCATTTCTTTAGCCGAACCATGACCTGTTGGGTTAACATCGACACGCTGTAATATCCTGTGAAATACGCTATTTATCAGTCTGAATTGGAGTGCGAATGACTATTACGGAACAGAGTGCATTCGGTAACTTAATGAGATTCTGGAGAAAAATCCGGGATAAGACTCAAGAAGATCTGGCACATGGCCTAGGTTTTTCCACCCGCCATATCAGTTTCATCGAAACTGGAAAATCTCGCCCAAGTGAAGTATTGGTCGATGCGTTGGCCGAAGAATTAAATCTTGGTGAACGTGACAAGTGCTACTTACGTCTATCTGCGGGCTACCTAACCAAAGGCCAAAGCTTGGATTTACACTCGCCAAACTATAAATGGCTTCGGAAAGCGATGCTTCTATCTCTCAAGGCTATGGACCCAAACCCTTCGTCACTGATGGATAGATATGGAAACTTACTGATGGTAAACAGGAGTTGGGTTAGCTTCCATCAAGACGTATATTCTAAAAACGATCTTGACAATGTAAAAAATCATTACGAATTGCTTTTTACACGCCCTCGCTCCAGTAAGGCCTCAAATCAATGGAAAAACACCCTAGCTGTAATATTGATGTCTACCCAACAAGAGGCTTTGTTGACCAACGATCCTGCCTACTTTGCTATGGTTCGCGAACTGAGCAGCCTCCCGGACGTTCCAGTTGATTGGCAGCAGTCAGCCTCCAAACGGGAACCGATGACCAGCTACCGCGTCGAGTTGGAATATCAGGGCGAAGTAAGAAATTTTTACTCTGTTAGCCTCATGGTCGGAGCTTTGGGACCGGCTTCATTTGCATCTGATCCAAATTTAGCCCTCAACACACTTTATCCGGTAGAAGACCACACAACTTTCCACGAGGGTAATTCTGAAAATATTAAGCACCCTCTGTTATTTTACTAGATCTATAGTGGTTTCCCTTACCGTCTCGACCAGCCTCGACCATGTAAGTATTTCATTTTATTCCAGTCAGAAGCATAACGCTTGAAAAAAAGCCTCTGGCCTATTACCGATCAGAGGCAGCTTTCGTCCTATAGATCAGCTACAGCCTTGGTATTGCTTACACCTTCAGGAATTCCGCAAGAGTAACTTTCTGCCTCAGTAATTGATCCCTTATCATTGTAAATCGCGACCTGTGGCCAAGGGCACAGTGGATGTGTACGAATTACTTCAACATCTGGTCGGACAAGCCCAAAAAATGAAGGCGGATCTGTTTCCATTGCAATCACCTGCTCTGGAACCTTATCTTCTTCAACCCACTCCACCAGATGATCAAACATATCAAAGCTTGTTGCTCCAACCCCACCAGCGCAATGCATCAAGCCAGGGACCATAAATAGCTTCACGTGATTTTCAGCACTATCTCCAAAAATCCCATGTATTGCCTCAACATAGTTGACTGATGCCCGGGATGGAATTCCCGCATCATTCCAGCCGTGGTAGAGGATCAACTTTCCGTCACTGCCGAAATATTCACTCAAGTCCGGGTCATCGGCGTCTAAAATCGGGCCCATCTGTTCTACGGCTGCGGAGTAATCCTTATCAATTTCAAAACGACCAATATCCCAGTTAGGATCTTTGTACACCGCCCAACGGAAGAGTTCCGCTGCGATGGGAACATTTCCCATAACCCACTCATCCCAATTGCTTTCCAACGATTCTCCACCAGCAGAGAGGCCAGGGTATACTGGGTTACCATTGTCCAATCGTGGCCCTTCGTATATTTTTGTTAACGCTGCGACCTCATTTTCGAGAAGGCAATTAGACGTGCTACCGTTCTTGCATAGAAGTTCAGCTGGGTCAAAATCGCATTGCAATGGATTTTCCAGAATCCCATCAGCGACACCGTCGATTGTATCGCACCGTTTTATGACGGCGTCTGATATCAGAGTCAGCTTTTCTTTCAACCCAGGGGCTGTTAATGCTGCCTGCTGATTCCAAGCAAAGCTAACCGCCAACTTTGAATATCCAGCTGCAGGAGCACCTGCAATGATTCCGTCGTACTCATCAGGAAGACGCTGAGCAAGCATCAATCCATCTCGCCCGCCATTGGAGCAGCCCATAAAGTATGCGTGCTCGACTGGGTTACCGTAGTACCTTGCAATCAAGCTCTTCGCAAACAGTGTCCCGACCTCATTAGCTCGATATGCATAATCAATAAGCTGCTGACTTGAGTCATACGCAAACTTGAATGTCTCTACATCTTCCGGATGTCCCGCATCGGTAACCAGACCGGCATATCCCTTTTTTAAAGGTGAGTTTAGAGATAGTCCAGCCCCGGAGAGTCCACCGTTAAATCCAGCACCGCCAGAACCAACCATCTTTCCGTTCCACTTCTCGGGCAACCATACTTCCGCTGTGATCTCTGATCCTGGCTCGGGGTGTAATTTTGCAGTCACACGACAGAAATTGGCGGATGCGCGCATTTCAGGAAATCCCGGCGCCGCAAATTTTAGGAATGCACGTTTAAAGAACCCTATAAATGGCTTTCCCTCTTCTACCAATTCTGCTTTCTCAATAACTCCGAAGGTCGATTGAATACCTGTTAAAGAATTGCAATTATCAGTGTCTGTTCGATTTATAACTGAGTCACATCCAGACAGAACACCACAACAGGCAATACTTGCGGTACATATGATGTTGTTTAATTTATTCAACGTTCGACACCTTAGTTATTTTTGTCGGGATCAAATAGAAAGAAAATTTGGATCTAAACTGAGACTCAAACGTATAGTCCATTAAAACGACTGAGCCTAGGAAATCAATACGTTTTGAAACCCTTTATTCCAGTCACCCAATACCAACTGGAGAGCTTTCCTGATCCGGAGAAAAATTTCTCGTGGGCGTAGGCACGATGTCCGGCGCCACGAGCGAGTTGTTCTGTGCTATATCGCCCAAAACTAATGCAGAAGGCTTTATCTTTCTCGCCTGAGTGTTTCTGTCTACACCTATCAATCCGAACTTGGGCTCGTAACCAGACATCCATTCATAATTGTCAAATAGCGTCCAGTACAAGTACCCGCGGACATCCACGCCATCTTGAATGGCGTGATGCACTCCTTGAAGTGCCTCACGGATAAATTCCGATCTCCGAGTATCATCAAGACCCGCCCAACCATTCTCGGTGATGACAATCGGCGCACCCGTTCTTTCGAATACATACCGACATGTGTTGGCAAGCGCCTGCGGATAATCCTCCCAACCGATCATTGTTCGCGGGGCGCCCTCTGCACCAGTCGCCGAGCCGTCTTTTCGCGCTATCAGGCGCGTGTAGGTTTGTACACCGATGAAATCATCATTCTTCAATGCATCCAGGCACTCATCGTAGAACTGTGCATTTCTCTCATCTCGAAATGCTTCTGCGCCCGATTCAGCCTGCTCATCCTGAATAGACAGCGTTGCGCCAACCTGGCAATTCGGGTGCTGCGCCTTGATCGCATCCCGTGCCAGTGCATGCGCTTTCAGACCTTGTTTTAAGATGGCTTCTCGGGGTGAAAACAGGAAGAAACTGTCAAGACTAGAGCCAAGTGCTGCTTCCGCTGCAGCTTTCAGGTCACCATTCACCGCGGCAACCAACTTCTCTCTCATGAACAACGGCAGATTCAGCTCGTTAATCGTACACGCGTACTGGAATCCACTTAGCTCCCGCGCCACCTTCTCGCAATAGCGCGCAAATCGCTCAGGAAACTTGGCGCTCGTAAGCCCGCCATCACGCGCGACCCAGATCGGCGCTGTAAAATGGTGAAATGTCGGGATTGGTTGCACGCCTCGCTCAAGGCAAGCATTTATACATCGCTGGTAGTGATCAATAGCCGCCCTGGAAAATACCCCCTCGCGCGGCTCAATCCGAGCCCACTCAATCGAGAAACGGTACGCTCTCAGGCCAAGTGCGGCCAACAGAGCAACATCGTCCTCGAATCGGTTCCAGTGATCTATTGCATCACCTGATGGCTCGCGGAAGATAGAGGGTACGGCATGCTCGAGTACCCATGCATCGGAATTGCTGTTGCCGCCCTCAACCTGATGGGCAGCGGTCGCAGCGCCCCAAATAAAACCCTCGGGAAAACCGACTGTCATAAACACCTCTTGATCATCACTTATCATTGTTTGGTTCAAGTCTTGCATTGAGACCTGACATTGCCGTCGTAGAGCCAGGCAATACACCACCGAGACTCTGAAGCTCTAACTGTCCGCAAAACTCCTGACCAGCGGTCATCGGAATTGAACACAATCTCTACATAGTCCCTCACCAGTCAGTCACCGTCAATCATTTTCAGTCATGTAGACACCTCAAATTGTGGTGCGCTCCGCTTCCCAACTTTGGCCTCGCCAAAGTCATAAAGCCCAGAATTCTCCCATTACTCTTAGATGCAACCAGACATATGGTTAAAATCTAGCTAAATCCACCTTTTATCTAGGTTGCTTCGAGATGATTGCTCATGATGCTTTTTGATCGTAGAATCAAGAAAACCTCATGATCACCAACACATCAGCAGCCTTGGCATCCAAAGGCCTGATCGAAAGGATGAATCAAGAATATAAAAAGGGGATATAGGATGAGAGTCCAAGAAGTATTCGAGCCGCCAGTCAATTCAGAACTGATTTTTAGCTGAAAACTTAGAATTTTGTTCAGCCATTGATCATTCGATGGTGGGATAGGCAGTCAGATTCAACTCCTCCTAAGCCCAATCCAACTACGCAGCGGACTGAACAGTCAGCTTCCAGGCCCAACATAAGTAATAACAATTAGCAGGTGGACCCATGCTTAAAGTAAAGACATTGCCCCAAGTACTTGCCGTTGCCAGTTGCCTTGCCGCGTGCACCCCTTCTGGAGATAGCCCAATCCGCCCAACAGTCTCAATCACTCAGACTGACGCCGCTGCAACGATTGACGGCACGGAGCGTTGCGAATCCTTAACCACCGCATCCATCGACAACGGTACGATCGTAGAAACTAAGTACGTCAATGCAGGGGATGAGCTATACAATTTTTTCCAGCGGACAATGATCGGCTTTTTCGTACCTGACTTTGACGGACTGCAGGCCCCCTTGGGATTCTGCCGTGCTACCGCCAAATTGCGGCCCGTCAGCGGTTCCGAGATCACTGTTGAAGCCTGGCTGCCCCAGTATTGGAATGGCAAGCTCTTAGCACTTGGTGGAGGTGGCCTGAACGGTGGGCTTACCGCGACAGCTCCGATGATGATGGCCTCACCTCTCGGCCGGGGATACACAACTTTCGTCACCGATGCGGGTCACGAAGAGAGCGATTCAGGTAAGTTTGCATATGATAATCCTGAGCAACTTACCGATTTTGCTCACCGCGCAAACCACGTAGCAGCCAAGTTTTCCAAAGAGCTGGTCAACGTGTACTACGACGCACAAGCAGAAAAAGCTTACTTCCACGGCTGCTCGAATGGCGGCAGAGATGCTCTCATGGAAGCATCAAGATATCCCGACGACTACGACGGCATTATCGCCGGCGCTCCGGCTTCTTCATGGATCCAACTTACCTCCACATTTGCCTGGCTTGAAACTTCCGTGTTGGGTAGCCCGGAAACCGATAACTTGGAAGAGAAGCTACCACTTATTCAGAATGCAGTGATGGAGAAATGCGACGCTATCGACGGCCTCAAGGATAACCTGATTCAAAACCCCGCAATTTGTGACTTTAATCCTATAGAACTTCAATGCTCGGACGGTGATACATCTAATTGTCTTACTGCTGAGGAAGTTGAAGCAGTAACTAAAATTTACCGAGGGCCAGTTTTCTCGGATGGGAGCCCCTTGTATCCGGGCTTTGCTAAAGGCGGAGAAGCACTCGAAAACAACTGGGACCTTTGGATTACCAAGGAAAATGGTCCTGGCATGCATATGAGCGAAGAGTTCATGAAGTGGGCGGTGCAGCGCGATCCGGAATGGGATGTAACCAAATTCAATCTGGAAAATGACCATAAAAAATTAAAGCAAGTTGAGGCCGTGTTCAATTCCGACAAGCCTGACCTGTCTACCTTCATGAATAATGGAGGCAAATTGCTCATCTATCACGGGTGGAATGATGCTGCAATTTCTCCGCAGGCCACCATCGATTACTACAATAAGGTACAGGAAGTTACTGGACCCATTGCGTCACAGAATACGCGCTTGTTTATGGTTCCAGGTATGCAGCATTGCTTCGGGGGAGACGCACCCACATCTTTTGATACCCTTACAGCACTCGAAGATTGGGTTGAAAAAGATCAGGTTCCCGAGGAATTGGTTGCCACTCAGTTTGAGACCACTCAGATAATACCTGTTCCCGGAAAAACCGTGGTGAGAACACGCCCGCTTTGCTCCTGGCCGAAAGTCGCAACATACGATGGTACTGGCCCTGAGGATGTGGCAAGCAGCTTCCAGTGTAAATAAAAAGCTGAAGGCGGATATTCATCATGAAATGGAAATCCGCCGCCCCTCTCTGCATCTACCTCCATGATCCATCACGCCCCAACCAAAATCTAATAAATTTCTATTGATTGCAACTATTGAAAAATAAGATGAAATTTTTGCTTAACGTAATGGTCACCTGCTCAGTACTGTGCGCGACTTCCCCCAGCCCTTCGCTGGCGAGTGAAGTTAACAACAAGATCATTGAAATTTGGCCTAGTGGCGCACCAGGAGCTGAGAATTGGAGTGGCAGGGAGGAAACCACTACCGAAACATTACCCGCAGGTAAAGTCATCCTGAAGAGAAATGTTTCCACCCCAACACTGACTGTTTTCCCCGCAGCCACGGAGAAAAGAAATAATACATCGATGCTGGTTCTCCCCGGTGGTGCATTTGGTGCTTTGGCATGGGATGTGGAGGGAACTGAGATAGCTCAGTGGCTATCGGAAAGAGGAATCACTGCATTCCTCTTAAAGTATCGCGTTAAATCTTGGCCTGTTTCGGCTGGAGATAACGTACCGATGTCTCTGGATGACCTTATAAAAATCCTTGAGCCGGGGCGTAAAATCGCCGTTGCCGATGCAACACAAGCCATCAAGGTTATTCGCGAGAATTCCGACACGCTTGAGATTGACAGAAATAAAGTAGGGATGATTGGCTTTTCTGCTGGTGCAGTGACAACGATGGGAGTTTTACTGGAGTCACCTCGAAAGAACCAACCTGACTTTGCTGCCCCCATTTACGGAATGACAATGATTTCTGGCACTCCAGCCAAAGATGCACCACCTATTTTTATCGTGGCAGCGCAAGATGACTCAACCATTCCAGTGCAAAGTAGTATTGAAATATTCGAGTTGTGGAATGATATAAATCGACCTTCCGCACTCCACATCTATGAAACAGGTGGTCACGGATTCGGCATGCGGCCGCAGGGAATGCCGATTGACTCTTGGCCACAGGAGTTTGAATCCTGGTTGAGATCACAAGGGTTAATATGAATTCAATTTCACTTTCGATCCATATATTAATAAGCAAGTTGTAGAGTCTACATCTAATGAATGAAAAACCCTTAAAGTCTCATAGCTCAATATCGAACCTTTCATTAATTGGTGTTGGTATTCTGCTCTCCGCAATATGCTTACCAACGACCGCTGATGTCAAAGACGATAGATTCCAGATATTCAAGGAAGAATGTTCTGGATTAGAGGGAAAAACAATTGGCTCTGCAATCATTGATTCCGCAGATATTATTGAGAAGGGAGACAAGATAAAGAGAATCTTTCTTATAAAGAAAATTGTTGCCCCACTTGATCTATGTCGTATTCAAGCAACCACAACTGGCACTTCAGAGATCAAAATCGAGATGTGGCTTCCGCGAGATTGGAATGGAAAAATGCTTGGCCAAGGAGGCGGTGGAATTAACGGTGGCCTTAACAATACAGAGTCAGACCTTGTTAAAGCGGTAGCAAAAGGGTATGCAGGAATAACAAGTAACCTTGGTCATGACGGATCATTATTTTCTCCCGGAAAATGGGCAAATGGAAACAACGATAAAGTAGCTGACTTTGGACACAGAGCCAACCATATCGTTGCTAATGCAGGGAAAAGTATTATTTCTGAGCATTATGGAAAAGCCCCCACTCGCAGCTACTTCCAAGGCTGTTCGGGTGGCGGTCGCGAGGCACTAATGGCAGCACAAATGTATCCTCAGGACTACGACGGTATTATCGCCGGGGCTCCTGCTGGAGATATGAGCGGTCTATTTTCAGCCGGCCTCTGGAACGCAACTCGCGAGTATCGCCTACCAGCTTCCGGGAACTTCACAGACAAGGCTGAGGCTCTTAATGCTGCGGTACTCGAACATTGCGATGAAATCGATGGAGTAAAAGATGGCATAGTTTCCCATCCCCCAGCCTGCGATTTTAGCCCGGAGTCTCTTCGGTGTGCTGAGGGCAATGAGTCTGATTCCTGCCTCACGGATGCGGAGGTTATCGCAGCAAAAGAACTGTATGCCGGAGCCCAGCTTGGTGCTCAAAAGGTGCCCTTTCCAGGCCTCCCCATGGGTAGCGAACTAGGGTGGAAGACGTTTATTACTCCCGGCGGGCTTGGAGCCAAACGGCTAGCTATTCCCTATTTCCGCTGGTTTGTTGCAGGTGATTCGGATTGGGTCATCGAAAACTTTGATGTTCAGAAAGATTATGACAAGGCCAAATCCAAGCTCGGGAGTACTATTGATGCAACCAATCCAGATGTAAGTGGTTTTGTGGAACGCCACGGAAAACTATTGATGACACACGGCTGGGAGGACCCCGCAATCCCCGCCGGTGCATCAATCAAATATTATTCGGACCTTGAATCTGAAATGGGCTCAGAAATAAATGATAGTGCCCGGCTGTTTATGATGCCTGGTGTCGGACATTGTGGCGGTGGCCCAGGCCCCAGCACATTCGATGCATTGAGCGTACTCGATATGTGGGTTGAAGAAGGTACGCCCCCTGATCAAATCGTAGTAAGTAAATTCTCTGATAGTGATCCCGAAGGTAAGCCGGTGATTACGCGACCAATTTGTCCTTGGCCAAAAATCGCCAAGTATAAGGGACACGGAGATAGCGCTGTCGACACAAGCTTTGTATGTACATCTGATGAAGCTGGTGCCGGCATTTAATAGCGTTACATAATTGGATCTGCTCCTGGTAGCTTTGCTATAGGAGCATCCAATCTTTTTTAAAGCCAAATCTCTCCTACCAACTCTTGTTTTCCTGGTCTCGTTAACCAATTTTTGAGTGCGTTGTTTTGTCAAAAATTTCATTTATAAGTTTTCAGGTTCCCTTCCTTCGCAAGCGCATTTGCAGTCTAGCCAGCTTTGCACCGCTGGCATTGGTTATGCTCCATTCAGGGTGTGATTCCAGTAGTACATCTGCAGGGCGCTCGGCGGAAGTAGCACCCGATCAACTTTTAGTGGAGTTCGCTAGTCCACCCTCTCACACATTACCTCGCGTATGGTGGCACTGGATGGATGGCAACGTCACCAAAGAGGGGATCACGAAAGATCTGGACTGGATGACGCGGGTCGGAATTGGAGGAATACAGTACTTCGACGGATCACTGGAGACCCCCCAAATCGTTGAGACTCGTGTGCCCTTCCTTAGTGACTCATGGCGCACGGTGATCCGTCACGCAGTCAACGAGGCTGAAACGCACAATCTCGAGTTTACTATTGCCAGCTCCCCAGGCTGGAGCGAGACAGGCGGCCCTTGGGTACGCCCCGAGCAGGCAATGAAGAAGCTGGCATGGAGCGAAACCGAGATCCAAGGTGGTCAGTCAATATCTCAGCTGCTGCCTTTACCTCCGAGCACAAGTGGCCCATTTCAGGATATCCCCGGCGGAGGCTCTGAACCCTCCAAAGTGCCTCCTGCCGATCTCCCAATGCTCTATCGCGATAGCCGAGTAATTGCGTACCGCATACCGACTGCCGATCAGAATAGAGAAGCGCAAATCACTTCCTCAAGTCCACTGGACATCACTCGACTGCAAGAAGGGGGGCGAACCCATTTCCAAAAGCTTGAAATAGACCCAGAACAACTCGCGTGGGTCGATTTTGGGTATTCGAAGCCAGTAACAATGCGTGCAGTTGAACTCGTACTGCAACCCGGACAACGCATCGGGCCGATTTACCCATCGTGGCCAAGAGGTCGTATTGAGGCAAGCGACGATGGCCAAAGGTATTGGAAAGTCGCCGAGCTCCCGGCTCGCGGCGCACCACAGCAAACTGTTGCCTTTCCTGCGACCACGGCACAGCACTTTCGCTTGGCCCTTGAACCACGTTTCAGCCCATTTCCAGTAAAGGCCTTTGCTCCCCCTGAAATGCTGATCACTGCGCATGAAATAGCCAGGATCAAATTTGTTTCGGAGGCTCGTGTTCACCGGTTTGAAGACAAGGCTGGATGGTCCACGATTCCAGGACTCAGCGAAGTACAGACGCCACCAGCCGATGCGGATTCCGTCGTGCAGGCTAATGACGTCCTGGATATCAGTGACAAGATGGAGGCTGACGGCACCCTCCGTTGGGCAGCTCCGGAAGGCCGATGGCGTATCCTCCGGATGGGGTGGTCGCTCACTGGCAAGCAGAACAATCCGGCTTCCGAAGAGGGGACGGGGCTCGAGGTTGATAAGCTCAACAGGAAGCACGTGAAGGCTTATATGGACGCCTATCTCGGTATCTACGAGCAGGCTGTCGGCCAAGCCAATATGGGGGAGCGCGGGATTCGCTACATGCTCAATGACAGCTATGAAGCCATGGCCGCCAACTGGACCGATGACATGCTGGAGGAGTTCAAGCACCGCCGGGGCTACAGCCCCACACCGTGGCTGCCCGTGCTGACAGGGCGGATCGTAAATAGCGCTGAAGAAAGTGATCGTTTCCTCTGGGATTACCGCCGGACGCTCGCTGACCTCATCGCCGAAGAGCACTACGGAACGATCTCAGACGAGCTTCACGCCCGCGGAATGGGCCGCTATGGCGAATCCCATGAAGCCCTGCGCGCATTCGTCGGCGATGGTATGGAAGTGAAGAAAACTGCCGATGTACCGATGGGCGCCACTTGGGCCATGCCGAATCTTCCCAGGCAGCTTCCAGATTTACGTGAATCGGCCTCAGTCGCACATCTCTATGGGCAGAACATTGTCGCAGCGGAGTCATTCACCGGGCTCTTTCCTGCATACGGCTTCGATCCTGCGCGACTGAAGCCAATCGCGGATAAAATGATGGCGAACGGCGTAAACCGGTTCGTGATACATACCTCAGCCCACCAGCCCGATGATGCTCCAGGACCTGGTATCGGTTTGGGGGCTGTAGGGCAATGGTTCACACGCAAGGAAACCTGGGCAGAGATGGCCCGTCCGTGGATGGAATATCTCGCCCGGTCAAGTTACCTCCTACAGCAAGGCCGGTTCTCCGCCGATATCGCCTGGTTCTATGGAGAGGACGACAACATCACAGCACTCTATGATGAGCGACCTCCGACCGTTCCGAAGGGCTATGCATTTGACTTCGTCAATGCAGATGCGATTCGTTCCCTGCTGTTCATGGAAAACAAAAATCTGGTGGCGCCCAGTGGCGCTACGTATCGCTTGCTCGCCATCGATCCCAATGTACAGCGGATCACGCTAGCGACTTTACGCAAGCTCGATGCGCTTTCCACTGCGGGGCTGGTCATAGCTGGGCCCAAGCCCACACACTCTCCCAGCTTGGCGGACGACACCGGTGAATTTTCCACGCTTACCGAAGCCATATGGAGTAGGAAAGGTCAGACCTTTCTAACAATTGAAGCGGCAGTCTCGTCGTTAAAGCTTGAACCAGACGTGAAGTTCGAAGGAGAAGAACTGTCTTTCGTTCACCGGAAACTGTTGGATGGTGATCTCTATTTCATCGCAAACTTGAGTGATGAAGATTTCGACGCAGTGGCCTCATTCAGGGTTACCGAAAAGACTCCTGAAGTCTGGCGGGCAGACAGCGGCACGGTAGAAACTACTAGTTATGACATCATCGACAGTCGCACAAATGTTCCGCTGACACTTACCGCGCACGACGCGATCTTCGTGATGTTCCGGAAGTCTGCAAGTGCGACAGCGCATCATATGCCTGCAATTAAGCACACAACACTACAAACCCTAACTGGGCCCTGGCAGCTCAGTTTCCCTGACGATCGGGGCACACCACGTACAGTAATCTTTGACAATCTGTACTCATGGACAGAAAGCGAGTCCGCAGGTATTCGCTATTTCTCTGGGACTGCCCGATATAGCAAGACGGTATCAATTGACAAGATATCAAAGGGAGAGCGCCTCCTGATCGACCTCGGGAACGTCGCCAATGTCGCGGAAGTCACAGTCAACGGAAGTACTGCAGGTATTGCGTGGAAAGCTCCATATCAATTAGACATTACCGAACTCGCACATGAGGGTAATAACCAGATTGAAATCGCGGTTGCAAATCTTTGGCCCAATCGACTTATCGGCGATCGGCAGCCCGATGCGAAACGTCAATATGCGCAAGCCGCGTACAACCCTTTTGATGAAAACAGTCCACTACAACCCTCCGGATTGTTGGGTCCTGTCCGCTTACTGACAGAAGAACGATAGGGGAACAAATTTAGATAAGAGATCCGGCTTCCCGATCATCGAAATAGGCATGTTTACCTGATCATTGCGAAACTCGAAATTTGCAGAGCAGTACCATCACAATGATTTCAACTATTTCTGA
This sequence comes from Microbulbifer sp. SH-1, assembly GCF_011326135.1. Taxonomy (NCBI): domain Bacteria; kingdom Pseudomonadati; phylum Pseudomonadota; class Gammaproteobacteria; order Cellvibrionales; family Microbulbiferaceae; genus Microbulbifer; species Microbulbifer sp. SH-1. The sequence goes on along the minus strand of NZ_CP046948.1, from coordinate 4,085,824 downwards.
CCGAGGAAGCTTGCGGCAACCCAGAATATAATATTCGCGCGGTTCTAGACCATTTAGTTTTTCGGATTCAAATTAACTTAACGCTAACTCACTGGCCTTAGCGCACTTCAGAGTACTGAAAAATAACAGGATTATCCGTCGAATTAATCAGCTCTGCATTGAGAATGATCGATTAATGCACCTGAACAAAACTCAGGCGCGGGTGAAATTTATTAACCTGCTGGCCAGTTAACGAAAACTATGCGTTGTTTTGATAGACGCCCCCCAAACTACATCGCGTAATCTGGTTGGGAAGATGGGATTGCCCGACGGTCACCAAGAAGCCTGACTTGCGGCAGATCTTCAATCCTTACCCTTAGTTGGTTGGAATTTGCCTCCTTGAAATGTGCCAACTGTCACCTTTCCAAGATCGTCAATACGCTCCAATTCGCCCGGATGTGTCTTGGATGCCTGATAGCGGACGGAGGCTCCTGTAACCGAACTTGCCAAGTCTCCACTGTTCTGCGCTGCTTCCACAGCATCGAACACTTGCTTTGGGTCTGGAGTTACATAGGGCTTAACTTTCAACGTCAGTTGGACGCCTCCGGTGACAAGCAGCGTGATGTCGCTGGGTGTAAGAAAGCGTGATGCGACCCGGCCAATGCGCGCCCAGTATTCGATTTGTTCTGCTACAGAACGCGATTCGATGAGCGCTGCGTGCGCGGCACTATCCATAAGATCCTGATCCAGACGTATAGGGCTTGCGGTCTTACCCATAACAATCTCCAGCGGTTATAATTATCTATAATATCGGCTATACATATTTTCTCCAATGACACCACTCGCTAAAAATTCGATCGATGTCCACGATTAAAAATTTCCTGCCCAAATTTTAATACTGCAACGCCGAAAGTGTGAGTTAACATGCTAATTAGATACTCCATACGGACATTGGATACGCACCGCGGATATGATGTAAAAAATTATCATTTGGTGCATTAATTCTTTAGCTTCTCGACAATTCTCGCGGCAGCCACTCTCCGGAGTTGTCAGCCGAAGTCTGACCGCTCAATTCGTTTTAGTACATCCATTATTCTTTCGCGCCCATCCTTGCGGGGTAATAAGACGATCGGCGTGCACCCTAGCGCGGGTACGATAGTCTTAATCCAGTGCTTTGCATGATTTTCATTTTCAAACACCCGTAATACAGCCGTCCAAACATCAAGCATCGCGCAAATTTCTTCGTTCTTGAAATTTCTGTCGCCATCCGGGAGTTCGCGTCCTACTGGTACCTCATCAATCCATTCCTTTTCACTGCGCATCAACTTGACGTCAGGGCTTCCTTCGATCAGAGCCTCAATTGTCAGCCCCTCTGTAGCGCCATACTGATCGAGGTAATCGCGCACCATATACATCCCGAGCATTCCTTGACGCTCGATAACCTTCAGCGGAGGCAAACCGTCGAAGGCTTTATTAGGTTGCGAAATCCACCGATATGCTAAATCTCGATTCTGCGGAAACAGTACTCGGAGGGATTTGTGTATCCCCAGTAGGATGTTGGCGCGCTCAAGCTTATCCCTGTCTATGGAGAAAGAATGTTTTAAGTACTTCCCAAGCTCGGTGTCGCTGGTATCAGACAGCCCCAGTACCGTTAGTTGTTGGCTAAGAGTTAGTCGCCAATGTCCAAACAGTCGGAGCAGCATTTCAGCGGTTTGATGTGTATTTTCACGCGGTCCACTCATGGAGAAATGTCCTCATTCGGCTAACTCGAGGCATAAAAATGGTAGCCCTAATACGCCTCCCAGTTCAGGTTTCATGAATTGTGTTACCTACCCGTCTATTTTTCATCTCTCCCAGGATTAGCCTGCCCAACTATCAGGATGCTTGGCCGCCATTCAGATGGCGACTAAAGGACAAAGCGAATAAGCCCAATATAGAGTCGTGCGGTGGCCCAAAGGGAAAAGGAACTTCTTTTCCTTGGGACAGTGAGACGGATGTCAGAAAATCGAAAAGCAACGAGCGGGATCTTCCATGTATGTAGTGACGCAGCGGTCGGGCTCCCTCTAGCCTACTGCCGAACGCATCAATTGCATGCCCGCTAATCGTATACCGTGACTCCACGTCTGGGGGCTGCCCTTGCGGTGCCGGAATCAAAAAGCCCGTATCTACTAACCAATGTCGCGTCAGGATGGATTCACTGGGTACCTGTTTTACGTCTTCGGGCCTAAGCCCAGTGCCACCCATTCCCGGACCTCATCGCGGCCAGCCTAGCTTTGCCTATGTGAAACCCTCAGCGCCAAATCAGCGCCTTTATCATGAAGATGGAAGCGAAAAATCCAGCACGTGGTGCCGCAGTTCCTTAACTCAGGTTCAAACGCTCTTCATCAGTATCGAGAACAGTCAAAGGATCTGCGAAAGCTATGTAGCTCTAAATGACAACTTTGGAGTGCTTTAAATCCCTAATTGGGGTCCATCAATTAACACTTCCGCTCAGATACCTGATTTTTCTGGGGCTTTAGGGGGGTAGGCACCTTATCGCGACACTCACAAATAAATTCAAGCAGCGGAAAGATCTTGGCGCCATTTACTCCAACTGCCGCTCGATATTGACGACCAAAGATCGCCGATGACCAATTATGATTGACTATGGTTGATTCAGAAGTTAGCTTGTTCATTGGAAGCCGCCTGCTGATTTAGCAGTAAAGTTTTATCAAAAAGATGGTCAACAGCGGTTTCTTGATTGGCAAGGATGAACGAAGCGTCCTGATGGAATTATCTGTGCGCTGCTATGGGCAGCAAGAATTTTTATGCTGTTGATAATTGGAGGGCACAAGAGGGTAGCGGTTTTCTTCGCCAAATAACTAAATAGCGATGTATAGAGAAGTAAAACATACGGAGAATAAAATAATGAGAAGTAATACCGTAAAGCTGTGTATGAAAGTTGGTGCCCTATCGGGTCTTTTCATCACAGGTCTTTTTTCGGGTGTTGCAAACGCCCAAAACACTCCCCCTGCTGTAAGTTGTGCAGAGTTAATTGGCCTGCAAGTCCAAACAGGCGTTGTGACCAACGCTGTTCGAGTATCTCAGGGAGACTCGATTACCGCTGGAAATATCTGGGGTGGTGTTCCTGTCGACGCAGCGGCTGATTTTTGCCGCGTAAGCATGGTGCTGACTCCCACATCCAGTTCAGAAATCAATGTTGATGTCTGGTTGCCGGATGCCTGGAACGAAAAAATGTTCGCATACGGCGGGGGTGGCTACTCCGGTGGACTTGGCCAAAGTGAAGAGGGTATGAACGACGGCTTGGCTCGGGGATATGTGGCTGCGACAAGTGATTTGGGGCATGAAGCCGGCGCAAGTGTGGAATGGGCACTCAACCAGCCAGAGAAAGTCGTCGACTTTGGTCACCGAGCCAACCACTTGGTTTCAGTCACAGCCAAACAAGTAATCAACGACTACTACGGAATTCCTGCGAGCCGAGCATATTTCCAAGGCTGTTCGGGCGGTGGCAGAGAGGCTTTGATGGAAGTCAGCCGCTATCCTCAGGACTACGATGGTGTCATTGCAGGCGCTCCGCCGATGCATTGGGGTGAACTTATGTCCAGCCAGATCTGGCGTGGACAAGTCGCTTTCTGGGCCCCAAACCTACTTAACAAAATGAGCGCAATCAACGCTGCGGTCATGAATAAGTGCGATGCCCTAGATGGCGTAACTGATGGTGTACTTGAAAATCCACAGAACTGTAACTTTGATCCTGCGGTAATCAAGTGCGGCTTTTTTAGTAATAATTCCTGCCTGACCAATCAGGAAATCAGTGCACTAAGAAAAATTTACGCGGGGCCAAAGCTCTCCAATGGTGAGCAAGTCATTCCCGGTTTGGCCGTTGGTAGTGAAGGAATGGGATGGGCGGCTGCCGCTCTTACTGACTTGGCGGGAGGCGAGCAATACTACAAGTATATGGTGTACAACAACTCTTGGTGGAGTGGTTTTGGTTTCAACCTCGATACCGACTACCCCAACTCACGTGCGCTTGTACAACCGATTGTAAACTCCGATGACCCTGACATTAGCGCGTTCGCTCAGAATGGTGGCAAGCTCATCATTTATCACGGTTGGAATGACGCTATCGTACCTGGCGCTAACTCGGTACGTTATTATGAATCGGTCGCGAATGCGTTAGGTCCAAACGTTCAAGATAATGTGCGACTTTTCATGATGCCGGGGCAGCAACATTGTGCAGGTAGTTTTGACGCTGTACAGCACCTTGAAAATTGGGTCGAGCAGGGACAAGCTCCTGATCGGATTGTGGTGACAGATGAAGGATCAACATCCAACCATCCGGCGTGCCCGTGGCCGCAAACTGCACATTACAATGGTTCAGGATCGTCGACCGATGCCGCGAGCTATAGCTGTATGTAGTAATTGACGTTTAACTGTATCTCTCAGGATGCAGGAGCTGGTAGTCCGGATATTGTTATCCGGACTACCAGCTCCCACTTGATCACATAACCGATCGAGACTCTATAAATACTTTATCCGACAGGTGCGATCAAATATCTTTGATCTGTTGGCGGATTAATTATGTACATATCCATAACCCGCATTATCAATAAATTTGATATGGTTCGCTCGTGTTCACCCTTCAGACACGACCACCATCGACAATCAGTTGCTGCCCGGTAATCGCCCGTGATGCACGGGAAGCCAAAAATAATGCTGACTCCACTAGATCCTCACCCTCGAGCGCAAATTTGAGGCTCTGCTCGGCCAGGCATTCTTCCAGTGCCTCCTCGGTAACCCATAGGCGCTTCTGCCGCTCAGTCATAATCCAGCCGGGAATCAGTGTATTCACACGGATATTCTTCGCGCCGAGCTCACGTGCGGCCGCCCGTGTAAGGCCGACTATGGCCGTTTTTGCGGTCACATAAGCCGGGTAGCCGGCCAGGGCCAAGTTGGCAGAAATAGATCCTAAGTTGATGATACTGCCCGCACCGGCCTTTTCCATCTCCCGCTCTGCCCACTGTAGAGCGAAGAATTGCGGACGTAGATTCGTATTCAGTGCGTCGTCCCACTCCTCAACGGTGAGATTGCCGATGGAGTGTCGGGTATCCCGTGCAGCGTTATTGACCAACACATCCAGACCACCGAGCTTCGAAACCATATCATCCATGGCGGCCTTTAATGCATCCAAGTCACGAATATCGCAAGCTTTAAAATGTGGGCGGATCCCGGTACGCGTCTCTATCTGGTCGCACAGCAATTGTGCCGGTGCTTCACGTAAAGACACGAAGGCCACTTGAGCACCCTGTAGTGCAAAAGCCGCGGTCAGATAGGCACCTATTCCTGAGCCTCCTCCCGTGATAAATACTCGCTTTCCCTCAAGGTCCCGATATCGAGTGACCTTCTCCAGCTCACCACTGGAAAATACTTGGTCAAAATCGTCAAGCTGGTTCGAAGTCATAGAATTATCTTCTCTATTGATGTGGGCGTGGGCTCAATTTTATCCAGAGCCCCAAAGCAGTTGATTTGGTCAATCCAGAGAGTTTCTACAGACGGAACTGCTGGCACGTGATCTGCACAGACCATGACTTTGGCTTATGTATAGGAATTTTCGCTCTTAACTGGATGTGAAAAGCTCAGAAAAATTTATACGGATAGGGATGTGAATCCCTCCCGATTTTCGTTGACTTAGTCCCTTTCGGAATCAGTGTGACTCCCGCGAGACATCGTCTCCAGAGCCACCTACAAGGAACTCAAGGTCTGCTCCTCGATCTGCTTGTAGTACAGTGTCCACGTAGAGTTTTGCGTAGCCTCGCTGATAAGTAGATAGCGGTTTGTTGCCTTGCCAATTATCTAAGCGTGACCGCAGTTCCTCTTCAGAGATCTTGAGGTTAAGACTCCTGGCCTCACCATTAAACTCAATTAGATCTCCATTCTGCACAACGGCCAGCGGGCCGCCAGCACTGGCTTCCGGTGCTACGTGAAGGATTACAGAGCCGAACGCAGTGCCGCTCATGCGTGCGTCCGATATCCGAAGCATGTCTTTGACACCTTTTTCAAGGAGTTTTTTCGGCAGTGCCATGTTGCCAACTTCGGGCATACCAGGGTAGCCCTTAGGACCGCAGCCCTTAAGAACCATGATGCAATGTTCGTCGATATCCAGATCCGGTAGGTCCTTCCGAGCGTGGTAATCCTCGATAGACTCGAATACCACCGCGCGGCCAGTGTGATTCAATAATTCTGGCGATGCTGCATTGGGTTTTATAATTGCCCCTTGAGGACAAAGATTTCCGCGCAATACCCAGATACCAGAGTTCGCCTTTACAGGGTTGTCAATATCGCGGATGACCTCGTGGTTGTAACACTCGGCATTTTCAATCTGTTCACCGAGGCTGATGCCGCTAACGGTATTTACTGTCAGATTGAGATAGCCTCGCACCTTTTTCATCACCGCGGGTAGGCCACCCGCATAATGGTAATCTTCCATCAGGAACCGCCCCGAAGGCATCAGGTCTACGATCAACGGTAAGTCGCGACTGTAGCGATCAAAGTCTTCAAGCTGAAGATCGATTTCCAGTCGCCCGGCCAATGCGAGCAGATGCATTACTGTGTTGGTAGAACCTCCAACCGCCGCGTTCACCTTGATGGCATTGATAAGAGAATCTCTAGTGACAATGTCCTTCATCCGTACACCATCATGTACGAGCCGGACAATTTCACGACCACTCATGTGCGCCATAGCTTGGCGGCGCGCGTCAACCGCCGGAATTGAGCCATTATATGGAAGGCATAGCCCCATAGCTTCGACCAAGTTCGACACTGTAGAGGCGGTTCCCATAGTCATACACACACCGCGGGAGCGCGACATACTACTTTCAGCCGCGATGAAATCTTCCTGGCTCATTTCTCCAGCTCGGACGGCTTCGGAAAACTTCCATACGTCTGTCCCAGAGCCAATATCTCTTCCACGGAACTTACCATTGAGCATTGGTCCGGAGGAGACGACGATAGTCGGCAAATTGACACTGGCTGCGCCCATCAACTGCCCAGGAGTAGTTTTGTCACAGCCTCCAAGAAGAACGACACCATCAATCGGGTTACCACGAATTGATTCCTCAACATCCATGGACAGCAGATTACGAAAGAGCATGGCGGTAGGGCGCATTTGCGTCTCACCAAGACTTGTTACCGGAAACTCCAGGGGTAAGCCACCGGCCTCCCAAATACCGCGCTTTACATATTCAGCGAGTTCTCTCAAACCTGAATTACAAGGCGTTATTTCTGACCAGGTATTACATATACCAATAACAGGACGACCATCAAAGCAATGATCCGGATACCCCTGTGCCTTCATCCACGAGCGGTGAATAAATCCATCTTTGTCCAATTTTCCATAGCTCAATTGGCTGCGGCGCTTACTCTTGTTAGAACTCATAAATCCAATTCTATAAAAGGCCCGTTAAACAAAATTCCAATGCTGACTACCAACCATAAATAGGGTTAAGTGGTGGAGGCATTACCCGGAAGGCTGTCGTTATTATTTGCGAAGTCACGATTGACCTCTCGAGAATCAAGTGCTTCCACAAGTTCGAGATGTGTCTTCTGATTAATGGGATATGCCCAGATTGCGACGACACTCGCCAGAAATAGTAGCAATGGCCCACCGCCATAAATAGAGACAATGCCCTGGAGCGTACCTTCAGATTGCGGCTGATTTGCAATATATCCGATAGAATCAAGAAAAACGCCGATGAGGCCAGTACCAAGTCCAAGAGCGACTTTCTGAGCGAAGGCAATGAGACCAAAAATTGCACCCTCCGCACGCACACCAGTCTTCCATTGGCCATACTCGACAGTATCTGGAAGCATTGACCAGAACGTCAAAATAAACCCGGCATTACCTATGCCAATTAAGAACAGCAGTGACCAAAGAAGTAGGCCTTCCTTTGGAGCAACGAGTAAAAATACCAGATAACACAGGATATTGATGGCAACACTGGCAATCCACACCAATCGCTTACTGGTCTTGCGAGAAATCAGAACCCACGGAACCATCGCCAACGCAGCAGCACCCAGTGTGACAACCAGACCGGTAGTTACCGCCGCCTCCGATCCAGCCCAATATTTCAAGTAATAGATTAACGCCTTTCCTGACATGGTGTAGCCAGTAGCGCCGAGTATGGTAGCGATAAAAAGAAGAAGAAATGGCCGGTTAATCCCCAGCATCTTGATCATTTCTTTAGCACTTGGGTGGCTTTCGCTCTCAGCCTTTACAACCTCCTTTGTTGTTGAAAAGCAGAACAGCAATATGAGTGTCGCTATCGATGCATATACGATAGACAGGTAGAAAAATCCAACTTTTCCTCCCCCAAGTGTATTGGACAGAGGAAGAGTTAATGCTGCTAACATCAATCCACAGATGATTGCAAAAATCATTCGCGCGGCAGCCAGCTTACCGCGCGTATCACTACTCCGTGTCATTTGAGCAGACATAGCGATGTATGGAATGTTTACCACAGTAAATAATGTGCGATAGATAAGATGTGTTACGAAGCAATAAACAACCAGTGCTGTACCGGTAAGTCCTGTCGGAACAAACATCGCAACTATGGATATGGCTAGGGGAATACATCCAAACAAGAGGTAAGGACGATACTTCCCCCATTTTGTCGAGGTTCGATTGGCAATCATGCCAATAATTGGATCCGTAAAGCCTTCCCATGCCAGGGCGATCATTATGATCATGCCGGCCACACTGGCCTTTATCTCGAGAATGTCAGTGTAGAAATAAAGTAGAAAAAGTGAACAGAATGTAAAGCTTAGATTGAACGCAAAATCACCAAAACCATAACTTATGATTCTTCCGATGCCCGGTTCTGACGTATTCTTTTGTGTATTAGCCGACATCAAAAATGACCTCTCGCAATGTAAGGCTTAAATGATAACGCTCACTTAAGCACAAAATTATTCTTCAATGGTTTGTGCTAGTTAAACTACCTGGCACCTTCGAAACTTTTCTATAAGTTCCGCGTTTTAGATCAACCACCTTTTTGCTTTACGAAGAATCTAAAGGTTCCTGGACCCGCTATGGCCTCTGACTGCTCAGAATTTTTCGTAAAATCTAGATCCCCAGATAATAGAGAAATATCAGATGGCAGTGCGGAGATAATGATTTTACCTGTCGAATTTGGGGGGATAGTAGATGTTACTTCCCAGCCGTTATGCATACGTTTCCAACTGTTTTCAACTGTTCCGTATCGAGTTTCCAAAGTGGCGCCAGCTGAATGTAAAGGCACAAGGTCGTTGAGAACAGGCTTGATCAAAACTTGCTTATAGCCCGGATCGCGTTCTGTAGGTGTGATACCGGCTAACCTTTCGAATAGAAACTTTCCTACCGCACCGTACGCGTAGTGGTTGAAAGAATTCATACTGGCATCGCCAAAACCACTTTCTTTGGAGTAGCTGTTCCATCTTTCCCAGATAGTAGTTGCGTCCTGATCAATAGAATAAAACCAACTTGGATATTCATTTGAAAAAAGAATAGCTATAGCTTGATCTAAAAGATCATATTTCTCCAAAGTAGAAATGAGAACAGACGTCCCAAGAAATCCGGTATTCAATTGATTTCCATCCTGTCGAATACGCTCGGAAAGACGTGCGGCGACCTTTTTGGAAAACTCGGAATCCAACAATTCAAACGCTAATGGAAGAAGGTAGGCGGTCTGTGTCTCTGTACCTGCTATAAATTTTCCATTGGAATCAAAAAATGTATTCTGGATTGCACTCGAAGTTTTTGTAAATGCAATGCTAAAGCGTGCAGCATCGTCTTGCTTCCCCAATGCCATTGCAGACTTTTCCAGAATCATGGCTCCGAGGCCGTAGTAGCTACTGGCGATGAGATACGTTGATGTTTCTCCACTGCGCTCATCCCAACCTACTGTATCGCTACCATAACGCTTTGGCTGTAGCCAATCGGCAAAACTTTTTGGTTCATCCACTAGCCCTCCTTTTGCCTTTCGATCGTAGTAGTCAAAGTGACGGACCATCATGGAGTAGAAATTCTTTAATACTTCAAGATCTCCAGTACGGAGATACAATTCCCATGGAATGATAAATGCCGCATCACCCCATCCCGCAGAATTTCCAAAGATGTCAAGGTGGGCCTTTGGAACGACAGATGGCACACTGCCATCCTTCCCCATTTCTGATCTCATCGTATCGAGATAGCTGACCAGAAATGCATGAGAATCGAAATTGAACAGTGCGGTAGGTGTGAACACTTGAGCATCGCCTGTCCAACCCCAACGCTCATCCCGTTGAGGACAATCCGTAGGTATATCGAGAAAATTCCCTTTCTGACCCCAGACGATGTTTTGATAGAGTTGATTGAGTTTATTGTTTGAGGATGTAAACGTTCCAGTTCTTGGGAAATCAGTATGGAGTACATTTCCTGTTACCCAATCCAAATTAGGCTCTTTGGATTGGTCGTAACCTGATATCTCTACATATCGGAATCCGAAAAATGTGAACGTTTGATTGTAATCGACAAGCCCATCTCGCTTGGGAATATAGGTTGCCATCGATCGTGCCGTACGATAGCTATCTCGGTATAGGGTTCCGTCTTTTTCTAACATTTCAGCCATCCGGATCTGGATTTGCTGTCCACTTTTTCCCGGAAGATTGATGTGAATCCAGCCAGCAATATTCTGGCCGATATCAAAGATTAAGCTTCCATCTTTTGTCCGATGAACGGACTTTGATGGAAGAGATTCTATTGCTCGGACGCTTCTGAATGGCTTTGGCAATAACTGTACATCGTCATCTAGTGCTTTTTCGGCAACTGGCGAAAATTGATCTTTGCCAGATGCTGAGGAGGTATCCCAGTTGATGATTTCTTTGCGCGCATCGTAGTCTTCGCCATGGTAAATATCCGCCATGGTAATTGGTCCATTCAGCGTATAGGACCATGACTTATCTGTTACGATCGTCCTCTCGATCTTTCCTTCATTTGTAAGGAATTCGAGCTGTGCCAGTAGTTCCGGGTATTTTCCGTAGTGCTGTCCGGATATAGTTCCTGCATACCACCCATCTGCGATGCTAGCCGCGAGGATGTTTTCTCCTGGTTTCAATAGCGAAGTAACCTCATAGGTGTACACGTCTATTCGCTGATTGTAATTAGTCCACCCAGGGATGAATGCATCACTTGACACCTTCTGACCATTGATTCGAAAATCAACAAGTCCTTTGGCGGTCAAATAGAGTCGTGCAGAATCAGGTACATTTTCGATATTGAATGACTTGCGAAGATATACCGCCGGATTTCCGTGGTTATTACTTTTGAAGTTTTCCGTATCTGCATGGATCCATGATGCCTTCCAATCATCAGGATTGATTAGCCCCATTTCTATAGTTGACATTTTTGACCAATCTGAAATTTCGTCAAATTGATCCCAGTAGCGCACCTTCCAACCAATACGCTTGCGTGATTCCAGTTCAGGTCCTTTGTAATCTACGTACACGGACTGCTCTGACGCTACCTTGCCTGAGTCCCATAGAATGGATTCTTTTGTTGAATTTTCTTCAATGACTTGTATTTGATATGCCGATTGGAGCGCCCCGACCCTACCATCCTGAAGCTTCCACGAAAATCTGGGGGTACTATCGTGAAACCCTACAGGATTTACTCGACCCTCATTAACAGTCAGTGCAGCGGGTGGAGGCGGCTTTGGCGAAGACGCCGCTGCCTGAGTCTGGAATTGGAAGCCTGCTAAGACGGATGTCAATAAGAAGGCACAGAAAAGTCTCGTCGGCTTCATCAATATCTACCACGCTATTTCTAATTCATGTAACCGGTCTTTTGGCGGCCAGAAGTTGTAGTTGTTGCTGGCTTCGAGACCGTTTTATGTGGTTAATCAGGGAGATTGTGAGTTGAAATAGCTTGGGCTGCCCGCTCTGTAAGGGACAGCCTCCAGTCTTATTCGACGTTTAACCCTGTGAGCCAATTATGGCCATGGATGAAACCCCTGGTATTGACAATGAAACTTCTGTGTAGATTTCACCATTGTGCTTGACTCTACGTGATTTCTTGACCGGCACTGATGTTCCGTTATGAGGATTCCACAGAGATAAAGCTTTGAATTGACCACGAAGTTTCACTGTCGTCTCTACAGTTTCATCGCTGGAATTTCCAAAATAGTAGATATCGTTGCCTTCGCGCTGACGATGAATGTATCCAAACTGACCATTTCCAGATTTTGGGATCGGTTTATTGGAAAACGCGACATCGGGAGTAATCCCTGCCTGGCCAAGTACTTTCTCAATTGAGACTGGATCAGGCTTTTCAAGGAATGCAGATTTTCCGCCCGATGAATTCAAATTTATCTTGGAGCTCGGGGAGCTTCCGAAAATTTCGGACACCAAACTTTGAATTTCAGAGTCTCTTCCAAACTCCGCTGATCGAGAAGGCAGCTGGGAAGTTGCAACTACAGTCCCACCGTTATTCCAGAATTCTTTGATTTTTAGCAGCGTATCAGCAGATATGACGTCTCCACCCGGAAGAATCAGGGCTCTATACTTTTCGTTGTTGACGCGATTTTTCATCTCCAGTGACTTACCTTCCACTTTTATCTTATCGCTTGCGAGTGTGTCAGGATGGATAAAAGTAAAATCGCGATGTAATTGACTAACTAACATTTCACCAATCGCCTGATAGTCCGCATTTTGGTAGGCGAAAGTTCCTGATGGAAGATCTGCCGAATGTTCCTTCGCATTGAATGCATAGAACGCCTGCAAAGACTCAATTGGGAATAGAATGGCAATATCAGCTACGTGCCGGCCTCCCTGAAGAAGGTAAGAGCTTCGACCTGCCCAGCGGTTGAATTCTGCCGGGGTACTGATCGGTGTGGATGGTTGCCGAGCACCGGTAATGAAGTGATTGAAACCTCTGATATATAGTTCGATCATCCGACGATAGCCATTGGCGTCATTGTTGACACTGAATGCTTCAGCAGCAGTAAGTGGAAGATCTCTTTCTGCGGAGACGGAACTAATCAGTTTGAACCCCCCTCTTGCAAAGCCTACCCCCCAAAGTACGTCAGCCATTGGGACATCTGTGTAGGCATAAAACTTGAAGGGGTCACCAATGGTGTCTGTTGGTTGCAGATCATAGTTGCCCGGAGCGTGCCCAGTAGATTTTACGCCGTGTTCGTGTGCCCAATCGGTAATGAGCTTAGGAAAGGTTTCGCCTAGAATTTCCGATCTTGCTTTGAAGAATCCGACACGAGCCGCCGCGGTTTCTGGCCCAATATCTTCCCATAGCGCAGGATAGTATTTCGCCGCGGGCTTCCCCGTTATTTCCTTGAAACGCTCATCTATAGATGGGTGCCAGGTTTTTTCGTCATTGAAAATGCCCACATCGTCAAAGAATGTATATTTGATTGTTGATCCGAAATGATCTGAAAATCCTTCATGCGCACGGTTATAGCTGGCGTTGATAAACCATTTTGTAGCCTCTGGATCTAGGTAGTCCGCGGTACCGTAATAGTCCGGGCTGGTGCCCTTCGCTGATGAGGTGGCAACGTAATAATGCTGAACCCTCCAATTTCCCGGAGGTGCCACCCAAGAGACCTTTTTGTTTTCTGCGGTAGCGAGAAGATCTACACGCTCCCCGGTTGATGTATCAGTTGCGATTAAAGCCAAAGTTTTCGTTTCTGGATCCAGTTCAGAACTGTAGGGTTGTCCTCCAGAAACAGTTAGCTCCTGACGATGTAGAACTTTCCGGTAGTATTCCGGAGGAATTGTTCCGTCAGCACTTCCGCTTGGAAAGCCTGCCTCATCGTAATAGATGGCATAAAGGTCATTTGACTTCGTGTCATCTAGTATTTTATCTATTGTGGAGAACCACTCAGGCGTCATATACCCAAGGCTCGGCGGCTTTCCAGGCCCGGCATTGCCATCATTGAGGTAACTACCAAACCGTGCTTCACCGGGAAGTGCTTTTGGTAACCATGGACTCGCGTGTTCTGGATACTCGTCAAGCAATCCAACACGGAGCTTGGAAAGGGTCGCGAAATCAAAAGGCTTTTTCCGTTCTGGGTCGCCTTGTGGACTTACGAGAATTCCACCTGCTTGCAGGTCCTTTATGGCCCGCTCGGCCGCCTGCTCTAAGGGGGCGTTGTAGCCAGCGCCTTCGTCAATGGTAATCGTCGGCCGGTAGATTGAAGGCGGCTCCATGAACACTTTGGGATCCAGCCCTTGGGCAAAAGCCGCATCAATACAAAGCGAGACACTGACCAGCCCGGCGTAAATCAGTTTAGGGTTGAACATGGAAAACTCCTTAAAACTTCGGAAAACGCTGCATATAGCTCACCTGGTTTGGTGAGCCATATGCATGAAACGTCGCTGACAAGTTAAGCCAAGTCGGGGGTGTCGCCGGCCACATTCACTGAAGAATGAGACTCTTGAGTCGACTCTCTGTAAATAACCCAGCGAGTTGCACTGACGAAGTACAGTAGAGTCGGCCAAATTAATACATTTCGGAATTCATCAAGCGTGATGATGCCGACATAGGCCAATACAGCGAGAAGTAGGCATGCGCCAAGGCTTACGAGAGATAATGCCCCCCACATATTCATAAAAATGCTGGGCTGTATATTCCCATGGCCCTTGAATTTGCTATCGGCAAGTTCTTGCAGGTACCGTTTTTCTTCATTCTTTCGTTTTTCTTCGGCCGCGGTATCGATTGCTGCTTGCTCTCGATAATCACCAGCCGCACCCATCCGTGATGCCATGACCGTGTATATCAGCATTGCTGATATCCACGTGGGAATCAAAAGGAAGAACAGGTGTAAACCCAACTGATTGAGTACAAATGCAATAAGTAGTGCACTCATCCAGGTAAAAATTGCAGCAATGTTGGTCGTAAGCTTCTTATAGTGAGCCCAATATCTGGTTTTTCCAATTTTTGGAAATACCCAGTGTTCAGTTACGATAATTGCGCCGACGGGAGATAGAAGGAGCCCCATCAGACCTACAAAATCCATCAGTTTGCTGAATACAAATGGGAAGCAGGCAATGGCGGTTGTAACAGCTCCCACTACCGCCGTTACTTTCGTCCGATTCCATGATGGGTTTATCGATTGGAAGGCCAGGCCCGCACGGTAGATTGTGGGGTTTGACGTAGTCCAGCCGGCGATAATTACTGCCAAGATTCCCGCAGCGCCCAGTGCTTGGAATGCCACTGCGCCAGGGTCAAGCTCCGTGACAGTGGTTTTCATGAGCAACGCCGCCCCGGCCCCCATGATTCCAGCCCAAATCCACGCAAGGAAGTGGCCTACGAACATGCCAAACGCTGAGAAGTATCCGTATTGCTTTTTTCGGGCAAATCGCAGGACGGTCATGTCAGACAGTCCGCCATGCATTGAGAGGTTACAGATCCATGCGAATGCGGCCACATGCCACATCCCCATCTCACTCTCACCTTCGACCCAAATATAGGTGTCAGCGATAGCCTTAAACTGAGAAAAGTTTTCAATGGAGCTGATACCCGGCGTTGCTCCGACGAGTACAGGTAACATGCTGAGGGAGCCTGCAAGGAACATCAGGATCATCCAAGGAGCACAGACTTCGGCGAATTGAGCCACACGTCTGAACCCCCGCATCGCAATAGCGACGACAACGATACCTACGAGAAGAGCAACCAGTACAAACCCGACGCTGGTTGGGTACCAATGAACCTGCGACGGGAGATCGAACAGGATGCGTACCGCAGAGGCAGATACCGTAATCATGGCGCCAGCCAGAATACAGAACAGTATCCCGTTAACAACAGAATAGATTTTGACGGTGCCTGGTCCGCCGATCTTTTCGAGGTAGGCATACAACGTTAGCCGGGTGTCTGCCGCTATAGGTGCACAGATCAATGCCCAACTAAGGACGGCAAGGAGGTTACCCAAAAGTAGCCCGGTAAGTATGTCTCCGGTGCCCACTCCCCATGTGACGAACATGGCGCCAATCACAAATTCAGTACCCGCAACATGCTCACCTGCGTAGCTTGCGGCAAAGTTTCTGGCGGGCTGCAGTTTTTCCGGGCGGACCGGTTCTCTCTCAAATTCCTGGGTGCTCATCATGCTCACTTTTTATACGTTTTTATGAGTAGCTGTGAAATGTCAGCTTATACATTTTTGTCGCGGGCCGCGACGTGGCGGCTTATTCATTTTTCTTATATTTGGGGCCCCAGTGTGGCGGCCCTGGGCACTCCGGACTCGAGTACAGTCCGATTTAGCAATAGTCGAAACTCGATCGATTGTAGCGATGTGTGATTGCAGGTGCAATTAAATGATTGCAAGTGATCGTTACAAGGTGATTTTCCGGCCCGAAAGGGCTGGAAATCAATCAAACAGGATTGGCTGGGAAGATGGCATCAAATGTGGTCGGGTGTACCCCCCTAAGAACTATTGAATGATTTCAGGGGGGGGCGGCCAGTTCTGCGGGTACCACCGGAACAGAAACCGGTCAGTCAGGAAAATTGGATCAGCTCCAGAGAAAACTTCACAAGCTTTTCGTGGCAGAGAGGGCATCCGGTTACCGAAAAGCCTGCAAGTCGTCGGTGTTCGAGCTGTACATCGGCGCAGGTACGGCCTGAAGCAATGAGATTGCTTTTGGTGGATTATGACTTATCATGAGCGATGAAGTGCTCATGCGTCCCCTCCCATTATCGCCACACCGGTTTCGCGGATGGTCACTTCCCAGAACTTGCACACAATAACAACACCAAGAAATTTGGCAGGGTCTCAGAATGACAGTGACAAATAGGGGCACGGCCCCAGCCTCCCTTGAGCGAGTTAAGCAGCTTTTAGGTGAGTACGGCGCCCCAGAAGCTAGTGCCTCCTATCTTCTTTGCGATCGGCACCCTCCCGAGCTCACGGCATATACCTTAATAGCATCGGACTTAACAGCTAGTTCAATCACCTATGGCGAGCTGCGCGAGGAGTCAGAGAAACTTGCTGCAGCCTTTTATGCTATCGGGTTCAGGGCGGGTGATCGGATAGCGACTCTTATGGGTAAAAGCCGATCATTTTTGGTGACCCTACAAGCAATTTGGCGCTTGGGAGCTGTACACGTCCCGTTATTCACGGCTTTTGCTCCACCTGCCATCGAAATGCGGCTGGAAGCAAGTGGAAGTCGCTTAGTGGTATGCGATGAAGATCAACGAAGCAAGCTTCAGGGATTTCCTTGTCGAGTGATAACGACGGGCGATACCACCTCGGAAGCTGAATCATTTCGTATCTTGGTTGAAACCAACTATCCCAAGATTGAGCGTGCCACGTTAGGTGGAAATGCCCCCCTGATACAGATATACACATCAGGAACAACAGGTACACCAAAAGGGGTCATCGTTCCTCAGCGCGCCTTAGCTTCCTTTTATGCATATATGGAGTTCGGCTTGGGATTGAATCCAGATGATGTCTTCTGGAACGGTGCTGATCCAGGCTGGGCATACGGCCTTTATTACGGGGTAATTGGCACCTTCTTGACCGGCGTCAAAAGTGTGATGTACCAAGGAAATTTCTCTGCTGAGGCAACGTTCTATATATTCTCCAAATTTAAAGTTACCAATTTTGCTGCAGCGCCAACGGTCTATAGATCTCTTCGCGCTTCATCTGCCCCCGTTCCTGCAGGAATTTCCCTGCGCTGCGCCTCCAGTGCAGGGGAGCCCTTAACGCCAGAAGTAAACGAATGGGCTTCAGCCAATTTGGGCGTGGAAGTTCACGATCACTACGGGCAGACAGAGACCGGGATGACCATTTGCAACCTCCAGTACACACCGCTGAGCCGCAACCTTAAGGATGGATCTATGGGCTGCGAACTTCCCGGCTGGTCTGCAAAAGTGGTCTCTACTGAAAATCTGGAGGCTCTCGACGAAGGAGAATTGGGATGCGTAGCTATTGATTTACATCATAGCCCGCTGGCCTGGTTTGATGGATATGTAAATGAGCCAGCTAAAACTGCAGAAAAATTTTCTGAGGATGGACGTTGGTATCTTACCGGGGACTTAGCTCGCACTGATAGTGAAGGTGATTTTTTCTTCGCGTCTCGCGATGACGACATAATTATCATGGCGGGCTATCGAATCGGCCCATTTGAAATCGAGTCAGTCCTTGCCAGCCACCCATCAATTATCGAGTGCGCGGTCGTTGCTGTACCTGATGAAATTCGAGGTGAGGTACTGGTTGCTGCAGTCGTACTGCGTTCCGGCACCCCATCATCCGAAAGCCTTACTGCTACCTTGCAGGATTGGGTTAAGAAAAAGTACGCCGCACATGCCTATCCGCGGAGAATACATTACTTGGAATCCTTACCGAAGACTCCTTCGGGTAAGGTTCAGCGTTACGTGGTCAGAAATCAACTAGCGGCTCAGCATTATAAAGAGCGTCAAATTGCAGGCGAGCTCTAAATGAAACGCCAGCTTTCACCAGGGCTTACCATGAAAATTTTTAATGGCGCGGCCCTAGCTTCCGGAGTTGCATTGGCGGTAAATTTTATACCTGAAAATGGTAGTCAAGAAAACATTGTGCCGGCATTGCCCCTTGAGATAGAGAGGGGGGTATGCTGGTGGTATCCTTTAGAGGGCATTTCTATCTCAGCATTAAATTCATGGTGTTTTTATAATTTAATGTCGAATGGGGATGATTACGTGCACTCAAACGGACAGTGAAAATTTTCCTTTGGAGCGCCAGTATGGATTTAGCTAACAGGATTCATTTGAGCCGCCCGTAAAGCAGGGGCCTTGATTTTCATTGACGTGATCATTGGCAATGCCAGGTTATAGAGTAATCTTCCGGGTTAAAACTCAATCACAAAAACAACATTCAAGGGTCACGGAAGCTCCACGACCTCAACATTTACCCCTCTCTTTTCTAGTTTTTTAATAATAGCTGGATCAGCTTTGCTATCTGTGATGAGTAGATCTACTTGATCAAGCGGACACAGTATAAACTTGCTGCGCTTGTCCAGCTTCGAGCTGTCAGCCAAGATAATAAGCTGCTCGGCCTGGCGAAGTAATTTTTGCTCCGCGGTAATTAGAAGAGGGTCCGACTCTGTAACTCCCATCTCTACTATTCCGGATGTGCTCATAAACATCTTGCTGGCGGAATAATGCTGAATGGCGTCCTGCTCATACGCGCTAAGAATAATGCCTTGGCGACGATACACTTCGCCACCCGGCAGGGTGACCTGATTGCTACTATTTTCAATCAGCTCTTGAGCAAGCACAAATGAGTTCGTAAGAATGCTCAATTCACGCTGCGCTAAGAACTCCCCCATCATAAAGGTTGAGCTGCCGCCATTGATAATGATGGACTCGCCATCCTCACAATGCTCCACGGCTCGTTTAGCGATCAATCTTTTGGCGTCCGATTGTTTCTCTTTTGATACCAGGAAGGCGTCACCGCTGATATGGGGGCGGTGAATAGAGCCTTTCGTATGTAACGAGCGAGCTCCACCTCGAATCTTCTCGATTTGCTGTTGCTCGGACATTTTCAGCAAATCACGGCGAATGGTTGCCTCCGATGAATTCAGCTCCTCAGTTAGGTGTCGCACGCTAGCGAATTCCCGCTCATCGAGAATATCGAGTATGAGCTGATGTCGTTGTTTTTCCAGCACTGAGTGGTCGCCTTCGTATCAATCAAATTCAGCGAAATTTAGCTGTTTGTGATTGATTATGCAACGGTTTGTGCATGGAATTGACTGAACTCCTGGTCAGTTCTTACTTAGTAGCACCTTCAGGGTGCACTTAGATAGCGGCAAGAGGGAAGAGCAGAAACATGAGGCTTACTTGGTTTGGGGCCTACTTATTACGAAGATGAATCACGTATCTTCGAGCTGTACGAGTCGACTGATCACCTTTTGATCAGTACTTCTGTTGTCGTGGTAATATTGGCTGTATGGCGCACTTTTCTACAGTACTCGGCACGCACGAAGATCGAATGTGGATCTTGTTGACCTAAGATGATTGGTAATGATAGTGTGTGACGAAATGATGATCGGAGAGTGAGCCTCATTATTTGGGGCTTATAACAATAGCCTGTAAAAATAGGTGGATAATAATGATAAATAGCAAAAGACGTGTTTTGTACACGGCCATGATGATGCTGATAGCGGCTAAATCGGTAGCCCAATCGGAGCAAGCTGAGAATGGCGCATTTGATGCTCAGCAAACTGACCTCGAAGAGGTCACAGTTACCGGCACATTAATACGGGGCATAGCACCAACCGGTGCGAACGTCGTCTCCCTGGACCTGGAAGGCATTGAAGCCACGGGTGCAATGTCTGCCAGTGAGGCGCTAGCATCAATTCCACAAGTATCCAGTAACTTTAACAATGTTCGCGCACTTACTGGTGGCGGTGCATTGAATCTTGCTCCAAGCCTGCGCAATTTTGGTCCCTCTGCTGCCGCGACAACTCTCGTGGTTATGGACGGGCGCCGCCTTATCAACGCCGGGCTTCTCGCTACTTCTCCTGACCCCGACGTAATTCCTCCTTCAATGCTTGAGCGCGTAGAGGTGCTTACTGATGGGGGTTCTTCCATCTATGGATCGGATGCTGTTGGTGGTGTAATTAACTTTATCACACGCAAAAATTTTGATGGCGTAGAGATATCAGCGAACTACGGTGTAGAGAGTTCGTACGACCAGGTCGATTTGAATCTCAGCGCTGGACATGACTGGGGTTCGGGGTCTGCCTTTGTTTCTTATACCTATGCAGGAAACGAAGCGATCTATGGGCGAGATAAAGACTTCATGCAGCAAGTCACTGTTAACGGTGGCCAGTGTGGCTCCGGAACAGTTTTTTCCGGCTCGACACCTCATGCCTTACCAAATCTGGAACCGGGTACAATCACAGATTGTGATGTGACTGATGACGCTACTTTCTATCCAGAGGTAACTCGCCATTCTGTCTTCGCCGGGTTTTCTCAGGATATCTCTGAGAATATCAATTTCGACCTGAAAGCCTTTTATTCTGACCGTGAAAGCATATCGTGGGCAGATCCCGAAAGCGATGATGCCGGCGGCGGCGGTCAGACTGTCGTAATTTGTTCGCCAGCTTTGGGGGCTACTTGTAGTGCGTTAGGTGGTGTGGTGTTCCCGGGCTATACCCCAGTCGCCGGTGATGTGGGATTCCAAACTGTTAAGTTTAATTATGCCGGTCTGATTGATGATCGGGAAACCAACAACATGGAAGCATTCCAAGTGCTGCCAAGTCTGACCTTCTCTCTGGCGAATGGTTGGAGACTGCAAGCGCAAGCTAGTTATGGTGAAAGCTCAACCGAGTCATTTAACCAGTTGGTCAATGGGGCAGGACAGCGTGCTGTAATTGCTTCTGGCGCACTTAACCCATATGACCCCCGTTCAACGGACCCCAATGCGGTGGTCGGTGCTTTCGGAAACTTTATCGGTTCTGGAACACAGGAAATGACAAATGTCCGCTTTGTTGCGGATGGCGATTGGTTTGAAACTGGCGCAGGTGCTGTAGGTGTCGCCTTTGGAGCGGAATACACGGCGCAGGGGCTCAGTGACATTATTTATGGTGAGTTCCCAGCTACAACTGGTGCCGCAGGCGCCAATACAACAAGCGCTGACCGTGACATCGAGTCGGTATTTGCTGAATTTGTTGTCCCTGTAGTAAGTGGTCAAAATGCGGTTACCGGTATTCAGGAGCTTACACTGTCCGTGTCCGGTCGCTATGACAACTATTCCGATTTCGGCGACACCACAAATCCCAAAGTTGGATTTACTTACGTTCCAGTCGACAGTGTGACCATCCGCGGTAACTGGGGTAAGTCATTTGTGGCGCCGAGCCTGGCAGATACACACGCACCTGATACACGATCTCAGTCACTGCCTGCATTCCTGGCGTTGAACCCGGCAGTTCCCCCGGCATCAATGGCCCAGAATTTGATTACGCTGCTGGGTGGTAACCCTGATCTGGATCCACAAAAGGCTGAAACGTGGTCATTGGGTGCCGAGATTGACCTGCCGTTTGTGCCCGGTTTGACACTTAGTGCTTCATACTACGACATTCATTTCGAGGATCAGATTTCCCTAAATACTTCATTTTATACAGACGCGACAGCACCTTACTGGGTGATGAACCCGTCACAGGAAGAGGTTGAGGCTGCAGTCGCTGGGGCTCCGTATATTGGGGTCCCCATTGAGACACTGTACACACCTGGATTCGGCAATGGCGTATACGCAATTCTGGACTTCCGCAGAAACAACCTTGCAGAAGTAAAGCAGAATGGCGTTGACTTCAATGCCAGTTATCTGACAGATGTAGCGAGCGGTAGTTTACTGGCGACACTGGGTGGTACTTATACCCTTCATCGTGAAGTTATGTCCGGACCTGGACAAGAGTTCGTAGATGTCCTGGAGGCCCCAGGGGAAAGCGAATTGGCTCTGCAAGCATCTTTAAGCTGGCAGCTCGACAACTTCACGGCAAAGGCAACTTGGAACCACACGAGTGGCTATGAACTTGATCCCGTTGTAACTACCGCAAGGTTCGGGGAGCAAGGCAAAGTAGGCTCATTCGACACCATGGACCTGTTCTTCAAGTATAACCTTGAAAGCCAAGGGGCTCTTGAAAACACCTCTCTAACTTTCAATGTAAAAAACGTATTGGATGAGGAACCGCCGTTCTTTAGTGGCACAGAGCTCGGTAGTCTCCCAGGGTTTACCAACGGTTCAACGTTAGGTCGACTGGCAATCCTAGGAATTAACAAGAAGTTTTAATTGGAAACATCGCTACAGCTCTCCAGATAAGATCTATGCGCAATGGATTATGCTAAATCCATACTGCTGGATTCATTGATGTAAGAAAAATGGCCTCTTATAGAGGCCATTTTTCTTGGAAACACAACGTGTCAATTTAAGAATATGTAACGTATCCAGTTTCATATTTATAATGACTACAGTCGCTTTGGTGATTTACTTCTTATCAGGCCTAGTTTCACAAATTTCAGTAGATAAAAAATTATTTATATATCCTCTTTGTGGTAAGTAATGAATGTTTAAATGTATACGCCGGCGTATTGACAATACTAAACAATTTTATCCTGTATCCCACTCAGACAAATATGGCTCCGTGGCAACCAGAGTTATCAATATTTCGCAACTACGAAAATACATTTATGGGACATTGGCTGCGTTTCTATCCACGCTAGCTCATGGAGAACTTCAGAGTGGAGATCGGAATACCAAACCGATCGTCATGGATCTTTCTCGCAGTGCGGCCGAATCAGAAAAAGACTTTCCATGGATGAATCGGAAGCTTGATCCAGATACCAGGGCAAAGCTGGTTCTTGACCAACTGACTATGGAAGAAAAAATTCAACTTCTGCATGGGGGGGGATTCTTTCCTATACCAGAGGGCTCAAACGGAGGAGCAGGATTTGTACCTGGTATAGCGCGCTTAGGGATTCCCGATCTCAATATGGCCGACTCAACCGTCGGGGTGACAAGGGGGGCGACGAAAAGTCGCTATTCAACTCTAATGCCTTCGACAATTGCTGAGGCCTCCACATGGAGTCAGAAGGCTGCATACGATTATGCGGCTCTGGTGGGGCAGGAGTTACGCGCTCAGGGCTACAATGCCTCATTAGCTGGAGGTGCGAATCTGATGCGCGAACCGAGGAATGGTCGGGCCTTCGAATATAGAGGGGAAGATCCACTTCTCACCGGCCTTTTGACCGCTCACGCAATACGCGGAATGCAGGATCAGAATGTTATCGGGAATTTAAAGCACTTTGCGCTGAATGATCAGGAAACCGGGCGACATAGTGCAAATATAGAGATTGATTATCGCGCGGCTAGGGAAAGTGACCTTTTGGCATTTGAAATTGCCGTACGGGAGGCCCAACCAGCTATGGTTATGTGTGCCTATAACCGTGTCTGGGGACAACAGTCATGTGAAAATAAGGAACTGTTGAGCGATACATTGAAAGATGAATGGGGGTTCAAGGGGTGGGTTGTTACCGACTGGGGCGCAGCCCATTCAACCGTGAATTCCATTATGGCTGGCCTTGATCAAGAGCAGCCGGGGTCAAAGTATTTTGGTGAACCTCTAAAACAAGCTGTTCTAGCTGGTAAAGTTCCTGTAGGCAAGATCGATAGCTCCGTTCGTCGAATACTGCGAAGTATGTTTTCTACTGGAGTGGTAGATAACCCCCCCAAAATGCACGTTGTTGACGTTGCGAATGGCCTTAATGTCGCTCGAACTGTTGAAGAGCAAGGGGCCGTTCTTCTGAAAAATTTACGCTCGCTACTACCGATTGCAAAGAATATGAAAACTGTAGCGGTAATTGGCGGTCATGCAGATGTAGGGGTTCTAACTGGTGGTGGTTCCGGACAGGTAGATCCCCCGGGGGGAAATGCTGTTAAATCCAAAGGGACAGATACACTCATAACACCTGAAGAAATTCACTTTCCGCAAATTTGGTGGCCGTCATCACCTCTAGCGGCATTGCGTGCCGGAGCGCCGAATATTCAGTTTGTGTACGATAGCGGTAACGATCTGAAGAAAGCTTCGGCTTTGGCGACAGACTCGGATATGGCCATTGTTTTTGCATACTCACCATCTGCAGAACATAGCGATGTTACTAGTCTTGAATTGCCATATGAACAAGACAAACTTATTGAATCCATTGCAGCAGTAAATAATAAAACTGTCGTTGTATTGGAAACATCGGGTGCAGTCAAAATGCCCTGGGTCGATAAGGTCAACTCAATTATTGCTGCTTGGTTTCCTGGCGCCGCAGGTGGCGAAGCGATAGCAAATCTACTGCTTGGAAATGTCAATTTTAGTGGTAAATTGCCGATAACCTTTCCGAAATCTGAAATTGACTTGCCGCATCCGGTAATACATGGAATCGATGTCCCTATGGTTCCTGATACGAATTCTATATTTCCTGATCTTAACCTTAAGATTAAAGCACCTTTTGACATCCATTACAGTGAAGGTGCTCTAGTTGGTTACAAATGGTTTGAAAAAAATGGTAAGGAACCCCTATTTCCTTTCGGTCATGGACTTTCTTACACTGAATTTGAATATTCGGATTTGATCACGACAGAAAATGGCGTGGAGTTTACGCTCAAGAATGTTGGGGATATCAAGGGCACTGAAGTAGCTCAGGTGTATGTGTCGCTTCCTGTCCGTGAACAATTGGTTCCACGACAACTAGCAGGCTGGTCCCGCGTAACTCTTGAGGCTGGCGAAAGTAAGACCGTGGCAGTGGAATACTATCCATTGGCAATTTCATCATTCGACACCAAGCAGAGAACCTGGATTATTCCAGAGGGCAAATTTACTGTTTATGTTGGTGGAAGTTCAGCAGATACGGATCTTACAGATATTTTTATCAAATAGACTGTAATGATTTAAACGGCAGAGCTTTATAAATTTAAGGCCTCTGTCTGTTTTACCTGTCAATTTCATTCTAACACCCATCGAAATACACTTTCTTTGTGTAAGCCTATAGATAGCATCTGAAATGAATAGTGCATTGCAATTAGTACAAGATCTCACTCTTGAAGAAAAAATATCCATGCTGTCAGGTGATATGGAATTTTACCGAGGGATGCACGCACTAATTAAAGAAGACTGTTATCACAACAAACCATTTCTAGCAGCTGCGAACAAACGCTTGGGGATCCCTGGACTTGCGTTCGTTGATGGGCCAAGAGGTGTAGTTCTAAAGGGTGGAGCTACCTGTTTTCCTGTCACAATGGCTCGCGGTGCCACTTGGAATCCACAACTGGAAGAACGAGTTGGAGAAGTTATTGGTAAGGAGCTACGTGCTTTAGGCGGGAACCTATTTGGTGGCGTTTGTATAAATTTGCTGCGACATCCGTCTTGGGGACGCGCCCAAGAAACATATGGTGAGGATCCGATGCATGTCGGAATCTTGGGAGCAGCTTTGACAAGAGGGGTAGAAAGGCATGCGCTGGCTTGCGTGAAGCACTTTGCAGCAAACTCTATCGAGAATGCACGATTCCAAGTGAATGTGAATATCTCGAAGCGTGCTCTTCACGAGATGTATCTTCCACATTTTAAAAGGTGCATTGATGCTGGCGCGTCTGCAGTAATGACTGCCTATAATTCTGTCAACGACGCGTGGTGTGGCGAGAATCGAGAGTTACTTGTAGACATACTGAAAGATCGCTGGAAGTTCACTGGGTTTGTTCTTAGTGATTTCGTATTTGGCGTCAGGGATCCCAAAAAATCAAAAGAGAATGGACTGGATTTGGAGATGCCTTTTTCTATGGTTTGGGGGAGCAATCTTCTCGACTTAGTAAAGTGTGGCGAAATATCTGAGTCGCAACTTGATTCTTCACTGGTCAGATTAATTACTCCACAATTGGGATTGTCGAATGGCGATAACTACAAAAAAAATCTACTCGAGAATTTTGACCATAGAGCGATAGCTAAAGAAGCAGCATGCCAGGGAATGGTTCTTCTAAAAAATTCGAATCAGGTACTTCCGCTGAGTAAGTCGGACGAAATCGTTGTACTTGGC
Organism: Microbulbifer sp. SH-1; assembly: GCF_011326135.1. Lineage (NCBI taxonomy): Bacteria > Pseudomonadati > Pseudomonadota > Gammaproteobacteria > Cellvibrionales > Microbulbiferaceae > Microbulbifer > Microbulbifer sp. SH-1. The sequence continues at coordinate 4,059,276 of NZ_CP046948.1, read as the reverse complement.
AAATTGGCGGATACACCAAATTTAGGTGACCGTGGATCGTCTGACTGCAGGCCGGACTATGTTATCACTCCGCTAGAAGGCCTTAGAAACCTGGCCAGATCAAATATTCAGCACTTTGAAAATATCGATAACGCAGAAATCTGTCATTCGGTCAGTAAAGCAGATTCCGTTATCGTAGTAGTTGGATATACCTACCTTGATGAAGGGGAGCATATCGAGCCACCACAGCTGTCTGATTTTGCCCGGCAAATTCCACCACCGCCCGCTATTAGCTGGATTTTCACTAATTCTTTTACCAAAAATCTGTGGCCAAAGATCAACAAAAAAATACTTAGGTATAAAGATAAAAAGAACAAAAAGAACAACCCTTCTGGGAAGTCGAGATTGGGGAAAGGTGGCGATCGCATTTCCCTTGGATTGTCTGAGAAGGATGTGCACCTAATTGAACAAGCATGCCTATTGAATGACAGAGTTGTTGTAGCAGTAATGTCTGGAAGCGCTGTTACTATGGAAGAATGGAGGGATTTCCCTCAGGGAATTCTAATGATGTGGTATCCAGGAATGGAAGGTGGGAATGCGTTTGCGGAACTTGTTTTTGGTGATCGCACTCCGAGTGGGAAGCTTCCATTTGTTATACCAAAATATTCCAAACAACTCCCCAGCTTTGATAAGGACGCGAAAGAAATAACTTATGACCTATGGCATGGCTATAGAAAGCTCGATGCTGACAACAATATCCCTGCTTTTCCGTTTGGCTTTGGCTTAAGTTACAACGAATATACCTATACAGACATTAAAGTATCGTCTGAGAGCGTGTATGCCGATGAGGTTATACAAATTACACTTAGCATTTTCAATAATGGTCAGTTCAAGGGTGAAGAAGTTGTTCAGATCTACGTGAATGTACCTTGCTCAAGCGTCGACAGACCATCTTCGGAACTGAAAGCTTTCAAGCGAGTAGCTGTAGAAGCAATGTCTTCCACGACTACGTCGATCGACATTTACGTCCATGATCTGGCCTATTTCGATGAAGAGTCAGATAATTTTGTGGTCGAGCCGACAGACTATATTTTAACGGCAGCGAGGTTTGCTGGTGACCCCGATGGGATCAGTGTTAGTGTTAGCGTTCTAGAACGATCCGGCAAGCCCCTAGTTTCCTCCACCCAAAAACCCGTAGCTATCAAATCAAGCTAGTACTGCCACACATTAATACTAGAGTATGCACCCAACGCCAACCAGGAAGAACACTTTTACGCCAATGGCTTACTGCTCAGTTAGCACACTGAAAAGTTAGTAAATTGCTTAAAACTCAGAGGATATTCTGGATTTGGCAAGGTGCTATATTCTACCTGTCCCGACTGCATCGCCAAAACAAGTTGGACTATTGAGAAGCCATTACGATGAATTCCGGCCAGCGAAAGTCCGTCTTTAGAGGGTGAGGTATTCCGAGCTCCACTAAGCAATTTAGTTATGAAGACTTTACACTGGTCTTTATCTATAACCCAGTCGCGATTTAAATCGCTTGGTACCTGTAAGGTTCCAATAATACCACCATCCAATAGTTGTTTTAATTGATACCGAGATAACTGCAAGGCCTCACAGGCCTCTATCATTGTCCAATTTGACTTAATTAACTCTGAATATTGTTCGACTTGATCTCGAAAATAATGTGCTTTTCCTTTAAAGAGCACGACTTTCAGCTTTGATTGATAGATCAATTTATCAAACCGAGCCAGTCGACAACCTAGTATTTTTGCTGCTTCCTTTTTTGATATTATATTTCTTGATGATGACGATAACTGTATACGTTTCATTCGCCCGGGATCTATTAATCCTGGCCATTGTGAATCTATAAAATGGTCGAAATCTTTTTTTATTCGCGCGATACCATTGTTTTCCCTTTGACGATGGAGTTGTTCATAAAGGTCTCGGAAATGTTTATTTAATCCCCCTACCCCCTTATTGCTCATTGGATGGTCAATATATTGGCTCAAAAAAAGGTAAAAACTATCAGGCCAACCCGTAAGCATATCCCATACTTTCTTATAGTGCTGACCTAATTCGCTATTTTCCATCCCACTTGGGTTGAATGATATTCCGAACATTCTTGACTGAAAATGAGCGACAAAGTGAATAAGAGACAGCGACTCTCTTAGCTCAAGACCATGAAGTATTAATGGACTAAAACTACATTTTTTCTCGCCGGCCAAAAGAGAATCAAAATACCGCGATATATTTATCACTGTAGGATCTGCAAATTCGAAAGGCGAAACAATTTTTTTGTGGCTACCATCAAAATAATCTAATTCTCGACGATACCAACTTAGTCGACTTCCAGTACGATGATCTACATCTACCAAATTTTTATTATGTTTAGCGCACGCGATAGAAGGATATATAGACCATTGATACTTACAGTAACCAAGCTCTTCAATGCAATCCGGGCAAATTTTTGGATTTGAAGCTACCAGATATGGAGTATCAATAACTTTCCTTAACGTTAGAAACGTGTCTTTTATTCTCGATATTCTTATATGAAGCCCAAATTGCGAAAGAGTCTGAGAAAGGTCCGATTTCCCTGTTAGCAAGCCATGTATTGGGGCTCGATTATTTTTCCATCCGAGCCCCGCATACCTTAAAAAGTATCCAATATGCTTAAATCCGTTTCCTCCGGAGACACGAATTAGATAGCTGGCCAAACATTCATCCGAGAACATTTCAGGTCGGTATAACAATTTCGCCATCGAAACCACCACCGTCTCATTCCGAGGAAGATTGTAATCACCTAGGCTCAGGCTCCATATCAAAAACATTTAAATCAGCGGCCTGGATATATTTATTATAATAATAATGACGACGCCCAACGTAGCCTTCAATTTTAATAGCACTATTGCTCGTGCATTCCCATTCCGAAGTAATATCTCTTATTTCTTGAGGCGTTAAAATTGATGATTCAAGAATAAATTGACATAAACCTTTATCAGAAACTTTTCTTAAATCAATTGGGGGAACCCTACGATCGACAAGATTTTCCGATCCAAAAAATATGTGATCACCAACACCCACCAAATAAGTATAAAAATTGCGACTTACTGAATATGCTTCAGATAGCAGCCAATTTTTTAATTCGCGAGAGCCAAGTAAATAACCATAATCTTCAAATCCAAACATTCTCTTTTGAATAATTTTTGCAACAATCGATACGGAAATTAATGTCGCAAACACCTCTTTCTCGCGAATTAATGAATCCTTTACCTTTTGTAATCTTTGTGTAACAGGAGCTCCGACTAGCTCATCTATGGGTATCAACTCATACACACTATCAACTTTAAAATCAATCTTGAACCTATCTCGTAAAAAAACTATTACATTCCACCAAAACATTTCCTCATCTATTGAAATACTTTTTTCATTTTCAATATCAGAATAATTGCAGCTATTCCCAATCCTCTTTTTCAAAAAAATCGGTGTCACCTCGCAATCTGGAAAAGGCCAATCCCTTTGTGGCGACATAGCTATACGCTCTGGATTCAAAGATGGCTCATATGGTATGAATTCTACCTGGAGCAACCGCTTATCATGCACGTGACAATTGCGATAATCGCAACTGTGCCAATAGAAGCGGACGTAAGCATATTCCTTCCAACATTCAGAACAAATCCAGTGGGTGTGATATTTTTTTTTAATAAGTAAACCAATTTCTAGATTTAGCTCTGACTCATGAAACGACTTGTTGAGGATAAATTCTAATGCAACTTTGCACTCATACCACACCGAAAGTTTTTTCGCGACATGCAAACGCTCATCACAGAAGTAGTGCTTAGCCAACTCTTTGTAATGAATACGGAGTAAGTCTATTAAACGACTTCCGCTGTCAAACCCATTCCAATAGGCTAATCGAAAAATATAATCAGGGAGACTCTCATCATTGAATTTATCCCCTCGATATAGAAGCTTCAAAAATCCCCCATAAATTAAGCTACATTATTAACAACGTATAGTTTATTACTTTTCGAGACTCCGAATTCTATATACTCAGCATCAATAATTGCATTCTTATTTGCTCTGTATCCAAAATGGAAATCAGAATGCGTAACGAGCTCTCTAAGAACCAATCGCTCGACAGGCAACAAAAACGGATTGCATTCGTCGATTACACCATAGCTTTTTATAATATCAGCAAAGAGATTATTACCCACTTTCTCTCCAGTCATTTTTTGTTGAATAAATGCATCTTGAATTAATTTTAAGGTGAGTTTTAAGTTCCCGCTGGTAGCGCTGAAAAATCTAAAAGCTGTAGAAACTTCTTCAAGTTTAATGCTCTCTGTGAACCCGTATGCACTCGAGACAAAATGAAGAAGTCTGCGATAATCATCCCTTGATTTATTGTCACTTATTTTGTATGGCGGTATAGTATGGCGATGTGAAATGCGCGTAGACAATTGACTATTTGACTCTACCAAATATGTGCTCCATGGCATCCCCATAAATACAATTGGTATTTTCGACTCTTCAATCAGGTCTTTAAATAAATCAGCAATTCCGCTAATTATCTTTGCACTACGTCTTTCAAAGACCACTTGAATTTCATCGATAATAATTAGTTCAACCCCGGTTGATTTCAGCAAAGTAACCAGCCTTGTAAGAAGTTTACGCTGGTCAGTATCTCCCTCTCCCATCTGTGGATCATCAAGTTCTACTAATATTGACTTTAATAGGTACTCAGCCTTAGACACAGAAATGACTTTGAAGTAAAAGACTGGGATATATGTCCGCTGAGATTGCTCAATTACTGGATTTTTTTTCAAAAAAAATTTGGCCAGCCCGCTTTTACCGCTACCTGACTCCCCCGTAATTAGTGCACACGATTGAACGTTGAAGTTTGTTTTTTTATAACGCAACGTATCAAAAAGCTTGAGCATCTCCATTGTGAACGGATTTTTAATGAAGGGGTGTTCAATATAAGCACTGCTCATTACTCAGCACTCCAACCGTCCAAATCCAGTTCAATGGATTCAGCATCAAAATTAACTGCTTTCTTCGTATTGTCAGCCACCAACCTAATATTATTTACCCCTATTTTTTCCGATCTTGCCGCACCTGATGTTGTTACCTGTGTTTTTCTTCTCGAATTTCTGGAATGCAGTTCATCACGCTGCCTTGCCAACTTCACTCTCGTCTGCTGAAGAGGTAGGCTTTCCATCTTAGATTTAACTATTTCCTTTGCAGCAGATCTAATTTTTCTATGCTCAAACAAAGATAGTCCAGATGCATATGCAAAATTTTCACAATCTACCTTTATATATACATTGTTCAACCTGTCTAGTATCAGTATGTACCCTATATCAAAAGGGTTGTATTTTACTGTTACAGCTCCCGGCCCATCCCTTCGATAAATATCTTTGAGTATTGCCGAATTATAGTCCAAGGAAAAAATTCTAATGCCGTCTTTACTTAAATTCCGCTCTTCTTTCGCCATTAGAATTTGGGTTAACTCAGCTTCATCTTCAATTGCAATTGGAAAAATTCCTGCTGATTGCTCCCACAGCTCATTAGGCGTCATGCCTTTCGATTCAATCGGAAGATTGTGATAAACTCCAGTTAGCCAATTTACGAAATAGGCCTTGAACTCTCCAAAGGTCATCTTCGCTTCCTGCCTAGCATCGTATTCTTCACCACTCTTCCCAAGCTTGCGAACTACCCCAGGTAAGTCATCAAGCACCATCGAGTTCACCCGCAAAAAAAAGCGCTCCACTCGACTTTTGTAGTTTCCTTTCCTAATTGGGCAATATTGCAAGTTTGATCCAAGCTCATCCAATACACCAATAAATGCATCACCCCAAAATTCACTACCGTTATCGGCTACAATTGTTGAAGGTATTCCGTGAGCAGGCCAGCGAGATTCACACCCCAAATTACTCATAAATTCTTCTTTGGGAAGAAATGCATTTAGGCAAGCCATTGAGACAGATGCAAACGAAGGTTTTTCAAATGAAATCTGAAACCCGAGAACCATGTGCGAGTAGTGATCGATGAGAACTGTTAGGCTTGGACGCCCAAGTAGTGACTTGAGATCATCATGAATTACATGTATATCAAGTAACGTATGGTCAATTTCGACTCGTTCTAACACCCTTGTAGTTTCAATTCCACTGTTTGCTCCCGATAGTTCTGCTTTAAACTCTCTACCTTTCCTTCCTTTCTGCCTACTTTTATAGTCCCGATCAAGTACTCTAGATTGGACTGTTTTGTAAGTTGGCACACGTAGAACATCGTTAGGGTTTTGGAGATTATGCGCGATGACTTTCTCTTCAACATTTCGAAAGATCGAAGCCATAGTTGGTTGGTTGACTTTGTAGTATCTCTTAGACTCTTGATTGATAATATCTAAGACTCTTGGATCTATTTTTGGGTCTCTAGATCCTTTAAGACGATGCTTTGGGTAGAGGCCTCGCATTTTTCGACCCGAATCAACATAATTTTTGTACCAACCTCTTACTGACTGCCAATGTGGAGCCTTTTCCCCAAGCTCCATTGCGATTTTATTAACTACGTCCTCAGAGGATTTTTCCGTAATTTTGCTTATTCCACTTTCCTGCAGGGCTTTTATGTAGCGATACTTTCTATTCGTTTCTCTCTGCTCATTTTCAGTAAGATCAAAAAATGTTAGATCACCAAAATCACGTGACTCTGCCAGAAATTTAACTCGACCTTGGCTAGATGCTTCTTCCAATTCCTTTCTTGGATATTTTAATACAGTCCCTTTTTTAATATCCGCCAGGACAATTTCATTTTTTGTGGAATGCCTTACGATTGCTCTCAGACAAGGCTCACCACCTTTGAACTCGACTATTACACCTTCGACCCAAAGCTCAATTGACATGAAATTCCACCAGCGTATTTACAGTTAGTTTTTCGGATTCGATATCAAAAACAAGGTATCCCAAAGCTAACCAGGTATATATCTCTCTTAAGTTCGCTTTTCCTTCTAGACTTTTAATCAATGCTCCCAACGATAGGGAAGTACTGATACTTTCAGAGCACCGATAGAGTTTACTCAGATCTAGCGTCGGGCGTTTTTTGAATTGATAGAGCTTCTGGAAATTAGAAATTAACGGTTCTTTCTCGATATCGAGCTCATTAACCACCAAAAAACCAATATTGGTATTTACAAGTGATTCTTTGAACCGAATAAAAAGGCTCTGAAAACTATCTAATTCTGCATTTTTTTGCGGTTTGACTTCGATGTATTTTTGAGCACCGCAAAAGTAACGGACGTAAAAATCCGGCGTGTATGTATTTTCCTCAAAACCATTAGAAACGGTAAACGTTCGCGGTTGAGGAAAATATGTTTCTACGTTGGGGTCAAATTCTAGGTGGTAGCAGTACAGAGCTTCTAAGCAAGACTCTACCAAGATGGTCTTCCCGCCATTTGCCTTTGTGGGCGTAAAACGATTGATATTCTTAACAGATGATTTCTTGAGCTTGCGGGCGGGAATATTCATATTTCGTCGTACTCTGAGCATCCTTGCCCAGATTATACGGTCCGCTTATAGCTTTCCCCCACAAATTTTATAAGCTTTCCCTGCAAACTTATAAGATTTCGGTAAAATCCGCATTTTTAACTGATCTCGGCGAGGTTACCTTTGCTTTCCAACCATTGCTTGCGGTCTCCCGCGCGTTTCTTCGCCAGCAACATATCCAGCAGTTGATTGCTGTCGTCACCGGCGTCGATATACAGCTGCACCAGGCGACGGGTGTTCGGGTCCATGGTGGTTTCCCGCAGTTGCAGCGGGTTCATTTCACCGAGGCCCTTGAAGCGGGTGACCTGGATCTTGCCTTTCTTTTTCTCGGCGGAAATGCGATCGAGGATTCCCTGGCGTTCGGCGTCGTCCAGCGCGTAGTAAACGTCCTTGCCGATGTCGATGCGGAACAGCGGCGGCATGGCGACGTACACATGGCCATTGGTGACCAGCGGGCGGAAGTGACGCAGGAACAGCGCGCACAGCAAGGTGGCGATGTGCAGGCCGTCGGAGTCGGCGTCGGCGAGAATGCAGACTTTGTTGTAGCGCAGACCTTCGAGATTGTCGCTGCCGGGATCCACCCCCAAAGCAACGGCGATGTCGTGAACCTCCTGGCTCGCGAGGATCTCGTTGGAGTCCACTTCCCAGGTATTCAGGATTTTTCCGCGCAACGGCATGATGGCCTGGAATTCGCGGTCCCGCGCCTGTTTGGCGGAGCCACCGGCGGAGTCCCCTTCCACCAGGAAGAGTTCCGAGCGGCTGGCATCGCCGCTGGAGCAGTCGGCGAGCTTGCCCGGCAGCGCCGGCCCCTGGGTGACTTTTTTGCGCGCGACTTTTTTCGCCGAGCGCAGGCGTTTCTGCGCATTGCTGATACACAGCTCGGCGAGCTTGTCGCCCTCCTCAGTGTGCTGGTTGAGCCACAGGCCGAAGGCGTCTTTCGCCACGCCGGAAATAAATGCGGTGGCCTCGCGGGAGCTCAGGCGCTCCTTGGTCTGGCCGGAAAACTGCGGGTCGGCGAGCTTGGCGGAGAGCACATAAGAACACTGGTTCCAGATATCTTCCGGCCCGAGTTTCACACCGCGCGGCAGCAGGTTGCGGATTTCGCAGTACTCGCGCATGGCGTCCAGCAGGCCCGCGCGCAGGCCATTCACATGAGTGCCGCCTTGGGCGGTGGGGATCAGGTTGACGTAGGATTCCGCGGTGACTTCACCTCCCTCCGGCAGCCACTGCACTGCCCAGTCGGCGGCCTCGCTGGTGGCGGCGAAGCTTCCCACAAACGGTTCCGCCGGCAGCACTTCCCAGCCCTGGTTGGCGGCGGCGAGATAGTCCTTGAGGCCGTCTTCGTAGTACCACTGGTCGGACTCGCCGTCCTGCTCATTGATGAAGGTGACGCTGAGGCCCGGGCAAAGCACCGCCTTGGCGCGCAGCAGGTGGCGCAGGCGCGGCACGGAAAACTTGAAGGAGTCGAAGTACTGCGGGTCCGGCAAAAAACGCACGCTGGTACCGGTGGCGCGCTTGCCGCACTCGCCGATGACTTCCAGATCGGATGCCTTGTCGCCATTCTGGAAACCGATGCGGTGCACCTGGCCGTCCCGCTGGATGGTGACTTCCAGCACCTTCGACAGCGCGTTCACCACCGAGATGCCCACACCGTGCAGGCCGCCGGAAAACTGGTAGTTTTTATTGGAGAATTTGCCCCCCGCGTGCAGGGTGGACAGGATCACTTCCACCCCCGGGCGGCCCTGTTCCGGGTGGATATCCACCGGCATGCCGCGGCCGTCGTCGCTGACGGTGATGGAGTGGTCCTTGTGCAGCACCACTTCGATTTTTTTGGCGTGGCCGGCGAGGGCTTCGTCGACGCTGTTGTCGATGACTTCCTGGGCCAGGTGGTTGGGACGGGTGGTGTCGGTGTACATGCCCGGGCGTTTTTTCACCGGGTCGAGCCCCGTCAATACCTCAATGTCTTCTGCGGAGTAATTGGCCATAGAGTTTTTATTCGCCGTACTGCTTTGTGGTGTTCAGTTCTTGGGGAAACAGGAAATCTACCAGTGCCTCGGTGTAGCGGGCAAATCCCTGGAAACTGTGATCGCCGCCATCTTCGATAGTCTGTTGCTGACTGCGGTAGAACTGCTCGGCATCGCGGCAGTCGAGGGTTTCATCGCCGCGCTGGGCCAGCAGCCAGTAGCGCCCCTGCAAGTCGGCTGGAACCGAGGCTTCCAGCCTGCGCATGTCTTCCACATCCGCGGGGCGCAGACGATAGGTCTGCATCTCGCCACTGTAGGGCTTCAAGTCCTGATTTACATAACCCGGGATGAAACGGGAAGGCTCAACCGCGGGGTTGATCACCACGGCGGGCAATCCATGCTGTTCCGCCAACCAGGTGCACCAGAAGCCCCCCATGGAGCTGCCCACAAGGCCAATGGGACCGCGGTGGTTGATGCGGAAATCCCGCAGCATCTGCCCCAGCGCCATCGCCGCTTCTCCGGGATAGGGCGAGATCATCGGTGCATAGAATACGATGTCTGGGCGCAACTGTTGCAGCCAGTCTTTCAGCAGCTGGCATTTGTAGGACTGCGGGGATGACAGGAAGCCGTGCAAATAGATCAGCAGCGGGCGTTCGCGGTTCGAGTGTTGTGGTGCTTGCATGGACGGGGATTATAGCGGGGCCGCCGGCAGATGCACCGGCAGCCTTGCGCTATTTGCGTTTGCTGGCTCGAACAACTAGCGCAGGGATTCATCCAGGCTGCCAAACGCGCGGCGCAGATCCACTTTCATATCGTGCCAGAAGGTAACGCTGGTGAAGCGGTCCATACGGCCGGCGAGCCCGAGGCCGGCGAAATTGTCGCCGATATCGCGGCGGTCGCTGAAGCGCATCACCGCGTTGCCGCTGTTGTCCTGCAGTTCACCGGACAACACGCCGTAGGCGCTCTTGTCGGTGTAGACGCGCCACAGCCAGGGCTGTGGGTCGAGCGGTGCACCGAGGGCGAAACGGCTCAGATCCAACTGCAGGACGTAGTCGGCTTCGGACTTGTCCGCCACCAACTGGCTCTGCCGCGGTGCGAGGAAGCGCTCACTCAAAGTTTCCCCCATGAGTTCCTGCAGCCGCGCCAGATCCTTCTCGCTCAGCTCGTAATCTTCCGCGCGCAATGGCGAACCCGGGTTAGTGTGGCGTTTGTTGTAGGCGACGCCAACCGGCTCGAGGTAAACCTTGGCGCCGCTCAGGTCGAAGGCATAGGCCGCGCTGACGCTGTCGAGGCCGGTCTGGCGCGGCAGCAGGCCGTCTTTGGCATCCTCCGGGCTGATCGCGGACTGCTGGGCACAGCCGGCCAGTAGCACGAACGAAAGAAGCAGTGGAGACAGCAGTTTGTTATGGATTGTGTGCATGGTGACCTCACTTCCTGTTTCCGGGAGTTAAACGCGCGGCCATTAGACAACCCGGCCGCGTTCCAAATCCGGTACCACACATTCGCGGATTCGGATGCCATTCTACAAGTAAAGAACAGGCCGGGAAGTCATGAAAGTCAGGCGGACACGATGATTCGACGAACGGTCACCCGGCAACCCGGGAAACGGTCCGACGCTCGGTTCTCAGTAGCCGGAAGATGCCAGATCGACGCTGTACTCAGCGACAGTGACCCGCTCGACGCCGGTCTCGTAGCTGCCATCGTCCCGCAATTCGAACCAGCGGTAGCCGGGCATCTCGCTGTCGACCGCAAATGGGCCGCTGCCGGGAGTGAACTGCACCGAGGTGGAGGGCGTGGCGTGCAGACCGACATGCCCCAGCTCGTCGTCGAACTGCTGGTGCACATGCCCCCAGCACACGGCGCGGACATTGTCAGCGCGCTGGATCAGGTCGACGAACGACTCGCGCCCCTCTTTCAACATATGGCCGTCGATCCAGTGGCTGCCGACAGGCACCGGCTGGTGGTGCATCATCAGCAGGACCGGGTGCGCGCGATGGGCCTCGATCAGCTGCGCCACACGCGCCAGTTCCGCCTCGCTGAGCCCGCCGCAGATATTTCCGGGCACGCTGGTATCCAGTAACAGCAGGCGCCAGTTGCCGAGCGCCACCAGCTCCGGGCGGCGTTTCGGCGCTATCTCGTCCATACGCTGGGGGTTGTCGTGATTGCCCGGCAGCCAGTACCAGGGGCAGGCAACCGGTTGCATCTTGTGCAGGAAACGGCGATAGGCGGCTTCAGCGCCGTTGGCGGAAACATCGCCGGTCACCACCATAAGCTCCGGTTGCGAGGGAGCGGCGGCAATGGCAGCGAGAACCTCGTCCAGCGTGTGGCCGGTATCCAGGCCCAGCAACTGGTAATCCGGCCGACCGCCAATATGGGGGTCAGTAATCTGGATCAGCCGGTTTGCCGGTTGTACTGCCTCGATCTTCACTTTCTCACCTTGCCGAAACATCCGTGTTATCTTTGCGATGCCCGGCGTGTACTCAGCGTCGCCGGTCACCAAAGGTGAGCTCGACGTCGACGCGACCATTCGCCAGACAGTGGGCCAGCCATTCACTCAGGTAGCGATTGACCTGTTGCCGCTCGTCCTCATTGTGCATGGCCGAATTGGGATAGCTGAAGTTCAGTCCATCGCCACCTACCGGCCCCTGGCCATCCACCGCCACTACCTCGGCCATGCGTGCGTCGTGGTACAGGCGAACAGTGATGGGCGGCGGCCGCAGCCAGTTGCGGCCCCGGCTGCCGGGCTCCGCAGACGCCTGCAGACTGACCTCGGTGGTGTACCGGCTGCGCTCAAGCACCGCGACCTCCAGGAAACCGCCGGGTACCTGATAGCGCCAGCACTGATTGCTCGCGAGTTCTGGCATCAGCTTGCACAGACGCAGGTAGTTGGCATCGCAGTCGGCGTGATAATTGGACAAGTCAACTCGGTAGCGCGCTTTGGCGCCGCCCCCCGTTTCTTTATTCACACCGGTGCGGGCCTGAACCGCAGTCTTGTTGCGGTCTGTGCCAGCGGGTACCGCCATTATCGACACTCCTGTTCTGTCCGCGCCGTGATTGATCTCTCAAATTGTCCGCGATTCGACGAAATCGCGCTTCCAACCTGCGAATTGTAGGGCCCCAAAGGGCTATTGACGCAAATCTGCCTGCTGTCAAACAGCCCGGAAAGAATATCATCCGCCCAAGCGGTCGCGATTCAGTTGCAGCCACTGCAGGCTGATGATACTGGCCGCGTTGTCGATGGCGGCATCACCGCTGTTGACCGCGTCGAGAACCACCTGCAGAGGGAAAACCCGCAGGCGGATATCTTCATGTTCGTGGGCGAGACCGAAATACCCTTCGATACCGCGCAGATCCGCGCAGGCGCAGAATAGATACATGCGCTCGCAGGCGCCGCCGGGACTCGGCAGGTAACTGCGGATGAAGTGCAGGCCCTGCACCTCGAGTCCAGCCTCTTCCTGCAGTTCGCGGCGGGCGACGTCCTCAATGGATTCACCCTCCTCCACCATACCCGCCACGACTTCCAGACACCAGGGTCCGGCTTCGCGCTCCAGTGCGCCAATGCGAAACTGCTCAATCAACGCCACCAGCTGGTGTTGCGGATCGTATAGCAACACCCCCACCGCGTTGCCGCGCACGAAGAGTTCGCGCTCCATCTCTCCCCCCCAGCCACCGCGATAGAGGCGGTGCCGCAGGCGCAGCTTGTGCATTTTGAAGAAGCCGTCGTACACCGTTTTGCGGGAGATGATATCCACTGCGCCGCGGGTGAACGGCGGTTTCAGGTCCGGTTTATCGCTCATGGAAATCCTTGCAGGGGCGGCCCTTTACCGGGATCAGTCGTAGCCGACGTCGTTGTACGGCGGGAAGCGCGCGAGAATCATGGCCGCCTCTTCGCGCAGGCGAAACATCTGCTGCTCCGGGGATTCGTAGCGCGTGGCAGTGGACGGCATGCTGCCGCGCCACAGCGGCGCCTCTTCCGGCGACAGCACGTCGATGATCAGGGTATTTTCGCGGTATTCACGCACCCGCAGCGGTGCGCGCCAGCCGAAACCGAAGTAGCGGTAGCCGCCGTAGATACTGAACGGGTCTTCGTATACCGCCACCTTGTCGGCACTGAACAGCTGCACGCGCACCAGGAAATCCGCCGCATCGCGGCTGGCGGCGGGGGTGTATGTGCCTCTCAGCATTTCGTCGACGGCCTGGCTGGCGCGCTTGCTCTCAAAAGGGGAAACCGGGCCGTTGGCGAGGGTATCCAGCAGATGGTAGCTGCGGAGGTTGGCAAATTTAAAGCCGGGATCGTAATCGACCGCGACCGGATTGGGGGCGGCACAGCCGCCGAGCCCCGCGGCCAGTAACAGGCCGAGAAAGGCGACGGAAAAGAATCTGAGCAGTGAAGCCATGTGTACTCCCGCTGATGCGTTGAGAGAACGGCGTCCCTGCCGATCCGTTTTTGAAAATGTTCTCGCACGAACTGTATCAGGCCGCCGGCGGCAAGTCCCTGAGCAGTTCGCCAACGGCATTGTTGAGAATGCGCTGGCGCTCGCTCCTGTCCTCCGGGCGCACAATCAGTTTGGTGGCGCTACCACCCCAAATGGGCATGCCGTGCTGGGGGCCAATACCGACCGACAGGGTCACTCGCGGTGCGCCACTGCGGTCGGGCAGCTCCACCACGCCGCGCTGGGCGTTGCTGTCGAACTGCGCATCCCAGCTGGTGTTATTGTCCTCGCTGGCAAACTCCTCCTCGACAATCGATATCTGGTAGTCCACCACCATCTGCGCATTGTCGGTGCCCTGCACCTGACGGTAGCCGCGCGACTGCATCAGCGCGCCGACCACCTGGCGCAGCTCACTGTCCAGCTCTACCAATTGCGCCGGGGCGCCGGATTCGGCGCTGAGCGCCTCGGTGCCCCAGGCGTAAGTCTGGAAACTGACCGGCGCACTGCGCGATTCGATACGGTCTATCTGTGTGGGCGTGCCGCAGCCGGCGAGGCCGAGGGACAAGACAACCCCCGCCAACAGACTGGTGGCTGTCAGCCCGGTATTTGAATTGCGCATCCGTTCTCCCTTTCTATGTGTACTTGCTCGAAGCGACGAACCTGACGGATCCCGAAACCGCGGGTGACGAATCACTGACAGGCTTCTGGATTTATTTGAAACTTTCTTCCAGCGCCGGGTAAAGCTCAATTTTCGGGCTCCACAGCAGCCAGTCATTTTCCGGCTTGCCATACAGTGGATAGTGGCTGCCGGATTCCACTTCAAGCCCCATCTCCGCATTGTTCGGTGTGGCGAAGGCGATACCGCCGGCAAGCAGCGCCTGGGCGGATTCCGTGTGCACGTCGAGCCCGGTCATCACCCCGAAATTCACGTCCACCCCGCTGGCATTCCAGAACTTCGAGTGTTCCCGCACCAGGGTGCGGAACTGCGGCTCAATATAAACATAGATGTAAACCCGGTCCGCCAGTTCCCCCAACTGGTAGCCGGTCACCTGCCCCACCTGCACCTGGCGGTAGTAGACCGGACTGCCACGCTTGAGGGAGCCTCGCCGCGGTGCGTCCAGAATCAGCGCCAGCCCCGGCATCATCATGGTGTCCGCCAGATCCGGTTCCGGCTTCGCGGCCAGCGCGACGAATTCCGTTTGCGGTTCACCGCCGGCGCCGGGTTCCAGCTCCAGGAAAGGCCCGGTGACCAGAGTATCCAGATGATCGACACCGCCGAGCCCGATTTTCGGCCCCACCACCCACATCCGCGTACCACTGCGGGCAAAGCGCTCTGCGCGCCGATAGAGTCGCGCGCGGGCGCGCACACCGTCCAGATTCAGATTGAGCCGCATGGCGGTGATTTCCCCCACCTGAATGCCGCGGTAGCGCAGCGGCGCCCCCACCTTGAGCCCTTCGTCACCGGTGAGGTCAATGTAGATATTGATACCCTCCTCCATGGCCTCGTCGCGGCTGCCATACAACGGGAAACTGTCTCCGCTGACCGCCTGCCCGGCGCTCTTACTGTCGTGGGGGCCGCTGCCAAAGGCAATGCCACCGCGCACCATCGACAATAGAGAATCCGTCTCCACTTCGATGCCCTTGAGGCTGGCGCTGGCGCGCAGGCCGCTTACATTCCAGAAGCGACTTTCATTGTTCACCAAGTGGGCGTAGGGCGGGTCGATGACCACGTACACCTCAACGCCCGAACCATCTCCCTTCAATGCCATGCCCTGCACGCGCCCCACCTCCATCTGCCGGTAGTAGAGCGAGGCGCCGCGCTGTAGCGACCCGGTATTGCGCGCGGTGAGTGTCAGGTGCAGCCCCGGCACCCTTGGATCCCGCGGCGGCGGCGACGCGTGGGCATCAAACTCCCGTACCGAGCGCTGCCCCCGGCGCAGGTCCACCTCAATACGGTTGCCCTTGAGTAAATCGTTGACCCCGGAGGTGAAATCGAGTGTTGGCGGCGCCAGCCAGAACTGGGTGTTTTCACTCAACAGGTCGTCGGTAATGGGGTCCATCAGAACCTTCACCGACATGCCGTCAATATTCTTGTTGGCTTCGACGCTGCTCACTTCCCCAACCTGGATGCCCTGATATATCACCTGGGTGGAACCCTCGGAAAGGCTGACCCCGCGATCAAAGTTGAGGGTGATGGGAATACCGGCATCCGCCTCGGCAAAACTCTTGTACAGCTTGAATTCGTTGCCATCCACCGCCAGTGGTGAATTCTGTTGGGAATCGGGGGTATAGAAGCTCACGCCGCCGGCAATCAGCGAGGCGAGAGACTCCAGCTCCACATTGACGCCACTGATTCCGCCCTGAATCGACACGCCGGATGCATTCCAGAAACGGCTGCCCCGATGCACCAGATGCGCGTATTCACGGCGGATGAACAGATTGATCTCCACCTCACTGGCGTCTTCCGCCAGGCGGTAATTTTCTACCTGCCCCACCTCCAGCTGGCGGTAGTACACCGGGGACCCCCGGCTGAGAGAGGCCAGACGCGCGGACTTGAGAGTGATTCGCAGACCGTCGCCGCGTACATAGGCGGGAGGCTCAGCCACCGCGACGAAGTGCCTCTGCGGCGGACCGCTGCCCGGCTCTACCGCAATGTAGTTACCGGAAACCAGCGTCTCCAGGCCGCGCACCCCGGTGAGGGAAACTTCCGGCCTGACCACCCAGAATTTGGTGTCTTTCGTCAGCAGATAACCGGCACTGCGGTTGAAGGTAACTTCCGCCAGCACCCCATCCTGGCCGTTCAGTTCCTTGGCGTTTGGCACAAGCCTGAAATCGTTGACCACGCCGATTTCCACGCCGGAGTATTTCACCGACGTCTTTCCTTTCACCAGGCCATCGCCGCTGGAAAACAGGATGGTGGCGCGGATATCGCCTTGGGTGAAATCCTTGTACAACAGCCACACAGCGATCAGGGCCGCGATCAACGGCAGTAGCCACACCAGCGAAAGGCCGCGACTGCGGCGCGCCACACCTTCCGGCTGGGTATCGTATTCGACCTGAGGATCGCTCATTCGCGCTCCTCATCCCGGGCTTTGCTGTCGACTGCCGCCATTTTTTCTTCGTAAATATCCCAGATCAAACGCGGATCAAATGCCCGCACCGCAAACATGGTGACCACCACGACGGTGGCAAATGCCGTACTGCCTGCGCCCGCGGCCACCTCGGCGATGGCTCCCATATCCACCAACGCCACCAGTATGGAAATCATGAACAGATCCAGTAGCGACCAGCGGCCAATGGCATTCACCACCCGGTAAATCCGCATTGCCTGGCGCGGCGCCACGTCCAGGCGCCACTGCACGATCAGGCACAGGATCACCAGCCCCACCAGTTTCATTACCGGTACCGCGACACTCGCCACAAACACGATCAGAGCAATACCCCACAGACCGTTCTGATACAGCTCCAGCGTGCCGCCGACAATGGTGCTCGGCTCGCCCGCGCCCAGGTAGATCACCGTCATGACCGGCAGGATATTCGCCGGAATCAGCAGCAGCGCGCCGGTGATGGTGAGCGCCCAGGTGAGCATGATGCTGCCCTCCACCCGTCCGTGCATGCGCGCGCCACAGCGCGGACAGAGACAGGAGAGGGTATTGCGCTTTTCCGGCGCCTTCACCAGCAGGCGACAGCCGAGGCAGGTCCAGAATCCCTGAGACAGGGCGCGCGCCGGTCGGTTCATTGTGCTGCCTTCCTATCTTTGTCTCCGCCGCCGGTCGCTGCCGCGCGCCGCGCCAACCTCGCCCACACGGTTTCCGCATCGAACGACACGGTGGCCGCGCTGGAAATCACCATCATCGCAACAAAACAATAGAGCCCCGGCTCCACCGTCATCTTGCCGAGATCCGACATTTTCACCAGCGCCACCAGAATGCCGAGCATGTAAACATCCAACATGCCCCACTCCTGCAGGTGGTGATACCAGCGCAACGCGCGCGCCACCGGCTTTGCCAGCGAGGCCCAGCCGCTACCCCAGCAGATAAAAGCAAGCAGCAGAAATTTGCCGAGCGGTGCCAGCACACTGCAGAACAGTACGATCGACGCGAGCCATATATAACCGGCGGCAAACAGTGCCTGCACGCCATTCAGCAGAGTGTTTTCGGCGCCGAAGGAAAACAGGGAAAACTCCAGCAACGGCAGGGTTGCAGAGGGAATAAACAGCAGCAGTCCACTCAGGCTCAGAGCCGCGGTATGGGCAACACTGCGCTCCATATTGCGATGCAGCGTGGCCCCGCAGCGCGGGCACAGCAGCCGCTGCCCCACCGGCGCATGGGCGCGGGTAAGCAACAGATCGCACTGGTGACAGGCGCGCTGCCAGACGCGGGACTGCCCGGCATCTAATAGCTGCGGCCTGTACTGCTGTGCGTCTTGCCCGGAGTCCTGCTCCATGTCCCGCCAACTTCCTGCTCGTTAGAATATTTCGCCGCGGCCGCACCAGGACTGCATCCGCCAGCGGTCGATACCGCGTCACAAAGGTCGGGAAATGCCCAGGCGTGCCGGTCAGAGGTTGATTTTGGTTACTGGACGCACATTCGCGTCAGCTTAACGAAGATATACCAATTTGCCCCGACCGTCGCCTCGACGCTCCTGCGGCCGGAGGGTACACTCTCGCGACCGCAGGCCCGGACTCCGTCTTGAATCCATGTATTCAGCGGAATAACAACACCGCCCCGGGCCAAGCCAGCGACGCCTTCAGAGCACATTACAGACTGGCTCCACTCCTTATAACAAGGAAAGCGGGGTTTACAGGAAAGCCCGGGGCAGAATCCATTGCTACCGGAAACTTGAAGACCGCAGCTGTCACAGGAAATCAACAGTAATGACAAGAAGTGCAAAAGGGCGCCTCGCTCACCAATTTGGCCGCCCGCTCAAATCTCTGCTCGCCGCCGCTGTCATCGGCCTGGGTACCGGTCTCGGCGCGGTACAGGCCCAGGCAGATACCCTGTGGGAAGTGTACCTGCAGGCGCTCGACAACGACCCGCAGCTGGCCGCCGACCGCGCCGCCTACCGCGCCGGCCTTGAAGCGAAAAACCTCGGCCGCTCTGCGCTGTTGCCGCAGATCAATGCCTCCGCGGAAAGAAGAAGGACCGAAACCGATTTTGAGTCCAGAGGCGTACAGTTCGACAATGCTCTGGGGGTGTTGGAATCTATCCAGTCCGGTGATAGCAAGGTCGATACCACCTCCTACGGTGCGCGCCTTGATCAGGCGCTGTTCGATCTGCCCGCATGGTTCGGCTACAAACAGGGCAAAACCGTCAGCGAGCAGGCCACCGCCGAATTCAGCGCCAACCAGCAGGACATGATGCTCCGCGTTGCCAGCGCCTACTTTGACGTGCTGCGCGCCCACGATGTACTGGAAGCAGCCCGCGCCGAGGAAGAAGCCCTGGCCAAACAGCTGGAGCAGACCCAGCAGCGTTTCGAAGTGGGCCTGAGCGCGATTACCGACGTGTACGACTCCCGTTCCGCTTACGACAGTGCCGTGGCACGCCGACTCACCGCGCAGGATGACCTGCTGAGCCGGTTTGACGCGCTGTCCGTACTGACCGGTACACACCACGACGTGGTGGCACCGCTGCAACCGAGCTTTGCGGTCGCCGCGCCGAACCCCGCGGACCGCGCCGCCTGGGTCGACTTCGCACTGACCAACAATTACACGCTGAAGGCCGCGCGCCTGTCCGCTGATGCCGCCCGCTACGGCGCCCGCGCCGCAGCCGCCGAACACCTGCCCACCCTGGGCGGCTCCATCATTTATCAGAATGACGAGGACGAGGGGGACCGCAATACCACCACGCGGGTGCCCATTCTGGATGAAACCTTCCGCACCACCATTCCCGCGGACGGCAGCACCGAAGTTACTGTCGCAGCCATTACCCTCAACATGCCGCTCTATACCGGCGGCCGCCTCAGCGCCAGCCGCCGCGAGGCGCGCAACCTGGCATTCCAGGCGGAAGACCTGCGCAACCTGACCGAGCGCAATACCATCCAGAACACCCGCACCCTGCACCGCGCTGTCACTACCGACACCGCGCGTGTGGAGGCGCGCGAACAGGCGGTGGTTTCCGCCAAAAGTGCACTGGATGCCACCCAGGCCGGTTACGAGGTAGGCACCCGCAATATCGTCGACGTGCTGCTGGCCCAGCGCACCCTGGCACAGTCCCAGACCGATTACGCCAATGCACTGTACGACTACATCCTCAACACCCTGAACCTGAAGCTGGTGGCGGGGCTGTTGGGACCAGCGGATCTGCAACAACTGGATGCGAGCCTGAACCCGGCGATGCCGGTGTCCCGCGCACATATCCTCGACAGCGGTGCCGCGCCCCTCAGCAAATAAGGTAGGCAAATCAGAATACCCGCGCAGAAATCAAAGGCCGGCACTGTTATAGTGCCGGCCTTTTTTATGGGCTGACTACAATGTCGGGACATCCATTGCGAAATCCGGGGATGTACGTCCGCCACACCCACTGGCTAACTGCGGTCTGACTCAATCCATGAAGTATCTGATCACTGGCAATGCGGGCTTTATCGGCTTTCATGTGGCGAACACCCTGATGGCGCGGGGAGATGCCGTCGTGGGCATCGACAATGTCAACGGCTACTACGATACGGCCCTGAAGGAGGATCGGCTGCGCGCGCTGGACATCACCGCCCAGCAAAGCGGTGCCGAATACGCGTTTGTGCGCGCCAATATCGCCGATCGCGCTGCCCTCGACCGCTGCTTTGAACAACACCGTTTCGACCGTGTGATCCACCTCGCCGCCCAGGCCGGAGTGCGCCACTCCATCGACCACCCGGAAGACTATGTCGAGAGCAATCTGGTGGGGTTCTCCAACCTGCTGGAAACCTGTCGCCAGGCCGCCATCCCGCACCTGACCTACGCCAGCACCAGCAGCGTATACGGCGGCAATACCCGCATGCCATTCAGCGAGGATCACGGCGCCGACCACCCGCTGCAGTTCTACGCCGCCACCAAGCGGGCCAACGAGCTGATGGCCCACAGTTACAGCCACCTGTTCCGCCTGCCCACCACCGGACTGCGCTTCTTTACCGTGTATGGCCCCTGGGGACGCCCGGATATGGCGCTGTTCAAGTTCACCCGTCTGATTCTCGAGGGCAAGCCAATCCCGGTGTTCAATCGGGGTCACCACAGCCGGGATTTCACCTATATCGATGACATAGTGCAGGGTGTGATCCAGTCCAGTGACCAGATCGCGAGCCCGGACGCCGACTGGTCCGGAGACGCCCCGACCCCCTCTACCAGCAGCGCGCCCTACCGTATTTTCAATATTGGCAACGGCGACCCGGCGCAGCTGTCGGACTATATTGACGCACTGGAAGACGCGCTGGGGAGAAAGGCGATTCGCGAACTGCTGCCAATGCAGCCGGGGGACATTCCGGATACCCACGCGGACACCCGCAGACTGCAACAGGCCACCGGCTACAAACCCGACACCAGCGTGCGCGAGGGGGTGCGGAAATTCGTGGACTGGTACCGGGAGTACTATTCGGTGTGACCACTATCCTGGCTGATTTTCAGGCTGGTCAATCGCGGCGCGATAGGCACGCTCCAGCGCCTGCCAGTTGTCTTCCGCAACGTGGAATTCGGGACACCGCTTCTGCAGCTTGCAGAGGGAGCGGCGCAGACGCGCCACATTGGCATTGGCATCCTGGCGGGACAGAGCGCGGCGGATGGCGCCCTTGTCGAAGTCAATCAGGTAAAAATCGCCGCTGCCAGTCAACAGGATATTGCTGGCGTTCAGATCGGCGTGATACACATTTTTGTGGTGAAAATGGGCTATTAGCGCGCCCAGTTTTGCCCACGTTGCATTATCCAGCGGCCTTTCGCACAGTATTTCCGTCAGGGTGCGCGAATCGGGAATCCGCTCGGTAATCAGTGCGCCCCGGTAGGCCAGCGGCGGCACACTCACACAGCGCGCCGCCACCGGGCGCGGCACCGGCAGACCCAGCTCGCGCATGGCCCGCAGCATATTGAATTCCCGCCAGACGCGGGTGTTGGACAGAGGGCTGTACAGGTAGGTCTTTTCCACCAGACGTCCGACCAGTCCGCCGCGGTGATACTGTTTGAACACCAGCTCCCGGCCGCGGTACGCGAACATGACCGCCTTACCCCGCTCCACCAGCGCACAGAGGCTGTTGGCCGCAAGCCAATCGCAATGGAACAGCTTTTCGCAGCCGGCATCCACCACTTCATCGTCGTAGATCACCCGGGCGAGCTTGCTTGTGAACTGCCGATACCCCACGGAATATTTACCCTAATTTTGCCGTCATCCTGCTTTTATATTGCAACCCGGTTCCGTCTCAGGTCTTATTTTGGAAACAAAAGTCCTACGCATTCTACCGCTGTCCGCGCCAGCCCCCAATAGCGCGCCCGTCCCGATCAGCCGAACAGCCCGCGTAGTTTGCGCTCCAGACGGTCCAGCAGTTTTAACCAGCCGGCGCCTTGCATGGGGTCGTAAGCCCAGGGCGTTTTCAACTCGCCACGGGTCGTTTTGAGCCAATCTTCCGCCACTGGCAGACGCACGGGATCCGCCTGCTTCAGCGCCTGCACTTCGCTATCCGGCATAATCTGCAGCGGATACAGGCCGCAGCGGCGCGACCACTCCCCAAAGCGCAGCGCCAGCGACTTCTGCTTGCCGCGGTAGGCGCGCCCATTGGGCAGCCACATGGAAAAGGGCGCGCGCATGCGCGCCATGCGGCAGAACAGCTGTGCCGCCTTGCGGTTGTTTACCGACTCCCCCACCTCAAAGCGCCACTCCACCTGCCGCAAACGCTTGGGGTCGGCAATCAGCAGCGCGGAAAACCAGGTGCCGGTGGAGCGCTTCTGTGGATACCAGAACCAGTAGCCGCGCTCGCGGTCAAAGCGAAAATCCCGATCGGCTTTTTTGCGCAGGGAAAAGCCGCGCACAAAGGCCGGCGAAACAAAACCGAGATCCGGCTGCTGCTCGAAGCTCCGGCGCAGGTCCTGCACATCTTCATCGGACAGTGCGCGCACCATCTGGGTGTCGTCCTGCAGGAAGCACATCAACTGGTCGTCTGCGGCCATCTCAAACGCGGCCTGCATATTCGCGTAGAGGCCACCGAGTTTGTGGCCGGAGTCCGCGGTCTTGTCGATGACCTCATGGCGCCTGGCAATGTCCGCCAGTATCCGGCGGGTCTCCGGATCGTTGCTGCCGTCGTCGATCACCGTCAACCTGCACTGCGGCGCGCAGGCCTCAATGGAGCGGACGCAGTTCTCCAGAAACGGGCCACGATTGAAGGAAAAAACAAAAATATGCATGGGCTCTCGGCTTACACAGTGCAGTTTGCTGGGCCGGCGCAGCATACCAAAAGCTGCCTGCCACTGCCGTGACTTATCGCTCCCAGCCACAACTGCACCGCCATAGCGTGGCAACGCCAGATGACACCCGGATGAACCCACGCCTCAGGCCAATGGGGCCAGTTGGACGGTCGCAATACCCTTGGCAATGGGTTAAATTCCCCGGCCCGCCCCCGGCGGCGGTAAAGTAACAGCGGAATCACTCGGAATATCCATGAACCTGTCCGTCATCATGACCACCTACAACTCCCCCGTATGGCTGGAAAAAGTGCTGTGGGGCTACAGCTGCCAGACGGAAATGCCGCTGGAAGTGATCGTCGCCGACGACGGCTCGCGCCCGGAAACCGGTGACTTGGTGGCGCGGCTGCGGGAGGAGACCGGGCTGGATATCCGCCATGTGTGGCAGCGCGACGACGGATTTCGCAAGTGCCGGATTCTCAACAAGGCAATCCTCCACGCCCGCGGCGACTACATCGTCTTCACCGACGGCGACTGTATTCCGCGCGCGGACTTCCTCGCGGTACACAAGCGCCGCGCCGCGCCGGGCTACTTTCTCTCCGGCAGTTACTTCAAGCTGCCCATGAGCACCAGCGAAGCCATCACCAAAGACGACATTCTCTCCGGGCGCTGCTTCGACTATGCCTGGCTGCGCGCCAACGGCCTCAAAACCCGCCGCAAGACCCTGAAACTTCGCGCCAGTGCACGCTGGGCACCGCTGCTCAATCGCCTCACCCCCACCGCGTGCAACCTCAAGGGCTCCAATGCGTCCGCTTGGAAAGCCGACATCCTGAAAGTGAATGGTTTCGACGAACGCATGGCCTGGGGCGGGCTCGACCGCGAATTCGGTGTGCGCCTGGAAAACGCCGGCATCAGGCCGCGACATGTGCGTTTCGACGCCATCTGCGTGCATCTGGATCACCCGCGGGGCTACGCCGATCCGGCGATCGTGGCACGCAACAAGGCACTGCGTCTGCGAGTCGCCAGAGAGGGCGTCATTGAAACCCCGCAGGGAATCCGCCAGTTGCTGGAAAGTGGCTACCAACCTGAATAGTGCGCCCCCTGAATAATCCGCGCCCCGAATAACCCCGAACGCCAATTAACTCAGAACGCCCATGACAAGTCACAAACACTGGTCCGACCCTTTCGTCAGCCGTTTCCTGCGCCTCGCCGCCAGCGGCCTGGTGCCGCCGTCCCTGTTCCAGAAACCGCTGCCGACGGAAACACAGCGCGCGGCGCGCACCGGTGTGCTGGATATCGAGATTGTCAGCCACTGCTGGCAGTACTCGCATTTCCTGATTTACCAGCTGAGCTCGCTGGCGCTGTTCCCGCCCACCAAAGCGACGGTCACCATGACCGTCTACTACAACAGCGAAGACACCCGCACCGCGGCGGTGCTCGATTTTATCGGCCACCAGCAGGTTCCCGGTGTGACCTGGAACTGGTGTGAACTGCCCAAAGAGTCCCTGTTCCGCCGCGCCATCGGCCGCAATCAGGCCGCACTCGCCACTAAAGCCGACTGGATCTGGTTCACCGACTGCGACCTGATGTTCCGCGAGAACTGCATCGACCAGCTGGCAGACCTGCTACAGGGTCGCCGCGACAGCCTGGTGTTCCCATCCCGCGAGCGCATCACCTCATTGCTGGCCGACGACGATCCCATGCTGAACTTCGATCCGGCGGAACTGCGTATCGCCGACATCGACGATACGCGCTTTGTGGAGCAGACGCGCGACCGCGCCACAGGCCCATTGCAGATTGCCCACGGCGACGTGGCCCGCGCCGGCGGTTACTGCGACTGCCTCGCCTACTACCAAAAGCCCGCTGACAGCTGGTGCAAAGCCCACGAGGACCGCGCTTTCCGCTGGCTGCTGGGCACTCAGGGCACACCGCTGGAAATCCCGGGGGTTTACCGCATCCGCCATATCAGCAAGGGGCGATACACCGGCAGCAGGCTCAATACCCAGATCCGCAGCAGCGTGCGCAAGGCGACGGACAAGAGCCAGTAGCGGGCACAACTCCCCGATAATGAAAAAGGCCGACCGCGGAAGCGGTCGGCCTTTTCGTTTGTGTGCGGCGTTTGCCGGAACACACCGGCTCAGCGAGGCATCATGGATTCAACTTCCTGCACGGTGCGCGCCAGCGCACCACTGTTCTGCCCTGCCACCGCGCGGCCGCGAGCACCGGCCTCTTCCCTCAGCGCGGCGTCCCGCAGCCACTGGGCCAGCTGCGCCGCGAGCTGCGAGGCATCGTTCACCACTGCCAGACCGCCGGCTTCCTGCATCAGGCTCGCAACGGTGCTGAAATTGTGCAGGTGCGGGCCGCACACTACCGGCACACCCCAGGCCGCCGGCTCAATCATATTGTGCCCCCCTACCGGCACCAGGCTACCCCCCACGAAGGCCACATCGCACGCACCGTAGAAGCGCAGCAGCTCCCCCATGGAATCTCCCAGTAACACCTGATCACCGGCCGCGGGCGGGCGCCCGTCACTGCGCCGCACTACGGAAAGCCCCCGCTCGCGGCACAGGCGCGCCACACTGTCGAAACGCACCGGATGGCGCGGCACCAGTACCAGCAGCAGGTCGGGAAACTCCCGCAACAGTTGTTGGTGAGCCTCAAGCACCGGCTCGTCCTCGCCGCCGTGGGTACTGGCGGCGAGCCACACAGGCCGTTTCGCAGCCCCGCGCCACTGATGCGACAATACCTGCGCCTCGCTCTCCAGTCCGGAGCCGATATGCAGGTCGAACTTGATATTGCCTACAGCCACCACCCTGTCTGACGGCATTCCCAGGGCGACAAAGCGATCGGCATCCGCGGGATACTGGGCAACCACCTTCATGAGATTTTTCATCATGTCCCGGGCGAGCCCCGGGAAACGCCCATACCCCTTCGCAGACTTGGCGCTGAGACGACCGTTCACAAGTACTGCAGGGATACCGCGCTTATCACAGATCGCCAACAGATTCGGCCACAGCTCCGTTTCCATGCTCACCAGAATGTTCGGGCGCAGCGCATCCAGAAACGGGGTCAGGCATTCCGGCAGATCAAACGGCAGGTAATAGTGCAGCAGCCGCCCATTGAGGATGGGTTCAAGTGCATCGTGCACCCGCTGTGAACCGGTGGGGGTAGTGGTGGTTACCAACCACTGCCAGCGCGGATGGCGCGCGGCCAGTTCCTTGATCAGCGGGATGGCCGCAAGCGTTTCCCCCACCGATACCGAGTGAATCCAGATCAGCGGCGCGCGGCTCGCGCGGTCCGGCACCACCCCGAAACGCTCGCGCCAGCGGCGGCGGGCACCCGGGCGCGACGGCACCAGCCCGAAGCGCTCGCTCCAGCGCTTGCGGTAAGCGGGGTCAGCGCGGCCGCGCCACCACAGATGCAGTAGCATCAGCGGGAGTGTGAGGCGGAAAAACCAAGTGTATAGATGACGCATCTAGTATGTTGTTGCACCCAATCGTGACAAGACTACGTTAACCTTGCTATTCAGCAATTTGGCGATAAAAATCAGATCGAACCCCGATTGCACCGCCGATCAACCCGGCTGAGCGGCAGGCTTTTAACCAGCTGCGATACCCGCTGTCTGTCCGCCCTGTTGCGAAGTACAAAGGCGCACTGATCAAGGCTCCCAGCAACTGCGCCACACCGGACTGAATGATCCCCATGCGGCCACGACCGCAGGCACGCTTCTGCACCGCTTGTGTCGTTCCCGCCGCAAATTTTCTGCGGGACTGCCAGCGCACCGATATCCGCTCTGCTGGAATTACCTCATGGACCACCGCTTCTGCGCAGTAGAGAATTTCAACTCCCCTCGCCGAGACCTCGGTGAAAAAGAGAGTATCTTCCCCTCCCGCAAAAGGGCGACTTTCGTCAAAACGCAAGCTGAGGTCTCGCACCACCGCAATTGGGATAAGTACATTGTTCGTGGCGCAATAGGCGCGCCGCGCACCTGTCGGATATACCTTGCGCTCGAAGAACTCAGCCATCACCGCTCGAGTTCCCTCTGGCACCTCAGCTTTGACCCGCCCACAAATAACCGCGCCGTCTTTTAAAAGGGCGTAATTATAAAGCTGTTCCAGCCAGTCCACTTCGACCCATTCGTCATCGTCCACGAAAACCAGGTAGTCAGCCTCAGCGATGAGCGCCTCCGCGATTGCCCGATTGCGGGCACAGGGGATACCCCTGCGCATTTCATGGCAATAGCCGAGAGAGAAAGGCAACGACGCCTTCATTTCGGCAACCACCGGTTGCGCACTGCCGGCGGGATCATTGTCGATCACGGTGACAAGCAATTGCAGGCTTGAGGGAACTCTCATACCTGCGAAACTTTGCAGCAGACGCCTCAGTTGATCCGGTCGCCGATAACTACAGACACCGATATTCAGTAACCTATCCAATTCCGCCCCTCTGGAGCATGCGGCTCCCTCAAACCAGGGCCGGCAGACTATACCCCCAATTCCGGGATGTCTAGAATGGCTATTTTTTGCGCGAACATGACTACATCGGTATACTTCTGCGCGGATTACATAGCACCATTCTCTCCACTTCGCGCCCGCACGGACCCCCATCAATGAAAGTCATCCAGCTACTGCCCGCCCTCAATTCCGGCGGTGTGGAACGGGGCACCCTGGACCTGGCCCGCGCCCTGGTGCGCACGGGCCACGACTCCATCGTCATCTCCAGTGGCGGGCGCCTGGTGCAGCAACTGGAAATGGAAGGCAGCCGGCATATCGCGCTGCCGGTTCACAGAAAATCGCTCGCGAGCCTACTGCAGGTGCGCCCACTGCGCCGGCTCATCCGCGAACTGCAGCCGGATATTCTGCACGTGCGCTCGCGAGTACCCGCCTGGCTTACCTGGCTCGCCTGGAACAAACTCGACCCGCGCACCCGCCCGCGCCTGATAAGCACCGCCCACGGTCTCTACTCCATCAACCGCTACAGCGCGATCATGGCCAAGGCCGAACAGGTAATCGCCATCTCGGACTGCGTGAAGAGTTATTTGCTGGCGAATTACGCCGCGGACCTGCGCGCAGAGCCAGAGGTGATCTACCGCGGTGTGGATACCGAGGAGTTTTCCACAGATACTCCGCCGCCGGTGGACTGGCTGGAAAACACCTTGGGGGAATTCCCAGCGTTGCGTGATCGCCGCTGGTTATTACTGCCCGGACGTCTCAGCCGCTGGAAGGGACAGGAAGATTTCATCCACATGATCGCCGCGCTGTCGCGCCAGGAACCGGACATCCACGGGATCGTGCTCGGCGGGGCGGAAAAAAACAAAGAGCATTTCGCCGAGGAACTGCACGCATTGGCGGCAGAACTCGGTGTCGCCGACAAAATCACCTTCACCGGACACCGCAGCGACATCCGCGAGTGGTACCGATACGCAGCACTGGTATTCAACCTGTCGAAAAAACCCGAACCCTTCGGACGCACAGTGATTGAGGCCGCCGCCATGGGCAAGCCGATCATCGGCTACGACATCGGCGGACCGGCGGAATCGCTGCGTGCGTGCTTCCCACAGGGGCTGGTGGAAAACGGCAACGGCAGGCAGTTGCTTGAGAAAACCCGCGCCCTGCTCGCGAATCCGCAGCTATCACACCTCGCGGCGGAGTTCACCCTGGACACATTGGCGCAACGCACCATGGCGCTGTACCAGCGTCTTTTAGAACAGCGCCCATCACACCCATAGAGCTGACGTTTTGATCGACCTTACCAACGCCGAACCATTCGCCTCCGGCGGCAACCGCCACTGCTACCGCCACCCGCAGTTCGCGGATCGCTGCGTAAAGGTGATGCGACCCGGGCGCGTCGCCGAGCTGCGCAGACGTGCTCCCTGGTATAAGGCGCTGGGCAGTGACCGTCAGTTCGACGACAACGCGCGCGAAGTGGATGGCTACCGGCAGAAGGTGCTAAACAATGCGGAGCCGGCGAGCCCGGTGTGGGCGCACCTGCCGCGCTGGTATGGCGTGGAGGACACGAGTATCGGCGTGGGCGCGGTGTCTGAGCTGATTCTGGATGCGGACGGAGCACCCGGCATCACGCTGGAAAATTACCTGCAGCAGTACGGACTGGACGACACGATCCGCGGCGCGCTGGCGCGCTTTTCACAATGGCTGCGCGCCACCGGTGTACTGACCAAAAACCTGCTGCCGCACAATCTGGTGCTAAGCCATCGCCACGGCCAACCGGAGCTGTTTCTGATTGACGGCCTCGGCAGTGCGGCCTTCCTGCCATTTGCGGAGTATTTCGCTTTTTCCCGCCGGCGCTATATCGAGCGCCGTATCGAGAAAATGTGGAAACGCATTCACTGGGAAGTTTCCGACCGTTCACTATCATGGGCACAGGCGGAAAAACTCAGTCGCCGCTAAGAGCACGCAGGTAGACTTTCCAGGTTTCCCCAGCCATAGCCTCTAGAGTAAGTCTGTTGCGGGCACGGGCAATATAGGGCGCAAATTCGCCACGCAATCGCTCAACGTCTCCCAGAGCAGCAGTCAGACGTACCGCCAACGCAGGGACATCCTCTATTTGAACCAGATACTGCGCCGGGATATTTTCCGCCACATAGCCCACGTCCGTCGACACAACCGGGCACCCCGCCAGCAACGCTTCCGCCACCGTATAGGGGCCGCCTTCATAACGCGAAGCGATTACCGTCAGGTCGGCAGCGCGGTACCAATCCGCCACCTGCCGCTGATACCCCATAAAACGCACACTCTCTTCCAGGTTCAGCTCCGCTGCTAACGCCTCCAGCGCCGCACGCTCAGGACCGTCGCCCAGTATATAGAGCACAGCGCTGTTCACTTGAGCACGACACCACGCCCGCAGCAGGACATCTACGCCTTTGGCGGGCACCAGACGCGCCACCGAGATCACCACTGCGCGATTGCAGTCAACTTGGTCACAGTGATGCTCACCGGCGGACGGCAAGCGGGTGCCGTTGGGAATAATCGTCCAGTCCAGAGAAGAGTTCGCAACCGTCTTGAGGCTGACCGCAATGCGGTGCTCAAAATGGCGAGCAATCTTGTCTTTGGGGTGGTGTCGGTTGTGACGGGTAATCACCACCCGCGCCCGCAGAAAACGTCGCAGGTTCCACAGCAAGTGGGCGGGTTTACCGCCGTGAGCATGAACCAGGTCGATGCGGTAGCGACGCAATTGCCGTAGCAGGGCAAGATTCAGCACTGGATTGCGGCGGCTGCGGTCCGTATTCATCGGCAGAAACCGCACCCCCTCGGGAAACATGGCTCGATATCTCGGATGCGCGATTACAAATATCTCGGCATCCGTGCTCTCCAACTGCCACTGGCACTGCTCTTGTACATGCTTTTCCAGCCCGCCCGTCTCCTGGCTGGTAAACAGGTGACAAATGCGCAGAGGTGATTCTACCGGAACGATGTCTGAACTAACGATCACAACAGTTGCCCGTCCGCTTCCACCTGTTTCAATGTGTTGAGGCCACAGCGACGCAACAGTGCCCGCGCACAGACTATCTGCTGATTGAACGGCTCCCGCGGCGCCCAGGCACCGCCAATCTCCTCTGGGCGATCGCTCAACAGCCCCAGATCCATGAAGCGCTGCACGGCGCTGCGCACCTTGTTAGCCCTGGTGCGACTCGGCAACGGGATGACGCCGATCCTGGCGCGACTCTGCAGGGCTTCAGAGATCATCGACACACTATCCGAGGTCACCCATATCTGTGCCGACCTCGCCATTTGCTCCGCCAGCCACCCGGGCGGGCAACTGCGCCAGCTGTAAAACTCGGCCTTGCTGCCGGCCAGGATTGCCTGCGTGTCTGCAGGTGTGCGGCGGCTGTCCGACACTACCCAACGCAAGGGTTGCTCAAAAAGTCGATCCGCGGTGGTAGCCACCGCTTGTGTATCCCAACGGTAATGCCTGCTGGGTCCGCCGATTAGCAGCAGGCCGCGCCCAGCTTCCGGCTCCAGATCCGGCAATGGCTCGGCAAGTGCACCATGGGTCAGAATCACATTCTCCAGAGGCGGCGGGCGGTCGTGCTCAGGAATAATGGCAAAATCAAACCAGTGCAGAGGGAGGCTTGGCTGCATGATTACCACACTGCGACCACCGAATTGGCGACGGGCGCGCAACATAGGCCAGTGACTACGGTGACCGGCACCCACGATCAGGTCCGGTTTAGGCAACTGGTGCAGCTGTTCAGGTAGCCCACGCCACAATGAGATGCTTAACTCGAGGCAGTGGAGGTCGTGGCAATCCACCGAGTCCGAGCCGAGACAACTGCGCAGCCCGCTGACCAGAGCCGCACTCTGTTTTTCATGGGCGCGATTGCCGTCGAGAAAACGCCAGATGATGAGCCGCAACAGTAGTTCTCCAGATTCCCGCAAATGGCCGTTGAGAAGTGCATCTCGCTTTGAATATCAGCACCCGAAGCCAGCTTTCCGGCGCATGCTAACTCAGTCCGCCGAGGTAATGCATCAAACCTGCCGGAAACATACCTTCAATTTGCTCGCATCGAGGTCGTCAGTATAATGCCCACTCTCTCCGCAGCGGCCCCCCTACCGGCTCATCACCGACAAAATCTCCATGCGCATCATCCACGTCGACAATCACCAGCAGCGAAAATACGGTCACACACGCGTCAGTTGGGCCCTCAAGCTATACACGGGATTGGTACGCGCCGGTCACAATGTTCTGGCGTTCAGTGACCGTGACGTCGCCGCATTCGAGGCGCCGCTTCGCATCCGCGAACTGGGGAGGAAGAAAACCAACCTGCGCCTGCTGCAGACAGTGGAGGCCTTCGAGCCCGATTTGGTTGTGATCGGCCACTGCGACCTGATCGACAATGAGACATTCGCAACAATTCGGCAGCGGCACCCGGACATCGTCATTGCCGCATGCAACAACGACCCACTGTTCGTGCCCACGAATGCTGCCAACATCGCAAAGCGCTGTGAAATCGCCGACGCTATGTTTGTGTCCACCGGCGTCGACGATCTGCAGATTTTCAAAGGTAAACGCGCAAGCCTCTGGCATATGCCCAATCCAGTGGACCCAGCGGTGGAGACTGCGGACGCCAGTGCACTGGCGGCCGACGACCCGCGGCTGCAGACCGACCTGCTGTTCTGTAGCAAGTCACACCAATACACCGAACGCGGCCAGCTGGTCAGTGAGCTCCGTGAGCACCTGCCCGCGGATTTCCGTTTCCACACACCCGGCATGTTCGATCAGCCTACCCTGTGGGGACGCGATTACGAACACAAGCTGGCCGCAAGCAAGATGGGCCTCAACCTGAATCGTCAGGAAGGCTACCAGTGGTACTCCTCTGCCCGTATTGCACAGATGGCCGGCAATGGCTTATTGGTCTTCACTCACGCCGCAGCCCGCTTTGATGATTTCATGCCGGAGGAGACACTGGTATATTTCGACGGTAAAGACTCGCTGGAAGCACGCCTTTTAGAATTCCATCATGACGACGATAAGCGTCGGCACTGGGCTGCGCGATGCCGCGACTTCTTTCACCGTGAAATCAATAATACGCTCTACGCCCAATACATCGTCGAGAGCGCCATGCACCTGCCGTATAGCCATAATTATGTCTGGATCAAATAGCATCACTCTCGACTCCTGCGCCAACGATTACCGCTGGAGCGAACGCTGGGCTTCCGGATTGCTGAAATTAACTGGGGTGGGATTACTTATCCTGGCGTGCGGTTTCTATGTCGTTCCACACGTCGCCAAACTCCAGACAGCCTTTTATCTTACGTTGCTGCTCCCAGCACTCTTGTTATTGATGACAAGGCGGGATCTTTCCTTTCTACTGTCATGGCAATTTGTCGTTTTCTGCACCCTGCCTTTATTACTGGCAATATCCTCGCTATGGGCTTCGAGTGAAGAGGCGGATATTCAGCGTGAGTTTTCCTATTACCTGAAAGTCACACTTTATTTGGCTTTGTTTTACGTGGCCCTGTATCTGACACTGGAAAAGCATGGCGATAAAATATTAGTTCGCATCTTCCAGTGGCTGATCCCCATCGGGATCATTTCCTGTGCAATTTCCTTAATTAATTATGTAGTAGCGGGTGGCCTGGAGAGTTTTCGCCGTATTGGCGGCATATCGCTCGAAGGAGATATCGACAAGACCGGAATGCTTTACGGTTTCCTCGCACTCTTTTGCTGTTACGGTCTTACATTAGGCAAGTATTGGCGCTGGCTGTCCTGGACCGGTCTCTTGCTCTGCTGCATTTACATACTGTTATCACAAACGAAAATCCCGATTGTGATGGTGCTTGTAGCCATAATTCTGGCAACACTAATCAGCGGCGGCTCTCGCTGGCTGAAGGCGCTGCTACTGGTCGGCGGAGTCATCGCCCTGCCCCTTATCTATCTGGCTATATACGGCGACCTGCCTCTTTTACACCGAGACATTGCCTACTCCGCCCGCATCGACCTCTGGCTCATGACCTTCAATCAGTTTGCCGAATCGCCGCTCGTTGGCTCGGGCCTGATGTACAAGCAATTCCTTAATTTGGGTCCAGCCGTACTGCCGCACCCCCACAACTACTTATTCGATATCGCACGCTTTACCGGCTTGATAGGCGTTACTGCTGCTCTGGCTCAATTATTTGCGGCTGCCTGGCCAATGCGTCACCGTAGAACCTGGACCCAGTGGATCCCCGGACTCTACGCTATTTGGCTTGGTTTCGGTGTCCTCGCGATGTTGATTTACGCTCAACAACCCCTGGTAAAACCCAGCTATATCTGGTTCTTTTACTGGATACCACTGGCGGTTTTGCTGGCACGCAGTCAGCTGACCAGCCGTATAAATGCCGATCATCCCAATCCAAAATTTCAAAATTAACAGGTTCTGACAAATGAACGTTACCGTATTTGGCACCGGCTATGTGGGCCTGGTACAAGCCGCTGTACTGGCGGAAGCCGGCCACCGGGTTACCTGCGTGGATATCGACGAAAACAAGATTGAGCGCCTGAAGCAGGGTCATATCCCGATCTTCGAGCCGGGCCTGGAACCGATCGTCAAGCGCAACAACGAATCCGGCAATCTCAACTTCACTACCGATGCCGCCGCTGGCGTCGCCCACGGAGACCTGATTTTCATTGCCGTCGGCACACCACCGGACGAGGACGGCTCCGCCGATCTGCGCTACGTACTCGCAGTGGCGCGCACCATCGCCGAGCACATGAGTGGCAAGAAATACATCATTAACAAATCCACCGTACCGGTGGGCACCGCAGACAAGGTACGCGAGCAGGTGACCCGCACACTGCAGGAGCGCAACGCGCTAAACCTTGAGTTCGATGTGATTTCCAACCCGGAATTTCTCAAGGAAGGCTCGGCGGTGGCGGACTGTATGAAGCCGGACCGCATCATTATCGGCACCAGCGAACACGCATCCGAGCAGAAGATGCGCCAGCTGTATGCGCCCTTCAACCGAAATCACGACAAGGTCATCGTGATGGACGTGCGCAGCGCGGAACTGGCCAAGTACGCGGCCAACTGCATGCTCGCCACCAAAATCAGTTTCATGAACGAGATGGCGGTGATTGCCGACAAAGTGGGCGCGGACATTGAAGCCGTGCGCCAGGGCATCGGCTCCGACCCGCGCATCGGCTACCATTTCATCTACCCCGGCATCGGCTACGGCGGCTCCTGCTTCCCCAAAGATGTGCAGGCTCTGAAAACCACCGCAACCCAGCTGGGGCTCGAACCCAAAGTCCTGAACGCGGTGGAAGAGCGCAACCAGCGCCAGAAGCACTACCTGCTGGAAAAAATCGTGCAGCGCTACGGCAAGGATCTCTCCGGTATGACCTTCGCGCTGTGGGGCCTGTCATTCAAGCCCAACACCGACGACATGCGCGAGGCACCCAGCCGCGTGCTGATGGAAAACCTGTGGGAGATGGGAGCGAAGGTGCGCGCGTTTGACCCGGAAGCCATGCACGAGTGCGAGCGCATCTACGGAAATCGCGACGACCTGCAACTGTGCGGCACCCGCGACAGCGCCCTGTCCGGCGCGGATGCGCTGATCATTGCCACCGAGTGGCAGCAGTTCAAATCACTGGACCACAATACCGTACGCGACAGCCTGAAAACGCCGGTGGTATTCGACGGTCGCAACCTCTACGATCCGCTGGATATGGCAGAAGCCGGGTTTGAATATTTCTGTGTGGGGCGCCCGCGAGCTGAAGCCTGCCTCCCCCCAGCAACGCAACCGAGTTCCATTTAGAGAAAGTCCCATATGCCCGAACAAGGCAACCCTGAAATTATTCATCTGGTGGTGCTGGAATTGCACCACCACGGTGAACTGTTGAAGAATCTTTACGACACCCTGAAGCTGAATAATTTCAAGCTAACCCTTGTCACCATACCCAAGGTTTACAAAGATTCTGGCCTGCCTTCAGCAGGCAGTGACCCGCGCCTTGATATTCAACTCAAGAAGCCGGAAGAATACATTGCCGATTTTCTACAGAGAATGGCACCGATCTTCGCATCTGCCGACATCATCTACTTCAATACCGTCGCCGGTTACTGGAAAGAGGTAAACCGCATTCGCTTTACCGCTCCGGCGATCATCAGGATCCACAATGCTCACTGCGACCTGAGCCCGCTCAGACACTTTCGGAACCCGGTATTAAACAGCCCTGCCATACTCTCCCACCTGTTGCGCAAAGTGCTGATCGGCCGGGAGTGGAACCTCAGGAAAAGCCTATTTGAAAAAATTGACTATGTGATGTTTCCTAATGAAACCATCACTCACTATGTCAAAGACCACAACTGGGTAGACCCACAAAAGATTCTCGACCCGGTGTTGCCTTTTGGCTACCTTGGAGAAAAAGAACTCAGGAAAATCCCCGACATCAACCAACGCGATACAATCAATATTGCCATCACTGGCAAAGTGACCAACAGCAAGAAAGACTTCACTTTGGTTTACCGCGCGCTTAGAAAATACCTGAAAGACCCCAACTCCCCACGAGTCAAACTGACCCTACTGGGCAACGCCGGACACAAGCAGGTTGGCAATATTATCCGGAACTTTGAGAGCCTGACATCTGACAGATTCCACCTAGATTACAGCACTGATTACGTGCCAGCAGAGGAATTTGAAAAGAAGGTGGCATCAGTGGATTTTTTTATCGCTCCAATAAAGATTGATACTCACTTCAAAAAATATCGGGAAGTTTACGGCAAGAGCAAAATGTCAGGAGTTGAAAACGACATTTTACGATATCGAAAACCGTCGCTAATCCCCTCCAACTACATAATCGAAAGCCCTCTCGACAAAGCGATAGAGTACTTCCCTCCTGATCCTGAATCACTGGCAAACTCCATAAGAAACTGGGCAATTAATCAAACATACAGGGAAGTCGCGCTCGCGTTTAACCAGATGAAAAAGTATAACCGTAACGACATAGCTGACAACTTCTACGATCTGTGCAAAAAAATGAAAGGCCAAAAGCAAGCAAACAAAAAATCAAGTTAAAAAGCAGGAAAACATCAACGCTTCGGCTGCACAGGTAAACCTGCACAGCCGGACCAATGGATACGTATACTCAGAACTTACAAAGTCCAAACCCCCAAGGAGGTTATCTCATCCTTGCTCTCTACCTGCAATAAATACACTGCCTTACCCACAGGAATTTCCACTTTGTATTCACGAGATGTAGTCTCCCCAAATATCGGAGACACTCTTTTATTGGTTACAAAATAGATGGAAGATAGTGTAACGCGACCATTACGGGTAACCAGCGACCCCCTTATCGCAACAAGAAACTCCCCATCCTGAAGGATAAAACTACTTATCGAACCGCCGCTACCGCCGTACCACGGGGAATATAAGGAACCACCATTATCAGTGCACTTCTTGAACCTCAAGCCATCGATTCGACTTCCATGGCGAACATCAAACCTGCAAATATTCCCATCGGTAAATTGAAAAAAGTCGTCATAAACTCCATTCTTCCCGCCGATAGCGGTGCGCAATAAATTATCTGGATCATTGCCGCGCTGCCCATCAGAAAACACCAGACCCACTGCATCCAGCTCTTTGTTTGCCCGCCCGAAAAGCCCCACAATTCCCGGAACGGAATAATCAAAGGGGGATATTGATTGATATGACACACCATCCTGAATGAGAAGCTTAGTTGTTTTGGTTCCGTAGAGTGGTGAAGTGACTCTGGAGGAGGAAGACGAGCTTCCAATTCTATTTTTTTCAAGCTGCAACCCAAAAATGCGCTCACCGCCATCTCGCCTACCAAGGTAGACCTTCAAGCCACTAAGATATTCAGCACTGGAAATGGCAAAAAAGGACTCACTACCGCCACCCCCACCAAATCTCTGTGAACGATACGAATTTCCACTGTTGTCGCAAACTTTCAATTGAATCGCATCAATCCGACTTCCATGTCGAATATAAACCCCACAGACACGCTCATGATCCGCCACAACGGTCTGAAAATAATTCCCCCCAGTGCCGCCGACAGGTCCCTGCCAGTAATTTTTTGCAAACCCTACAGCGGGAAAAACAATAAAAAGAAAAAAACAAATACTCTTGCGCATAAATAGTTTCACCTTCCATTGATGATTTTAGGCGGCGGGATACTAAGCATTGAAATTAGACGCGTAAAGCGCAATCTTTGCGGATTAGCAAGTTTTTTCAAAAAATGCAGACAGAACCAGCGCAATAGGCACGAACGTATCGGAAAAATTCCGGAACTGGCACTCACGTATCAGAAGCTACAGAATAAATGTAAGCAATTAATAGACCGAACCACTATCCTGTATTGCTCTCCGTGGAAAAATACGACCCCAATTCAGATCGAGAAACTTAATATTTAGAGACAGACAAATTTCAGGGAATGAAATAAAGAGAGAGAAAAAAGAAAGGCGAAAAGCTCTCCCCCTACACGGAGAAGAGCTTTGAACGATTAAACTGCGGCGAGACGCTCATTGATTCCGTCATTAAACACGTCGCTGAGCCACCCCATATGCGCCTGGCTCTTACCTTGCACCGCATCGAAGTACATCTGCTGCAGGCGCTTGGTGATGGGTCCGCGGCGGCCGGCACCGATGGTGCGGCCGTCGAGCATACGGATCGGTAGTACTTCCGCGGCGGTGCCGGTGAAGAAGGCCTCGTCGGCGATATACACCTCGTCGCGGGTAATGCGTTTTTCCACCACTTTGTAGCCACACTCCTCCGCCAGCTGGATCACCGACTTGCGGGTAATCCCGTCGAGGCAGGAAGTCAGTTCCGGGGTGTAGATCACGCCGTCGCTCACCAGGAAGAAGTTCTCACCGCTGCCCTCGGCCACGTAGCCTTCCGGATCCAGCAGCAGGGCTTCCTCGCAGCCGTTGCGGATTGCCTCCTGCAGCGCCAGCATAGAGTTGATGTAATTGCCATTGGCCTTCGCCTTGCACATGGCAATGTTCACATGGTGGCGGGTGTAGGACGAGGTGTTGACCTTGATACCCAGCTCGCGGGCCTCGGGGCTCATGTAGCTCGGCCACTCCCAGGCGGCGACAATTACATGGGTTTCAAGCTTGTCAGCGCGCAGGCCCATGCCTTCGGAGCCGTAAAACGCCATCGGGCGCAGGTAGGCCTCCTTCAGGCCATTTTCACGCACCACCAGACGCTGAGCTTCATTCAGCTGCTCGGCATCCCACGGCATGGGCATGTTCATGATCTTGGCGGAGCGGAACAGGCGGCGGGTATGCTCCTGCAAGCGGAAGATACTGGTGCCGCCGTCGGCGGTCTGATAGGCGCGCACGCCTTCAAACACGCCCATTCCGTAGTGCAAAGTGTGGGTGAGTACGTGGACACGGGCATCGCGCCACGGAACCAGCTCACCATCAAACCAGATAACGCCGTCTCTATCGGCAAAAGACATGGGGAAACTCCTGCAAGAATTCAGTTACGCACTCTGTAGGAGTCTAGGCCTGGGGAGGGAAATCGAGCCCGGAACAAGCGGGAGGATCGAATCAGTTCGCCAGCAGGCTGGCTCCTACAGCACAGAGCCAGTGAAAAACAGTTTAAGCGGGCAGCCAATTTAGACACGGGTTATGGAAACTCTCCCGGGGGATGCTTCAGCCCAGTATCTGCTGCCAGGTTTTTTCAACGGTCTTTCTTTCCGCTTCGAAGTGGTCACCGGATACAACCCCCGGCAGCTGTTGTAATGCCAGGCGATGACCTTCTGATCGGTAGGCTTTGTAGGCGTCGATCAAATGCTCGGCTTGGTGGGCCGGCATCAGGCCCGCCTCGGTGAGGCTCTCAAGAATGCGGATATTGTCGGTATATCGCACGATTGATGGGGCGCCGTGCGCCCAGGCCAATGCGGCATATTGAACCATAAATTCGATATCGACAATACCGCCCCGACCATGCTTGAGATCGAATTCCCGATCATTGCTCTTATCCAGCTGTGCACGCATCTTATTGCGCATTTCTACCACCTCATCGCGCAATTTCTGCTCGTCACGCTGGGAGCACAACAGGTCGGTTCGCAGCGCTTCGAATGCCGCGCCGAGGCGTTCACTGCCCGCCACCGGACGGGTGCGCACCAGCGCCTGGTGCTCCCAGGTCCAGGCGCTCTCTCGCTGGTATTTCTCGAACGCGGCCAGCGAGGTGACAAGCAAGCCGGAATTGCCGGATGGGCGCAGGCGG
This sequence comes from Microbulbifer sp. SH-1, assembly GCF_011326135.1. NCBI lineage: Bacteria > Pseudomonadati > Pseudomonadota > Gammaproteobacteria > Cellvibrionales > Microbulbiferaceae > Microbulbifer > Microbulbifer sp. SH-1. The sequence continues at coordinate 4,019,316 of NZ_CP046948.1, read as the reverse complement.
GTATCCACTTCATACAGCGGACCGCTCAGGGTGCGGGTCTGCAGAATATGAATCAGGCGCTGGGCGAGACGGGTGTAGAAACTCAGGTTGTCGATAGGTCTCTCGCCGTCGGTGTACTGCTGCGCCTCGGCGTCGTGCACGAACACGATATCCAGATCCGAGCCGTGACCGAGCTCAAGACCGCCGAGCTTGCCGTAAGCGACGATGGCAAAGCGCATTTCCTCTGCGCTGGTATCCGCCGGCGCACCATGTTTTTCCGTCACCTGCTGCCAGGCGAGCGCGAGCGACTGCTGCAGTATCGCCTCGGCGAGCCAGGTCAGCGAGTCGCTCACTTTCATCAGCGGCAGCGCGCCGGTAATTTCCTGGGCTGCGGTGCGCAGGCTCTGCCCCTGCTTGAAATGGCGCAACGCTTCCATCTGCGCCTCCAGGTCTTCCGGGTCCACCCGCAGCATGTGCTGGCGCAGATCGTCGGCGATGTCCTTTGCCGTGGACGGCTGCAACAGGCGGCGCTGGTCGAGCATTTCATCCAGCAGGATCGGGTGGCGCGCCAGTTGCTCGGCGATCCACGGCGAAGCGCTGCACAGCCGCAGCAGCTGCGCCAGCACCGGCGGGTTCTCAATGATCAGTACCAGATAAGCACTGCGGCGCAATATCGAGCGCAGTAGCGGCATCACCCGCGCCAGCGCCAGTAATGGCTCACTCACTTCGGACGCCGCCGCCAGCAACAGCGGCATGGTCTGGTCCAGACGCTGGCGACCGGACGCCGGCAGCGCGGCAACGATACGGTCTCCGTGCAGCTCGGCGAGGATTTCCAGTGCTTTGGACGCGGGCTGAAAGCCGCCCTCATGCAACTGTTCCAGCCAGGTATCCCGCTCCTCCGCACGCGCGCAACCGGCCCATAACATCTGCCACTGCTCGCTGGGATTGATCTCGCCACTCTCTTCCGGCGGCGCGATCACCTCGTCGAATTCCCGCTCAACTACCGCGCGGGCTTCCGCCAGTTCCCGCGCCAATGCCGTCCAGTCGGCATAGCCCAGAGCGAACGCCAACTGCTCGCGACGCGCAGGCTCCGCTGGCAGGGTCTGGGTCTGCTGGTCTTTTTCCGCCTGCAGGCCGTGCTCCACCCGGCGCAACAGCAGATAAGCCTCGCGCAGCTGCGCCGCGCAACCTTCGGGCAGATGCCCACCGGCCTCCAGCAGCGGCAGCACTTTGAGAATATTGCGCACCCGCAGGTCTGGTTCGCGCCCGCCGCGAATCAACTGGAAGGCCTGGGCGATGAATTCCACCTCGCGGATACCACCGCGGCCCAGCTTGATGTTGTCGGTCATGCCGCGCGCGCGCACCTGGCGCTGGATCAGGGTTTTCATTTCCCGCAGCGCTTCAATCACGCTGAAATCGATATAGCGGCGATAGGTAAACGGGCGCAGCAGCTCCATCAATTCCTCCGCCGCCTCCGCCGCACCTTCACCACTCATGGCCACCGGGCGCGCCTTGATCATGGCGTAGCGCTCCCACTCGCGCCCCTGGGTCTGGTAGTAGTCCTCCAGCGCGGCGTAGTGGCTAACCAGCGGACCGCTGTCGCCGTAGGGGCGCAGACGCATGTCCACGCGGAATACGAAGCCATCGGCGGTGGTAGCGTCGAGGGACTTGATCAGCCGCTGGCCCAGGCGCTGGAAAAACGCCTGGTTTTCCAACGGGCTCTGCCCATCGCTCTGTCCGGGTTCCGGGTAGGCAAAAATCAGATCGATATCCGACGACAGGTTCAGCTCCCGCGCCCCCAGCTTGCCCATGCCCAGCACGATCATCGGCTGCGCGACGCCCTCGCGGTTGCGCGGTTGCCCATGACGCGCAACCAGCGACTGCCAGTGCCAATCGAGCGCTGCTTGAATGCACACTTCTGCCAGCCCGGTAAGTCGCGCACAGGCAGCGGGAATATCCCACTGGCCAGCAAAATCCCGCCAGATTACCTCCGCATTCACCCGGTTGCGCAACCGACGCAGCGCCCGCTCCAGCTGCTCCTCGCTCTCCAGTTCATCCAGCGCGGGAGCCACCAGGCCGCAATCGCCCTCCGCCAGCAGCGCCGGCAACAGATCCGGCTGGCGCGTGCACTGCTGCACAAAAAAATCCGAGCCCACAAACCCCCGGGCCACACTCATGGCCTTCGCTCTATCCGCCAGCAAAGACTCAACCTGCGCAGCAGCCTCCATACCGACTGCAGCGCTCCAGGTATTCCAGCGCTGGGCAAACAGGGATTGGTGTTGCGGGGGGCAGAGATCGGTCAATGGCATCCGGGCTTCTCCTGTGAACGGGCTCCAGCCCATCTTTACGGTAAGAGCCTGAGTATACATTGGCCGTCACCGGAATCCTCGCCGCCCTGCGCCCGCGCTCTTGAACTTTCTTTAGAAGACCCTATCTAACCGACGATCCATTGCCACCAATCTTTCGTCAGAACCCTGTTTTTATTGCGGGCCACCCCGTTTTACGAGCATGACTATTTCGACTGATTACACACTTCACCTCAAGCACCCCCATAACTTCCGGGCCGCGGCAACCTGTCGCCGCGCCATGCGACGCGTACCCATCTACCTGCCCATCTCGCGTCCACCACCGTAATCACTTTCGAATTATTACCACTCAACTTCGCGCGAAGGCGTCACTGTCCGGTACAGCCTTGCGAGACCTTCTAAAACAGGGATGTTTTAGAAGAGCCCCCATGGGCCGAAGGCGCCGTGAGTGCACGGAACGGCCGGGCCGGGTTCACGGCGTGTCTCAAAAGGCGGTACCCGGTAGCGGCACCGCCACGAAACTATTCACGCAGTCCAACCACCCCCTGACAACCAAACCAAAAGGAGGACAAGGTGCTGGAAGTCACCCACCTCAGCCGTTGCTACGGCGACTTCAAAGCCGTCGACGGCGTCAGTTTTAACATCGGCAAAGGCGAAATTGTCGGCCTGCTCGGCCACAACGGCGCCGGCAAAACCACCATCATGAAAATGCTCTCCGGCTATCTGGAACCGGATACCGGCAGCGTAAAGATTGATGGCATCGACATGGCCGACAAGCCCAAAACCCTGCAACGGCAATTGGGCTACCTGCCGGAAAATCTTCCGGTTTATGGAGAGATGAGCGTCGCCGACTACCTCGACTACGCCGCCTCACTGAAAGGCCTCGACGGCCAGGAAAAAATCGACGAAATCCGCCGCGCCATCAAAGCCACGGAGCTCGGCGACAAACTGCACGCGCGCATCCACACCCTCTCACGGGGCTACAAACAGCGCGTCGGCGTCGCGCAGGCCATCCTCGGGCGCCCGCGGCTGCTGATCCTGGATGAGCCCACCAACGGCCTCGATCCGACACAGACCCGGCAGATGCGCGCACTGATAAAAGACATCGCGCGCGAAGCCACCGTGATCCTCTCCACCCACATCATGCAGGAAGTGGAAGCCCTGTGTGACCGGGTGCTGATCATTCACAGTGGCAGCCTCGCGGTAGATGAAAAACTCGACCGCCTGCGCCGCGCCAACAGTATCTGGCTTGAGACCTCCGCCACCGATGCCCGCGACGTACTCGCGCGCCTTGGCAAGGAGCAGGGTATTCACAGGGTAGAGGCTCTGAAAACTGCCGGGCAGTTCCGCATCGTCCTCGCAGAGGGTGCCAACCTGCGCAGCGCCAGCGCGATCATCGCGCGCACGCTGATTGCCGCCGGCGGCGAACTCTACCGCCTGCAACCGGAACAGCGGGATCTGGAAAGCCTGTTCCGTCAGGTAAATGAAAACAACAAAGAACAACACACGGAGGCAATGGAAGATGCGGCCTGATTCCAACGTTCAAGTCAGCGGCAGACAACTGATCCAGCGTGTCGCCGCCAAAGAACTCACCCTGTTTTTTGCCTCGCCGGTGGCATATCTGTTCCTCGCCACCTTTGCCGCGGTGAGCCTGTTCGTGTTTTTCTGGGGCGAGGCCTTTTTTGCCCGCAACATCGCCGACGTGCGCCCACTGTTCGAGTGGATGCCGCTGCTGCTGATTTTCCTTAGCAGCGCGCTCACCATGCGCCTGTGGAGCGACGAGCGCGCCAAAGGCACGCTGGAACATGTCCTCACCCAACCCGCTCCGCTGTGGCAGTTTGTGGTGGGCAAGTTTGTCGGCTGCTTAGCGCTGCTCGGCATTGCGCTGGCCATCACCCTGCCGCTGCCCATCACCGTGGCGCTGATCGGCGAGCTGGACTGGGGCCCGGTGTGGGCGGGTTATCTCGCCACCTTTCTGCTGGGTGCCGCGTATCTGAGTATCGGCCTGTTCGTGTCCGCCCGCGCCAGCAACCAGATCGTCAGCCTGATTGTGGCATCGGCCCTGTGCGGGGTTTTCTACCTGGTCGGCACACCGCTGCTCACCGATTTTTTCGGCAACAGCGCCGGCGAGTGGCTGCGCAGTCTCAGCACCGGTGCGCGCTTTGACGCCATCACCCGCGGCGTCATCGATCTGCCGGACCTCTATTACTACCTGAGCCTGTGCGCGGTGTTCCTGGCCCTCAATACGCTGGTGCTGGAGCGCGAGCGCTGGGCCGCCGGCGGCGATCGCCAGCACCGCCAGACCTGGCAGACGGTTACCGCGCTGCTGGTGGTCAACGCCCTGGGGGCCAACCTGTGGCTGGGGCAATTGAAATCCCTGCGCGCGGATGTGACCGAGGGCAACCTGTATTCCATCTCCCCGGCCACCGAGCAGTATCTGAACCAGCTGCAGGAGCCGCTGCTGATCCGCGGTTATTTCAGCGGCAAAACCCATCCGCTGCTCGCCCCGCTGGTGCCACAGATGCGCGATCTGCTGCGCGAATATGAAGTGGCCGGCGACGGCCGCGTGCGGGTGGAAATCATCGATCCGACCCAAGAGCCCGAACTGGAGGAAGAGGCCAACCGCAAATACGGCATAGCGCCGGTGCCCTTCCAGGTGGCGGACCGCTACCAGGCTTCCATCGTCAGCTCCTATTTCGATGTGCTGGTGCAGTACGGTGACGAGTACGAGGTACTGGGCTTCCGCGATCTGATCGAGGTGAATGCGGAGCGCGAGGCGGATATCGACGTGCAGCTGCGCAACCCGGAATACGACCTCACCCGCGCGATCAAGAAAGTTCTGCAGAGCTACCAGAGCGAGGGCAACCTGTTCGACACGGTGCAGGGCAAGCTGGCGTTTACCGCCTATGTTTCCGCCGACGAGCAATTGCCCGAACAGCTGGCGGAATTCAAACAGGCCATCCGCGAATCCGTGGAGAACATGCAGGCGGACGCCGGCGATCGCCTGAGCGTCGAGTTTGTGGACCCGCAAGCGGACGGCGGTATGGTGGCACAGCAGATCGCCGAGGACTTCGGCTTCCAGCCCATGGCCGCGAGCCTGATCGGGCGCCCCTTCTATTTCTACCTGACCCTCGCCCGCGATGACCAGATCGTGCAGATTCCCCTGGACGACCTCAGCGCGGACACCTTCGAGCGCAACCTGGAAGCGGGCATCAAGCGCTTCGCCAGCGGCTTTACCAAGACCGTGGCGCTGGTGACGCCGGCGGACGATTTCAGCCAGGGTATGGGCGGCGGTGCCCGCTTCAGCCAGCTGGAAACCCTGCTCGGCGCCGAGCTGAATGTGGAGCGCGAGGACCTGAGTGACGGCCGCGTTTCCGGCAATGCGGATATCCTGATGCTGCTGGCGCCGCGCAACCTGAGCGAAAAGGCCCTGTATGCCGTCGACCAGTTCCTGATGCAGGGGGGCACCGTGATCGCCGCCACTTCCCCCTACAGCGCCAACCTTTCCAACCGCAGCCTCAGCCTGAACCGGGTCAACAGCGGCCTGGAACCCTGGCTCGAACACATGGGCCTGAAGGTGGACAACCAACTGGTGCTGGATCCGCAGAACAGCGCCTTCCCGGTACCGGTGACCCGCAATGTGGGCGGCTTCCAGCTGCAGGAGCTGCGCATGTTGGATTACCCCTACTTTATCGATGTGCGCGGCGACGGCCTCAACGCCGACAACCCCATCACCGGCAGCCTGCCCCAGGCCACCCTGAGCTGGGCCTCACCCATTCGTGTGGACGAGGAGAAGTCCACAGAACGCACCATCACTCCACTGTTGCACAGCTCCGACGAGTCCTGGCTGTCCAGCAGTACCAGCGTGATGCCGCGCTATGTGGACGGGCAGATCAGCGCGTTTACCCCGGAGGGCAAGCGCGCCTCCCAGCTGCTGGGTGTGGTGAGTGCCGGGCGCTTTGACTCCTACTTTGCCGACAAGCCCTTGCCGCTGGCCCAACAGCCAGAAGAGCAGGCCGAAGGCGAAGCCGACAGCGCGAGCGACGCCACCAAACTGGAAAACCTGCCCAGCCAGATCAGCCGCTCGCCGGAGTCCGCGCGCATCATCCTGTTCGCCTCCAACGACTTCCTGCGCGATCAGGTGGTGCGCATGAGCGGCGCGGCCGCCGGCGGTGACTACCTCAACACCCTGCAGCTGGCGGCCAACAGTGTGGACTGGTCTCTCGAGGACGCGGGCCTGCTCGGCATCCGCGCGCGCGGCCACTTCAACCGCACCCTGCCGCCGATGGAACAGGACAGCCGCCTGTTCTGGGAAACCCTGAACTACATTGCCGCGCTGCTGGCACTGGGCATCGTCGCCCTGATCCAGACCCTGCGCAGCCGCGCCCGCCAGCAGCGCTATCAGCAGCTGCTGGCCGGCTGAGGAGGAACTGAAGCATGAAGAATCTGCAAAAAATATTGAGCGGGGTGCTGGCACTGCAGCTGGTACTCGCCGCGGGCCTGTTCTGGGATGCGACCTCCCGGCAACAGGCGCAGGCCCAGCAGACCCGGCTGGTAGACGCCGAAACCGACGCACTCAAGCGTCTGGAAATTGCCGGCGACGGCAACAGCGTCACCCTGGCCAGAAAAAACGGCCAGTGGCAGCTGCCGAACCTGCACGATCTGCCGGTCGACAGCGACAAGCTCGACACACTGCTGGAAAAGCTCAGCGCGCTCAAAGGCAACTGGCCGGTGGCCACCAGCGCGAGCGCCCGCGAGCGCTTTGAGGTGGCGGAAGACAAATTCCGCAAACACCTGAAGCTGTACACCGCGGAGGGCGACACGCCAGCGCTGGAGTTATTTGTGGGTACCTCGCCGGGTTTCCGCAAAGTGCACGTGCGCCGCGCGGATGACGACGCCATCTATGCGGTGGAGCTGAATAGCTTCGACCTGCCGGAAAAGGCCGACAGCTGGCTGGACAAATCCCTGCTCGCCGCCGGCGACATCCAGCGCATCGACGGACCCGACTACCAGCTGCGCAAAGATGGCGAAAACTGGAAATTCGCAGACACTGGAAGTGACGCAGTACCCGCAGTCGATCCCGGCAAAGCCCGCGAGCTCGCCAGTACGTTGGAGAAGCTGCGTATCACCGCACCAGTTTCCGAGGTACCAGAAGTCGAGGAAACCGAAGTACTTGTGCAGACCAAAGACGGCGAACTGCGCTACCGCTTCTTGCACGCGGACGACAAATACTATGTGCGTCGGAGTGACCGCGAGCAGGCGTTTGAAATCGCCAAGTACGATTTCGATCGCGTAACGGACAAGCGCCACGACAATCTGGTACTAGTGGAGCGGGAGGAAGAGGAACAAACCGCGGAAGGTGATAAACAGGAGGATTTGGAAGATCCAGCCGCGTAATTCACTCGCCAATAAAAAACCGCGCAAACGCGCGGTTTTTTATTGGGTGCTCATTATTGCGGAGCAAGGTCATGAGTAGAACAGCTTGCCCTCTCCCATCTTGATCACATTGCCGCCGATACGGCAGCGTACTTCCCGGCCATTTTTCTTATCAAACTCCACATGCAGCACACTCTTGCGAGTGGCCACACTGCCGCGATCTACGGAAAAGGTGTGGGTGCCCGTGGCGGTTTCCTGCTGCTCGGCAAGGTAGGCAATGAATTCCGGCATTACATTGCCGATGGGCGGATACACGTCTTTCGCCAAACCGGGATTCAGCAGGCGACCGTGAAACTCAGTGCCGCCGGTAATGGAGCCAGGTGCAAACAGGAACAGCTCGGAAGTGTACATATCTCCCAGTAATTCTGCCCAGCGCTCGTGATTCAGGCTCGCCGCCACGACATGCTCGGGGCGGGTGAACGGCACGATCAGAGTGGGCCGGTCGACGCTCACCACCATGGGTTTATATTTACTGAAGGAAATATGTTTTTCCTCGGTGTTGAGCGCCGCCGCGAGGCGGGCCACTTCCGGGGTGTAGCGGTCGACAGTGGGCGACAGCACGCGGGCAAACTGGATCGCGCCTGGCACACCGTCCCGGTCATCGATAAAGCTTTCGATCAGCCCACTGTCCTGTTGCAGCAGAAACGAGGCAAAGGCCCCTTCGCTTTTACTGAGGCCCAGCTCAAAGGCCATAAATGAAGCGGCGAGGATAGTGTGGGCACCAAAGTGCTGCGGGCCTTTAGCGGTGTATACGCTGGCGGGAACCGGATGTTCCGGCTGGATAAAAACGGTCTCGGTCTGCTGGAATTCGCTGGCGATGGCTTTTTTTGCCGCTTCATCCAGAGTGTGGCCCGCCAGGTTCACCACCGGGATCTGGGTGCCCTGAAATGGGGCGTTGGCAAATACATCCAGCAAAGCGTATTCAATCGTCATCTTTATCGTCCTTTTTATTGTTTATCCGTCATTGCGGTCGCTTCCCTGACTATGGCGTATCGGCGCGAGAATGCAAACACACCGCGCGAAATCAGAAAGCGATATCCGGCGGCGGCGCCACCCGCAGAACTTCCTGTACGGTGGTAATTCCCGCTGCCACCTTGCGCGCGCCGGATAACCGCAGGCTATTCATTCCCTCGCGCATGCCCTGGCGGCGCACCAGTTGCAGGTCGCAGTCGTGGGTGACCAGCGCCTGCACACCCTCGGAAAACGGCAGGATTTCGTAGATGCCCTGGCGGCCGCGGTAACCGGTATTGCGGCAGTCGAGGCAGCCCTCCGGCTGATACACCACCTCGGGCTTCGGCGCCTTCCAGGGTTTCACCAGCGCCTGCCAGTCCTCGTCGCTGATCTCTGCCTTGCGCTTGCAGTTGGGGCACAGGGTGCGCACCAGGCGCTGGGCCATCACCCCGAGCACGGTGGATTTCAGCAGGTAGTGCGGCAAGCCAAGGTCCAGCAGGCGGGTCACGGCGGTGGGCGCATCGTTGGTGTGCAGGGTGGAAATCACCAGGTGACCGGTGAGCGCGGCCTGCACCGCCATCTGTGCAGTCTCCAGGTCGCGGATCTCCCCCACCATGATGATGTCCGGGTCCTGCCGCATCAGGGTGCGGATGCCGGCGGCGAAATCCAGGCCAATGCTGTGGTGCACCTGGGTCTGGTTGAAGTTTTCCTCCACCATCTCGATAGGGTCTTCGATGGTGGAAACATTCACCTCGGTGGAGGCCAGCTGCTTGAGCGCCGTATACAGGGTGGTGGTTTTACCGGAGCCGGTGGGGCCGGTGACCAGCACAATACCGTTGGGGCGCCCGAGCATGGTCTGCCAGCGGGCCAGATCCTCGCCGGCGAGACCCAGGTCGTGGTAGGAGCGCGCCAGTACCTCGGGATCAAAGATCCGCATCACCAGCTTTTCACCGAAGGCGGTGGGCAGCGTGGAGAGGCGCAGTTCCACCTCGCTGCCGTCCGGGCGCTTGGTCTTGATGCGGCCGTCCTGGGGTTTGCGCTTCTCTGCCACGTTCATGCGCCCGAGAATTTTCAGGCGGCTGGTGACAGCGGCGTTGACCTGGTCCGGCAGTTCGTGGATCGGGTGCAGGATGCCGTCGATGCGGAAGCGGATGCGCCCCACATCCCGGCGCGGCTCGATATGGATGTCACTGGCGCGCTGGTCGAAGGCGTGCTGCAGCAACCAGTCGACAATATTGACGATGTGCTGGTCATTGGCTTCCGGGTCCTTCAGGTTGCCGAGTTCCAGCAGCTGTTCGAAATTGTTGGCGCCGGAGGTGCCCTTGAGACCGCTGGCGCCGGTGATGGAGTGGGCCAGGGAGTAGAACTCGGTGCAATAGCGCTTGATATCCGCGGGGTCTGCCACCACCCGCTGCACGGTGCGACCACTGGTGTGTTCCAGTTGCTCCTCCCAGCCGGAAGTGTAGGGCTGAGCGGTGGCCACCAGCAACATCTCCTTGCTGGCCTCCACACACAGGATCTGGTGGCGCTTGGCGAACTGGAAGCTCATCACCTCAGTCACCGCCGCTACGTTCACCTTCAGCGGGTCGATGTGGTACAGGCCGTGAGAGGAGGTATCCGCCAGCCACTGGGTAAGAAAGAACGCATCCAGCACCTTGCCGGGCTTTTTCAGGTTGGGCAGCTCACAGCTGGCGATATAGCTGAGCGGGTGCATCTGCGCCTGCTCCGCGGTGCGCGGGGTGCCGATCAGGCGATTGGCGTCCGGGCGGCCCACATAGCCCTGGCTTACCAGGTCTTCCAGCAACCCCGCCAGGTCGAGAAACCTGTCTGCCATTCTGCTCACAGCCATACCCTTGCACCCGTCTACGCTTAGTGTGATGGCGCATTGTAGCTTTTATGGCGGACGGCAACAGTGCGACCGGTCCGCAGAAAATTGCCGAGACCCTTTAGTCAAAAACAGGCGTCACTGTGCCCTCGGCAGATGTTGGGGTACCATGCCGCCAAATTTGGCCGCCCCGGTGGCTTTTCAACCAACTGTCAGGACCGGAAAAAGGAACAGACCATGCCCCTGTCCAATATCGCCAACCTGTTCGGCCGCTCGCCGATCAAGCCCATCAAGGAGCACATGGCGACCGCCCACGAGGCGTCAGCGGATCTGGTGCCCTTCTTCGAAGCCCTTATGCATGAGGACTTCGACACCGCCAAAACCATCCAGCAGCGCATCTCCGCGACCGAGAACCGCGCCGACGACATAAAGAAAGATCTGCGCCTGCACCTGCCGGACAGTCTGTTCATGCCGGTTTCCCGCACCGACCTGCTGGAGCTGTTGCACGCCCAGGACGAAGTGGCCAACACCGCCCAGGACATCGCCGGTCTCGCCATCGGCCGCCAGATGCTGGTACCCGAGGCTCTGCGCACGCAGATGCAGACCTTCGTCGAGAGCGCCGTAGCCGCCTCCGCCCAGGCCCTCACCGCCATTAACGAGCTGGATGAGCTGCTGGAGTCCGGCTTCGCCGGGCGCGAAGTGGATATCGCCCAGCGCATGACCGAAGAGCTGGACGAACTCGAGCGCAAATCCGACAAACTCGAAGTTCAGGTGCGCGCTGCCCTGTTCAAGATCGAAAAAGAACTGCCTCCCGTGGATGTGATTTTCCTCTATCGCGTCATCGAGTGGGTCGGCGACCTGGCCGACCGCGCGCACGCTGTCGGCAACCGATTGCAATTGTTGCTGGCGCGTTAAAGGGGGAATTCCATGGAAATCATTGCACAGTACGGCCACATCTTCCTGATTCTGGCCTGCGTCTTCGGCTTCTTTATGGCCTGGGGCGTGGGCGCAAACGACGTGGCCAACGCCATGGGAACCTCCGTAGGCTCCCGCGCGCTGACCATCAAGCAGGCGATCATCATCGCCATGATCTTCGAATTCGCCGGCGCCTATTTGGCCGGTGGCGAAGTAACTGCCACCATTCGCAAGGGGATCATTTCCCCGGATCTGTTTACCGATAATCCCGAACTGCTGATCTACGGCATGCTCTCTGCGCTGCTGGCCGCCGGTACCTGGCTGGCCATCGCCAGTGTGTTGGGCTGGCCAGTGTCCACCACGCACTCCATCGTCGGCGCCATCGTTGGCTTCTCGGCGGTGGGCATTTCCGTAGACGCGGTGGCCTGGGGCAAGGTGGGCAGTATCGTCGCCAGTTGGGTCGTCTCACCGGTACTGGCTGGCACCTTTTCATTCCTGCTGTTCCGCAGCGTTCAACGGCTGATCCTCAACACCGAAGATCCATTTACCAACGCCAAACGCTACATCCCAGTCTATATGTTCGCAGTGGGCTGGATGATCGCCATGGTGACCCTCACCAAGGGCCTCAAGCACGTGCTGAAAGACGCGAACATCAATCTGGTCTTCTGGCAGGACGCGCTGATCGCCGGCGTTGTCGGCCTGATCGTGATGGGCGTGGGCATGGCGATGATCAAGCGCATCAAACGCGACCCCGAGCGCGAGCGCAGCAACCGCTTTGCCAACGTGGAGCGGGTGTTCGCCATCCTGATGATTTTCACCGCCTGCGCCATGGCTTTCGCCCACGGCTCCAACGACGTGGCCAACGCCGTCGGCCCACTGGCAGCGATTGTAAACACGGTGCAGCAGGGTGCGGTAACTGCCAAAGCGGTGATGCCGTCGTGGATCCTGCTGCTCGGTGGTGTCGGTATCGTGGTGGGCCTCGCCACTTACGGCTTTAAGGTGATGGCCACCATCGGCCAGAAGATTACTGAGCTGACCCCCAGCCGCGGCTTTGCCGCCGAGCTGGGCGCCGCCTCTACCGTGGTTCTGGCCTCCGGCACCGGCCTTCCCATCTCCACCACCCACACCCTGGTGGGCGCGGTACTCGGGGTGGGACTGGCGCGCGGTATCGGCGCACTCAACCTGCGCATGATCACCACCATCGTCGCCTCCTGGATCGTCACCCTGCCCGCCGGTGCGGGCCTGGCCATCCTGTTCTTCTTCTTTTTCAAAGGTGTATTTGGCTGGTAAGGCGGCCACATACCGATTGGCGATGGCCACTAGTGCCATCGCCTGCTACAAAGGGAGCCTCGCGCTCCCTTTTTTATTTGTTATTCATTCCCGCAGTCGAGGAGGAAAAATTTCCATGCAATTGTCCATCTACCAGGCCGACGCCTTCACCTCCAAACTGTTCAAAGGCAACCCCGCCGCCTACGTCCCCCTCACAAGCTGGCTCGACGACGCGCTGATGCAACAGATCGCCGCGGAGAACAATCTCGCCGAAACCGCCTTCACCGTGCCCGCCGGCAACGGCTTCGAACTGCGCTGGTTTACCCCCGGTGAAGAAGTCCCCCTGTGCGGCCACGCCACCCTCGTCACCGCGCACCTGTTGTGGACCGAACTGGGTTTTACCGACAGCGAAATCCACTTCCACACCCGCAGCGGCGAGCTGATCGTGCGCAAAGAGGGCGACCTGCTGGCACTGGACTTCCCCGCGCAGAAAAACAGCGAAATCCCATTCGACGAAAGCTACACACAGGCACTCGGTACAGCTCCAGTCAAAGCCATGGAAGTGGTCGGCTCCAACGACCAGCTGCTGCTGGAGTTCCCCTCCGCCGACATCGTCGCCGAGCTCGCCCCGGACTTCCGCGCCGTAAAAAACCTGCCCTACAAAGGCCTGATCTGCACCGCTCCCGGCGACGGCTTCGCCTGCGACTTCGTCAGCCGCTTCTTTGCCCCCGCCATCGGCATCGACGAAGATCCGGTGACCGGCTCCGCACACACAAGGCTGGTGCCGTTCTGGGCACAGAAACTCGACAAGACCTCACTCAAGGCAAAACAGATTTCACCGCGCGGTGGCGAGCTGGATTGTGAATTGAAAGGTGAGCGGGTAGTCATGCGCGGGCGCGCGGTGACTTACTTAAGAGGTCAAATCAGCCTGTAACTGGTGGGATGAATGTCAGAACTCGCCGCGAAGGTGCCACTACCGGTGCAGCCTTGCAAGACCTTCTAAAACAGGGATGTTTTAGAAGAGCCCCCATGGATGGGTCCACGGCGTGTCTTGCAAGGCTGCACCGGTAGTGGCACCGCCACCAAGCCAGCTACGAAGCACGCCAAAAACTACCAGTAATGGTAATGCAACCGCTCATTCTTCCGCGGCCCATCAATCTGCCAGATCAACTCAATCTCATCCGGATGAAGAATCAGATCCGCGGTGTAGGTATCCTCCCCACACAGATGTGGCGACTGGTGACGGAACCCGTGCTCGGTAACAGGCACCAGATTGAACAACATCACCGGCTCCTCCCGCCGCAGATGCTCCAGCCGCACAAAGTCCACACAGCGCGTCCAGCGGTAAGTATTTTGCAAATCAATTTTGTGGCCATCCGCATCGGTAAACTTAGCCCGCTCCGCAAACAGAATGTGCGCGCCAAAACTGGTAACCTCCACCTCCCCGCGCCCATGCCCACGCCAATTGGTCTGCGAGCCCGGACCATTGCTGGCATTGAAACTGAAAGCGCGGACTTTCTTTAACCGCTCGCACAGTTGCGCCAACGCCGCGAGCGATTTGTAATCCAGGCCAATCGTCACCGGACAAACTTCCTATTCATGTTTCTGCTGATACTTATCACCCTGTTGTGGGCCCTTTCCTTCAGCCTGATCGGCGTCTATCTCGCCGGCCAGGTCGACAGCTATTTTGCAGTACTCACCCGGGTACTACTCGCCACCCTGGTATTCCTGCCATTTCTCAACTGGCGCACACCGCCGCGCATCGCGCTGACGCTTATCGCCATCGGCGCCGTGCAGCTGGGACTGATGTATCTGTTCTACTATCAATCTTTTCTGCTGCTGAGCGTACCGGAAGTACTGCTGTTTACCATTTTCACGCCGGTGTACATCGCCCTGATCTACGACCTGTTGGCGCGGCGCTTCTCGCCCTGGAATTTACTGGTGGCCGCCACCGCCGTGCTCGGTGCCGCCATCATCCGCTGGGACAACCTGAACGGCGATTATTGGAAAGGCTTTTTTGTGGTGCAGGGCGCCAACCTCTGCTTTGCGGCAGGCCAGGTGGCCTACAGGCAGTTTATGCAATCCTCCCACGCGCGCACGAAATCGCTGCCGCCGCGGCAGACTTTCGGCTGGTTTTTTATCGGCGCCAGTATCGTGGCCGGTATTGCCTGGTTCGCCCTCGGCACCGCCAAATACCCCACCACGCCAGTCCAGTGGGGAGTGTTACTGTGGCTCGGCGCCGTAGCCTCGGGACTCGGCTATTTCCTGTGGAACAAGGGCGCCACCCAGGTTTCCCCCGGTACCCTGGCAGCGATGAACAATGCGCTGATTCCGGCGGGGTTGCTGGTGAACCTGCTGATCTGGAATCGCGACGCGGATCTATCGAGACTGCTCACCGGCGGTATGCTAATTTTTGTCGCAGTTGCCTTCAGTGAATGGCACAGTAAACGCCAGTAGCATCACAAATCGTTCACGCAAGGATCGTTACCATGAACGCCCGCACACTGCCCTCACTGCAGCAACAGCTCCAGCAACTGGTCGCCAGCCCCAGCGTCAGCGCCACCAATCCGAAACTCGACATGGGCAACCGCGGCGTCATCGACCTGCTGGCGGCGTGGCTGGAAACCCTGGGCTTCAATATTGAAATCATGCCCATCGAGGGCCAGCCCCACAAAGCCAACCTGATTGCCACTCTGGGACAGGGCGACGGTGGCCTGGTGCTCGCCGGCCACACGGATACCGTGCCCTATGATGACAACCGCTGGCAGTCGGACCCGTTCAAACTGAGCGAGCGCGACAACCGTTTTTACGGTCTCGGCAGCACCGATATGAAAGGCTTTTTCCCCATCGCCATTGAGGCGGCAAAAAGCTTTGTCGACAAGCCGCTGCAACAGCCGCTGATTATTCTCGCCACCGCCGACGAGGAGACCTCCATGTCCGGCGCCCGCGCGCTGGTAAAAGCAGGCAGGCCCAAGGCGCGCTACGCGATCATCGGCGAGCCCACCGGGCTGAAACCCATCCGCATGCACAAGGGCATGATGATGCATGCACTGCGCATTACCGGACAGGCGGGCCACTCGTCCAATCCCGCCTATGGGGCCAGTGCATTGGAAGCCATGCACGGCGCCATGGGCGAGATTCTCAAGCTGCGCAGCGAGTGGCAGGAGCGCTACCGCAATCCCGGTTTTGCGGTGCAGGTGCCGACGCTGAATCTCGGCTGCATCCACGGCGGTGACAACCCCAACCGCATCTGCGGCCACACCGAGCTGCAGTTCGATTTGCGCCCGCTGCCAGGGATGCCGATGGAGGCGCTGCGCGGGGAGTTGCACCAGCGACTGCAAAACTGCATTCACGGCGAGAGAATCTCGTTCGAACTGGCGCCACTGATCGGCGATGTGGAAGCCTACGAGGAGCCCGCGCAATCGGAGCTGGTGAAGGTAGCGGAAAAGCTGACCGGCCACAGCGCGGAGAGCGTGGCGTTTGCCACCGAGGCGCCATTCCTGCAGAAGCTGGGGATGCAAACCATCGTGCTCGGCCCCGGCGATATCGACCAGGCGCACCAGCCGGATGAATATCTGGGTCTGGAGCGGATTGATCCGATGGTGGAGATTTTGCGGGGAGTGATCGGCAGGTTCTGCCTCTGAACTTGTAGGAGCCTGCCTTGCA
The DNA here is from genome assembly GCF_011326135.1 of Microbulbifer sp. SH-1. NCBI lineage: Bacteria > Pseudomonadati > Pseudomonadota > Gammaproteobacteria > Cellvibrionales > Microbulbiferaceae > Microbulbifer > Microbulbifer sp. SH-1. The sequence goes on along the minus strand of NZ_CP046948.1, from coordinate 4,002,969 downwards.
GGCGAATGGACCGGAGCACTGAACTGTTCGCCTGCAAGGCAGGCTCCTACAGCGAGAGTCCGCCGAAGATCTGTACAAGCCCCGAACAAATCTGCAGAAAATGCGGTATATTGCACCGCTAACGAATTTACCTGCTGAAGCGAAGAGACATTGGAAACCGAAAACTCAACTCTCAACTGGTTCCGGAACGCCGCCCCCTACATCAATGACCTGCGCGGGCGAACCCTGGTGGTTGCGATTCCCGGTGAAGGTTTTGAGCACGAAAACTTCCGCAACCTGGTGCACGACCTCACCCTGCTGATCAGTCTCGGTGTGCGCCTGGTGCTGGTGCACGGTGCGCGCGCGCAGGTGAACCGCGCGCTGGAGAGCACCGGTATCCAGAGTCGCTTTTACGGCAATACCCGCATCAGCGACCGCGAGACCCTGGAAATTATCAAGGCCGCCATCGGCAAACTGCGCTTTGAAATCGAGGCCGCATTTTCCCAAGGGCTTCCGGATTCCCCCATGGCGCGCTCCGCGCTGAAAGTGGTCTCCGGCAACTTCGTCACCGCGCGCCCGGTAGGCATCATCGACGGCACCGACATGGGCTGGACCGGCAAGGTGCGGCGCATGGAGGTATCGGCCATCACCCGCGCGCTGGACGAAAGCTCCCTGGTGGTGCTCTCGCCACTCGGCACCTCGCTCACCGGTGAGCTGTTCAGCCTCAATTACCTCGATCTCGCCGCCGAGGCCGCCAGGGCGCTGAAGGCGGAAAAGCTGATCCTGTTTCGCGATCAGCCTTTTCTCGAAATCGACGGCGAGGCGGTGTACGACCTCAGCATCAACCAGGCCGAGGAAGCAGCGGAAGCCATCGACAGCGAAACCCTCAACTGCGCGCTCCTCGCCTGCAATGCTGGCATACCGCGCGCGCACCTGCTGAGCTATGCGGAAGACGGCGCGCTGTTACAGGAACTGTTCAGCCGCGAAGGCACCGGCACCATGATCTACCGCGACAGTTACGAAGTGGTGCGGCGCGCGCGCATCAACGACGTCGGCGGGATCCTCGGCCTGATCCGGCCGCTGGAGAAGCAGGGCATCCTGGTGCGCCGCTCGCGGGAAAAACTTGAGGCGGAGATCGACCATTTCACCCTGGTGGAAGTGGACGGTACTCCGGTGGCCTGTGCCGCACTGTACCCGATCCTCGACGAACAGGGTGACACGGTCGCCGCGGAGATCGCCTGCGTGGCGATCCACCCGGAGTTCCGCGGCGGCGGCCGCGGTGCCAAGCTGCTCGCGCATATGGAGCGGCAGGCGAAGGCACTGGAACTGCCAGAGATTTTTGTGCTCACCACCCAGACCGAACACTGGTTCATCGAGCACGGCTTTACCCAGGTGGAGGTGAGCGACCTGCCCGCCACCCGCAAGTCGATGTACAACATCCAGCGCAATTCCCGCGTTTTGCGCAAGCGGCTCGCCCGGCAATAGGTTTGCCGAGATAACCCATTGTTTCGGACAGGCCTTGCGCGATTTCCCCGGCGGGCCGGGAGCCGCGCAAAATTCGTTGCATTTTGCTACTCTGATGCGCTTGCCGCGCACGCGGCGCCCGTAACCGAATCGCGTTTCGCACAGACAGATCAAGAACCACTATGCCTCAGTACCGTTCCCGCACATCCACCGCCGGCCGCAACATGGCCGGCGCCCGCGCCCTGTGGCGCGCCACCGGCATGAAGGATGAAGACTTCCACAAGCCAATCATCGCCGTGGCCAACTCCTTTACCCAGTTCGTGCCCGGACATGTGCACCTGAAAGACATGGGTCAGCTGGTGGCGCGGGAGATCGAGAAAGCCGGCGGCGTGGCGAAGGAGTTCAACACCATCGCCGTGGACGACGGCATCGCCATGGGCCACGACGGCATGCTCTACAGCCTGCCCAGCCGCGAGATCATCGCCGACTCGGTGGAGTATATGGCGAACGCCCACTGCGCCGACGCGCTGGTGTGCATTTCCAACTGCGACAAGATCACTCCCGGAATGCTGATGGCGGCATTGCGCCTGAATATCCCGGTGATCTTCGTGTCCGGTGGCCCCATGGAAGCGGGCAAGACCAAGCTCGCCGACCACAAGCTGGACCTGGTGGACGCGATGGTGATCGCCGCTACCGACGACGCCAGCGATGAAAAAGTTGCCGAGTACGAACGCTCCGCCTGCCCCACCTGCGGCTCCTGTTCCGGAATGTTCACCGCCAACTCCATGAACTGCCTGACGGAAGCGCTGGGTCTTTCCCTGCCCGGCAACGGCACCATGCTCGCCACCCACGCCGACCGCGAGCAGCTGTTCCTGCGCGCGGGCCGCGAGATCGTCGCCCTGGCCAAGCGCTATTACGAAGAGGACGATCTGTCCGCGCTGCCCCGTTCCATCGCCAGCCGCGCTGCGTTCAGTAACGCCATGGCGCTGGATATCGCCATGGGCGGCTCCACCAATACGATCCTGCACCTGCTGGCCGCCGCCCAGGAAGGCGAGGTGGACTTCACCCTCGCGGATATCGACCGCCTGTCGCGCAAGATCCCGCAACTGTGCAAGGTCGCGCCCAATACCCAGAAGTACCACATCGAGGACGTACACCGCGCCGGCGGCGTGATGTCGATTCTCGGCGAACTGGAAGCCGGAGGCCTGTTCGACGCCAGCCTGCCCACGGTGCACAGCCGCACCTTCCGCGAAGCGCTGGAAGAGTGGGACATTCGCCGCACCGACAATCCGGAAGTGCACAAGTTTTTCCGCGCCGGCCCCGCCGGCATCCCCACCCAGCAGGCCTTCAGCCAGGACTGCCGCTGGAACAACCTGGACGGCGACCGCGAAAATGGCTGTATACGCTCCGTCGAGCACGCCTATTCCTCCGAGGGTGGCCTCGCGGTGCTGTTCGGCAATCTGGCACCGGATGGCTGCGTGGTAAAGACCTCCGGGGTGGAGGAAGAGCTGTGGCACTTCGAGGGACCGGCGCATATTGTCGAGAGCCAGGAAGATGCCGTCGCGCACATTCTCGAGGGCAAGGTGAAAGAAGGCGAAGCGGTAATCGTGCGCTACGAGGGCCCGAAAGGCGGCCCTGGCATGCAGGAAATGCTTTACCCAACCAGCTATCTGAAGTCCAAGGGTCTGGGTAAGTCCTGTGCGCTGATCACCGACGGCCGCTTCTCCGGCGGCACCTCCGGCTTGTCCATCGGCCACGTTTCCCCGGAAGCGGCCGGCGGCGGCAATATCGGCCTGGTGCAGGATGGCGACCTGGTGCGTATCGACATCCCCAACCGCCGGATCGAAGTGGATATCCCGGAAGCGGAACTGCACCGCCGCCGCGAGGCCATGAACCACAAAGGCAGCGACGGCTGGAAACCGGCCAAACCACGCCCGCGCAAGGTTAGCAAGGCCCTCAAGGCCTACGCCCTGCTCGCCACCAGCGCCGATCGCGGTGCGGTGCGGGAAATCGACTGATCTCAAATGAGAAATAGCGGGCTTAGCCCGCTATTTCTTTATCTCTCCTGTTATTCAGCCAACTTGAAACTGATACGGTTGCGCACACCGTGCTGTTCCACGGCCTGTCCTTCCGACATCGGCGGGCGGTACTTGAAGCGCTCCACCGCATTCAATGCCGCATTGTTAAAGACATCCGTAGGAGCGCCGGCACTGTCATAGCCACCGACGACCCGCGGATTCTTCACACTGCCATTGCTGGTGATGGTGAACTCCACAACCACATAGCCTTCAATGCCCCTCGCCAGCGCGCGGCGCGGGTACTGCGGTGCCGGCTTGTAGATGGGCAGTGGGTCCGCGGTGATCGGAATCGGACCGCTGCGCTCATTTCCCACCACCGGTGGACTGATGACTGTCGGCAGGTCCTGTGGCTCTACCTTGTGGTTGATCTCCACTCGCGGCAGCGGTGGCGGTACGTCTTGCGGCTTCAGCACCGGATCGGATTTCTGCACCGTCGGCGTTATTTTCGGCATGTGGATGCCCAACACTTTCGGCGGCAGTTCATCGGGCGGCGCCCGATAGTCCGTGGCGATCAGCTGGGTCATACCCAGCAGCAGAAGCCCGGTTACCCCCAGGGCAAACGCCCCACTGCGCAGCAGCTGCGCGGAAGTCATGGTGAAAGACAGCGGATTGAATAGTTGTGGATTGGCTATCGCAGATAGGGTGGCAGAAAGGTTTTTGGGCGGATAAGCCTGTTCCATAAACACCTCACTTTTTATTTTAGGGTGTTGAAAGATCGCACAGCCTGCATACGCAAAAGGTATGTGGCATTGCGGCGGAAAAAGCTGATCAGCTACTTACAGTATTTAGTTGTTTTGAGCGAAAGTGCAAATAATTCTCAATAATTGTCTATATTTGCGCCAGCAATGCCGAATTGCAGACGAAAAAAAGGCCGCACAAGTGCGGCCCTTCCCGGTTCGGTCTAAACCTCCAGCGAATCTATCAACTACATCGCCAGCTGTTCTTCCCGCTCCTTTTCACTTTCTACGAAAGCAATCCACTGTGAGGCAAACTTCTCGGAGCGTTTGTCATCCTTTGCTTTCTTCAAGTACTTCAAGGCGTCGTCGTACTTTTTCAGGTTGGCGTTGGCCATACCCAGCACGATGTAGAGCTGGTCCGGGCGCTTGAGATCACCCTTTTTCAGCGCTTTCGCACCCATGTCTACGGCTTTTTCGTTCTTGTCCAGGTCCAGGTAGATACTGGCCAGACGAGAGTAGATCTCGCCCTTGTCGGACATACTTGCGGCCGCTTCCAGCTCGGGGATCGACTTTTGCAGCTCCTGAGCCATCTGGTAAGCCTGAGCCAGGGTTTCCAGATTCTTGGAGGTGCGCTCGATCTTTTTCTCCTTGATGCCCTTGTCGATGACCTTGGCACCTTTGTACGGGGTTTCCGCGCCCATGAAGAGATAGGCCATATTCAACAGCTCTTTCTCTTTCTGCAGGGCACCGGCAATGTAGGCGGCTTCCATCATGTGAAGCATGTCGTCTTCACGTTTCAGTTCGCCGTACATACCCGCCAGTTGCTTGTAGTACTCGCCTTTCGGGTAGTGCTTCACCAGCTTCTCAAGGATATTGGCTACCTGCTTGTAGTCGTTTTTCTCGTAGTAGAGGAAACGCTGCAGGCCGAACCAGTTTTCCTTAGGCACTTTGCCTTCTTTTTCGTACATAGACACGGCCTGATTGATATCGGCCAGTGCCTTGGCATTGTCACCCAGCTGGTAGTAAGCCTGGGCGCGCAGCGCGTAAGAGTCGGCGTTAACGGTATCGGAAACCTTGAACCAGCGATTCAGGTAGTCAATTGCCGATTTGTAGTCTTCGGTCACGAAGTACAGCTGGGCAACGGTCAACAGGGTTCCTACTTCCAGCGCTACCGGCAGGTTTTCTTCACCCTGCTGCAGTACTTTCTTGTAGTAGCTAATCGCCTGCGGATACTTCTCCATGCTGTAGTAAACGTAGCCGTAGAAGTAGTACATCTGCGCGGCTTCATAGCCGTTCAGCTTGTCCTTACCGGCTTCCATTTCTTTCAGCGCAGCCAGTGCCGCCTGCCAGTTCTGGGCATCCGCAGCTTCCTGCGCCTTGCCCAGATACTTGAACGCACTTTCGCGCATCGCCGGGGTCTTACGGGTCTTCTGCTCGGCGGCCTGCGCCTGGGCAAAAGAACCGGATACACCGACGGCCTCCAGTACGGTCACGCTCACGGCCGGTGCCAGCAGCAGGGGCAGCGCTACGGACGTGCGCAGGACGAATCTGGACAGGCCTTTCGTCACGGTCGTCATGTTCATATGCGTCCCCTATCAGTTCTTGGCCATGTTGAAGCTGATCTTGGTTTTTACACCAGGTACTTCAATCGGCTCACCGTCAACAACACGCGGCTTGTACTTGTACTTCAGAGCTGACTTAACGGCAGCACTGTTGAAGATGGTGGTGGGGTTGCCGTCAAGGGTAAAGGCTTCCACTACCTTCGGGTCCCGTACAGAACCGTTTTTGGTCACGGTGTATTCCACAACCACCCAACCTTCGATACCACGCTGCAGTGCGCGACGCGGGTACTCCGGCTGGACCTTTACGATCGGCAGGTAATCGCCCTCAGAGGCGAAGCCACCGATGCCACCGACCTTAAGATCGGCATTGGCCGCTGGGGCAGACATGTTCAGGGCATTGTCTACATCCGGCTGGTCAAACTCCGGCTCCGGCATTTCCGGTGGCGGTGTTTCGGGCTCGTCTGGTTTGTCCGGTTTGCTGGTATCGTATTGGGTTTCGATCTTCTGCTCCGGCATCACAACGTCGGCTACCTTAATCTGCTCCTCTTCTTTCGGAGCACCAAGGTTCGCTTCGATCAGCGCATGCATGGTGAAGATCAGGGCAAAAGTGGTGGCTACCGCCAGCGCACCCGCCCCTACAAGTCTTACCGGGTTCATAGCTGTTAACTCTTCTCTGTAGCGACCGACACTTTATCGATTCCGATCTTCCTGGCCGCGTCCGCGATCAGGGCAACCTTCTCGATGCTCGCTTTCTTATCGGGCTGAATCACCAACCACCCAGTCGGGTTTTCCGCGTAGAGACGCTCCAGGGTGTTTTTCACCAGGCGATCGTCTACCTGCTCTTTGGCAATCCAGATTTCGTCGTTGTCGTTAATCGCTACCAGAATAGAGGCGGCTTTGAGGTCAGCGGTAGTCGCTTCCGGCTTGACAACATCGACGCCCGGTTCCTTGATAAAGGTCGCGGTGACGATGAAGAAGATCAGCATGATGAACACCACGTCCAGCATGGGCGTGAGGTCAATCGCTTGCCCTTCTTCTTCCGCCGTAGTCTGTTTTCTGCTCATTGCAACTCTCTCTAGCGAAATGCTATTAGCGAGATTTGGCCTTGTGGCGCCCTCACCTCACAACGTGACAGTGAGAGCGCCCTGAATTGGCTAAACCTTCCGGTTCGCGGACCCGTCTCCGGGGAGACTGGCCCGCGCACCTTTACTGTGGTGCCGTCAGTGATCCATCGTCAGATGGTCTTCCAGCAGCTGGGTTTCACGCTGTGCGGTACGGGTGATGTATGTGTTGGCAAACACCCCGGACAGTGCGGTCACCATACCCGCCATGGTCGGGATGGTGGCCATGGATACACCGCTGGCCATTTGCTTGGCATCACCACCACCGGTGATCGCGAGAACCTCGAACACGTTGATCATGCCCCAAACAGTGCCCAGCAGACCGAACAACGGCGCGAGGGCGACACAGGTCTGGATCATGTCCAAGTTGGAGTCGATTTTCTCGGATACCCGGGAAACCAGTGCGTGGCGGATCTGGTGGGCGTTCCAGGATTTGCGCTCGGGGCGCGCCTCCCAGGCGTCCATGGCAGTCTGAACATCGCGCTTCAGACCACCTTTGAAGTAAAAGACCCGCTCGAAAATCAGCGTCCACATGAAGAAGGTCAGGCCGGCGATCAGGAGTAGTACTGGCCCGCCCGACGCCATAAAGGCGTTGACGGCGGCCCATGCGTCATTCAATGCGTGCATGTTGCCGCCTCCTCTTATTTACGCTCAGCGTTTTCTGCAACGATACCGGCACTCTGCTCGTCCAGGATGTGCAGGATACGCTTGGCGCGGCCGTTCACGATGGTGTGCAGCAGCACGGTCGGGATAGCCACAACCAGACCCAGAACGGTGGTCACCAGGGCAGAAGAGATACCGCCGGCCATTGCCTTGGGATCGCCCGCGCCGAAGATGGTGATCGCCTGGAAGGTGATGATCATACCGGTAACGGTACCCAACAGACCCAGCAGCGGGGCCACCATGGCGATGATCTTCAGCAGGTTCAGACCGGATTCGATGGCCGGACGCTCTTTCAGCACCGCTTCTTCCATCTTCAGTTCCAGGGTCTCACCGTCTACACCTTTGTTCTCTTCCGCCACAGCCAGAACACGACCCAGCGGGTTGTTGGTGTTCGGAGTGGAGGAACGCAGCTGTGCATTTACCTTGGCATTCACACCGGACAGTACCAGCAGACGCCATACGGCCAGCAGCAGAGCAACAACACCAACCGCGGAGATGATGTAGCCTACGATGCCGCCCTGGTGCCAACGCTCGACAATGCTCGGGCTTGCGATCATGGCTTTCAGGTAAGAACCACCGGTAGGACCAGTCGGGTCAACACCGAAGGGGGTGAAGCCGCTGGTCGCTGCCTGCAGGTCAGCCGCCATGCTCAGGTATTTACCGTCAGGCTGGCGAATCAGTTCCGCCATCTTCTGGTTTTCGTTCATTTCCAGGTACTTGCCGTTGGAAACCAGGTTGAAGTTACCAACACGTACGATTTCCTGCTCGGCCTGCTCGCCGTCGGGCTTGATCACAGTGCCGCTGAACTTCACAACCTTGCCGGATTCCACGGTCTCACGCTGCAGTTCGTACCACAGACGCTCGATTTCCTGGATGGTTGGCAGCTTGGTGGCGGAGTTCATTTTGTCGATCAGCTGATCGAGGAACTCGGCGCGGCCCGGATACTGGGCGGATACCAGAGAGGTATCCAGATTGGCGCGCAGGTCGCCAGCGGTGGAGGTCAGGTGACCGAACAGTTCTTTCAGAGAACCGAGGCGCTCGTCCAGCTGCTGACGCTTCTGTTGAACCAGCAGTTCCTGTTCTTCGTACTTCTTCTCCAGCGCCGCGGAGCGGGCTTCTTCGGAAGTGCGGGTGTTCTCGGCCTGGCTCAGCAGGGAAGCCTGGTTGGCTTTCTGGCGACGGAAGTCGTCTTCACGCTTCTTGTGCTCGGCAGATTCTGCAACTTTGGACTGCTGAACCATCTTCAGCAGCTGGTCCAGGGAGGTAGCTTTGTCCTGGGCCACAGCGGAAACGCTGATCAGGCCAGCCGCCGCTACGGCAAGGACGCGTTTGGCGATAGAGGTTTTCATTGCGCAGCCTCCGGAGCCGGAATCGGCATAGTCATGATGTCGGTAGTAGCCTGTTTCTTGGCAATTTTCAGACCCTGCATGATGGCGCGGCGGTATTCGCCAGCGTCGATCTCAACCCATGCTTTCTGATCTTTGTCGTAAGCCAGGGAGATTTTGGAATCGGTGGTCTGGGCTACCAGGGCAATACGGCCAACCTGCAGCACGTTTACTTCGCGATCCTGACCGTTCACGTTCAGGGTGTCGCCGTAGCTGTCGATCTTACGCGCGTATTCCGCTTCGAAGTTGTACAGTTCCAGCACCTGACGGAATTTTTCCGCTACAGTGATATCGGAACGGTCCATATTATTCTTGACGCCTTCGAGGTTGGCCTTACGCTCGGCCAGTTTGAAGGGGGCGTCCAGTTCGATGAACTGCTCCAGGCCGTCCAGCATACGCAGGATCAACGGCTGGATCTGACGCTCGATCACGGTTACCTGGTCGATGGACTCGTCCAGATCCTTGATCACGGCCAGCTGGTTGGCCAGCTGCTTTTCGAGCTGACGGTTGTATACGCGCAGACCGTCGATCTCTTTGTTTACCACTTTGAACTGCTGAAGCAGGTCAGAGGTTTCCTGAGCGATCTTGTCGATGCGCTTTTGAGATGCAGTTGCGGCAGCAGTTTTCTGCTCGCCAACCTTGAGTACGGTGTCGAGAGTATCCGCAGTGGCTACGCTACCGTACAGTGCGCCGGCAGACAGCGCAGTGGTCAGCGCCACAGCCATGAATCGCTTGGTTTTCATTAGACCCCCCAGTGGGTTCGATATTTCACAACATGGTCGCGATGAATTAGCTGCCACAACGCGGTAGTTTTAGGCTTGAAGACAGCTAAGAGCCGCACATTGTAAACAGCCGATTTGATTATTCAAATGCCGATTGACTGCACCGCCGAAGCTGTGTAGCTGGGTAACACTCGGGTAACACCCTCGGGTTTCATGCACACATTTGCGGCGGATTACGCTGTGCAACAGTTGGCCAAAACTACCCGATTGGGTATTTTTTAGTCAACCTGTTTTTTATTAAACCTGTCGTACTGGACTATGCAGTAGTTGTATTCATCCTTATCCGAGGCGGGGTAACAGTCCCGCCCGGACTCCTGCCAGTCGCTGTCCAGCACCGGAAAGAAGGCGTCTCCCTCCACCTCCGCATCCACTTCGGTGATATACAAACGCCGTGCCAGCGGCATGGCCTGGCGGTAGATCTCCGCGCCGCCAATCACCATGATCTCTTCTGCGCCATCGCGCACAGCCGCCTGTTGCGCCAGTGCCAGCGCCTGTTCCAGGGATGCCGCCACCGCCACCCCAGGCGCGCGCCAGTCGGGATTGCGGGTGATAACGATGTTCTCGCGCCCGGGCAGCGGGCGACCAATGGATTCGAAGGTCTTGCGCCCCATGACCACCGGCTTGCCGAGGGTGGTGCGCTTGAAGAACTGCAGGTCGCCGGAGATCCGCCAGGGCAGCGTATTCTCGCGGCCGATGGCGCGGTTGCGCGCCATGGCGACAATCATCGCCAGCGGTTTATCGACCGCAGCCATTACACCGCCACCGGCGCGGGAATATGGGGATGCGCCTCGTAGCCCAGCAGTTCGAAATCCTCGAAGCGGAATTCGAACAGGTCCTTCACTTCCGGGTTCAGGCGCATCTGCGGCAGCGGCAACGGCTGCCGCGACAACTGCTCCTCCACCTGTTCCGCATGGTTGGAATACAGGTGGGCGTCGCCAAAGGTATGCACAAAATCGCCGGGCTCCAGATCGCAGACCTGCGCCAGCATTAGAGTCAGCAGAGCGTAGGAGGCGATATTGAAGGGCACTCCGAGAAAGATATCCGCGCTGCGCTGGTACAGTTGGCAGGACAACTTGCCGTCTGCCACGTAGAACTGGAACAGGGCGTGGCACGGAGCCAGCGCCATCTTGCCAGCGGCGGCGTTGGCGCTCGGCGAAACACCCTCATCCGGCAGGTCCGCAGGGTTCCAGGCACTGACGATCAGACGGCGGGAATCCGGGCGGGTCTTGAGCTGATGAACCAGCTCCTTGATCTGGTCGATATGGCGGCCATCCGCGGTGGGCCAGGAGCGCCACTGGTAGCCATAGACCGGGCCGAGCTCGCCGTCTTCGGTGGCCCACTCATCCCAGATGCGCACGCCGTTGTCTTTGAGGTAGCCGATATTGGTATCCCCCTGCAGGAACCACAGCAGCTCATGAATGATGGACCGCAGGTGGCACTTCTTGGTGGTGATCAGGGGGAACCCCTCGGACAGATCAAAACGCATCTGGTAGCCGAATACACTGCGGGTGCCGGTGCCGGTGCGGTCGCTCTTCAGGGTGCCGTTGTCGCGCACATGGCGCATCAGGTCGAGATATTGCTTCATCTATATACGTGTTCTTGAATCCGGTTTATTTGGCAGCGCTTTTTTTCAGCCTGGCGGTGTCTTTGCCTGCCGCCTCACCCTGTCCCCGCCCGTCGGGCAGCGGTTGGGTGCGGTAGCTCCACACCAGAATGATGATGCCGGCGGCAATCATTGGCAGACACAGCAGCTGACCGCGGGTCAACCAGCCGAACAGGACCGGCACCCCCACATCCGGCTGGCGCACGAACTCCACCAGGAAGCGGAAGATGCCGTACAGCAGGACAAACAGGCCGCCGACGGCAAGGCGCGGGCGCGGCTTGCTGGAGAAGATCCACAGCACCACGAACAGCACCAGCCCCTCCAGCAAGGCCTGGTACAGCTGGGACGGGTGGCGCACCAGTTGTTCGGGGTCGCGGGGAAAGACCATACCCCAGGGCACATCGGTCTCCCGACCCCACAGCTCCTGACCGATAAAGTTGCCGATACGCCCAAGCCCGAGGCCGATGGGAACCAGCGGCGCCACGAAATCGATCAGAGTGGGGAAGGTGGTGCCGATCTTGCGCGCGTATATGGTGGCCGCCACCATCACGCCGATGAGACCACCGTGGAAGCTCATCCCCCCCTCCCAAACCTTGATCAGGCTGAGGGGGTGGGCGATCAACTCATTGAAGTTGTAAAAGAACATGTAACCGAGACGACCGCCCACCACGACGCCGATGGCACAGAACAGGATCAGGTCCTCGACTTCGGACTTGATTACCGGTGACCAGGGCTTGGCGGCCCGGCGCATGGCCAGCCACCAGGCGGCGGCAAACCCCGCCAGGTACATCAGCCCGTACCAGTGAATCTTGAGCGGGCCGATGGCCAGGGCAACGGGATCAATCTCGGGGTAAGTCAGCATGCTCAAACCGCGGTTGTTCAAAGTGGGCGTTATTATGGCACTGACAAAATGACGAATGCGAGCTGACATGTGCCTGCTGTTGATTGCCTACCGCCAGCACCCCCGCTATCCACTGCTGTTGCTGGCCAATCGGGATGAGTTTTACCGCCGCCCCACCGCGCCCGCACAACCGTGGGAAGATGGCAACGTCGTCGCCGGTCGGGACCTGGAGGCGGGCGGTACCTGGCTGGGTATCGCCCCCGGCGGCCGAGTGGCGGCGGTGACCAACATGCGCGAGCCAGGAGCGCCGGAACCCGCCGATCTGCTGTCCCGCGGTGAAATCCCCATAGGGTTTCTCACCGGCAATACCAATCCCACCAGTTACGCACACGCCCTGCCCGGCGCGCGCTACCGGGGCTTCAACGCCCTGCTGTTCGACCCGCGGGCGGAGCCGCCGCTGGTGTGCGCCGGCAACCGCCACCACCCGTTTGCCATGACACCGGGCCTCCACGGCATCTCCAACGGCGCGCCGGACGATCCCTGGCCCAAAGTCACGCGCGGCTGCAACGCACTGGCGGCGCTGGTACAGAACCTCCCCGAAACTCTGGACAGTGAGAACTTTGCCGCACCAGCGCTCGCCCTGCTCGCTGACACCAAACGCGCACCGCCGTCACAACTGCCGGAAACCGGCGTGAGCGCCGCGATGGAGTCCGCGCTCTCTTCCATCTTCGTGCGCATCACCGCGCAGGAACTTGCCCGCGACCGTCCGTCGATGGTCGACGGCTACGGCACCCGCGCCAGCACGCTGGTAGCCGTAGACAGCGACGGAGGAGTGCAACTGTGGGAGCAGGGCTTTGCCGACGGACTGGTCAGCGGTGCGCTGCGACACTTTTACCTCCCCTCTGCACGCTCTACATCTCCCTAAGGTGAAATGAAGTTGGCGCCAAGCAAATTCCGTATTTGTTGCCATACTTATTTTCACAGGCACGCGGATGTTGAGAAACGCGCAATGCGCACTCGAATTCCGCCTACATAAAAGGAAGGTCGCGCGGGATGCTCGGCTTAGGTGCGCCGTCGGCGGTGAGCAGTCATCGCCGGGGCTTCGGGAGAGGTGCACCGAAGGTTGGGAAGGTATGAACGATCGGGCCCCCGGCTTCCGCACTGTAATCCGGCGCCCTGCAGTATCGCTGAGGTACCATGTCATATTTCATTCCAGAGCGACGCAAACGCAAATCGCCACTGCCGGCCATCTTTCTCGGCGGACTGTGCGCTTTCGCGCTTTATTACGCCTTTAATGCCAATCAGCAAACGGTACCGGTGCTGCCGGAAAATGCCGTGCGCCCGCATCTGGTGAACTGGCTGGAAGACAATCCGGATGCATGGCCCGCCCAGGACCCGATCTTCAACCCGGTGGCAGTGCGCCGCATCTACCGTCGCACCGACTACCGGCTGCTGTGGTTCGACAACTACAACCTGAGCGATACCGCCAACGACCTGCTCAAGCAGCTCACGGCATCCAGCTCCGGCAACCCGAGTAGCATGGTGGACTATCGCTACCACCTGGGCTATTTCGACCGCACCCTGCGCGATACGCCGCAGCGCCTGCAGATGGCCGCGGTGCTGGATGTGCTGCTCACCGATGCGTTCATTTCCTATGCTCAGGATACCCAGCTGGACAAGCTCAGACCGGATGGGCGAAAAAACCAGCCGCGACTGCGCGGCCGCGACATCACTCCGGTGAACCTCACCGACGGCGGCTTCCAGATGGCCAGCGCCCGCAGTGATGCCGCGGAGGAAATTCTTTACGCCGCCAACGACACCGGGCGCCAGTATTTCCGCGGCTATAACCGCGAAAACCGCAGCGCACAGACCATCGACCGCTCCCGCTACGTCACCCAGGGCGGCAGTTACAGCCGCGGTTCCAGCTACAGCTCCAGTTACGGCGGCGGCAGCTATGCTCCGCGCTATTCCACACGCGCCTATCCGCAGAGCTATCCGCGGGTGATGCCGAGATTCCGCAACCTGCAGGATGAGGGCACAGGTCTCGCTCCCGCCCACGGCGAGGGCATGCTGATCGAGGAGAACACCCCCTTTGGCAGCGACGCCCAGGCCCTGCGCGAACAGTTGGCGCGCTATCGCGATATGGCCGCAACCGGCCAGTGGCGGCCTCTGCCCGCGGGGCCGGCGATGACCCTCGGTGCCAAACACGCCAATGTCGTGCACCTGCGCAACATGCTGGCCCTGTATGGCGACTATCCGAGCTACGGCTACGGCGCCGACTTCAGCAGCAACAAGTTCGACCAGCGGCTGCACGAGGCGGTGGTGCGCTTCCAGATCCGCCACGGTCTCAAACCCGACGGGATCGTGGGCAAGCAGACCCGGGAGCGCATGAACATGTCGCCCTCCGCGCGCGCCCACATCATCGAGACCAATATCCGCCGCCGCGAAAAACTGCCGGCGGACCTCGGCAGCCGCTTCATTCAGGTGAATGTGCCCGGCTACACCCTCAACTACGTGGAACATGACCGGATCAAGCTGTCGATGAACGTGGTGGTGGGCAAGAAGGTGCACCAGACCCCGGAGATCAACACCCGCGTCGCACGCGTGGTGTTCAACCCCACCTGGACAGTGCCCCGCAGTATCCTCGTGAACGAAATACTGCCCAAGGCCCGCGCCAATCCCCACGGCATGGAAAACATGGGTTACCGGGTGGTAAATGGCAGCGGCGACTATCTGCCGCTCACCTCCCAGAACCTCAAGTCTGCGGCGGCCGGCGGTTTCCTGATGCGCCAGAAGGGCGGCGAGCAGAATATCCTCGGCCGGGTCAAGTTCGAGATCCCGAACTCGGATGACATCTATCTGCACGACACCCGCGCCAAGAGCCTGTTCGGACTCACCGACCGCGACTACAGCCACGGCTGTGTGCGCCTGGCCAAACCGCGCCAGCTGGCCGAAATACTGCTGCGGGACGAACCGGGCGACTGGAGCCGCTACCGCATTGAGCAACTGACCACCGGCGACGAGACCACCGAGGTGAAAATGAGCCAGAACGTGAAGGTCTACATCACCTACTGGACCGCCTGGGTCGATGGCCAGGGCCGGATGCACTTCCGCCCGGACATCTACGGCAAGGACGGGCTCGCCGCCAACCAGTTCAACTGATCCCCTCAACCCCACTTCTCTCACTGCCCACCACACTGCCGGGTGGAGGAAACACCCGGCAGTTATTCCGAAAGGACCCGAAGTCCCCTCTGCGAATACCCCAATCGTATTTGGCGCCAATCCGGTCACAAGTTACCAATTAGGAACACAGTTTCCGCCCAGCGCGCGCTGTGAATCTCGGTTTCTGTGTATTTCGGTTCGAGCAATTGGTAGTTCAGGGGTCAGAGATGGGAAACAAGTTGGGTCTTCCACTGGGTTTCAGCGCCGCCGTGATACTGACGTTCACCGCGGAAACACTGGCCAACCAGTCATCCGGCGCAGAGGCCACCACATCGCCGCCGACCGCCAGAAGCACTGACGCTCCCGACAATGCTTACAGCCCCTTTACGCCCTATGGACGGCAGTATGCACTGATGCGGGAAGAGTTGGCCCGCTATCGCGCCCTCAGCCAAGGGGACCAGTGGCAACCACTGCCCGACGGGCAGACCCTCGCCCCCGGTGTGCGCGACGCCCGCGTCAAAGTACTGCGCGGGCTGCTGATGCAGTACGGCGACCTCCCTCTGAACGGAGACATGGCGGATGCCGCGCACACGCCTGGTAGTCAAAGGGACAACGCCCCCGCAGAGCTCTACGATCACAGCGTGCGCCAGGCAGTGGAACGCTTCCAGCGCCGCCACGGGCTGCGCGCCGATGGCATCGTCGACCGCTCGACCCGCGAGCACCTGAACACACCGCCGGCGCATCGACTCACCACACTTGCCGCGAATCTGCAGCGCTGGCAGAAAATGCCCAAAGATCTCGGCTCCCGCTACATTCTGGTGAATATCCCCGAGTACACGCTGCGCCTGGTGGATGGCGAGCAGGAGCAGTACCGCATGCGTGTGGTGGTGGGCAAAGCCAAGCACCCGACGCCACAACTCAGCACCCGCATGACCCAGGTGGTGTTCAACCCCACCTGGACCGTGCCGCGCAATATCGCCGTGCGCGAGCTGTTGCCAAAGGGCACCGCCAATCTCAGTGCAGGCGGCTACCGGCTGGTCAACAACCGCGGCAAATCGGTGCCCTTCAGCGGCGGCAACCTGCGCGCCCTGCGCCTCGGCAGCGTGGCGCTGCAACAGCGCGGGGGCGAGGGCAATGCACTCGGGCGCTTCAAGTTCGTCATCCCCAACCAGCAGGCCATCTTCCTGCACGACACCCAGAAAAAGGAACTGTTCGGGCGCAGCCAGCGCGCTTTCAGCCACGGCTGCGTGCGTCTGGAAAAGCCCCAGGAATTGGCACAGATCATTCTCGCCAGCCATACCGCCAAGCCGCACAAGTGGAACGGCGAACGCCTGACCCGCTATACCAGTGGCACCCGCACCCGCGCGGTTACCCTCGAGCAGCCCATCCCCGTGCATATCGCCTACTGGACCGCGTGGGTGGATCAAGAGGGAATGCTGAATTTCCGCCCGGACATCTATGGTCGCGACCGAGTGGAAGATGAGGCCGCGGAAGAAGACAGTGCCGCTGTACGCGCTGACGGCGAAGATCCACGCGCCGCCGACGAGTGAGAAACGGGGGTCCCATGCGCCATAAAAACTGCACCACAGAGCCCATCCCGCTGCACATCCGTGCCCGCCATCTCTCCCTGATGGTCGCGCTCGGTTGCTGCGCGCTACTGCCCATGGCGGAGATTGCCCGGGGCGAGACACTGCCGACCGAGGCCACCACCAGCGCAGCCCCAGAAACCGGCCCCACCGGAGCCGGCAAAGAGGCGGGCCTCGCGGCCCATGCCAGTGAGATCGTGAACGACCCGGATATTGCGGTAAATGCGGAAATTGACGTCGACCGCACGGAATCCTCCAGCAGCGGCCAGGAATCCGAAGAGCGTGAAAATGACAGCGACCGCCGGGACACGCCCCCCGGGGAATCCGCCCCGTCCGGCGAGCGCACACCCGCCGCGACGAACAACGGCCAGCCTCTGGACCGGCACCCGGACAAAGACAGCGCCATTGACTTTGCCACTGCGGGCAATGCCCTGCGCGCACAGGCCGCGCGCTACCGCGCACTGACCAGCCACTGGCAGGCCATAACCCCCGGCGCACCGCTGAAACCCGGCGATCGCGGCCCGCGAGTCGCACAGTTGCGCAAACTGCTGCAGCAATACGGTGACTACACCGGACAACCCGGCCCGCTGACCGCAGGTGGTGTCGACCGCCAGCGTTTCGACGCGAGCCTGCAGCTGGCGGTTGAGTCCTACCAGCGCCGCCACGGTATGGAAGTCACCGGCCGGGTGGACAGATCCACACTGAAAGAACTGGCAAAGCCGCCACAGGAGCTGGCGCGCCTGCTGGAACTGAACGCCGAGCGCTGGGACCAGCTGCCGGCCGCCCCCGGTAACCGCTACATTCTGGTAAATGTGCCCGACTACCAGCTGCAACTGGTCGACCGCCGCAAGGTGGTGCTGAGTATGAAAACCGTGGTGGGAAAAAGCAGCAAGCGCACCCCGGAGATGACCACCCGGGTTGTATCGGTGGTATTCAACCCCACCTGGACCGTGCCCCGCAGCATCCTGCTCACGGACCTTTTACCCAAAGCGCGCAACAACCCCGAGGCCATGCACAAACGGGGCTACCGGGTGGTGAAATACGGCACCAATACCACCACCCCGATCAGCGAGGAGAGTATCGAGAGCGCCGCCAGCGGCAAGGCCACCCTGCGCCAGATCTCGGGTCCCGGTAACACCCTCGGGCGGGTAAAGTTTGTGATTCCCAACAAACAGGCGATCTTCCTGCACGATACCCAGGCGCAGAGCCTGTTCGAGCACCGTCACCGCGCCTTCAGCCACGGCTGCATCCGCCTGCAGCAACCGGAGGAACTGGCCTACGCGCTGCTGACCGCACAGGGTTGGGACCGCACCCAGGTCGCCCAGGCCGCCACCGGGGATGAATCTCTCACTATCAAGGTAGAAAATCCGCCGAGACTGTTCATCACCTACCTGACCGCCTGGGTGGATGCGCTGGGGCGCGTGCAGTTCCGACCCGACATCTACCATCGGGACCAGTAACCATCGCGCCGGTTTCCGTAGTGGAACGCCAACGGCGGCATCCGGATCTCACCGATTTGAGTATATTGTCCACCCCGGCATGCAAACCGGCTGCGCCACCTGCAGCACTTACCTAGCGCCACCAAAGCCAGGGAATCCAAGGCTCCGAAGCCGTTCCCCAGGCAGATATCCCACCCTCCGGAAAAGCTGAATCTTCGGTCGCAAAAAAATAAAGTTCCAACTATGACAACGTTGTCACCAGGTTTCCGGGTAATTTCCTACCAGAACAGGCAAAAAAAATTCACCGCCGTTAGCGTGCTAGAAAAAAATATCAAGGCTGTTTTTCGATCAATACGTCATTAGCTCTGCCTGGTTTGTAACCAAAGATTATTTTTTGTACAGTGCTGTCATACCGAGTTGGCACAGGAAGCAACTCACGATTCAGAGGATTGAAAGACACACTCACTACAGACCAAAGGCGGTAACAGGGTATGAAAGAACTTTCCAGACGCAGGTTTTTGGCAGTTTCTGCAGCTACCGCGGCGGCGGTTTCGGCCGGCCCCGCGCTGGCAAAAGTTGGCACGTCGCGCAACCTCAAAATGCGCAATCTGCATACAGGTGAACGCCTGAATGCCGCCTACTGGGCGGGGGGCGACTACGACAGCAGCGGCCTCAAGCAGTTCAACCGGCTGCTGCGGGACCACCGCGCCAACGAAGTGACGCGCATGGACCCGAAGCTGTTCGACATTGTCTACAAACTGAAAGAAAAGTTGAACTTCAACGGTGAGATCGAAATCATCTCCGGCTACCGTTCGCCGAAGACCAACGCCAAGCTGCGCGCAGCGGGCCGCGGCGTGGCGCGCCGCAGCTACCACACTCGCGGTATGGCGCTCGACATCCGCATGCCGGGTGTCTCGCTGGCCAAGCTGCGCCAGGCGGCACTGGACCTCAAGGCAGGTGGTGTCGGCTACTACCCGAAGAGCAACTTTGTGCACGTAGACACTGGCCCGGTTCGCCGCTGGTAATCAGCGACAACCGCCAGAAACGAAAAAACCCAGGTTCCCCTGGGTTTTTTTATGCCGGCGTGGGGTGCCGCGTTACTCCGCTGGCGCCTGCAGGCTAACCGGAGTGATGTCCTCTTCCCGCGCCGGTACCCGGGTATCACCGGAGATCAGCCCAATCAGAACGTCGATCTGCTGACGGCTGCGCTGCAATTCCGCAGGAGCGGCAAGTTCGATCGGGTCCTCCATTTTCAGCAGCCGCTCTTCAAGCTCGCCAAAGGTCTGCGCCAGGGCGGCAGTCTGGCGCTGGTCCAGCAGCAATTCCGCGAGACCACTGCCACTCTCCGGCAGCCAACAGGCCTGCAGGTTGCGCAGCATCGCCAGCAGCGCCTGTTTGGAATCCGCGGCGAGCGGGCTTTCTACATCGCTTTCGGAGCTTTCCGGAATTCGCGGCAACACCTCATTGCGCAGCATGTCCAGATGCGCCGAGCGAATCCACTGCACCCGCGCCACCGGCACCTGCGCCAGGTAGCGCTGCGACAGGTCGTTGGCCGTCAGCGGCCAGCGGGCGGCGAGCGCGGCGAGGTCCTCGCTGATTCCCTCGGCAATAAGACGAGTGAGCTCGCGGCGGCGGTTGGCGGCCTGGGCCTCCGGCTGTTCACCGCCGCTGGCAGCCACAAACTGCTCCGCACTGCGCTCGCTGGTGGGCCCCCAGAGCATGACCTCCAACGCGTGGAACCCGGTACTGGCCTCCTCGTGTGCAGTGAGGCGGTGCTGCTTGCGCAGGTTGGCCAGCGTCAGCTCGATCGCCGTGTCATTGACGATCCCACTGTTGGAATAGCCCGGCACGGTATCCAGATACCCGGCCTGCACGGGCCAACTGTTCAGGGCCAGCAGCAATTCGCTGCCCTCGTGCTGCAGGTCCGCCGGGGAAAAAGCCACCTTGATAAACGGCAGTGCCGCGGCCAACTCGCGGTGGGCGTCAAGCCACGCCAGCTTCGCCGCCTCCAGGTGATCCTCCGTCGGCGACGCCAACAGCTGGGTCACCGCGCGGGTGAGCGCCTGGGCCGCCGCCTCGGCGTCGATCACCTGCGCCTGCCCGGCGCTCCAGTACTCGGTGGAAAAACCCTCGGCCGCGGCTTGATCAATCACCGCGGCGGGCGCTGCCGGCGCACTCTGCTCCGCGCCGGTTTCGACCTTCTGGCGCTCGCAACCCGCGGCGAACAACAACCCACACACGGCCAGTGCCAGTGCGGTGCGGGGAAATAAGACAGCGTGGAAAAAATGATGCTTGTGTACTGCGCTTTTCACGTGTTGTCCCGAATTCCTGAACATTGAATGACTGTGCTTCAAAGCGTCCGGCAATTGCCCTGTAGCAGCCGCCCGCTCAAAGATCCAATGCGCTGACGAAAGCGTCGATATCGCCACGCAGACTGATCACCTGCCAGCCGCGACTCAAGGCTTCATCGCGCAGCCGCGCGTCGGGGTCCACCGCTACCGGGTGTTCCACCTGAGACAACAGTGGCAGGTCATTGATGGAGTCGCTGTAAAACCATTTTTCACCGCGGGCGTACTGCGGGTTCTGCTCCAGCCACTGCTGCAAGCGCACCACCTTGCCCTCCTGGAAACAGGGATGCCCCGCCACCTGTCCGGTGAAGCGGCCGTCCACTTCCTCGGGCTCCGTGGCGAGCAGGGTGTCGACGCCGAGCCGCGCGGCGATGGGTTCCACCACGAAACGGTTGGTGGCGGTGATGACCATGATGTGGTGACCGGCGTCGCGGTGGTTCTGGATCAGGGTCTCGGCGTGGGGCAGCCAGATCTCGCTGATCACCTCCTGCATGAATTCCCGCTGCAGGCTCTGCAGCTGACCGCGGGACAACTGCGCCAGCGGCTCCAGGGCAAATGTCAGATAGGCGAAAATATCCAGGTCACCGCTCTGGTAGTCGCGGAAGAAGCGGTCGTTTTCACTGCGGAAACGCTCGCCGTCCACGCAGTCGCGAGCCACCAGGAACTCCCCCCAGGCGTGGTCGCTATCGCCACCGATCAGGGTGTTGTCCAGATCAAAAATCGCCAGCTGCACAAAAATCTCCTTAGTTGACTATAGGGCACACAGGGCATTTCTGACGCCCGATCTTGCCATTTCCGCGCGGTGTGACCGGCTGGCGCGGAAAAGTGCCCAAGGCGGGAGATTTTACCCCGACGCCGCCGGGCTTACACCGACTGGCGTCACTGAATTGCCGTAATTCAGTCCCTGTGGAACAATGCAGAACATTATGGTGTGCGGGGCAACCAAAGCCTTGGCAATCCGCACCACGAAAATTTGAGGACGGCATTTTGGGCGACGGCAAGCAGACATCCGCCGGGCGAAAGAACCGCCGCAGACCCGCCAGAGCCTCCGCGCAACAGGACAATTCCGGCGGCAAACCAGCCCGCAGGCCGGGCGCGGAGACCGCTGGTACCAATTCAGACAGCAGCAACAATATCGACAGCGAGGGCTTTCGTCCCAATGTCGGCATCATTGTTCTGAACGAGCGCGGACAGGCTCTCTGGGCGCGCAGGGTCGGCGGCAAAGACGCATGGCAATTCCCCCAGGGGGGCATCAATCCCGGTGAGACAGCGGAACAGGCGCTGTATCGCGAACTGTACGAGGAAATCGGGCTGACCCGCAGCCAGGTCACGTTGCTCGGCAGTACCCGCGGCTGGTTGCGCTACCGGCTTCCGCAGCGGCTGGTGCGCAAGCGCTCAGAGCCGCTGTGCATCGGTCAGAAGCAGAAATGGTTTCTGCTGCAGCTGGCCGCCGATGAAAGCAACATCAGTTTCAATAATGGTTACAAACCGGAATTTGATCACTGGCGATGGGTGAGTTACTGGCACCCGTTGACCAAAGTGGTGACCTTCAAGCGGGAGGTCTACCGGCGCGCGCTCACCGAGCTGGCGCCCACGCAAATACAATTGGAAAGACGCTGGCTGAATCGCACCCAGTAACCTCGTGACACCCGGCCGGCGCCGGGTATCGCAGGCGGGCATCGGCCCAGCGGGGCTCCGCACACGGCGCGGAGTCGGATAACGACGGCGAGGAAAGCCACTTTGCTTGGATCACTGCGCAGTATCGTTCAGGAAGTCAACACCGCACGGGACCTGCCGTCGGTGCTGGACATCATTGTCCGGCGGGTGCGGGAGGTCATGCACACCAAAGTGTGCTCGGTGTACCTGCGCGACAAACAATCCGGCAACTATGTACTGATGGCTACCGAGGGCCTCAACCAGGACGCGGTGGGCCAGGTGCACCTGGCCCCTGGCGAAGGCCTTGTCGGTAACGTCGCCACCCGCGAGGAGCCGATCAACCTCGAACAGGCCGAAGCCCACCCCGCCTACCAGTATTTCCCCGCCACCGGCGAAGAGCGCTTTTCCTCCTTTCTCGGCACCCCCATCATTCACCACCGCGTGGTACTCGGTGTGCTTGTGGTACAACAGGCGGAGCGGCGCCGCTTCGACGAGGGCGAAGAGGCCTTTCTCGTCACCCTCTCCGCCCAGCTCGCCGGGGTTATCGCCCACGCCGAGGCCACCGGTGCCCTGGCCACCATGGGCCAGCAGCGCAACGAAACCAAATTCAGCGGCCTCGCCGCCTCCCCTGGCGTCGCCATCGGCCGCGCTCACATCATCGCCCCGCAGGCAAACCTGGCCACCGTACCCTATGCCTGCACCATGGATATCGATGCCGAACTGGCATTGTTCCACCAGGCCCTGGGCGCGGCGCGCAGCGAAATCCGCGATGTGGGCGATCGCCTCAAAAACGATTTGAACAAGGAAGAGCGCGCGCTGTTCGATGCCTACATCAGCATGCTCGACGACAGCTCCATCGCCGTCGAAGTGTGCGAGCGCATCCGCCAGCAACTCACCGCCAGCCGCGCCTGGGCGGAAGTGATGCTGGAGCATGTGCGCCGCTTCGAGGCCATGTCTGACTCCTACTTCCGCGACCGCGCTGCCGATGTGCGCGATCTCGGCGCGCGGGTGCTGATGCACCTGCGCCAGCAACAACAGAGCCAGCGCGACTACCCGGAAAACACCATCCTGATCGGCGAGGAATTAACCGCTTCGGTGCTGGCCGAAGTGCCGCGGGAAAAGCTCGCCGGGCTGATCTCGGTCAAGGGTTCCGCCAACAGCCACGTGGCGATTATCGCCCGCGCCATGGGCGTGCCCGCGGTGATGGGCGCCCAGGAGCTGCCCTGGGAGCAGGTGGACGGTGTGGACCTGGTGTTGGATGGCTACCGCGGCGAGCTGTACATCCACCCCGGGCCGGAGCTGAAGCGCCGCTACGACGCCATTGTCGAGGAGGAGCGCGAGCTTGCGCGCAATCTGGACCACTTGGCCAAGCTTCCCGGCGAGACCGCCGACGGCCATCGCGTGCGCCTGTGGGTGAACACCGGACTGATGGCGGATGTGGTGCGTTCGCTTGAGCGCGGCGCCGAGGGTGTCGGCCTCTACCGCACCGAAGTCCCCTTCCTGTTGCGCGATCGCTTCCCCTCCGAAGAGGAGCAGCGCGAAATCTACCGCGAACAGCTGCAGGCCTTCGCCCCGCGCCCGGTCACCATGCGCACCCTGGATATCGGCGGCGACAAGGCGCTGAGCTATTTCCCCATCGAGGAAACCAACCCATTCCTCGGCTGGCGCGGTATCCGTGTGACCCTGGACCACCCGGAAATCTTCCTGGGCCAAGTGCGCGCGATGATGAAAGCCAGCGTCGGCCTCGACAACCTGCGCATCATGCTGCCGATGATCAGCGGTGTGGGCGAACTGGAAGCCGCACGCAAACTGGTGGACCGCGCCTACGACGAATTGCTGGACGAGGGTTACCAGATCCAGCGACCTCCGCTCGGCATCATGGTGGAAGTGCCGTCGGCGGTGTACCAGGCGCGAGAGCTGGCCAAGCGCGTGGACTTCATGTCGGTGGGAAGCAACGACCTGACCCAGTACCTGCTGGCGGTAGACCGCAACAACAGCCGTGTCGCCAGTATCTATCACAGTTTCCACCCGGCGGTGCTGCAAGCGCTGCTGCAGGTGGTGACCGCGGGCCACGAGACCAGTACCAAAGTGGGTATCTGCGGCGAACTCGCTGGCGACCCGGGTGGTGCCCTGCTGCTGGTGGCGATGGGCTACGACGTGCTTTCCATGAACGCCACCAACCTGCCGCGGGTAAAAGCTGCATTGCGGGAAGTGAACAAATCGGAATTGGACCGGTTGCTGCAGCAGGTGCTGCTGATGGAGTCGCCGGAGCAGATCGAGGAGAAATTGCGGGGCTATCTGCAGGACCTGGGGATCGGCGGGCTTGTGCAACCGCAACAGACTGAGGTCAGTTCCGGATCATAGCGTTCAAACCACTGAGCTAGACGCGAAGGGCAAGTGCCGGCTTGGGCATTTCGAAATGCCCAAGCCGGTGCTTGTCCGCCACTCAATTCAAACTCCGCATAGTTCATACCAACAAAAACGCCGGGCATTGCCCGGCGTTTTTGCATCTGCTCAGAGGAAAATCAGTCCTCTTCGCTCTCCGCTTTATACGCGTCAGCGTCCAGCAGCTTGTCCAGCTCGCTCTCGTCGCTCGGCTTGATGCGGAAGAACCAGCCGTCGTCGTAGGGGCTGGAATTCACGGTTTCCGGCGCATCGGCCAGTTCCTCGTTCACCGCAATCACTTCACCGGAAATCGGTGAGTAGATATCGCTGGCGGCTTTTACGGATTCCACCACACCGGCCTCTTCACCGGCAGACAGGACCTGACCCACTTCCGGGGTTTCCACGTACACCACATCACCCAGCGCATCCTGGGCGTGGTCGCTGATACCGACGGTGACGGTGCCATCTTCTTCCAGACGCGCCCACTCGTGGCTGGAGGCGTATTTCAGTTCGCTGCGAATCTCGCTCATGGGCTCTTCCCTCAAAATTGGCTTAAAAATTAAGCTGCTAAACAGTGTATTCGGTATTCATTGCGGCGAGCGGCCGCGCCGCTCACCAGACTCACACCAGCGATTTGCCGTTGCGCACAAAGCTCGGCTTCACCACCCGCACCGGAACCAGTTTGTTGCGGATTTCCACCTGCGCCGTGTCACCAACACTCACCGGCACACGGGCCATGGCTATGGAGTAACCCAGGGTGGGGGAGAATGTGCCGCTGGTGATGATACCGCGGCTTTCAGCGCCGTCTACCACTACCTGCTGTCCGGCGCGCAGAACACCGCGGTCTTCCAGCACCAGACCGACCAGCTTGTTGGCAACACCCGCCGCTTTTTCCTGCTCCAGCGCTTCGCGGCCGATGAACTTGCGCTCCGCCGGCTCCCAGGCGATGGTCCACGCCATATTCGCCTCCAGCGGCGAGGTGTCGTCGTCCATCTCGTGGCCGTACAGATTCATGCCCGCTTCCAGACGCAGGGTGTCGCGCGCGCCGAGGCCGCAGGGAGCCACACCCACATCCGCCAGTGCCAGCCAGAAACCGGGGGCATCTTCGTTGTTGAGCATGATTTCAAGGCCGTCTTCACCGGTGTAGCCGGTGCGCGCCACAAACCAGTCGCCGCGGGCGACACTGCTGAAGACTTTCAGCCCGTCGATGGCAGCGGTCCAATCGATGCCGAGCACCTGCTTGACTTTGTCGATGGCCTGCGGCCCCTGAATAGCAACCATTGCGAGATGCGGGCGCTCGGTGAGGGTGACGTCAAAATTGCCCGCCTGCGCGTTCATCCACGCAAGATCTTTCTCGCGGGTGGCGCAGTTCACCACCACTCGGTAACCGGGATCGCGCAGGTACACAATCAGGTCGTCCACCACGCCGCCTTTTTCATTCAGCATGCCGGTATACAGCGCCTTGCCGGGATTGCCGTCGAGCTTGGCGACGTCGTTCGCCACCAGGGTGCGCAAGTAGTCGCGCGCACCGGCGCCATCCACATCGACCACGGTCATGTGGGAAACGTCGAACATGCCCGCATCTTTGCGCACCTTGTGGTGCTCTTCCAGTTGTGAACCGTAGTGCAGCGGCATGTCCCAGCCGCCGAAATCCACCATTTTGCCGCCCATGGCGACGTGGGTATCGTAAAGCGCGGTTTTATTTCCCATTCTGTGCTGAATCCCGTGTGGTGAAATCAAAGTGGCGGCCTGGGTCCGGCCTGCCGGCAAAGCGGCGTATTCTACCGGCCGCACAACCACGGAAGCCAGACGCCAAACCTCTGCAAAGCCTAGCAGCCGCAGTGAAAAATATTACCCACCGCCCGCGACTGGCAGCACAGCAGGCCCTTGGTCGGCGCCAGGCTATATAAATATGCGAAAAAAGAACTTTTGGTACTAAGGCGATTGCAGTAGCTTTAGCCGTCAATCGTTTCGGACAAATACACGCTGCTATGGACTGGTCTGGCTGGTTTTCCCTGTTTCTCGTTTTCGCCGTACTGGCCACGCTGATTTTCACCCGTATCCCGGCCTATCTGGTGATGATGGCCGCGCTCACGTTGCTGAGCGTCAGCGGCATCCTCACTCCGGAGGAGGCCCTTTCCGGTTTCGGTAACAGCGGGTTGATCACCGTTGCCGCGATGTTTGTGGTGGCCACCGGCATTCACGCGTCCGGCGGCATCGACATGCTGGTCAGACACCTGCTGGGGCGGCCCAAAACCATCCGCGGCGCCATGCTACGCGTGTTTGCGCCGGTGGTGGCGCTGTCCGGCTATCTCAACAACACCCCGGTGGTAGCCACCATGATCCCGGCGCTGAACGCCTGGGCCAAGCGCATCGACATTGCCCCCTCCAAACTGATGATCCCGCTCAGCTACGGCGCGATTCTCGGCGGCACCCTTACCCTGATCGGCACCAGCACCAATCTCGTGGTCAACGGCCAGTACCAGGCCATCACCGGCAATGAGGGGTTCTCGCTGTTCTCCATCGCCGCGGTGGGTTTGCCGGCGGCGCTGATCGGCGTGGCGTTCATGCTGGTTTTTTTCCCCCGCTGGCTGCCGGACCGACGCGAGAAAAAGCCCTTCGGCAATCTGCGGGAGTTCACCCTGGAAGTAGCGGTGGACAGCAGCGGCCCCCTGGTCGGCCAGACAGTGGAAGACGCGGGCCTGCGGGGCCTGCGCCGGGTCTACCTGGTGGAAATCGAGCGCGGTGATCGCGCGATTGCGCCGGTCCGCTCGGACGAAAAACTGCGCGGTGGCGATCGCCTGGTCTTCGCCGGCGATACCGAGGCCATTTCCGATCTGCTGCGCATGCGCGGTATCGTGCCCTCGGATCATGACGATGGCGAGGCCACGCTCAAAGCATCCACGGAAGAGCGCCGCCTGGTGGAAGTGGTCGTCTCGCCCCATTGCGATGTTATCGGCAGCAGTATCCGCGACGCCCAGTTCCGCAAGCGCTACGGCGCCGCGGTCCTGGCGGTGGCGCGGGAAGGCCGGCGAGTGCCCGGCAACCTCGGCAGCATAAAGTTGAAGGCGGGCGACTCACTGCTGCTGGAAGCCCGCCCGGGTTTCGTGTTGCGCCAGCGCTACAGCAAGGACTTCCTGCTGATCAACGATCTGGAAGCTGAGAGCCCGCGTCACGAAAAAGGCCTCACCGCCTGGCTGATTCTCATTGCCATCGTGCTCGCCGCCGGTACGGGTGTGATCAGTATGCTGAACGCCTCGCTGCTCGGCGCCGGCGCCATGCTGATTGCCCGCTGCTGCTCGGTGAACCAGGCGCAGAAAAGCCTCGACCTGCCGGTACTGATCACCATTGCCGCCTCTTTTGCGCTGGGCGTCGCACTGCAGAAAACCGGTGTCGCCGGCGCGATCGCGGAAACGGTCATTTCCCTGTCCCAGGGCTATCCGTGGCTGATGCTGATTCTGGTGTACCTGTGTGTTTCCACATTGACAGAAATGGTCACCAACAACGCTGCCGCCATCATCATGGTGCCCATTGTGCTGCAGATGACCGGCAGTGCCGGACTGAATCCGGAGCCCTTTATGTTCGCGATCATGATGGGTGCGTCCGCAAGCTTCGCCACACCGCTGGGTTACCAGACCAACCTGATGGTGTACGGCCCCGGCGGTTACCAGTTCTCGGACTATCTCAAAGTGGGCCTGCCCATGAACCTACTGGTGGGCGCGGTGACCATCACCATCCTGCTCACCGGCTGGGATCTGACCGCGGCGAAATAATCCGGGCCTGGGTATTTTTGCTGGCGCGGCGGGGGAACCGGCTGTATAAATAGCGACCGATTCAACCCGCCGCCCTGGCGCACCCCGGAATACCCGTTTGAACGCCGTACCCTCTGTACCTTCTGCCATTGCCGACGCAGCCCTGTCACCTGTGGACGAAACCTGGCGCCGCGGACCCGACGACGAAGACCCGCTGGATCGCATCGCCAGCGCCTTGCGTGAAACCGGGTATATCGTTCTGCCCGCGCCTCTTCCCCCGGCGCTGCTCGGTTCGCTACTGCGGCATTTCCGTTCCATCGACCGCGCGCGCTTTCAAAGCGCCGGTGTCGGTCGCGATCAGGAGCACCAGCTGAACCAGTTTGTGCGCACCGATGAGATTTTCTGGCTGGATAAGTCCAACCCGGCGGTGGCGGCCTACCTGAACTGGGCGGAGACATTGCGCCTGGGCCTGAACCGCCGGCTGTTCCTCGGTCTGTTCGATTACGAGTGCCACTACGCGCGCTACGACCGCGGCAGCTACTACAAAAAGCATATGGATGCCTTCAAGGGCGGCACCAATCGCATCGTCAGCACGGTGCTGTACCTGACGCCGAACTGGCAGCCGCAGGATGGCGGCGAGTTGCAGATCTATGCTCCGGAGAGCGATACGGTGATCGAGAAGGTGGCACCGAGGTTCGGGCAGATGGTGATCTTCCTCTCGGAAGAATTCCCCCACGAAGTACTGACCAGCAACCGGCCGCGCTACAGCGTTACCGGCTGGTTCCGGGTGAACAACAGTCTCGGCGAGACCATTGATCCTGCCCGCTGATGAGGGGCTACGAGTTGGTTGAGTGGCGGCACTGCTGCCGGGACAACCTTGTGAGACACGCCGTAAATCACCCTGTAACCGTTGATATTACAGGATTTTTCACTGGCGATTTTCACGGGTAGGCCGCCCGTAGGCCAGCCATCCGACATTGGCCCCCTCTGGTTGACCTATATGCCAGATGGGGCCTACTAACGGTATGTCGTGCGCCTTCCGAGTTGGGGGGCACCCTTTGGCTGATCTATATGCCAACTTAATAGCAATCAGCTTCTGGTGCGGGCGAAGTCGCACCATGCCGATAATACAATCCGACATGGTGCTTCCTTGATTAGCTAATTTGCACTACAACGATAATTAAAGATCCGTTCATGTACATCTTAGCTAGTGATGTGATGCAAATTGCACCTAGCAGATACCAACTTTTGCCCAATCGAGCAATACGGTCTTGGTTCAAATAGTGACCCCCGGCTATTAAGCCGCAAGCCAAGTCATCTTGACACCTGCCGAACCCATGGGGCACAGTTGCATTGCTACATGAAGTGCGCCGGACTTCGGTCTGGCCCCCATACATATTGGGTGTGACTTGATCACCCGTGTGGGGATGAAAAGGCTCGAATGGCTGGTACCCGTTCGGGCCTTTTCTTTTTTCGGGGTCCGAGCTGTACAAAAAGTAGTTTGAATAAAATTTTCACTTTATCCACACACCTTTTCAGACTTAATCGTCTTTCCCGTCCATATTCGACAAGGTAATGCGATTGGGATGCTAATTCAAGATGGGTAACTACTGAATAACCTGTGGGTAATTTGTGGGCAGACTGTGCCGTGTTGTTTGTCCCTAGTCTGCGACGTCCGTAGTTGCTAAGCGGGTATAAAAAACGATCAGGAACGTTGACTACTGGTTTTTTTAAGAAAATTTTTAGCGCCAACAATTACTGTTCGCGAATTCGCTTTATCTTCGTCTTTTTATTGCCCTGAAGGCGCCCCGGGAAAAAGCCCTGCCCACCCAATGGCTTTTACCTTTCCTGCAAGGATTGGTGCCTACCAAGTAGTCGTAGTTGTCGGTTGTTCGTGCCGCACATAAAAAACCGCCCCGTGGGCGGCTTTCTGTGATACCAGCGCTGGGTTACTCAGTTTCCAGTGCTTGCTGAATCTTGGTGGCATACTCGGCCAGCCTATCGAACTCGGCATCTCGGTGAAGCCTTCTGAGACACTCTACAGCGACGGCTTGGAATGCTGGCACCCTGACAATACCAGCCGGTTTGGTGTGGCCTGTAGGCCCGGAGAAAAGCCCCAAGTTCTGGCCCCGGAGCCACCGCCAGCACCCCAGCCGCCGGAACAGGTATACGGCCATTTCAGGGGTGAGATTTGCGGTCCGTTCTGCCAGATCAACAGAGCATGGCTTACCGGAAAATTGGATGATCCTCGCCAGCGTGGACAGGGCGGATTGCCGAGAAAGCAGCGCCCTGATGAAAGTTCACCACCAGCCAGGATAATGGGCGGTGCCACCATTGGAAGATAGGGGCTCTAACAAGCCCCCGATATTTATTGGCTTAATGTGGATGCTTTGTTTTTTTTATTTCCGCAAGCGCCTTGATCACAGCTTGATTGGCTTTTGCTAAAGCATTTTTGGGGTCTGCCTCCTCCGGCAGAACAGTAAATTGTTTTTCCCTGTCCGTTAACGGCTTATCGTTCATCGTCGCAATCCTCCTCTAGGTCAACAATCATTTTCCCATTTTTGTCAGTTTTTCCAGAGGCCAACCCCTTGGGCTCTTTAATTTTATCCCGGCTTGCTTCCAGCTCCTGAGCCAGCTTTTTCAATCCAGCTTTAGCTCGCTCCTCTTTGGATAGATGCCCGAGTTTTTCTTTGTGCGCAGAATCAAAATCTTTAACTTTTTTATCCCTCATACAATCCTCCGAATACAGCTATTACTTTTCGGATCATACCTGAAGCCTTTTTGTTCGTAATAATCGCGAACATCATTATTTATTGGGTTCAAGATTTTAACATGTGTGGCACCCAGTAAAGTTGCGTAGGCGTAAAGGGCAAGATATGTCAAATCCAAATGCGGCTCATTGGCTTCAGGTGACTTTTCTATATAATCCAGTCTCAGCCCCGTTGCCTGATATGTTGGCCGCCCCATCGCAAAGCCGATCAACCGATCACCCTTCCATGTTGCGCATTCAAAACGCTTGGGATAGTTGAGCTTCCAGCTTTGCCATGAAGTTGGCCAATCCCAATCAACCCTTCTGTCGGGATGATTCTGCCAGCGTTGAAAGGCGGTATATGAGGCATGATCAACAAGCGCGAGTCTGGTATCAGGGACTCTTAACGCTTGATTGGCCATCTGTATAGATTGCCGGCGTAGTTGGGCATACCTACGCTCCAAATCATCACGCATCCTTAGCTTATAGGCCGTCAACTCCATTTCTCCTTTTGCCATGGCGTAGAACACAATAGAGGGTAATATCCACGTAAACTATGTGATTATCATTGATTGGTTCCATCTATCATACCGGCAGACGAGAAGCAGCGGCCCAACCCTGGCGCATAGTCCCACCCAATATCACCCCAGACGCGAATCCCAACCGGAAAAGAGCTAGAATCTGCCAGAAGCGGCCTTACTTGGCGTATTGATCCACCAAGTAGGCCAAATGTCGAATGCGTGGCCTACCGGGCGGCCTACCCGCGAAAAATGCTAGTGAAAAATCCTGTAATATCAACGGTTACAGAGTGATTTACGGCGTCTCTCACAAGGTTGCACCCGGCAGCAGCACCTCCACCTAATTTTCTACAACGTTTTCTTTTTCGAAACCTAAATTCACTTCATTTAATGAACCGCCGCCACCGCGCGCAGCAGTTCGGCGAAATTCTCCGGCCGGTCGATGGCGAACTCCAGCTGCAAACGCGCGGCCACATCTTCCGAGCTGATTACGCCACGCACATGGTGATTGTCCACGTCCACCACCAGACAGTGGTGTAAACCACTGCGGCGCATGGTTTCCAGCACATCGCGGATCGACGCGCTGCGCAGCTGCTGGTAGCTCAGCTGCTGCAGGCGATTGCGACGGCGCATCAGGTCGCCCACGGTCAAATCGCCGCGATTGTGCCCCGCCGCCACACACTGCATGACGCGCTGGTAGGAAACATCATCGGCGGTGAGCAGGCCGATAAAATCCCCGCGGTGATCCATCACCAGCACCCAGGAAAGATGCCCGGTGCGCAGTACTTGCGCGGCGTCCAGAGCAGACATGGAAGCGGTCAGCACCGCCGGGTGATGCTTCTTGAAATCGGTAACGAATTTGAGCGCCGGGGAATCCAGCGTGAGCTCGTGAAATTCTTCCGGGAAAACCAGTTTGTCCGCATCTTCCAGCGGAATCAGATCCAGTTTTTTCATGACAACAATTCTCTTCGGTTTTTCGGGCGCAAACTGCCGCTGAGGGGAGAAAGCGGAAACCCCACGCGTATGCGACCCAATGAGTCTGTCGGCGCCGGCGGCAAAGCGGAGAGCCTTCAGCGAACAAATACGCTGCCGACGCCGTTCGATAACATGTGTAAGAAAGAAAATTATTGGCGGGCGGGTGGACCGCGGATGGTGTGGGCGGCGCGAGCCGCGGAAGACGGAAAAGCGACGGGACTGGCAATGGGCTCGGCCAGCGCGCCCGGGACGACACGGGGTTGTGGCGGAGCCAGCGCGGCGGAGTCGGTCTCCTCCTGCTGTTGCTGGTTGCCACTGTGCAGCAAAACACGCACGACCTTGTCGGCGGAATCCAGCTGCACAGACTGCGACTCCGCGCGACCTTCGGCGCAGAGCAGCATGGATTGCAGCAGTATCAGCAGGATTCCAAAGCGCACGTTACATGCTCACTAAAAATTCGTTGTGACAGGTTGTTTGTTATCCGCCCGCAGACGTGTTTTTTCAAGGGGCTTGCGGTGAACCGTTGTTTTTTTCACTTCAGCGCAAGATGAACGCCGTGGGCAGCGCACAACTGCCACGGCAACTGAGACCCGATATCAGCACCAAGGTTCTAACTTTTTTCCGCTTTGTTCGCAGACTTTTTTGATGGGGATGCGTCTGCTCCCTGCTGTGAGGAATTCTGTTCCCCGTACAGTTTGTCGGCCTGCTGTACATGCCGGCGCATTTCTTCCTGCAGTTTTTCCTGCGGCTCGGGGCCTTCCTGCTCGCGCTGGGCCGCTTCGTCGACCCGCAGTCCATGGCGCTTGGCGCGCAGACGCCACAGGCGTTTGGCCAGTTCCTGGCGGTCGGGGGTTTTATCCGCCTCGTCCACAATTTCTTCCCCCAGCAGGGTCTCGAGTATGTCTTCGAGCGCCAACAGCCCCTCTAGGCCACCGTATTCGTCCACCACGGCGGCGATTTGTACCCGTCGCGCGAGCATCTTGTGGAATGCCTGGTAGATCGCCGCCGTCTCCGGCAGCATCAGCAGGTCCCGGCGCAACTCGCGCAATTGACCATCCCGTTCGCCGCGGCAAAAGGCCTGCAACAGGTCCTGCTTCAGTACAAACCCCACCACCAGATCCGGGTCGTCGTGTTCGTAGACGGGGATGCGGGAAAAGCGGCTGTTTTCCACCGCCTCATAGGCATCAGCAACCGTGATGTCCTGAGACAGGGAAAACACCACAGTGCGCGGCGTCATCACTTCGCGCACCGTATGATCCCGCAGAGTGAAAAACAGGTTGCGCAGAATACTGGACTCCTGGCGATCGAGCTGTCCCTCCGCCTCGCCCAGTTCCGCCATCACGGCAAATTCCTCGCGGCTGAAACCGGTCAGTGTGTGCCCCGACGACAACCCCCGGGTGAGCCATTCCGACAACCACACAAAGGGTTTCAGCACCAGCACCATATAACGCAGGCAGTAACCGGTGGCCGGGGCCAGCTTCCGCCAGTACATAGCACCGAGAGTTTTGGGAATGATCTCGGAAAACACCAGGATCAACAGCGTCAGGATCGCCGAGGCAATGCCCAGATACTCATTGCCAAATACCGTCGCGGCCTGGGCGCCGGCACCGGCGGCACCCACGGTATGGGCCACGGTGTTGAGGGTGAGAATGGCGGCAAGCGGCGCATTGATATCGTCTTTCAACCGGCGCAGCAGGCGCCCGGATTTGTGCCCCTCCCGCTCCAGCAGAGTGATGTAGGGTCGGGTCACGCTCAGGATGACCGACTCGGCGATAGAGCAGAGAAAGGAAAACCCCAATGCGACGAGTACATAAATAATCAGTAGCAACATGATGAATCAGAATATCTTGTGTGTAGGTCCGGTACCCACCGCTTCGGCGACGTTTCCGGAAAAATAGCGCCGCCCACCACCAGCAACGCAGAACAACAGGCCGAGTATCAACCCCACGGCAAAACCGCCGATATGCGCGGCATTGGCGATGCCGCCGGCGATGAAATAGTCCACCACTCCCAGCATACACACCAGCAACCACACCACCGCCAGCCAAATGAGAGAGGCCGGCACATCGCGCCATTGAGGCTGCCAGCGCTGTATCACCAGGGCGGCGCCAACCAGTGCGTACACCACGCCGGACATACCGCCGAACAACGTCTGCGGCGACCACAGGTACTGTGCGAGATTCGACACCGGCGCACTGAGCAACACCAGCAACGCAAACCACCCGCTGCCGGCACGGGCCTCGAGAGAACGGCCGACAATCCAGATCCCGAGACTGTTGAACAGCGCGTGCGGCAGCGAAAAATGAATGATGGCCGGTGTCCACAAGCGCCAGAATTCCCCCCGGGAAAGATGCCACGCCAGTGATGAACCGGACATATCGAAACCGCCGTCGCGCTGCGGGAAAATGACCAGAGCCTCAATCCAGCCCTGGCGCAGCAGCAGCCAGCCAATAAAACACAGGGCGATAAGCACCAGGCAGACCGGCGTCTGCCGCAGCGGCCACTGGGGAATCACGGTAAATGCGGCGGCGGGGCCCCGGCCGGCATCGGCAGAATCCGCGACATCGTCGGCGGTATCGCGGCCTTGTGGTTGATGTTCCCCGACGCCACTTTCCGCTGCGGAAGTCGCCGTTTCCTGGGCCGACGCTGCCGGATTTTCGTCGTATACATGCACAGTCAACTGCGACAGGTCCACCTGCCCCGCCTGCCAGCGCTCCAGCAACTGCTGCATCGGCTGCACCAGCTGTGGCGCCAGACTCGCCACGCGCTGGCGATTGTTCTCCTCGCTGATACGCAAAGGCAATTGGTGGCGCTGGATGAACGCCGCCAGTGCAGACAGATCCTGCTGCAGCGGAAATTCGCACACGGTAATCCAGTTACTCAAATCCGGGTCCTTTCAACAGAATGCAAAATCGGGTATCGGAAAAATATCGGACGGGGGACTGTACCAAACTAATCGACCAGATATGAAAAACGCGGCGGGGGCCGCGTTTTGTCTATCACCGGCTGCGCCATCACACCGACATGGCGCGCATAATAATGCGTTTTTTCAGCAGCGGGCTCGCGTCCACCACGCTAAGGCCGGTGTTGCGCAGCCAGCGCCAGTGCAGGTCGCCGGCACCGAACAGGGACTTGAACGTGCTCATGGCCTTGAGCGTGGCCGCATTTTCGCCGCGGCGACGGCGCTGGTAGCGCGACAATACCGACGCGTGGGCGGGAGAGATGTCGCGCTTGAGCGCGCGGCCGATCTCCTCCGCCAGCACCAGTGCGTCCATCAACCCCAGATTGACGCCCTGCCCCGCAAGCGGGTGAATACTGTGGGCGGCGTCGCCGATCAGCGCCGCGCCGGGGCCGAAGTAGGATTCCGCGTGGCGCGCGCGCAGCGCAAAGGAAAAACGCTCGCTGACGGATTCGATGGCGCCCAGGCGGCTTTCAAACGCCTTCTCCAGATTCAGTGCAAACGCCTTGTCGTCGAGCATGACGAGCTCGCGCGCGAGACTGTCATCCGCAGACCACACCACCGCGCAGTGGCGGTCGTCGCCGAGACCGGACAGCGGCAGAAACGCCAGCGGGCCAGTATCCAGAAAGCGCTGCCAGGCGGTGAACTGGTGCGACTGTTCGCACTTTGCCACGCACACCAGCGCGGTCTGCCGGTATTCCACGTCCCGGGTGCGGATGCGCAGCAGGTCGCGCACCCGCGAGCGGGCGCCGTCGGCACCGATGAGCAGGCGGGTGGTGAACACCGGCGATTGGGTGTCGAGCCCCTCCACCGCATCCCGATCCGGGCTGCGGGATTGCAGATGCCACAGGCCGCAGTCGCGCCACCAGCTCTCCAATTTGAAGCCCGTCACCATGTCCACATTGCTGAGCTCGCCGATGCGCGTGCGCAGGGCGGCGAGGATCACATTGTTCTCGACAATATGCCCGAGGTTCGGCAGTTTGACGTCGCGGCAGTCGAAGTACACCGAGCCGGTGCCTTCCGCGTCCCACACCCGCATCTGCGTATAAGGGCACTCGCGCTGGCCGGCAATCAACTGCCAGGCGCCGACTTCTTCCAACAGTGCCCGCGACGCCTCAGTGAGAGCCACTACGCGCGCGTCGTATGCGTCCGCGCTGACCTGCGGCTCCATCGTGGAGGACTCCAGCAGCGAAATCCGCAGCTGCGGGTGGCGCACGGCCAGCAGTGCCGCCTGCGCCATACCCACCATACCGCCACCGACGATGGTCACGTCCATTCGCTGTCTGTTCATAGGCAGAATTTCTCCGGGATGGATTTTTTGTAGAAGGTCGCGTGCCGGACTCGAATCATCCCCAATCCGCAACTGCGATCTGCACCGTTATAGTGTGCTTATGGCGCAAGCCCAGCCGCCTGACGGGCAAATGCCGTTCGCAGCGTCGGAACAAGCGCGAGACCAAGCAGTCCCGCCTGTCGCAGGCCAGCCGTCAGCAGGCTGCGGGAGGCGAACAGCGGCGGAATCCGGTCGCTGAAGCCGATGGTGAGCCGCTGGTCATGTTGACGTTCGCGCCAATAAGCCTCAAGTAAGTCTAGCTCGCCGGGGTCGGCTTGCCCGGATTCCGGGGCTTGCGGCGCCATCGTTCGCGCAATCGTGCGGGCCAGCGCCTCGCAATCCCTCAGGGTCAGGTTGAAGCCCTGTCCCGCCACCGGGTGCAGGAAGTGGGCGCAGTTGCCCACCAGCGCGAGTCCGCGGCGCACCTGCTCGCGCGCCAGCGACAGTTTAAGCGGGTAGCCCTGTATCCGCCCCGCGCGCAGGAATCGGCCCGCACGCCAGCCAAAGGCGCGCTGCAGGTGCTGGATGAATTCCGCTTCCGGCAGCGCCTCGAGACGCGCGCGGTCGGCCCGCTCGCAGGTCCACACCAGCGCCGCGCGGTGTATACCGTCGCGCCGCGGCAGGGGCAGCAGCGCCATGGGGCCGCTGTCGGTGAAGCGCTCGAAAGCCACACCGGCGTGGTCTTGCTGCAGGCCGACGGTGGTGACCAGGGCCTCCTGCTGATAGTCCACTTCGTCGCTGGCAATCCCCAACTGGCGGCACAGGGGGGAGCCGACACCGTCCGCCACCACCAGCAACCGGGTATGCAACTGCTCACCGCGGTTCGCCAGCGTGAGTGTGGCACCTGCGGCGGTCATGGTTGCCGAAGAGACATCCGCTGGCGCCAAAATTTCTGTCGACGTGTTTCCCAGTGCGCGATAGAGCAGCGGCCCGAGGGCGGCGTTTTCGATCACCGCGCCGAGCATTCCGCCGAAGCTCGCCCCCGTTTCCCGCCCCGCATCCAGGCTGGCACCGAGACTGTGGCCGCGGTCGGATACCTGGACTCGCGTGATCGGCGCCGCGAATTCGCGCAACTGCGGCCACAACCCCAGTTCGTCAAAAATTCGCAGGCTGCCGGCAGCGATGGCGGTAGCGCGGGTATCAAAACTCGGCAGGTTCAGTGCCGCACTGCTGTCTGGCAGCGGCTGTCGCTCCAGGAGGGTGACACGCAGTTGCGGGCAGTGGTGCGCAAACAGCAGCGCGAGACAGGCGCCCGCCATGCCGCCGCCGACAATCGCGACATCGGTATGTGTTATAGGCATTGAACTTGTCTGGGTTCGCGGATCGGTCACAGCAGCGCCTCCTGGATCAGGTCGCCTTCGCGCATCAGGTATTCAATATCCGCCACCGTTTTCGGCGCGCCCGCGGAGAGTACCTGCGCGCCGTCTTTCAGGAGTGCCACATCATCTTCGATGCGAATGCCGATACCGCGGAATTTCTCCGGCACCGCGCCGTCCTCCGTACCGATATAAATCCCCGGCTCCACCGTCATCACCATACCGACCTCCAACTGGCGCCACTGGCCGTGCACCTTGTAATCGCCCACATCGTGCACATCCATTCCCAGCCAGTGGCCCACGCGATGCATATAGAAACGGCGATAGGCGCCGGACTCGATCAGACCATCAACGTCGCCGTTCAGCAGCCCCAGGTCTTTCAGACCGCGTACGATCACCTCGACGCTGGCGAGATGGGGGCGGTCCCAGTCGCTGCCGGGCGCGATGCTATCGATGGCCGCCTGCTGGCCGGCGAGTACGACTTCATACACCGCCTTCTGCGGACCGCTGAAGCGCCCGTTGACCGGGAAGGTGCGAGTGATATCCGACGCGTAACCGCGGTATTCACAGCCGGCGTCGATCAATACCAGATCGCCATTTTTGAGTGGTGCGCTGTTGGCGATGTAGTGCATCACCAATGCATTGCGCCCGCCGCCGACAATACTCGGGTAGGCGGGCTCGCGGGCCCCCAGAGTCGCAAAAGTGTGCAGCAGCTCCGCCTCCAACTGGTATTCGTACATCCCCGGGCGACAGCGTTGCATAGCGCGGCGGTGGCCCGCGGCACTGATCTCGGCGGCGCGGGCCATCAGGCGGATTTCTGCGGCGCTCTTGAACAGGCGCAGATCGTGCAGCAGAGGATCAAGACTGACCATTTCCGGCGGCAGACAGCTCCCGGGAGCCTGCTCAATCGCTTTCAGATAACCTTGCAGGCGCCGGTCCAGCTGCGGGTAGCGCCCCATGGTGTAGTAAATGAAATCCCGCCCGTCCATCAGCCCCGGCAGGATATCGTCGAGATCGCCGATGGGAAATGCGTCGCACAGACCACAGGCCTCGGCGGCACGCTCAGGACCGAGGCGTGGACCGTCCCACATTTCCTTTTCCACATCGCGCTCGCGACAGAACAACAGCGTTTCACCGGCACCGCGCCCAGGCACCAGCACCAGCAGGGATTCCGGTTCACCGAAACCGGTGAGATAGAGAAAGTCGCTGTCCTGGCGGAAGGGGAAATAGGTGTCGCGCGAGCGCAGCTGCTCGCGCCCCGCGGGAACAATGGCAAGACTGTTCGGCGGCAGCCCTTCGACCAGGCGCTGCCGGCGGCGGGCGTATTCGGCCTTGCTGATACTCATCGGCGGCAGCCAGTCAGTGCAGGGTGGGGCCGGAGACGGAGCCGTCGCTCCCGTTCGCGGGAGATGGGCTGCACTCGATAAATATATTCAGTGCCGCCATGCGCACATACTCCTGGACTTCGAACAGCTCGCGCTCCTGCTCCGCACCGTTTTCCATGGAAGCCGCATCCAACTGGGCGATTTCCGCCAGATCCCGCAGCGCTTCGCTGCTGGTGGGCAGCAACTCGCCGGTATATTTGCCGATGCCAAAGCCGTGCAGGAACCCCTCGCACCAGAGACACAGGGTCTGTCCGCGCTCGGCCAGTTCCTCACTGCCACTCAGCAGTGGCTGGAAGGAAAAATTCCGGTCGCCGAGATCCCGCTCGCTTTGCTCCGCCAGCGCCAGGGCGTTGCGCGCAAGATCCGCGGGGATCGCATCCAGGTCGAGAAACTCCGCCAGTTCTCTGTGCCATCGGGACTTGTCCGGGCGCGCCCCGGCCGCAAGCAACCCGCAGATGAAACCGTGCAGTTCGCTCGGGCCAATGCCGCCCCCGGCCGCCAATATCTGATTGGCGAGATCGTCGAAGGATAATTGGGGTGCGGACATAAACGACTCCTGACGCAGTAGCGGGCAGACTCGAACGCCATACGCTTATGGCTGTTCAATGAACACACACATTAGTTACGCCATTTTTCCGCCCGAAATTTGAACGGTACCCGGGAAATGGCGCCGGCACTGCCGGACAATACGGAGGTGGAAAACGAATGTGCGAACTGATTTTTTGGCCGTACGGGAGAATTGACCCCCAAATACGCCGGCAATATAGTAGCGGAATCCCCCAGCTTGCGCAGGTCACAGGAGCAGGCGGCGCATCGAATACGCAGGAATTATGGACAAACTACAGGCGTTGGAACACCAGCTGGACTCCCTGATACAACAGTGCCAGCAGTTGGCGGCGGACAATCGCATGCTGCGCGAGCAGGAAAGCGAGTGGCAGCGCGAACGCCAACGGTTGATCAAAAACAATGAAGTGGCCCGCAGCCGGGTTGAGACCATGATCAGCCGGCTCAAAGGCCTGAGCCAAGAAACCTCATGAGCAGCAAAAAATACAATTCTTCCGCCGTAGCCGTAACGATCCTCGACAAAGAGTATCGCGTTGCCTGCTCGGAAGAAGAACAGGCCGGGCTGCAGGCATCCGCAAAGCTGCTCAACGAGCGCATGGCAAAAATTCGCCTCAGTGGTTCCGTGATCGGTGCCGAGCGCATTGCGGTAATGGCGGCACTGAATATCGCTCACGAATTAATCCAGGCCAAGGCCGAGCTGGCGCGTCAGCCGGTGGAGGAGCAAATGCTCGACCGCCTGCACGAAAAAGTTCAGGCCGCGCTGGCGAAAATCGACAAAGCCTGATCCACAACCGTTTTCCCCAATTTTTTACACGTCCTCCTCGCTGCGGGAAACCTTTAGCGTTTCCCGGCTGCAGGCAAACTTGACTATCGCGAAAAAGCACAATTTGGCGCGAAAGTGCGTTTAGCCAATACCGGCTCGAAGAGGTATACTTCCCACTCGCCCTGAAGTGTTGGCCAGTTGACTATGTCCTCGAGCCGATAATTCTACCCTGGAGGCTTCCAGCGGATGTTGGTGCGCAAGTCCGCCTTGTAGCGGAAAGCCTAATGCATTCCGGGAGCCCCCACCTTGAGCCTTACGGTTCAAGGCTACGTCTTCAGCCGCATTTCGGGGCTCCTGATTCTTCCTTCCCCGGTACTGGCTCCGCCAGGCAACCGGATATCCGCACCCAGATTGCCAGACACCTATGCCCGCGCCCTCCAAGCAACAGTTGCGCCAGCAGATCCGCGCCGCGCGCCGTGCGCTTGGCCTCTACCAGCAGCGCCTGGCCAGCCAGCGACTGTGCGCGCGCCTGGCGTTGAGCCCGGAGCTGAAGCGCGCGCAGCACATTGGCATTTACTGGCCGATGGACGGTGAAATCGATCCGCGCCCGCTGCTGCAGCGCTTCCCACACAAGCGTTTTTATCTTCCCGTGCTGCCGCGTGCCTCCCGCAACACCATGACCTTCCGGCACTGGCCGCCGGGTGCCCGCCTGCGCTTTCGCAACCGCTACGGTATTCCCGAGCCGATTGCCGGTCGCAGCGAGCAGCGCACGCCGGCGCAGCTGGATCTGGTACTGCTGCCGCTGGTGGCCTTCGACCCGAAAGGTGCACGCCTCGGCATGGGGGGCGGCTACTACGACCGCAGCTTCGCCTTCAAGCGAAGAAATCCCGGCGAGGGTCCGGTGCTCGTGGGTATCGCACACCAGCTGCAGTGCGTGGCGCAGCTGCCGTTGGAAAGCTGGGACATCCCGCTGGTGCTGGTGGCCACCGACGAGCGCCTGTACCGCTGCCGCTGACCGCAGCCACCGCCCCCCCCACATTTCCTACA
Source organism: Microbulbifer sp. SH-1 (assembly GCF_011326135.1). Classification (NCBI taxonomy): domain Bacteria; kingdom Pseudomonadati; phylum Pseudomonadota; class Gammaproteobacteria; order Cellvibrionales; family Microbulbiferaceae; genus Microbulbifer; species Microbulbifer sp. SH-1. The sequence goes on along the minus strand of NZ_CP046948.1, from coordinate 3,960,880 downwards.
GGCACAAAAAAGCCGAACCACAGAGTCTGGGGTTCGGCTTTTTTGTGGCGTGCGGCCGGAAGCGATCAGCGAGTGACCACGCCCTGCTGCAGGGCTGAAGGCGCTTCTTCCTGATCGGAAGAGAACACCTCGGTCAAACCGCTGCTGCTAAGCAACACGCCCGCAACAAAGACAACTACCGCGAGTGTCAATGCATCGGGTTTCATGGGGACCATCCTGTAAGGTATCGAATTCTTGTTTTTTGAATCGTTATCGAACTTCTAAACCGAGTTCTTTTTGCCCGGCGATCTACGCCGCCGGTGCGCTGTTAGACCAGAGACAGGAGGGAAGTTCCACCGCAGGCGGTAAAAAATACCCGCGGCAGCCCGCCGCTTTCATCTGATACTCAAGGGCTGAACAGTGCTCAAAAGATACTCGATCGGTGGCCAAATAGTAACCCGTCAAGCACTTTTTTTTGAGAGAAATGTCACGTTTTCAAAAATACAAGTTCGACAGATCCGGGAGTGTGAACTACTCACCGCAAAAACAGGTGAACCGCTCACCGTTGAATCTGCCGACAGCATCAGAATTCATTCACACTGGGACAGGAACAGGCGATAGGCCGGGTTATCGGTCTCTTCCCAGAAGGGATACTGCAGCTGGTCGAGCAGCGCTTTCAGTGCCGGACGCTCGGCCTCCGCCACCGCCAAGCCCACCAGTACCCGCCCATAGGCCGCGCCGTGGTTGCGGTAGTGGAACAGGGTGATGTTCCAGCGCCCCGCCAGCTGCTCAAGGAACTTGCGCAGCGCTCCCGGGCGCTCGGGAAACTCGAAACGGTACACCACCTCGTCGTTTATCCCCGGTGCGCGCCCGCCGACCAGATGGCGGATATGCAGCTTGGCCATCTCGTTGTCGGTGAGATCGGCGACCTGATAGCCCTTGTCCTGCAACTGCGCTACCAGCTGCGCGCGGTCCGTATCCGTCGCGACCTGCATACCGACGAAGATATGCGCTTCCCCGCTGTTGCCGGATCGCCCGGCGCCGCCAGCAAAACGATAGTTAAACTCGGTGATGGAGCGGTCGCCCAGGTCGCGGCAGAATTGCAGGTAACTGCCGGGTCGCTCCGGAATGGTCACGGCCAGCACCGCCTCGCGCTTCTCGCCAATCTCGGTGCGCTCACTGATGTAACGCAGGCGATCGAAGTTGGTATTGGCGCCGCTGCACACGGTGGCGAGGGTCAGATTCTGCTCCCCCTGCTGCTCCGCGTATTTCTTCAGCCCCGCGAGCCCCACCGCACCGGCGGGCTCGGCAATGGAGCGGGTGTCTTCAAAGATGTCTTTGATCGCCGCGCAGATCTCATCGGTGGTCACGGTGAGAACACCGTCGATGGTCTCGCGCAGCACGCGGTAGGTTTCCTCGCCAATCTGCGCCACCGCCACACCGTCGGCGAACAGCCCCACCTGGGGCAGTCGCCCATCGCGATTGCCCTCGTCCATCGCCAGCTTGAGACAGGCCGCGTCTTCCGGCTCTACCGCGAAAACCTTGATGTCCGGACGCACATACTTGATGTAGGCGGCCATGCCCGCGGCGAGGCCGCCGCCACCCACGGGAATGAATACCGCATCCAGGTTGCCCGGGTGCTGCCGCAGCAGCTCCATGGCCACCGTGCCCTGTCCCGCGATGACATCCGGATCGTCATAGGGGTGAATAAATACCAGCCCGCGTTCTTCCACCAGTTCCCGCGCGCGCGCCGCCGCCTCATCGAAGGTGTCGCCGTGCAGGACAACCTCCGCGCCGCGCATGCGCACCGCGTTTACCTTGATCGCCGGTGTGGTGGAAGGCATCACAATGGTGGCGCGCACACCCAGCTGCTGGGCACCCAGTGCCAGGCCTTGCGCGTGGTTGCCGGCGGAGGCGCAGATCACCCCCCTGGCGCGCTGCTCCGGCGCAAGCTTGAGCAGCTTGTTGTAGGCACCGCGAATCTTGAAGGAAAACACCGGCTGCAGGTCTTCGCGCTTCAGCAGAATGCGGTTGCCAAAGCGGTAGGACAGCTGGCGCATGGGCTCCAGCGGGGTTTCTATGGCGACATCGTAAATACGCGCGTCTAGAATGCGCTTTATATAGGACTTGGGCATGGCAGAAATCGGCAGCCGATGAATGTTAACGAGCCCGCCAGTCTAATCGCTATACAGCAGCAAAGCCACTTTTAAGCCATTTTTGCGCGAAAAAATATTCGCAAGCGGGTATTTTAATGGCAAATATTGCGCTAACCCCGTGAACAAGGACCCAGGAAGCCCATGAATCAGGATCAACTCAAGCAGGCCGTCGCGCGCGCCGCGGTGGAATACATCACCCCCATGCTGGACGCGGACACCATTGTCGGTGTTGGCACCGGGTCCACCGCCAACTACTTCATCGACTTCCTGGCGGAGAAGAAGGGCCTGTTTGATGGCGCCGTGGCCAGCTCCGAGGCCTCCGCCGAGCGGCTCAAGTCCCACGGCATCCCGGTCTACGACCTCAATGCCGTCGACAGCGTGCGCGTTTACGTGGACGGCGCCGATGAAACCAACCCGCTGCTGCAACTGATCAAGGGCGGCGGCGCGGCACTCACGCGGGAAAAAATCGTCGCGGCCTGCTCTGATGAGTTTGTCTGCATTGCCGATGAAAGCAAGTGGGTGGAAGTACTGGGCAACTTCCCGCTGCCGGTGGAGGTAGTTCCCATGGCGCGCTCTTACGTGGCCCGCGAAATCGTCAAGCTGGGCGGTGACCCGGTGTACCGCGAAGGAGTGACCACCGACAATGGCAATGTCATCCTCGACGTGCACAATATGCAGATCGCCAAACCGCTGGCGCTGGAAGAGGCCATCAACAACATCACCGGCGTCGTCACCAACGGCCTGTTTGCCGCGCGCCCGGCGGATATCCTGCTGCTCGGCACCGCCGACGGCGTGAAGACCATCAAATCAAAAATTTAATGACCTGCCTGTGAGCTGATGATTGATAAATATAAAAAATTAACCTTGGCGCTTCTCGCCCTGCCAGTGCTTCTGGCGGCGGGCTGCGCCACCACACCGCCCAGTAATACCGACGACCTGTGCGAAATTTTTCGCGAAAAGGACGACTGGTATCACGATGCCGCCAAATCCTCGCGCAAGTGGAATACCCCCATCGCCACCATGATGGCCACGCTGCACCAGGAATCCCGCTTTGTGCACGATGCCAAGCCACCGCGCACCAAGATCCTGTGGATCATCCCCGGCCCGCGCCCGTCCGATGCCTACGGCTACTCCCAGGCACTCGGCACCACCTGGAGAGGCTACCAGCGCGCCACCGGCAGCTACGGCGCTGACCGCGACGATTTCGCCGATGCCATCGATTTTGTTGGCTGGTACCACAACACCAGCCAACGCCAGTGCAACATCAAGCCCAACGACACCTACCACTTGTATCTCGCCTATCACGAGGGTCAGGGCGGTTTTAACCGCCGCACCTACCGCAACAAAAAATGGCTACAGAACGTGGCCCACAAGGTATCGTCGCGGGCGCAGACCTATCAGCAGCAATTGAACAGTTGCGAGGCCTCGCTGAAAAAGCGGAAAAAATTCCTCGGTATTTTCTAAACCCCTACCCCCGCCTGCCAACGGTCTGACGCAGGGACGCGCAGACTGGCGGCAAAAAACGCAACCGCGCCGGAATACCAACTACCCTTTGCAAGACAGCGCTTTGCTACAACGCATAGTTATTGCCAGATAGTTATTTCTAGATCGTTACCAAGGCCTGTAGCCCTCACGCGACGCTGGGCGTGCACGATGCACAGAAGCGCAATCTCCATAAACCGAGGTGCTCATGAAGCCAACCGCCATTTACTCCGCCGCACTCGCCCTGGCTCTCGCTGTTTCCAGTGCCTTTGCGGAAACTGCCGTGTCCGACGCGCAGCTGCAGAAATTTGCCGACGCCTACCGCTCCATCGTGGTCCTGAGCCAGGAGTATGCCCCCAAGATCAAGACCGCCGCCGATGCGGCCGCCGCCGAGGCCATCAATGTGGAAGCCCAAGCGAAAATGCTGTCCGCGGTGCAGGGCGCGGGACTGAGCAAGGAGCAGTACCAGGAGATTGCCACCAAACTGCGCAGCGACCCGGAGCTGTTGCAGAGGGTAAACGAGATACTGCAGAAAACCGCCGCCGCCCAGTAACGCCCAAAACCGCTATGGCGCCGGCAATCGCTCCGGCGCCAGCTCCAGCACCCGGGTGATTGCGTCCAGGTGGGCGCGCACCCAGTCGCCGTCAATTGATCCCCAGTCTTTCAGCACGTAATAACCATCGTTATTGCGCACCCCCTCCTGCACAAACTCCACCAGGGTTCCGTGCCCCGGTAACCCCTTGGCAATCACGTCCTGAATGGTGCGGCGGGGCCAGCCCGTCACTTCTTCCAGCGCGGGATTATTGGGGCGCGGCAGCCGCTCGATCAGATAGGCGATTAGCAGGCGGCGGCAGATGGTGGGATTGAGTTCGCGGTAAGCATTCGCGGCCATGACAGCTCCACTGTTCCGGTATGAATCAGGTATTCTGCGGTCATTTGTAGCACACCATATACCCACATCCGCAAGCCGCAGACGCCCATTCGCCGCACCGCACTGTTTCGGGGCGGGACTTTTTATGCACTCTTTTGCATAATCCAGTCACATACATTACAGATGCCGCCATCGGGAAGTGTGACCGTGGAGACAGATTCCATAACAACAGATTACGAAGCCGCCCCCGGCTTTGAGGCGCGCGGCATTCTCGCCGCCGCGGTTTTCGCGCATCTGGCCGGCGCCCGCGCCGCCGGCGTTGACTGCGACCAGTTGCTGCTGGACGCCGGTATTACCCCCGCCAGTGTGCGCGAGGCAGACGCCCGCATCGGCCGCGAACAGCTGGCGCGGCTACTGCGGCTGCTGTGGGACCAGCTCAACGACGAATCCGGCGGCTACCTGGCGCGCCCCTGGTTGCCCGGCACCTTCGCCATGATGGGCCACGCCACCCTCGACTGTCCCACCCTGCGCCGCGCGCTTCGTCGCCATGGTGAGCGACGATCTGCATATCAAATTGGTGGAAGACGGTGAGGAAGCCAAACTGATCTTCCATCACGGCAACCACAAGCAGCTGCCAAACCAGAATTTCGTCGAGTCCCTCGCGGTGATCTGGCTGCGGTTTTTCAGCTGGCTGATCGACCGCACCATACTGCTCGAACGGGTGCACCTCGCATTTCCGCCGCCGGATTACGACGAGGAGTACAACGATATGTTTCCCTGTCGTCACTACTTCCAGCAACGGGAAACATGCCTGGTGTTCAACACCCGCTATCTTGGCATGCCGCTGGTGCGCGACGCGCAGCAGCTGAGTGATTTTCTCGCCCGCGCACCCGAGTGCCTGCTCGCCCAGTACAAATCCGACAACAGCTTTACCGGCCGCATCCGCCGCATGCTGCAGAGCCACAACAGTATCGAAAACCTCTCCCTGGACGACGTGGCCGAGCGCCTGTTCACCTCGCCGCAGACTCTGCGCCGGCGCCTGAAAGACGAAGGCAACAGCTGGCAGGACATCAAGGATTCGGTGCGCCGCGACATGGCCATGTACCAGCTGAAACAACAGGAAACTGCCGTGGCGGAAATCGCCGAGCGCCTGGGCTTTTCCGAGCCCAGCGCATTCAACCGCGCCTTCAAGAAGTGGACCGGCCTCGCCCCCGGCGCCTACCGGGAAAAACACCGCAGCTGATTTTTCAGTTTATTTCTGCGCACAAAAAACCCGCGGCGAACCGCGGGTTTTTCCACGAACGTCGAGCTGCGGTCACTGCTGCTCGTAGGTTGTCACCTTCACCGCAATGCGGCGGTTTTTCTGTTTGCCTTCCTCGGTGCTGTTGTCCGCAACCGGGTTAGCGGACCCCACCCCCACTGCCGTGACACGACTTGCATCAATACCGGCATCGGTCAGCATTTTCATCACCGCCTGGGCCCGGGATTCAGACAGTTTCTGATTCGCACCGGCGTCACCGTCGGAATCGGTGTGGCCTTCGATGGCGATGGCGAGACCCGGGTTTTCCTGCATGATCGCAATCAGCGTCTGCACATCCGGCAGTGACGCGGCATTGGGCATGCTGCCGTCGGTGGGAAACTCGATGTTCAGCGGGAATTCGCGGTTCGGATCGCGGCTGGCATTGGCCAGATAGTCGCGGAACTGCTGACCGAAGTCACCGGTCGCGGCGGGCGCTTCGGTGGTATCGGGAACCGGTGTGGTTGTAGTGTCCGGGGTCGGCGGCGTTTCCTCCACGATCACTTCGTCCTGCTCGGTGATCACGGCACCGGTGCCATCATCCATCCGCTCTTTCTTCGCGCACATGTTCAGTGCCCACAGCACGCCCAGCGCAATCAGCAGCGGCCACAGCCATTTGCCCCAGCCGCTGTTTTTTGCCGGCGGCGGTTCGGACCTCACTTTCCCGGTCGGACGCGGCGTGGTTTCCACCACGGTGCGCTCGGCGAGCTCATCCAGATTGGACGCGCCGAGCTGGCTCAGCAGGCCCGGAGGAATCTTGTCTTTGATATGTGCCTTTTGGCCGAGCAGCAGCGCCGCCAGCCCCTCCATGTTCAACCCTTTGCTTTTCACCAGTTTGCCCACCAGCGACATGATCACCGGTGCGGCAATCCGCAACAGGCTGGTGGCCTTGCTGCCGCTCAAGCCCAGGGAGTTGGTCAGCGTACTGATAACACCCTCGCGCTTGTCGCCGAATATGGATTCAACCAGGTTGCCCCCCACTTCCTGCAGGCTGGTCATTTTGTCCGGGCTGGTAAAAATATCGGCGGGGTTCGACAGGTCCATACTGTTGCTTTTGGTGGCCATATTCAGCAGTGTGCCCAGCCCGCTCTCACTGCCGGCTTTGTTCAGCATGCCCGCCAGCACTGTCGCAGCGCCGGTCGAGAACGCCGATTCACTCTTCCCCTCCGGCAGTCCCAGGGCGTTACCGAGAGCGCCGAGACCAGATGAACCCAAATGGCGAACCGCCATTTCCAGAAGATTGTCAGCCATTTGTGTACCTCACGTTGTTTGTGGCCGTTGTGCGCGACCATTGCTCCCAGCGGAACCACTCTCAACAGTGTACGGCAGCAAAATCCACCGGTTAGGTTGATTCTGAATAAGCTTCCCGGAGATCTAGCAGGATTCCGAATGGCGCTTCAATCTGCATCAAGACGTGGCGATAGAAGCCACTTGGGCTAAGTTATCAGAACCGCATTTCACCAGACCGGAAGCCCCACAAAAGCCACCATAAGCGGAAGTCAGCATGATCCCAAGAACCGTATTCACCCCCGAGCATGAACAGTTCCGCGACAGCGTGCGTAAATTCCTCGAAACCGAAGCGGCGCCGTTTCACCACCAGTGGGAAAAAGATGGCCAGGTTGACCGCGAACTGTGGCGCAAAGCCGGTGCCATGGGCTTTCTGTGCCCGCAGGTGCCGGAAGCCTACGGCGGCCTTGAGCTGGACTTTGGTTACAACGCCATCGTGGATGAGGAAATCTCACGCCAGGGGCTCACCGGCATCGGCTGGGGACTGCACTCGGACATCGCGGTGCCCTACATCGTCAATTACGGTACCGAGGAGCAGAAACAGAAATACCTGCCCGGCTGCATCAGCGGCGACATCGTTACCGCCATCGCCATGACCGAACCCGGTGCCGGCTCGGACCTGCAGGGCGTGCGCACCACCGCGGTGAAAGATGGCGATCACTATGTGCTAAACGGATCAAAAACCTTCATCACCAACGGCCAGCATGCGGACCTGGTGGTGGTGGTGGCCAAAACCAATGCCGCGGCCGGCGCCGCCGGCACCAGCCTGTTTCTGGTAGAGGCCGCCTGGCCCGGCTTCAAGAAAGGCACCAACCTGGAAAAAGTGGGCATGAAAGCCCAGGACACCTCCGAGCTGTTCTTTGACGACGTAAAGATCCCCGCGGAAAACCTGCTCGGCGGCGAGGGCCAGGGTTTCATCTACCTGATGCAGGAACTGCCCCAGGAGCGCCTCAGCGTCGCGCTCAACGCCATCGCCAATTGCGAAGCCGCCATCGGCTGGACCATTGACTATGTGCGCGAGCGCAAGGCCTTTGGCAAACCCATTGCCGCATTCCAGAACACCCAGTTCAAACTCGCCGAACTGGACAGCGAACTCAGCGCGCTGCGCGTATTCGTCGATCGCTGTCTGGAACTGCACTACGAGGAAAAACTAGACGTATCCACCGCCGCCAAGGCCAAACTGCTGGCCACTGACTTCCAGTGCAAGCTACTGGACGAGTGCATGCAACTGCACGGCGGCTTCGGTTATATGTGGGAATATCCCATCGCCCGCGCCTGGGCGGACGCGCGGGTGCAGCGTATTTACGCTGGCACCAACGAAATTATGAAACTGATCATTTCCCGCGAGTTGCTCAAGGAAAAATGATCCAGTCAGCACCGGTATGCGTACAGCCCGGTTGTCTGTATTACCGAGCTGGCGCGCCAACGTGAAAACCCTGCGACTCATTCTGGGCGACCAGCTCAATCACCAGCATTCCTGGTACCGCAGCGACGATAAAGACACCCTGTACTTCATCGCTGAAATGCGCCAGGAAACAGACTATGTAAAACACCATATCCAGAAGGTGGTCGCCTTTTTTGAGGCCATGGAGGCCTTCGCCGAATGGTTGCGCGTCCGCGGTAAACAAGTCGTCCACTACCGGCTCGACCATCCGGAAAACGCCCAGAAACTCGGCACCAATATTGCCAACCTGATCCAGCAGCATGGTATCCGTAAATTCGAGTACCAGCTGCCCGACGAATACCGCCTCGACCAGCAGCTCAAACAGCTAGCCGATGACCTGAGAATCGAAACATAGACGTATGACAGTGAGCACTTCCTCACCCGCCGCGACGAGCTGGCCGCGCTGCAACAGCGCGCCCGCGCCATCATCCGCAACCCCGATGCCTACTGAAAATGTGGATACCGGCGGGGCACCGACGCATAATCCGCTCGGGAAAATTTCAACACTCTGCCCGGGAAATACCGACATGCAAGACGCTCAACCGAACAATCCGCTGCACGGAGTCAAGCTCGCCGACATTGTCGAAGCGCTGGAAGAGCACTACGGTTGGGAAGGGCTGGCGGAGCGGATAGATATCAACTGCTTCAAGAACGACCCGTCGGTGAAATCCACGCTGAAGTTCCTGCGCAGAACGCCCTGGGCGCGCAGCAAGGTGGAAGCGCTGTATATCGCCACCTTCTGCGAGGACAATCCCTGGATCAAACCCTGAGATTTCCGCTTCAGTCTCCGCTGCCCTCCGGCAGCATCTTGCGCAGCGACTTTTCTATCTGCCCGCCACAGTAGTTTCGCCCCCAGTGCGCCCGGCGCTTTTCCAGCATGGCCTTGATGGAGTCGCGCGCCTCGACCTTGTCCACCAGGTGGGCGATGTGCGGAGCATTGTCCTGCAGATCTTGTCGCAATGCGGGGAATGCATACAGCAAAGTACCAAACAGTGCCGCAGTAGCGATGTCCGCCACGGAAATAGTCGGGCCCAGCAGATAACCGTCGCCGATCTTCAACCCGTGTTCGCGGCCGGTATGCTCGAATATCTGCATCCATTCCGCCAGGCGGCCGTGGCGGAATTCCTCCCAGCTGTTTTTATCCCACATTTTCACGCCGTGGTAATTGGTGATTTCCAGCAGGATGTCGTTGCAGTCCAGGATGGTCTTCAGTGCCAGGGTGTGGAGTTCGGCGCGGGTTGGCAGATAGTCATAGTCTCGCGCCAGATGCATCAGGATGGCTGGCATCTGCGCGAAATATTTTTTGCACTTGTAGTCGTAGAGATAGGGCGGCGCCATGCCCGGATTGTGAAGTTTGAGACTGCGCTCCGGGTAAATGCCGCTGGCGTCGTGATTGCTGTAGCCCGCACCCACATCCGCCAACAGCATTTCGATAAACACGCCGCGAAACGGCAGGTCCCAGTAATAGAGCCTGTAGTCCATGGTACCTCCCGGGATTTCTTCCGTGAAACGGCCCGGCGCAGCAAAGCTGCCGGGCCTTTGCGGGATTCAGTCCACAGCAGACAATGCCGCGTCCTCCACCCGCTTTTCGTCTTCCAGTAACGTTAGCCTACCGAGCCCCAGTTGTTCCAGGCGGCGGAACTGGCTCGCGCGGTCGCCCACCACAACCCAGATCATGGAATCGGGCTGCATATACCGGTCGGCAATGTCCTGCACGTCTTTTACCGTCATCGCTCTGGCGATGGCTTCGCGCTCGCGCACATAGTCCGCGGGCCAGCGGTATTTACTCATGCTTTCCAGCAGGCCGAGTTTGGCGCCGGCGGTCTCGAAGGCGCGGGCGTTGCTGCGGGTCAGATAGGAGCGCGAGGTCGCCAGATCCTGTTCGGTGTAGGTGGGCGCGTAGTCTTGGAGAATGTCGCGGATCAGCTGTACCGATTCCGCGGTGACATTCGCGCGCACACCGGTACCAATGGCGAACCGACCCTCGGTCTTGTCGCCAGACACGCTGGAACCGATCCCGTAGGTGTAGCCCTTGCCCTCGCGCAGCTGTTGCGTGAGGCGCGAGGCAAAGCCGCCACCGCCGAGAATGTAATTGCTGAACACCGCCGGGTAATAATCCTGCGACAGCGCGCTCATGGCCGGGCGACCGATGCGCAGCACGGACTGTTTGGCCCCCGGCACATCAACAAAATAAATACCCGGTTCCGCCGAAACGGATTTGGGGTCGGGGATGGTGACCGGCTTTGCCGGCCAGCGCTTCACCAGAACCGCCAGTGCGCTGTGGAAATCGACCTGTTTGATGTCGCCCACCACATGCACACGCGCCACGGACGGCGACAGGTAATTTTTGTAGTAGGCCTTGAGATCATCCATGGTGATGGCGGCCACCGATTGCTCGGTGCCGAGGCCGCTGTGACCGCGGATGCTGTCCTTGCCGTGCAGCAACCGCGCAAAGGTTTTGCTGGCGATGGCGTTGGGCTCGGCGGCGGCGCGCTTGATCTGACTGGTGACGTTCTTCTTCGCCAGCTCCAGTTCCTTCGCATCCCAGCGCGGCTCCAGCAGCATTTCCTGCAACAGCGCGAACACCTCGTTGAAGTTGCGCGCCAGGGTGGTCACGTCGAAGCGGAAGCTGTCCTGCCCGGTGGACACGTTGATGCTGGCACCGAGTTTCTGGATTTCGGTTTCCAGTTCTTCCGGAGTGCGTTTGGCGGTGCCGCGCTCCATCAACATGGCGGTGAGGTTGGCCACGCCGGTCTTGTCGAGCTGCTCGTGCAGCTGGCCGCCGTCGACCACGATGCTGAAATTGACCGTGGGCACTTCGCTGCTTTCGATACCGTATACCGCGAGGCCGTTGTCGAATTTATCCCGCCATACCGTCGGTACCGCGGTCTCGGCTGGATCGCCGTAGGCCGGCTCTTTGGAGCGGTCGAAGCGGGACTCGGTCTTCTCGTACTGCGCCTGTGCGGATGCATCAAACTGCTCCTCGGCGCCGTTGACGATCTTTTCTTCCATCACTTCCGCCACGGTGGAGTCTGCCAGCGCCAGCTCCTTCTGCCCCTTGGGCACAAAGCTCGCCGCCACATAGGGCTTGCCCTTGATGTATTTTTCGTAAACCCGCTGCACATCCTCGGCAGTCACGGCCAGCAAGCGCTGGATATCTTCGGTGACATAACCGGGGTTATCCGCGTAAACCTCATACTGAGCCAGCTGGAAACCCTTGCCCAGTACACTGGACAGGCTGTTGTAGAAGGCCACCTCCTGGCCCGCTTTTATCCGCTGCAGGTCTTCCTCGGCGATGCCCTCTTTCTCGAACAGCGCGAACGCCTTCCCGATCCCCGCGTACACCTCGTCCAGATCGCGGCCCTCAAACGCCTGCACTTCCAGCTGGGTCTGCCCCGCCAGTTCCGATTCGTAGCCGCCCATGTTCACGTCGGCAGTCAGCTGTTGGTCTTCCACCAGCACCCGGTACAGGGGCGCGCGTTTGCCGTTGGACAGGTATTCCGTCAGCACCGACAGCGCATAGCTGTCGGGGTGGTAGCGTTCCACCGTCGGCCACGCCAGGGTCAGGGCAGGCTCGCGGGCGAAGTTGTCCTCGTGATAGCGGCGTTTGGACTCTTTCAATTCCGCCGGCTGCTTCGCCGCGCGCTCGATGGCCTGCCCGGTGGGAATTTCGCCGAAGTATTTTTCCACCAGCGTGCGGGCGTGCTCGGTATCGAAATCCCCCGCCACCACCAGCACCACATTGTTCGGCACATACCAGCGGCGGAAGAATTCCTTCACGTCGTCGAGGGTCGCGTTCTGCAGATCCTCCAGCGAACCGATCACCTGCCAGTGGTAGGGGTGGTCCGCCGGGTACAGATTGCGGTCGATCACGTACTGGGTGTGGCCGTAGGGCGGTTGTCGTAACTCTGGCGCTTCTCGTTCTTCACCACCTGCTTTTCTTTCGCCAGTACCGGCTCGGTCACCGTGTTGATGAACCAGCCCAGCTTGTCGGCCTCCGCCCACAGCATCTTTTCCAGCGCGTCTTTCGGCACCGTCTGGTAGTAATTAGTGACGTCCCGAGAGGTGGAACCATTAGCCCCGGAACCGCCGATACGTGCACTCATCGCATCCAGCCCGCCCTTGCCCAGGTTCTCGGATTCCAGAAACAGCAGGTGTTCGAACAGGTGCGCAAACCCCGTGCGCCCGGCCTTCTCCCGCGCCGAGCCCACATGCGCGGTCAGCGACACCGCCACCACCGGATCGGAGCGGTCCACATGGAACAGCACGTTGAGCCCGTTCTCGAGCTGGAACTGTTGATAGTCGATGGCGAATTCAGCCTGGGATGCGGATTTGGAGGCGGGCTCATTCGCCGGCCTGTCACAGCCGACCAGACCAATGGCCGCAGCAATGAACGCTGCCGGGGCCAGAAGATTCCTGAACATGGTGCTTTCCTGTGCGTTTTGATGCGCTGGAAGATAGCAGGACTGGTGGCGCCGGGCGACAGTGACCGGGAGACAGAGCGCGCTCGAAGCCCGATGCCCGCGTCGCCCAAGGCAGTAGTCCGTTCGCCCTAAAAAACGAAATTGCCGCCAAATTTCCCCACAGCCCCGGAATTGCTCTTTTCGCGACAGGTGCGGCACAGTACCCTCCTGCGTGACGCAGTTCTCACTATGCAGCACGACCACACAACAATAATCAGGGGATATTCCTATGTCATGGAACAAAACGAACATGGCCGCCGGTGCGGCCTGGGGCATTCTGGCGCATCACGATCTGGCACAGATCAACCAGGAGCTGACACCTTTTGCCAGCGCCGGCACTTACTCACTGGCCATGCTGCGCTACTACAACCCGCACGCCTCGGACCTGCATCAGGATATAAAAGCGGTCAATCTGGCCGACAAGTTCACCGCCTACCTGTTTCACTTCTACCGCCCGGGATTCGAAAACCTGCCTGCGGGCGAAGATCGTGTATCGCGCCTCAAAGCCCTGGAGACCAAACTGGCGGAACTGTTCAAGGCCCCGGAAGGCAAAACCCTGAATGACCTGGCGGAACTGCTGGACGAGCACCTGGTGTTTGCCGATGAACTGGAGACCGCGTAATGAACAGACGCATTCAGTCGGGCCTGTGCGCCATTGGCATGTTGTGCGCGGCCGCCGTGACGGCGGAAAGTACGGACAAAAACACATTCAAGTTCGTCTCGCTGACTTCCAGTGAAAACCAGCGCACCGGTATCGGCGTGGATTTCAATGTGCAGGATCTCGAGCTCGGGGCCGTGAAATTTTCCGCGCGCGGCACCTACTCGTTCGATGACAAGATTCGCGCAAAAGACCTGATGAGCTTCGGCATGAACGTCTCACTGGTGACCACGGGCGACTGCTACGATGTCCCGCTGGATGACGGCGGCCCGATTGCGGTTGAACCGGGAACGGTGCCGGGAACGGTGCCGGGAACGGTGCCGGGAACGGTGCCGGGCACCGTGACAGATACCCCGCCGCGCAACAAATGCCCCTTCGGTAGTTGGCGCTTGATGTCTGAACTCACCTACGAGACAGACCAGGATTTCTCCAACAAAAATACCGTCGCAGGCCTGACCGCCGCGTGGGAGATGCCATCCGCGCACGAGAGCTATGTATTCCGGCAATTTTACTCCCTGCTGGATTTTGTCCCGAGTGTCATCCGCGCCACCACCGGCCGCCCGGGCAGTGACGACCTGCTGCTTGAGGAACCGATCGTATCCTTCACCGCGGGGCAAGTGGACCCGCAGAAAGACACGGTGCGCGAGCAACTGCTGGGCAAACTGGACAGTTACTACCGCGGCGCCGCGGAAATATCCCTCACCACGCCACTGGCACAATTCGATGGCAAGGACGTGATCCTCGCGTATGACTACCGCTACTTCCGGGAAATTGATGCCGAGGCAGCCATCGAAGACGCAAACCTGCACCGCAGCCGCCTGTCGCAGTTCTCCCTGCGTATGCCCAGCGACAACAAACGCGGTTACGCCTTCGTGGGATATTCCTCCGGGCGGCTGCCTTTTGGGGTAGACGACGAGATACTGCAGCTGGGCTGGAGCTACCAGCTCTAGTCCCGGGCTAGATTCACCCACTAAAAAACGGGCGCTGCGGCGCCCGTTTTTGTTTGCCCCTGCCAGCCAATTCCACGGTCAGCATCTTCAAAAGATGACCGATATCCCAAACGCACCAAAAACTCCTCCCCAAGCGTCAGAGCGCAAGCGCGTTGTGAAGAATTGCGCACAATGCGCCACTTCAATCGCCCGTAGAATCGGCGCTCCCTCTTGAAAAAATGAACCTGGATGTGAAGTTTCAATCAAGGAACACAATGCTCACTCACCACATAAAAAAATCATTCCTGATATTCGCGCTCCTCGCACTCGTCGGCTGCGGTGGCGGCGGTGGCGGCTCATCTGACAACGCCTCGCCGGGCGACAGCGTGGAAACACCCGGCGACGACGGCGGAGATAATGGCGGTGGAGGCGGCGGTGACGACTCCAACCCATCCCCGCTTTCCGTGGATCTGCCGGAACAGATCACCCAGTACAACGACCAGGCGCTCCGCCTGAGCGGCAGTGCAACCGGCGACGGCCCCCTCAGCTACCAGTGGCAGCAGGTATCCGGCCCAAGCGTGACCTTTGCCACACCCAATACGGCGGCGACCGATGTGACTTACGCCCCCTCCATGCAGACGGAGACTTTCGAATTCCGCCTTACCGCAAGCAATGCCAGTGATAGCGACAGCGACACCATCACCGTCACCCTCAAAGACCGCATCGCCGAAGCCGTACACACCGGCGACCCCACACTACTGCCGACAGACGCGAGCAAGTTGGAACAGCGTATCCTCGAACGGGTTGCCGAACGCCAGCAAAGCATTGCCGCACTGCACGAAGAAATCTTTGGGGCAGACGCGGTGGTATTCGATCCCGGCAGGAATTCTCGTTACTTCTCCCTCGACAGCCTCGGCGACGTGCTGCAAGTGGTGGTGGGCAACAAGGGCAATAGCTTTGTCACCGCCACCGATAAAGACCAGTACCGCACCGTCGCCCTCGGCGACAATGTGATTGTCGAGCTCGATGGCGGCGGCCACGCGGCATTTGCGCAGCCGATGGTAAGCCTGCTCGACTGGCTGCTGGCCCCGAAAGGCGTGGCTCTTTCCAACCAGGGCACCGTGAACATTGCACTGATGCAGATGAGTTCCAGCAACATGAACGCCAGCGAGCACTGGCTGCAGGCGCAGAACCCCAACGTCGCCATTACCCGCTGTACCGTCGAGGCCGAGCTGGCCGGCTGCCTCAATGGTGCCCATTTGATCATCACCGGCGCGGCCGATACCGCCATGGCGGAGGCATCCGTTTCCGCGGCGCTGGCGCATGCGGTGGCGAACCAGCAGTCACTGTTGTATGTGCACACCAACAGCTGGAATTCCACCGCGCTCACCAATCCCATCCTCCATTTCTTCGAGGTGCAGACGGAAAGCCCCGGCGGTGCAGGCAACTACTTCTCTGAAGACGCGGCCAAGTGGACCTCCGCCACCGAAATGCGCGCAAGCCACTCCACCCTCACCGGGGTGGCCAGACTGGTAGGGCGCTTCAAGGACAACAGCTTTAGCTTCCAGATCAGCCAATGCGCCGACGAGGACAACAACTGCGGCAACCTGCCGGCCTACGACAGCGAATTCCGCACCATTGCCAATACGCTGCGCGGTATCCCTCAGCGCTTCGATCAGCGGGCTGTGGATATCTTTGCGGTAACCGGTAAATACCACCTCGAAAAACTGCTGATCCTGCTTGCCGACAAGTACCGCGAAACCGTGGACTTCCCCATGTGGAAAGACCAGACCCCCACGGTCGACTTCCTGAAAAGCTATTTCGCCGACGGCATGGTGTACACCACCCGCGCGCACAACCCAGGGCAGCCGGACCTCGGCAGCTTCAGCCGTTCCGACTTCAGCCATATTACGCCCGCGAACAAAACCGTCGCCGTTACCAGCCGCCGCCCGTTCCGCGCCGCCGGCGTCTACGCCCTGCCAGGCCAGACCATCACCGTCACCCGCACCGACAACAACAGCGGGGTTGCCGCCAGCGTGTTCATCAACACCCAGCGCGACAGTTCCACCCGCCATATGTACCCCTCAACCAGTGGCAACACATGGGGTTACGTGCGGCCCAAGTTCCTGCAGTCCCAGCGCATACCGATAAAGGCCGGGGAAACGCTGGTGCTCACCTCCCCCTACGGCGGCCCGGTGCAGATCGGCTTCGCCGACAAGGGCACCGCCATGACGTTCGCCTTCGAGAACGTGGGCCTGCACCCCTTCTGGAAAACCGGCGGTGACGACGCGGCGTTCGCCGCGGCACTGGCCTCAGACCAGTACGACTGGGCGGAGATCGCCACCGACTATTTCGAGATCCACTCCCTCAACAGCCGCATGGCCAACACCCTGGCCCAGGACAGCCGCTGGGACACCCCGAGCGAGCTGGAACGCTATCTCACCAAGTACCACCACAACTACTTCCGCGTACTCACCGGCGTGCAGGGTGAAGACATCGACGCCGTGCCGGAGATACACGACTTCGCCACCGGCAACGGCTTCACTCTCGCAACCTGGGACCAGGTGCACCACGGCAATATGGACCAGTCCGCCTGCGGTGCCGGCTGCTCCGGCAACCCCTACGACGCCACCTGGGATTTCTCCATCCTCGGCCACGGCGACCTGCACGAAGTCGGGCACACCGTGGAGAGCGGCCGCTTCAAGTTCAACGGCTTTGAAGGCCACGCCACCACCAACTTCTACTCCTACTACGCCAAATCCCGCGCGCAGGACGAAGACGGTGTGGCCGCCAACTGCCAGAGCCTGCCGTTTGACACCATCAGTGCCGACATCCAGGCCAGCCGGAGTGAGCCCGACCCCGCCGCCTATATGGCCGCCCGCGGCTACAGCAGCTGGAACTACGGCGTAGCGCTGATCATTGAAATGATGATGCACGCCGAAGAGGAGGGCGCACTGACGGACGGCTGGAACCTGATCCCGAGGCTGCACATCCTCGAGCGCACGTTCAACGCCGCGAAGGGCAACGACACCGACTGGGCCGCCGGCAAGGACGCACTGGGCTTCGGCAGCTACACCCGCACCCAGGCCAACGCTATCGACAACAACGACTGGTTGCTGATCACCGCTAGCCGCGCCACCGGCCTGGACTATCGCCCCTACTTCGACCTGATCGGCCAGGGCTACAGCGCGGAAGCCGATGCGCAGGTGGCGAGTTTTGGTTACGAGGCGGTCGACCGCGCCTTCTATATGCCCGCAAGCAACAGCGGCTATTGCGATACGCTGGCAGGGCACGCCAAGCAAGCTTACTGAGAGTAACCGACTGATCCACAACCCCGGAGGGCGGCAAAGAGCAATGCCGCCCTCCTTTCTCTGTGCCGCTTCCACAGGCGCCCTCAGTGAGAGCGCCGGATCGGCGTAGTCCACATATCCGCGCACGCACTATCGTCCGCCAACGGCTTGCGTGATATAACACACGTCAAACGGCCTGCAGACGCCATTCCGACCGGCCAACCGGTCCAGCGTTCTGCCGGAAGCACGCTTCCGCCGCCAGATAATAAACAACACTAAAAGAGCAGATCCCACATGAAAAAGACTCTTTCCCTGCTACTTGGGGCCACCGTTCTACAGGGCTGCGCCACACTGCTGCCCCCCAACAACCCCGACGAATTTGCCGAAAAACTGAGCGACTCCGCCTTCGGCCGGGTATACAGCACCACCCCCGCCATCCCCTACCGGGATTCCGTGCGCAACCTGCAGATCAATATGGACACCTGTGTGGAAGGCATCCGCCAGGACGCCACCATCAATACCCTCGACAACCTTATCGGCGGCGCCTCCGGCATCTGGCACTACGCCATCACCGCCGTCACCGACACCCTCACCCAGTTCACCATCCGCAGAGAAGCCCTGGGCCTCACCGGCCCACAACACAAAGGCGGCAATATCGTCGCAGTGATCAATGTGGAGCAGCAGCAGGATACCGGCGTGTCGATTACCGGCTATTCGCCGTGGGGCTCAGACTGGTTTATGCAGCCGGTGATGGCTTGGGGTGAGGGGGAGAATGCGGCTTGTCCGATTGGTTGAGGTAACCTTATAAAACCTGCCCGGGAAGGTCCCGGGCTTGTTCTAGCGTCATATCCCGTGCAGTGGATTCCCATTTGCGCATTAATTCCCGACAAGTAAAGCAATGGCCAGCACCTTCTGTCAGGCCAAACATCCTCACCCCGCATATAAAATTCGCGAACGCCTCTACGACAATGTTCAGATATGTAATGCACTTGCGCCTCACGAGGTAAGTGAGTGCAAACTTCGGAAATTACACGCGCTTACACATATCTTGCCAGCCGACAGCCCGCGCGCTATAAAACGAGAAAGGCAGAAACTGTGACGAACGTCCCATTTCTTATCTAGGTAGGTCACCAACAAAAAGGATAAATCATGACCACTATCTTGCCATACCATCAATTTGATATATCCGAGCACGTATATTATCGATCCCACGTAGGCGCAGCGATCTGTAGTCCGCTTTTAGCTCTGATTAGGACAACAAATCTTAGCGTTGGCTAGCTTTGGTGAAAATAAAGAGTACTTGAAATTGACAGCCAAAGATTTTGCTAAGTAAGACTACAAGTAATCATCGGTGCGTGGCGGTAAGTACAAAAATACTGGGAAAATAATCAACGCAATAACAATAGAATCAGATACCAAAAAATCTAGAAATTCGGCCCATTTAACCCCCTTCGAATCCACAAAGAAAAGGCTTCTAAAAATGATAAAAAATTTGAGCTTAAAGAAAAATGGACAATTCTATAGTTTGAAAAAACCCTTGAGCCGCCAATCGGTTACCGACTCCTTTAGAGACATTTCCAAGAATCGCATTGGAAACTACTTAATAAATGATATAAAGGAAGATTTTCAAACAACTTCAGGAAGACAAGCAACATATTCTTTGTGCTCATATAAAATTGAAACTGAACCATCTTTTTTAGAGGGAACTACCACTAAAGAATATAAGTATGCTTATTTACTGTTAATTGAGCTTGATGATGCATTGATAATCCTAAAAAAATATGTGAATTCTCCAGAGGATTACTTTTCTAGATTCATTGATGAATATGATTACGAAAAATTTTGTCATTTACATGGAAATAAAAATCCAGAATACGAGCGGGTAACAATGAGAAATATGAACATATCTAATTCTGTTATTAAGGCTCGGTCATTAGAAGCAAAAAATTTAAATGGGATACTACCCACTAATTCCTCAAGCAGATCAATCCCTACTAGCTTCAGAATGAGAGTTGGACAAAACTCATACACCCTAACTCCGAGTACCTCAAGGGTTATCCATCGCGATAAAAAAAACGGACTTGATGAATTAATTAATTGGGCGTTTGAAGTAAAAGAAGAAATAAAGGCAACAACAGATTCATGTGAGTTTATAAGTAACTTCTCCTCCCCTATTTGCTTGAAGGAAATTATTGATAGAGGCCATAAAGTTGTAGCTATTTTGCTAGATTTGACTGAAATAGAGAACAAAGTTATTTCCGGCGTTGCCGAGCTACAAAGAGAAAACGGAAAAAAGTTTAACACGAAAGAGCTCAATAGATTCTTCAACCATCTAAAGGCGCCTCTACAGGTCGACGGAGACGTTTTGAAAAGTAAGGGGGTAATCTTAGCCGGAAAGGTGAGTTATTCAAAAAGTGTGATAACTATTAAAAATAAGATACTAGATCAGATTACTATTGTGGAAAATGGAGTTCCAAATATTAGCATTGGATCTTTTATTAATAGAAGCAAACCTTTTTCTGCAGTCTTTGACTCTCCCAAATATTCATATTTCTCCCGGTCATGCTTTGAAGACAAGCAGCTGCTGAACAATATCCCATCTATTCTGAATGTGTTTGATGACAGCTATGATTTTTCTAGTGTTTCTAGTGAAAAGGAAAAACCACACGCTACTCATTTGACAAGATTTCCAGAAAAATCTTTATTTAGAGCTATAGAAGACAAGTATTGTAGCCAACACGATATTATCATATGTGATGATATGAATGATGAGTGGGCCGATCATATTGCCATTGATAAGTCTAGTGCTACTCCCTCTATCTCCTTTATACATTCTAAATTCATTAAAAAAGATACTTATGGAGCTAGCGCTTTTCATGAAGTGGTTGCGCAAGCTTTGAAAAATATTGGACGAACCCAAGCGGAAAAAAGTTCATACAAAGTGAAGTACGATAATGAGTGGTGTAAAAACTATGAAGACACAGGAATTAAGAGAGTTATTGGCGCTAATGATTGGTCGGAATTAGGACAAGCTATTGATTCTGTTAATCAGAACCCTAACTCAATAAAGAAAGTAGTTTTAGCAACACCATTCCTGAGGAAAATACAGTTGCATAGTGAGCTAACCAAGCTCGCTAGCGGTCAGAAATGTAAACCCCACTATATACAACTAATATGGTTAATCAACACTTTTATTAGTTCATGTAAAGATTTTGGGGTCCAAGCTCATATACTTTGCAAACCATAGTTCTAAACAAGTGGCTATGGCGCAAACGGACAAAGATTAAGTCTTGACTTAACGAAATTAAAAATGAATTTCGATCCACTCATCAATCAAGTACTGTCGATAGCATCCTGGCTAGTTCCTATAGCCATGATCGCCAGCATCTTGAAATCACCTTGGTTCAAAGGATTCTGGGGTGAGGTACTGGCCAAATTTTTTGGCCGATTACTTCTACCCGCAGGCGTATATCGACGAGTACACAATGTTACGCTGGAGACCCCGGGCGGCTCCACGCAGATAGACCATATCTTTGTGTCACGCTTCGGCATTTTCGTAGTGGAAACCAAGAATATGCAAGGCTGGATTTTTGGTGGCGAGAATCAGGCACAGTGGACCCAGCGGATCTATAAAAAGTCATTCAAGTTCCAGAACCCTCTCAGACAGAACTACAAGCATGTAAAGGCGTTGGAAGCGCTGCTTGATGTTTCCACAGATACCATTCACTCCGTAGTGGTATTTGTCGGGAATAGTACCTTTAAAACACCGATGCCAGCCAACGTCACCAAAGAAGGCGGTTATATCCGCTACGTTAAATCATTCACGACACCAGTGCTTACCGAAAACGAAGTTGAGGCCATTGTTGACCAGATCCAATCCGGCCGCCTTGCGCCCACACGGGATACGCATCGGCGACATGTGCAACAACTTGAAGCCCGCAATAATCCTTTGGCGGAAAAGCTCTGCCCAAAATGTGGGTGCAGAATGCTCAAGCGCACCAGCAAGCGTGGTGCGAATGCGGGCAAGAAATTCTTGGGCTGTTCGGCATTTCCAGATTGCAGAATGGTTCAACCATTAACATGACCCCATAAATGGACACAGGTATTGATACCGATTTGAGTTCCATCTTAGTAAATTCGCACATTCTCCTGCTGTAATCTCAAGGAAGAAAAATGCAGAAATTATTCTCGCATCCGATTTACCAGTTTTTTGTCAACATCGCTCCATGGGTAGCGCTTTTTCTGCTTTGTACTTCTTTCGAAGCATTCATGAATCCAGCCCCAGAAAAGCACAACCTGATTCCAATAAGTGGTTCAGTACAGAAAATCGGCAAGAGCAGCGGAGTAATTCGCACCGATAGCGGCAACCTTGACGTCAGTTACGATTGCCTCTGCAACCACAAATGGGGCGAAAAGCTGTTTGAAAAAGATATGCGGGTTACGGCCCTTGGCAAGCCGGAAGGCGACAGTTATCGCCTCTGGGATCTAACCATCGACGGCCAGCAGATCATTGCCTATGAGGATGTGGCTCCGAAAATTCGCAGCAAGCACGAAAATGCAATGCGCTACGCCTTGCCGGCGATGATTCTTTTTTCGCTGTTATCTCTGCAGCTGCTTTACAAAAAAATTCAGGAACGGTCTCTCGACAAAAACAAGAGAGAGCTTTTTAAACTGCTGGATCAGTTGGACGATGACAAACTGAGTGATGACCAGCGTTTGGCGGTACTTCCTGAAATACTCAAGCATGACATTGGGGATATTCTTGGTCCCCTCGAGTATATGGCCATGTGTAACATCAATAGCGATTTCTTCCTCATCCGTATCGGCACCGTACTGGGTGAACTTTGGTCAACACTCGAAGTCGAGCAAGTAGACAGCATTACCCTCGTCCAGCCTGCTGCCAAGCGTGCGGCGATGAAAGTACTCAAGGACAAGGCGCCCGCTCTGAATAATGAACTGGATTCTACTGGTGCACTTCGGCTGGCTACCGATTAAGCGACCGCTCGGGTTCAAGACGTGAATTTGAACTCGGCCTCAATAGCAGTTGCAGGAAGTACCTGCATCAGCGCCGGCAGGACGGGGTAACCCCGAATATATAAGGAGATAGCCATTGTATCCGTTCAGAGCACTTCTGCTGTTGCTCGCCCTGCTGTCACAGCCGGGGCTGGCTATTGATGAGCCCGCACAGGCGGCACTTGATCGAACGCTCGCCGAGTTAAGAGCCGGGTTTCAGATTCCGGCACTGGCGGTATCGGTGATCGCTTCCGGGGAACTGGTGTATGCGGGCGGTGCGGGTTACATCGATGAAGATCGGCAGTTGCCGGTCACCAGCGAGACTACGTTTCGTATCGCATCTATTTCCAAGCTTTTTACCGCGCAATCCATCATGCAGCTGGTGGAGGCAGGAAAACTAAAACTGTCCGACCCGGTATCAAAGCATCTTCCCTTGTTCGAGGGTTCCCCTATAACCATCGTCCAACTGCTCACCCATACTGCGGGAATCAAGGATGCAGTACGGCCTGTGGACACTTCACAGCGTCGTTCGCAAGCCGATTATCTGTCGCTGATAGTGGCTCAAGGCACGCCTGATACTGCCGTTCATAATTTCGAATACAGCGATACCGGATTTAACCTGCTGGGAGCCATCGTCAGTGCGGTGTCCGGTATGCCCTTCGATCAGTATGTGGAACAACACATACTGGAGCCCAGTCATATGCGACACAGCGGCTACTATGATGGTCAGCATGGTATAGCACCCTCTGCACAGCCAACCTATCAGGGTAAGGTTCTGACTCAGGCGCAACGGCGGGCTTTCGATCCTGGCTTTTATCCCAGTGAAGGATTGGTCTCCAGTGCCGGAGATCTGGGTCTTTGGCTCAGCGCCACACTGAACCAGGACGACAGTATTCTGACCGCGCCCAGTTATGCGGAAATGCTGCAACCACGTGCGGACACGCCATGGGGAGATGTCCAGGTTGCACTGGCATGGCAGGTCTATAAGAAAGACGACAGAGTCGTAGCCCAGCACCTGGGTAGTCTGCGCGGGTACAAGTCGCTGCTGATCAGTTATCCACAGGAACGCAACGGTATCGTAGTGCTGACCAATGCGGCGGAGGTGCCACGGTTTGAGATTGCCGAGAAATTGATGCAGGCCTTGCGGAGCGCGGGCGTCTGGTAGTACGGCCTGTACTCTGTTGTACTCAACCCTGTTACACTCGCGACAAAATATGTCTCGGAAAAATTATGCAAGAAGAAATTCTAAAGGTGTTTCTCGCCAACCAGTGGCTGACCATACCGATATTCATCATCCTGGTAATCGGTATTACGCTCTTCTGGTTCGGTGGCCTGATGGCTGCGCTTACGGCGTTGGGTAACAACCGCTGGGGTTGGGGCTTATCGGCGATTATTCTCGGTCCGATAACGGGATTTCCATACTCCCTAATTTACAAGGAAGCCTCATACCCGAAATCACTGATGATCAAAGGCTTGATCTTCCTGCTGGTAGGGCTGGTGCTAGGACTCATTGCATGGGCAATTGCCTGAGTGGAATCAGTAGTAAATTCTGTTGGCGGTGTCCACCACTCCGCCACATGGGGCTAGGATGCAAATTTTCACATAACATCAAAACAACAACTAGCAAGACCATGATCATGCCGCTGGTACAAAGATGTACATCGAGGGCTTATTTTTCAAGGTCTATGTTTTTCGCTATCTCTACAACTCGCGCTTTATCTTTTGCAGACAGCCGATGGAAATACAGTAGCAACTCCGCTGTGGCGTCGTCTTTCGCATAGAGATACTCAACCGGCACTTCCAATACCTCGGCGAAGCGCTCTGCCAGTGGATACCCGAGCGTATGAACCCCACGCTCGTACTGGCTCATCCGCGCACTGACCGACATTTCATCTATGCCGGCCAGAATACCGAGACGCTCTTGAGAGAGCCCCAGGCGTGATCGAGCTTCTTTTAGCCGCTTCCCAATAACAGACATTTAGCCGCTGTACAAAGCTTAAGACAGGTTTAGATTTTGCTTGTCCGACCACTAAGTATTACTTAGCATGGTTATCACAACACTTGAAAGCGGAGATTCCCTTAAAACCGCACAAGGGTTGGACGTACTCGCATATTGGCAAACTCTGGAAAACAATGAATCGAAATCACGGAACCGCCATTGCGGCGAAATCAATTCTGATACTTCTAGCATCTCTCGGATCATCCGATATCTGGGCGAAAGAAAAATATCTCTGTTTCGAGGGGATCTCTGATAAATCCAGCATGCTCTGCTACCAAAACACCGTCGACTCGGAGCGAGAGGCGGTTGTAAAGCATGCGGTTGATCGGTTGGGCTTGAAGTTGGACAGGAAAGAACCTCTAGAGCCGCTGGCAACCATGGGGCCTGACATGGCCAACTTCTACACGCAGGATAAATTTGAAGCCTCGCTTCGAAAGCACTTCCCCCTGCTCGGTCGTAATTCCATTGCACACATCGTGCATCACGGCGAGAGTTCCGCCCTTCTTCTAACAGATGGATCACAGCTCCTGTTCGATCATGAGAAGCAATCATTCATATTCGGCTTCAATGAGCCACCGTCTCTAGCCGGCCTGGCATACTATTACGGACGCGGCAGTAAACCCGGTACTTGGGCGGAGGAACTTCCCATCTCCAATTGTGCCCTTACCCGGGAAGGAATCACCTTTGTTGCACCGGCGCGTGAAAACCTGCTTTACAGCCAAACCGGGTCATTCTGCGCTTACGATGGTTATTATTTCAAACCGATTGGAGGTAAACTCGAAGTCCGTAAGGTGGATCAGATCGGACAGGGGCAAAGTCTGATCAGCGTAAATGGTCTCGCCCCAATGTTGGAATGGCTCAAACAGAGTCAGTAATTTTATGGAACGCGCGATTTTAACGACTTGGCGTGATTTATAACTTCTGAAAGCGGCGCATCGAAAGAAATTGCCTATTGCGAAGCTGGATGCTTCAGAAGCCAATCCGCGCCCCAAGGTTTTGTATCAGCGACTAATCTTTACCGAGAAACATAACAAAAAGCCCACGCAAAGCTTGACGGAAAAACGGGATCTTATGTGTAGGGAAATCCTAGGATCAACGCCAATGTGACAAAGGAAGACGCTATGGCCGGTAATAACAATTTTCAATCCCTGCGCGAGTTTTCACAGAAGGTTTATAAGTTTCAACAGGGAAAATCTATTTTCGCGTTGGATCCCCATGGAGAAATAAATGGTGGAGCCATCAACCATGTCGCGTTGCCGAGTGATCAGTTCAATCTAATCAAGGGTGGTGTTTGCGCATCCTTAACCTGCGCCTGGCTTAAAGAAAAGCAAACCAGCGGGAACTCTTTCAGGGGAAACTCCGCCGGCGGTAATATCCACACGGGTAAAAACCTTGATACTGTGGCTGCGGCGGCAACATACCAGATTGAGT
Source organism: Microbulbifer sp. SH-1 (assembly GCF_011326135.1). NCBI lineage: Bacteria > Pseudomonadati > Pseudomonadota > Gammaproteobacteria > Cellvibrionales > Microbulbiferaceae > Microbulbifer > Microbulbifer sp. SH-1. The sequence continues at coordinate 3,934,581 of NZ_CP046948.1, read as the reverse complement.
ACGTATCTAATTTTCAGAAAAACTCCCCTATTAAACTATACGGACTCAAGCCTCTTTCTTACCCAGATGGTAACGATGTCCTTGTAACTAAAATGACGCCCTTCCAACGGACAACAATGAGCGGTTATGTAGAACGCGGATTTTTGCGTGAAATCGAGGTATTGCCTTCTATATTAAATGCTTGCGAGCGAGAACATCTTAAGATGGGCCGCGGTGTTTATATTAGTTTTACCTTGCGCTCTACTGTCGAAGGCAAGCAGGGAGGTGGCCATGCGGTGGGAGCCTACCGAAGCCGCGGCGATAAACTTTACTTTTTCGATTCAAACTGTGGCGTTTACCATGTAGCCGATCCTTATAGTTTTTTTGACGCATGGATAAACTGCTATAAAAATATAGGCTATGAAGTTACCATCAATGAAAATAACGGCAACGGCTTTACCTACGTCAAAGGGTAGCCTGACTTGCCGTATGTTGTTCAATGACTGCGCAAGACCCAGGGAGCCGCCAAGAAATGATCGATTTCAGTAATAAGAGCGTATTCAAGCTCAAACAGAATTCGGACTTCGCCGAGAAGGTGGCACCGCTGCTTCTGGATGGTGAAGAAGTGCTGGACTCGTTCAAATCCATGCGCGACGGCGTGGTATTTACGAGCAAACGTATCATCGCGTTGAATGTGCAAGGCCTTACCGGTAGCAAGAAAGATTTCACTTCCCTTCCCTACAAGAATATCGTGGCCTGGTCGGTAGAAACCTCCGGCACATTCGATATCGACAGCGAGCTGGAGATGTATTTCTCTGAAGTTGGCAAGGTGCGTTTCGAGTTCAGTGGCAAGTCACGGCTCGTGGATATTTCGCACTATATTGCGCGCTATGCGCTGTGAACACAGTGCCGGGCTGTATTGAAGCGCAAAGCGGCAAATCATTTCTAAAATGGAATCAGGTACCGGGATACACTATTTGAATGTATCCCGTGAGCAAAGCCTCGAACCAGACAAATATACGTCGCGTCGGCACTCCAGACCTGGTTGGTAGGGTAATCGGAACTCCGCGCAATAGACATGGGTACGCCCTTGTGCTTTTGGTGCTTCTTACTGGTCGCCGATCCTGAAACCATACCCGCTTAGACCTATTTCGCCGTACTGGCGATCTTTATCACCCTCGTTATCCTTGCTTGGTCTAGAACGGTGTGCTGGTGTTTGCGCTGGAGCCGGGGTGGATTACCTGAAAGTCTGGGTGCGCCAGTTCAGCAATTCGCCGACATAGACCACACCCTGATTGTCGACAGCCAAGCCGTGCGGAAAGCCGAATTCCGACTCACGTTTGCCCCACTTTCCAAAACGCTCGATCACAACACCATCCATGCTCACTTTGTTGATTTCACCACTTCTGGCGTCGGTCAGGATCAGTGTGTTTTCATCATAGCGTTCCAACTCATATGGGTAACCGATATCCCGCCACTGATTGATGAAATGACCGTCGGTGTCAAAAATCTGGATGCGGGCGTTCTGCCGGTCAGTGACGTAGATCCGATCCCGCTCGTCAATGTAGACAGAGTGGGGAAAATTGAATAATCCAGCCTCTTCGCCTTTGTGCCCCCAGGTGCCCAGTAGATTGCCATCCGCGTCGTACTTAACAATCCGAAAGTTTCCGCCGTCAGCCACGTAAATATTGCCATTGCTATCCAGAGCTACGTCACTGGGAGCGTTCAACAAGTTAAGTTGGTAACCGTTATCAAACCAGCCGGTCCCCGGAGAGTCGCGACGTCCCAAGATCAGATGGATCTTACCCTCTATATCCATTTTGAGCACCTGGTGGGTCTCCTGATCAGTGGTCCAGATATAGCCTTCCTTATCGACAGATAGTCCGTGCGGCATTTTGAACAATCCGATGCCCAGTTCGCGCTTGAAATGGCCCTTCCGGTTGAAGAGCATCAGCGGATGCAGGCCCCGATTGAAAACTACAAGATCGCCGGATGGCATAAACTCCAGCCCCGCGACTTCACCGAGATACCAGTTTTCTGGCAATTTCAAGTCAAGCAACTCGGTGCGGCTGGTATCCACAACGCCGGCAAGGCTCGGAGCACAAATTGCTGAGCAGATAACAGCCGCAGCAATGTAGGCTACCTGCAACGCCTTATTGACGGGATTTCTTTTCTTAAGCTTTAGTATCATCAGACAGTCTCCAATAGTTGTGGCGCTAGTATGGGCCCCATATAATTTCCGATTAAGGTTTGTTACGGAATTTGATATTTTCCAGCAAGGAATCAATGGATAAAGATCTACTAGCACTATTGCGTGTGTTTTGTGCAGTGGCTGAAGCTGGAAGTCTGTCAGCGGCAGCGGATCGCCTGGATGTACAGCCCCCGGCGATCAGCAAGTCATTAGCCAGGCTGGAAACGCTGCTTGGCAAGCGGCTCTTCAACCGCACGACGAGGGCAATTGAGATTACGGAGGTGGGGCGATACATCTACGCTGAAGGTCTCAAACAGCTTCTGGCGCTGGAGGCGTTAGTAGAAAATGTCGGTGCCTTTGATCAAGCGCCGGCCGGAACCCTAACCATTACTGCCAGCTCAACCATTGGAGAATACTTGATTGCCCCGTCGCTGGCGGATTTTGCCCGGCAATTTCCGCAGATAGGGGTAAACCTGCTATTCAGCAATACGATGCTGCGATTACCCTCTCAAAATATTGATGTTGCCATTCGCAGCAGCCAGGTCTTGGAAGATTCGACGTTAACGTCCCGAAAACTATTTGAAGTAGCCAGGGTAGTAGTAGCGTCGCCAACTTACTTGGAAAGAGCGGGCACTCCGCAGGAGCCGGAGGAAATCACCCATCATGCCTGCCTGAATTTTCGGCACAGAGAGTTGTACGATCAATGGGATTATGTTCATGACAACATCCATCATGAACTTGCCACTCGCACCGCCTACAGCGCAAACAGTTATGCGACCTTGAAGACCTTGTGTCTGACCGGCATGGGTGTGGCCAGGCTTTTTGAATATCAGGTCAAAGAGGAGTTAAAACGGGGCGAGCTAGTGGCTATAGCAAGGCATGTGGACTGGGGAAGACAAGCCATTCATGCTGTTTATCATGGCAGGCTAGCGGATTCGCCTAAAGTCCAGGCCTTTCTTACACATTTTTGCGCACAAGGCGGGCAGAACTGAGATCGAAGCAAATTGGGCCAGGTCAATAATCAAAGAAGTTCAAAGTCAGTATTCTGCCCCAATTCACGCACTCATTATTCATTGCTCGCTGTGATCACATCGCATTTGCCAGTAGTGGCGTCCATTTCATCAAACTAGCGCTGTATGAGCTGGTTCTCGTGCGCCATTTATGGTTTTCTGCCAATCAAATAGTCAACCAATCAATGTTGGAAAATAAATGTGCGAAAACGGATTTTCAGGAAAGGGGTTTTTGTGGACCCTGCTGTTGTTGCTTACCGGTTGCGGCGGCGGGGGGTCGAGTTCCAGCGGTCCCGGGCAGAGCAGCGGTGGAGATGAGCCGCCGGAGCCCTCCCAGTTTACAGCCACTCCACAGCAGCTGCGCGATCGGGTCGCCATCGACAGCGCCCCGGCAGAAATCACTCTGGAAAACACACCGCTGCTCTCCGGAAGCTTCTATGAGTTCTACGCGCTTGCGCAAGAGCTCTACTATACCTACTTCGACGAATATACCTGGGGTTTTAATTCCCTTGATGTCCAGAATGGTGTTTTCGACTGCCGCTATGGTGGCTCCCTGGAAATGCGTTACTCCGAAGGAAATACCGTCTTATCCGCATTTTACTCTGACTGTGTGGAGAGCCTCCCGGGGATCGAGGGGCCGGTAACCCTGTCCGGAGCGGAGCGCCAGAGCTTTCTGTGGGATGAAGCTGGTGAGCGCTATATGCGGCACGAATACGACGGTTATCGCATAGTCGCCGATAGCGGAACCCTGGCTATAGACGGAGTTACCGAACTCTTCAACTCGCGCATCGACGGACGCCCGGGAGATGTGCTGCTGGACCTCTCCATTCGTGACGACAGCGGCTTCCATATCCGCGCGGAAAACCTGTTGTTCGACCTGTACCGGAACCAGTACGGGGTCTACTTCCATAATGTGATTGAAAGAGTTTCCGGTACCCTTGAGTTTTCCGACGGGAAGGTAGAGATTCTGCACTCCGGTACGGAGCCGCTGGCGCTGCGCTTTAGCGGTGCTACTGAAGCCGCTGCCAGTATGCTCGTGGGGGGCTGGTATCCCAACAACATGTATATGCAGTTGGGCTTTGATGGCGATGGGGATGGCTATCGGGATAACACCCTGTTTGCCACGCTGGATGAGTACCTGGAGGAGCCATTTGCCAGGGGCGGTCTCGCAACACCGCTGTTGCGAGGCTCCAGCCCGAATAGGGCGGAGGATGTGGAGAACCTGGGAGCTACTCGTGCCGGTTTTGATGCAGCGCCCTTCTTCCGCGACCCCGGTGGAAACCTGTTGAATTATTCCGCGGCACTGACAAAAGCGGAGGAAGTACTGGGAGATAAATTATCCGATCCCCGAGAGGAGATCGAGGTTCGGGAGTCTGTCGACTTTCAGCTGGAACAGGATCACGCGGGCCATTTTGTTCTTTCCTCGGAGATCCAAAGTCCGTTGCTGGTGTACACCTTTGAGATGACGGCGCGCAATCGTCACGGCGAAGTTTCCGAGGAAACACTGCTGGTGGAAATGCCCGTATACCTGGACACGGATGGGGACGGAAATCCGGATCTGTTCGATTCGGATAAGGATGGTGACGACGTCAGCAACGACGATGATCCTTGGCCAATGGATCCTTCTAAATGGCGGGATACGGATGGCGATGGCATTGACGACAACGCCGATGAGGACGACGACGGGGATGGTGTCGTGGATACCGATGACGTTCAGCCCCTGGATTTTCTTTGCAGTATCGAAAGCGATACGAATGGGGAAGTGTGCCTGCAGCGAGTAGTGCTGGGCAGCGGTTACGATCGACGCAGCGCCTTTATGGGTAGCGACGGCATCGTCTACTTCTGGCACTCCGATGTGCAGGATATGTATCGCTGGGACTCCAAGAGCGGGCACTTTCTTGAGCCGGTAGATATGAATCCTGGTGCCCTTGGTGAAGTATATTATTCCGACAAGAATACGCTCATCAACACGCCCTTACAGGATGCGATCTATGTGCTTTTAGGCTCATCGTTTCAAACCCGGTTTATGATGCGAATCGACCTGACCGACAGACTTGCAGAAACACTCTTTCTCGACGAGGAAGGCTTTGCTGCCCTGGAACTGGGGATGCAAAGCCGAGTTTTTGATCATACCGGGTCTGCCCTGATCTTAGGCTCGGCCTTCAGAACAAAGCGTAACTATGTCGCCGTCGGGCGAGATGGAGAAGTGCTTGATCGCTACGTCAGTGAAGTGCCAAGCGACTATGCGGCAAGTGATGACATCAATTTCCGATCGCACGATCTTGGCCCATTCTGCACCAGCGGCTTCTACTTCGACACGGAAAGCGGCACTTTTGTTGCCAACGACAGCGGAGATCCGCAGGCTGATCCCTGCAGACGCACACTTGATGACACAGGCACTTGGCCCGCAGTGTCTACCGATGGCCAGCTGGCCCTGACCAGCGAGGGCATCATTGATCGCTTCCAGAATATGGTGGCGGAAGTTCCGGGTCTCTCTCCCGCGACGACTACCTGGTTTGGTGAGCACCTCTACCATCTGGATCGGGAAGCAGGCCGCCTGGTGCGCTACTCTCCCGCCGGTGAGCCGCTGGGCCAGATGTCGATCCCCAAAGCCGGTTACAACGATTACCTGATGGTCGCTGGTGATCACTTGGTGTACTTCGCTATCAACCAAGAGAATAACCATATACTGATGCTGCGCTACAAAGAGTAGCGTAGGCGCGCGCTTGCCAGACATTTATCCCCTCTTTTACATACCAGCTGGTGCGAAGCGGCGGCGCAGCACTTGCTGGGCCGCCAATTTCTTCCACATAGCCTTTGCCGAACGAGCACACGCCGCAGTGTTTGCAGAACAGGTGGTGTCCCTGCTTGCTGCTGAGGAATATGCAAGTAACACTTGCGAGTTAACAGGTTTTTGAGAAGTAGATGACAACGTAGGCGCCGCAGGCTTTACCTGAACCAGCCAGGCGTGTAGATGATCTGATGAAATTACTCGGCTTCAATATGGCGGTAGGAAATGGCTATATACCTGAACGTTGCTGTGCCATTTTCCTATGCATAAGGATGATTACCGGCTGAACGTGTCAGAGCACCACTAACCTAGAATATGAAGAGAACAAAATATTACTTGCGAAGTCATTTGCAGAGAGACGCGACAAAAGTTCAACTATCGAAAAACGCGTACTCGTTATGAGAACCAGGCTGGATTTCCAAGGTTCCCTATCTATGGCGCCACTTATGAAATCCCTTTTAAATCTTCGGTTTGACGAAAACCTTCATACGCTTTATGGATAACATTCTAACTTATTCGCGAATTTTTAATTTTAGAAATCGGTTACATCCTGCGTTGTCTGCATTTGAACTACGCGCGCTATTCGCCGTGCAGTACCGCCATAGCCAGGCGCGGTGAGGACTACGGTGTAAACCTGCCCGGACTGTTCGAACGCACCGTAGAATTCCGGCGCCTCCCCCCTGATGTTAAGCATATTCGTTGCAGGGAGATTGGGGCCCACAGGATTGAATGCTGCAATGGGTTGTATTTGCTGCGTATTGACTGCATTACGCCAAGCCGCCTTCGCTTGGAGAGAGGCCGGGGTATCAGGAGCGGTATCAGTACCTATATGACCGGCGTAATCCACACCTTGGAAACGAAAAATGACAAGCCAACAGCCACTCATTCTCCCGGTCAGAATATCCGCCCCCGCTAGTGGCACACAGCTTACCTTACCGATAATCCAAGGCAGCCATCGAAAGGTGCGGTGTGCTTTATTTCCATGAGCACCCGCGACGATCTGACTGGATCGTTTACGATGGAAGAAACTTCCGATATTTGTCGACTGCTGAATATTGTAATTTCGGTTTGGCACAGGGGAAAAATCGTTGGGAAAGTTCTGGTTTACCCCGGAAGGAGCTTGATCGAACGGAGGTAGGGTAAGGTGACGATCGCGAATTAATTTATGTAACATGGTTCACGTCCTTTGTTGACAATTTGGCCTTAAACGTTCCAGTTTAACCCCAGCCCGATAGAAGTATTTTCAAGAAGGTAGAACTGGCTTTTTTCGCTTGATAACATTCCCCTCTTCATCCAGTTTTTCATAAAAAAAATCTCCTGTTTCCGGGGCTTGTGACAGGACTTCCAGCCCAGCCTCCAGGCTTTCCTTACGGGCTTTAAGGCCAGCCTCAGATGCAATTTCAGCGATTTCACCCATCGAAAAGCCATCAAAACTACGTTTTTTAGACATTTTCGCACCCTTTAATTAAAACTTCGTCAAATCCGCCGACCAGTAAACTTCATTTTTGTACCAATTGATCTAAATCTACTTGAACGGCACATCGATAAAGACGGTTTTTATCCCATAGAGTTATTAGCTTTGCAACCAAGGAGGAAAGTAATAGTTCTAGCAGGAAAATGAGATGCTAACCAACCATGTCAAGAAAGGAAATCAGCAGGTGCGGTTAGTTAAATTCGTGTCAGAGTGGAATATTTATCGGAATAGAAATCTGAATGCGGAATTCTGAGATAGATGAATTTCGAGTCACTAATCCGCCAGGCGCAGTCCATTGCACTCTGGCTGATAGAAAGTGGCGACCCAACACTTAGTCGAGCCGCCCAGATGGTCACAGGTGGCGGGTTTCCGCTGGTGCGCTAAACCAATTGTCGTTGCGCCCATCGAAATACTGAATCGGTGCGTCGATCAGTTCCTGCGGGGTGACATTGTCCAGTGAGGACACATAGATGGCGACAAAGTCACCGCCAATTTCTTCCACATAGCCTTTGCCGAACGAACGCACGCCGCAGTGTTTGCAGAACAAATGGTGTCCCTGCTTGCTGCCGAACTGATAGTTGCTGAGCGCGTCTTCCCCTTGCAGCAGGCGGAAGTCCGCCGGCTTGATCATCGCGCCCCACTCGCGGGTCTTGGTACAGATGGAGCAATTGCATTTGCCTGTGCCGGCACTGAGATCTATATCCGCTTCATATTTCACGGCGCCGCAGTGGCAGCTGCCTTGGTAGGTCTTTTTCATCAGGCCTTCTCCACCAGTGCGTCGTCTTTTTCCATGGCGCGGCGGTAGGTGTCGCGGTCGGTGACTCGCTTGGCGTAGTCGATGAATTCGATGCGCTTTTCAATAGTGCCAAAATTCAGGCCCCAGTTGATCTGCGCTCCCACATAGACGTCGGCAGCGGTAAAGCGCTCGCCGGTGACATAGGTGTGGCCCATAAACCAGTTGGAGAGATTATCGAGCACTGCAGCGTAGCTACCGTAGCCCACCATCATCTGCTTTTCTGCATCCGGCTCCACGCCGAATGTCTTGGTGTCGATAATTGCCGATTCCAGCGGCCCGGCGGCAAAGAATAACCAGCGATAATAGCTGGCGCGCTCCTCGGGCTTAGGTGCCAGTCCCGCTTGCGGGAAGGCTTCCGCCAGGTAGGCGCAGATGGCCGCGCCTTCAGTTACGACCTCACCGCGGTGGACAATGGCCGGCACCTTGCCCATGGGGTTGATCTTGAGGTAAGCCGGCGCTTTCATGCTGCCGCCGTATTCGAGTACTTCCGTTTTGTACGGCGCACCCACTTCCTCCAGCATCCAGCGCGCAATACGACCACGGGACTGGGGGTTGGTATAGAGGATGACTTCATCTTGCATAGCAGCTCTCCGTTGCTCATGGGTTGTTTGGGGGCTTGTGGCCCGAGTGCGAGCACTGTAAATGCTAAATAGGCTATATTCCGCCCTAATAAATCTGGCGGGATGAAATTTATGTCGAATCCGACGACGCGTGTATTGGCGCTACTGGAGCTGCTGCAGAGCAATGGCAATGCCAGTGGTAGCGAGTTGGCACAGACATTGGGCGTGGATGGCCGCACCCTGCGCCGCTATATCGCGACGCTGGAAGAGATTGGTATACCACTGACGAGCGAACGTGGGCGACACGGCGGCTATCGGCTGGTATCTGGCTACAAACTGCCGCCAATGATGTTTACCAACGACGAAACACTGGCCATCTCCCTTGGCCTGCTGGCGGCGCGCAGCCTCAGTGTAGGCGAGATATCCACCGCTGCAGCCAGTGCCCAGGCAAAACTTGAACGGGTGATGCCTGAGAAACTGAAACAACAGCTGCGTGCACTCGACAAGAGTGTCACGCTGGATCTGGTACCGAGCGCGGCACCGGAGAGTGCCACGCTGGCAACTCTGGCCGCCGCCACCCAGAACCGGTGCCGCACGGTGTTCGACTACGTTGGCGGCAGCGGTAAAGGCAACGGCAAGGACGACGGGAACCAGGAAACAACACGGCGTGAGTTCGACCCCTATGGCCTGGTGTTCCGCCGTGGCCGCTGGTACGCGGTGGGCCACTGCCACCTGCGTGCCGAGCTCCGCACCTTCCGCCTGGACCGTATCCAGCAGCTACGTCAACTGGAAACGCCCTTTCAGCGACCCCAGGACTTCGATGCCGCCGCCTACCTCAACTTCAGTTTTGCCAGTATGGACTCAGGCTACGAAGTAGAGCTGCTGCTGCACACGGACCTTGCGAGCGCCAGCGCCGTACTCGGTGATGAGCTGGGCCTGCTTACGCCTAAAGGGGAGGCTGTGCTATGGCGCGCCCACACCGGCTGCCTGAACTGGCTCGCTTCCCAACTGGTGCGGCTGCCCTTTGCGTTCGAGATTCTTACGCCATCTGCCCTGCGAGATGAGCTGCATCGCCATGCGGAGAGACTATTGACGATGACGGCAGCGTAAGTTGGCAGGCAGGATGGGGTAGCCATATCCATCTATAATCAGCAATCCTGTATAGTCAACGCACATGACAATAACCATTTGATCGGAATTGCGGGAGCGATCGCCTCCATCGCGGTTTCGCTTTGCAAACCGGAATCCCGCTTATGCTGCCTGGCCCTATTAGTTCCGATATTCTCGGTATCGATTCCCACACCGTCAAAGACCTTGAAATATTCGAGTCCGATACTGACGATGCCAGCCTATTCGATTTCTGTAATCGAACGCGATCCGTCGGTGGCGCGGTGGTTTTACGGCGGCGTATGCAAAATCCCTGGGCCAGTGGCGAGCGTATTGAATTCACCCAACAGGCTATTCGCTATATCACAGAGTGGCGCGCACTGTTCAACCAGATGCCTTCCGTGTATGCAGTTGAAGGTACGCAGAACTATCTGCAGGAAATTCTGCCAAATCTGGACTTCCGCAACCGGTTGGATTTTGTTCTGGGTGCCTTTCAGGTCTGGGCCAATCAAGACAGTCACTATTTCAGCATTGTGCGCGGTGCCCAGGCGACCTGCCGATTAATTCAGGCGCTGAGGGCATTTGTGACACAGCCGTCCCTGAAAAAGCCGCCCGGCGAACTGGGGCCGCTGTTGCAACGATTGCGCGCGCACTTGTCACGTCCGAACTTCCGATTGATACCCGACTATGATGTGGGCGCCTGGGGCACCTGGAAAATGCTCAAACTCGACCAAATACTGCGCGTTAAAGAGAAGGACGCCCTCAACCGCCTGCTGGCAATCAACTATGAACTGGAAGCACTGGTATCCATGGCCGATGCCACCTGCGAACACAACTTTTCTATACCCGAAATCTGCACCGGCCAGATGCAGGTTGAAGCCGAAGGCCTCTACCATCCGTATCTCGCTAACCCTGTCGCCAATCCTGTTGCACTCAACCAGCAACACCGCATCCTGTTCCTAACCGGACCCAATATGGCCGGCAAGACCACTTATCTGCGCGCCTTTGCCACCGCGCTCTACCTCGCCCACCTGGGGATGGGCGTACCCGCACAGACGTTTCGCTTTGTGCCGGTGCAGTGGCTATTCAGCTCCATTTCGTTGACCGACGATTTGCGGCGGGGCGTCAGCTACTTCCGTGCGGAGGCGCTGCGCGTTAAAGCAGTGGCTGAGGCCGTGGCACGGGGGGAGCGGGTCTTGGCGCTGATGGATGAACCCTTCAAGGGAACCAACGTGAAAGACGCATTCGAAGCATCCTTGGCGATCCTCGAGCGTTTCTCCAGGCGGGACAATTGTCTATTCATGTTTTCCTCCCACCTCATCGAACTCAGCGATGATTTGCAACGGCTGCACAACCAGGTCGACTGCCGCTATTTCGAGGCGGTGGAGACAGGCGAGCGGCTGCTCTTTGATTACCGACTGCGCCCGGGTATTTCCGATCAACGGCTAGGAATGCGGGTATTGCGGGAGGAAGGGATATTCGATCTATTGGATCCGAATTCAGATACGACATCGGTAACGCTGCAAACAGCGTTGTGATTTGCCGCACGGGTGAAATCCTGATAACCATTTTTCCCATCCAGCCACCTAAGTAAATATCCAAGTAATAACCTTAGAGATTTGCACGCCACCGAAATCCAGACGCAAATTGCGCCACCAACTAGGTAAATTTCTTCCGTGGCGGAAAAGTGCCTGGCGCACTTTTCCACTCAGCTAGTATTAGTAGAACGATGATTTTCTAGCACTCGACACTTTTGAAAACTCTATTTTCAGTACTTGTTTTAATGTTCTCAGACTTGGTTAGTGGTGAAGTTTTGGCTACTCGTCGAGAAAATCTGGACAAGGTGGCGATATATGATCGCTTTAGATTTTTTTACGCCTTGCAGGGAGTGGATGCACTGCCAGCCGAACGGCATGTGGACCTGGATAACAGCGGTACCCCGGATTATATAGAGAGACTGGCGCAGCGATTCATACGGGTAGACAAGTTCTACAGAGAGGAGGTGGGGCTGATATCGCCGTTGGATGGCGATCGGTACCGGGGACACGCGCTGTATATTGATGTAAACCTGCTGAACCTACCCGCCCACAAAAATGGCCCGATGAATGGCATCGCCTACGATGGCACGCCGAAGCTTGACCGGGCTGCGGCAGGCGAAGACTCGGTCAACGTTCTGTTGATTGATTTATCCGCTTCGCTCAGCTGGGAGAACCGGTCTGTTGAGCACGAGTTGTTTCATCTTTACCAGAACGGATATACCTATTTCAAAAATCCCTGGTATACAGAGGGGACCGCCAGGTGGTCTGAGTTTGTGATGAATGGCCGTCTTGGCCCCGGGAGCACGCTTCCTCGCACCAGTACTCAACAGCGAGAATTATTCAGTAAAACCTATGCGGCAAACACGTTTTGGAACGAACTGATACTGCGCTGTGATAGAGCGGATGTTGGAAAAAATTTCATTAGAAAGTTACTGGAGACGCTTGGAAAACTGGACCGCATTGCCGCGAAAGATAGAGGTATAAACAGCACAAACTGGGAGGAATCGGAACAGCGGAGCAAGAAGAACGATCCGTATATATGGCGCGCGGTGCTGGAAACAATAGAGGGCATGGAGTACCCGGTTTCCAGCGATAAAGAAATGAATGCTCTGTTTGATTTGTCTGGCCTATAGACCGGGCCGGCCAGACTTGCCATTCGGATACCACCCGTCGCAGATGGACTAGTTCTCGCCGAAAGCGAGCCCCTGCCCCGATTGCGAATTCACAGTCGCTGGCTCCTGTGCCCCAGGGCTCAAAGACTGCCAACTATTCTGTACATTGCTGTTACCATGCCGCGCTAAAACCAGCCGCCGATCCATTATCGGCCAACGCCCGTACAGAGAACCCAGATGACATTCCGTACCTTAGGATTGAGCAACCCGATCCTGCAAGCCCTTGAAGAGAAAGGCTACTCAACCCCCACCGAGATCCAGCGCAAGGCGATCCCCGCCATTGTCGAGGGCCGGGACGTGATCGCGACTGCGCAGACAGGCACAGGTAAAACCGCCGCGTTTGTGTTGCCGATACTGGAAGCACTGCGCGGTGAGCGCAAGCGGCGCGCCAAACGCTTCCGCGCGCTGATTCTGGTGCCCACCCGCGAACTGGCGATGCAGGTGGAAGAGAATATCCAGCTGTACGGAAAGCATCTGGCGGTGACCTCCATGAGCATGGTGGGCGGCGTTGACCTGGAGCCCCAGAAGCAGCAGCTGATCGAAGGTGTGGATATTGTGGTGGCCACGCCGGGTCGCTTGTTGGACCTGGCCCATCAGCGCGCCCTCTATTTTGATGAGCTGCAAGTGGTGGTGCTGGATGAAGCCGACCGGATGCTGGATATGGGGTTTATCGACGACCTCAACAAAATCATTGCGCGCCTGCCCGCACAGCGCCAGAGCCTGTTGTTCTCCGCAACCCTGTCGAGCCAGGTGCGATCGCTGGCGAAATCTGTTATCGAAGATCCCTTCGAAGTATCCATCGCCAGCCATCAGAAAACTGCACCCAGAATTACTCAGTGGCTGATTGCGGTGGACAAGCACAATAAGTCGGCATTACTCAGCCATCTGGTGAGCGAGCGCAATTGGACCCAGGCGCTGATCTTTATCCGCACACAACACGGTGCGGCAAAGTTGGTAAGCCAGCTGGAGAAGCGCGGTATTGCGGCGGAATCCATTCACGGTGGCAAGAGCCAGGCGTCGCGCACGCGGATACTGGAAGACTTTAAATCCGGCAAGATCGGTCTGCTGGTGGCGACCGGGGTTGCGGCACGCGGCATTGATATTGATGGGCTCGCGCGCGTGGTCAACTATGACATGCCAGACGATGCCGACGAATACATTCACCGCATCGGCCGCACAGGACGCGCCGGCTTTTCCGGCGAGGCGGTGTCGCTGGTCTCCAAAGACGATTTCAAACGGCTGTGCGCGGTCGAGCGGCGGCTGGGGAGGATCATCGACCGCGTGACGATTGAGGAATTTCCCGTGGTGAAGGACCTGCCGCCGTCGAATTTAAACTTTTCACCGAAAAGTGGTAAAAGCACTGGCGACATTAAGAAACCGCGCCACGCGACCAAGCCCGCGCAGCCTGCCAGTAAAACACCCTGGGGAGCCATTAAAAAATGATCGACTTCGACAACAAAAGCACCCCGGTGTCAGGATAGATGTCGCGCTCGGGAAAGACGAAGGTAAAGCACAAATCAGCGGGCACTAATGCCGGCAGTTCGCGCCCGCTGCTGGTCGGCCTGGCCTTTTTTGGTCTGGTGGTCGGCTCGACGACGCTCGGTAAATTGCCTCCGTTGGTGCCAATGCTCTACATCTTCATGAGCCTGCTGACCTATCTGCTTTATTTCCTCGACAAATCCGCGGCGCGCAATGGCAGCTGGCGCACCAGGGAAAGTACTCTGCACTTGATGTCACTGTTGGGCGGTTGGCCCGGCGCCTTACTGGCGCAACAGCGGCTGAGACACAAAACCCGCAAGCAGCCATTCAGGTTCATCTTCTGGTTTACCGTGCTTGGCAACCTCGGCGCTTTGATCTGGTTGCACTCCGCTGAGGGCTCTGCCTCACTGCAAGCGCTGTTGGGTCACCATAGAGACTTCCCTTTTTGAGGCCGTTGCACAAATGACGACTGAGACACGCTTCTGAGTATCTCAGCACTATCCGCCAAAAAAATTTTCCGTTACTGTCGATTTTCCACTGATTGCTGCGACTATTGTGTATCAACGCAATCCTGTGTTGACTCTACCTGAGGAATTGCTATGTCCAGAATGATGTTCGTGAACCTCCCTGTTGCCGATCTGGGGAAATCCATCGAGTTTTTCTCTCAACTCGGCTTCGAGTTCAACCCACAGTTCACCGATGAAACGGCCACATGCATGATTGTTGGGGAAAGCAACTTCGTCATGCTCCTCACCCGTGAGAAGTTCAGCGGCTTTGCGCCCGGTCTTGAAATCTGCGATACCGGCAAGAGCACCGAGGTGCTGGTGTGCCTGTCTGCGGACAGCCGCGCGGAGGTCGATGCGCTGCTCAGCAAGGCCGTAGCAGCCGGCGGCAGTAACTTCCGCGAGCCGGAAGATTATGGCTTTATGTATGGCCGCTCCTTCCGGGATCTGGACAGACATATCTGGGAAATCATGTGGATGGACCCCGCCGCCGTGCAACAGTCCAGCTGATTGTCGGAAAGATATATCGCCACCTGGTGACATACTGCCCTTGTCCTTAATAGGAAACGCTCCAGACCTGTCGCGCTGCAATAGAACTTAACGGCGATAGACAGGTCGGGAGCGTCAATAAGGGTCAGGAGGCGCGCCGGCTACTGGGTCTCCATAGCCGCGAACCCCTCGGCGAGGGTCATCGGCGCTGCGGGTCGGGCGTACATGGATTTCAGGTAATTTTTCAAATTCGGCGTGTCTTTGAGCAATTCCTCTTCATTTGCCCAGTCGAGGGTGTAGGCGGCATTAAAGTCGGCAACACTTACCCGGTCTCCCACCATAAATTCGCGATCCGCCATGTGCTTCTCCAGCACGGCAAGCATTGCTGAACACTCCTGCTTAGCGAGCTCGACATCCTGAGGTATTCGTTTGCTTTCCGGGTACACGAAGGTGTGACGAGCAATACGCCACAACGGCTGCTCGATTTCGGTCATCAGAAAGAATATCCAGCGGTGCATCTGTCCTCTATCTTCCACCGTATCCGGAATAAAGCCAGCTTCAGGATATTTATCCGCCAGGTAGAGCTGGATGGCAGCGGATTCGGTCAACACATGCTCCCCATCGACTAGCACCGGAACTTTAGCGGCGGGGTTGAGCGCAAGGAATCTGTCCTCCTGACACTCGCCGTTGGCAACATCTATGGGCAGCATTTCGTATTCCACGCCCAGCTCATTGAGCAGCCAGATTACACGCAAAGCACGGGTTGGAGGTGTTCCGTATAGTTTGATCATTATAAGCTCCACATATTTTCAGCTGTGGCTTGGTCGAGGTCTGCCGGCAATTGTCACTGCGGGCGAACCTCGGGGCGGATGGAATCACGGTGTAGGAATGGGCATGCACTCCATTACTTCTACACAGTCGCCAGGAAAGATGCTGAAATGCGGATGGTCTTCGAAGAGCTTCGCGGCTTCGTCGTGGGTTTCCGCTTTTATGATGACGTAGCCGGTCATCTCGTTGCGGACATCGGCGATACCAGTGGCGTCAATACGTTTGGTTTTGCCCAGCGGGCCGCCCTCGGCGACAAGAATATCGCTGTGTTTTTCCATCCAGCCGCCCCAGGCAGCCATGCCTTCCTGTATACGCTGCTGACGCTCGTCTTCCGACAGGTTTTCCCATCCTTTCATTGAGTCCGGGGCGCCGAGATACATGGCGAGGAAGTTTTTCATGTTTTCTCCTTAGGTTATTTCTACGGTTTACGGTGCGAAACAATCGTCATTCTCTAATTTCCGGCTCCACCAGGCGGGCCAGTGCCGCCAGGGATTCCTGCCAGCCGAGATAGCACATTTCTACGGGAATCACGTCCGGGATGCCTTCCTGAACGATACTGAGTTCGGTACCGCAAGAGACGGCCTTCAGCGTGACGGTCACATTCATGGTGCCGGGCAGATTTGGATCGTCGAAAGTATCGACATAGCGAATCAGTTCGTTCTCCACCAGTTCTTTGAATTCACCGCCAAAGGAGTGGCTCTGCCCGGTGGTAAAGTTGGTAAACGAGGCCTTGAAAGTGCCGCCCACCTTAGGCTCCAGGTGCTCGTAGATGGCGTAGAAACCGTCTGGCGGGCACCATTTGGCCATGGCATGCGGGTCCATAAAGGCGCGGTATACCCGCTCGGCGGGCGCCCGCAGGACGCGGTGTAAACCTACGGTGCCAGTCATGTTATTTCTCCTGATGTTTTTCTATGGATTCAACCGGCGCTGCCACCGGCCTGGTTTTTTGTCCTGTCAGTTCCCGCGCGAGGCGTGAACCCTCAAGCTGCAGCGGACCGGTAAGATCCTGCCGTTTGAAGTTAGTCGAATGGCGCTGGCGAAATTCGACAGATCTACGATTTTTTTGAAAATTTTTTCAGTCAGGCCCGCTGGCCCCCGATTTGGCTGGGCACAATACCCGGAATATGGAGGTAACCCACGCCCCCAAAGTCGAACTGATCACGTCGCGACAGAAGGAAACCCATGCGTCACATTGCGCATTTCGCCGGATTTCGCTACTCTTCCCGTCCACTCCATTTCCCACTCAGAGACGCCTTACGCCGATGAATTAACCCTGCACTACACCGGACACCGACTGGCTCCAGCCTGGAGCTATCTGATTCCTGTGGCAGGCGGCGCATGGCCATTCCAACGCTCTCTTTCCCGAGACCTATTTCGCCCAGGTTTCCGGGCAATACCACCCGATGCGCTGCCCGCTCCGATCCCCGGAGGGGCCTATGACAACCATCTGTAACATACACAACATTAGCCTGACTCTGGACGGGCATTCTGTTCTCGACAATCTCAGTGCCAACCTGCCAGCGGGTCTTTCCGGGCTCGTTGCACCCAATGGTCGCGGAAAGTCGGTACTGTTGAAACTGCTATCCGGGCACTGGCGCCCGGACGATGGCGGAATCGAGTGGCGTCGCACATTCTATGTCGTTGATCAGCTGGAGCGCTTGCGGGGGCACAGATTGGTGGACGCGCTGTACTGCGGCGAATTGTTCGACTGCTTCCAGCGCATTGAAGCCGGTTGCGGTAGCGAATCGGACCTCGTCGCTGTTGCAGACTACTGGCACCTCCCCGCGTTGTGGCAGCAACAACTGGATAGCGCGGGCCTGCATGGTCCGCTGGATGCGCCGGTTACAGAATTGAGTGGAGGACAGCGTACGCGGCTCGCGCTTGCCGCGGCATTTATGCACCGGGAGCACTACCTGTTACTGGATGAACCCAGCAATCACCTGGACAGACATGGACGTGCCTGGCTGAGCGCACAGCTGCGCGCACATCCCGGTGGCGCGCTGGTTGCCAGTCACGACCGTGAATTACTGGAGTGTATGGACAACCTGTTTGAGCTCGGCGAATCCGGCCTTAGGCACTACGGCGGTAATTACAGTTTCTACCAGCAAGTTCGCTCCGCGGAGCTTGCAGGACTGGAGCAGCGCCTGGAAAACACACGCAAAGAAATCCAACTCACGGAACAGCAGCAGCAGAAGGCCTTGCAGCGTGCGGCACAACGACAGCGCCAAGGAGAGAATGATCGAGGCTCACAGAGCAAGCTGCTTCTCGACGCCCAAAAAAACCGTGCCGGGAACAGCCTCGGCAAACTAAAACAACAGCATTCTCATCGGCAGGCTCATCTGCAGCAAAAATTGGCCGATGATAAAAGCCAGCTTGAACAGCATCGTATCCAGCGCCTGGCAGTGACCAGCTCGGGGTTGCGCGGTGGCATCCGCTTGCATCTGGAAAATCTGCGTTTACCGTTCGGCAGCCGGAAACCGATCTCATTGACCTTGCACAGTGGTGCCCGCTGGCATATCAATGGTGCCAATGGCAGTGGAAAATCCACTCTACTGAAAGTGATCAGCGGGGAAATGCGGCCGCAATCGGGTGAATGTCATGTACACGGTACCTGTCTATACCTGGATCAGGATTTCACGCTGCGGGATATTCACTGTTCGGCACTGGACAACCTGTTGCGCCTGCATCCGGATAAGGATGCGACCTACTGGCGTACGGCACTGGGCAGCATGCGACTTCGCGGTGAGTTGGCGCTTCGCCCCCTGAATACATTAAGCGGCGGGGAGCGCTTAAAGGTCGCGCTGCTCGCCGTCACCCGCGGTGCGCAGGCGCCGGACCTATTGCTGCTGGACGAACCAGATAATCACCTGGACTTGGATTCACGCCAACTGCTGGAAGGCGCACTGCGGGAGTATCCGGGTAGTTTCCTCATTGTTTCTCACGACCCGGTCTTTTTGGCGGCCGTTGGTGTGAATGGCGAACTGCCCCTTTAACAGACGCGGTATTGAAAATTCTTTCTGTTAAAAAAGGGCTGCGGTGATTTCCGCAGTCCTTTAAGTTTTTCGAGAATGTACCCACTCAGGGTTCTGCCGTCGCTTCCACCTCCTTGTTTGCCCTGGCAACCGCAGAGACATTCGTTACCGTTACCTTGGCTCCCGGTACAACCGGACCGGAGAACTCTGCCTGTGCCCGCCGGGCTTCTTCGGCAGTGTTGATGGTATAGCTTTTGAGGCTCTCCAGGCTCTCGATATGCCGGAAGTTACCGTCCTCCGGCAGCGTGGCATCGTACTCGTCCCGAAACCAGCGCCGCCCGTGGGTAATGACCTTGCCCACCGAGTTTTCGGCGCTGGGAAGCCCTGGAACCATGTATGGCATGGAGAAGTCGTTATAGAACGACTGGATCTCCGCGGCGTCGTCAAAGTCGGTGAAGTCGATATCAAATGTGGTGGTGACACTGTAATAGGTAAAGCCCACCACCTGGGTTTTCGGTCCACAGATTTTCTCCACCATTTGGCAGGTGCCGATGGGATCTTCCATGACCTTGCACCCTTCGAAAACGATCTTCGATTGTACAGTGACTCCGGATTTCGCCAGCACCTGCTGCACGGTGGAGAGCGAGGGACTCGCGCCGCCGATCAGCAGGAAACCCGGCCCGGAGTGCACGTCGATGATCAGCGTATCAATCCTGCTGTATTTACTGAGTGCGGAAGCGAGTGCTGACAGTGACTTGATGCCAACCAGTTTTGCCTTGGGATAGTATGCCCGCGCCAGAATCGGGGCGAATGCACTGATCCTGGCGTCACTGCTGTCGTACACCATCAGTGTATGAATTGTTGGCCCCGCGGTTGCGGGCGATCCGCCACCGGTGGCCGCTTTGGTGTCGCTCACCGGTGAGTTGGTGAGGGTGGCCGCATTGAGCACCCTCCCAACATCGGTAACGGGATGTCTTGGAGGCATGGGGGATTCCTCCTTATTCCGCCGTTTCCAGTGCACACAGGCGATTGAGATCCACGATGGTCTCAAGACGGTCCTCGAGCTTGGCTTCGGCAATGGCGGCTTGCACTAGCCGCTCACGGTCGTTGGCCAGGGTTTCCTTGTTGGCGGCGGCGCGCTGGATGGACATTGCGTATTCATCCAGCGCATCGGCCTGGCCGAGCAGGGCTTCGACGATGACGCTGTCGGTGCGCATGGTGATACGCGATTCATTCAACAGCACGCCGTCAACCGGATTGCTGGCATCGTCCTGGTGCAGTGGCCCCGTTTTGAAGCGGTAGTAGCTATTGGGGGTCGGCACCGGGAACTCCCCGTTTTCGTCCAGGGTGGCCGGCGTGATTTCAATACGCGTGCCGTGGTCGACCAGATTTACCCGCTCAAGCGTGGGCACCATTACGTCTTCGCTATCGGCAATAAACCCCGCAATCTTCAAGATGGCGCGCGCTACTTTCGGGATTTTTGCTTCGACCACGAACTCCTGCAGAAAGCCCAGCAGCCCGGAGATCGGCACTTCGCGCCAGGAGTCGCGGCGGCCGTTGGTAAATGCCACGCGCACGTCCTTCAGGTGTAGCTTGGTGATGTATTCCTGATTGAGCTCGCGGAAGATGAAGTTGAGTACGCGCCGCATATTGGCATTGCTGATGGTGCGTTCGATGATGGTTTCGGAACCGGATTCCTCTTCGCGCTCGGAACTGCTGGTTACGGACATTTCGCGTTTGCTGGATGCCTCCGCGGCATGTTCCTTGACGGACTCTGCGGCCTGCTTGGCAAATTGCTCGCGGCCACTGGAGTATTCGCCACTGCCCCCGCCAGAAACACTGGCGCTGCCAAAGCCCCAGCTGGCAGAGACTTCCGCTTCCACATGCCATTCTTCGGTCTTGGATTTGGTCTGTTTGTCGGTGGTCTCGTTCTGGATCTTGTCGGCGAAGCGCTCGCGCGCGGACTGCTCGTGGGAGTCGATAATGCTGGAGGATTCCTGACGGCTCTCCTTGGTACTCTGCCAGGTGCGCATGGAAATCTTTGTGGTCTCTCCCGGCAACAGCGTGAAGGTCTTCACGGTTTTGCCCATACCATAGTCACCCAGGAAGGAGCTGACACCGTAGCGTTCCACCAGGAATATCTTCGGTTTTTCCGGGGAATCAACCGGGTGGGGCGTGTAAGTCAGGTTGCCCGCCCAGCCCACACTTGGGACCATGACCATGCCAACATGGATGTTTTCCTTGAAGATATCCGCATCGATGGCGTTGTTCAGCGCGGTGATGGTTTTCATCTGTGGGCTGGTATTGCCTGATGCTGCTTTATCCAGCGTCGCGCGCTGAGGCTTCACATTCTCCGGCAGCCGGGTTATCCGCGTGCTGATACGGTGAATACTCTCGCTCAGAAAATTCTGCACCTTGGTGTTGTTGGGCAGGATTTTGTCTTTCACTTTCGGATCTATGCCGAGCGAATCCTTGTAGGAGGTGCCGGCGGTTCTCGCCAGCGCGGTGAAGTCTTTGTGGCCGAGCCCCAGATCCAACTCAATGATCCGCCGCCCGGTATGGGCGCCGGGCAATGGCACCTGATAATTGATTTTTGCTGGCTGTCCGGCTTCGCTGAACTGAATTGCCTTGGGTTCATTGATATCTGGCATCGCTAAAGTCCTTTTTATGGATGAGTGTAACGATCAAACCTGGCTTTAAATCCTGCTAAAACCAGACAGCGTTTGAAATGGCTCTGAACTCAGAACTGGGAGAGAAAGGCAGTTGCAGTGCCCGAAGTAACTTGCGGGCTCTGTTTCAGAGTTCGGCGAGAATAGCAGAGTAATATTTTTATCGGCAATTGCACGAAACGCTTATCGCGACAGAAAAAATCGCCGTGAAAAAAATCTATGGGCCCGTCTCTGACAACTTCCTGATTTGGAAAATAAATTAAAAAAGTAACTGCCGATTACACGGTATTACATGCGCTTACAGACAAATTACGCCGATCAGCTTACGGGGTTTACTCCGCCACCGGCTGCTGCGACTCCGGACTCTGAAACTGAAGTTCCGCCAGCCGCCGGTACAGTGGCGAAGCCTGTATAAGCTCTGTGTGAGTTCCCTGTGCAACCACCCCCCCATGCTCCAGTACCGCGATATTGTCCGCGTGCAGGATGGTGGCCAGGCGGTGCGCGATGACGATCGTGGTGCGGTTGTGCATCAGCGCCTGCAATGCCTGCTGCACATGGTATTCGCTCTCGGCATCCAGCGCGCTGGTGGCTTCATCCAACAGCAGGATCTTCGGATCTTTGAGAATTGCGCGGGCAATGGCGAGGCGCTGCTTCTGACCGCCGGAGAGACGGGTGCCCTGCTCACCAAGATGGCTGTTGTAGCCATCCGGCAACTGCTGGATAAAGTCGTGGGCGTGGGCGGCTTTGGCGGCGGCGATGACCTCTTCATCGCTCGCATCGGGTTTACCGTAGCGGAGGTTATACCAGACATCCGCAGTAAACAGCGCCGGCTGCTGCGGTACCACTGCCATCTGGCGGCGCAGGTCGGCGGTGTCGAAATCGCGAATATCGGTCCCGTTCAGCGTGATGCGTCCCCGCTGCGGGTCGTAGAAGCGCTGCAGCAATTCCAACAGCGTCGATTTGCCCGCGCCGGAGGGGCCGACCAGAGCGAGGCTCCTGCCAGCAGCCACGCTCAGATCCAGGCCGAGAATGGCGGGCTGGTCTGGGCGCGAGGGATAGCTGAACTCCACGCTCTCAAATTCGACCTGCGCTTCATTTTCGCCGGTGAGAGACCCGGTGACCGCGTCGCGATCGCCCGCCGGGATTTCCGCTTTCACATTCAGCAGGTCCACCAGCCGCTCGGTGGCGCCGGTGGCGCGCTGCAGTTCGCCGTAGACCTCTGAAATAGTCGCAACCGCCGAACCCATCATAATGGCGTAGAACACGAAGGCGGCGAGATCGCCGCTGCTCATGCGCCCGGCGATCATGTCATTGCCTCCCACCCACAACAGCGCACTGACGGCGCCGAACATCAGCAGTATTACCACCGCCACCAGTAGTGAGCGCTGACGTATACGACGGCGGGCGACGTTGAACGCGGTTTCCACCTCGGCAGCAAAGGCCTGTTGCTCGTGCTGCTCGCGGGTATAGCTCTGTACGGTCTTGATGTGCTGGATGATTTCGCCGGCATAGCTGCCCACATCGGCGATGGAGTCCTGGCTGGCCTTGGACAACCTGCGCACGCGGCGACCGTAGAACACGATCGGCAGCAATACCAGGGGTACCCCCACCAGTACCATCACGCTCAGTTTGAGGTTGGTGAACAACAGCAGGATCAGTGCACCCACAAACATCAGCGCGCTGCGCAGCGCCATCGAGAAGGAAGTGCCGATGATGTGCTGCAAGAGACTGGTGTCGGTGGTGAGGCGGGACATGATCTCGCCGCTGCGATTGGTCTCGAAAAAACTCGGGTGCAGGGTAATGATGTGGTCGAACACCGCCTTGCGCAGATCTGCCACCACGCGCTCGCCGAGCCACGACACCAGATAATGGCGCGCGTAGGTGCCAACAGCCATCAACAAGGCCAGCGCCATGATGACCAGCACCGCACGGCCGAGCGCCTGGCTGGAATCCCCGGTCAGACCCTGGTCGACCAACAGGCGCACTCCCTGGCCAATAGCCAGGGTAACGCCTGCGGTAAACACCAGCGCCACCCCGGCACCGCACAGAACGCCGCCATAGGGGCGAACAAACCGCCAGAGCACCGCCACCATGGCGCGGGCGCTCATGCTGGAGGCCGCAGCGGGATGTGTGGCCGATGGGTCAATTCTGGCATGACTGGTGGAGGAATCCTGCATCTTTGGCATTCTTGGCTACTTTTACGTCTGTTTGCGAAACGGAGTGCGCGGTCACCCAGTATATGGGGCAATGCCGGCTCGGGGCCAAACGCGGATTGGCAGAACAATTTGTAGACAACCCTATCCCTTACCCAGTAGAGTTGCTCCCTGCTAGAAAGAAAGCCTCACATTTACACGCTACATTTCGCTGTTTTACTCGTAATACCTCGTCCTGCAGTTTTTAAGTCGCGGCTAATTTTCCAAGCACCACCCGCCTGAATTACCAGGCACAACCCGATTCAATCTCAGGATTTAAAAATGTCTAATGCAGTAAGAGGAACCGTTAAGTGGTTCGACGAAGCGAAAGGTTTTGGTTTCATTGAGCAGCAGTCTGGCCCAGACGTATTCGCACACTTCAGCGCAATCGCCAGCACCGGCTTCCGCACCCTGACCGAAGGTCAAGCCGTTGAGTTCACCGTAACTCAGGGCAAAAAAGGCCCGCAGGCAGAAAACATCGTAGTCGTGTAATCGCGCTTCGGATGTGAAAACGGACCCTTCGGGGTCCGTTTTTGTTTGTGGCCCACCAGCGGTGAAGCAGAGATTAACCGGCGCGCCATTTCATGGCACCATCGCGTTCATTTCCTAGCAAACTGCCACTGGCATGTTGAAATCCACGACTTTCGCGTTGGTGCGCCATGAGTGAAATTGCAAGTCCCATCAAGCCGGACCTGGCGGCCGGACCCCGTTCGCAGACCGAACCCGCACAGGCCATCCGTGATATACCTTCCGCGGCACCCAATGCCGCCCGCTGTGGCAACTGCGCCGAGCCACTGCTCGGGCCCCACTGCTACGCCTGCGGACAGCCCGAAAAGAGCCTGGTGCGACAATTCCCAGAGCTACTCGGAGATTTTTTCGGCACCGTGTTCGGGCTGGATTCACGCATTGCGCGCACCTTCGGCCCGCTGCTGCTGAACCCAGGCTTTCTCACCAATGAGTATTTCGCCGGTCGCCGTGTGCGCTATGTGAGCCCGGTGCGCCTGTTTGTGTTCCTGTGCCTCACGGCGTTCTTTGCGGCGAAACTCAGCAGCGACTGGAAAACCACCTTCAACTTCAACGATTCCACCACCAGTCAGGCGATGGCCGAGTCCAACCTGGACCAGATGGAGCATTCCATCGCCACAGCCACCAGTGTGGAAGAGGTGCTGCGGCAGCGCGATCTGGCGCTGGCGGAAATCGCCGAAGTGGCACGCGAAAGCAGCGATGTGCCCGGTATTTCCGGCTTAATGAACGGCGTGGAGCAGATCGTACGCAAACACGCGAACCAGCGCATCGCGCAGCTGGACCCGACGGCGTTGCAGCACTTGGCGGAGGAGGGACAGGTAGAAATTCAGCCATTGCAGATCGACGGTGCGCCGTCGGCGGTCAACGCCTGGTTCGTCCGCCAGAGTGCGCGGCTGACATTGAATATTTCCCGCATTGAGAAGGACCCGAACCTGCTCAAAGACGCCCTGTTCGGAGCCATTCCGTCCGCGCTGTTTGTCATGCTGCCGTTTTTTGCCCTGAGCCTGGGAGTGCTGTATGTGTTCAAACGCCGCCTGTATATGGAACATTTGATCGTCGCGCTTCACAGTCACGCCTTCCTGTCCCTCTCGCTGCTGCTGGCGGTGTTGCTGTTCGATCTGCGCGCCTGGCTCAGCGAACCACACACGCTGCCGCACGCGCTGTTCAATCTGGCGCTACTGGCGCTCGCATTGTGGGTGCCGGTTTACTTGTTGCTGATGCAGAAACGCGTATACCGGCAGGGCTGGCCCATGACCGCAATGAAGTTTTTCGTACTCGGCGTGGTCTATATCGCCTTGTTGAGCTCAGCCGCTGCAATCGCCGGGCTGGCGAGTGTGGCCAGTTTCTGATGCGACACCCCGGGGCGACGCCATGCGGCCCCGGAGTTGCTCATTTATCAAACAAATCCCTCGACACTCCGCCACTGTCGCCGTATAGTTCGCGACCCGCGCCATGTGTCCTTGCACGGCATTAACCCGGCGCATCTTTTCAGCTATACCCCTCGGGACAGACTCTTGATTACCACCGCCAACATCACCATGCAGTTTGGTGCCTCGCCGCTGTTTGAAAACATCTCCGCAAAGTTCGGCAACGGCAACCGCTATGGCCTGATCGGGGCTAATGGCTGCGGCAAATCCACCTTTATGAAGATCCTGAGTGGTGAGCTGGCGCCCACCGCAGGCAATGTATCCATTGCGCCCGGCTGTACCCTCGGCATCTTGAGCCAGGACCAGTTCGCGTTCGAGGAGTACACCGTGGTAGACGCGGTAATCATGGGCGATGCGCGCCTGTGGGCAATCAAGCAGGAGCGCGACCGCATCTACTCGCTGCCAGAGATGAGCGAGGAAGATGGTATGCGTGTTGCGGAACTGGAAGTGCAGTTTGCCGAACTGGACGGCTACAGCGCGGAGAGCCGCGCGGGTGAGATTCTGCTGCAGGCGGGTATTGAGGAGTCCTTTCACTTCGGTCTGATGAAGCAGGTGGCTCCGGGCTGGAAACTGCGGGTGCTGCTGGCACAGGCCCTGTTCGCCGATCCGGACATCCTGCTGTTGGACGAGCCCACCAACAACCTGGATATCCATACCATCCACTGGCTGGCGGAAGTGCTGAACCAGCGCAAGTCCACCATGATCATCATTTCCCACGACCGCCACTTCCTGAACCAGGTGTGCACGCACATGGCGGATATCGACTACGGCGAGTTGCGTATTTTTCCCGGCAATTACGAGGATTTTGTTGCGGCATCCACCCTGATCCAAGAACAGCTCCATGCGGAGAACGCCAAGAAAAGCGCGGAGCTGGAAGAGCTGCAATCCTTCGTGAACCGTTTCTCTGCCAACGCCTCCAAAGCCAAACAGGCGAGTTCCAGGGCAAAGAAAATGGAGAAAATCAAGCTTGCGGAAATCAAGCCTTCCAGCCGCGTGAAACCCTACATCACGTTCCAACAGTGCAAGAAGCTGCACCGCCAGGCACTGACCCTGGAGGGACTGACTCACGGGTTTGACGGCGAGATGTTGTTTGCCGGTGGCGAGATGATTCTGGAAGCAGGCGCCCGCCTGGCGGTAATTGGCGAAAACGGCGTGGGCAAAACGACTTTTCTGCGCTGCCTGGTCAATGAACTCGAGGCCAACGGCGGCGTGCTCAAATGGTCCGAAAACGCGGCCATCGGCTACTGTCCACAGGACAGCAGTGCCGACTTCGATAACGATCTCACCATCTTCGAGTGGATGTCACAATGGCGCTCGCCCAAGCACGACGACCTGGTAGTGCGCGGCATGCTCGGCCGTCTCCTGTTTACCGCCGACGACGCCAATAAAAAAGCACGGGTGTGTTCCGGTGGTGAAAAGAACCGCTTGCTGTTCGGCAAACTCATGATGATGGACACCAATGTGCTTATCATGGACGAGCCCACCAACCACCTGGATATGGAATCCATCGAAGCACTGAACAAGGCACTGGCCAAGTATGAAGGCACACTCATATTTGTCAGCCACGATCGCCAGTTTGTTTCCTCACTGGCAACCCGTGTGCTGGAAATCAAGGACCAGACCCTGATCGACTTCCAGGGAACCTATGAAGAGTATCTGGCGCACCGGGAAAGCACGGCGCGCGCCGCATAGTTTTCCGCAGTGAAATGTCAGCAGAGCAACGTGCTGACATTTCCTTTTCTGTTTACCTGCCCCACAACTGCCCCTCTGTAGCCATTGAGTCGTTCATTTTCTCGCTCTGACGAGACGCAGACCGGTACCGGAGTTTCTGAATTTTTCTGACGACTCCGATACAGCAAGAACACTTCCGCCATATTTGCGCGCCAAGTACCCGTCGCTTTCCTCCGACCGCAACCTGACAGTCTAAGATTTTTAGACTTTCAGATTAAACGGCAGAGGATTTTTCGCGCATGGCGGGATTGTTCACTTTTGACTTTAGACATCGCTATCGAAATGGCCTTAGTACATGGCTTGTTGCGCACGCTCTGCTGCTTACTTTTCAATGCAATCCCACCCATGTACAGGCGGAGACCGCTGACTGGGAATTCTATATCGCGCCCTATGCCTGGGGGCTGGGTCTTGATGGAAACATTTCCCACGGCCCGTACCACTTCATAGCAGACGCCAGTTTCAGCGACCTGTGGTCTGACCTTAACTGGGGTGGCATGGGGGCCTTTCAAGCACAAAAGGGCAAGTTCGGAATTCTGGTGGATGGGCTTTACGTCGATCTTTCCGATGATGTGTCGTTAACCAACCTGCCACTGCCCTTCCCCGTGGATATTGATATCGTTAACAAAACCTCCACCGGTTTGCTCGCAGCGACATTCAGAGTCCTGGATAGACCGGGCGGTTTTGTGGACCTGATGGCCGGCTACCGCTATTGGTCGATAGAAACCGACGTGGATATCTCGGTGCCAATTGCCAATCTGGATGTTTCCGAGGGCGCCGATTGGCATGACGGGCAACTCGGCATTCGCGGTCACGCGAACCTCTCCTCACGCTTCTATATTGAAGGCATGGCCCTGACCGGAACGCGCTCCGATCGCACTACAGATCTCACCGCATTTGCGGGCTTCCGGATAAATGACTGCACCGCAATCATGGCCGGATTCCGCCGCATAAGTATCGACTACCGTAATTCGCTCTACCGTTTCGATGCCACACTACATGGGCCGGCCATAGGGTTCAGTTACAAATTCTGAGGCCGAACCAACCGTTCGGAAAATTACTCCACACACAACGTCGCCGCACAGGTCGACAGAGTACTACCCTGGAAAAACACTATGTGTACAAGAACACTATGGCTTGAAAGTGGGCAAGGCCCCATTGCGGGGCGCAACATGGACTGGGCGCAGAGCCTGGGAACCAATCTCTGGGTGTTGCCGGCGGGCGCAGAACGCACCGGTATCGACAAGGACCCGAACCCGCTGAAGTGGAAGTCAAAACACGCAAGCCTGGTCGCCACCGCATACGATCTGGCAACGGTAGATGGCCTGAATGAGAAGGGCCTGGCAACCCATGTGCTGTGGCTCACCGAATCCGACTACGGCGAGCGCGATCCGGCACAATTGGGATTGTCCGTCTCTCTGTGGGCCCAGTTTTATCTGGACCAGTTTGACAGCGTCGAAGCCTGTGTTGCCTATACCAAGAAACACCAGATTCAAGTACGACCTCAGGGCGACCCGGTGTCCGGCCGTTGGTCAACGGTGCACTTGGCGCTCAGTGATGCTACCGGCGATTCCGCGGTGATCGAATATATCGACGGCGTGGCGAAGGTGCATCACAGCCGGAAATACACAGTGATGACCAATTCACCGCCATTTGATCAGCAGCTGCAGCACCTGGCCAAGTATCAGGGGCTGGGGGGAGACCTCCCACTGCCAGGAACTACTGAGGCGGCAGACCGGTTTGTTCGTGCGAGCTACTACCTTTCGAAACTGCCACCGGCGGACTCCCCGAGGCAGGCCTATGCAGCACTGTTGAGCGTAATGCGCAATGCGGCACAACCCTTCGGTGTCGCCGACCCGGCCCGCCCGCATATCTCCATGACCATCTGGCGTACCCTGATCGATCTCAAACGCGGTGTTTACGCGTTCGAATCTTCCTTCAGCCCGGACATCATCTGGGTACAGCTTCACAAACTGGATCTCAGTAAAAGCCAGAAGCTGGATCTCAGCCAAGAGGACCTGGTAGGAGATGTGAGTGGCAGGTTTGTCGCGACTCCTGCATTTGCCTTTATGTCCGCCTAGCGCAGCGAATCAGGATTCACCGATGCCATTACACCGGAAAAGTAAGCGTAAGCATGTCTCGCGGGATGTCGGCGAGGACATATTCGCCGACAGCGCCAGTCGCCACAGCGTACCCCGCTACAGCCTGCCCACTCATTCGATGGCTGCGCCGACCGGCTACCAATTGGTGCGAGATGAGCTGTATCTGGACGGCAATTCCCGCCAGAACCTAGCCACCTTCTGCACCACCTGGGCCGAAGACGAAGTGCATCGTTTGATGTCGGATTGTTTTGACAAAAACATGATCGACAAAGACGAGTACCCACAAACGGCAGAAATCGAAGCCCGGTGTGTACATATGCTCGCCGCGTTATGGGGCGCACAGGATGCGGAAGACACCATCGGCTGTTCCACCACAGGCTCATCCGAAGCCGCGATGCTCGGTGGCTTGGCATTGAAATGGCAATGGCGCAAGCGGCGGCAAAAGCTGAATCTAAGCACGGACAAGCCCAACCTGATTTGCGGGCCGGTCCAGGTCTGCTGGCACAAGTTCGCGCGATATTTCGATGTGGAACTCCGCGAGGTACCACTTGATGGCGATGAAGTCTGCTTGAGTGCGGAGAAAATTCATCAGTATGTCGACGAAAACACCATCGGTGTAGTTGCCACCCTCGGTGTAACCTTCACCTGTGTTTACGAACCCGTAGAGGAAATCGCCCGCGCCCTGGACCAGATTGAAGCAGACACCGGTTTTGACATCCCCATTCATGTGGATGCCGCCAGCGGCGGATTTGTGGCGCCGTTTGTACAACCGGATCTGGTGTGGGATTTCCGCGTAAAGCGAGTGAAATCCATTAACAGTTCCGGACATAAGTACGGCCTGGCGCCGCTCGGTGTGGGGTGGGTGGTGTGGCGAGATGCTGCCGAGCTACCTGAGGATCTTATATTCCACGTGGACTATCTCGGTGGCGATATGCCTACCTTTGCCCTGAACTTCAGCCGTGCCGGCGGTGGCGTGATCGCCCAGTACTATAATTTCGTTCGCCTCGGTTTCGACGGCTACCGAAAAATTCAGCAGAGCTGCATAGATACCGCAATCTGGCTTGGTAAGGAAATTGCGGATATGGGGCCGTTTGAGCTGTTTTACAATGGAGAAGGTGGTCTGCCAGCCATCAGCTATACGCAAAAACCCGGCGATTGGGGCTTCAATCTCTACGATCTCTCCGACCATTTGCGCATGCGTGGATGGCAGATTGCATCCTACCCGCTGCCGACAAACCGGGAACACACCGTGATTCAGAGAATCATGGTCCGCCACGGTATCAGCCGCGATATGGCCGCACTCCTGACGGAGGATATCCGGCGCGCGATCACATATTTTGCGGCCCACCCGGAGCCGCCTTCACCACCGCGCCCGGCATTCAGTCACTCAGGAAGAACGTCTTCCTGACGATGTATTCCGAATCAGGCAACAACGGGGACGGTTTAACCGTCGCCGTTGTTGCTGGGGTGAAAAGGCATCAAAAAGAATGACTTCTCATTCAGGTTGACACGACATTAATCGTCGTCTCCTCCCCGATATTTTTTCTCCCACTCATCCCGATGTTCAGCCTTGAACTTTTCAAGCTTGGCTTTCTGCTCTTCATCGAGGATCTCTTTGAATTTCTTCTGGTACTTGTGAGCCATTTCCATTTTCGCCACCTGGACTTTGCCCCATTGTGCACCCAGGCTATCGAGCGTGGACCGGTCCGCCCCGGACTCAAGCGCATCTTTGATCTGCTTGTGAAGTTTCTTACTTTCTTCTTTCAGTTTCTTTCTTTCCTCCTTTACCGCCTCTCGATGCTTTCTGAGTTCCTCCTTCTGCTCCTTTCTGAGCGCCAGCTTTTCTTCCAGCGTCATCCAGAACTTATCAAACCTCTCGGAGTGATCGTGTTTTTGATAGTTGACTATCGCCGCATCGGCCTGACCGGGAAGAGCGACGAGAACCCCTGACAACCCCATGCAGGCGACCAGGTATTTCCAAGAACTCATAGAAACCTCTACATCATTGACCATGTTGGTTCAATTAGCCTAGTTCGTTGTTTTTTGCGCCTCAAGAATCTGTATATACCCATTCAGAGTAGCGGGGCTGCTATCTATTTCCGAAGATAAGGACAAGACACAGTGAACGCAAAACCAGGGATTCACTGAATACTTCCCGGATCGGGGCCTAATGCTACCGGACTTCGCCCATGGACCATCGGCTCACCAGAATCCCGCTCTCTGCTTCGAGCTTCTCGGACTGGATCTTTGTGCGTACCTGAATATCCGCACACTGCATTGAAACCGAGGTGTCGACAACATGCACGATTTAAACTTATCACTTACCTGGTCACACCAGGCTTTATCAGCCTATCAACCGTTGCCTTAAACCTCCCGGTCTTCCATATCACTATTCCGATGTACATACAGAGCACATGATATCCACCCCAGGATTAGCATTGAATGGAAGATAAATCCAAGTCGTTTTGCTCAGCAGTTAGCAAAAACAGATTTCAGACACGCTTTTCCTTGTCAAAAGCGGACAACTCGGACACCACCACTAGAATCAGCCTGGCAATCCTTTCTGAATAGAGATTTACCATCCATAAAGGTATTGCAAAATTTTCATAGCATCTCGCCCATTATTCAACCTTCAGGAAGGCATCATGAAAATTGCGAATTTTATTAAAATATTCACTCTTCTATTTGTAGCGCTTCCATTCAACAACGCGCTGGCGGTTGGTGAACTCACCTGTACGGCCAGCGCTGACATTTCTTACTCACCCGGATTGCGTTTGTTCTCGCAACAAACTGACATCAGCTTTGATGTGGATTATTCAGGGTGCACCTCCTTGACCGGATCGACAATTACCGGTGGCAGCCGCTCAGGCAGTTTTACCGGTTCACGCAGTTGTCTTGCACTACCGCCCAGCGGCTCGGCAACCATTGAAATTTACTGGGATAACGGTCAGACAAGCGTTGTGGATGCCACCACGCAGAGTACGGATACCGCAGGGCAAACCGTGCACCTGCTGACGGGCCCGATCATTTCCGGGCCGTTTGCCGGTTTGACGTTTAGTGAACAGCTTGTGCAGGCATCGCTCGATCTTTTGAGTTGCCTGGTCGCACCTGGTGTTGAATCACAAACAGGTATAGGCGTGATGGAAATTTTATAATTGAAGAACAGCCCTTTCTCGGCGTTTAATGAAAACCATGAACACGAGAAAGGGTTGCGAAAAAATACGCTTCCGGCAGCCTTTAACTACTTGAACATAAGCTCCGGATTTTTCATCGACTTCATCTCCAGCACATTGCCGTTAGGGTCTTTGATGAAAAATGTTTCCTGCTCATATTCGCTACCAACAAATCGTCGATAGGGTTTATCCAGATATTCCAGACCCGCAGCTTCGATACGTGCCTTTAGCGCCTGAAATTCTTCATTGGGCAGATGTGCGCCAAAGTGCGGTACCGCTACTGCGCCCATATCAACTTCATGACGCACATTGGGCAACTGCTCAGTACTCTGATGCAGGGTGAGTTCATTGCCCCAGAAGTCGATGTCGATCCAGTGCCCAGCTTCGCTGTTACCGGTCTTACAGCCGAGTATGTCGCAGTAAAACTCCTTGGCAGTTTCCAAATCCCCGGCGGGAATGGCCAGGTGCATACAGTTGGATTTCATCCTATCTCCTGAAGTTGGTTCAGGGTGAAAGTGATCGCGCCCACGGTGCGTCCTGTAAGGAGTTTAGATTAAGGATCAGTACCCCTCTATAATCGACCTCTCCGGAAAGCGGCGCAGAACACTGCCGGGAGGTACCTGCATCATTTTCAACAGCCGGTTATGCGCCAAATGTACTTGAAACCGTGTTTCGGTTAGAGTGCCTGACAGCGGTTGCGCTATGACTCCAGCCCAATCCGGCGCTCGGAACTCTTATTGAATACGACCAATCCAATGCACCATGTTTTCTAACCAGTGGTACCAACTGAAACTGCAATTTCGCGAAGACTCCGCGGATTTCGCCGCCGGTGAGTGCAGTTTTCGCGCGCAACTGCACGCTGCGTTCGTGCGCCTTGCCGCCAGCGGTGGTGAAGTCAGGGCTACGCTGATGGTGCATCACCGGCTGCACGGCTGGCTAAAGGTGTGCGATGCCGATCATCGCTACCCCATCATCCAAAACCCGCTGCGGCTGGACTGCGCACAGCTGTTCAAAGCCGTGCGTCACACCCTCCAGGAAGCCGATCGCTGGCCAAGCGATGAGGAAAAGCTGCGCCGCCGTCTTGAGCGCCAAACCCGCCGTCGCGCAGAAGATGCCATGGCGCGCCGCAGCAGGTTTCATATCGTCCGGGATGAATGAGTGGGCATGATCTGTCACTGTTGCCCCGCCAATATCTCATTGCCAGGTTAAATATTAAGCGACCGCCGCCAGATCTTTGTCCACGCTATTCCGGCTCAGGCGGCGTCCGGCCTCAATGGCGGGCCGCTCAATCAGGTAGTATGTCGCGATAGCAATCACCATGGTCAGTGTTATTGCCACGGCCATATATCCCCACAGCGCCCAATCTCCGGTAAAGCTTGCCCACGTTTGGTGACGCAACCAATGGACGACCGTCATTGCCACCGGATGGAATAAATAGACGGAGTAACTCACAACACCCGACCAAGCCAGCATTGCTGGTACCCGCCAGTGGAAACCGATAGCCATGCAGAAGACACCAAGCGCAATAAGATGTGCTGCCCCAAACCTTATGGGCTGGTCGACAAGGTTGACACCAGCAGCATGGAGCATCAGCGCAAGCGCGGGCAGACCAAATACTGTAGCGGGTGCCATCAGGAAAAACAGTTTTGTTGCTGTGGTATGGGTACCAAACAAGACTTCGCGCAAAATCGTTCCGCAGAGCATGATCGCAAGCAAGTAGGGGATATATTGATGCTCCGGCGATAGCGAACTCTGATAGCCAAACATTTTTTCGAGCAATTTTTGACCAACAAAAACTGATAGAAACACACCGGCTAACACAGTCAGGAACCGACCGTCGTGCATTTTCCCGATATAAAACAGAAAACCGCACAAAATATAGAAAACCAGTTCAACTTGCAGGGTCCAATACAATCCCTGTATATGAGGCATACCCAACAGTGACTGGAACATCGTAAGGTTGATACCTATCTCGGAGATGGTCCATTGCTTACCGACAAAAATTGCCCCAGTGAATACCGCCAGGAAAATAGAAAACCAATAGACCGGGTACAATCTGAAAAATCGTCTTACCGCGAATTTTTTCACAGCGCCGGCGCCAGCCGAAAAACTGTGTGGAATAATAAAACCGGAAATCAGGAAGAAACACACCACGCCGATTCGACCAAAATCGACACTCCACGCCACATCGGCGAGCCACGTTCCTTTGTCCGCCACACCTGGAATTCTTACAAACGACTCGGAGGTGTGTTGCCACACGACCAGCAACGCGGCAATTCCCCGCAGTGCATCCAGCCGATCAATTCGCCTCACTACTTTACTCCCCTGAAACCCATTAACAGTCCCGGCACCCCTGCCGAGGTCGCTCAACATACATGACTATCTCGAGCTACCCAAGTAGTGCGCCTCCACCAAACAATCCCACAACACCTTCACAATCCTTGAAGGCCGCGGCGACAGCCGGCGAATCGCAACAAAATCGCACTCGTATTGGTAGCGCTGCGGGCAGATTGCGCGGATTTCTCCTTTTTTCAAAAACGTTTCCGCATAGTGGTCCGGCAGATAGCCGATATAGCGACCGGACTGCAGGCAGTGGACGATGGCTTCCTGGTCGTTGACGGTGATATCGCGCTTGAGGCCGAGGCGGTTGCCTACCTCCATGTTCGGGGAGTGGTAACCGAGGCCAGCGTATTTGCTCACGCGGATGGCGTCGTCGTCGATGGAGATATCCGCGGTGCCGAACAACGGGTGGCGGTAGCCGCAGTAGAGATACATCTGCTCGTAGAACAGGTGCTGGTATTCGAGGCTCGGCGAGGTGCGATGCGCGGGAATCACGCCGAGCTGGAAGCGCCCCTCCATGACTCCGCGCTCGATTTCATTGATCGGTTCGATG
Source organism: Microbulbifer sp. SH-1 (assembly GCF_011326135.1). Taxonomy (NCBI): domain Bacteria; kingdom Pseudomonadati; phylum Pseudomonadota; class Gammaproteobacteria; order Cellvibrionales; family Microbulbiferaceae; genus Microbulbifer; species Microbulbifer sp. SH-1. The sequence continues at coordinate 3,898,983 of NZ_CP046948.1, read as the reverse complement.
TGGATGTCCAGGCTTACCTCCGGCGCCAGATCGTCGAATTGGCGCAGGGCTTCCGCCACATGGGCGGCCGGGTTGGTGACCATCTTGTCGAACAGGGCGATGGAGATGTGGCCGGTCATGCGCCGGTGTACGTCCGCCACTTCACCGCGAAAGGTGTCCAGAGAGGCCAATAAACGCAGGGTGGCCTCGTAAATCTGCCGGCCCTCGCGGGTGAGCGCAAACCCGCCTCGCCCCCTCTGGCACAAGGTTACTCCAAGGCGCACTTCCAGATCCTTGATATGGCGGCTGATGGTGGAGCGGCCCACATTCAGCTCCAGCTCCGCAGCGGAGAAGCCGCCCGCCTCGGCCACGGCGCGGAAGACCCGCAGCAGGCGCAGGTCGATGTCGCTGAGCTGGCCCAGCAGGGCGGTTTGGGTTCTTGCCATGGATATCTCGTTACGTGCGCGCTCTCTGTAGGAGCCTGCCCGCAGGCGAATCCGGGGGTGGGCGCCGCGTCGCGGCGGTTCGCCTGCAGGCAGGCTCCTACAAGGGAGCGACAATAGGGCAAAGCTTAGTTTCATGTAAGTGAAACTTAACGTTTATAAGTCACAATTCATGAAACATTAAAGCTCATCTACAGTTACCGCAACTCAATCGTCGAACGAGCCGGAGAAGAAGAGTGAGCGACAAGTTTGCCGGGCTCAGCCAGTCTCAGCTGGATGCCCACTGGATGCCCTATACAGGTAACCGCCAGTTCAAGAAGGACCCGCGGATCATCACCGGGGCAGAGGGGTGCTATTACACCAGCGCCGACGGCCGCCGGGTTTTCGACGGGCTGTCCGGTCTTTGGACCTGTGGGGCGGGCCACAATCGCGCGGAGATCGCCGATGCGGTCAGTGAGCAGTTGCGTACCCTGGATTACTCGCCGGCCTTCCAGTTCGGTCATCCCAAGGCGTTTGAACTGGCCGAACGCATTACCCAATTCATGCCAGACGGGCTGAACCGCGTATTCTTCACCGGCTCCGGTTCCGAATCCGCGGAAACGTCACTCAAAATCGCCCGCGCCTATTGGCGCAAGAAGGGTTTTGCCTCCAAGACCAAGCTGATCGGCCGCGCCAAGGGTTACCACGGCGTAAACTTCGGTGGCATCAGCGTCGGCGGCATCGGCGCCAACCGCGCGCTCTTTGGCACCGCGGTGGATGCCGACCACCTGCCGCACACGGTGTTGCCTCAGAACAGGTTCTGCAAAGGCATGCCGGAGGAAGGTGCGCATCTGGCGGATGAACTGCTGGAAATGATCGCGCTGCACGACGCCTCCAATATCGCCGCGCTGATCGTGGAGCCGATGGCGGGCTCCGCCGGGGTGCTGCCGCCGCCGGTGGGTTACCTGCAGCGCCTTCGGGAAATCTGTACCCAGCACAACATCCTGCTGATTTTCGATGAGGTAATCACCGCCTTCGGTCGTATGGGCGCCGCAACCGGCGCCGAGACCTTCGGGGTGACGCCGGACATTCTCAACGTCGCCAAGCAGCTGACCAATGGTGCGGTACCCATGGGCGCGGTGATCGCCAAGCAGGAAATCTACGATACGTTTATGGAAAACGGCGGTCACGAATATTTGCTGGAGCTGCCCCACGGCTACACCTATTCCGCGCATCCGGTGTCCTGTGCCGCGGCACTGGCCTCGCTGGATATCCTGGAGAAGGAAAACCTGTTTGCACGCGCGGCGGAGCTGGCGGTGGTACTGGAAGAGCGCGTGCACCAGCTGAAAGGCACCCCGCTGATCAGCGATATCCGCAACTGCGGTGTGGCCGCCGGCCTCACCATCGAGGCGGCGCCCGGCGAGCCGCTGCTGCGCCCATACCAGATCGCGATGAACATGTGGCAGAAGGGCTTCTACGTCCGCTACGGCGGCGACACCATCCAGCTGGGGCTGCCGTTTGTGGCGAGCCCGGAAGAAGTCGACACACTGGTCAGTGCGCTGGGCGATGCAATCAATGAGGTTGCTGCGGGCTAACCAACTACCACCGTCATCCCGGACTCGATCCGGGATCCAGTGGGCGCGGTAACTTCCGGCTTCGCAGCACTGGATACCGGCCTTCGCCGGTATGACGAAGAAGAACATCAGACTTGAGAGAGAAAAACATGAACACAGTCGGCCACTTTATCAACGGCGAGGTGGTGGAAACCGCCGAGCGCACCCAGGATGTTTTCAACCCGGCCACCGGTGAGGTCGTCCGCCAGGTGGCGATCGCTGCCAAAAGCACGGTGGAAGAAGCCATCGCCGCCGCGCAAGCTGCCTACCCGGAGTGGCGCAACACGCCGCCGGCGAAGCGCGCCAAGATCATGTTCAAGTTCAAGCAACTGCTGGAAGACAACGCGGAGAAGATCTGCGCGTTGATCGGCGAGGAGCACGGCAAGATTTCCCACGACGCCATGGGCGAACTGACCCGCGGCATCGAAAATGTGGAATTCGCCTGCAGTGCCCCACTGATGCTGAAGGGCGAACACAGCCGCAACGTGGGCCCCGGTATCGATTCCTGGAGCGAGATGCAGCCGCTGGGTGTGGTGGCCGGCATTACCCCGTTCAACTTCCCCGCCATGGTGCCGCTGTGGATGTTCCCGCTCGCCATCGTGTGCGGCAACACCTTCGTGCTGAAGCCTTCCGAGCGCGATCCCTCCTGCTCGCTGCTGCTGGCACAATTGCTGCAGGAAGCGGGCCTGCCGGACGGCGTGCTGAACGTGGTAAACGGCGACAAGGTGGCGGTGGACACCCTGCTCACCTCTCCCACCGTGAAGGCGGTGAGCTTCGTCGGCTCCACCCCCATTGCCGAATATGTCTACTCCACCGCAACAGCCCACGGCAAACGCTGCCAGGCGCTGGGCGGTGCCAAGAACCACGCGATCATCATGCCGGACGCGGACATGGACAACACCGTGGCCGCACTGACGGGCGCCGCCTTCGGCTCCTCCGGCGAGCGCTGCATGGCGCTTTCTGTCGCCGTGTGTGTGGGCGACGAGGCTGCCGATACCTTTATCGAAAAAATGTCCACAGCCATGACCGGCCTGAAAGTGGGTGCCTACACCGACAGCAGCAACGACTTCGGCCCGGTGATCACCGAGGCGCACAAGCATAAGGTGAATGGCTATATCGCCAGCGCCGAACAGCAGGGCGCCACCATCGTGGTGGACGGCCGCAACCCGCAAGTCGCGGGGTTCGAGAAGGGCTTCTATGTGGGCGGCACCCTGATCGATCACGTAAAACCCGGCATGACCTGCTACGAAGAGGAAATCTTCGGCCCGGTACTGCTGGTGGTGCGCGCCGAGTCCATGGAACAGGCGATGCAGATGATCAACGATCACGAATACGGCAACGGCACCTGCATATTCACCCGCGACGGCGAAGCGGCGCGCTACTTCAGCGACAACATCCTCGTGGGCATGGTGGGCATCAACGTGCCGCTGCCGGTACCGGTGGCCTACCACAGCTTCGGCGGCTGGAAGCGCTCGCTGTTCGGCAGCCTCGGCACCTACGGGCCGGACGGTGTGCGCTTCTACACCAACCGCAAGACCATCACCCAGCGCTGGCCGTCCAGCGGCGTGCGCGAGGGTGCGCAGTTCTCATTCCCGAACCACTGATCTCTGTGCAAATTTTCCCCCGGTTTTTCCGGGGGAAAAGCATTCAACGGCGAAAGTGCAGTGATGTACACATTACAATATATGGAAATATGTCCCGGCGCGCTTACCCGCGGAACAATGCCGGCGAATCGCGCAGGCATTGTTCCTGCCCCCAATATTTTTGACCATTAAAAGCTGCTCCTGCGAAATAAAAAACAATTTTCAGGGGCGCTGTCAGCGCGAAATATTCAGAAAATTCACCCCGCGATAAAGCGCCCAATCGGCGGGACAAAGCGCCGGCTCAATTTACGGGGAGCGTGATATAAGGTGGCTCTTCCCATGCGGGGGTTCCTTGAGATTTTCTGCGGATCATCTGGTCGCCCGCGTTACAAATAACCTATAGAAGTGACCAAGGGGTTCCCATGAACAGATCCGGAAAATTCGCCGTCGGCGTGCTGTGCAGTGCGGTACTCGCCGCCTGTAGCCTGGAGCCGAACCAGTTGCAGGCCACCGCCGGCACCAGCACCGCCCATGCACTGGCCGAGTCCGCAGCCGCGCGCGACAACGCACCGGGCCTGTCGGAGCAGTACGCCAAGCTGCGCAAACAGCAGATTGCGCAGGTGGACTACAAGCTGTCTGTCACTATCGCCAAAACCGGCGAGGCATTTTCCGGCCGCGTGATCGCGGATACCCAGTTCCGTCGCAACCTGTTGCAACCTCTGACCATCGACTTCGCCGGTGGTGAAGTGCGGGGCGTGCAGGTGGACGGCAAGACCGTACCCTTCGAATACAATGGCCACTTCATCACCATTTCCCCCGAGCACCTGAAAGGCCGCAAACACGCGATCGCTGTGGACTATACCCACGCTTACTCCAGCAACGGTTCCGGCCTGCACCGTTTCCAGGATCCGGTGGATGGCGAGGTGTACATGTACACCGACTTCGAACCCTACGATGCCAACCGCCTGTTCCCGCACTTCGACCAGCCGAACCTGAAGGCGCACTACACCCTGGACGTGACCGCGCCGAAAGACTGGAGCGTGATCACCTCCGTGCGTGAAAAGAACGTCGAGCAGAAGGGCGAGGTGAATCACTGGGTATTCCCACAGTCCCAGAAATTCTCCTCCTACATTTTCTCCCTGCACGCGGGCCCGTTCCACGTGTGGGAAAACGATGCCGACGGCATCCCGCTGCGCCTGTTCGCGCGCAAGACCCTGGCCGAATACGTGAAGCCGAACGACTGGTTCACTTTCACCAAACAGTCTTTTGAATTCTTCCAGAAGTATTTCGAAGTGGACTACCCCTTCGTGAAATACGACCAGGTGATCGTGCCCGACTTCAATGCCGGTGCGATGGAGAACGTGGCCGCGGTGACATTCAGCGAGCGCTACGTATCCCGCGGCGACAAAACCCAGGCCGAGCGCATGCGCCTCGCCAACGTGATCGCCCACGAGATGGCGCACATGTGGTTCGGCGATCTGGTCACCATGAACTGGTGGGATGACCTGTGGCTGAACGAGAGCTTCGCCACCTACATGGCCAACCTGGCACTGGCGGAAAACAGCGAGTTCGACGATGTGTGGGAAAACTTCTACCTGGGCACCAAGCAGTGGGCCTACGGCGAAGACCAGCTGCCCACCACCCACGCGATCCAGCTGCCGGTGCAAAACACCGATGAGGCCTTCGCCAACTTCGACGGCATCACCTACGGCAAGGGCGGTTCCATCCTCAAGCAGCTGCCCTACTACCTGGGCAAGGAAGAGTTCCGCAAGGGTGTATCCAACTACCTGAAGGACCTGTCCTACAAGAACTCCACCCTGGACGATTTCATGGGTCACCTGGGCAAGGCCGCCGGCAAGGACCTGGACCAATGGCAGCAGCAGTGGCTGTACAACGCCGGTCTCAACACCATCGCCGCCAGCTTCCAGTGTGAAGACGGCAAGATTGCCAGCCTGACCATCAAGCAGTCCGCCCCCGCGGATTACCCGGTGCTGCGCGAACAGCGCACCCAGGTTGGCCTGTACAACATGGCCGGCGGCAAAATGGTGCTGAGCAAGGCCATTCCGGTGACCTACGCCGGCGCTTCCACCGAAGTGGCCGCGGCCAAGGGCGAGGCCTGCCCGCAGATCGTCTACCCCAACGAGGGCGACTGGGCGTTTGCCAAGGTAAACCTGGACAAGGTATCTGTGGACAACATGTCCAAGCACATCAATGACATCGACAAGCCGTTCACCCGCCTGATGCTGTGGCAGAGCCTATTCGACTCCGTCAGCGACGCCAAGCTGCCGCTGGACGAATTCGTCAGCTTCGCCATCAACAACGCCGGTGTCGAAACCGATATCAACGTGATCCGTCTGGTGTCCCGCTACCTGGGCACTTCCTATGCGTTCCTCGATCAGTTCCAGATGGACGACGCCAAGCGCACCCGCCTGCAACTGGCTATTGAAACCTTCGTGTGGGACCAGTTGCAGAAAGCGCCGGCGGGCAGCGATGCGCAGAAGACCTGGTTCAGCACCTTCACCGGTGTTGCCCATACCGACAAGGCGCTGGCCAACGCCCGCAACCTGCTGCGCGGTGAGCTCGTCATCGACGGCCTGAAGCTCGACCCGGATATGCGCTGGAGCCTGATCACTCTGCAGAACCAGCGTCTTTTCGGCGACTACGCACAGGCGATCAAGACCGAGCTGGCGAAGGACAACTCCGACCGCTCGCAGCTGAACGCCATCGCCGCGGAAGCCATCCGCCCACAGCAGGAAGCCAAGGTGAAGTGGCTGGAAAACCTGCTGGAGAAGCGCGACAACTTCAAACTGGCGCAGCTGAAATACGCCGCCGATGCCCTATTCCCCACCGAGCAGGGCAGCCTGTATGACGCCAATGTCGAGCGCGTCATCGCTGCCTTGGACGACGTAAATTCCAGCGACGCCTCCGAGTTTGTCGGCACTTACGCGCGCCTGTTCCCGCTGAACTGCAGCGATAAGGGTGTACAGCAGGTGAGCGAGATCCTCGACAGCGGCAAAACCCTGAACCCGCTGCTGGAAAAAGCGCTGAAAAACCGCCGCTTCAAGAACCAGAGCTGCCTGGACATGGCGGAAGCCATCAACGGCAACACCGCCGGCTGATCGGCCAGCGGATAAAAAAGGCCCTGCGGGGCCTTTTTTATTGCACGTCGCGCGACACTCGACTCAGCGCCCAAGTCCTTCGATCTATCGGATACCCTCCCCCCCCTGCAGGCGGATGCACTTCAGGCGCGCGCCGACCACTATCCGCACTGAACATTCACACGCGAGGAAATAAAAATGTTACAGCGGTTGTTCCGAAATCTCAGTGTTTTGTGGTTACTCCTCCCCGGCCTGCCGGTCGTTGCCATGGAAGTTTCGTCGGGGAAGCTGATGACCTTGCCCGCGTTTGAATTTCACGATATTGCGGCGCGTCCCGTGCATGTGTGGCTGCCTGAGGGATACCCATTACAGCAGCCCTATTCCGTCCTCTACATGCACGACGGGCAGATGCTGTTCGACCGCCGCACCACCTGGAACAAACAGGAGTGGGGCGTGGATGAAGTTGCCGCAGAATTGCAGCGCCAGGGAAAGGTAAAACCCTTCATCGTGGTGGCCATCGAAAACATCAGCGAAACCCGCCACCAGGACTACTTTCCGCAGAAGGCGCGGGCACTGATGCCCGAAACGGCGCAGGCTCAGCAACACCCGTTCAACCAGGCGGAACTGCGCGCAGATAACTACCTGAAGTTTCTGGTCACGCAAGTGAAACCGTATATCGACCGCAATTTCCAGGTCGCGAGGGATGCGAGCCACACATTTATCGCCGGCTCCAGCATGGGCGGCCTTATCTCGCTGTATGCCACGCTGGAATACCCGGAAGTGTTTTCCGCCGTGGCTGCGATCTCCACCCACTGGCCGGGGATAGGCCCGGAAGACAAACTCCCTGTAGCAGCGAGCATCCGCGCTTATCTGGAGCAGAATCTGCCGGAGCCTGGCACACACCGCTTTTATTTTGATTACGGCACCAAAACCCTGGACGCCTACTATCCGCCACTGCAACAGCAGGTGGATACCATTATGCAGCAGGCCGGTTACCACAGCCCGGACTGGCAGACGCGCACCTTCGAAGGTCACGCTCACGATGAAGACTCCTGGCGCCTGCGACTTGCAGAGCCGCTGCTGTTCCTGCTTGGCAGCGACACGCCGGTACAGCCCAGGTAATTCGATTCGGCAATGGGATGGCCAAACGGTCTGGGGTATCCTGTGTGCTCTCACGCCGCTGGTCATCCGGGCACGGAATACTTTGAATACAGGGCGCTGCACAACTGAAATACCTACCGGAGAATTCAATGCCCCGAATTTCACTCGTCAGTACGATCCGTCGCACCGCCATTGCCGGGGTTGTTTTCAGCACCTTGAGTGTCACTGCAGCGGCAGTGGCACGTGACAATAACCAAGCAAGTCTGATCGAACGGCCGAATGCACCGCTGCTGACGGCGGAATACGCGGCGCTGCGCCGCGCGCAGATCGCCGATGTGGATTACACCATTGCGGTGAAACTCGACGGCGATGCCGAGAGTTTCACCGGCGTGGTCACCGCCGACACCACCCTCGCCCACGATCTGAAACAGCCGCTGACGGTCGACTTCGCCGGCGGTGACGTGAAGTCGGTACGCGCCAACGGCAAGCCGGTCAAATTCCACTACAACGGCAACTTCATCAGTATCGCCCCGCGGGATCTGCGTAAGGGCGAGAACAGCATCGTCATCGAATACAGCCATCCCTATTCCAGCGACGGCTCCGGCCTGCACCGCTTCAAGGACCAGGAAGACGGCAGCACCTACCTCTACACCCACTTCGAGCCTTACAAGGCCAACCGCTTTTTCCCGCACTTCGACCAGCCGGATCTCAAGGCCCGCTACACCGTGGAAGTGACCGCGCCGGCGGATTGGCAGGTGATCACTACCGCGCGCGAAGAAAAAGTGAAGGAAGTGGAAAATGGTCTGAAGCGCTGGTATTTCCCGCAGACCAAGAAATTCTCTTCCTACATCTTCCCGCTGCACGCCGGCCCCTATGCCGTGTGGGAGAGCGACGCCAACGGTATTCCCCTGCGCCTGTTCGCGCGCAAGGCGATGGCGGAGTACGTCAAACCGGAAGACTGGTTCAAGTTCACCCGCGAGTCTTTTGACTTCTACCAGAAGTATTTCGACATTCCCTATCCGTTCGGCAAATACGATCAGGTGATCGTGCCGGACTTCACCATCGGCGCCATGGAAAATGTCGCCGCGGTGACCTTCAATGAAGCCGCCTACGTCAGCCGCGGAGCCAAAACCCAGGCCCAGCGCCAGCGCCTCGCTAATGTGATTGCCCACGAGATGGCGCACATGTGGTTTGGCGACCTGGTAACCATGAAGTGGTGGAACGGCCTGTGGCTGAAAGAGAGTTTCGCCACCTATATGGCATCGCTGGCCCTGGCGGAAAACAGCGAATTCGAGGATGTGTGGCAGAACTTCTACCTGGGCTCCAAGCGCTGGGCCTACGGCGCCGACCAGCTGCCCACCACCCATCCCATTGAAGTGCCGGTGCCGAATACCGACGAGGCCTTCTCCAACTTCGACGGCATCACTTACGGCAAGGGTGGCTCGGTGCTGAACCAGCTGCCCTACTACCTGGGCAAGGAAGAATTCCGCCAAGGCGTGAGCAACTATCTCAAGCAGTACTCCTACGGCAACGCGGAGCTCGACGACTTTATGGGCGCGCTCGGCAAGGCCGCCAACAAGGACCTGCAGCAGTGGACGCAGAACTGGCTGTACAAGGCCGGCGTCAACACCATTTCCGCCAGCTTTCAGTGCGACCGCGACCGCATTACTTCGCTCACCATCGAGCAGAGCGCACCGGAGCAGTACCCGGTACTGCGCTCGCAGAAGGTGCAGCTGGGTATTTACCGTATGCAGGGCGGCAAGATGACCCGGGTCGCCAAGGTGCCCGCGATCTACAGCGGCGCGCGCACGGAAGTGAAAGATGCCGTCGGCATGCCCTGCCCGCAGATCCTGAGCCCCAACGATGAAGACTGGGCCTACGTGAAAACCAGTCTCGACGGCAATTCTGTGGCGGCCATCAACCGCCATATCAACGACATCGAAAGCCCGTTCACGCGCCTGATGCTGTGGCAGAGCCTGTACGATTCGGTCACGGATGCAAAGCTGCCGCTTACCGACTGGATCGAGTTTGCCCTCGCCAATGCCAGCAAGGAAACCGACATCAACGTCATCCGTTTGATTGCCGGCCATCTGGAAAGCGCGCGCGCCTATCTGTTCCGCCTGGATATTCCGCAATCCCTGCGCAAGGAAAAATTGCAGGCCATCGAGGACTTTGCCTGGAGGCAGCTGAATGCGGCACCGCAAAAAAGTGATGCACAGAAAACCTGGTTCCAGACCTGGTCTGATCTCGCCCAGAGCAAGACCGCATTGAAGCGTGCCGAGCGATTGCTCGACCATAAAATGACAATCAAAGGCCTGGAGATCGACAAGGACCGCAGCTGGCCGCTGATCGCCCTGCTGAATCGCAATCTGTTCGGCGACTATGAAGAGCGCATCAACCGGCAGCTGGAAAACGACAGCAGTGACCGGGCGCAACTTGCCGCCATCAGTGCCCGTGCCGGCCGCCCGACCCTGGAGGCAAAAAGCCTGTGGCTGGATAACATCCTCGACAAGCGCGACACCCTCAAACTGAGCCAGATCCGCGCCGCTGCCGGCAGCCTGTTCCCGGCGGAACAGCTCGACCTTTACCGCCAACTCGCCCCGCGCCTGTTTGCCGCGGTGCCGCAGGTCAGCAGCACCGGCGACACCCTCTACAACAAGGCCTACGCCATGCTGTTCCCGGTGGTGTGTGTTAAAGAGGATATCGCGGCCTACAACAGTGCGCTCACCAATAGCACCAATCTCATGCCGGCCCTGGGCCGCGTGTTGAAAGATCGCCGCCAGCAGAGCGAATGGTGCAGAGCTATGGATACGCTACAGCACCAGGCCAATAACTGAGCTTCGACAAAACGCTAGCCACACTCACTCAGCCCCCGAAATTCAGGGGGCTGAGTGACAACCCGACAGTAGCGAAGATTTCATTTTCAATTCCTCGCAGTGATCTCGATTCTCGCGCCCGCAATCCAAGCGTGGTATAACCCATTCCGCCAGATAATTGCGCACTGAGTCACAGTTTTCAGTGCGACCAGTCACCGTTTTTTTCATCAGTAACACCGATAATCCGCGGCGTTAGCAGTGCGGATTCATGAGTATTTAAAACAAGAGGGGACAAGCATGGCGTTCGATTATGGATCGATCGATCTTGGGCTTAAAAATCCATTCAAAACCGAAGGCACTGTCACCGCCATCCGCGGCGGCCTGCAGACCATTTCCGGTCTGGTGCTGCTGATTTCTGCCGCGGGCACGGTCAAAGAAAATGCCGGTGCCGGCTGGATACTGATGGCGTTCGGCCTGTTTCTGTTAGGCTCGGGCATCCGTGTACTCGCTGGCGGTATTTACGCGGTGCTGCGTTACTTCGTGGGCCGCAACCACCCCACCTCGCTGGCCCCAAACCGCAGCAAATCGGAAAGCAGTACCGCCAAGGAAGAGGCCGCCTATGTGGCCTACAACGCGCAGCAGCTGGAAGAAATGCTCATTGGCCGCAAGAATGCGACATTTACCGAGCCACAGGGATTCCTGGCGCGCCTGTTACACACCTTCATCCCCAAATTGCTGTTTATGCCCTACCCGGTGCGCAACTTCGCCCAGCGTTTGTTCGGAGCCTGGACCAGTACGCTGTTCGCACTTGTGGCTTTTGCCCTGGTGGCATTCGTATCCCTGGCGGGTTTCGCCGGCACAGCCGGGGAGCTGCTGTTCCCGGTATATTCCGTGCTGCTGATGGTCTATCTGCTGGCAATCTGGCGGCGCGCGGGCAAGCCGATCCAGCGCAGTGCCGAGCACAACATCGAATCTCTCGGCGGCGGCACACTGTCCCGAGCAATTACCCTGGCCCTGATCGTGCCCGTGTTGGCCGGCCTCGCCGTCTCCTGGATGCTTGCCAAGAGCCGTGTCACCCCGGAGCAACTGGACGGCTTCCTGGCCCAGGTGCCCAACCTGAATCCGGGACTGTACATCATTTCCGCACTTTTGCTCGGCGCGGCCAGCGGTGCGCTGTGCTTTGTACTTTTGCGCCAGCGCCTCACCGTCGCCAATCCGGTGGCAGAGGTATCGGAATTGCGCGAGAACTGGCAGGAGTCGGTTCACCCGAACGAAATTTTCATCAATCTCGACAACCTGGTAATGGCCAACCGCCGCTACAAGGAAGTTCCCAATCGCGTGTACCGCGAACTCGACCCGCAGCTGCAGGAACAGACCGATGGCAAGGGCGGGTTTCGCGGTGAAATGATTCAGGAGGTCCAGCCCCGCGTAAAGCCCATGGAACTCGGCGAGACCTTCCGCAAAGCGCGTTTTGCCGCCCTGGTTGCGGGCAATGTTCTGAGCATAATCGCCATTGCCTTCACGCTGATGCTGGCTTACAAGGCGGTGGATATTTACAGCTTCATTGCCAACCCCGCTACCGGCTCCATCAAGCAGATCCTGAACAGCGAGCAGGTGTTCACGCTGCTGGGCCTCAGCATGGGCGCAGTGCATATCCTCCTGATTGGCTTCCTGTTGAAGTCCTTTGGACAGCTACTCTCTAACGCGGCGCACCTGCACTTTGCCGAGATCCAATTTGAATCCCTGCTGGTGTATTTCAAATGTGAGGGCACCTTTACCGAATCGAAGATTTCCACCGGTACCGGTATTCACGACAGCACCCGCTCCGAGAACACCCTGGTGCGCAGCAGCATTACCCCCTGGGTGGTTGTATCTCGCATCGTTTCCAGCACCTTCGCCTCAACCGGTATGAAAAACCTGGAGCATCCGCGTCACATTCTGGAAATGCACCGGGACGAGCGCGAACTTCAGAGCATCAAGAATGACGTGGTGAATTTCCTGAAGGATCGCGAGTCCATTGCCTCCATCACCAGCAACCGCGACTTGGGCAACGCCTCGCAGATTCACCAACTGAATCAGCAGACCCGCGCCATGCCCGACGATCACAGTCTGGTACACGACGAGGAAGCGGCGGGCTTCCTTCGCAAGGAAGCGGAAGCAAAGCTGCCGGAAACGGATAAGTAACGCTCAACAAGCGATATAACAAAAAGGCCGCAGATTAGTCATCTGCGGCCTTTTTGTTTTTACTGACAGTCACACCCAAGTACATGCCGGAGTCGAGAGCATAACGAAATACTACCCGATACTGTCAAGAGCTCCCGACCCTGGCAAAGACTCAGTTTTTAACTACTCTGATGCCAATACCCATATGGTCGGTAACCGCAGCGGCGAGACTGCCGTTTTCACCAGCCACTTCCGTGCACTGGGACAGATAGACCAGATCTTCGATTGTTACCGTCGCGGTATTGTAGACAGCTACATCGTATTTTTTTGAGGCATTACTGTTGGTGCCACCAAAGCTGCGCTGGTGGGCGTCTTCCGGCTGAATATTCTTCCCCTGGTGAAACACCGAAAAATTCTGCCCGGTCGCCGCGGACACCACTTCCTGGGTGTAGCCAAGGCGCGGTTGGTTGGTGTCGCCCATGATGACATCGATCACGCCGCCACCGGCAACGCCCAGTAGAGAGTCTTGAATATCGCGGTAAAACTTTTTCGTGAGCGCTTCCTGGGTGGCCACGCTGTTCGGAACATGCACAAACAGAGCGCGGATTCCATCGCTCTTAATGGCGATCCAGCCCATCCCCTGCCCGAGAATCTGGTGGCTGCCACTGCCATTGGTATGTACGCTGAAACTGTTGCACGCCTTGCCGGAACTGAAAGCACCGAGCAGGTTGCCGGCGTGATTCTGCATACTCTGCCAGTCGCTGTGGTTGCCATCCATTTCCCCGTAGACCATCAGGCTGCACTGCCCAAGGGAGCGGATCAGGTGTTGGTGAGTCTGTCGCGCTTTGCCTTCCACCATCTTGCGAAAGCTCACATCCGTGTGTTTACCTTTTTGGATGTAGTTTTTTTGCGCGCTGGGCAGTAACTGCGCGGGGCCGTGTATCGGTATATCCGGCGCCGCACTGTCGGCAACCGGCATCGCCAGCATCCAGCGGCCGCCGCCGGCGGCAATGTTGTTGTGGGTCTTCTCAGTAAACCCTTGTGAATTCGATGCGTGTACACCGTGATCGGTATGGTTGCCGGAATTGAGGGATTGATAGGCAAAGACGGGCACGGCAGTCACCTCCTGTGATTGTATTCAGTCCGTGATGGCGTCCGCCCGTCGGCGTTGGCGGAGGCCGTTGGAAAACCGGCCCGTATTACATCACTTATTGCCGCCAAGCTCAGCAATTATAAAATCGTGTCAGAGTGAATTTTCTACGTGCGTCACACCGCTTTACCAATACGCCGCCACCGCCATGGCAATGGTCAGGCTGTGCGCCTTTTCCAGATCGGGATCGTCGAACCCCAGCTGTAATTTCCAAATGCCGTTGTCATCACCAACAGACAACAACCACTGCCGATCCACCAATTCGTATCCAAGATAGGGGTTTCCCGGGACATGGTCCCAGAGCAGCCCCGTCGTATAGCGCAGGTCGTTACCGTAGTACTCGACATCGAGCTTCACATCGGCGCCGCCGCGGGCATGTTCGGTGTAGCTGGCGAGCCCGTACATCGGTATTGTTTGCCGGAAATCTTCCAGCAGGCGCTTGCCGGAGAACAGCGGGTTCAGCTGTACCTTGTCTTCCACATCGCGGTCGATGGTGTCGAACTTACCATACGTGTGCGGCGCCAGCTCCCAGTCGATGCGGTTGTATAGATCCTGCAGCTGTATCTGTATCGTGCGTTCACTGCCGCTGTAGCCGACGGCGAGATCTGTCGTGAAGCCCCGCCCCTGGGGCATGTCGAACTGGTGTTCCAACAACAGGTCTTCGGTGTAGCGATAGTCGAGGTCTGCAGTGCCGGAGAAAAAGTCGCCCTCCGCATTCAGGGTGCCTGTCAGTTGCCCCGCTTGAAAATCGCTGGCTTCAAGCGCGGTGACACTGACACGCGCAAAGATGCCGCTTTGCCACCGGTGGCGGTAACCGATTTTGAACCCTTGCGCGCGCAGCTGGTCGATACGCAGGAAAACCGGCACATCCCCCTGTCTTGCAGGCAAGTTATTTTCATTGCGGTAATACAGGTCCGCAGTGTCGCGGTTGTATTCGAGGCGGTAGTCAAAACGCTGGGTGTAGCCGACCGTCCAGTTGCCATAGTTGGCACCCAGCTCCAGACGGTTGCGCGTCCAGGTGCTGTCGCCGGCGCCGGGGGCGTTTTTCCAGTCACCGGCAAATTCACTGATCGGCAATGCTTCACTAACGGTGCGGCTGGTAAAATCCAGCGTGATGCCGGCCGGCTGGGCGACGGACTGTACAGGCAGGCTCGCAGACGCCAGAACAAGAAGAGGCCACCAATGGTGGCCTCTTGCATGACGTTGCGATCTCCCCCGCTTAGAGCAGAGTTTCGATAGCATTGTCGATCCAGGTAATCACGTAGATATCGTCACCTTCTTCCGTCAGGGTGCCGTAGACGGTGCCATCCTTGCTAATGGTGCCGACGGCTTCGCCTTCGCTGCTGAAGCTCAGCTCGAACACGCTGCCTTCGCCATCGGTGAGCAAAATTACCGGCGCGCTGTCTTCGCCCTCGTAGGTGTACTCCACACGTAGCGAGTCACTGCCCCATGCCAGCGCAAGTGACAGATCTGCCACCTCGTACCCGGTGCGCTTGAGCACCAGTTCGATATCCATCTCCGGCAGGGTGGCGGAGAGTTTTCCGCTGGCATTTGCACGGAAGGTGGCTTTGGCATAACGGCCTTCGGCGTCCACATCCATTTCCGGATAAATGAGGGTCGCAGAGATGGCACCTGTTGCGGCATCGGATGGCACAATGGAAGCAAAGCCGAGTGTTTCGTACCAGTCGTCAGGTCCCGGGACATAGGTGCCCTCTCCCGGCACACGCGCCTTCAGGCTGCCGGCCAACAACCACTCGCCATAGTACTCGTCGAATGCCACACGGATATCCTGTTGAACGCCGGTGTCTTGCGCGAGAATGCTGTAGTAGCAAATACCGTTCTCCCAGTTCCATGCAAAGTCCAAGCTCCAGCAATCGTCATAGGACATCTGCTCGGCGGTAGCGAGGCCCCCAAAGTAAGTACGCGCAGGAAGATTACACTCTGCTTCACCGATTACGCTGACACATTCGGCAGTGATGTAGTAGTCGGTATAGGTTTCGGTTGAATCCACGGACAAGGTGTACCGGGCGACGACCTGATTTGCTTCGGTACCGAAAGTCACTGTCAGGCTGTTATCCGTTTCGTCGTAAACATAGCTGACAAGATCCTGCCGTTGATAGCCACTCGGGTAAAAGCCGTACTCATTGACGTTGTCGATGGTCAGGGTAACACCCGCCGCTACGTCTGTGACCTTCGCCTTGTCGGTAAATGTACCCTGCAGGGACAGTTTTTCCGGTAACAGCAAAAGCGCGTCGTTATCCGGCATCATTTGCTGATAGGACTCGCCTTCGCTCAATGCCAGCGCAATCGCGCCTTCAAAACCGTAGCTGGCATTTTCCAGGCTACCGTTCACTGCGATGCTGACACTCTCGATTATCGGATCGCCTTCAGCATCTTCGGCAAAGGATTCCGCCAATGCCAGGGTTACTTTAGAGCCATCACCCAGCGCAAACCGATTATCTCCGAGCACCGTCGCGCCTTCGATGGAGAGGATATTTTCTCCCGCAGGCATGGAAATGCTACCGGGCTCACCGCTCAGGTCGGGAAGGGTAATTGTGATATTTACCGCGACCTGGTCATCCGTGGTGAAATGGCTGCCATCCAGATCATAGACGCCGTTGCTTAGGGTCCACACAGTGCCATTTTTGACAATGCTGCCAGCGGGAAAGTGCGCCATAGCGCTCGCGCGTGAGTCGTAGTCGGTATCTTCGAGATACTTGTCCCAGAGATAGCCCGCCGCGTCGCTGAGGTTGAAGAAGGGTGTTTCAAGCGCAGGCTCTACACCGAACTCTACTGCGGAAATCTGATTGACCAGTACATCGCTGACTTCGCGGAAGGCGGTCAATACATGCTGGGTTTCACTGTCGAGAAGCGACTCGGCACTTTGCAGTTTCACCACAATGTTGTCCGGATTGTAACTCTCGGAGTCCACATCGATTTCCGCATTTATAGCAGCCAGGGCTTCTACGGAAACTTTACGCGCAGTAGCAACCAGAGCCTTGGCTTGTTGCAGATTAGTGGCCAGCTCTCCGCTGAACTCTATCGGTGGCAGGCAGGTTCCACTGTCACTGCAGTTGTCTTCTATCGCACTGGCAATATCTTGTCCTGCGCCAGCCGCGGCATCGGCAACACCGCCCAGTGCAGTGTTATTGGCACCGGCGGTTTCCGCCACTAAGGTAATAGCATTGCTGATTCCCTGCAGCGCAGTGGCGCCTATCGCGTTGGAAGCAAAGCCTGCGGTCAAGCCCGCCAATTGTGCCGCTACATCTCCGTCTGCCGCTTGCTCTATCGCGGCGTTAACCAGTGCAAAGCGCAACTGCTGCTCGTTCGCCTCAGTAGCCTTGGTAAGATCCACCGGCGCAATCGTATCCGGGTTGGCATCCAGCCCCAGGGCATTTTTTACAAAGCTGTTGGCCGCAGCAATGCTCGCCTGGTCAAGTTGAACTCCCGCCTTTTCAGAAACCAGCGTAGTCAGCGCGGTAATGCTACTGGATACTTCGGTCGCGGTTTCGTCTACGTACACGACGGAACTCAGTTCATAATCCAGCGCATATTGCTCGCCGAACTCAATCACACCGTCGCTATCGGTGTCGGCATCATCGGTACCGGCGGCGCGACAGCTGGCAGTGTCACAGGTCACCATCGCCTTGCCTTCGGCCGGATTCGTCAGCACCAGCTTTACCGCACCGCTATACCTTCCGAGATCGATACGGTAACTACCATCGGCCGCAGTAGTGGCAGTACCGATCACGGTACCATCCGCTTTGTGCGCCTCCACAAGTGCGCCAGAAATGATGCCCTTGGCCGCAGTGCCGCCAATTGAAACCGGGCTGCCGTTGCCGCCGCTAGAACTGGAGGAACTCGAGCTGCCACCACTGCTGGAACTACTGCTTGAGCTGCCACCGCCGCCATCGGAGCTTCCGCCACCGCCGCCTCCACAGGCAGTGAGCGCCGTGACCGCCAAGGCCAATGCGAGTTTCTTGTACATTCCTATTTTCCCCCGTTCCTTTAACAAAGAGTCACTCAGATAACTCCCGCAGTCCGTATTCCAGGTCCGCAGACTGCGGTACGAACCGTGTGACTTACTCAAACAAAGCCGCGCCAAGTGTGTGATGCAATTCTCATTGGCCGCGCCGGGGCACATGATGCATGACACAAAAGCGCGCCACAATGGCTCTATTTCGTTATTTTTACCGCTAGAATCAGATAAAAATTGCTCAACCTGGCCATTCAACGCTCAAAGGTGCTAATAAGCACCCAACACCGCATTCGCGCTCCCCGACACCTTGTGCCACTAGGGGATTTCTCTGGCCTATGGCATCATCCCGCGCCCAACCTGTAACCGGCCACACCCGTGGCGCTTTATCGGCTCTCCCAGAGCCTTTCTCCAAGGAGCATTTCTGTGAGCAGAAAACTGATTTCCAGCGGATCGGAGTTTGAAAGCAAGATCGGCTATTCCCGTGCGGTAGTGGACGGCGACTATGTGTTTGTCTCCGGCACCACCGGTTTCAACTACGCAACCAACAGCATCAGCGACAGCGTGGTGGAGCAGGCGGACCAGTGTTTCGCCAACATCGAGCAGGCCCTGCAGCAGGCCGGTGCCAAGGTGGCGGACATTGTGCGCGTGACCTATATCCTGCCAAACCGCGATGACTTCGAACCCTGCTGGCCGGTGTTCCAGAAGTGGCTGGGTGACGTGCGGCCGGCCGCCACCGTGTTTGAAGCGCGCCTGCTGAATGATGCGATGAAGATCGAAGTACAGGTGACCGCACGGTTACCCAAATAGCGGCATTTTTCTCGCCGGCGGATATAAATCCGCTTGACGAAAAACCCGGGCCGCCGTAAAAACGCGCATCTCAACTTGTGTGTGTTTTGACCGGTGGCTTGGATCTCTTTTGACGTATTCAGAACCCTCGGTTTCGCAGATACCCTGCAACTGAAACCCGAAGAAGTCTTCAAATACAAAGCGGAAATTGCCGAGGCGGAATGGGTGCTGTTCCCCGAGTACTGGCAATTGAACGCGCTGACCTATGGCCTCAAGGCCCGCGTCTTTCCCAGTGAAGCCAGCTACCGGCTGGGACACAACAAGATCGAAATGACCCGCGCTTTCGAGCTTGTTGCACCAGGCAATACGCCCAGCACACGCATCCTCGCCAACACCCCGGAAAATGCCGCCCGTCTGTGGGAGGCCATGGACCACCCATTTGTCGCCAAGCTGCCGAAGGCTTCTCGCGGCTGCGGTGTATGGCTGATCGAAAGCTGCGACGACTGGCGCAGTTACCTGGGAAAAACCGATGTGTTGTACGTACAGGAGTGGCTCCCCATCGACCGCGATATCCGTATCGTGATCGTCGGCGACCAGGTGGTGACGGCCTATTGGCGGCTGCAGGCAGCGCAGGGCTTTTACAACAACGTATCCAAGGGCGGCACGGTGGATCGCGCCCCGGTACCACAGGCGGCAATCGACCTGGCGCTGCATCTGGCGCGCACCCTCGACATCAATCACGCGGGCTGGGACATCGCCATGGTGGGTGAGCACCCCTATGTGATTGAGTTCAACCGCTTGTTTGGCAATCAGGGGATCGAGGGTGGCACAGCAAAACTGCGCGATGCCATTCTCCAATACCTACAGCAGAGTTCGACGCCCACCGGCCCCAATTACCCTACACGCCCGAGCACACCCCGGCGGCGCCTGCGACAGGTGGCGTGAGCGCAACCCTCCCCCGACCGGCGGCAGTTATGCAGTTATATGGGGGAGTACAACAGCAATGGCAACCGGGAGGATGTAGCCTGCGGCAATCCACGCCCGGTTTCCGTCTTTTCAGTCTTCCCGGTACGGCTTGCGCAGCTCCACCGCCTCCACCTGTTTCTTGCGCAGGCGGATATTGAGCATCTCCACGGCCACGGAGAACGCCATGGCGAAGTAGATATAACCCTTGGGTACGTGTACATCGAACCCTTCGATGATGAGTGTTACCCCCACCAGGATCAGGAACGACAGCGCCAGCATCTTGATGGTGGGGTGGCGATCGACAAAATCGCCGATGGGCTTGGCGGCAACCAGCATTACGCCCACTGCCAGGATGATGGCGATGGCCATGATGGAAACGTGGTCCACCAGGCCCACAGCAGTGATCACCGAATCCAGTGAAAACACGATATCCAGCACTGCGATCTGTACCAGCACCATACCGTAGGTCGCGGTGGCGACGCTGCTGTGCCCACCTTCGGCGCCTTCCAGACTGTTGTGGATCTCGTGGGTGGCCTTGGCCAACAGGAACAGGCCACCGCCGATCAGGATGACATCGCGCCCGGAGATTTCCTCTCCAAACAGGGTAAACCACGGCTGCGTAAGCCCCATGATCCAGGCGATGGAAAACAGCAGGGCCAAGCGGGTAAGCATCGCCAGTGCCAGGCCGATAAAGCGCGCGGACTCGCGCTGCTTTTCCGGCAGGCGCCCTACCAGAATGGAAATGAAGATGATGTTGTCGATACCCAGGACAATTTCCAGGGCAGCCAGCGTGGCCAGCGCAATCCAGGCCTCCGGGCTTGCAATCCATTCGAACATACACAAATTCCTGTGACGTTATTGTGAGGAAGCCGGGCGCTATAACCGGGCCCGGCTGGGAGAATTAGAAACGGAAGGGAGTTTATGCGGTTTCTTGCAGCCACGCCAAGGCCGGCGCCCTGTCTTCGAAAAAGCGGGCCTCGCCGCCGATAAACCAGCTGCCGATTTTGGCTGCGGTTTCCTGCCAGGATTTGTTGCCTACAATGGCCACGCGGTTGAACTGGCGCCCGTGCTTCAAACCCAGCTTGAGATCGTCCCAAGCCGCGCGGATCTCCCAGCCTTCGAGCTCGCGCAAATCCATCAGCACATCGATTTTAGGGTGTTGCATACCGGCAATCGCGGACTCCAGCATCGGCACCAGGGTTTCGTAATCCTGATGTTCGAGTTTACCGCGGGCATGCATGGCGAGCAGCACCCGTTCGTCGCCGGTGCGCTGGATACTGATGGAAAATCCGTGCTGAAATTCGCTCATGGCGGAACCTGCTGGCGGAAGAATTCAATCTCCCCGCTGGTATAGGATGGCTTCCGCCAGAAGGCAAATTTCCGGCTCCCCGCTCAGTGGGAAGGGATCAATGGGAGAGAATGTCGACGATTTCGTGGGTGGCGTGCACCAGCCGCACCAGCTCGCCTTCAATCCGCACGGTGACCAGGCCGTGGCGGTCTACCGGTTGCACGATGACCGCATGACTGTAGATCGAATCTTCCAGTACATGGCCGCGCACCAGCTTCTTCTTCCAGCCGGGGGGCAGTTCACCACCGCGCTCTGCTTTCTTCTGCAGTCCCGGGGGAAGTTCACCGTTTTTGTCCGGCTTTGCAATCGCTGCGGTTGTTCCCATTGCCAAAGACGCGATCAGAAGTACTGAAAGAAGCGGATGTTGCATATCACTAACCTTTTAGTCTGCCAGGTAATACTCGATGGTGGATACCACCCGCACTTTCTTGATGTGCGGATTGTTCTTGTCGCGGTCGCCGATCGTGAACTGCCCCTGTGACGCGCGGCGGATCTTGCCCAGGCGACTGCCGGAATCCTCGGCAAATTTTTCCGCAACGAAGCGCGCCTGCTTGGTGGCTTCCTCGACCATCAGTGGTTTCACCTCGTTCAGACGGGTGAATATATATTCCGGTTGCGCCTGATAATTGCCCTGGGAAAAGACGATACCGTCGCGCCCCAGATTCGCGAGTCCGTTCATCGCTTCGCGCACTGTTGCCACCTTGTCGGAATATACGGTGACCGTCTGCAACGCGGTATAGCGGTATGGGGAATTCTCGTTGCCGCCGTATTGCTGCGCGGATTTGTCCGTGATTGACGGCATAGACACCGAGATCGCGGCGGCGTCGATCCCCTGCTGTTGCAGGAACTTCTGGATTTTCTCGCTGCTGCTGGCGATGGTCTGGTAGAGCGCCGCCAGGTCATTGTCCGCGGCAGTGAACTGGATCGGCCAGATGGCGATGTCCGCGGGGAACTCGCGCTCCGCCAACCCCTTGACCGTGACCGTGCGCTCGTAACCCTTGAACCGCTCCACCGCTTTCACAGTAAAGCCGCCCAACACAGCCAGGCCGAGCAGTACACCAATGCCCAGCAGGGCAGCGGCGGCAATATTGTTCCTGTTCCATTGAGTCATGGCGGCTCCCGGTCTCGATACAAAGTGCTTGTAGCATGTTCGCCCACGACAGCTGAATCAAGTCTGAATCACGCAAAAAATTACCGCCGCCGCGGCATCCAGACCTGGCACAAAAAAGGGCCGCGATAGCGGCCCAATAGAGTCGGATTCCGACGGTGCCGGGATCAACTGATATCAATCCAGGTGGATTTCAGTTCGCAGTACTTATCCAGCGCGTGCAATGATTTGTCGCGACCGTTGCCGGACTGTTTGAAGCCACCGAAGGGTACGGTGATGTCACCACCGAAGTAGTTGTTCACCCACACCGAGCCCGCGCGGATATCGCGCGCCATGCGGTGGGCGCGGCCGATGTCACGGGTCCAGACACCGGAGGCGAGGCCGTAGATGGAATCGTTGGCAATTTTCAGTGCTTCTTCCTCGGTTTCGAATTCAATCACCGACAGCACCGGCCCGAAGATCTCCTCGCGGGCGATCTTCATATCGCCGTTCACGCCGCGGAAAATGGTGGGCTGGTAATAGTGCCCCCCCTCCACCGCCGCAGCGGGCTTGCCACCACAAACCAGTCGCGCGCCCTGCTCCAGTCCTTTCGCCACATAGAACTCGACAGTATCGAACTGGCTCTGGTCGATGAGCGCGCCCATCACAGTGTTCGGGTCCTGCGGGTGGCCGGGCACAAAGCGCTCGGCGGCCTTGGCGACTTTCTCGATAAAGGTATCGGCAATGCTCTTTTCTACCAGCAGGCGGGTGCCGGCGGTGCAGGTCTCGCCCTGGTTGTAGAACACCGCCAGTGCCGCGGCCTCGGCGGCCTTGTCCAGATCGGCGTCGGCAAACACGATGTTCGGGCTCTTGCCACCGAGTTCGAGGAAGGTGCGCTTGAGGTTGGACTGGCCGGAGTATTCGGTCAGCGTCTTGCCCACCTCGGTGGAGCCGGTGAAGGTCAGGCCGTCGATATCCATGTGCAAACCCAGCGCCTTGCCGAGAGTGCTGCCGGGGCCCGGGAGTACGTTCAGCACGCCGTCCGGAAGACCGGCCTCTTTCGCCAGCCCCGCCAGTTTGATGGCGGTGAGCGGGGTGTTGGAGGCGGGCTTCAGGATCACGCTGTTGCCGGTGGCGAGCGCCGGCCCCAGCTTCCAGGCGGTGGTGGAGAGCGGGAAATTCCACGGCACGATGGCCGCCACCACGCCCAGGGGCATGCGGGTGATCAGGCCGATTTCGTTGGGGCCGGTGGGGGCGATTTCGTCGTAGATCTTATCGATGGCCTCGGCGTTCCAGCGGATGGTGGTCACGGCGCTCGGCACGTCCACATTCATGGTGTCGCTGATGGGCTTGCCGGCATCAAGGCTTTCCAGCAGCGCGATTTCCACCTTGTTCTGTTCGATCAGCTCGGCAAAGCGCACCAGGATTTTCTTGCGGTCCATGGGCGGCATATGCGACCAGACGCCGGATTCAAAGGTATCGCGCGCCACCTTGACCGCACGCTCGGCGTCTTCCGGGCCACAATTGGCGATCTGCGCCAGCACACGGCCATCGGCGGGGCTGGTACAGGGGCGGGTCTGACCGCTCAAGGCGTCCACGTACTCACCGTTGATAAAGGCGCGGCCCTCGATGGTGAGGGTTTCGGCCAGGGCGAGCCATTCCTGGAGCGTCTGTGGAACTGGCTTCTGGGTCCGGTTGTCGGTCATGCGCACCTCGATTCCTGGGTTGCAAAGTAAACTGAAGGATTGCTCAGTTTATATATGAAATGTGATCACAAATCAAAATCCGGGATTTGCAGCGCCGGAGTTCGCCTGACAAATTTTTGCTCCTGCAAAATTTGCATTTCTGCTGGGCGGCATCCCGCCGCCCATGGCGGTCACAGCGGCTTCCTACAGGCTTCTAGGATAGACCGGGGATGGCTCAAACCGCCTCGAAGGTGCCGGCTTCCAGGTTTTTGCGCGCGCCGGGGATGGGGAACACCCGGTTGTGGAAGGCGATGTAAAAGCCGGGCTGCACGAGTCGCGCCGCCAACAGGGCTTCGGTAACGTTCTGGCGGGCGTCGGAGTCGATAAAACCCATAGGTTTCATGGCTCCGGTAAAGACCACCGGGACTTTCGGCGTGCCCATCTTGGCGTGGCAGTAGTCCGCCGTCACGGACATGGTGTCAGTACCGTGCAGGATGACGATGGGATCCCCCTTCTCCGCAGTGCGGGCAATGGCGGCGCAGATCTGATCGCGGTCGCTGTCGTCCATTTCCAGAGAGTCCTTGTTGAGCACGCTCTCCAGCTCGAGATGGGTATAGGGCAGGCGCAGGCTGCTGATCAGACCGTCGCGAATGATGGAAGCGCGGTTCTTGAGGGTGCCATCGGATTCGCAATAACTCTTTTCGATGGTGCCACCGGTGGTGAGGATGCGGATGGTGGTCTTTTGGTTGAGATCTGTCATCGTTTTTCCCGCTGATTGAGTACAAGCCTGCGCATCTTAGAGGGGGTTGCGGAGCGGGACAATCTTAGTTTCAACCTGAACGACTCGCATCCTGTTTCGCCACTCGCGGTAAGCGGCCCGGTACAACGTCCGTTCTCCCCGCTTACCCTATATACTCTTCGCACTCCGACACCGGGACATAACCCGCGCCCCCAAGTTCCCACGAATCGCAGAGCTACCAGTGTCCGAACAAATAGAAGATGCCGCATTCTCTTCCCTGCGTCAGCAGCTCAATAGCTACTATCCGCTGACTCAACGCACCTGGGCCGCCTATCGCCGGATCTGCAATCGGCGTCAGATCAATAAGGGGGCGATCCTCTACCCTGCGGGAGAAACACCGCGCTCCTTTGCCTATGTCTATCGGGGTCTGTTCCGCGCCTATGTGCTGGATAAGAAAGGGACCGAGTACAACAAAAATTTTTTCCCCGAGGGCCGCTTTCCCGGTGCCATGACCGCGCTGCTGCGCGGGGAGCCCTCGCAATTCGTCATCGAAGCGCTGGAAGATTCTGACATCATCGAAATTGATCACGCGGGGTATCGCCGGCTGCTGGAGGAATACGACGATCTCAAGCTGTATCACATCCAGTACCTTGAACGGCACTGGCTACTGGACAAGGACATCCGCGAAGTAACCCTGGTGCAGGATGACGCCGGCACACGCTACCAAAAATTTATGCAGGACTATCCGACCCTGGTATCCCGGCTGCCCCAATATCACATCGCCTCCCACCTGGGGGTTACCCCCACACAGCTCAGCCGAATAAGAAAAAAACGGATCGATCAACCTATGTAAATGCTTCTACCGCATCGGCTGCCTACACTCGCCCGCATCACACAGAGCCGCTCCGGCTCCGCTGGATACTCGGGAGAAAGCCATGCAACTGTTGTCCGCACTACACTGGCGCTACGCGGCGCGCCGCTTTACGCAGGCGCGCCTGCCCGATCAGGTTATCCACAGCCTGGTCGAAGCAACGCGGTTGAGCGCATCATCCTATGGATTGCAGCCCTACCGCCTGATTCAGGTGGATTCCCTGGCGCTCCGCGCGCAGCTGTTGCCCCATGCAATGGGGCAGCAAAAGGTACTGGAATGCTCACATTTGCTGGTCCTCGCCACGGAAACCAACGCCGGTGACGCGACGGTTGATCGCTATATGGCCTTGCGAGGCCGCCTGCACGATCTGACACCGGAAGCACAGTCCGGCATGGCCGACCATATAAAAACGGTGCTATCCGGGATGACGGCGACAGAGCGCCAGGCGTGGGCCAGAGAGCAGGCCTTTATTGCCCTCGGCACACTGCTGACCGCCGCCGCGCTGCAGAACATTGACAGCTGCCCGATCACCGGATTCGAAGCGGCGGGTTTTGACCGGGTGCTGGGGTTGCCGGAACAGGGGCTGACCGCAACCACGCTGTGCGTGCTGGGGCACCGCCACCCGGACGACGATCAGGCAGACCTCCCCAAAGTGCGCCTGGCACCGCGCGAATTCGTGCAGGTGGTGTAGCGTGTGGTTCGCTGCCCTGGCCATGACTGCCGGAGCCGCCATTGCGCTGCAGGCCGGCATGAACGCGCAACTGGGCGTCCTGCTGCGCAACTCCCTGCTCGCCACCGCCATCGTGTTTGGTATCAGCTGCCTGGTAACGACAGGTGCGGCCCTAACTGCGTTGCGACAACCCGTTTCGTATTCGGTACTCCAGGCGGTGCCGGTTTATCTGTGGTTTGGCGGATTGCTCAGTGCGTTTGGTGTAGGGATGTTTTATTTCCTGATTCCCCGCATGGGCGTGGGACAGATGATGTCTTTTGCCCTGACCGGGCAAATTCTGGTGGCCATGATCAGCAGCCATTTCGGCTGGTTCGATCTTCCGCAAAAGCCAATCACCGGGGCCCGCGGGCTGGGTGTGGCGGCACTTGCAGCGGGCATATTGTTGATCAACTGGGAGTAACACATGGGTAAGCTATTGACGCCGGGGAATATGATTGAAGTCCAATTAAACGGCGACGCGCTGGACAAAGCCAATATCGACAACTTGACCGCGCTGTGGACGGCGATGGGGGCAACGCCCCTACCCGACCATGCCGGGGTGCTTGCCTGCGACCGCTGGCCAAACCGCTTCTGGTTTCCCCGAGAGGGCGCATTGCCAGCGGCCGAGTCTCTGAAGACACTGCTACGTCAACTACCCGCCCGCGCTATGGTGCCCGTTTTTGCACAAGATCCGGAGCTGGAGCAGGGACTGCGGGACGCTGGCTATGGAGTCGCTCTGGAACAGCAGGCGATGCATCTGGACCTGGCGCACTGGCAGCCGGCGCCGGCCGCTGGGGGACTGCCACTGCACCGGGTCCGCTCCGCCGATGAAGCGGCAAGCTGGACCGAGGTGTGCAGCGCGGCATTCAGCTACCACATCGACGCCGCGGTAATCGAACAGCTCGTCCGGCATCCCGATGCCAGCCTGTGGTGGGCGGAGCGCAACGGTGAGATGGTGGCCACCGCATTGCTGTTTCGCACCGGAGTGGTCACTGGCATCCACATGGTGGGCGTGCCCGAGGATTTTCGCGGCCTCGGTATCGCGCGCTCACTAATGCAGGCGGTGCTCACCCACTGCCAAGCCTCCGGCGCACGCTACACCACGCTGCAGGCTTCGCGCATGGGTGAGGGGCTCTATCGACAACTGGGTTTCGAGCACCGTTTTCAGATCGCGAGTTTCCGCCGCGGTATCTAACCGCGCAAATACTTCGGTGACTGGCTATTTCCACCAGGTAATTTTGCACCCAGCTGTTTCGCGCCCGGCCCGCCGGGCGTATCACACAGCGCGAGACTCGATGAATAGCCAGTCGTCCTCCAGTCCCATCGCGATCTTATCCCCGGCCTTTAATTCACCCACACCGGCCGGGGTGCCTGTCAGCACCACATCGCCGGGCAGCAGAGTGAAATAGCTGCTGATATACGCCACCAGATCCAGAATCGGTGTCAGCATGTGGCTGGTCTTGCCGCGCTGGTGGATCTCATCGTTCAACCACAGGGTGTAGGTGAGGTTGTCCCAGTCTGGCAGCCAGTCCAGCTTTACAAACGGCGACAACGGGCAGGAGCCGTCGAATCCCTTGGCCTTTTCCCACGGGTGGCCCTGCTTTTTCAGGTCCGCCTGCAGGTCCCGCAGGGTCAGGTCCAGTGCCAGCCCGAGGCCGGCGATGGCCGGCGCCACTTCGGAGGCGTTGGCGTCCGTCAGTTTCTCGCCGATCAGCAGTGCCAGCTCGCCCTCGAAATGACAGCTGCCGCGGCCGCGCGGCAGGTGCACCGGCTCAGCCATGGGTACCGCCGCCGTGGCGGGCTTGATGAACAGCAGCGGCTCTTCCGGCACCGGGTTGTCGAGTTCCTCGGCGTGGGCGGCGTAGTTGCGCCCGACACACACGATCTTGCGGAGAGGCAGCTCGACGGGAGATTTGCAGGTGAAAGCGTGTTTATACATAACCAAATTCGATAACTAGGATAAAAATTGCGTATAAAGTTTTGCAAAGCCGTTGTGGTATGATGCCGCCCTCGCCGGGTCCCCGGCGATTCCCAACGACTTTCGCTAAACTGTCGCGGTTTTTTCGCGCTCGGCCAAGAGACCTGTTATGGCTCCTCAGACTTCTCTTCAGAAAGACAAAATCCGTATCCTGCTGCTGGAAGGTGTTCACCAGTCCGCGGT
This sequence comes from Microbulbifer sp. SH-1, assembly GCF_011326135.1. Taxonomy (NCBI): domain Bacteria; kingdom Pseudomonadati; phylum Pseudomonadota; class Gammaproteobacteria; order Cellvibrionales; family Microbulbiferaceae; genus Microbulbifer; species Microbulbifer sp. SH-1. The sequence continues at coordinate 3,870,727 of NZ_CP046948.1, read as the reverse complement.
GGATCTGCTGTCTGCCCGTGGTTACACCAATGTGGAATACATCAAATCCGCGCTGCCAGAAGACCAACTGATCGAGAAGATTGCCGACGCGCATTTTGTCGGGATTCGCTCCCGCACCCAGCTGACCCGCAAGGTACTCGAGAGCGCACCCAAACTGATCGCCGTGGGCTGCTTCTGTATCGGCACCAATCAGGTGGACCTGAAAGCCGCCACCGAGCTCGGTATCGCGGTATTCAATGCACCTTACTCCAACACCCGCAGCGTAGCCGAACTGGTGATCGCCGAAGCGATCATGCTGCTGCGCGGCATCCCCGAGAAGAACATGGTGTGCCACCGCGGCGGCTGGCAGAAATCCGCGGTGGGCTCTTACGAGGCCCGCGGCAAAACCCTGGGTATTGTCGGCTACGGCGCCATCGGCTCCCAGACCTCTGTCCTGGCCGAAGGCATCGGCATGCGCGTGATCTTCTTCGACGTGGTCACCAAGCTGCCGCTGGGCAACGCCTCTCAGGTGAACAGCCTGAACGAGCTGCTGGCGCAGTCTGACGTGGTCTCTCTGCATGTCCCAGAGCTGCCCTCCACCAAGTGGATGATCGGCGCCGAGCAGATCGCGAAGATGAAGAAAGGCGCGATTCTGATCAACGCCTCGCGCGGCACCGTGGTGGAGATCGAACCGCTGGCGGAAGCATTGAAGAGCGGCCACCTGGCCGGTACCGCCATCGACGTATTCCCGGTGGAACCCCGCGGCAACGACGACGAGTTCCTGTCGCCCCTGCGCGGCCTCGACAACGCTCTGCTGACCCCGCACGTGGGCGGTTCTACCGTGGAAGCCCAGGAAAATATCGGTGTGGAAGTATCCGACAAACTGGCGCTCTACTCCGACAACGGCACCACCACCAGCTCGGTGAATTTCCCCGAGGTGGCACTGCCCGGCCACGCCGGCGCGCACCGCCTGCTGCACATCCACAAGAACGTGCCCGGCGTGCTCGGCGCCATCAACCAGGTGTTCTCGGAAAACGGCATCAATATTTCGGCCCAGTACCTGCAGACCAACGAGACCGTCGGTTACGTGGTGATCGACGTGGATGCAGAGTACTCGGACCTGGCGCTGGAAAAACTGAAAAACATTCCCGGCACCCTGCGCTGTCGCGTACTTTTCTGATCCCCAATCTGATGGGCGCAGACTGACGGGCGCAGACGCGTCTGTTAAACTCTCCCGAACCCGGACGGCGCACTGCACCAGCAGCTGCGAAGTCCGGGTTTCTTTTTCCCTGTCTTCCCGAATCTTACGGCCCACCGTTTTCCCATCCGGTGCGCCAAGGCGGTTTCCACGTGCAAAACCAGAATCCCGAATCCGCCGCCAGCGGTCTGCTGGCGGGCATTGGTGCCTTTCTTATCTGGGGGCTGGCACCACTGTATTTCAATTTGCTGGACGGTATTTCCGCACCGGAAATCCTGAGCCACCGCAGTATCTGGGCCTTTGTACTGGCTCTACTGATGCTCGCGGCCATGGGCAAGCTGGAAGACCTGCGCGGCACGCTGCGCTCTGGCAGGAAAATGCGCACGCTGTTGCTGTCGACCCTGCTGATCGGCAGCAACTGGCTGGTATTCATCTGGGCCATCACCAACCAGCACATTCTGGATGCGAGCCTCGGCTACTACATCAACCCGCTGATCAGCGTACTGCTGGGTGTGCTGTTTATGGGGGAGAGGTTGCGCCCGCTACAGTGGCTGGCGGTGGCGATCGCCGCAGTGGGAATCAGCTATGAACTGTGGCAGTTCGGGCGGGTTCCAATGATCGCGCTGTTCCTGGCGCTGACCTTCGGTTTCTACGGCCTGGTACGCAAGCGCGCGCCGGTGGAAAGTCTCACCGGGCTCGCGGTGGAAACCCTGTATATGCTGCCGCTCGCCGTCGGTTTCCTGATCTGGACCGACAGCCCCAGCAGCAACCTGCTGCACAACAGCTGGGAACTGAACGGCCTGCTTTTGCTCGCCGGCCCCGTCACCCTGACGCCGTTGCTGCTGTTCAATATCGCTGCGCGCCGCCTCAACCTCTCCACCGTGGGTTTCCTGCAGTATCTGGGACCGACCCTGATGTTATTGCTGGCCACCTTTTATTACGGCGAACCGCTCAGCGATAACAAACTCATCACCTTCGCCATCGTGTGGTTTGCGCTGCTGCTGTATTCCGCGGACGCACTGTTACAGCGGCGCAAACGGCACCAGCTGCGGAAGACGGCACTGTAGGGAAATCGAGAAGAGGAATTACTGCGCGAGCCAGCCGTCGAGGGCAGCGATGATCTGTTGCCGGTAGGGCTGGGTCTCATTGATCATCTGATGGCGCGCACCGCGCACGATGACCCGCTTGCTGTTGGGAAAACGGTCGCGGATCACGCGCATGTTGTAGCGCCAGTCTACGGTTTTGTCGTCGGTGCCCTGCACCACGAGAATCGGGCGCAGGTTGCGCGCGGACCTGGGAAACAGATGCAACCAGTCCACCATCGCCCCAAGCCAGCGAATCGACATCACCGGCGATTGCAGTGGGTCGCGGTGGGCCTGGCGGCGGGCGAACTCCGCATCGTGGGTGTTGATATTGAAACCGCGATTGGGGCGAGGCATCAGGAAGCGTCCCAGGTAGAACATCCACTTGCGCAAATGCCAGTTGGCCGGGCGCACCAGCGGCGCGAGTAACATGACCTTGTCGAACGGCTGCCAGTGACTGAACTGCAGGTAGGCCAGCAGCGTGGCGCCACCGGTACTCTGCCCCAGCCCGTGCCAGGGTTGCGGCATACGGTCCCGCGCTCGCCATAGCAGGGCTTCCAGCACTTCCCGGTACTGCATGAAGCTGTCGATGGCCACCGGCTCACCGCTGGACAATCCGTGTCCGGGGAAATCCACCGCAACGACATTGAAACCGCGTTCGAGACCAAAGCGGATGGCGGAGGCGTAGACGCCGGTGTGATCGAAGTAGCCGTGGCAGATAAACAGGGTGCCTGTGGGGTTCTGCACCAGCCAGTACTGGGCGACGAGCTCAAAGCCGGCGGCGCTGAAAGTACCAATTCCGGTAGCGCTGGCTTCATCAAAATTCAGGCGATAGAAATTGCGGTAGGAGACTACCGATTTTGGTAGGGGCTGGTCGCAGGCGAAGTCCAGTTGCGGCAGTTGGCTGCGCAGGGCGGAGTAATCCGGCCGGCGGATAACCGGACTTATCTCGACGGCATTGAGGTCGTTGAGCAGATCCATGACCCAATGGTACTGCTTTTTCTAAAAAAAAGGCGAACCGAAGTTCGCCCTTTTTTCATGCCACTGAGATCAATTGATCTTCGGCACCAGTTCGCCTTTTTCATAGCGCTGGAACATGGTTTCCAGGCTGATCGGCTTGATCTTGCTGGCATTGCCGGCGGTGTTGAAGGCCTCATAGCGGGCCACACAGATTTCCTTCATGGCCTTGGTGGTGGCGGCGAGGAACTTGCGCGGGTCGAACTCAGATGGGTTTTCCGCCAGGAAGCGGCGCACCGCGCCGGTGGAAGCAAGGCGCAGGTCGGTGTCGATATTGACCTTGCGCACACCGTATTTGATGCCCTCGCAAATCTGTTCTACCGGCACACCGTAGGTTTCCGGGATCTCGCCACCGAACTCGTTGATCACCTTCAGCCACTCCTGCGGTACGGAAGAGGAGCCGTGCATGACCAGGTGAGTATCCGGGATGCGGGCGTGGATTTCCTTGATACGGTCGATGGCGAGGATGTCGCCCGTCGGTGGACGGGAAAACTTGTAGGCGCCGTGGCTGGTGCCACAGGCGATAGCGAGCGCATCCACCTGGGTTTTCTTGACGAAGTCGGCGGCTTCTTCCGGGTCGGTCAGCAGCTGGTCGTGGGACAGTTTGCCCTCGGCGCCGACACCGTCTTCCTCGCCGGCCATGCCGGTTTCCAGGGAACCCAGGCAGCCCAGCTCACCTTCCACAGACACGCCGCACGCGTGCGCCATGTCCACCGCGCGGCGGGTCACGTCTACGTTGTACTCGTAAGAGGACGGAGTTTTGCCGTCTTCCATCAGCGAGCCGTCCATCATCACCGAGCTGAAGCCCAGCTGGATGGAGCGCTGACACACGGCGGGGCTGGTGCCGTGATCCTGGTGCATGACCACCGGAATGTGTGGAAATTCTTCCACTGCGGCCAGGATCAGGTGGCGCAGGAAGGGGGCGCCGGCGTATTTACGTGCGCCGGCGGATGCCTGCACGATGACCGGGGAGTTGGTCTGGTCCGCCGCCTCCATGATCGCGCGCATCTGCTCCAGGTTGTTAACGTTAAACGCGGGCACGCCGTAGCCGAACTCGGCAGCGTGGTCCAATAGTTGGCGCAAGCTGATTAAAGCCATGAAAAAAAACCCTTTCTCGTCGAAATTTAGCTGGTATTGGAGTGGGCCGCTCATAGAGGTCGGTAACAGAACTCTATGAGCGGCCCACTCAGTTGTGCGGTTCCTCGAGCCAGGCTCCGGCCGCATCTCTTTTTAATGATGGGTACTACTTACAAACGAGTACTTCTTGCTGCGCATCCGGGACGATTGCGCGTCCCGGATGCCCAATAACGCGGGTGATTACTCGCCGGCACGGGTTTCCAGAATCGCTACCGCCGGCAGCTCCTTGCCTTCCACATACTCAAGGAAGGCACCCCCTCCTGTAGAAATATAGGAAACCTGGTCGGCAATGCCGTACTTGTCGACCGCGGCCAGGGTGTCACCGCCGCCGGCAATGGAGAAGGCGTCACTCGCGGCGATGGCGCGGGACAGGTGCTCGGTACCGGCGCCGAACTGGTCGAATTCAAACACGCCCACCGGGCCATTCCAGATGATGGTCTTGGCGTTTTTGAGGATTTCCGCCAGCGCCGCGGAGGTGTCCGGGCCGATGTCGAAGATCATGTCGTCTTCGGCCACGGCGTCGGCCGGCTTGGTCTCCGCCGCGGCGGATTCACTGAATTCCTTACCGGTCACTACATCGGTGGGTACCGGGATATCGCATTTCTGCATCAGTGACTTGGCGGTGTCGATCAGGTCGTGCTCGCACAGGGACTTGCCCACCGGTTTGCCGCTGGCGGCAAGGAAGGTGTTGGCGATGCCGCCGCCCACGATCAGCTGGTCCACCTTGTCGGACAGGCTCTCGAGTACGGTCAGTTTGGTGGAGACTTTGGAGCCGCCGACGATGGCCACCATCGGGCGCGCCGGATTCGCCAGCGCTTTTTCCAGCGCGTCCAGTTCCGCCGCCAGCAGCGGGCCGGCGCAGGCGACGGGGGCGAATTTGGCCACTCCGTGGGTGGAGGCCTGGGCGCGGTGTGCAGTGCCGAAGGCGTCCATTACAAAGATGTCACACAGGGCCGCGTATTGCTTGGCCAGCGCCTCGTCGTCTTTCTTCTCGCCTTTGTTGAAACGCACGTTTTCCAGCAGGGCGACCTCGCCATTTTCCAGGGAGGCAAGTTCCGCGCTGCTCTGCCAGTCTTTGATCACCGGCACGTCTTTGCCCAGCAGCTTGCCCAGGTGCGCGGCCACCGGCGCGAGGGAGAACTCTTCCTCATACTCGCCTTCTGTGGGGCGTCCCAGGTGGGACATCAGCAGGACTTTGGCGCCTGCATCTACGGCGGCCTTGATGGTGGGCAGTGCCGCGCGGATGCGTGCGTCGGAGGTCACCACTCCGTCTTTTACCGGCACGTTCAGGTCTTCGCGGATCAGTACGCGCTTGCCCGCCAGATCCTGGTCCTTCATCAATTTAACCGCCATAGCCAATCCTCATTTTGCTTTCTGGTTGCTGAATACTTACTCACTCCGACCTTCCCAGCTCAGGCCAGAGAAAGCGGGCGCGGATTATAAGCTGTTGCGATTGTCCCTGCCCACACGGGGGCCACTGGGCATTCGGCGCGGAGTATATCAACCCGTTTTGTAAATGAATTACCGCACACTCCGCAAAACGATCTGACACCGCTGTCATTATTACAAGACGGCAAAAAAGTTCGCGGTGGTGCGTTGCCCGGGTAATTCCGGCTCTCTACCATTGCCCGGAAGCCCCTCGCGGATGCGCACCATTACCCATAGACAGGAGTGTCCATGTCCGACGCCGGCAGCGGCCGCAATCGCCGCCACAAAGTGACCTTCCCCAATGCCCGCGGCGAACGGTTGGCCGGGATTCTGGAAACTCCGGCGGGCTCCCCGCTCGGTTTCGCGCTGTTCGCCCCCTGCTTCACCTGCGGCAAAGACGTGCTCGCCGCCTCCCGTATCTGCCGCCGCTTGGCGGATCACGGCATCGCCTCCCTGCGCTTCGACTTCACCGGCCTCGGCGACAGCGAGGGAGACTTCAGCGACACCAACTTCTCCAGCAATGTGGCAGACCTCGAAAGTGCCGCCAGTTTCCTGCGCGACGAATATCAACCCGCCAGCCTGCTGATCGGCCACAGTCTGGGCGGCGCTGCCGTGCTCGCGGCAGCGGCATCGGTGCCTGAGGCAAAGGCCATCGTCACCATCGCCGCACCGGCGGACCCGGAACATGTGCTGAAACAGTTTTCCTGCGCACTGGACACCATCCAGAGCGAGGGCAGGGCGGAGGTGAAACTGTCCGGGCGACCGTTCATCATCCGCAAGCAGTTCGTGGACGACGTGGAATCCATCGTCGAGGGCTATATCCACCGTCTGGGACGGCCGCTGCTGATCTACCATTCACCGGTAGATCAGGTGGTGTCCATCGACGAGGCTGCCGATATCTACAACCGCGCCCTGCATCCCAAAAGCTTTATCAGCCTGGATCGCGCCGATCACCTGCTCACCCGGCGGGAAGACGCGGTGTACGTGGCTGACACCCTCGCGGCCTGGGCCGCGCCTTACCTAGAGGCCCTGCCCGCGGCAACCGGTTCAGAGGAGGAGCCATGAATAGACCCACAGGAAAGATTGAGGAGTTCAGCGATCGCTGCCCTTACTGCGGCGAAACCATCCTGATGCTCATCGACACTTCCGCCGGCAGCCAGCACTACATCGAAGACTGTGCTGTGTGCTGTCGGCCCATCCAGGTTCTGGTGAGTGAGGATATGGAAGGCCACTGGACGGTGGAGTTCAAGCACGAGGGCGACGTTTAGCCGGGAGATGGTCCCCCGGCATTGCAGCCTCTCCCACCGGCAACTATAAACAGGCGTCGACATAAGTTCGCGGGATATCTCCGCGGTGCGGTCTCGAACGCACAACACCCTGAATAATGAAAGCCAATACAATAAGGAAACCTGTTATGGCAAACAGACTCTGGCTGCCAGCCACCCTGGCCCTCGCCATCGCCGCCTGCGGCGACCCCAACAACAACGGCAACGAAAGCGGCAAGATCTCCACGCCCGACAAAGGCGCCGCAGAAGTACTGCAGTCCACCGCAGCCACCCCGCAAGCACTCAGTATCGATTACGAGAAATTCACCCTGCCCAATGGCCTGCGGGTAATCGTGCACGAGGATCGCAAGGCGCCAATCGTGTCTGTGGGCGTGTGGTACCACGTGGGCTCCAAGGACGAGAAACCCGGGCGCACCGGCTTTGCCCACCTGTTCGAGCATTTGATGTTCAACGGCTCGGAGAATTACGACGACGAATACTTCAAGCCCTTCGAACAGGCCGGCGCCACCGGCATGAACGGCACCACCTGGCTCGACCGCACCAACTATTTCGAAACGGTGCCGAGCAACGCGCTGGACATGGCCCTGTGGATGGAATCCGACCGCATGGGCCACCTGCTCGGTGTGATCACCCAGGAAAAACTCGACGAGCAGCGCGGTGTAGTGCAGAACGAGAAGCGCCAGGGGGAAAACCAACCCTACGGCAAGGTCATGGGCAAGATGCAGCAGGCCATTTTCCCCGCCGGCCACCCCTATTCCTGGGAGACCATCGGCTCCATGGAAGATCTCAATGCAGCGAGCCTGGAAGACGTGCACGAGTGGTTCAAAACCTACTACGGCGCGGCCAACACTGTGCTGGTACTGGCGGGCGACATCGATGTCGCCACCGCGAAAGAGAAAGTGAGCAAATACTTCGGTGATATTCCCGCGGGCCCGCCGCTGGCGAAGAAGGACTCGTGGATCGCCAAGCGCGACCAGTCCACCCGCGAGAGTATGTTTGACCGCGTGGCGCAGTCGCGCATCTACAAGGCCTGGAACACCCCCAACATCGGCCACGCAGACGCGGGAGCCATCGACCTCGCCGCCTCCATCCTCGGCGATGGCAAAAACTCGCGGCTGTACAAACGCCTGGTCTACCAGGACCAGATCGCCACCAGTGTGTACGTGTCTGAATACGAATTTGAACTGGCGTCGATGATCCAGGTGGTGGCCGACGCCAAACCCGGTGTGGATCTCGCCACTGTGGAAGCGGCTATCGACGAGGAACTGCAGAAGTTTCTCGCCGAGGGCCCGAGCAGCGAAGAGCTGGCGCGGGTCAACATGACCGATTACGCCGCCACCGCGCGTGCCCTGGAACAAGTGGGCGGCTGGAGCGGCAAGGGCGTGATCCTCGCCCGCGGCGAGCTCTATCTGGACAACCCCAACGGCTACCTGGAAGCGATGGCGCACCGCCAGCAACTGACACAGGCGCAGGTGCAGTCCGCCGCACAGAGGTGGCTGTCGAGCGGTGATCACGTGATCGAAGTGCACCCCTTCCCTGAATACAAAACCGCTGCAAGCGGCGCCGACCGCAGCAAACTGCCGGCGCTGGGCGACTTCCCGTCAGTGCCCTTCCCGGATATCCAGACCGCGGAAATGCCCAACGGCCTGAAGATCGTGCTGGCCGAGCGTCACTCGGTGCCGGTAGTGAACATGGAGCTGCAATTTGACGCGGGCTACGCCGCGGACCAGGGCGCGCGCCTCGGCACGTCCAGCTACACCATGTCCATGCTGAAGGAAGGCACCAAACACCTGAGTGCACTGGAGATCAGCGCGCGCGAGGAAATCCTCGGTGCCACCATCGGTACCAGCGCGGACCTCGATACTTCCAGCGTGAGCCTGAACGCCCTCACCAGTAATCTCGACGCCTCCATCGAACTGTTCGCGGATGTGCTGCTGAACCCCGCGTTTGCCGATGAAGAAATCGAGCGCAAGCGCAGCCGTTGGATCGCCGGCATCCAGCAGGAAAAAACCAAACCGGTGCAGATGGCCCTGCGCAACCTGCCGCCGCTGCTGTACGGTGAGGGGCATGCCTACAGCATTCCGTTTACCGGCAGCGGCACCGAGGAGTCCATCGCCACACTCACCCGCGGCGACCTGATGAACTACCACCAAACCTGGCTGCGCCCAGACAATGCCACCCTGATCGTTGCCGGCGACATCACCATGCCGCAACTGCAGGAAAAACTGCAGCAGCACTTCGCCGACTGGACCGCACCGCAATCTGCCAAGCCGATGAAAAATCTCGCGCAGGTGGCGCTGCCGGAAAAAGCCAGCGTTTACCTGATCGACAAACCCGGATCGGAACAGTCCATCATCATCGGCGGCCTGCTCGCACCCTCGGAGAAAATCCCCGAGCGCGAAACCCTGCACATGATGAACGATATTCTGGGCGGTACCTTTACCGCGCGCATCAATATGAACCTGCGAGAGGACAAGCACTGGGCCTACGGCGCCTACTCCTTCCTCACCGGCGCCAAAGGCCAGCAACCACTGCTGGTGTATGCCCCGGTGCAGACCGACAAGACCAGTGAATCCCTCGCGGAACTGCAAAAGGAACTGCGCGCGTATATCGGCAGTAATCCAGCCAAGGCGGATGAACTGCAGAAACTGAAGGACAAACGCATCAACGAATTGCCAGGGCGCTTTGAAACCATCAACGCTGTGGCCGGCGCCCTGTCATCCCTCGTCACTTATGAACGCCCACTGGATTACATGGACAGCTACGCCGAGCAGGTGCGCGGTATCGACCTGGAGCGGGTACGCAAACTGGCGAAGCAGACCATCAAGCCGGAACAATTTGTGTGGGTGATAGTGGGTGACAAGGAAAAAATTGCAGAAAAAATCGCACAACTGGAAATTGGAACTATTTCCGAGCTGAATGTGGACGGACACCCAATAGCGGGCGGCAGCTGAACAACTACCGGGAAAGTCCCAACAAAGGCAAAAACTGCAGCTGAGTACAACAAGCAAAAGAAAGGGGCCAAATGGGCCCCTTTTCTATTTCCGAGCCCATGGAAAATTTTTTACTACCAGAAAGAGCGAATTGATCCAGATCAATTTAATCAACCGGCTTGATCTAGATCAATTTTCTCCAAAAACCCTGCCAATAGAATCCCCCCGCCTCGATCAGCGACGTGCGTAGAGGGCGGTGCACCGCCGACCGTATTTACTGGTATCAAAATTCACGGAGATCCACGATGGGGAATGCCGACAGCGATGTGGTGTTTCAGAGCTATGGACGCTGCTGTAATAACGAACATTTCTTTGTCGATTTTTATGATCGTTTCATGGGTAGCTCCGAAGAAATCCGTGCACTGTTCGCCAATACCGACATGGCCGCCCAGCGGCATCTGTTGCGCAACGGCATCATGCAGCTGGTGTTGCACGCTCGCGGCATGCCGGATACCAAGCTGCGCGCGCTGGGATGTAGTCATTCCCGCAGCGGCTACAATATCCGCCCGAAATGGTACGGCCTGTGGCTCGACGCATTGCTGGCAACACTGCAGCAATACGACCCGTACTTTGAGGACGCCACCGCGCAGGCCTGGCGCCGGGCACTCGAACCGGGAATCGAGCTGATCCGCGGCGCCTACTGACCGGTCAGCAGACGGTTTCCCTTTGTACACCCCGGGATTGTTTGGTAGGCTTCGCGCGCAACCGCCGGGGAAAGTACATTCTTTGAACGAATCCCCGGTTCAAGACGCAGGGTGTCACCTGCAAGCACTACCCGCTGGATGAGTTTTTGAAAGCGATCAGCCGTCTTACCAATGCCCCCGGAATACCTCCGGCCAACCTTGACCCAAAGGTCAAGGCGGCATTCGTATTCTGGCTGCTGGGCAGCGCCTTCTTCGGTTTCTCCAACCTGCTGCTGCAATTCGGGTTTCCGCCAAACCCCGCTGAATTTATGCCGATCCTTGAAAGCGGCATCACCTCGGAAACCATCGTCGCGCTTGCCTGCGCCGCCCTGCTGATTACCAGCATCTTCGTTTTCCGGCATTTCTGGCTGCAACTGCTGCTCAGTTTTTTCAGAAGCCTGCGCGCCGTTTTCAAACATTTTCTCCGCGCACAGCAACCGCCGACTCCGGCACTGTGCTCCGCACACCGCTCCGCCCATTCCTCTCGGGCGCCCCCCTTCCGCGCGTAAACAGTTCGGTCTTTCCGACCGTGCGCGCTGATTTTTTCCGGAATCAACAAATCCGTTGACCTGACTGCCTGCGGCAGCAGGGGCTGGACTTGTTCGCTCGAAATTAGCCAGCGCATTTCTCACTACCCCCGGTAGTTGTTATCAACCTCCATAGCGAGAGGAATGCTCCTCGTGTTTATTCGTAGCCTCAGAAACGCTGCGCTGTCTGCCGCCGTGCTTGCACTGGCGGGATGCGACGGCGGCGTGCTCGACCCCAAGGGACAAGTGGGTGTCGATGAAAAATCCCTGATTATCATCTCCACCGTGCTGATGCTGCTGGTGGTGATCCCGGTGATCGTCATGACCCTGTACTTCGCATGGAAATACCGCGAAGGGCGGGAGCATGAAATCTATGCGCCCAAATGGGCCCACTCCACCAAGATCGAGGCCACCGTGTGGCTTATCCCGGTGGTGATTGTGGTCATTCTCGGCGTCATTACCTGGCGCTCCACCCACAGTCTTGATCCCTACAAACCACTGGAACACGAGCGCGAACCGCTCACCGTGGAAGTGGTTTCCCTCAACTGGAAGTGGCTCTTCATTTATCCAGAACAGGGCATAGCCGCGGTCAACGAGCTGGTGATCCCCACTAACGTGCCGGTGAATTTCAAGATCACCTCCGAATCCACCATGAACTCGTTTTTCATTCCGCAACTGGGAAGTCAGATCTATTCCATGGCCGGCATGGAGACGAAACTGCACCTGATCGCCAACGAGCCAGGCACCTTTGAGGGCTTCTCGGCCAACTACAGCGGTGCGGGGTTTTCCGGTATGCACTTCGAAACCAAAGCGGTGGACGAAGCAGTATTCGAGCGCTGGGCAAGCGATATGAAACAAGGTCATCCAACCCTCGACAGTACCCGTTATGCCGAGCTCGCCAAGCCCAGCGAAGACCACCCAGTGGAATATTTCAGCGCGGTGAGCGACGGGCTGTTCCACCAGATCATGTTCAAGTACATGCAGCACTACAACACCTGGAACAAGGCCCCTGTCCATCAAGAAATGGGGCACGGTGCCACTGGCATGCACCCCACCATGCATCATGGCAAAGCGGAGGAGTAACCCATGAATCTGCTCGGAAACTTATCCTGGGAAGCCATTCCCTATCATGAGCCCATCATCATGGGCACTCTTGCGGTGGTCGGCATCGCCGGCATTCTCATCGCCATCGCCATCACCCGCGCGAAACAGTGGGACACCCTGTGGTTTGACTGGATAACGTCCGTCGACCACAAGCGCTTGGGCGTGATGTATATCCTGCTGGCGCTGATCATGTTGATTCGCGGTTTTTCCGACGCAATTATGATGCGCACGCAACTGGCCATGGCCACCAACGGCGCCGCCGGTTATCTGCCGCCGGAGCACTACGACCAGATATTCACCGCCCATGGGGTGATCATGATCATGTTCATGGCGATGCCGTTCATGATCGGGCTAATGAACATCGTGCTGCCGCTGCAGATCGGCGCGCGCGACGTGGCCTTCCCGTTCATGAACAATCTAAGTTTCTGGTTGTCTGCGGGCGGCGCTGTGCTGATCAATATTTCCCTCGGTCTCGGTGAATTTGCCAAGACCGGCTGGCTCGCCTATCCCCCGCTGTCGGAGCTGTCATTCAGTCCCGGCGTGGGCGTGGATTACTATATCTGGGCACTGCAGATTTCCGGCGTCGGCACGCTGCTGACAGGGGTGAATTTTCTGGTGACCGTGTTCAAGATGCGCGCACCGGGCATGAAGCTGATGGACATGCCGATTTTCACCTGGACCTGCACCTGGGCCAACGTGCTAATCGTGGCCTCCTTTCCGATTTTGACGGCGGTGCTGGGCCTGCTGACCCTCGATCGCTACCTGGATTTCCACTTCTTCACCAACGATCTTGGCGGTAACGCCATGATGTATATCAATCTGTTCTGGGCCTGGGGTCACCCCGAGGTGTACATCCTGATGCTGCCCGCGTTCGGGATTTTCTCCGAGGTAATTTCCACCTTCACCGGCAAGCGTCTTTTTGGTTACACATCCATGGTGTGGGCAAGCGGTGCGATTTCCATCCTCGGCTTCATCGTGTGGCTGCACCACTTTTTCACCATGGGTTCCAGCGCCAATGTGAATGCTTTCTTCGGCATCATGACCATGATCATTGCGGTACCCACCGGCGTAAAACTGTTTAACTGGCTGTTCACCATGTATCGCGGCCGCCTGCGTATGACGGTGCCGGTACTGTGGACGCTGGGTTTTATGGTGACCTTCACCATCGGCGGCATGACCGGGGTTTTGCTGGCAGTGCCGGGGGCGGACTATGTGCTGCACAACAGCCTGTTCCTGATCGCACACTTCCACAACACCATCATTGGCGGTGCGGTGTTCGGCTACCTCGCCGGCTTCGCCTTCTGGTTCTCCAAGGCCATGGGCTTCCACTTGAACGAGCGCATCGGCAAGGCCTCTTTCTGGTGCTGGCAGATCGGTTTCTATATGGCGTTCATGCCGCTGTACGTACTGGGTTTCCTCGGCATGACCCGCCGTCTGAACCACACGGACAACCCCGACTGGAATATCTGGCTGTATATCGCCTGTGCCGGTGCCTTCGTGATTCTCGTGGGCATCGTGCTGCAATTTGTGCAGCTGTATCTGGCATTTCGCAACCGCGAGCAGAACCGCGACCTCACCGGCGATCCCTGGAACGGCCACACCCTGGAGTGGTCCACCGCTTCGCCACCGCAGTTCTACAACTTTGCGGTGCTGCCGCAGGTGGACGACATCGATGCATTTACTGATATGAAAGAAAAAGGCACCGCATACCAGCGCCCCGCCAAATATGCGCCCATTCACATGCCCAAAAATACCGCTGCCGGAATTCTAATCGCCAGTGCAGCCACCGCGTTCGGCTTTGCCGCAGTGTGGCATATCACCTGGTTGGCGGTGGCGAGCCTTGTGGCCGCGGTGGTCTTTCTGTTGCAGCGCGCCTACGCCTCGAATGTGGATTACTACGTGCAACCGGATGAAATCGCACGTATCGAATACGCGCACCTGCGCCATGTGAATCCCGCTCCCGCTCACCACCAGGCCACCCCGGCCAAGCGCCGCAAAAAAGCTGCCGAAGAATCTATCGAGGAGGTGTCCGCATGACCGCGATCGCTCACGTACATCAGGGTGCCAACACGACACTGGATCACCACGATCATCACCACCACGACACGAGTGAGAACACCATCTTCGGTTTCTGGCTCTATCTGATGACCGACTGCCTGTTGTTCGCATCAGTCTTCGCCACCTACGCAGTCCTGTTTATGAACACTGCCGGTGGCGTATCTGGACGCGATATTTTCGAACTGGATTATGTCGCTATCGAAACCGCGGCACTGCTGTTCAGCAGCATCACCTACGGTTTTGCGATGATCGCCGCACACCGCCAGAACAAAGGTGCCACCCTCGGATGGCTGCTGGTGACCTTTGCCTTCGGCGCGGTGTTTATCGGCATGGAAGTGAATGAGTTCCATCACTTGATCGCCGAGGGTAATGGCCCGTCGCGCAGCGCCTTCCTGTCTTCGTTCTTTGCTCTGGTCGGCATGCACGGTCTGCATGTTACCGCCGGCCTGATCTGGATGGCGGTGATGATGATCGAAGTGGTCAAGCGCGGTCTCGGCAGACAGACCATCACGCGGCTGTCCTGCCTGAGCCTGTTCTGGCACTTCCTGGATATCGTCTGGGTGTGTGTATTTACCGTTGTCTACCTGATGGGGGTTCTTTAATGAGCGCGCAGACAGATTTACATGCCGATCACTCTCATGAAACGGATCACGGCAGCGTCAAGTCTTACCTGGTGGGGTTTGCACTGTCGGTCATTCTCACCGCCATTCCATTCTGGGCGGTGATGACCGCTCAATTCGACAAGGCCACCAATATCTGGCTGATGGTGACAATGGCAATCGTGCAGGTGGTGGTGCATCTCAAATATTTCCTGCACCTGAACTTCTCCGAACAAGGGCGTGCGAACACATTCGCCTTCCTGTTTACCGCATTGATCATCGTCATGGTGGTTGGATTGTCGATATGGATCATCTACGCCTCCAACGCCATGATGATGCACTGACGCTTTTGGCGATTCGGGAATGGCTATGCTCAAACATTACATTCACGTCACCAAGCCGGGCATCATCGCCGGCAACCTGATCTCGGTCGCCGGGGGATTTTTTCTCGCCGCCCGCGGGGACATCGACTGGCAGCTGTTTTCCGCCACGGTAATCGGGTTGTCACTGGTGGTGGCCTCCGGTTGCGCTATCAACAACTGCATCGACCGCGATATCGACGCGCGTATGCAGCGTACCCGCAATCGGGTGACCGTCACCGGCGCCCTCTCGGTGCGCGCGGCGCTTGTGTTTGGAATAGCGCTCGGCGTTGTGGGATTTGCGCTGCTGGCGGTATTCACCAACGCCGTCAGCGTCGCTTTCGCTGCGCTGGGTTTTGTGATTTATGTGGTTGTCTACAGCCTGTATATGAAGCGCAATTCCGTATACGGCACGTTGGTGGGCGCGCTCTCCGGTGCAGTGCCGCCGGTGGTGGGTTACTGCGCGGTCACCGGCCAGTGCGACAATGCGGCCCTGATCCTGCTGCTGATGTTCTGCCTGTGGCAGATGCCGCACTCCTACGCCATTGCGATATTCCGTTTCCGCGACTACGCAACGGCGAATATCCCGGTACTGCCGGTGGCGCAGGGCGTCGGCAAGGCCAGGCTACATATCGTGCTGTATATCGCGGTGTTTTCACTGGTCAGCATCCTGCTGCCACTGAACGGCTATACCGGCGTGGCTTTTACGGCGGTGGCCTGCACCACCAGTTTCTGGTGGCTGGTGATGGCACTGCGGGGTTACCGGAGGGATGTGGATATTCACAGCTGGGCGCGACAGGTGTTCGCGTTTTCTATCTTTATCATCACCGCACTCAGCGTCAGTATGGCGCTGGACTTTAATGAAGTCGTAACTAACGCGTCCCCACATCTCGCGGGAATCTGATGCCGCATGGACCACCAGATACCATTCCAATAAAAAGGTTTGCCGGCTAACCGGCAAACCTTTTCGCTCTCACAGATCCTTTGACGTTTACCGCTGCAGATCCCGGATGCAGCTGTTGTAGGCATTGATAAATACCTCACTGCCCCGGTTCGGGACCGCATTGGATTTATCCGCTGCCACGTTCCGACAACCCTCAAGCTGATCACTGCTCAGGCCTGTACCCGGCAATGTCTGGCTGCGCTGATACATATGCGCTTGCAATACACGGTCCTTATGAGCCTGTACGGTAGGTTGAGGTACCTGATAGAACAGGCCGGTGTCCTGGTTGAACTGATAGAAATTATTGCCACTTCTCCAGTAGGTGGTGCCCATGATCTGAACTTCCGAAGCACCAGCAGGAAGCTGGGATATCGGCTGCTGCGCCAGGGCGGCACCGGAAAGTGAACAGAACAGTACTACAGGTATTAAGTAACGCATGGAAAACTCCTCCTCTTCCAACGTGCCACGAAGTCTACTCACGCCCGACCGCCGTCCCCAACGAATTTCCCGATAAATTTTCTGATCCGGTGGTTCACAACCGACCCTTTTCAGAAGCCTGGTTTTGTCAATACTGCGCATTTTAAGAAAGCGGAAAACTGGTCTTCAATATGATCTAATTGAGTCCTTATTGGTTCAAAATGGACAAAAAACGTGCAACCAGAATTTCTTACCGCCACCCTGTTCAATCTCGGTATCAACCTGCTCTACACCGTACTGGCCATCATCGTGGGTATGGTTGCATTGCTCGTGATCGACAAAAAGCTGCTGAAACATGTGGATATCGAACAGGAACTCAAAAACGGCAACATCGCCGTAGCGATATTTGCTTCCACCATTCTGGTGTTTGTAGCAATGATCATTTCCTTTGGTTTGAAAGGTTGAGGTTAATTTCCCGTGCGCCTTTTGCTCACCGGAGTACTACTGAGCATACTGATGATGCTGCCGGAGCTGCTCCAACAGCGGAACCAGTTACTGCGAGACAGCGTTGTTCTGAGCCACCAGCGCGCCGCCGCTGGGGAGGGCGAACCTACCGATGTCAGCGACAACCAGCGCGGCACTGTACTGGTGGAAGGCAGCCGCTCGCCACTCACGGAACAAATGGTGCAACAGGCGGTGGGGAAACGCTCGGATGCAGAGAGCGGCTACATTTCTATCTGGAACTGGCAAGGGCTGGAAAACGTCACCGCCTCTGCCCGCGGCCTCGACAGTCACCATCACTTCGCCAACAGTTATCTCGTCGGCTTCCAGCCTTTTGAGACCAAGGAGCTTTGGGTCCCGCTGTACACTCTCGCCATGCGCAAGGAATACCAGTACGACCATCTGCAGTACGCAGGGCTTGCAGATATCTGGCAGACCTCCCGCCAAGCGTATTACCAGAAACGCGGTGACTGCGAAGACCACGCCATCCTGCTGGCGGACTGGCTGATCAATCTCGGGGTGGATGCGCGGGTCGCACTTGGTACCCATAAGGGTGAGGGCCACGCCTGGGTCGTGGCTGTTGTCAATAACACGGAATACCTGCTCGAAGCCACCAGCAAACGGCGCCAGTCCAGCTGGCAGGCCATGCCGCTGGCGGCACTCGCGGAAGGTTATGAAGTGGAATTTCAGTTCAACCGGGAATACTTCTGGGCGAAAACCACCTCGGCGTCCACCCGCAGTTATCGCGGTAAGCACTGGATCAGAAAGTCGCAGTTTGTGCGCGGTTAGTATAGCCGGTATTAATCAGTCGCAATTCTTGCTTAATTGGCGAGGTAATAAAACAACGGCACCTTTCGGTGCCGTTGTTTTATTCCGAATTACCTTACTCCTGACTCAGCTCTTGTAACTCCAGACCACTGATTCCCTGGGAGATAACATACAGTTTGTCTCCGCTGCGCAACAGATGCAGTGGATTTACCAGATTGTTGGCGCTGCCAGTACGGGCAAAGCTCGTAAGATAGTCATGCTCATACAGTGTGCCGTCCGAGCCCAGTACTTGAACTTCACCGGCAGATTCATCGAACACCAAGCTGTTCACCATTACGCCAGTCGCAGTCAGGCTGAGGACATAGGTCATGTCGGAGGCGAGGAATACATCGCCACCGCGGGTTATAACGTGCTGGCTATCAGGCGTCGCCCAGATGTTGCCATTCATTCGGTAGTATCCGTGATAGGGTGAATCGCCGAGACGGGTGATGCCAGTACCGCTAATGTCGAATTTTTCAATATCGGAAGGAGATAAGTCACTGTCCGCGGCAAATACCCAGTTCTGCGATGGGTGCAACGCGAGGCGTGAACGCTGCCGGATGCCATTCTGCCCAAGCAGGACGCCGGTCTCGGCATTATAAGAGAGGATATCTGTCCACTGGCCGGAACCCGACGCCACCACCAGTTTACCGGAATCAGTAGCCACGAGATCGTAAGGATCTGTCGCCACCAGGATAGTGTTGATATGGGCCTGTTGCTCAGGATCAAACTCAGCCACATAACCATACTGGTCCTCTTCCCACCAGTAACTGCTATGCTCTTGCACCAGCAGCGCAAGATAGAGCTTGCTGCCATCTGGTGTGATCGCCAATCGCTCCGGCATTTGTTCAAACTCGAAGTAGCGTTCGGTAAGACCACTCAACAGATTTACCACATATAGACGCTTAGCTGATTTATCGCTGAAGTAAGCCTTATTCCGCGTCTGGTCCACCACAAAGTCGGCTATGGCAAAATCCAGCTGATTGGCAATGCTGCCCGTTACCTCTATCCCCGTGTTCACACCCTGCGCGACAGAGAGACTCTTCTGCGCAATCGAAGCAAGCCCTCCCGAGTCGCGGACCTGCATGCGAACGAGGTAGCTACCCGCCAGTATATAGTTGTGACTGGCAGAAGAACTGGTAGAGAAGTCACCATCCCACTCACCATCACCGTTCAGGTCCCAGCGGTACTGCAGTGCATCACCATCCTCATTGTCAATACTGCCCGAGGCATCGAAGGTAAATGTGTTCGCCGTATCCATCGCCGCTGCATCAACACTGAACGCGGCCACCGGCGCGGTGTTAGCGCCGCAGCCAATGCAGGGATGTACGTATTCACTCAGCTGGAATGCCGTCTGCCCTTCGGAAACAACGAACACACTGCTGCCAACTACGGAAATGGATACCGTATCTGCCGGCACCGACATGGTGTCAACCTGCAACCAACTGCTTAGATTGAAGTACTGAACACTTCCGTCTGACAATAGCGCAAACGCCAGTTTTTCCGCTGTATCAAAAGCCAGTTGCTCTATCCGCACCTCCTCCGAGGTCAACCCAAACACAAAGGAGAGATCTGATGTGCGAAAAATATCGCCGCCGCGGCTGATCAGGTAGTTTCCATCTGGGGAAACCCAAATATTGCCATTCACGCGATGATTGCTCAGATAAACGGAATCCACCGAATCATCAATACCAATACCCGATATATCCAGTTTGTAGATATAGGAATATGAGTCGGACTGAACCGCAAACACCTGCTTCTGCGAAGGAGACAAGGCCAACACGAGCTGGCTTGCCACACTGAGACTACTAAGCAGATTGCCACTGTCAGCATCATATGCCTGGACGTGATTCCAACGTCCAGAGACAACCAGCTGCCCTGCATCCGTCACCACGAGGTCATAGGGGTCAATCGCAACCGGCAGTGTATTTACATGGGCCTGTTGCTCGAGATCAAACACAGCAACATAGCCGAGCTGCTCTTCCAAACTGCGGTATGCATTAGAACTCGTAGAAAGTAACGCGAGATACAACTTACTGCCATCTGGAGTAATCGCCATGCGCTCCGGAATTGCCGGAAATTCAAAGTAACGTTCAGTCAATCCGGTTAACAGGTCGACTACATATAACCGCTTTTCCGATTTATCGCTGATGTAAGCCTTGCTGCGCAGAAGATCGACTTCCATTTCTGTCACAGTGAAGTCAAGCAAATGGGCCGCGCTGTCTGAGACTTCAACACCATTGTCGATGCCCTGGGCAACCGAAACCACCTTTGTTCTGGTGGAGGTCAGACCGCCGGAATCCCTGATCTGAAGACGCACCTGATAGCTGCCCGAGAGCAGGTATTTCTGTTCCGCGGTAGAGTTGCTGGAGAACGCCGAGTCCCACTTTCCGTCACCGTTCAGATCCCAGCGATAGAGCACTGCACTCCCATCTTCGGAATCACTACTTGCACTACCGTCAAACTCATATACGTTCGAGGTATTACCTGTTTCCGGGGCATACTCAAAAGATGCCGTAGGTGCAGTATTAGCACCGCAACCCGTACAGGGATGCTCCATATCCGTAAGCAGGGATTCAGACTCCGTACCGGCCAGAGCAACGACTTTGCCACCCATTACGGAAATCCATTCACTCCCATTCAGTACAGGAACACTGCCAACCTGTAACCAGCTGGTCATATTGAAATACTGCAGGCTGTCGGCAGACGTCAGAGCGAAAGCCGTGTTTTCCACCGGATCGAAAGTCAGCTGTTCAATGTAAACACCCTGGGCGGTGAGGTTCGTAACAAACGTCATGTCGGAGGCATTGAAAATATCACCACCGCGTGTGATCAGATACTTTCCATCCGGCGTAGCCCATACGTTGCCGTTTATACGGTGGTCGCCGTGGTAGGGGGAGTCACCCACACTCACAATACCTGCGCCACTAATATCAAATTTTTCAAAATCGGATGGAGACGAACCCGTGTCCGCCGCAAACACCCAATTCTGGGACGGATGGAGAGTTAGGCGGGATGCCTGACTAATGGATGCATTGCCGAGAACCTTGCCAGTACTGGCTTCGTACGCGTAGATATCGGTCCACTGACCAGAACCCGACGACACGATCAGCTTGCCGGCGTCTGTAACCACCAGATCGTAGGGGTCGGTATTTATCTTGAATGTGCGGACATATGCAAGCTGTTGCAGGTCGATCTCTGCGATATAACCATACTGCTCCTCCTCCCACCAATAAGAACTGTGCTCCTGGGCAAGCAATGCCAGATACAGGGTAGAACCGTCGGATGTCATGGTCATGCGCTCAGGCATGAAATCGAATTCGAAATATCGCTCGGTGAGGCCGGTGGTGACATTCACTACATACAGACGTTTGCCGGCCTTGTCGGTGATATAGAGCAGGTTGCGCGCTTTGTCCTCCTGTACTTCGGTAACATTGAAGTTCAGGCTATTGGCGACAGCATCCTCTACAACCACACCGGGATCAATCCCCTGCGCAACGTTGACGCTCTTGACAGCCGTGGAAACCACCCCCCCCGGATCCTTTACCTGCAGGCGAACAAAGCGCAAGCCCGCCAGTGTGAAGCGATGCTTCAATATCGGACTGGAAGAGAAGTCCGCTTCCCACTGACCATCGTTGTCGATATCCCAGCGGTACTTAAGCCCTACGCTACTTTCACTATCGCTACTGGTCGATGCATCGAACGTGTATAGATCGGTCGTGTTGCCATCGGTCGGAGTGTAAGCATAGCGCGCGACGGGTGCTGAATTGTTACCGCAATCGGCGCAGGGGTGCTGTTTCTTGATGGTGATTAGTTCATTCTGGTCAACCAGAAAGTAACTGACACTGTCCCCATGGGTATGGACTCCGAGAGCATTGCCAAAATACATATCTGTGGTTACTGCCTCGAAGGTAGACAGATTGACAATCAGAATGCTCTTGTCGGAAAGCATGAGCCAGGCAAGACCCCGCGCAGTATCAAAATGTACGTGATGGATCGTTACCGACGGCGGAGTAATACTTTTTACATAGGAAAGGTCACTGGCTAAGAACAGGTCCCCGGCACCAGCAATGACATACTTACCATCTGGCGTGGTCCAGACGTCGTAACCAGCGCGATGATTGTAGTTGGTGGATACATTAGAGGGGCGCACAATACCCGCGCCACTGATATCCAGCTTTTCGATTTCCGATGAGCTGGACCTGGAGACAAATACGGATTGTTCATCCGAGTGCAGGCTGATATATGAACCCTGGTAAATGTGATTGCTCATGCGGCCAAGCTCTACGCCAGTATCCGCATCGTAGGCGATGATGTTGGTCCACTGCCCGGATCCCGACGTCACTACCAGTTTTCCGCCACTGGTAACTACCAGATCGAATGGATCGATATTGAGTGTGAGGGTTTTAACAAGAGTGCGGGACTCGAGGTCGACTATCGCTACGTGGCCCAGCTGATCTTCCTCCCACCAGTAGGAGCTATGTTCCTGCTCCAGAAGCGCCACATAAAGCTTGCGCCCATCCGGAGTAGCCGCCATCCGCTCGGGAGCGTGGTCAAAGGTGAAATATTGCAAAAGGTCGCCGGAGTATAGATCCAGTACTTCAACACGCTTTCTGCTTTTATTGGATATGTAGAGTAGGCCACGATCCGCATCTACATAGGTATCGGCAATGCCTTCAGCTGCGCTGGCACCAATATGCACCAGCTCCAGAAGGTTGTCGGTTGCGTCTTCCAGTCCATCCTGATCGTCATCTTTATCGGTATTGTCCCCCAGATAGTCGCCATCAAAATCCCGCTGTTCATCGGGGTTCCAAGGCAACTGGTCGAGTTCATCCGCGACACCGTCATTATCATCATCCGGGTCGACGTTGTTCATCAGACCATCGCCGTCAAAATCGAGCAGCGTGGATTCCGCCAACTGACGGGAAAAGTGTCGAATGGCATTGGCTGGCATCACCGGGCCGTCTCTTCCTGGCAGCGACGCAATAAGAGCCTTGACCTTTGCGCTAGCCAGAAACGTCTTATATGACTCGGACAAATCGGCCAATTTAATGTCGGCGGCGGCCAGTGCATCAATATTCACCTGCGGGATAACGATGGCATTTTCAATATCACCATCGTCATCAAGGGTCTGTAACAGCACAAGCGTGTTGATCACTTCATTGCTGCTGAAATCCCGGAGCGCAAACAAATCAAAAGGCGTCATTACCGGTAAGGCGGCTACTTCCGGAAAAGCGATATTCCCCACTGAAAAGACAATGTGGTCATCTTGCCTGAACTGGAATTTCCCGCGGGCATCGGTGGTACCGGCAAGGCCGGAGGTGGTGGTGTAGGAGAGTCCCACCACGCGGCTGTCCAGGAATATGCCATCCATGGACACAACGTCACCGCCACTGGAACTGCTGGATCCGCCCCCGGAGCTGCCCGAACTTGAGCTGCTGGAACCACCAGTCTGGGGCGATTCGCTCGATCCGCCCCCGCCGCCGCAGCCCGACAACGCCAGCACAACTGAAAACAGTAAAGTGAAAAGATTTCGGGAGAAAAGTCCGTGTTTCATGGGCAATCCGGTTATTAACGTCAAATACAGCCAGAGGTCATTGCGCGCAGCAATAACTGGAGCCCCTGAACAACCAGACTACAGTGACGGCGAAGCCCCCCAGAAAATAGCGATCAAGGCTAAAACAGTGATCGACGCCAGTCCAGAGCGTGTAATGAAGTGTAATTTCGTTAGAGCCGACCACAAAAAATACAAAACGAACAATAAAAAAACACAAGAGTTAGTAAAACCACAATATGAGTGATAATCAACCAGAACTATACCCGTTACCTCGACTCCGATCCGCTTCGACAAGGATTCATTTACTGCCTCCACTATCTTCGATGGCCTGTTAATGGTTTCTCGCCCCTACGTCTGTCATAGAACCCGGGCGGCTAATCATATCGGCAAAACAGGCAGCACCGACTTAACGTTTCCTCTGGCCAATGAAGTACCGGAATTTCGCCAACTTAAAATTGGCGCGAGCTTGATAGCGAATTGGCGGCCGAACTGCAACGTGCATACTGTTCGCATTCTCAGATCCCACTCCCCCGATCCCTGATTTCTTTCGCCCCGACTCCACTCACCGCGTATGCCCGGCTTTTGGCACGTTTAATGCTTTTCACCCTTTGTTCAACGGGGAACAAACGGGGAAATTTATGAGTATTGAGGAAGTATCTCTGTTCATCCTGCTGCTGTGCGCCGCAGGTCTTATCGCGGGAATTACCGCGGGACTGTTCGGCAATGGCGGAGGCTTTGTGGTAGTGCCCGCGTTGCTCGCCGTATTTCCCTTTCTGCACAGCGCTTCGGATGAAATGATGCGGGTCGCTGTGGGTACCTCCCTCGCTTCCATCGTGATTTCCTCGGCGCGCTCGGTGCAGGCGCACCACAAGCGAGGGGCGGTGGATTTCAAGGTATTGCGGGACTGGTCGATATGGATTGTGCTGGGCGTCGGCGCCGGTCTGTATATTGCCTCGTTTACCGACAGCAAAAGCCTTGTCTATGTATTTGCGGCCGGTGTACTCCTCTACTCCATCTATTTCCTGTTTCCGAATCTGTTCGATGGCCTCAAGGGCAAACTCGAAATGCCTACCGGCCTCGCCCGCGCCGGGCTCGCCAGTTTTCTCGGTGGGTTTTCGTCTCTGCTCGGCATCGGCGGCGGCACCATTACCGTGATGACCATGGTGCTGTGCAACCGCCCTGCGCATCAGGCGGTTGCAACCGCTTCTGGTATCGGCTTTCTGATCGGTCTGCCCGGAGCCATCGGCTTCCTCATTATGGGGCTCGACGCACCGAATCTGCCCATGGGCTCCATCGGCTACATCAATATCCCGGCGCTGATTGCGATTTCCGCGTTCTCTATCATTTCCGCGCCTATCGGTGCGCGCTGGGCACACAGTCTTAATGAGCTGCATCTGAAGCGGCTGTTCGGGGTGTACCTGATTGCCGTCTCCCTGGCGATGTTTGCCAAGGCCTGATTACAGCGTTAATCCAACACACATAAACACAAAACACAAAACACAAAACACACAGCCAGGAGAGCAGAATAATGCACAAATCACTGAGCAGAAGGTTGTTTTTACAAGGGGCAACAGCGGCCTTTTCCGCGGCTACCATGGGTGGACTTGCGAGCAGCGCCTCCGCCAAGGAAATTATCAGACCCAAACCGCTGTACGGCCCACCGCCGGGTGTGGCCAGGCTCAGCGCAAACGAAAATCCCTACGGGCCCAGTCCCGCCGCCCTCAAAGCCATAATGGAGGCAAGCCAGAAAGGGGCCTACTACGTTTACGACAGTGTAACGCGGCTCAAGGAAATGATTGCTGAACGCCACGGTCTGACACCGGATTACATTTCCCTCGGTTCTGGCAGCAGTGCAGGACTCACAGCGGCCGCCATCGTCGCCGGGCGCAAGGGCAACATTCTCGGTCCCGATCTGTTTTGGGATACCACAGCTCAGGTAGTGGAGGTTCAGGAGCTGGGCGAAATCAAAAGGCTGCCGAAACTGGAGTCTCTGCAGATCGACCTGGATGCCATGTACGCAGCCATTGACGATTCCATCTCCATGGTACAGGTCACCAACCCGAACAACCCCACGGGTCTGTTGATTGACCCGATCGCTATGCGGAATTTCTGCATCAAAGCTTCCAAAAAGTGTACCGTGCTGGCGGACGAGGCCTATAACGAACTCACCGACAACAGCGATGCCAATACCGTCATTCCCCTGGTGAAGCAGGGACATGACATTATCGTTGCACGCACCTTCTCCAAAATCTACGGGCTTGCGGGTATGCGCGTGGGCTACTTGATTGCGCAACCGGAGAAGATAGAAGAAATCGAAAAGTACGGTGTGGGCTGGTACGGGCTCAACCAGGCCGGCCTCGCCGCCGCCATCGCCAGCTACGAAGACCACACGTTTATGGATTACTGCCGCAACAAGGTGAAAGAAGCGCGGGAGATGGTCAGTGCGGCGGTTAAAGAGAATGGGCTAACTGCGCTCCCCTCCGTCACCAACTTCATGTTCGTCAATCTGGGCGATCTCAATGCGGAAACTTTCCGCGCGGAGATGGAAAAAGAAAGTGTGTTTATCCGCGGTATCTACCGCGACTACACCAACTGGTCGCGGGTCAGTATGGGCTTTATCGAGGATGTGGAGAAATACACTTCCGCACTGCCAAAAGTTCTTCATCGCTTGGGCTGAGCAAACGCCTGTTCCTCCAAATGGCCAGCACTGCTGGCCATTTTTCTGCCGGTATCCGATTCGCGAAAACGTTTATCGCTTTTAGTTCGCGTCACGCAGCGCCCGCCGCCACAGGCAAACGAGCATACTGGCCGTGATTTGCGGAAATCCGGATACTGCGCACGGTTAGTGTGATTAATCCAACCGACTCGCAAGTGAGTACCGGCTCGACAAACTTCTGTCGCGCAAAAAAATCCCCGCAAAGCGGGGATCAAGCACGTGAAAGGCAATGGAAGACTAGAAATTGTGTTGGAGACTCAGGTAGTAAAAACTGCCCTGCCAGTCGACGATGGAACCGGTGGGATAGATAGCACCGCAGCAGTAGTCGCCCAGTAGATCCTCGTCTGGGTATTCGTCAAAAATATTCCGACCGCCGATACTGGCACTGGTGGCTTCGGTAAAGTGGTATTTACCTTCCAGATCCACCTGTACCACGGAGCCGTACTTCTGCACCTCGCCATCCTCGTAATTTTCCGAAGTCCCGTACCAATTGGCCCTGGCCATCAGCGAGACGGGGCCAATATCGTGCATCGCGGTCACGGCGCCGCGCAGTTTCGGGTCGAAGTTTTCGAAGTCGTGCTGATCCTCCTCGTTCAGGTATTCACTGGGGTCCGAGGTAAATTCCGACTTGTTGTAATTGAGCGAAGCGGTAATGTTGGTGGTGTTGTCTGCGGACCACTCCAGTGGATAGGTCGCCACCAAATCTACGCCCTGGGTACGTGTGTCGAAGGCATTGGTGAAGTAAAAGACACCGCCAATGGATTCCGCCCCCACCACACCGGCGTCCACCAGTGCCAGATAGTTTTCGTAGGCCGCGCCACTGTCAGTATCTGCGGAAACATCCAGGGTGGAGATCGCGTAAGTCCTGTCGTCCACGTCGATGCGATAGAAATCCACCGTCAGATTGAACTTGTCAAAATCCGCAGTGAACCCAAAGGTAAAATTGGTTGAAGTTTCCGGCTTCAGGGCTTCGGCGCCCAGCGCCTGGGCGACACTGCTGCTGGCGGGAAACAGGCCGGTCGCCACCGGGAAGCCGTTTGGCAGGCGCGTGGACACGTTGGTGGTACCCTGCTGGCCCGGCGTTGGTGCGCGGAAGCCGGTGCCGATTGAGGAGCGCAGCCCGATGCTGTCGGTGATGTCGTATTGCATCGCGAGCTTGCCCACCAGCTCCGAATCAAAGTCGGAGTAATCCTCGAATCGCATAGCGGCCTGCACAAACAATTGATCGGTGAGGTCGGTGCTCAGATCGCCGTAGATGGCATAGGAGTCGCGGGAATAGCTGCCGCTGTATTCCGGCGAATACCCGGGAAAACCGTTGGAACCCACACCCACCACCTGATAGACCGCATCATCCGGATCGGCACAATCGAGACTGGAGCCATCGGCAATGGCAGCAAGACCCGCGCTGGAGGCGGTGCCATCGGCATTGCAGAGGCCCCAGGGATCTGGTGTGGCATATGGGCCCGCCTCGTAGGAAGCCTCGTCACCGCCGGTCAGCTCGTAGGATTCATCCATATAGCTGAAACCGAACGCGGCCACCACCGGGCTGCTTAACCCCAGCATTAACTCTTTGGAGAAGTCCGCCTGGATTTGGACTTCCTCATTCGCCAGGGTGCCCGGCTTAAAGGATGTGGGGCTATCCGGTCCCATGGACGGGTTGATGGTATTTTTCAGGGTATAGCTCACCTCCGAGTAGCCGTAGCGCGCACTCAGATCGTAGGCAAGACCGGAAATCATTTCGCCCTTAAGCCCGGAGACCAGCGCATAGTCAGTGACATCGCCAAAAAAACGCGGGGTAAAGCCACCGGGGAATTTCTCTAGCGGACTGTAGATGGAACCGTCTTCCAGCCGCAAGTCTTCAATAGTGCCATTGCCCGGATAACGGTAATAGAAACCACCGTCCGCCGAGCTTTCGGAGTAGTTGCCGAACGTATAGAGTTCCCTGCCCTCGCCGAGATCGTAGCCGGCATTGAAGAACAGCCGCGCGGCTTCGGAATTGGGCTGCCCCCAGGGCTGCACCACATCCCCTTCAAGAGATGCTTTTTTTGCCGCTTCGATATACGCCGCATCCTGATCGTCGATACAGAACCAGCTTTCGCAGTACTGTTCTGAGCGGGATGTGAAATCCGCGGAAGACACCTCACCGGAAATACTCAGGAAGCCACGGCTCCCAAGCGGCATACCCACGTTGCCGGTGGCGGTGGTCTGGAAGCCATCACCTTCGCTGTACTCACCGGTGCGAACGCCAAAAGACCCGCCTTCATCATTGTCTTTCAGAATAAAGTTGATCACACCGGCGATGGCATCGGAGCCGTATTGAGCCGCCGCACCATCGCGCAGCACCTCGACGGATTTGAGTGCGGAACTGGGGATGGTCGCGATATCCGGGCCCTGGGTACCGGAACCGCCGATCTCCACCAGTGCGGCTCGGTGGCGGCGCTTGGAGTTCACCAGTACCAGGGTTTTATCCGTAGGCATACCGCGCAACTGTGCCGGGCGAATAAAGGTACCGCCGTCACTGATCGGCTGGCGCGCCAGGCTGTAGGAGGGAACAAGGGTCATCAGCACATCATTGGTATCGGTGTGGGAAACCGACTCCAGCGCCTCACTGCCGAATACGTCCACCGGCACTGGCGAATCAGAAACCGAGCGCGGCTTGCCCCGCACTCCGGTCACCGCTACTTCCTCTATTTCATCTGCCACCACCATTGGAACCGGTGCCATGGCACCTCCGGCGATAATTGCTACCACAGCACAACTTAGAGACTTCCGCTTCATGAGCCACCCCTCTTTATTAAAAAAACGCCATAACTTTTTGTTGAGTTTTGATTTTTTCGGGCAAAGAAACCCCGCACCGCGTACGTATCAGATTGCGCGGTGAAACTGGACATCGGGTACAACGGATACTTCTGTTAAGGGTCAGTGACGGTCATTGCGACCTGTGCCCTTCTGCGCCTGACGGCGGCACTAAATGCCCGTCGGTACGGCTTAACCTAAATTCAGCAATATGCGTGCCAGAAAATTTCTGATCATTTTTCGCATCCACTGCATCCAGAATGGCAATGGCTTGCGTCATACCTGCAGATCAAGCCTCTTATTCCACCTGGAACAGTTTCTGACCGGACATGATGATGAACCAGATTCGCCTGCTGACCCTCGCTTCTTTAATGGCCCTTTCCGTCACCGCGCCGGTGCAGGCAGCCGAGATCCATCTGGACTCGGATGACCATCACTATTGCGACGTGGATATCCACCAGCAGATCACCGTCGGGCCGGACTTTATGGAAGCCCGCGACGGAGACGATAACCAACCGCTGTTCGCCTACAACGCCCCGGACCAACTGGCGGTGGGCGATACAGGGCTGCTTCTCAATCGCCAGCAACAGGAAATGATGCAGTCCTACCAACAGGGACTGCACACGGCCGGGCGCCAGGTGTCGCAGATTGCGATGGATGCCATGGATATCGCCATGAACGGCGTCGGCATTGCCCTCGCCGCACTTGCCGGTCCCGATGACTCAGACACCCAGGAGTTTCTGCAATCGTCCGAAGCGCTGCGGGAAAAACTGCTGGCGCAGACCAAGCGGCAAGGCGACGTATATACCTTCGGCACCCCATGGGTTGGCGACTCCTTCGGAGGAGCTTTCGAAAGAGAATTGGAACCACAGATCGAAAAACTGGCGATGAAGTCTGCCCGTAATATTTCCTGGCACGCGATGAAAGCGGTATTTACCGGTGGTGCAAGTATTGAAAGGAACGCGGAAGCCGCGGCAGAGGCCGCCGAAGCGGCAATAGAAATGAAAGCGGAAAAACTGGAAGCCCGCACGGAGTCACTGTGCCAACAACTGCACGCGCTGGACCAACTGGAAACAAAACTGCATCAGTCCATCCCTGAACTGCTGGGAATGGAACTGATTGCCAAAAAATAATTTCCTCAGGACCGCCGATGGTCCTGCTACCGATTACTCAACACCCCCAAGTGTTCGGCCGCAATATGCGGCCTTTTTTTATTGTTTTTTTGCCACACCCAACTCACCCAGAGTGCGCGCCATATCCTCGGCACTGGTAGCCGGCTTGATGTTCTCATCGATTTTCAGAATCTTTCCATCCTTGCCGATGTAGAAGGTGACTCGTTTGGCCATATTCAATACCGGCATTTTCACGCCGTAGGTCTCGGCGACGGCACCGGTGGGGTCGCTCAGCAGCGGGAAATCCGCTTTCTGTTCCGCCGCGAATTTCTTGTTCTCCTCCACCTCATCGGTGCTCGCCATAAAATAGGCGACGTCGTACTCGCGAATCAAATGACCGTTTTCCGCCAGGGATTTGCACTCGATGGTGCAACCCTTGGTGAACGCCTTGGGGTACCAGGCAATGGCCACTGCCTGCTTGCCTTTGAAATCCGACAGCGTGTAGGTTTTTCCATCGGACGCCTGCAACGAAAATTCCGGCGCCGGCTCGCCCACTTCAACGGCCATAGCAGGAACCACTGCTACTAACAGCAACATTCCGTAGAACAGCTTTCTCATATTCTTCTCCTTTAACAGAACCTTCTCACACGGGTGATTTTTACCTGGATTTCCGACCGGTAATTCACAATCAGTTTCGGTGTTTTCGCCGCTGGCTTCAATCGTTTTTCGGTTTTAGAATCGGGTCTTTTTTCGCGCACCCAAAAGTTCACGGAAGCGGATACCAGTCGGTCACTGGTATCTAGGCGCAGGGATTAACACAATAAAACCCCCTACGCCGTATTATGATTTCATCCATCGTTTCACCCTGGTCATCCAGTTGGCTGGCCAAGGGCCGCCATTACCTTTTTCTTGTTTCTCTCTGTACTCTGCCTTTGCTGTTCGCCGGTTGCGGCGGCGGCAGCAGCGCGGGTGACAGCGATATCGCACCGCCGGAGGAACCGGTCGAAGCGCCACCGACATCCACGGCGCCGGGCTCCAACAATTCCTCCGGTGGCACTACCGGAGAGGTATCAACGCCCAGCAACGCTACCGCAGTGGCGCCCGGCGATTACGCCAGCCTGAGCAGATGCACACCAATTGCCGGCAGCGAAACCGCAGAGTTCAAGGTCCTGCTCGCCAATCTGGACAACGCCCCGTATTTCGATGAGATCGTCACCGATGCCATCGACAATCAGTTCCGGGCTCTGTCGCCATTCGCCGAACAGTTTTCCCGTTTTGCGTTTTACCGCATTGAACTGCAGGACTTTGCCGCGCTGGGCTGCAAGGCTCAGGAAGGAACGGCATTCGCGTGTGATGATACGAAGGTCATGCAGGCAATGGATCAACAGTGCGGCGCGGATGACATTTACGGCATCATCAAGATTGTGGTGGCAGATACCGGTTACGGGGCATCCGGTGGCGAGGTGATCTATCTCGGCAGCGACAGCAGCTGGCCCGACGCCACCACTGCGCTGCGCCATTTGCGCAATATCGTCGTTCACGAAGTCGGGCACAACTTCGGACTTGCGGATCTATACGAAACCGGTATTGATGACAGCGGCACCGCTGTCGAGGGCTGGCCGAGCGAGCTTTCCCGGGAATGGCGCAACCTCGACGGCCCGGGTTGCAGCAAGTGGTGCGGCAGTTACAAACCCGCGTCGGAGTATACCCAGTCTGCCAGCGCCACCTGCCCCACGCTGACCACCAGGGACAGCTGCACCAGTTTTAATCGCTCCGAAACTGGCGCGTGTACAAAAGACGCCGACGGTAACTACCAGTGCTGCGCCTGGTCCGACGAAGCCAAGGACGATTACTTCGCCTCCCAGTGCACACCGGCCTGGGGCAGTGAAGACATAGGGTTGGACTGCCTGGAGGGCGCGGGCTGCTACTATGGCGGCGCTTACGGAAATAATTCCTGGCGACCGGTAAAGACCTGGTCAGACAGCATTATGTACGGTGCGGGACATTCGCAGGCGTTTGACAGTGTGTCTGTGCGCGAGCTCGATGAGACCATCCGCTGCTGTGGCAGCTCCGATGACAGCACTCAATCCTGTGCGGATTTCCGCAAGGAATACAATACTTTTCTCAGCCAGCACCAACCCTATAAACAGCGGCTTGGTTCCTGCGGCGTGCGCTAGGCGCCCTTGTTACTGCGCCGCGAATTGGCCAGGGCGCCCCGCAAGACCTGGCCCGCGGCTGCAGTTCAAAGCCAAGCTCGAGTCAGTGGCACCAGTGTGGCTGCACCCGCAGCCGCCGCAATTACAAATACTCGCGGCAGAAATTGCCTCCGGTAAGTCGCCAGACCGATCACGATAAACACCGCGAAACTGATCACCCCCACAAGTCCGGCCAGCCCCGGCCCCCATCCCGCAGCCTGTACTGCAATAACGGCGGTGGCGCTCAATGTGATCCAGCCGTAACCGCGCAGCCATCCGCGCCACCTCACCAAGTGTGTAGCGCCACCCTTCGGCCCGGGGTTTTTACCGGCGAGACAGAATCCCGCGAACGCGGACAATACCAGCAGACATTGAGCCAGCAGGGCAAGGGATGGCGTGCTCACGAAAGATCTCCTATGGCACCGGCGGCAGAAGCTGCCGGATGGTCAGCAGCGTTTACGCGACGCGCTGCTCGTGGCGATATGCGGGAGAGCCACGCGGCGCCGCCGAACAGACTCGCGATGCCGAGCGCGGTGAGTTCAAACCCGGCGAACACCCAGTCCCCACTGACGAAGCTGTGCAGCAAATGCCGCGGGGTGGACAGGGCATTGATAAGCGGTATCGCCGCAAACGCAAACGCGGCGGCTGCGAGTTGCTCCGTCCAGGCCCGCCGGGTTGGGCGCAGCGCCGCGTGCACCAGCATCAGCAGCCAGGTGAGAAACAGCGCGTGCACTTCCCAGTCGGCCCGTGCCGGCATGTCTGCGGGCAACAGACGGTTGGCCCAGAAATAGGCAGCGACGGCAGTGGGGAGGCCGGCAATGGTTCCCACATTGAGCTTCTCCACAAGCACCAGACCATGCGGACGATGGCCGCTAGTGCGTTCAGCGCGCTGGCGGCGTTTTACCGCCCACATGATCAGACCGGTGGCAACCATACCGGTGCCGAGCAAGCCGGAGAAAAAATACAGCCAGCGGATTGCCGGCGCGGCAAACAGGCCTTCGTGCAGGCCAAGAAATACGTCGCGCACGCGCTTGGCCGGTGACGAGCCGGACGGCGCATTGTGCAGCAACTCACCGGTCACACCGTCGAACACCAGACGGCCAGCACCGGTGGCAACAGTGCCATCGATGCTCTCCGAAAGTACGATGCGCCCGTTGCTATAGCCGGGGTAGCGAATATCAATACTGCGTATTCGTCCCTCCCCCCAGTACTGTTCGGCCAGATGAATGACGGGTGCAAGTGGCGCGAGCCTTGCGGGACTGCCGGCCGCATCAGTCATCCCCGGCGGGCTGAACACTTCATTGTAAAACTGGCCGCGGCCCTCGCCGCCGTACTGGGCGGCGACGATCAACGGCATAAAGGAGAAGCCCATGAAGATCAGCCCGGAATAGGTGATCATCAATTGAAAGGGCAGCGTGATCACACTCAGTACATTGTGGGCATCCAGCCAGGAGCGTTGGCCCTTGTTCGGGCGAAAAGTGAAGAAATCCTTGAAAATTTTCTTGTGAATAATGACACCGGTAACCAAGCCGACCAGCATGAACAGCGTGGCGATACTGATCAGCCAGTCGGAATAGCTGCGAGAGGTGTAGTGCAGCAACCAGTGCATTTGGTAAAGCTGCTGGCCGCCTCCAGTCTCTCGCGCCTGCAAGGTTGCGCCAGTATTCAGGTCCACCAGCTTATTGCCACTGGCGGCGCCCGCGCCGGCTTGTAGGTCTGCACCACGCCAGTAAATACCCGCGAAGGGTTGGTTGCGGTCAGCAGGCAGCGTGAGCAGCCACTGCTCCGCACCCGGAGCTTCGGTCTGCAGTTTATCCAGCAGAATGGCTGCACTTTGCGTGGGGTCGCGATTGATCTGCGCCGGTGGTAACTCCGGCTGCATCCAGCGGTCGATTTCTGTATCGAAGTAACCGGCGGTGCCGGTGACGAACATAAAGTACAACAGCCAGCCCAGGGTGAGTCCCGCCCAGGTGTGTACCCAGGACATGGTCTGACGGAACCCCGCTTTCACGGCAGGAGCGACGTTGCGATCTGTTTCTTTGGCCATACTGTTTACCGCTTTCAGCCTACTGCCGGTTGACGCAGTGCGAGACCGATACTCGCCAGCAAAGTGCTGGCGAGTATGAGGCTCGCCCAGGCGACGCCGGGTCTGCGCGTATGAAATACCCATAGAATGGCGCCGGTATAAAACGCAAACCCCGACAGATGTCCGATCAGGGTATTTTCAGCGATAGAGAACGGCAGCACACCGGCGAGAAAGATGCCCGCGGCAGTCGCCAGTATGTATCCTCCCAACAACGCGGCACCGATCAGCGAGATCAGCCGCCAGCCGTGCAACCCCATATCTGAGCCCCCGATACTTTTTTGTTTACTGTACAAAAGAATGGCCCCGATGAGATTGTCATCGGGGCCTTAGCGTTTCCGTCAGTCAACTCAGACGGGATTAGAACTGATAGGTGACGGAGGCTGTGACATTGCGCGGCTCTCCATACTCAAGCTGGTTATAGAAGCCGATCTGGCTGTAGTACGTCTCATCCAGCAGGTTGTCAAAATTGATCTGGCCGGAAATCTGCTCGCTGAATCGGTAGCGGGCCATCAGGCTGACCAGACTGTAGGCTTTTTGCTCCAGCCGTTCCGCCTGGCCGGTGACGGGGTTGGTGGTATCAGTGAAGTTGCGCCCCTGCCAGTTGACCCCACCGGCCAGAATCAGCCCTTCCAGCTGTCCGGCAAAACGATAGGTAGTAAACAGCTTTAACAACTCACTGGGCTGACTGGTGTTGACCGCGTTGCCTGCAGCATCCTCTGCGTCAAAACTGGTGTAACTGAAGCTGAGATCCCAACCGGGCTTCAGCTCACCAACCACTTCCAGTTCATATCCCTGGCTGCTGGCACCCTCCGCGGCATAATAGGCCTGACTGTTTTCAATGCCGGGTACCGGCAAGTTGCCATCGGGCTGGCCGAGTCCGTCCTGCAGAATATCGAACACGGATACCGTGGTCTGCAGACTTCCGTTAAAAAACTGGCTTTTCAGACCGAGTTCTTTGCTCTCGCCGGTAACCGGATCGAGAAAATCACCGTGGCGGTTCTGCAGATTCTGCGACTGGAAGATTTCTGTATAGCTGGCGTAAACGGTGTGCTGGTCGCTGAATTCATACAGTGCACCGACGTAGGGGATAAATACATCGTCGTCGCCAAAGGACTGCTGAGCACCGTAGTAGAAGCCCCGCTGTTCCCAGTCTGCGACACGCCCGCCGGCGATCACCTTCAAATCGTCGGTGACGGAAAGGCGAGTGGCGGCATAGAGGCCGAACTGCTCCGTGGTCTGATCGATGTCGAGATTGTTGTCCCCCCAGGTGGCTTCGGGATAATGGCCATCCCAGGTATTGAAATTACCCACCTGAGCAACATTGCTGCGGGAGCGGGAGGTTGCGTAGCTGTCGTCCTTGTGGTCTATCGCACCCAGGGTGAGTTCGTGCTCTCGCCCCAACAACGTGTAGGCTCCACTCAATTGGAGGCTGACGCTGGTCTGATCGCGGTCAGTGGCCGCATTGCGCGGAGAGGCACCCATACCGAGTCCGGTCTCCCTGTCCGGGGTACCGAACAGGTACAGCAGCTTCTGATCTGACGCGTTACGGTTGTTATTGACACTGAACTTGGCGGTCCAACCACCGAACTGCTGCACCAGATCCAGGTAGTAGTGTTCCACCGTGGAGGACCAGGACGTCCAGTCCGCCCCTATGGTTTTGCTCCGAGCCCACTCGGTGCGACTGCCATCGGCATACCAGGTGGGCAGGCCACCCCAAGTGGATGCGGTGGGGTCGTTTTCCTGCCGACTGGCACCAATCCGCAACAGGGTATTGTCGGTAAGGTCGGCATCAACCACGCCGTAAAATACAGTTTTTTGTTCGCCTGCCAGGTCGCGGAAAGAGTCTCCGTCCAGAATATGGCTGACAAATCGCCCCCGGACAGAGCCGCTGGCATTCAGCGGTGTGCTCACATCGGCGGTGGCAGAGTAGGTGTTCCAGCGGCCGGCGGACACATCTGCATTACCGGTGAACGTCCTGCTGTCTGCGTGTTTGCGCACCAGATTGACCGACGCAGAAGGGTTGCCGGCGCCAGTCAGCAGGCCGGTGGCGCCGCGCACAATTTCCACCCGCTCATACAGGCTCATATCGGACTGGGTTTCACCGGCGTTGCCACCCGGCTGCCAGTAGATAGGAATACCGTCCACCTGGTAGTTGTTGATCGCGAATCCGCGGGAGGAATAGGTATGCCGGGTGCTGTCCTGGCCGCGGGCGGAAACACCGGTAGCATTGTTGATAACGTCCGTCAGGGATTCCAGGTTCTGATCGGTAATACGCTGCGCAGTGACCACGCTCACGGACTGCGGCGTTTCATAGAGGGTGAGACCGAGTCCGGTTGCGGTATCCAGACGGTCTTTGGTGGTGTAGCGGCTGATCACCACCACCTCCTCTATGGCTTGCTTTTCAGCGTGCGGGTTTCCAGAAGACTGCGCATGTCCCAGAGGGCTGAGCGCGGCACAGGCAATCGCCGCAGCGAGACTCCGGCGTGCAAAACACGGGCATCCGGCTGATGTTTTTTTGTACATCCTGTATTCCCATCGGTTTCATAAAAAAGCGATGCTAATGAGAATGCTTAGCGTTTGCAAGTTGTAAAAAAGGAGCTCTCGCCACAAAAACTGCTACCGCTACCAACAGTCAACCGTCGATGAGTGAGCGGACATGTCACGGGGATGCCAATCATCTAGCGCGGATTTGAGACGCATCGGCTCCGGATGGTACGTTGGTGCATCAAGCGTCTGGGAATTCTAATTCCCGGCGTGTATATATGAAGACTTCTACGCTGAAGTCAGTTCAGTTCTCTAGAACATCCAATATTGTTAATAGTGCCGGATGACTGGCGTGCGCGAATAGGTTATCCGAACGCCGGACCTGTATATGTGAAGGGATTCCGATGAGCCTGAAAAACCATTTTCAAATGATGGCTGATTACAATCAGTCAATGAATTCACAGATCTATGGAGCCGCTGGCCACCTCAGTGCTGAAGAGTTAGCCGAAGATCGTCAGGCCTATTTTGGATCTATTTTGGGCACCCTCAATCATATATTGGTTGGTGACACCATATGGTTGAAGCGGTTCGCGACACACCCATCCAGCCGGACGTCTCTACGTGAGATCTCTGTACTTCCGAATCCTGACAGTCTGGATCAGATACTCTTTAACGATTTTGCAGCTCTCACTGAGCACAGGGTCTGGCTGGACAGCCAGATCATCCACTGGATAGATACACTCACCGAAGCTGATCTGGACTCTGTGTTGAGTTACCGCAGCACCAAGGGAGTACCGGCCAACAAGCGATTTTCGAGCGTGATTCTCCACTTCTTTAATCATCAAACCCATCATCGTGGGCAGGTTTCTACGCTGCTGTCTCAGGCAGGCAGGGATGTTGGTGTGACTGATCTGTTGATCAGAATTCCCGAAGAAGATCACTTTTAGCCAAACAACGCAAAGTGCTTCGAATTACGCTGGACTGCACCTTCACAAATTTTTGTCGAATCGGCATCTCGATCATCGACTGCTCTCGTCTCCAGCTTAAATAGCCGCCACCCCTGCTGAACCCGCTATCGGGAACCCCCTTACAGGCAATTATGTTTTCAGCACCTTGGCGCGCCACACCCTGTCAGATTGCTAATCAATAAGCAGTTTTTATTTCTCTGTAAAAAACACCTCTATTTAGAAAAATTACTTGGATAAAGTTATTTCCGTAACCGAGCGCAATGAAGTATTTAAGATCTGCGACGTTACCACATCACTCTTTAGAAGCTTTTTGATTGATGTGTATTTCCTTTCCTCAAGAACCTCGCGGTTTTTTGAAAAAATAGTCCAGCACATGAAGGAAACGTCCATGAAATTATCTGCACAACACATTTTTCGCAGAATCCCATCAGCCCTGCGTGCAGCAGGCATCTGCATCTTGGCAGGCGTGGGGCTACTTGGCGCCAGCGATAATGCCGAGGCAGGCTACACTTGCACCTACACAGGCACGCGGACTCCCAATACTGCGACCATAGAGCTGATCGCGACGTCTGGCGGTGAGGAGGAGTTTTGCTTCGCCAATCTCGAAGTCGAAACACCCAACGTGTCCTATCCAATGCAAGCAACTGTGACGGCCGTTCAAGTTGGTCAAACGACTGACAGAGTAGTCAATGGCGCATATGCCGTCCCTGTAGGCGCCGGCAATATTTTTTCGGCAACCTGCTCTCCGGACTCCCCATTAGGCGGACTTTGCAATGGCTCGCATTCCGGCAACATAAATGGTGTTGATTCGGTTAATTGCGCCATACAAGGCGACGGCACAGGCGCCAGCCTGCCTGGGCCCGCTCTTCCACTTGTCCCCGTGGTGATCACCACAACCTGCACATTCAGTTGGCTCAGTTAGCCGCCGAATCCTACCACGGGCAAGCCAGATTTAAGTCCGGCTGACCTGATCAACCTGCGTCAAATGAACCACGCCGGCTTCCTCAGGGACTGATTTTCCAGGAAGAGTCAGCCTCTGAGGAACATGCTGCATAATCCCGCTTTGTATCCGCCTAATTGTCGCCTGAAGAACTCAGGCGGCAGCTAGTCTGGTACATGGGTAGGGCTCGACCTGAGCACTTGACGGCCGGAAAGACAGTTGATGATCAAAGATCAGAAAGCAGATCCAGAAGCCACTGGGTTGCCAAAGGTGTTTGTTGAACGATTGGCGAATCCTTTTGTGCGTTTTTTGCACATTGAGTCCGCTGGTGGGGCCGTTCTTTTCCTGTGCGCTGTGGTTGCACTTGCACTATCCAACTCGCCATGGACCGACTCGTTCGAACAGTTCTGGGAAACGCCGTTAAGCGTTCAGCTTGGCTCGTTCACGTTTATGCGCTCATTGCGCGAGTGGATCAACGACGGGCTGATGACGCTGTTTTTCTTTCTTGTCGCATTGGAGCTCAAACGGGAGCTGGTTCTCGGGGAACTGAAAAAGCCTCGTATGGCAGGACTATCCATAGCTGCCGCCATCGGCGGGATGATCGTCCCCGCAGCGATATATCTGGCACTGCAGATAGGTCAACCGGGCCAGAGCGGGTGGGGTACCGTCATGGCAACCGACACCGCGTTTGTGATCGGCTCCCTGGCACTGCTGGGTGCGCGAATCCCGCGCAGCTTGCGTGTATTCATGCTCTCTCTGGCGATAGTTGACGATATCGGTGCCATTCTTGTCGTCGCCATTGGCTACAGCAGCCACATCGCGTGGTGGCCGTTGGCGGTGGCCGTGCTTGGCGTGGCTATTGTTCGCGCCATGGCAATACTCGGCTTTCGCGGTTTTCCACTCTATATACTGGCCGGGGCGGGCATCTGGCTGGCGGTTGATGCGTCCGGGATTCACCCCACTGTCGTTGGGGTGGTACTTGGATTGATGACGCCAGCGCGTCGATGGGTTAGCGATGAACGCTTGTATGCCATCTTGAATCAAGTCATTGCGCATCCTGCCGGTGACGAAAGCAGCGCGGACACGAAAGACCGGCGGACATTGCAGATGGCGGAGGTCGCCGCGCGCGAAACGCTCTCTCCGGTAGAGCGCCTGGAAATTACGCTACACCCCTGGGTGGGCTTTGTCATCATGCCGCTGTTCGCACTTGCCAACGCCGGATTGTCTCTCACATTAAATAGCCTTGGCAGCTCGGTGACTGTGGCGGTCTTCTGTGGCTTCGTACTGGGTAAACCCATTGGTATTCTGTTGTTCAGTTGGCTGGCCGTGCGTTCGCACATCGCGGTTCGTCCCCCGGAACTCAGTTGGGGGTTGCTCGCCGGTGGCAGTTTGCTTGCTGGAATCGGCTTTACCATGGCGCTGTTTATTGCGAACATGGCTTTCAGTGAGAGCTTGATTGATAGTGCCAAACTGGGAATTTTACTCGCATCCGCTTTTTCCGCCGTCGCAGGGATCGCGCTGTTGATGTGGTTACCAGCGGGCAAAAACTCCTCGCCGGACAATAGATGAAACATTGTTTATACCAGCACGAAACCGTGACGACGGATGTAACGGTTGCTCATGTACTGGAAACGCCCAATGGTTAGAGATTTCCTGGTTCGTTAAGTTGTTGTTAAAAAAGAAGTAGAGAATGGAAGTAGTAAGAGGCAAGAAATTCATTTCGGAACGTGCGTGGGGCGCAAAGCAAATTGCGAACATGCACGGAATTACCACCAAAATACACTGGACGAATGCGCCGTACAAATGGCACGTAAATGACGGGGAAGAGGTTTTCGTTGTTTTAGATGGCATTGTAGAAATGCGCTATCGAGAAAATGGCGAAGAGTTCTCGGTGACACTGGAAGCCGGCGATATATTTTTTGCGTCAGTTGGAACCGAGCATGTTGCGCACCCCCAAGGTGAAGTGCGTGTACTGGTCGTGGAACATGAGGGCAGTGTATAGCCAGGCCGGTGGCAGACAGTGGCACAGGGTTGTTGCGGTGTGCGGTAACAATAGAGATCGCGCACCCGCTAGCCGCCGGCCACATTAAACTGGATAAATTGCTCTTCGAGCCTGTCGGCGAGCTCTTTACGGCCTTTGCTCCGCAGGATTTCCACCACACATTCCGCAGTGCACAGCCCTTCTTTCTTCTGATTGCGCCGCAGGCGATAGCGAGAGCCCCGCGCTGAATTCAGAGTCACCCTACTCACCGCGTGCAGATACGGGCTGCGATTGTACATCTTGCGCGCCTCCTGCCAGGTGGCATCGAGCAGGATAAACCGCTCACAGGTTTCAATACCCAGCGCTTTGTACGGCGTGCCCGCGGTTTCAGTATCCGGATACACAAGACCGGTGCAGGGGCTACCCAGTATCGAGAGCAAGGTTTTATCCGGCTCAGTGCGTCGCCAGGCCAGGCGCTCTGCGCTTACACCGACCTCAGAAACTGCGGATAACACCAGTTGTCCGGTATTGCTCGGCCGCGCCATTTCGCGCTCGTGGGTCAGCAGAATAATCTGCACGGATTCAGACCTGAAGTTTTCGCGCCACGTCCAACATCCGGTTGGCAAAGCCCCACTCGTTATCAAACCAGATCAGCACCTTCACCAGCTT
The DNA here is from genome assembly GCF_011326135.1 of Microbulbifer sp. SH-1. Taxonomy (NCBI): domain Bacteria; kingdom Pseudomonadati; phylum Pseudomonadota; class Gammaproteobacteria; order Cellvibrionales; family Microbulbiferaceae; genus Microbulbifer; species Microbulbifer sp. SH-1. The sequence continues at coordinate 3,829,105 of NZ_CP046948.1, read as the reverse complement.
GCCACCAGCGACCCGGGTCTGGCTGGCGTCGACGATGCCGGAGCGGGGGTCGTGGTTGTAGTCGCAGGAGGCAAGGGGTTCTTCGCTGTAACCGAGCACGCCGGAGTAGCGGGTTTCCGCTGCGGTTTTGAGTACAGTGTTGACTTCGGCCTGGGTGACAGGTTTTTTCAACTGCACCGAGAGGTCGATAGCAGAGACGTTGATGGTGGGCACACGCATGGCCTGGGCTTCGAATTTGCCGGCCATGCCGGGGAGGATGCGCTCGATACCGCGGGCGAGGCCGGTGTCGACCGGGATGATGGAGTTCATCGCGGAGCGGGTTTTGCGCAGGTCGGTGTGGTGGTAGGCGTCGCTTACCGGTTGGTCGTTCATGGCGGAGTGGATGGTGGTGATGACGCCGGCTTCGATGCCGAAGGCATTTTCCAGTGCGGCGATCACGGGGACGCTGCAGTTGGTGGTGCAGGAGGCGGCGGAGACGATGGTCTCTTTTCCGCTGAGCGATGTGTCGTTGATGCCGTAGACGATGGTGGCGTCGACGTCGCGGCTGGCGGGCTGGGAGAAGATGACTTTTTCTGCTCCGGCCTTTAAATGCAGCTCGGCGCGCTCGCGCTCGCTGAAGCTGCCGGTGCACTCGAGGACGATGTCTACCTGCGGGTTGCGCCAGTCGAGGGCTTCGAGTTTGCGGTGGTGGGTGACGGCGATTTTGTCGCCGTTGATGTGCAGGGTTTCGTGGTGCACCGCAACTTCGCCGTGGAAGCGGCCGTGGACGGTGTCGTATTTGGTGAGGTGGGCGATGGTGGCGCAGTCGGCCAGTTCGTTGATGGCGACGATCTGCAGCTGGTCGCGCAGGTTGGATTCGTAGAGGGCTCTAAGGACGCTGCGTCCGATACGGCCGTAGCCGTTGATGGCGAGTCTTATCATGGATTCCTGATTCGGAGTCGGACTCTGTAGGAGCCTGCCTTGCAGGGTCAGCCAGAGTGTTTAGCGAGCACTGCTCGCTGCTCTAGCTGACGCCAGGCCAAGGATGGCCTGGCCGGACATTGCTCCATGGACGGTTGCTTGGTTTGCTTCATCCAATTCGCCTGCAAGGCAGGCTCCTACAGGGTGCCAGGCGTTACTTCAGCAGAGACTCGACGGCCTCGGCGACTTTATCGGCGGTGATGCCGAAGTGCTTCATCAGGTCACCGGCCGGGGCGGATTCACCGAAGGTGTCCATGCCGATGATGGCGCCGTCGAAGCCGACGAACTTGTACCAGTAGTCCTTGTGGCCGGCCTCGACCGCAACGCGGGCGCGCACGGCGGAGGGCAGTACGGATTCGCGGTAATCGGCGGGCTGGGCGCTGAAGGCTTCGGCACACGGCATGGAAACCACGCGCACTTTGCGGCCGGCGAGCTTGTCGGCAGCGGCGGTGGCGAGTTCTACTTCTGAGCCGGTGGCGATGATGATCGCTTCCGGAGTGCCGTCGCAGTCGCGCAGGATGTAGCCGCCCTTTTCGATCGCTGCCAGCTGCTCATCGGTGCGCGGCTGCGGGGCAAGGCCCTGGCGGCTGAAGATGAGGGCGCTGGGGCCGTCGTTGCGGGCCACGGCCATTTTCCAGCTGACCGCGGATTCGGTGGCGTCGCACGGGCGCCAGGTGTGCAGGTTGGGAGTCACGCGCAGGGCGGTGAGCTGCTCTACCGGCTGGTGGGTGGGGCCGTCTTCGCCGAGGCCGATGGAATCGTGGGTGTACACGAAGATGACGCGCTGTTTCATCAGTGCGGCCATGCGCACGGCATTGCGGGCATATTCCATGAACATCAGGAAGGTGGCGCCGTAGGGCACCAGGCCACCGTGCAGGGCGACGCCGTTCATGATGGCGCTCATGCCGAATTCGCGCACGCCGTAGTAGACGTAGTTACCGCTGGCATCGTCCGCGGTGACGCCTTTGGCACCGGACCAGATGGTGAGGTTGGAACCGGCGAGGTCAGCGGAGCCGCCGAGGAATTCCGGCAGCAGCGGACCGAAGGCGTTCAGGGTGTTCTGGCTGGCCTTGCGGGAGGCGATTTTCTCGGCGTCGGCCTGGCACTTTTTGATGTACTCGTCGGCCTTGGCGAGGAAGTCTGCCGGCAGCTCGCCCTTCATGCGGCGCACAAACTCGGCCGCCAGCTCCGGGTGGGCTTCTTTATAGTCTTCGAAAATATCGTTCCACTCTTCTTCCTGGGCTTCGCCTTTGGGGCGCGCATCCCAGGCGTGGTACAGGTCTTCGGGAATCACGAAGGGCTCGTGTTTCCAGCCGAGGGTTTCGCGTACCAGCGCGATTTCTTCCGCGCCCAGCGGCGCACCGTGGCACTCTTCGCGGCCCTGTTTGTTGGGAGAGCCGAAGCCGATGACGGTCTTGCAGCAGATCAGGGTGGGCTTGGTGGTCTCGGCGCGGGCGGCCTCGATGGCGGCCTTGATCGCCTGCGGGTCGTGGCCGTCCACACCCGGGATCACGTGCCAGCCGTAGGCTTCAAAGCGTTTAGGCGTATCGTCGGTGAACCAGCCTTCCACCTCACCGTCGATGGAAATGCCGTTGTCGTCGTAGAACGCGATCAGCTTGCCGAGGCCCAGGGTACCAGCCAGGGAGCAGGCTTCGTGGGAGATGCCCTCCATCAGGCAGCCGTCACCCAGGAAGGTGTAGGTGTGGTGGTCCACCAGCTCGTAGCCTTCGCGGTTGAACTGGGCCGCCAGCACTTTCTCGGCCAGCGCCATGCCCACGGCATTGGTAATGCCCTGGCCCAGAGGGCCGGTGGTGGTTTCTACACCCGGGGCGTAGCCGTACTCGGGGTGGCCCGGGGTCTTGGAGTGCAGCTGGCGGAAGTTCTGCAGCTCGTGAATGGACAGGTCGTAACCGGTCAGGTGCAGCAGGGAGTACAGCAGCATGGAACCGTGGCCATTGGACAGCACGAAGCGGTCGCGGTCCGCCCACTCGGGGTTGGCCGGATTGTGTTTCAGATAGTCGTTCCACAGCACTTCGGCGATGTCGGCCATGCCCATGGGGGCGCCGGGGTGGCCGCTATTGGCTTTCTGGACCGCGTCCATGGCGAGGGCGCGGATGGCATTGGCCTTTTCTGTGCGAGACGGAGTAGAAGACATAGGGATCTCTCGGTTTGGGGTCTTCGGTTCATCAGATGTGCTGCGAGCCCGGCTCTGACGGCCAGTTGCCGCGGCCCCGTTGCGGTCTGCGGCGCCGGTAGTAAAACAGGAGCCTGTGACAAACGGGGGGCGGTATTTTCCCGTAATCGCCCCGCCGGCGCAAAGGCTGAGGGTTCAATTCACGGCCAGCAATGCAACATTTTCCCGGTGTTTGGCGATCTTTTGGCAAACCGATGGCCCACTCCCACCTCTATCAACTATTTTTGATACACCTAAATCAAAAAATTTTGATATAGATTCAGGCCGCTGCTAGACTCCCCACCATGTTTGACTCCAGCCACGCCCCTGCCAGCCGCGAAGTACGCGCGAGCGACCAGATTCCGCAACTGGCGGCGACCCTCAAGGCCGCCGGCGACCCGCTGCGCCTGGAGGTCCTGCGCCTGCTGAGTCAGGACTCTTACAGCGTGCTGGAGCTGTGCCGCATCTTTGATCTGCGCCAACCTGCCCTGTCGCACCATTTGAAGGTGCTGACTCAGGCGGGCCTGGTGAGCAAGCGCCGCGAGGGGAACAACCTCTTTTACCGCCGCACCGCGGGCAGCGAGCTGCTGCAGCAGTTGTTTGCCGGCCTCGACCTGTTACCGCTGACCGAGGAGCGCGCGGAGACCGTGGCGCAGATTGCGGCGGAGCGCGCGGAGGCGTCGCGCCGCTTCTTTGCGGACTACGGCAACCGCTTCCGCGAGCAGCAGGAGTTGATCGCCAGTTATAGCGTGTACGGCCCACAGGTGGCGCAGTTGCTGAAACCGGGGCGTCACGCTTTGGAAGTTGGACCCGGTGAGGGTGAATTTCTGGCGGAGCTGGCGAATCGCTTTGGCACGGTGACGGCGCTGGACCTGTCGAAGACGATGTTGGAGCGGGCGCAGGCGTTTGCGGACGAGAAAGGCCTGCAGAATATTGAGTTTGTGTGCGACGACACCCGCGCGGCGGCGTCGCGCCCGGAGAGTTGCGATGCGATTGTGGTGAATATGGTGTTGCACCACACCCCGGAGCCGGCGCAGATTTTTCAGGATTTGCAGAAGTCCCTGAAGCTGGGGGGGCAGTTGTTGATTACGGAACTGCACGACCACGAGCAGGACTGGGCACGGGATGCCTGTGGCGATCTGTGGCTTGGGTTTGCGCCACAGCAGTTGGTTGAGTGGGCTTCTGAAGCAGGATTATCGAAAGGCCGCAGTGTGCACAGTGCTTTGCGCAACGGGTTTCAGATTCAGATTCAGGAATTTGTAAAGTCCTGAGCTTCGTAGCTTTGGTGCTCTGTTTTTAGTACCGGGCGCCAGATCACCGGGTGCACCTTTTCGGAACCGCTGTGAACCCATCCCTGGGAGCTGCGGCGCAAACATCCTGTTTGCGACGCTTCCGAAAAGGTGCACCCGGTGCTCTGGCTTCACGATGAGCTCATTTACTTCGTAAGCAAAGTTAGCGACGAAGCACAGCAATACGAATTGAAGGCCAAGGGGGCGGGGGAAGGTTTCAAAAGCGTCGGCGACAGGGACGTCGCCGACGCAGCGTACATGGATGTATTCACAGCGGTTTTGAAACCTTTCACCGCCCCCTTGGCCGCCACCAGAATACAAACAGCGCTCCAAAGCTACGGAGCACAAAACAAGTTTTACGCAACCGCCAGCAGCGGGAAAAAGGAGAAACTCACAATGAGTGAATACAGCATCTTTACTTCGGAGTCCGTTTCCGAAGGCCATCCGGACAAAATCGCCGACCAGATTTCCGATGCAGTCCTGGACGCACTGCTGGCGCGCGACAAGAACGCCCGTGTTGCCTGCGAAACCCTCGTGAAAACCGGTATCGCCATCATCGCCGGTGAAATCAGCACCTCCGCCTGGGTCGATCTCGAAGATCTGGTGCGCAAGGTCATCACCGATATTGGCTACACCTCCTCCGACGTCGGCTACGACGGCGAGACCTGTGGTGTGCTGAACGTCATCGGCAAACAGTCCGTGGATATCGCCCAGGGTGTTGACCGCGTGAAGCCCGAAGACCAGGGCGCCGGTGACCAGGGCCTGATGTTCGGCTACGCCACCGACGAAACCCCCACCTTCATGCCGTCCCCGATCTACTACGCCCACCGCCTGGTAGAACGTCAGGCCGAAGCGCGCAAGTCCGGCCTGCTGCCGTGGCTGCGCCCGGATGCGAAGAGCCAGGTGACTTTCCGTTACGACGAAGACGGCAAGCCCTGCGCCATCGACGCCGTAGTGCTATCCACCCAGCACAGCCCGGAAGTTTCCCAGGAAGACCTGCGCGAAGCCGTGCTCGAACTGATCGTGCACCACGTGCTGCCGGCGGAACTGCTGCATGAAAATACCAAGTTCCACATCAACCCCACCGGCAAATTTGTGATCGGCGGCCCGGTGGGCGACTGCGGTCTGACCGGGCGCAAGATCATTGTCGACACCTACGGCGGCTCCGCCCGTCACGGCGGCGGTGCCTTCTCCGGCAAGGATCCGTCAAAAGTGGACCGCTCCGCGGCGTACGCCGGCCGTTACGTGGCGAAGAATATCGTCGCCGCCGGGCTCGCCAAGCGCTGTGAAATCCAGGTGTCCTATGCCATCGGTGTAGCCGAACCGACGTCGGTTTCCGTGAACACCTTCGGCACCGGTAAGGTCAGCGATGACAAGCTGATCGAACTGATCCGCGAAAACTTCGACCTGCGCCCCTACGCCATTTCCAAGGCGCTGGACCTGCTGCACCCCATGTACCAGCTCACCGCCGCCTACGGCCACTTCGGTCGCGAGCCGTTCGAGCATACCTACAAGTGGATCGACAGCAACGGTCACGAGCAGTCCGAAACATTCACCGCCTTCCCGTGGGAGAAAACCGACAAGGCGGAAACTTTGCGCGCACAGGCCGGAATTTAATTTACATACACTCGTCATTCCGGCGCATGCCGGAATCCAGCTGCCACGAAACTGGATACCGGCATGCGCCGGTATGACGGCGACGAAATTTCAGAGAGTTAAGTAATGAACCAGATGAGCACCGAATTCAAAGACTTCAAGGTCGCGAACATTGAACTGGCCAACTGGGGCCGCAAGGAAATTGAAATTGCCGAGGGCGAGATGCCCGCGCTGATCACCCTGCGGGAAAAATACCGCGCGGAGCAGCCGCTGGCGGGCGCCCGCATCATGGGCTGTATCCACATGACCATCCAGACCGCGGTGCTGATCGAAACCCTGGTGGCTCTCGGTGCGGAAGTGCGCTGGTCGTCCTGCAATATTTTCTCCACCCAGGATCACGCCGCTGCCGCCATCGCCGCGCGCGGTATTCCGGTGTTTGCCTGGAAAGGTGAAACCGAGGAAGAGTACGAGTGGTGTCTCGAGCGCACCATCGGCGCCGACGTGGCCGGTTGGCAGCCGAACATGATTCTCGATGACGGCGGTGACCTCACCGAACTGCTGCACCGCAAATACCCGGAGCTGCTGGACAAGTGTCACGGCATTTCCGAGGAGACCACCACTGGCGTGCACCGCCTGCAGGACATGCTGAAAACCGGCACGCTGAAAGTGCCCGCAATCAACGTCAACGACTCGGTCACCAAGAGCAAGAACGACAACAAATACGGCTGTCGCCACAGCCTGAACGATGCCATCAAGCGCGGCACCGACCACCTGCTGTCCGGCAAAAAAGCGCTGGTGATCGGCTACGGTGACGTGGGCAAGGGCTCCGCGGCGTCCCTGCGTCAGGAAGGCATGATCGTAAAAGTGACCGAGATCGATCCGATCTGTGCCATGCAGGCGTGCATGGACGGCTACGAGCTGGTATCCCCGTTTATCGACGGCATCAACACCGGCGATGCGTCCTGCATCAACCGTGAGCTGCTGGCCAACACCGACCTGCTGGTAACCACCACCGGCAACGTCAATGTGTGCGACGCCAACATGCTGAAAGCGCTGAAGAGCGGTGCGGTGGTGTGCAACATCGGTCACTTCGACAACGAGATCGACACTGCCTTCATGCGCAAAAACTGGGAGTGGCAGGAAGTGAAGCCGCAGGTCCACAAGATCGTGCGCAACGCGGAAACCAACGATCACCTGTTGCTGCTGTCCGAAGGCCGCCTGGTGAACCTGGGCAACGCCACCGGCCACCCCAGCCGCATCATGGATGGCTCCTTCGCCAACCAGGTACTGGCCCAGATTCACCTGTTCCAGGAAAAATTCGCCGACCTGCCAGCAGACCAGAAAGTGTCCGCGCTGTACGTAAAAGTACTGCCGAAAAAACTGGACGAAGAAGTGGCGAAATACATGGTGGAAGGCTTCGGCGGTGTAATCACCCGCATGACCGAGACCCAGGCCAACTATATTGGCGTTTCTGTGGACGGCCCTTACAAGCCGGAAAGTTACAAGTATTAATTGACCTCCGTTCTGGATCCCGGGTCGAGCCCGGGATGACCAATGCCGTCATTCCGGCGCAGGCCGGAATCCAGCCCGAGGGAGTGGAAGTGAACCATGAGCGACTTAAGAATCAGCTTCGAATTTTTCCCCCCCAAGACTGAAGAGGGCCGGGAAAAACTGTACAAGACCCGAGAGGAACTGCAGGCGTTCAATCCGGCGTTTTTCTCCGTAACCTATGGTGCCGGCGGCACCACCCGCGACACCACCGCCAACATCGTGTGCAACCTGCGCCGCGACGGTGTTTCCATTGCGCCACACCTGTCCTTTGGCGGCGACAATGAAGAAACCGTGCTCGGTTTGCTCAAACGCTATAAAGAATCCGGCGTGGACCGCATCGTCGCACTGCGCGGCGATATGCCTTCCGGTATGGGTTCGGTGGCACAGCTGGTATACGCCAACGAGCTGGTGGCATTTATCCGCCGCCACACCGGCGATCACTTCCACCTGGAAGTGGCGGCCTACCCTGAAATCCACCCGGAAGCGGAAAGCTACGATGCCGACCTGCGCTTCCTGAAAGGCAAGTTCGAGGCCGGCGCCAACAGCGCGCTGACCCAGTACTTCTACAACCCGGATGCGTATTTTTACTTCCTCGACCAGTGCGAGAAGGCCGGGATCGACGCACCGATTTACCCCGGCATCATGCCGATCACCAACTTCGCCAACCTCGCGCGCTTCTCCCGCAACTGCGGCGCAGAAATTCCGCGCTGGCTGAAGTACCGTATGGAGAGCTACCGCGATCCGGAAGATGTGAAAAAGCTCGGCCTGGAAATCGTCACCGACCTGTGTGAAACCCTGCTGGAAGGCGGCGCCCCGGGGCTGCATTTCTACACCATGAACCAGGTGGCGCCGAGCGCCGATATACTGCGCGCGCTGAATTTCGCCGATCGCGCGATCTGATCTGGCCACACAAATCCAACAAAAAAGGGGCATTGCGCCCCTTTTTGCTATCTTGAGAGGAAATAATTTCAAAACTCACCGACAGGGAGTTGTCCATGGCCGATCGTCCCCTCGTCCCCGCTGATCAGGTGATCAGCGAAATCACCCTCAAAGCGCTGATCCTCGGCGCGGTACTCTCGGCGGTGCTCGCCGCGGCCAACGCCTATATCGGCCTGCTGGTCGGCCTCACCGTTTCCGCCTCCATTCCCGCCGCCGCCACCTCCATGGGGCTTTTGCGGCTGTTCCGCCGCTCCACCATCCTCGAAAACAACATGGTGCAGACCTCCGCTTCCGCCGGCGAGTCCCTCGCCGCAGGGATCATTTTCACTCTGCCGGCGCTGGTCATGATGGGGGCATGGAGCGGTTATCACTGGGGCACCATGACGCTGATCGGGCTGCTCGGCGGGGTGCTTGGGGTGGCATTTACCATTCCGCTGCGGCGCGCGCTGATCGTGGAAACGGAGCTGGCGTTTCCCGAAGGGGTGGCCACCGCCCAGGTACTGAAAACCGGCGGTATACAAACCGACAGGGATCACCCGGAGTACCGCCCCAGTGCGGAGGCCAAGCGCGGCTTTCGCGTGTTGCTGGCAGCGGCCGGTCTCGGCGGCCTGATCAAACTGTTGGAATCCGGCGTCGGCCTGCTGGTCGGCGGCGTCGCCGCGACCAAAAGCTGGCTCGGTGGCAACTGGCTGTTTACCGGCAATATCACCCTGAGTCCGGCACTGCTCGGCGTCGGCTATATCGTCGGCCTGAACGTGGCGGCGCTGGTGTTTATCGGCGGGGTGATCGGTACGCTCATTGGCGTCCCGGTCAACTGGTTGATCAACAGCGACGAGCTGATGCAGCTCGCCGGTGTCAGCGGCAATATGGCGGGCTGGAGCGCACAGGACTGGGAAAATCTCGCCGGTGCCTCCTGGCAGCAGTGCCGGCGCATCGGTGTCGGCGCCATGATGGTGGGTGGAGTGTGGTCGCTGATCACACTGGCCGGCCCCCTGATCGCCGGGGTTAAGGCGTCGCTGCACGCCCACCGCCAGGCCAAGGCCGGCGAGGTGGCACTGCGCACCGAACAGGACATGCCAATTCCCTATGTGAGCCTGCTGGTACTGCTGTCTGCGATACCGCTGTATTTCATCTTCCTGCACGCGCTGGACGGCTATCCCGAACGCTACTGGATCGCGGCCATCATGTCGGGGCTGATGCTGGTACTGGGATTCATTTTCGCGTCCGTTGCCGGATATATGGCGGGTCTCGTGGGCTCCAGCAACAATCCCATCAGCGGCGTCACCATTGCTACCGTGATTGTGTCGGCACTGATCCTGTTGCAGTTGATGGGCAACGAGGGCATCGCTGGCAGGCTCGGCCCGATCGCGGTGATGTACCTGGCGGGGATGATCTGCTCCGCCGCCGCCATTGCCGGCGACAATATGCAGGACCTGAAGTGCGGCCATATCCTCGGCGCCACGCCCTGGCGCCAGCAGGTGTTCCAGATTATCGGCGTTGTCGCCGCGGCGGGCGCGATTCCATTTGTACTGTCAATTCTCGACCAGGGCTACGGCATCGGCCGGGTAAGCCCACTCAACCCGGAAGCGACACCGCTGTCCGCACCTCAGGCGAGCCTGATGCGCGACCTGTCCACCGGCATTTTTGGCGCGGGCATCGAGTGGAACTACATTTTTATCGGCTTTGTCCTCGCCGCAGTGCTAATCCTGCTGGACGAAATCCAGAAACGCCGCGGCGCATTGTTCCGCTTCCCGGTGCTGGCAGTTGCGGTTGGCGTGTATCTGCCGCTCGGGCTGTCGATTCCGATTTTTCTTGGGGGGCTACTGGCACACTGGCAACAGAAACGCCGCGGTACCCATGAGGCGGAGGGCAAGGGTCTGCTGCTGGCATCGGGCCTGATCACCGGCGAGGCGCTGATGGGCGTGATTGTCGCCATACTGGCGGTGAGCGCGCCGGGCAGAGTGCCCTACCTTGGCGACTTTGCCCTGGCAACCTGGCTTGGTCTGGCGGGGTTTGCGCTGTGTTTCTGGTACCTGGCCAGAAAAAGCTGATTACTCTGCTCGCTTCGGTTTTTCGCGATTCAGGCCCACATTGACCGGCTTGCCGTCGAAGTCGATCACCCGCACCACCAACCGGCGGTTTTGCTCGCGGCCTTTCGGCGTGCTGTTGTCTGCCACCGGATCAGAATCGCCGAGGCCCGCGGCCTCCACCCGCTCGGCGCTGATCCCGCGCTCCAGCAGAAATTGGCGCACCCAGTTGGCGCGCCACTCCGACAGCTTGCGGTTTTTTTCCGGGTCGCCGGCATTGTCGGTGTGACCTTCGACCACAATCTTGAGCGCAGGGAAGTCCCGCATGATCACCAGCAGCGCTTCGATGTCTCCGAGGGTTTCCATCTTCGGCGCAAAGCCGCCGGGTTCGAAATCCACATCCAGCACGAACAGTGCGCCGTCCTTACGCTGCTGCCCCATCAGGTAGCGCACCATATCGTCACCGAAAGGTTCCGACTCGCGCGCGACTTTCTCCCCAAACCCATTACTCACCAGTTCGCGAGGATCAAGGGTGTACTTCTTGGTGGGGTCGGGGCAGCCGCACAGCAACAGTGCGGAAACAACCACTAATATCGATGCCCAAAGGGGGCTCTGCCGGATAACAGACATGAGGCCGGCTCCTTCTGTGTCAGATGGCTGATCAGGATGGTAAGCGTACGGCGGATTGTAGGATCGGCGAATGTTGATCCGTAGGGCAGTGAGGATCTGATCTAGCGGCGCCGGCAGGCGTCAAAAATAATCCAGCAGTAACTGCATATCGTTGATTACCCGCGCGCCCTCGGCTTCCAGCTGGCGGGCGCGCGCGCCGTTGTGGCTGTAGCCGATCACCGGCATGCCGGCGGCCACCGCGGCCTTCACGCCGGCGATGGAGTCTTCCACCACCAGGCAGTGCTCGGGAGCGATGTCGAACTGACGCGCGCTGTGCAGGAACAGGTCCGGCCAGGGCTTGCCGCGCCCCACATCGTCGGCGCTGTAAATGCGCCCAGCGAAATACTCCCACAACCCGGTTTTGTTCAGGGTAATCTGCATTTTCGCGTGCGGGCCGGAGGAGGCCACGCAGGTCTGCAGGTCGGTGGTCTGCAGTTTTTCCAGCACTTCGCGAATGCCCGCCACCGCTTCGAGTTCGTTGTGGAACGCTTCGCGGATACGCTTCTCGGTGGCGTTGAAGTAGGACTGCGGCAGCGGCCCACCGTAGCGGGTCTCGATATCGAGAATGCAGTCTTGCGACGGGCGGCCGCTGAACTGCTCGTCCAGTTCTTCCGCGGTCGCCGGCATACCGAGCCTCGTCATTTCCTCGGCCAGCACCCGGCAGACGATGATTTCGCTGTCTACCAGTACGCCATCGCAGTCGAAAATCACCAGCCGGGTGTTTGAATAGGGATTCACCATCGGCGTGCCATCAAGTTGCGGAGATGAGAAGAATGCCCACCAGTACGCCGACCGCGCCGGCAACGCGCACCACATTTTCATTGCCGTGCACGACGCGGAGCACGAATTCCCGCGTGCGCTCATAGCCGGACTGGAGTGCATAGGCGCCGACGACCACCAGCAGAATCCCGAGCCCATTGAACAGCGTGGCCCAGCTGCGGGTTTCCGAGATCACCAGGAAAATCATGCCGATCACGATCCGAGCCCAGGCGCCAAAATAGAACATCCGTGGGTTCATGCGTTCGCTCAGATCGCGGGCGATCTGCGGTTTCAGGATTACGAGAATGGACATAGCGGTGATCGCCACGCCAATCAACCAGACTAGTATTTTCATAGTGTGCTCCGATTAAAAGTCGCCCCATTGGAATTGCAGTACCGAAAGCGCGGCTACCGGCGCGGTTTCGGTACGCAGTACGCGCGGGCCAAGGCGCAGGGGATGGAAGCCCTGCGCCATGGCCAGTTCGATTTCGTCCGCGGAGAGCCCGCCTTCGGGACCCACCAATAATAATGTGGCCTGCGGCTTGCCCGCCTGCTGTTCCAGTTCTGCCAGTGTTGCTTTGGTGCGGTGGTGCAGCACGAGCTTGAGCGCGTTGTCGTCTTTCGCCTGTTCCAGATACTGGTGGAATTTCTGTGGCGACAGGATTTGCGGCACGCGGTTGCGGGCGCTCTGCTCGCAGGCGCTAATGGCAATCTGTTGCCACTGGCCGAGTTTTTTGTCCATGCGTTCGCCGCTCAGTTTGACTTCGCAGCGTTCGGTAAACAGTGGCTGGATGGCGCTCACGCCCAACTCGGTGGCTTTCTGGATGACCCAGTCGAAGCGGTCGCCGCGGGAGATTCCGATGACGAGGGTGATGGCCAGTGGAGACTGGTTGTCTTCTGCGGAATGCGCGCCAATTTGCACCCGCGCTTTTTTACCGGCTTCCAGCAGTTCTGCTTCGTACTCTCCGCCGGTGCCGTCGAACAGGATCAGCGGGCGGCCGGGGCCGAGGCGCAGGACTTTGACCAGATGGCGGGAGGCGGCTTCGTCCAGCCGGACTTCGGATTTACCCGCCAGCGGTTCGGTGGAGAAGATACGGGGGATTCGCAACGGTTCATCCTGTCGTGCGGAATTGGAGTTGCGTGAAGGGTAATACAGGCGCGGGAGAAGTTGTAGGGCGCTTCGGGGTCTTTTGGTGCTCTGTTCAGGGTTTGTTTGAGCTCTGTTTGGAGTGTTGTGGCGGCGGAGCACCGGGTATTCGTTTTCAAAACCGCTGTGAATACATCCCTGTACGCTGCGTCGGCAACATCCCTGTTGCCGACGCTTTTGAAAACGAATCCCCGGCACTCCACCTTTAATTCGAAGCGTTGTACTTCGTAAGCCGTTCGATCCTTTCAAGGACATCACGCGCTTCAACGCGAAGCGCCCTTATCGGGACGGGGTGATTCGGTGCGAAACGATTGCCGACAGGTTGTTGAGTACCGGATTACCCCGGCCCGATAAGGGCGCGCCACCAAACTAGCTTGCGGCGCACCACTTCAATCAACCTTTCTCGAAACTCACCGGCAGCTCCTCGTGGATCTTGTCACCCTTCACCTTGATGCGCAGGGTCTCGATGATCTTGTACAGATTCGGCACCAGCAGCAGGGTGACGAAGGTGGCACAGAGGACGCCGAACGCGAGGCTCACCACCATGGGGATCAGGAACTGCGCCTGGATCGAACGCTCGAACATGATCGGTACCAGCCCGATAAAGGTGGTGAGGGAGGTGAGGATGATCGGGCGGAAGCGGTCGCGGCCGGCCTGTACCACCGCGTCCATCACCGCCACACCCTCAGCGCGCAACTGGTTGATGCGATCCATCAGTACCAGATTATCGTTCACCACCACGCCCGCCGCAGCGAGGAAGCCGAGCATGGACATGATGCTGATGTCGTAACCCATCAACATATGGCCAAGGATCGCGCCGAAGAAGCCGAACGGCACCGCGGTCAGGATCAGCAGCGGCTGCGAGTAGGAGCGGAAGGCGACGGCCAGCAGCCCGTAGATAGCGAAGATCGACAGGAAGAAGAACGCGATGATCGAGGTGCTGAATTCTTCCTCCTCCTGCATTTCACCCGCGGTCTTCAGGCTGAAACCGGGGTAGCGGCTCTCCCAGGTTGCCAGGTTCTTGTCGCGCAGCTCCTTCAGGATCTCGTTTGCCGGTGAGGTGCCTGGAATCATTTCCGCAGTGATCTGCACCGTGCGCTCGCGGTCGTTGCGGCGGATGGTGGTGTAGCCGGGAACATAGACGGCGTCCGCCACCGCGCTGAAGGGAATCTCGCCCTCGCTGGTGCGGATGCGAATGCGGTCGATCTGGTCTTCGCTGGCGCGCTCTTCCTGCGGGTAGCGCACCATCACGCGCACGTCCTCGCGGCCGCGGGGAATGCGCTGCACTTCTTCACCGTAGAAACCCTGGCGCACCTGCTTGGCTACATCGGCGAGGCCGATGCCCATATTGGTGGCGTGGGGTTTCAGTTGGATCTCGATATCCTGGCGCGCGGCAATCAGGTTGTCGCGCACGTCGTACACACCGGAGAAGTTGTTGAGGGCCTGCTTCACCTCGTCCGCGGCGCGGCGCAGCTCGTCCATGTTGCCGGAGGAGGTGCTGAGGTTCAGGGACATGCCCTTGCCGCCATCGTTGATGGTGTGCTGGATGTTCATCTCCTCGATGCTGGCGGGGAGCTCGCCGATATACTCGCGCCACTTCAGCGCCAGTTGCTCGGAGGTCACATCTCGATTCTCGCCGTCGGTCAGCTGCAGCAGCACGGTGACGTTGCCCCGCCACAGGAACACCATGGTGTTCTCGACAAATTCCTTGCCGCCGTTCAGCGCCAGCATCTCGGGGTCTTTCGCGAGGATTTCACCGGCCTGTTCGAACTTCTCCATCACCCGCTTGGTCTCTTCGAACGACTCGCCCTGAGCCATGGTGGTGCGCAGTTCCAGCAGATCAGAGGGAACTTCCGGCGAGAAGGCCTTGCCGATATAGCCGCCGCCAAACAGTGCGAACGACAGGATCAGCGCCATAAAGAAGATCATGACCGTGGCGCGGCTGTTGCTCAGGGTTTTCTCCAGCAGCGGCAGATAGTACTTGTCGCCGGCGGCCTTCATGCCCGAGGCGAACTTGCCGCGTATGTCCTGCATTTTTTTGCCGAAGCCGGACGTCGCCGGCTTCTCGGGTTTCAGACCTACCAAGTGCGCCGGCAGGATCAGCAGGGATTCGACCAGGGAGAAGGTGAGGCTCAGCAGTACCACCACCGGCAGCGACATCATCATCTGCGAGGTGTAGCCCGGCAGGAACAGCATGGGCACGAAGAACACCATGGTGGAGACCACGGCGAAGATCACCGGCGCGGAGATATTTTTTACCCCCGCTTCCGCCGCCTTGAGCCCCACCTCACCGCGGTCGTGGGCGGCGTGCACCGCCTCGCCGACGATGATCGCATCGTCCACCACGATCCCGAGAATCATCAGGAAGGCGAACAGCGACAGCATATTCAGGGTGATACCGGTAATCGGCAGCAGCCAGAAGGCGCCCATGAAGGCGGTGAAAATGCCGATGGTCACCCACACTGCCAGCGCCGGGCGCAGGAACAGCATCAGCAACACGAACACCAGTGCGAGGCCGGTGACCGCGTTCCAGAACAGCATGCTCATGCGGCTTTCGTAGGCTTCGGAGAAGTCGAACCAGGCCTCGAACTCCATGCCCGGGGGCAGAGTCTCGCGCGCCTCTTTCATAAACTCGCGGATCGCTTCGGCAGTGGCCACGACATCCAGCGGCTCGCCCTGCATCACCCGCAGGTTCATCGCCGGCTTGCCGTTGAAGCGGATGATGGAACCCTCTTCCTCGAAACCGTCGTTGATGGTGGCCACGTCGCGCAGCAGCAGCTGGGTGCCGTCGGGGCGGCTCAGTACCGGGATGCGCGCGAAGTCCTCGGCGTTGTAGGCCTGGCCGCGGGTCTGCACCTGAATGTCGCCGCGGTCGGAGCGCACCATGCCCGCGGGCAGGTCCAGGGAGGACCGGCGCACCGCACCGGCGACATCGTCGAACGACAGGTTGTAGCGGCGCAGGTCGATTTCAGAAACCTCGATGGAGACCTCATCGGCGCGGTCGCCCCACACGTCCACACGGCGCACACCGGGCAGCAGCATCAGCTTGTCGCGCAGGTCCATCGCGGTTTCTTTGAGCTGGCGCGGGGAGACGGGACCGCCGATGGCGATCATCATCATCTGCTGTTCCCACTCTTCCAGCGCGATGACCGGGCGCTCGATATCACCCGGGAAGGTGTTGATGGAGTCCACCTGCACCTTGATGTCATTCAGCAGGCGCAGCTCGTCGTAGCCGTCCACCGCCTGGATGCGCACGGTGCTGTGGCTGCGGGCGGACCAGGAGTTGATTTCCTTGATCCCCTTCACTTCGGAAATGGCCTGCTCTACCCGCTGGGTAACCTGCTGCTCTACTTCCGCGGGACCGGCGCCGGGGTAGCTGATATCGACCTTGACCACGCCGGGATTGATGGCCGGAAACACCTCGCGGCCGATATGCATGATGCCGAAGATCCCGCCGATGATGATCATGAACATCAGCAGGTTGGCGGCTTTACTGTTGCGGACGAACCATCCGATGATGCGCTGCATGATCAGTAGGCTCCCTGTGCGGAGGCGGTGCTGCCCTTGGCGCCTTGCTCGGCGACGTCATCGGACTCCGGGGCCTTGTCACCGAGCATCAGGCCAGACGCGGGCTTTTCATTCAGCGGGTTCGGGCTCAGCACCATGCCCTCGCGGGAATAGCCGAGGCTCGAGACCACGACCTTGTCACCCGTGGCGATATCGCCGCGCAGCCACACCTGGTCACCCACCGCCTGCAGCAGTTCCACGTCGCGGAAGCCCAGTTGGTTTTCCTCGTTCAGCACCAGGATATGGTTGCCCTCGTGCAGCGCCTGGCGCGGCAGCAGGGTGATGTCGTCGTAGGTCTTGCCTGCGATCTGCGCTTCCACGAACAGGCCGTTGATCAGCGGCGCCTCACCCTGGTAGGGGTTGGCGACCTGCGCCACGGCGTACACAAAGCGGCTGTTGGGATCGATCGCCGCCTCGGTGCGCACGATCTGCCCGCGCCACTCGCGCTGCTGGCCGGCCAGGTTGGCGGTCATGCGCACGGCCGGGCCATTGTCGATGGCGCGGCCCAGCGGCAGCTCAAGCAGCGACAGTTGATGGTCCGTCAGCGGCAGGCGCACTTCCGCCACACCGGTGCTGTGAATGCGCGCGAGCTTGGTGCCCGGCGACACGAACTGGCCGATATCCACCAGAGTCTCCACCACGCGGCCGGCGAACGGCGCTTTCACCGCGGTGCGGTCGAGATCCAGCCTGGCCTGGTCGCGGTCCGCCTTGGCGGCGGCCAGCGCGGCTTCCGCGGCGGCCAGCTGCGGCTTGCGCAGGAACAGATCGTTGGCGGTGGCGGTGCCCAGGTCTCGCCACTCGCGCTTGGCCTGCTTCGCCATCCCCTGCTCCTGGGCCAGGGACGCGGCGGCGGTAGCCACCTGGGATTCGGTGCGGGTCAGCTGGTGACGGTAGTCCGCGGACTCGATCTGGATCAGTGAATCGCCCTGCTTGAAGAAGCCACCGGGCACGAACGCATCGCTCACGCTCTCGATCACGCCGCCAACCCGCGCCACCACTTCAATCTCGTGACGGGCGTGCACCGAACCCTGGCTCGGTACCAATAACGTGTGGCGGCCAGGCTCCGCGTAGAGAATATCCGCCACCGGCGGCACCGCCGCTTCAGCAACTTTTTCCTCAGGTTTTGGCGCCATCAACACAACCGCGGCTATCGCAGCCGCACCAACTAGAACCACAAGACCCAAGACTTTGTTTTTACTTGTACTTTTGTTCGAAGGATTCACAGATGCTTCCACTGATCAAAATTTAACTAGTCGGGCATTCTACAGGTGTTGCACAACATTGGAACTGTCCCCGGGTGCAGGCCGTCGCAGCAAAATGCGCTTGACCGCAAATGCGTACTGTGCGCAATTCACGCCGCACAATTTCACGCCCTTTCCATGTTGGTCAGTGCCCTCGCATGGCCCATAATGGCCGCCGAATTTTTTCGGTCAGCACCCGCAGTTGGACACTAACCGTTCACCCGCTATCGCTGCCAAGGCCCATTAGCGCGCCCGTATTTGCGACCGGGTCCGGCGCGGCCGTCGAACCGTGAACCCTGATGACTTCCCGAGGATGTAAAGAACAATATGCTGGATATCAACGCCCGTATTGCCGAAGAACTCAACGTGCGCCCGCAACAGGTGGCCGCTGCCGTGGGCCTGCTGGACGAGGGCGCCACCGTGCCCTTTATTTCCCGCTACCGTAAGGAAGTGACCGGCGAGCTGGACGACACCCAGCTGCGCACCCTGGAAGAGCGCCTGCGCTACCTGCGCGAGCTGGAAGAGCGCCGCGCCGCGATCCTGAAAAGCATCGACGAGCAGGGCAAGCTGACCCCGGAACTGGCCGCGCAGATCAACGCCGCCGACACCAAGAACCGCCTCGAAGACCTCTACCTCCCCTACAAACCCAAGCGCCGCACCAAGGGCCAGATCGCCATCGAAGCAGGCCTCGAACCACTAGCCGACGCCCTCTATGCCGACCCGGCCCTGAACCCGGAAGAGGAAGCGCAGAAGTACCTCACCAGCGACAACGAAGACCCCGCCCTGCACGTGAAAGACATCAAGAGCGCGCTGGACGGAGCCAAGTTCATCCTGATGGAGCGCTTCGCCGAAGACGCCGAACTGCTGGGCAAGCTGCGCGACTTCCTGAGCCGCGACGGCCTGGTCAAGTCCAAGCTGCTGGAGGGCAAGGAAGAGGAAGGCGCCAAGTTCCGCGACTACTTCGAATACGCCGAGCCCTTCTCCAAGGTGCCCAGCCACCGCGCGCTGGCCATATTCCGCGGCCGTAACGAGGGTATCCTCGCCATCAACCTGGGCCTCGACGGTGACGAAGAGCGCACGCCCTCGCAGGCGCACCCCTGCGAAGCGATGATCGCGCGCCACGTGGAGATCGAAGATCAGGGCCGCGCCGCCGACAAATGGCTGGGTGAAGTGGTGCGCTGGACCTGGCGCATCAAGCTGCTCACCAGCCTGGAAACCGACCTGCTTGGCCAGCTGCGCGAAATGGCGGAAGAAGAGGCCATCAAGGTGTTCTCCCGCAATCTGAAAGACCTGCTGTTGGCGGCCCCCGCCGGCCAGAAGGCCACCATCGGCCTCGACCCGGGCCTGCGCACCGGCGTCAAGGTCGCGGTAGTGGACGCCACCGGCAAGGTGCTGGACCACACCGCCATCTACCCCACGCCGCCGCAGAATCGCATCCAGGAATCCGCCGCGATCATCGCCGCCTTCTGCAACAAATACGACGTGGGCCTGATCGCCATCGGCAACGGCACCGCCAGCCGCGAGACCGACAAGTTCGTCGGCGACACCATCAAGCAGTACAAACTCAATGTGCAGAAAGTTGTGGTCAACGAGGCCGGCGCCTCGGTGTACTCGGCGTCCGAATTTGCCGCCAAGGAATTCCCGGATCTGGACGTGACCATCCGCGGTGCCATCTCCATCGCGCGCCGTTTGCAGGACCCGCTTGCGGAGCTGGTGAAGATCGACCCCAAGTCCATCGGTGTGGGCCAGTACCAGCACGACGTATCCCAATCCCAGCTGGCGCGCTCGCTCGATGCGGTGGTGGAAGACTGTGTGAACGGCGTGGGCGCCGAACTGAACTCCGCCTCCGCGCCGCTGCTGGCGCGGGTGTCCGGCCTCACCGCCTCCATCGCCGCCAACATTGTGACCTACCGCGACCAGAACGGCGCCTTCAAGAGCCGCGACCAGCTGAAGGAAGTGCCGCGCCTCGGACCCAAGGCGTTCGAACAGGCCGCCGGCTTCCTGCGCATCAACAACGGCGAGAACCCGCTGGACCGCTCCGGCGTGCACCCGGAGTCCTACATTGTGGTCAAGCGCATCGCCGAGAAAAACGGCCGCGAGATCAACAGCCTGATCGGCGACTCCGCGTTCCTGCGCAAGCTGAACCCGATGGACTACACCGATGAAAAATTCGGTCTGCCCACGGTAAAAGACATCATCGCCGAACTGGAAAAACCCGGCCGCGACCCGCGCCCGGAATTCCGCACCGCCAAGTTCGAAGAGGGCGTGGAAGAGATCAAGGATCTGCGCCCGGGCATGGTGCTGGAAGGCACCGTCACCAATGTCACCAACTTCGGCGCATTTGTGGATATCGGCGTACACCAGGACGGTCTGGTCCACATCTCCGCGCTGTCGGAGCGATTCGTCAAGGATCCGCACGAAGTGGTGAAGGCCGGCGACATCGTCAAGGTGAAAGTGATGGAAGTGGACGTGGCGCGCAAGCGTATCGGCCTGTCCATGCGCATGAGCGACGAGCCCGGCGAACAGGGCAGCGGCGGCGTGCAGAAGGGCGACCATCGCGAGTCTCGCCAGGCGCAGCGCCACAATAACAAAAATCGCCAGCAACCCGCGGGCAACGGCGGCCGCGGCAGCATGGGCGACCTACTGGCGGCGGCGATGAAAGGCAAGAAATAACTGGCCGCGCAAGCGACAGGGCGGTCTTCGGACCGCCCTTTTTCATTCAGGGCATCATGCCTATTCCGCGCCGGCTTGTTTTACACTTGCCATCCACGTTCGATGCAAGGCGTCCGGCGCTAATGGCCAAATCTCAAGACGACAACCTCAGACTCGACAACCAGCTCTGCTTCAGTCTCTACTCCACCTCGCTGGCGATGGGAAAACTGTACAAGCCGATTCTCGATGAGCTGGGACTCACCTACCCCCAGTACCTGATGATGATGGTGCTGTGGGAACAGGACGGCATCACGATTACAGACCTCAGTGCCCGCCTGATGCAGGACAAGGGTGCCCTGAGCCCAGTCATCCGCCGCCTGGAGCGCCAGGACCTGATCGAGCGCCAGCGCGACCCGCAAGACGACCGCCGGGTACTGATTCAGCTGTCGGCGGCGGGCCGCAGGCTGCAGCAACAGGCCAAAGATATCCCCGAACGGGTGTTCTGCATCAGCGGGCTGGATGAGAAAACCGCACGCAAACTGAAGCTGCAGCTGGATACACTGCGCGATACGCTCAATACCCATCTTTGACCTTCACCCGCGCCCATCGTTAGCGCCCAGTCGCGATTCCCAGTCCATCACCGCGAGCAGGACCACCCTGCCTCCCGAGCCGCTGACAACCCGGCAGTGCTATCGGGCACATAGCCACAATCAATTATCGCAATAACTGTTATCGCGATAACTTTATTCCCGCAATCACGACAGCGACGATGCAAGCCGGCATCACCGCAAACACGAACGACAGAGGAGATGGAATCATGAAAACTCTTTATACCGCTTCAGCCACAGTGACCGGTGGACGCGACGGCAAAGCCGTTTCTTCAGACGGCGTGCTGGACCTCGCGCTCACCACCCCGAAAGAACTGGGCGGTAGTGGCGGCGCGGCCACCAATCCGGAGCAGCTGTTCGCCGCGGGCTACTCCGCCTGTTTTATCGGCGCCATGAAATTTGTCGGCGGCCAGTCCAAGGTCGCAATCCCGGCAACCGCCAGCGTGCGCGGCGAGGTCGGTATCGGCCAGGTGGAGGGCGGCTTTGGTCTTGAGGTCGACCTGCACGTAAACCTCCCCGGGTTTGCCCAGGCTGATGCAGAAGCGCTGGTGGCGCAGGCGCACAAGGTGTGTCCTTACTCCAATGCCACCCGCGGCAATATCGACGTGCGCCTGCATGTCACCACCTGAGGGCGCAGCGAAAAAAAAGGGGGGCATAAGCCCCCCGATAGCGAAAAAGGTAGTTTTACCTCTGGCTCAGAATGCGTAGCGCATTCCCAATGTCGCCTGGTGGCGATAGAGAATGTTCGACTGGTGCGAGGTAAATGCGAGCGAGACGTTCAGTTTGGCCAGGCGCGCGTGCTCGCTCATGTTGTATCCATCCTGTGATCCGTACTTCGCCTGTGAGAGCTTCGATTGCGGGATGGAGGTTAGCCGAGCGGTGTGGTAGCGAGCGTAGTAACAACCGTGGTAATTGGAATGAAAATAACGCGAGTGGCGTGGAAATCCCGCATGGAAGAGATACTTGAAAAGAAAACGTGATGTCGTCGCTAAGAATGCAGGATCGCTGACATCGCCAACCAGGAATTCGAGGCAGTGGCGCCAGCGGTAAAAGCGCGCTAGTTCCGGGCAATAAACTCGCGCACGGTTTCCACAAACAACTTGGATGCAGGCTCTCGCCCCAACAGCAAATGGCCGTTGCTGTCCAACCCGACAAATTCCGCATTGGGAATCGACGCTGCGAGGTCTCGCCCCACAT
The DNA here is from genome assembly GCF_011326135.1 of Microbulbifer sp. SH-1. NCBI lineage: Bacteria > Pseudomonadati > Pseudomonadota > Gammaproteobacteria > Cellvibrionales > Microbulbiferaceae > Microbulbifer > Microbulbifer sp. SH-1. The sequence continues at coordinate 3,806,730 of NZ_CP046948.1, read as the reverse complement.
CCACCGGAATACGCTGATCACCCAGTGAATGGATCACCAGAGTGGGTACTTTGACCCTGGCCAGTTGTTCGCGCACGTCGATGTCGGCAAACACCGACAGGAAACGCACCGCATTTTCCGGCGATGTGGTCAACCGCTGAAATTCATTGAACCAGGCAAACTCTTCGGCATTGGCGGTGGGCATAAACGTGGAAGAAAAAATCTGGCGGTAGGCCGGATTATCCTGCCCCCAGCCGGTGGCGGTCAGAGTCATCACCGCTTCCCGCTCGCGGGTTAGCGCTTCGCTGGCGCCAATACGCCACCCGGCCGCATAACCACCGAACAGTATCAGGTGCTTCACCCGCTCGGGATAGCGCACCGCATATTCAATGGATACCGCTGCGCCCTGTGAAATACCGAGCAGGGAAAATTGTTCCACCCCGCAGGCATCCACCACTGTTTCCAGGTCGGTAACAAACGCATCAAATGAAATATCACTGACATTCCAGTCAGACAGACCGTTGCCGCGCTCGTCGTAGCGGATAAAACGATGGTCAGACGCGAGATCGCGAAACAGCGGGCTCCAGATGGGCGCGTCCCAATCGTGCTCGAGGTGTGTCAGCCAATTGGCGGCTTTGACGATGGGCGCTCCCTCTCCCACCGAGGCGTAGGCAATGCGCGCCCCATCTGCAGCTTTGCAGAAGTGGATTTTCTGCCGTGCCAGCAGCTCGCGCTCCGTGGGGCCCGCGGAGGGATTGCTTTTGCTGTCCGCCGCGGCGCGCGCATCTGCAGACCAGCTGATACCGGCCTTGGTGAACCGGCTGTCGAGCTCAGCGCCGAGAGAGGCGAGCTCAAGGGCCAGCCCCATGCGATCCAGTTGTGTAACCAGTGCTGTCGCAGCGGACGGGTTCAACGGCTCCAGTTCGTGCCAGCGCCGGGCCCACAGCAATTGTTCATCCAGAGGGCTCTCGTTATGACGCGCCAGGCGGGCACAGACTCCGGCGAACAGCCGCTCCAGCGCACGGCGCTCCGCATTGAGCCAGAGCTGGTACACATTCTGTTCCGGCAGGTCCAGGCCTTCGAGAAAGGGGGTGCTGAGGAGCCTGATGATTTCCTGCAGCCGGGAGGCGGGCAACTCGGGATTCTGCAGTTCTTCGGCAATGTTATGGGTATCAATGGCGATATCGGTGATCACCAGTGATACGCGCTCGCGGTCGGCCTGCAGGCGCTCTCGCTCCGGCGAATTGACCAGGGGGCGCAGTTTGCTCAGCGACCAACGCAGCGCTCCCCGCGGGTCATTCGGGGTCTCCCACAGGGCTTCACAAAGGCTGTCGCGGCGATGGGGGCGGCCGGTAATGGCCAGGTAGGCAAGCAGTGCGCGCGTGCGTTTTGAGGCCGGTAATTTGACTTCAATACCGTCATTAAAAAGCGCCAAACCGCCCAGGGTTTGAATAGAGACAACCACCGTCGAACTCCCTTTGACTCTATTTTTGTACGCACCTAATACAGCGACTTCTGCAGCGTCTTCCGCGCAGTGTCTTTTGCAAACCTTGTGCCGGAGCGGGAATGATACCCAGTTACCTTTAGAAGTTCATGCAGAAGTTCATGCGGGACGTCTAGAGCGACATGCTCGGGGGCATGTTTATCCCCGCCTTAAAATGTGATCAAATTTGTGAGCGCGGGTGGCGTCAACAAGTCATAAGAAGTGCCTGGACAGGCGAGGCGTGTTTCCTCCGCGTCGAATCTTTTACCACCCTATTCGTTCAATTTTTCCCGAGCTGAAATTCCGCTCCCGGGTTGCACAAAAAGTGCATTTCTTTTCCCAGCACCGGATGCTCAAAACCCAGTTCCTGCGCATGCAGCAGCAAACGCGGTGCCGCGGCGAGCGCCTCCCTGTGGGCGTAGAAAGGATCACCCAGAATCGGGTGGCCGAGGGCCTGCATGTGTACACGCAACTGGTGGGAACGACCCGTGACCGGGGTCAACTGCAGCAGGCTCGTTGCGCCGTCGCTGTCGAGTTTCCGCCAGCGGGTCAGCGACGGCTTGCCGTGCTCGAAATCCACTTTCTGTTTTGGCCGGTTCGGCCAGTCGCAGATCAGCGGCAGATTTACCTCACCGCTGCTCTCTCCCGGCTCTCCCCACACCTGCGCAAGATAGCTTTTTTCCACCTGTCGGTTCTGGAACAGCGCGCTCAGTTGTCGATGCACTTCCGACCCAAGCGCCATTACCACCAACCCAGAGGTATCCATATCCAGGCGGTGCACGATCAGTGCATCCGGGTATTCCGCCTGCGCGCGGCTGGCGAGGCAGTCCCTGTGGGTCGGATGGCGCCCGGGCACGGTGAGCAGGCCGCTGGGCTTGTCCAGCACCAACAGGTAGGCATCGCTGTAGACAACATCGAGATAAGGTTCGACAGGCGGGGAATACGGGCGCAAAACAGAACTCGGAGAACATCGGGGTTGTTGGAATCCGCAAGCTTACGCAATTTTCCACCGGACTGCGCGCACGGCAGAATCACCGTCGCCACATGCCACCCCACCGGGATATACGCTTCATATACGATCCATATATAATGCGTGCAATCACACAAGCGGAGACCACCATGGGAATCGTCAAAATATCCGATGCACTGCACGATGAGATCCGCCAGGCCAGTACGGTCATGTCGCGCTCCATCAACGCTCAGGCCGAGTTTTGGGTGCGGATTGGCATGCTCGCAGAACTCAACCCGGACCTTACCTACAACCAGCTGTGCAAAATGCTGCTGCGCAACCCCGCTCCCAGCCTGGAGGCTCTCACCCGTGACTAAGGTGCAATTGAAAACGCCGCGGGAGCAGGAGCTGATGCGTCATTCCGGACAGCTTCTGAGTCAGGTCTTCCAGATGCTGGACGGCTTCGTCGCCGCCGGCATCACCACCATGGAAATCGACCGCCAGGTGGAGGACTTCATCACCAACACCCTGAAGGCACGCCCCGCCAGTAAAGGTCAGTACGACTACCCCTATTCCCTGAATAGCTCCATCAACGAAGTCGTGTGCCACGGTATGCCAAGCGCCTCACGCAAGCTGAAAAACGGCGATATCGTCAACCTGGACATCACCCTGGAGAAAGACGGTTTTATTGCCGACTCCAGCAAAATGTACCTGATCGGCGACGTTGCCCCCGCCGCCCGCCAGCTGGTGCGGGCCAGCTACGAGGCCATGTGGAAAGGCATTGAAACCGTGCGCCCCGGGGCAACCCTCGGCGACATTGGCCACGCCATCCAGCAGTATGCAGAGAAGCAAGGTTACAGCGTGGTACGGGAATACTGCGGCCACGGCATCGGCCGCGAAATGCACGAAGCCCCGCAGATCCTCCACTATGGCCGCCCGGGCACCGGTGAAGCACTGCAAGCAGGTATGACCTTCACCATCGAACCCATGATCAACCAGGGCACGTATAAAACCAAAACCAAGAAAGACGGCTGGACAGTGGTAACACGGGACAAAAAACTGTCTGCGCAATGGGAACATACCGTGCTGGTGACGAATCAGGGCTGCGAAGTACTTACGCTCAGATCGGAAGAAAAAAATCGAACATAAACCGGCTTTGCAGATATATTTAACCGCCCACCCGGGGGGAAATACCTAACACCGCAGAAGGCGGCCACCCTCGGCCCGGTCGGGCAGGCTGTTTTTCCGACAGCCCACGGAGCGGTTAAACCAGGGATCCAAGAACTGAGATCAGATTATGAGCAAAGAGTTAGCAGGAGCTTCCGGCCAGTGCCTGTGTGGAACCGTTAGATTTGAAGTAAACGGCACAATATCAGCATTCCATATTTGTTATTGCTCCCGCTGCAGGCACTCTACCGGCTCCGCCCATGCATCAAACCTCTTTACCGACCCCAAGAATATCTGCTGGATATCTGGAGAGGATTCCATTCAACGCTTCGAGTTGGCCTCAGCCCAGAGTTGGGCAAAACAATTCTGCAAGGTTTGTGGTTCCGGGGTTCCCTATATAAATCGCGCTGGTACACGCCTGGTAATCCCAGCGGGAAGCCTCAACGAGAATCTGCAAATTGCACCGGATGACAGGATATTTTGCGAAGACAGGTGCACCTGGGTTGAGAGCATACAGGACAGTCCCGAGTTTCCCGCCCTGCCGGAAAAAATCTGACAAAGTCAGCAGCCACTACTGGTTGCGCCAGATCGCTCCAGGTGGAAAGCCATTTTTATGCGCAGCGCGGTTTCACGGACTTTGATCCTGCTGGCTCTGCGAGTTTCCACCAGTAACATTTATACACGATAGACTCTGAACATGGACTTGGTAAATATAGCTACGTTCGTACTCATGGCGACACTGCTTGTGATATCGCCCGGCCCCAATGGTGCCCTGATCGTAAAAACAGTACCCACCTCTGGCAGCAAGGCGGGGTTTGCCAATATCTTGGGGTTCATTGCAGCATTTTATGTTCACGGAACGCTGTCTGTATTCGGTATTTCGGTTCTGCTTTTACAATCAGCAGAGATATTTTTTGTTTTTAAAATTCTTGGCGCAGCATACCTCTGCTGGCTTGGTATTAAATCAATCCTGTCCGCCTGGAGAGTCGCACCGAACGCAGCGAGTTCGCCTTCCGATCCGCGCGAGAATAGAAAATCTATGCGCGTAGCTTTTCTTGAAGGCTTTATTACCAATGCGCTAAACCCGAAAGTATCCATGTTTTACTTGGCGGCTTTTCCGCAATTTCTGCCATTCAGCGATAGCGCGCCACTTGCTTATATTCTGGTCTCCGCCCACGCCGCCGTTAACCTGGTCTGGTTTTCAGCCATGGTCATTCTTTTGACTCAGCTGAAAGGGCTGTCAGTTAGCACCGGATTTTCCAGATGGCTGAAATCCGTCACCGGCGTTTTCTTTCTTGGCTTCGGAGCTAAATTGGCCTTATTAAACTCGTAAAGCGTGGATGCGATTTGTTTCGCCATTGGAATCAGGAAGGAACCATGGATTCGGATAAAAACCGCCTGCTTATTTTAGCGGCAATGTGCACGGCTCTTGCGGCAATTGCTCACCTTGGATGTATTGTTTTTGGTGGCGACTGGTATCGTTTCTTTGGCGCGGGGGAGGAAATGGCCCAGCTGTCTGAACAGGGCCACTGGTATCCCACCGCAGTAACTTCAACTATCGTCGCGATTTTGTTGCTGTGCTCGCTTTATGCTCTTTCTGGCGCTCGCGTGATCCTCCGGCTACCGCTGTTGCGCACAGGCTTGTGCACTATTTCCTCTATCTTTCTTCTGCGCGGTGTTGCCTTTTTCGGTATCACCGCCTTGTTTCCGGGTAACAGTTTGCTGTTCTGGCTCGTCAGTTCGGGGATATGCCTGGGGATTGGGATGCTGTTCGCTGCTGGCACCACTCAGGTCTGGCCAAGACTCAGCGCAAAAAAGCCCTGAACGATACGCGAGTAGAGAGGCGCGCTTTCTCCAGCGTCTCATCCTGCACCCCCAGAGGTATCGTCAAGGATAAGGTTACTGCCAGAGATACATACTCGCTCTCTTATTGAGAATGTTTAACATAAACGCTTCTGTACAGGGTCTGCTCGCCAACCCGCAACAGACATGTAGTGGCAACAGGTGCTCTTCGCGCGGATGGCAAAAACGGGCACCCGGCGCTTTTTCCCAGAGAGCCAACCGCTGCATCCGCTCGGATTCGGACATCGCCTCGCTGGCACAGGTTTCCTGCAGCCATTGCTCGAACGCGATGTTTAGCCCGCGGGATTCCTCCGTTTCCTCGGCGAAGAAAGCGCGCATGTTGTGGAATGAGAAGCCGGAACCCACAACCAGCAGGTTCTCCCATTTCAATTCGTTAAGTGCGGCGCCTATCTCCAGATGCTCCTGCGCGTTCAGGGTGCGCTTCAGGGATAGCTGAACACAGGGAATGTCCGCCGTTGGAAACAGGATTTTCAATGGCACGAAAAGGCCGTGATCAAATCCCCGGTTCGCATCCCTCGCGGTTTCAATACCGGCTCCGGACAACGTCTCAAAGACCTGTTGCGCCAGCGACGGATCGCCAGGGGCCGGGTACTGGATATGGTAAGCCGCCTCGGGAAAACCGTAGTAGTCGTAAACCAGCGGCGGATTGCTGGCGACAGTGATGGTGGGTACTCGCTCTTCCCAGTGGGCGCTGACAACCAGTATCGCGGATGGTTTGCGCAGACGAGCGGCAATATTTTGCAGGCACACCTCCATTTCCCGGTGCCCCGGGTCTCCGAGCAACGGCAGTGGTCCGCCACCGTGAGACACAAACAGAATTTCCGGTTGCAGGATATTTTCCGGCATGATTTGCCATCCTTCCGTTAACAACAAGACACTAACCGCAATAACACAAAGCGTTGTTCTCACGCCGCGATTGCGCTTGTGCAGCGGCGAAAGCGGCCCTCAATTTTGCTCCGAGGAGACAAGGTGGCGCGCGAGGGACGCCCGGTCTTCCAATGTGGAACACACTACCGCCAGCAGCATGCCGACAACCGCACCTACCAGAGTATCCAGCACTCGCTCGGGTACCAGTTGCGCGCTTGCGGCTTCTCCGTGGCTGGCCAGATAAGTCATCAGCAGTGCCATGGGCGTTACCAGGATCTGCCCAAGAGCATAGTTCGAGCCAATCACGATTTCTGTCACAACCTGGAATATGGCGATCAGCGCGATCAGCACCCAGACCGAGGGGCCGCATGACAGGATCAACCAAACCAACCCCGCGCCCAGCACGGTGCCGAGCATACGCTGCAGCGCACGGTGCATATTGGTGTGCAGATGTGCCCCCTGCATCACCGCCACCGCGCCCATTGCGGCCCAGGCGGGAAAGTGTGCGCCCATGACTTTAGCCGCGCAGGCCGCAGCCAGTGCACCGCTGCCGATGCGCATCGCAACCACTAGGTGCTGGCGGGGAGACCGCACTGGGTCAGCGGGGAAGGAGATGCCGTCGCGCGCTTGCTGGCGGATAAATTCCGTCAGTACACACACCACCCAGGCCAGTGCGGCCACACCGGCCGTCGCCGCGCCACGCTCCAGCACCGCCTGCCAGCTCTGCACCTCGCTCATCGACGCGCCGGCCGCGAAGATGAAGATCAGCGGACCCGGGGGACCGAACTTCCCCTGCACGGCCACCACCGCAAACAGTCCACACAGCACCGCGAGCAGTAGCAGTTGCACCGCAAACGGCGCGCCGAGCCAGATGGCCGCGGACACGCTGAGCACCGCAAAGGTTTGCCAGAAACCGCTGGCCAGTACGATCCGGTTGCGCCCGGTACCCTGGGCGAAACGCCCGAACAGTGCCGCCAGGGTACCGAGGGACGCGTAGCCAATCAGGTGCGACCAGGGGGAGAGATACACCAGCGGCAGCGCGATAACGCCTGTCAGCGCCGCCTGCATACCCGCCAGGGCGGAATTGCGCATAAATGGTTGCGGCGCCAATGCCAGGCTCTCGCGTACACGCGCAGGGCGCAGAAGATGGCGTGCTGCGTCCCTACGTCGTACCGGCTCGGCACGGCCCTCGGTTGGCCACCACCGACTCTTCACTGCGCCTCCGGTTTTTCCGGCTGCAGTGCATCGATCCGCTGCGCAATGTGTTCAAAGTGCCCGAGCATAGTGCTGATCTCCGCATCAGACAGATCCGCCAGCAGCGCTTCCTCCGCCCGCAACAACTGCGCGCGAATTTCCGCCACGCGTTTTCTGCCGGCAGGAGTGAGGTAGATCCGGCGGGCGCGGCCATCGGTGGTATCGGCACGGCGCTCCAGCAGCCCCTCGCGGGAAAGGATATCCAGCAGCCGGACCAGGCTGGAGCTGTCGATGCCCACCAGTGCCGCCAGCGTTTTCTGGGTCATGCCATCGCCACTCTCCTGCAGGTGCACCAGCGGAACCCAGGTGGCGTCGGTGAGCCCCGCCGCAGCGAGATGGGTATCGATGGCACGGCGCCAGCGCCGCGCCAGCAGGGAAAAGCGGATACCAAAGTGTTCGCGCACGTTACTTGAATGGTTGGTCATAGCATCCGGCCAATAAATTGATTTGCAATTCAAATTAATTTAACCGAAATATCGGCAACGGTCAAAGCAGGTGTCGACCATTCCGGGAACAACTGCCAGATGCGGGATTGCGGGAGACAGGCAACAAACCTGTCGTCTCGCTAGGTGATGCTCTCCAGTGCCGCACGGATATCGGCGGGAATCGGGGCGGAACGCTGAACCGCGCGCTCGACAAACACATGGGTGAAACTTCCGCTGGCGGCCGCCTGCCTCTCCCCCGCAGCGAAGATTCCCACCCGGTACACCACGGAGCTGTTGCCCAGCTTCTCCACCCGGATACCAGCTTCCAGTTGCTGCGGGTAGGCCAGGGGGGCGCGGTAATCACAGTTGGAGTTGACCACGAAGGCGACAACAGGCGCACTGTGGATATCCATCCCGCCCTCTTCAATCAGGTAGCGGTTTACCGCGCTGTCGAAATAGCTGTAATAGGTCACGTTGTTGATATGGCCGTAAATATCGTTGTCGTGCCAGCGGGTGGTGATGGGGTAAAACACGCGGTAGTGATCGCGCGTGAACGTATCGTCATGGGTCATGGCTGTGCTTACTTCCCGGTGCTTCAGAAGGCGGCGCGGTAGATCGCCAGGGCGTCTGCCTCGGTGACAGCGCGGGGGTTGTTGACCAGCAGTCGCTGCTGTTGCATGGCATCTTCTGCCAGTTGCGGCAGGCGATCTTCCGTTACCCCGCAGTCCCGCAGGCGGCTGGGCAGGCCCAGTTCGACAATCAGGCTTTCCAGCCAGTCGATTAGCTGCCCGGTTTTCTGCTGCGGGCTGCCGGTAACACACTGGCCACCCATCACAAGTGGCGCCAGCTCCGCGTACAGTGGGGCTGCCGCCGAGGCATTGAACCGCAGAACATGCGGCAGCACCAGGGAATTACTGAGGCCGTGGGGAATATGGAAGTAGCCCCCCAGCGGATACGCGAGCGCGTGCACGGCGGCCACCGGTGCATTGGCGAATGCCTGGCCCGCATAGAGCGCGCCCAGCAGCATTTGGCTGCGGGCGTTCAGGTCATCCCCGCGGTGGGTGGCGTTGGCGATATTGCCAGCGAGCAACCGCAGCGCCTCGCGCGCCAGCATGTCGGAGACCGGATTTTTTTTGTGCGCGGAGGTATAGGCCTCAATAGCGTGCACCATAGCGTCGATACCGGTAGCCGCAGTCACCTTCGGCGGTAGCCCCAGGGTGAGCTGTGGGTCCAGCAGCGCAGTGTCCGGTTGCAGGTGCGGGGAGACGATACCGGCCTTGGTGGTTTTGCCGGTAGTGATGATGGCGATGGGCGTCACTTCGGAACCGGTACCGGCGGTGGTGGGCACCTGCAACAGGGGTAGCCGCGGTCCGCAGATGCTACCAACACCGTAGAGCTCATCGAGTGACTGGCGACAATCGGGGTGCGCCAGCACCGCGACCACCTTCGCCACGTCCATGGCGCTGCCGCCGCCAAAGCCGACGATCATTTCCGCTCCGAGCGCACGCGCTGCATGTACCGCAGCTTCCACCGTGGCGCTGCTGGGGTCCGCCTCCACCCGGTCGAAGATGCCGAGGCGCAGATCCGAACGGTCAAAGCCCGGCAGCACGCCGTCCAGTAGACCCGCATTGAGAATACCGGCATCGGTAACCAGCAAAACCCGGCCCGCGCCAGCGGCGCGGCAGCTCTCTGCCAATAGCCTGGCAGCGCCGGCCTCACACACGATGGTTTTGGTGGTGGAAAAGGTGAAGTTCTGCATAGGTCCCCCGTCAGGTTCAGGAAACCATTGAACGACCGCGACCGGGCCTTGGCCATTACCTCAGATTTCCGGTGCTGCCGGCCGCGGACTCAGCCCTCTGCCGGTTACGACCGCAGGAAGCCGCGCAACAAGCGCTCGACCATCTCGCGGCCCTCGCGACGGTCAGAGGGGGCGCTGCCGACGGCGCTGAACTCGAGATACTGAACTACCGCCAGCAGCAGGGCGCCATCGGTCTTCAGGTGGTGGTTCGACAGAGGAGCGCAAAACTGTTCCGCGACTTTTTTCAGGGTGGCGGTGTACTGCTGAACTTCGCGTGCGAGGACGTCTGGCAGGAACTGCGCAAACATGAACTGGCTCTCAATGGTCAGCTGCCGCCGCCGCGACTCCAGCGCGCTGTCAAAATACGCCTCAAACAGATCGCCGATGCCAGTGATGTAGGCTTCCTTTTCTACCAGCACCCCATCCCTGTTTACACATTCCCGCATCAGCGTCTTCTGATTCTCACCGAGCTCCGCCAGCACCGGCTGCAGATTCTCGAGAAACAGATGAAAAGCCGACAACAGCAGATTGTCGAATGTCTGAAAATAATAGGTGGTCATCGCCAGCTGCACGCCGGCGGCTTTGGCGATGTTGCGGTGCGACAGAGACGAGAGACCTTCGTCTGCGATCAGGTTCAGAGTGGCGTTGAGGATCTTGCGCTTGGCGATTTCCCGCTTCTCTGCCTTCTTGTTGACGGTCGACTGGCGGCCACCACTGGCTGAAGTCTTGTGCTGAGTTCCACTACTGGAAACCATGGATCACGCCTCGGGCGAAAATTCTGGGGAACCTTGTACTTCAGTACATAAAGGCGCAACCCTATACAAAGGTCATTTATTGGTCAAACGTGCAATAAAACGCCGCCGAAATGCCACTTTCCCCACTGAGCGCGACCGCGGTGACTCAGACGGCCGCCTGAATGCCCGCCAAGCGCTTATTGCCGCAACCTCTCCTTTTCCAGCTCCAGCAATGCCTGCCGGTGCCCCTTCTGTGCCGCCTCACTAAACGCTGTGCGCGCCAGCTCAGGGTTGGGATCCACGCCCTCGCCACTCAGGAACAGCTTGCCCATCTGGTAGAGACACTCACTGTCTCCGGCGGTGGCGCACATCATGTACCAGAGCACCGCAAGCTCCGGGTCGGCACCGGGCAGGCGCTGCTGCTGGTGCAGCTTCGCCATCCCTAACTGGCCGGCGCTATCCGACACGGCCTGCCAGTAGGCTTTTTCAGCGCCCGGGAAATCGCGCTCGCCCCATCTCAGATCGCCCTGCAGAGCGTAGGCGGCATCCGAGTGCACCGCCAGCGCGGCGTCCAAATAAGTCTTGGCAAGCGCGATGCGCGCAGCGGACTGCGGTGAGGGTGCGGTCAGCACCCGGCGCGCGTAAGCGACGCGGGCACCGGTGTCGCCCGCTTCGGCGATCGGCTGCAGACGCGGCAACAGGGCTTCCAGGTCCGCGTCCTGCCATCCCTGCTTCAGTTCAGATTGCAGTATCAGCAGTTGCGCGGGGAGGAATCCCTCTTCGGCCGCCCGGCGCACATACGGAATGCCCTGGTGCAGTGAGGCATCCCAGCGCTCGGAAAAAAAGTACGTAGAGAGCAGCATCCACGCCCGCCCGGGCTCCAGGCGCTGGTCCGCCGCCGCCATGAACTGCTCAAACAGTTCCTCATTCGGTTCAACGCCGAGGCCCTGGCGATAGGCAAATGCAAGCCCGACCATGGCATTCGCGCTGCCTTTCTGCGCGGCGGACATCAGGAAATCGACGCCCTCCGCCTGCGACAGCGAGGCCAGCTTACCGGTCAGCGCGAGTATCCCGAGGCGAAACTCGGCCGTCTCGCTGCCGGCGCCAGTGGCATTTAAAAACTGCTGTGCCGCCAGCTCCGTCTCACCGCTGTCTTCCAGCAGCCGCCCGAGCCCGATCTGTGCCGAGGGGGTAGCGCTCTCGGCCAGCGGACGCACGATCTGCTCGACGTAATTGCCACCGACACCAGCAAAGGGATAAGTTGCGCCGAGCAGGACATTAATCGCGCGCTCGTTTTCGAAGAATACTTCCCGCTGCACACCAGTGTCCGGGTCTTCCGCGGTCACCACGTACACCAGCCCGATACCGCCCACCACCGGCTGCAACACACTGTCGCGCACCTGATAGCCGGCGAGATGCAGGATTTCACCCGCGTGGTCCAGCAGCGCGATTTCATAGGCGGTGTCTATGCTCTGACCGTCGCCACTGCCAAGCACGCCGCGCAAAATATACTGCACCGCGTTCTCGTGCTGGCGGGCAAGCTCGGTCTCACCGAGGTACTGATAACACTCCTGCGCCGCCAGGTGTGGTTCAAGCTCGAAGAAACTCCGCGCGCTCCACAGCTCCCAGTCCATCGCGGAACAATCGTTGTTTTCATCGGCGGCCAGCCGGGCCATTTCCGCCTGGAAGGACTCGCGATCGTCCACCGCGGTCAGCAGGTACGAACTCTGGAGATACGCGGACCAGAATTCCGCGAAGGGCACCGCGTCGGGATCGCGTCGTATTCTCTGCGCAAGCTCGTCCAACCTTGCGTTGGCCTCGCGATACATTTCCGGTGAAAAGGCGCTGGTATCGGCCGGTGCCGCAGCGGGCAGCGACTCGCGCGTTGACGTTAGCGGTGTGCCGGAGTCCACAGCCCCGGGCGCCGCGCAGCCACTCAGCAACGCAGCCAACCCCGCCCACAGCCAGTGTCTTTTGAAATTGGCCATAATTTTTCCTGTCTGATTTTCTCGCATCGCTATTTGCGCTCGAGTAGCTCCCGCGCCAGGTTGCGCGCGCGGTCGCGCCGCTCGTTCGGTGTCACCGATGCGGGTGCCAGCCATATGGAATAGGTCAGGCTGGGGTCGAGCCGGTCGATGGCCTGCAGGTATTCGCCGAAGCGCTCCGGCGCAACGGATTTGTCCAGTGACTGATAGCGGTAATTCACCGTTACCTGTTTCGGCGACTTCTCCACATCGCGGGAGAATTCGAACCAGGGATTATTGATGGTCTCGGCATTCTGTCCATTCAGCCAGCGCAGGTCGCCGCTGTTTTTGGCGATCACGGTGAAGCGCTCATCCACCTGCAGTTGCCCCGGCAAGCGAAATGGGTGTTCGCGCTGGCGCGCCTTCGGCAGAGAAATATTCGCCACCACGCTGGCGGCAGCGAGCTTCAGCAGGTTCTGGCCGCCGCTGTTCTCGCCGAGATTGCGCAGCCGATATTTTTCCCGCACACGCAGCTCGTTGCTCCCTTCGACTTCCGTGATTTCCACCGGTTCGAGCTTTTCGATGGAGGGAAAATAGCGCGCGTAAAACTGCAGGAAATCATTGGTGACGGTGTCCACATCGCGATAGCCGGCGTAAGCGCGCATGTCTTCCGCGCTCCAGCCCACATAGTGGCTGACTACTTCGAACACCGCCGACTGGCGGTTGTGATCCAGGGTCAGGGTTTCCTGTACGGAAATGCGCGCGCTCAGCTGCTCCGCCGCTACCGGCTCGATTCTGGTGAGGTTTTCGCCCTCGCCGTCGACCACCAGCGCCCAGTTGAAATCCGGCAGCGACATGGCCTGCAACGCACCGCTCTGGCTGGTAGCGGTGGGGTCTACCCAGTAGCGCTTGCCGTCGAGTTCAAACGTGGTAATCACATGGTCAAACTGACCCGGGGACGGCAAGCGCGCATCCAGGTCCAGGTTTTCCACCGAAGACACCAGCGCCGGGTGCGCCTCAATGCCGAGGTGGCGCAGCGCCGCGATCAGCAGCACCGTTTTATCCTTGCAATCGCCGAAGCGCCGGTCGTAGGTTTCCAGCGGCGATGACGGCAGGTGGGAATTCACTCCGTGTTCGATGCCGAAATAGCGGATGTGCTCCTGAATCCACTGGGTTGCAGCCGCGGCCTTGTGCGCGGGGCTGCCGCGCAGTTCCTGCAGCCAGCGGCCAAACTCCGCCGGCACCGGATCGGCGGCGGCGCCGTAGAGAGTATTCGCCCAGCCGTTTACCTGTTGCCAGTCGGCGTACTGGGTGTATTCGAGATAGGGATAGGGGGAGAGCCACTCGGGCACGCCGTCTTCCTGGCGCAGCGCCGCGCTGTTGCGGATGTCGACAAAGTAGCGGGTCAGTTCGCCTTCACTGCGTTTTTTGACCCTGGTGATGCCATCGCTGGTGCGCACATACAGCGGTTGTGCCTTAGGACTCAGCAGACCGATGTATATCCGTTCGATAGCCACGCCCCAGGCCAGCAGTTCACGGCCGAAGAAGCGGTCGCCCAGCACCGGATTGCTGCCGCGCACGGTGTAGCTGTACTCGACGATATCGCCGATACGCAGGTCTTTCAGCAGCAGCATCGCGGTCCAGCGCTCCGCGTACAGATCCTTGTCGAGCTCCTCTTCGCGCTGGAACAATTTGATGTCCGCCGATTGCAGTCGGTCGCTGCGCACACCGTCGCGCACCACGCTGACATCGTGAATGATCAGTTCTTCATAGGCCGGGGAGAAGCCCAGGCTGATGCTGGAAATCTGCTGCAGGCCCTGCTGGCGCAGCGGCTGCATCACGAAGCGGAAAAAGCGCTCTTTCTTGTCGCCGGCGAGATTGATCTGGCTGTCCAGCAGCAGATTGCGCAGGCCGTCGTCCGCCGGTGCCTCGCCGCGGCTCTCGCCCTCCGGCAGCGCCAGCGGCTGCACCCAGTCGGGGCGCGGCGCCACCTGGTATTCCGCCGTGCTCACTGGCTCTGCCTCGGCTGAGAATATGACCAGAAGGGTGACAATTGACCACAAGACGCGCGCGACGCGGCGCGGCAGCAACATCTGCTTCATTATTTTTACACTGCATACAGACAAAAAGATGGACCGCAGGCGGCCTTGTTCATTGTGCGGCCGCCTGCGGTCCATCATATAGGCTGGACGGGGGGAGCACCACGCCCGGAAGAGCGGGCTGCGGCCGGTCAGAAAAATCCGGCAAACAGCCCAGGGGGATCAACCATGCAGGAAGCAGACCGACATCCTATTCAACAACTCGTTAACACACAGGTTCAGGAAACTTGCCACAGGTGACCGACTGAATCCATTTCTCACCCAGCGTGAACTGGCAGACGTAATCCCGCGGCAGGCCGTGTTTCGCGGCGAAGTGCTCGGTAAGGCGCAACACCAGCGTCTGCTCCTCAAGGCGCAGTTCGACGGCCTCGGCGACTTCGAAACCGAAATAATCCCGCACCGAAGGATACAGCGCTTTAAACAGGCTCTCCTTGGCGGAAAAGATGAGTGTGAGCGCGACCCGCTCGGACAGTCCCTGATTGCTGAGCAGTTCCCGCTCCTGGCGAGTTGCCACTATTGTGGCGATCTCGCGGCAGACCCGGGCGGGGATGAGAGCCTCCACATCGATACCGAGATAATCCATGTCCACACGGTGATTCACCGCGCATACCGCCACACGGTCCATATGGGAGATGGAGCCCACCACACCGTCCGGCCACAGCGGATTGCGCTGCTCGCCAATCCCCACCTGCATATCCCGGTAGTGCGCCGGCGCAAGGTCCTGCAGAGCCAGCCGCGCGACGTAGCGCCCCGCGAGAAACTCTGCCTGTCGTTTGGGCACCGAACGCGCGATAGCCTCGGGCATGGCAATGCCCAGCTCCGCGTATAACGTCGCCTGGTAGCCGGCAGAATCAAATTCACAGCGCACATGGCGCACGCCGGTTCTCGCGTCCGTTTCGGAGTGCACCGTGCCGACAAAGGGGCGTTCATTCACCGACATTTTCTTCGCGGCTGCGTCGCGCATGCGATATTCCTGCTTACACCATCAGTTTCCGCTTTCGTTCAGCAGCTCCTGCCGTTCGCGCTCGTATTCCCGGTAATCTTTCTGGTATTGCGCCACACACTGGGCATACTGGCTGTCCGGGTACCGCTCGCAGTGCTGTATGCGATTCTGTTGGATGCCATCGTATAGCTGCTGGTTGCTGCACGCGGCTAGCGCCGTGGCCGCGATTGCCATCAGGACATAGGTTGGTTTCACAAGGTCACTCCTTTTCTGTGGTTGCCGCAGTAGCCTGGGGGATCAAGGACTCCAGAATTTCATACAACACCGCTACCCGCTCTTCGTTGGGAAAATACTTGTTGGCAAGCAGCACGAAACCGAAGCGTTTTTCCGGAATGAACGCCACATAGGTAGAGAAGCCGCCGGTAGAGCCGGTCTTGTTGATCAGGACATTGTTCTGCGGTTGCAGCGCGGGCACAATCCCGCGCACCGGGTGGTCGCCGGCAATCATCGCCCGCGAATTTCCCGCCAGCAGCTGGCCCCGATCCACAGGCAGTGTGTACTGTTCCCACACCATGTCCTGCACATAGTAATCCGTTTCGAAATAGCCGTGACGGGTCTGTTGCAACGCTCGCCCCAGGTCCGCCCCCACTTTAACCATCTGCATCTGCGCCGCCAGGTAGCGGGTCAGGTCGGCGGCGCTTGAGCGCACGCCGTAGGCTTCCCTCCCCAATAGCCCCATATCCAGGCGCACCGGCTGGTGACTGCTGTTGTGACCCTCGGCATAGCCCGACATTTTCTCCTGCGGCACGTCGATATAGGTCTCGGACAACCCCAGGCCGCGGAAGATGTGCTCCTCCATCGCGCGGGCGAAGGGCTGGTTCAGACTGCGCGCCGCGACCAACCCCAACAGGCCGCTGCCGGGGTTGGAGTAGGTGCGTTTGCTGCCGGGTGTGTACTGTGGTTGCCAAGTGCGAAAATAGTCCAGCAGTTGCTGGTCGCTGCGCACTTCCGCCGGCACCTGTAGCGGGAAATGCCCGGCGGTGTGGGTGGCGAGGTTGAGTACAGAGACGGAATCCATGGCGCTGCCACGCAGCGGTGGCAGATAAGTACTCACGGGCTCGCCGAGATCCAGCGAACCTTTCACCGCCGCGTAGGCGGCCAGGGTGGCGGTAAAGGTTTTACTCACCGAGCCGATTTCAAACAGGGTGCGCTCGGTGACCGGCACCCCGCCTTCGAGGGCAGTGTCACCGACGTTGAAAAAAAAGGGTTCACCGTTAATAGTTAGGGCGAGCGCCATCCCCGGTATCTGGTATTTTTCCACCAGCGGCTCAATCGCGGCGATGACCACGGATTCGAGCCGCGCGGGCTCAGTGGCGGCAGCAGCCGGACCGTCTTCCGCTGCCTGCGCGGAGGCGAGGCCAACCACCCCCGCCATGAGCAGACCGGTGAGAGGAGGCCAGGCAGCCAGAATCCGGGAACGAATTGACGACATAACGTGATTCCTTGGCGGGCTGCCGCGTAACGGGGCCGGCGAAACCGCGGGTTATTATTGGGGTCTGACCATGCAGCGGGCAGTTAGTGCACTATAGCCCGAAACAAATTCCGGGCCCGCAACCGAACTCGAAAGCGCCGACACGGGTCGGATACACTCTGACAGTCATTGTGGTGAAAGAAGCAGTCCCGGGACCATGCGATCATTTGTGAAAAAAGCCATTCTCCTACTGCTGGCGCTGGGTCTGCTGACGGCGAGCGCCTTTGTGGTATTTCCCGGGCTCAAATACGAGCTCTATCGCAAGCTGCCGCCGAAAATACGCTGGAATATCTCTTACGCACTCACCGACAAGTTTGTGGTGGGGATGGTCTACTTCGTCGAGCGCAACAATCAGCTGCTGCTGGTGCGCCACACTTACCAGGACAAGTGGGCACTGCCCGGGGGCTGGATGGAGCACAATGAGTCGTTCGAGGAGTCGGCGCGCCGCGAGTTGCGCGAGGAACTGAATATCAAGATCGACGAGTTCGAGGTACTGGAGGTGAACAAGGTGCCGCGCTCCGGAATCATTAATATCGCCATTCGCGGACGCCTGAAGGATCAGCACATCGCCATTGGCGACGGGGAAATCTACGGTTATCGCTTCTTCGACTTGCACCGGCTGCCGGACGATGTGATCTACACCCACAAGCCGTATATCAAGCGGTATCTGGAAATGCGCCGTCCGCCGCGGCAGCTGCCCCCGGAAGAGCCGCCGGCAGCGGCGCCACCGGAGCGGCAGTCACCCTGAGGGGGCGGCCGCCGTTCAGCCCTTGATGCCGTTGGCGATCTGGAAGATCACCCGCGCCGCGGTGCGCGCGGCGTGGTCCTCGATATCGAAGTAGGGGTTGAACTCGGCGATGTCCGCCAGGCACACCTTTTTCGATTCCAGCACCGTATCCAGCAGCGGTTCGAACAATTCAAACGCCACCCCGCGCCCGGCGGGCGCACTCACCGCCGGCATAATGGCGGCGGGGAACACGTCCAGGTCGACGGTGAGATACACGAAATCCACCCGGTCGATAAAGTCGGCAATCTGTTTCTGTACCAGTTCAATGCGCCAGGGCACGATCTCACGATCGGAGATTACCTGTGCCCCCAGCTCTTCTGCGCGCTGGTAGAGCGCGGGTGTGTTGGCGGTGGCGGCGGCACCCACGCACAGGTAGTGAAAAGGGCGACCGTTCAGGTCGCACTGCTCGGCAATCTGGTAAAACGGCGTGCCGGAGGAACCTTTCGGTGCCGGCAGACGGATATCCAGATGGGCGTCGAAGTTGATGATGCCGAGGGTCCTGTCCCGGTGCTGCTCGCGCATCCAGCGCGCAATGCCCTGATAGCTGCCGTAGGCAATCTCATGGCCACCGCCGAGCACCATGGGGAAGTGGCCGGCGGCCATCAGTTCGGTGATACGCGCGCCAAGCATCGCCTGGGCGGACTCCAGGTCCTCCTTCTCCACCCGCACATTGCCCGCGTCGTAGAGCGGTGCGCGGAAGGTCTTCGGCAGGTTCGCCAGCGCCAGCCGCAGGATGCGCGGGCCCTTGGCCGCGCCGATGCGCCCCTTGTTGCGGCGCACCCCTTCGTCACTGGCAAAGCCGAGGATGGCAAAACCGGGCGGGCTGTCGAGGTGCAGCGGCACGATGTCCTGGTGCCAGCGGCGGCCGGCCTTGCCGTCCTCCCTGTCGATCCGACCGCTCCATAAGCGCATATCAGCCAGCTGTAACATGGCGACCCCCAAAAAATACGTCTGCAGGTTGTAGCGCGCCCAGTTCATAGGCGAGCTGGTCCGGGCTCTCCATCGGCCACAAGACCATGTCGGCGCGCAGGCCGGCGCGCAGCACGCCGCGGGAACAGCAGATGCCGAGGGCGCGAGCGGCGGCGCGGGTCACGCCGGCGAGGGCTTCCGCCGGGGTCAGGCCGAACAGGTTGCAGCTCATGTTCATCATCAGCCGCAGGGAGGCAATAGGACAGGTGCCGGGGTTCAGATCGGTGGAAATAGCCATGGGCACGCCGGCGGCGCGCAGCTTGTCCACCGGCGGCACGCGGGTTTCTTTCAGGGTATAGAAGGCGCCGGGCAGCAGCACTGCGGCGGTGCCGCTCTCGGCCATGGCGGCGACATCCTCATCGGTGATGTATTCGATGTGGTCCACGGACAGGGCGCTGGCGCGCGCCGCCATGCGGGTGGCGCCGGTACTGGCGAGCTGCTCGGCGTGGACTTTTACCGGCAGGTCGAGCCTGTGCGCGGCGTCGATGACGCGCTGGCACTGTTCGACGGAGAACGCGATGTTTTCGCAGAACATGTCCACCGCATCCGCCAGCTGCTCTTTCGCCACCGCGGGCAGGATTTCGTCGCACACCAGCGCGATGTAGTCGTCGGCGCGGCCGTCGTATTCCGGTGGCAGGGCGTGGGCGGCGAGGCAGGTGGTGGTCACATTTACCGGGTAGTGCTGGGCGAGGCGGCGGGCGACACGCAGCTGTTTGAGTTCGGTGTCGAGGTCGAGGCCGTAGCCGGATTTGATTTCGACGGTGGTGACGCCTTCGCGGATGAGAGCTTTGAGGCGCGGCTCGGCACTGCGGTAGAGGTCGGCGGCGCTGGCGGCGCGAGTGGAGCGCACGGTGGAGAGGATGCCGCCACCGGCGCGGGCGAGGTCTTCGTAGCTTTCGCCACCGAGGCGGCGCGCGAATTCACCGGCGCGGTGGCCGCCGTAGACCAGGTGGGTGTGGCAGTCGATCAACCCGGGGGTCAGCCACTGGCCCTCGCCGTCGACGATCTGGTCGGCGGCAGTCTCGGGCAGCTCGCGGCGCGGACCTATCCACACAATTCTGTTGCCGGTCACCGCCACCGCAGCGTCTTCAATCGCACCGTAGGCCCCCGGCAGGGACGGGTCCATGGTGGCCGCGTGCACATTGGTAATCAGCAGATCACAGCGTTCAGTCATCTTCGCTCACTGAGTTGGCGTTAATTCTAACAATAGCCCGGGTTGGGATTTTTTGGCGTGGATTCTCTTGTTCAATCGCACTGTTCTGAACCTGCAGCGGTTGAGCACCGGGTATGGCTTTTTGAAACCGGGCTAGGCGCCCCCCTTCAATACATCCTTGTACGCTGCGTCAGCGGCGTCCGTGCCGCTGACGCTTTCAAAAAGCCATACCCGGCACTCCACCTTCAATTCCGATTTCAGCGCTCCGAATCCGAAACCGCACCGTCCTTTCTCCGTAGGAGCCTGCCTGCAGGCGAACACCCGCCCCATTGACAGCCGGCCCCACCAAATCCATAGTTGCACCATCCACAAGCTTGTATATACAAGAATGTACAACAGGACAGGCACTTTACCCGAGCAGACGAAGACCATACAAGCATGAGCAGTCAAACGACAGCCGCAGAAAGCAGCAGCCAGCCCCGCTACGCCGCGATCAAGGCGCATATCCGCGCGCAGATCGAAAGCGGCGAGTGGCCCGCGCACTTCCGTGTGCCCTCGGAAAACCAGCTGGCCCAGGACTTCGGGGTCAGCCGTATGACCGCCCGCCGCGCCCTGTCCGAGCTCACCGACGAAGGCGTGCTCATGCGCTCCCAGGGCCTCGGCACCTTCGTCGCCGAACCGGTCCCCGCCGGCTCCCTGCTGGAAGTGCGCAACATCGCCGACGAAATCGCCGCCCGCGGACACAGTTACGCCGCGCGCATCCTCAAACTGGAGCAGGCCGTCGCCCACACCGAAGTGGCCGTCGCCCTCGGCCTGACCGAAGGCAGTGTTGTGTTCCACTCTATCATCGTGCACCTGGACAACGGCCTGCCGATTCAGTTCGAGGAACGCTATACCAGCCCGACACTGGTGCCGGAATACCTGCAGCAGGACTTCACCGCGGCCACTCCCAACGAATATCTCACCCGCGTGGCGCCGCTGACGGAAGTGGATACCACGGTAGAGGCGATTGGTGCGGATGAGGCGGTTGGGAAGGCATTGGAAATCAAACCGGGGACGGCCTGCCTGCAGATCTGGCGGCGCACGAAAAGCAGTGCGGGTACGGTGAGTTTTGCGCGGTTGGTGCATCCGGGGAATAGATACCGGCTGGGCGCGCAGATCAGGTTTTAAGTTTTTCTAATTCGTCGCAGGCCGCGGCGGTTCGCCTGCAGGCAGGCTCCTACGGGGTGCCTCTAGTTAAGAACGCAGCAATACGAATTTAAAGCGGGGTGCCGGGTGTAGGTTTTCAGGATCGTCGTCGCCATGGATGGCGGCGCCGAAGCGTACATGGATGTACTCGCAGCGGTCCTGAAAACCTACACCCGGTGCCCCGCCGCCACGAAACCAGTTTTAAAACTCCGGGCCAAAAGCCCACAGAACTCCGATTCAAAGTTATCCACAGAATTTGGAAACAGCGAGGCCAAAATGACCGACAAACGTCACGACCCCAGCCGCAAAATCATCGCCCCCACCGGCACCAAACTGAATGCAAAAAGCTGGCTCACCGAAGCGCCGCTGCGCATGCTGATGAACAACCTCCACCCGGATGTTGCCGAACGCCCGGAAGATCTGGTGGTCTACGGTGGTATCGGCCGCGCCGCGCGCGACTGGGAGTGCTACGACAAAATTGTCGAAGTACTCAAACGCCTCGAAGACAACGAAACGTTGTTGGTGCAATCCGGCAAACCCGTCGGCGTATTCAAAACCCACGCCGATGCCCCCCGTGTACTGATTGCCAACTCCAACCTCGTCCCCCACTGGGCCAACTGGGAACACTTCAACGAGCTGGATAAAAAGGGCCTCGCCATGTATGGCCAAATGACCGCCGGCTCCTGGATTTACATCGGCTCCCAGGGCATCGTCCAGGGTACCTACGAAACCTTCGCCGCGGTTGCGCGCAAACATTTCGACGGAATAGCGAAAGGCAAATGGATCCTCACCGGTGGCCTCGGCGGTATGGGTGGCGCGCAGCCACTGGCGGCCACCATGGCCGGCTTCTGCATGATCGCCGTCGAGTGCGACGAAACCCGCATCGACTTCCGCCTGCGCACCGGCTACGTGGACAAGAAAGCCACCAGCCTCGACGAAGCCCTGGCGATGATCAACGCCGCGATGGAAAAGGGCGAAGCCATTTCCGTGGGCCTGCTCGGCAACGCCGCCGATGTGTTCCCGGAAATTGTCGAGCGCGGCATTTTACCGGATTGCGTTACCGACCAGACCTCCGCCCACGACCCGCTGAATGGCTACCTACCGAAAGGCTGGACCATGGAATACGCCGGCGAAATGCGCAAAAAGAACGAGGCGGCAGTCGTTAAAGCGGCCAAGGAATCCATGGGTATCCAGGTCGAAGCCATGCTGAAGCTGCAGGAGCGCGGCGCCGCCACCCTCGACTACGGCAACAACATCCGCCAGATGGCGTTTGAAGTGGGCGTAAAAAACGCATTCGATTTCCCCGGCTTCGTACCGGCGTATATCCGCCCGCTGTTCTGCGAAGGCATCGGCCCGTTCCGCTGGGCGGCCCTGTCCGGCAACCCGGAAGACATCTACAAAACCGACGCCAAGGTAAAAGAACTGATCCCGGATAATCCGCAGCTGCACAACTGGCTGGATATGGCGCGCGAGCGAATCCAGTTCCAGGGCCTGCCCGCGCGTATCTGCTGGGTCGGCCTGAAAGACCGCGCGCGTCTGGCGCTGGCGTTCAACGAGATGGTGGCGAACGGCGAACTGGAAGCACCGGTAGTGATCGGCCGCGACCATCTCGACTCCGGCTCCGTGGCCAGCCCCAACCGCGAAACCGAATCCATGCTGGACGGCAGCGACGCGGTCTCCGACTGGCCGCTGCTGAACGCACTGCTGAATACCGCCTCCGGTGCCACCTGGGTGTCCCTGCACCACGGCGGCGGCGTGGGCATGGGTTTCTCCCAGCACAGTGGTGTGGTCATCGTATGTGACGGTACCGAGGCAGCGGCAAAACGCATCGGCCGCGTACTGTGGAATGACCCGGCCACCGGCGTGATGCGCCACGCGGACGCGGGCTATGACATCGCCAAACAATGTGCGAAAGAACAGGGCCTGGATCTGCCCATGCTCAAGGACTAACCCCAGAACCTGAACATATCCACCCTGTAGGAGCCTGCTTGCAGGCGAACCGGGCAAAGCGCCAAGACTGTTCGCCTGTAAGGCAGGCTCCTACAGGCAAGAATCAATTTCGGATTTCGGTAAAAAATTTATGTACCAACTGGAAATCACCCCCGGCCAACTGAGCCTGGAACAACTGCGCCGCGTCGCCCGCGCGCCGGTGCAGCTGAGCCTGAACAAGGACGCACACCCGGCCATCGCCGCCTCAGCTAAAACCGTGGCCGATGTGCTGGAACAGGGCCGCACCGTGTACGGCATCAACACCGGTTTCGGCCTGCTGGCGAACACTCGTATCGAAAAGAAAGACCTGGAAACCCTGCAGCGGGCCATCGTACTTTCCCATGCCGCCGGCACCGGCAATTTCATGAGCGAGAATACCGTGCGCCTGCTGATGGTGCTGAAGATCAACTCCCTCGCGCGCGGTTTTTCCGGCATCCGCCTGGAAGTGATCGAAGCGCTGATCAAACTGGTCAACGCCGGCGTTTACCCGGCAATCCCCGAGAAGGGTTCCGTGGGCGCCTCCGGTGACCTGGCGCCGCTGGCGCACATGAGTGTAGTGCTGCTGGGCGAGGGTGAGTGCTTTATCAATGGCGAGCGCAAATCCGCCGCAGAAGGTCTGCGCTTTGCGGAAATGCGCCCGCTGGTGCTGGCGCCAAAAGAGGGCCTGGCCCTGCTGAACGGTACCCAGGCGTCCACCGCGTTCGCACTGGAAGGATTGTTCGCCGCCGAAGACCTGTTCGCGGGCGCAGTGGTAACCGGCTCCCTGACCCTGGAGGCCGCCAAGGGCTCGCGCCGTCCGTTCGACGACCGCATCCACGCCGCCCGCGGTCAGAAAGCCCAGCGCGATGTCGCTGCGAGCTACCGCGACCTGCTGGGCGACAGCAGCGAGATCGGTGAATCCCACCACGACTGCGCCAAGGTGCAGGACCCCTACAGCCTCCGCTGCCAGCCCCAGGTCATGGGTGCCTGCCTGCAGCAGATCCGCTTCGCCGCCGAGGTGCTGCTGGCAGAAGCCAACGGCGTTTCCGATAACCCGCTGGTATTCACGGATGAGGAAAACCCGGAAAACTCCGACATCATTTCCGGAGGCAACTTCCACGCGG
This sequence comes from Microbulbifer sp. SH-1, assembly GCF_011326135.1. Taxonomy (NCBI): domain Bacteria; kingdom Pseudomonadati; phylum Pseudomonadota; class Gammaproteobacteria; order Cellvibrionales; family Microbulbiferaceae; genus Microbulbifer; species Microbulbifer sp. SH-1. Next base: position 3,782,485 of record NZ_CP046948.1, on the reverse strand, counting down.
AGCCGGTGGCGATGGTGGCGGACAACCTGGCACTGGCGATTGCGGAAATCGGCGCCCTGTCCGAGCGCCGCATGGCGTTGCTGATCGACTCGAGCCTGTCCGGCCTGCCGCCGTTCCTGGTGGACAACGGCGGGGTCAACTCCGGCTTCATGATCGCGCAGGTCACTTCCGCGGCACTCGCGAGCGAGAACAAGACCTTCGCACACCCGGCGAGCGTCGACTCCCTGCCGACGTCCGCCAACCAGGAAGATCATGTATCCATGGCGACCTTCGCCGGCCGCCGCCTGCGCGACATGGCCGACAACACCTGTGGCATTCTCGCGGTGGAACTGCTGGCCGCCTGCCAGGGCCTCGACTTCCGCGCACCGCTGAAATCGACGGAAAAACTGGAAGCCGCCAAGGCCAAATTGCGCGAGCGGGTTTCTTTCTATGATAAAGATCGTTACTTCGCGCCGGATATCGAAGAGGCCAAGCAACTGATAGCCAGCGGCAACTATCTGGACTTTACGCCGGCGGGACTACTGCCAAGCGTCTGACGCCTCGCCTGCAGCGCAAGCCGCAGGGATTTCGCACATTCTTAACCCAGCACAAATGAGTGTCGGCTATCTAAAATAGAGAGGCCGGGAATTTTCCCGGCCTCTTCGTATCTACGCCCGGCACTGTAAACCGGCAGCCGGTCAGCTGCCAAAGAATTGCAAGTAAACCAGATATGCAGCGCAGGCAATCAGCAGGCTTCCCATAATCACATTGAAAATACGTACCCGCATTTCGGTACCCAGCAACAGCCGTACCCGGTCCCCCGCCAGGGCCCACAAGGCAAGCGAAGCGTAGCAAACCAGAAAATATATCGAAACGAAGGCAATCAGGCTGGCGTGGCTTTCGGGTCTGGAAAACAACGCAACTCCGGAAACACAAGCCACCCAGGCCTTGGGGTTCAGCCACTGCAGTAGGAAGCCCTCGTGAAAGCGGGGTCTGGCGCGCTCGGCGATATCGATAGATCCGGACGCCCCGGCGATTTTGCTGCCGATGTAAATAACATAGGCCGAGCCAATCAGCGCCAGGTACTTGAGAAACTGAGGGTAAATTTCCAGTAGCTGGTAGAAGCCAAACCCAATGGCCGCCAACAGCAGGGTAAATCCTATGGTTGCGCCGGAGACAAACGGCATGGTGCGTCCGAATCCATGGCTGACACCAGAGGATACAATCACCATATTTACAGGCCCAGGGGTGATCGACATAACCAGGGAAAAACCGAACATTGCAAAAAAAAGTGACATAGCCAATTCCTGAATTTATTGTGATTATCCGGCTTTAGGGTAGCACCCGGGTCCGCCCCAGAAGGCTGAAATCCCACTGAAAGTGGACCCGAACTGCCATGTTCAAAAAAAGTTTAGATAAAGTCTCCGCACGGCATCGAATTCAAATTAAAAAAATGCCGATGTAGTTCCGGTCGCTGCGCAGCCGGCAGTGGTGATCGCTTCTGCAAACGCCCCAGACACAACAGTCCGCAGATCAACGTGTTTTCCTCCAATCCCAAAGCTGCAGACAAAAGCGGGCTGTAGGCCAGTTTACCGGTCCGCCAGTAACCACTGTGGCCCATTGCTTCCGCCGCTATCAGCATACTCTGGATAGCGGCACCGGCAGAAAGTACCTGTTCGATTTCCGGAACTCGGCCACTTCGATCCACATCCAGCACACAGATGACAACCCGCGGCGCCGTAGCAAACAGCCGCTGCAATGCCTCAGTAATTTCCTCAACTGAGGTATCACCGGCCTCTTGCGCCAGGGCCACCAACCCCACCCTGCGAACCAGTTTTTCGCAATCCTCCCTCGAGCAAAGAATGTATCGCCAAGGTCGCAGCGCCCGGTGATCGGGTGCGGTTAGTCCACACTGCACGATACGCTCTATATCCGACAGAGCAATATCGCCGTCGATTATCGGCTGGGACTTTCTTGTAAGAATATTTTCAATTAAGTCTGACATATTATACTCACCAATTTTTCACCATACAGGTATACATGTGGAATCTCACGCAAGTGCAGGTTGCGCAGCGAAATACCGTAGAGAATGGAATCCAGAAAAAAGGTTCAATAAGGTAGCAAAATATCCCCATCCCCTTGCAGATAAGAGGAACAGGAAAGTACATATTCGTTTAGACGAACACCGTTATCGCGAAGCTCTCCGGAAAGAACCCTTACCCGACAAGATCCGCAACGGCCCCTGCGGCAGGAACTGCGAATTGGCAGCCTCATTTTTTCGATGTTTTCGAGAATCGTCAGCTTCTTGCTTCCCTTTCCCTCGTGCCTGTGGCCATTGATGGTGACCCTCAGGCGGACGAGATCACTGTCTGCCTCGCGTTCGTGCAACAGCGCTTCAGCTTCCATGTTTGCCCCCGATCTATTCCTGGCCCGACCCTCACAGAGGGCGGCCCGTTTCCCTGAAAACCCGCGACAGTCAACCACCGGCTATCACGTTTATCGACTCCTTTCGCACCGGCAATTCCCTGGGCCTACCCGGCATGCTACCCAACAACTGCCGGGTATAGGCTTGGGACGGATTTTCGAGCACCTGATCCACATCACCCCACTCGACCATGTCACCGGACTTCATCACCAGTACCTGATCGGCAAAGTGACGCACCACGGCAATGTCGTGAGATATAAAAATGTATGTAAGACCCAAGTCTCGCTGGAGATCCTGTAGCAAATTTATGATCTGCGCCTGCACAGAAACATCCAGCGCAGATAGCGGCTCATCCAGTATCAGAATTTCCGGATTCGTGGCCAAAGCGCGGGCAATATTCACCCTTTGGCGCTGGCCGCCGCTAAGCATATGGGGAAAGGCGTGTAACTGGGTCTCCCCCAACCCTACTTGTTGCAGATAGTGAAGCGCGCGTTGACAGCGCTCGTCACGACTCAAGTTCTCGTAATTGCAGAGAGGGGCCGACACTATGCGCCAGATTCTCTGGCGCGGATTGAGCGAGGCGTAAGGATCCTGGAACACCATTTGGACCTTTCGGTACAGGTCTCGTGCTGGAAGATCGGCGACATCGCGCATTCCACTGTCCATACGCAAGCTAACCCGGCCGGCGCTCGGTCTCTGCAGCTTCATAATCAGCTGCGCCATAGTGCTCTTACCACTGCCCGACTCCCCCACGACCGCCAGCGTGCGTCCACGGGTCACCGCCAGATTGAGTTGGTTGAGCGCGTTAAATACCTGACTGCGCGCCCCCGGCAGGCGAAACACCTTGCATAGATTTTCGACGCGTAGCACCACTTCATTGGTGTCAGCGCTGGGTATGCTTACCAGTGACATCGGCTTTCCCTGTGCGAATTCGCCTCCGTACGCTGCATCGTCGGCGGCTGCACGCAGTGGTGATCGGTACGGCTACAGCGCGATCTAAAGCGACAACCTTCGACCTCTTCGGTTATCGGTATCACGCTGCCATCAATCGTGGTCAGCCGACTCTTAGGCCGCTGGCTGTTGCGGCCAGGCTGGGCCGCCACCAGACCTCTCGTATAGGGGTGGCGGGGTGAGGCGATGACTTCACCAACATTCCCACTCTCCACTATTTGCCCGGAATACATTACCTGTACCCGGTGCGCGCACTGCTCAATGACGCCGATATCATGAGACACCATCATCATCGCCATGCCAGTATCCTGGCGGATCTCCTCCAGCAGCTGCAGTATCTGCGCCTGCACCGTGACATCGAGTGCGGTGGTCGGCTCATCGGCAATCAGCAATTGTGGCGCGGAGGCCACCGCCATGGCGATCATGATTCGCTGCGCCATGCCGCCGGACAGCTCATGCGGATAACTTTTCAGTCGCGCGCTGGCGTGGGCGATTCCCACTCGGTCCAGCAAGCGAAGTGCCTCGGCACGAGCGGAGGCGCGGCTCAGACCGCTATGCGCGTGTAATACGGATTCAGTCAGCTGACGCTCGATCGTCAGGCAGGGATTGAGGGCACTCATGGGATTCTGGAATATCATCGCCATGTTGCCACCGCGCAGCGCACGCCAGTCACGTGACCTTGCCCGCAACAGGTCGATCCCGCAGGCCTCCATCCGCTCGGCAGATGCGCTCACACCGTCTGGCAATAGCCCCATCAAGGCCATGTTGACCATGCTTTTCCCGCAGCCCGATTCGCCAACAACCCCGAGAACTTCCCCAGCCGCCACAGAAAATGTCAGATCGCGCACCGCCGGTTTTCCGTCGATTGCGATACACAGGTTTTTGACAGACAGAATCATAGCCTTGCCAACTTCGGATCGAGGCGGTCGCGCAGCGCGTCTCCCACCAAATTAAAGCTAAGAACCGTAATCAGGATACAGACACCTGGCATCACAACCAGGAGAGGGTGAGACTCGATAAACGGGCGCGCGTCTGCGAGCATCGCCCCCCACTCCGCCACCGGGGGCTTAGCACCGAGCCCGAGAAATCCGAGCGCAGCAATTTCCAGAATCGCATCGCTGAAGCCGAGGGCCGCCTGCACTATTACCGGCGGTACACAGTTCGGCAGCACCTCGGACCAAAGCACGCGGAAGCGGGAGCTGCCGCTAGCGAAGGCTGCCATCACATAGGTTTTCTGCATTTCCTGAATCGCGACCGAGCGGACCACGCGCACAAACCGCGGAATACCAATAATGGTTACTGCGACAACGGCATTGACCAATCCGGAACCAAGCACCGCGACGATGACAATGGCCAGCAGGATACTGGGCAGGCACATCAGCAAGTCCACCAGCCGCATGATCACGGCATCCAGCCAGCCGCCATAGACGCCGGCCAACAGCCCGAGTCCGACACCGACAACCAGCGATACCGCCACCACCACAAAACCAATACCGAGCGAACAGCGCGCACCGTAAACGAGCCGCGCAAACATATCCCGACCCAGATCGTCCGTGCCCAGTATCGGCGCTGAAAGCGGGTTCCAGCTCGGCGGTACCAACAGCTCGGCACCGATCCGATAGGGAGACAGGTCCAGCAGCAGCGGCGCCAGGAACCCCAATAGCACCATGGTAACCAGCGCGAAAAAGCCGATGTTTCCCCAGCCGCCCGGCATCAGGCGATGAACAGCCGTGATACTAGTTTGCACTGTCCCTCCCAACTGCGGGGTTAATCGCTCTATAAACGCACTCGATCAGCCCGTTTACCAGCACCACAAAAATACCGATCAGCAGAATGCTGGCCTGGATCACTGGATAGTCGCGCGCATAAACACTGTTAACGATGTAGCGCCCAACACCGGGCCACGCGAAAATAGTCTCCGTCAGAATGGCACCGGTGATCACTGTAGTGACAAACAGCACACCGCCCACGGTGATAATCGGGATCAGCGCATTGCGAAAAGCGTGACGCCATATAACCCAAAATTCGCTCAAACCCTTGGCACGCGCAGTTCGGACATAGTCCTCAGACAGCACTTCGAGCATGCTCGAACGCGTTGTTCTGGCAAACACGGCAAGCGGTATAGTAGCCATGGTTAGGGCCGGCAGGGCGAGGTGCGCCAGAGCACTGCCAAACGCGGAGAAGCCGTATTCCTGCACTACCTGCGGCGCCAGCGTATCCACCAGCATGAAGCCTGTTATGGGCGCTATGTCGTAGAGGATGTCGATGCGCCCAGCTACCGGTGTGATATCCAGTCCGATCGAAAAGCACAGGATCAACACCAGGCCCCACCAAAACACGGGTATCGAATAACCAAAGATCGAAACTGTCATAATCAGAAAGTCCGCCACGCTGTTGCGGTAGACGGCCGCAATTACACCGGCGGGTATTCCCAAAACACAGGCGATCAGTAGCGCGCTGACCCCAAGCTCAATGGTCGCGGGCCAGCGCGCCAACAACTCCTCAATGACACTCTGCTGGGAAACCACGGAAACACCGAGGTTGCCTTGCAGCGCATTGGCGACAAACTGCAGATACTGTGCGATCAGCGGCTGCTCCAGGCCAAGATGCGCGGCCATTTCCCGGTACTGTTCAGGGTCTGAACCACGTTCACCGATCAGCAACAGCACCGGGTCGCCTGGCGCCACGCGGATCAGGAAGAATGCCAATAGCGAGACCCCCAACAATGTGGTAGCCACCTCCAGCAACCGCCTGAGCCCTATGGTACGAAGCATGTTCACTGCTGACGATTGCTCGAAACGGACAGAGGGAAAAAGTTGTCCACGTCGAAGGGATCCATTACATAACCCTCAACCCTTGAGCTCAGCGCACGAAAAACCTTCGAATGAGCGATGGGAATAACCGGTACGTCTTCACTGAAAACTCTCAACGCCTCGCGGTACAGCTGCTCGCGGGTAGCCAGGTCACTCTCTCGCCGCGCCCGCTTGATCAGGGATTCAAACTCAGGCTGGCAGTAGCGGGAATTATTCGACCCACGCTGTACCGAATCGCAACTGAACAGGGTGTACAAGAAGTTGTCAGGGTCACCGTTGTCACCGGCCCAACCTAGCTGCACCATGTCGTGCTCGCCACGCTTGACCTTATCCAGGTAAGTGCCCCAGTCGTAACTGACAAGCTCGACCTCGACACCAATTTTGGCCAGGTCCTGTTGCATCATCTCGCCCATTTTCCGACCGTTGGGGTTGTACGGGCGACTGACCGGCAGGGTCCAGAGTGTCACTTTGAAACCATCGGAGTAGCCCGCTTTCTGAAGCAACTTCCTGGCTTTTTCCGGGTTGTACTCGTACTGCGCGACCTCGTCGTTATGGGACCACATGCTCGGGGGATAGGGGTTAATCGCGAGCTCCGCGTTGCCGAGATAAACCGCATTGATATACGCCTGCTTATTGAGTGCGTGTGCAATGGCGCGGCGTACCTGGACATTGTCGAAAGGCGGCTTTTCTGTATTCATCGCCAAGTAGCCAATATTGAGACCGTCCTCCTCCGCCAGTACCATGCCGGACTGAGACTTGATTTGTGCAATGTCGCTGGGAGACGGGTAGACAACCAGATCACACTCACCTTTCTTAAGCTTCATATAACGGACACTGGGGTCCGGGGTAATGGAAAAAACCAGGTTGCCTATTGCTGGCTGCCCCTGCCAGTAAGCTTCATTCGCTTTGTAGCGGATGCTGGTGCCCTTCTGGTAACGGCGGAACTTGAACGGCCCGGTACCCACCGGCAGCATGTCGATATCGGCCTTGCGGTTCTCCCCCTGCAATTGCTCGCCATATTCACTGGAAAGAATGGACATGAATGGCATAGCGAGGTTGGATAAAAACGGAGCCTCGGGTTGTGACAACTCGATTCTCACCCTGTGATCTCCCAATTTTTCCACCTTGGTGATCAATTTATCCATACCCATGCCCTGAAAGTACTGGTAAGTACCGCCGCCCACCATGTGATACGGATGCTCCTTGTCCAGCTGTCGATTGAAGGAGAAGAGCACATCGTCCGCATTCATTTTGCGACTTGGCGTGAAGTAGGCGGTACTGTGAAAGGACACATCATCACGCAGTTCAAAGGTGTAGCTGCGGTTGTCCGGAGAGATTTCCCAGCGCTTTGCCAGTGATGGGACCAGTTTGGTCGTACCCGGTTCAAAGTCCAGCAAACGATTGTACAGCGTTGGGGCAGTAGCATTTCTCGCTGTTCCAGACAGTGTTATCTGCGGGTTAAAGGATTCAGGACTTCCTTCAGAGCAGTAAACCAGGTTGCTCGCGGAAAAAGCTGGCATTGACACCAGTACCGCCGAGTAAAACGTCAGCAATGCAAATACTTTATTCATGATTAATACCGGAGTTTCGGTTCTTCATTTCACTTATAAAATGACACAGGATTACCGCGGCTATACCTGCCACACTCTTGTCTAAGACCAGAGCCCCAGGCTGCCATCCTCTCGCAAACCGATAAACGATGTTTGCGAAATCCGGTTACCATCCGGGGTTCCGAGGATCTCATGGAAGTTTTGCGTATTGAAAATAATGAGGTCCCCCACTTTCGGAATAATCCTCACACAATCCTCCCGCTCCAAAACTTCGTAAGGGAAATAGTAGTCCCCCTCGACTTTCAACTTGTCGTTTTCACGAGTATGAATGGTGTCGTAGATAACCAGCTCCCCGGAATCCGATTCGGCGCAGTAATAGATGTTCCAGGTGAGCTGCTTGCTAATTTTCGTCACCGACCAGGGAGTGCTGATATGACTGGGCGCATGATCAGCATGTAGCTTTCCATGCCCCTTGAAGCTGCGAAAGGCACCGGCAAAATATTCCCCAAAGCCGTCCTCGTGAAATACAGAGACTTGCCGACCACCATTGTCGCGGATGGACTGAATCACCATCTGAACCGGATCTATATTCAGTTCATGGTAGATTTCGTCAACAATCCTTTTGGCTTCCTCACACTTCCCGAAGTAAATGCTTTTATCATCGTGCGCCCACTGATTGTGGCACAAGCCAATTTGGTGCACTGGGATGTCTTTCAGATGGTCATAGTTGGCAAATCGCATCTCCAATAGACGTGAAGCAACCACATCACAGACTTTCCGATCGACAAAATCCTGCACTCTGATAGCCGGAATTTTGTGCTCCAACAGTAAGCTCATGTTCTCAGGCGTCAGATCATGCAACTCACTAGATATCCAATTTCCCATCTTCAACTCCATTTGTTCCTTTTTTCACTAACCCGCGGAAGCTCTGGAAAGCTGTGCGCGATCAACGGAATATGACCAGCGTCGGTAAAGCGCGTAACTCACCAGAATCAATACGCCATATACGGTCATGAATATACTGACGGTATAAACAAAGTTGTTATTGAACATATCCAACAAGGCACCAGTAACGAGCGCTGTGGCGCTGCCGAGAAAACAGCCTACGGCAAAAGTAATTGCAAATACTGATCCCACGCGATTTTTCGGCGAAAGGGTGACAATTCCGCTGTATCCAAGCATCCACACAAACTCGAACAGGAATACCATAATGATGAAAAATACTGCACAGGCGATTGCCGAACCGGTATAGACTGAGGCCAAGTAGCTTCCGCAAGCAAGTAATGACCCGACTAAAGCAACCAGGAGGACACCGGAGAATTCCCGCTCAAAAATCCTGGAGTACTTGCAAAATACTGCAAATAGAGAAGAACCCAGAACAATTGCGATGCTCGCCATGACGTATGAGGCGGATACTGCCGACGAACCCAGTGCAAACTGCTCGCCCGGATAAATAGGCTGCAAAACACTGTAAGTGCCCTGGAAAAATGCAGCAGTCAGCGGAGGGAGCATGCAGCAGAAAAAAAGCCGAGGATCACTTTTCAGACTTGAAAAATAGTCCGCACATCTCTGCCCAATAGGACGCTTTCTACCTGACTCCGGGAACTTGTCTTCACTGACATTTCGGATCAAATATACAAGAAAAGCAGAAACGAGGAATGTTACGGCATCAAACAGAACTGCAGTCTCCAGGCTCACTGACGAAACCAGGAATACACCCGCAATTGCAGCCATGGCTATTCCGACATGATAGCCGCTCTGCATGAACGAGGCGTAGTAACTGAGCTTTTCTCTGGGAAATATGTAAGGAACGATAACAGTCTTGGTAATTCTACTTACATGATCAAACAGACCACGCAGCAGAAGAAGTAAAACAATAGCAATGTAGTTTCCTTCGCCGACGAACGGAATAATCAGCAACGTCAACAAGGCACTGATGATATCCAGAAGATACCAGCGCTTACGCGGCTCCATGCCAAAGTCCCAATCGCTCCTGTACAGAATAACGATAAATACGGGAAGCCATTGCAGAGAAATAAATATAGCAGTAACCAAACCGGATCCTGTTTCACCATATATGGCAAGAGCGAGAACAATGTGCAAGAGCACAGACCCCGCCGAAGATATAGTGAATGCAGTCGCACCAAGGATAAGATTCAGTCTTCCGCGGAAAACCACGGCGTCATTCAATGTGCTCATAGTAACCTGCACTTAGGTAGTGCCAAAAAAATCCGTGGGACTCGCTCAAACGCAAAATATGCGGCAACAACGTTCCTGAATCGAAGGAACCCGCCTCCCTCCATGGAAGAAAGCCCTGCCTAAGCCGGCAGGGCAATGCCCGCCTTATTCCTTGCGGATACGGGTAAGTTCTGCGGCTCTCTTAATGGCATTGTCCGCATTTATCTTGGCTTGCACCTGGTGCTCCCCAGTGCACATTACCTGAAGTATCCAGTGATAGTTGGAGCTCGCGGCGTCGATTTTTTCACCGGTCTTCTTGTGCAACCAAACATGCTCGACACCCGGCAAGCTGGCAACCTCCTCTTCCGTTGGCAAGGCCTCAAGCACACCACTTTCACTGGACACCAAACACTTCCAGGCAGCGCCCTTGCTGTGTCGGTAGAGACGTGTGTTTTTATCCAGATTACCCAGACAAAGCTCCACGCAATCGCCAACAATCGACCGACCTGTCGTCAGGTCCTGCATAATGGAGTGGCCGCTACCACCAACCCGCGTATTGATTTCCACCAAATGTGGACCAGTCTCGGTGATTATCATCTCCACATGGCTGGGGCCGTGGTGGTAACCGATGGCATCCAGGGCGGCGCAGGCCTTCTTTTCGATTTGCTCCGCCAACGGATGCTGGAGAGGAAAAGAAGCACCAACTTCCACACAGTCGTTGATAAGATCCCGGTCCGCGATACCGACGACCTGATGGATCCCTTCACTGAGGGTAAGAATTTCCGCACTGACCAGCCTTCCTTGCAGATAATCCTCGACTACAAATGCCTTGGAAATCCAATCTTCATCTATACCTGCAAGTTTTCCGATCAGGGCCTCCATGTCATCTTCTCCCCGACAGACCACGGCGCCGATACTTGAATGCCCCTGAACCGGCTTGATGAAGCAGGGGTAGGCAATGTCATTCTTAACCGCAGCCAGAAATTCGGCCGTATCCGCTTTGATACAGCCAACATCATCCACCCCTTTTTCCAACAAGACTTCGCGGAACCGGTATTTGTCCTGCGCGATCTGAATCGACTCCGGATCCGGCCCCTTGAGTTTCAGATCTCGCGCGAGACGCGCTGTCATCTCCGTGCGTATTTCTGCAAAGGTGAGTACGGCGTCGACCCTGTCCAGGTTATCCTCGAGAGCCTGCTTGACCTCAGCGATGTCATTTGAATTTCTGACTTGAATCAGCTGATCCACCTGACCCAGTTTGTACATGCAGGATTCCGGGAACCATTTCTGGAAGCGTTCGTGGCTGTCGCTCACCAGCACAGACTTGTACCCCTTCGACTTGCAGTACAGGATGGCATCCAAGCCACTGAAATTCGTTTCAATAAACACGACTGTAGTCATTGGCACCGCCCTCTCACGCTGTCGCTCTTAGATCGGTTTCCATATTGATAATACGGGCGTTTTGATCCCAGAAACGCTGCCAGAAATCGATACCTGCATCGAATGATTGCTTGAACTCGCGCTTCTGCGTCTCTGTTTTACAAAAACGCAAGTAATTGGCAACCGAATGCCTGATATGCTCCGTCTCGTCCGCTCTGTGTATCTTGAAGAAGGGGCTATCTGACAAGGGCTTTTCACACTTTTTATCATGACAAAGGCAATTGAACAGAGTCTCAATGTTTTCTTCAGCGATAATTTCAAAACTGAGAAGAAGGCCAACGATCCCGAACTGGCTACTGATCCCCACCAGCGTCCGGTCCAGACCGGAAAGCACTTCTTTTATTGAGGCGGCAGACTCATTGATCAGATTGATTCCCGCATCCTTAATGGCATCGAGAAACAAGTTGGAATGAATATATTCTTTATCCCGCCCACCGAGCTCGTCATAGGCGATCTGGATCAGGTGATGCTGACGTTCCGGATCGGTCGTGAGAGCAACTGCCTTACAGAGAAATACGGGAACGTAACGAGTGAAGTCATACCAGGCGGTAGCCATACTTTCTGCGGCAGTAATGCTGCGCTTACTTTGTATAGTGGCATTGATATTGACAAATACGTTGTGCTTTGCCGCTTCTTCCTGGAAATACTTGGTCCAGTAGATGACTTCCGGATGGTCGTAATCGTAAACGCTCTCAGGAATCAGATACCTCACCTCGCGATTCACTGCTGCACCCTCTACGGCTTTCACTTCAGCTACATCTCTTGTGTCCACAGGACTCTCCTTGACTGTTGGTTGATCACTAAGCGACTGGTTATCTCAACTACCTCAACAAAGGCAGATTACCGCTGAACTTATTTACAATCCTTTTATCGCCGTACAATGCGATACCCTGATACTGCAGTTCTTCCTCTGGTGTTTCCGCGAGCGCCTCGGCATACTCCTCATAGGATTTGGTTACCCGGGTAGCGCCAACAAGATCTATCACCACGAGGTCCGGCTCATACTCTTTCAGCTTGCCTCTCATATCCCGCAGTAACTCGCCACTACCCTTTAGGGTCGGCAAAGCCATGGTTGTGATTCCACGGCGCACATCCCCGGCACAGTCGAACAGATCTCTACCAACAATATCCGGGCAGAACTTACCGATACTCACAGCCAAAACAGCGGCGGTGTTGGCCACCACACCAACCGGTAGGTCCTCATCTATAATCAGCACACATTTTCTATCAGACATGATACGGCCCCTTATCGGCATCTAATCCATTCATCAATGATCCACAGAAGTTACAGCCGGCAAGCAGAATATTTTTGATACAAGCCGTAACGCACCATTTTTGATCACACTTATGATGCAGTGCCTTTTTGGCAACTTTCCTGGATAAGCGATACAGCCCGGATAGTGCTGCTCATCGGTCGGAGACTCTATCCCAGACACTTCCAATTGATTACCCACGAAAAATTAAAATATACTTTTTATTTACCAACATGGCTCAGGTCATATAAATGGAGTTATTGGCGTGTTAAGGGATGTCCGCTATCTGATCGTATTCGCGAAAGTAGTTGAGGAAGGCTCTTTTCGCTCTGCAGCACAAGCATTGGATATGTCTATATCCAGTGCCAGCCTGTACGTTTCCAAGCTGGAAGAAAGCCTCGGTATCGCGCTTCTGTATCGCAATACACGCAAGCTTTCACTAACGCAGGATGGAAAGGCCGTATTTGAAGTCGCGCAGCAAATGCTTCAGCTGTATTCCGACAATCTCTGTGATTACAAGAATGCCAAGAGACGGGGAGGCGGCAGGCTAAAAATTGCCATTCCAGCCATTCTTATACACAGTCGACTGGTATGTAAGATCTCTGCATTTGCCGCTCGCGAGCCGGATTTACATTTGCACCTGCAGTGCAGCGATCATCACAACGACATCATTGGTGAGGGTATCGACCTCGCGATCCGTCTCGGCGATATGCCCGATAGCGGTCTCAAGGCACGTAAGATCTTTATGTTGGACAGAGTCCTAGTTGGCAGTACTGATTTTTTGCGCCGCTACGGGCCACTGAAACACCCCCGGGATTTACAGGAGCTCCCGTGGATCGGTCTCACCATGCGCCCAAGCAGCCGCACTTTTTTTCACCCGAGCCAGGGCAGCTTCGAGATTTTTTATAATCCAGTCGCAACGGTGGATAGCGTCGAAGCCTCTTATCGTTTGGCCGCGTGCGGCCTCGGCTTGGCTGTGCCGCCAAGGTTTCTGTTTGATACCGCTGACGGTGTCGAAGAGCTGCTACCGGAATGGAAGCTACCCCCGCTGCCCGCCTACGCCGTGTGGCCCGCGAACGCGCCTGACGACAGCCCGGCACAGCGACTTATTTCTCATCTCAACACCCAAGACACGCAATTGGAGGCCTGTGAACTGGTTGAATTTTAAACTCTCCCCTATGCATAGCTGGGGGTATCTCCAGCTGATCCGCGACAGTCCCGCCAACCCATTGGCAAGATAGAATTTTGCCAAGTTAACACTCCCGAGACACTTGGAAACCACAATCCCACCAACAGTCACTCTTTGGCTCAGATTGACGTTTACGTTAACGTAAAGGTCAACTATCCTTCAGACACATCTGAGGAATGCCCCATACAACGGCCCAACCCCATGAGTACAACCACTACCAGTTACAGCATCTCAGCGCTCGCCCAGGAGTTCGGGATCACTACCCGCACCATCCGCTTCTATGAAGACAAGGGGCTGCTCAGCCCTGAGCGGCGCGGGCAGACGCGGATTTACTCGCCGGAAGACCGGGTGCGCCTGAAGCTGATCCTGCGCGGCAAGCGCCTCGGGTTCTCGCTGGATGAGAGCCGGGAAATCATCGACATGTACGATCCCAGCAAGGGCAATGTGGACCAGTTGAACCGCCTCCTTGAACGCATCGACGCCAAGCGCCAGCAGCTGCGCCAGCAGCAGCGGGACATCGAGAAGATGCTCGCGCAGCTGGATGAGGCAACCGCCCGCACCCGGGCGGCGCTGAAAGAACAGACATCCTGAATCTGACCGTTTTAAACCTCTGACTGACTTCAAGCGGAGCAATCCATGAATACACCCTACCCAACCCTCAACTTCGGCCTCGGCGAAGACATCGATATGCTGCGGGACATGGTCTACAAGTTCTGTCAGGCGGAACTGGCCCCGCGTGCGGCGCAGATCGACGAGGACAATCTGTTCCCCGCCGATATGTGGAAGAAGTTCGGTGATCTGGGCCTGCTCGGCATGACCGTGGAGGAGGAGTACGGCGGCTCGAACATGGGCTACCTGGCCCATGCGGTGGCGATGGAGGAAATTTCCCGCGCGTCTGCGTCGGTGGGCCTGTCCTACGGCGCCCATTCGAATCTGTGTGTGAACCAGATCCGCAAGAACGGCACGCCGGAGCAGAAGGCAAAGTATCTGCCAAAGCTGTGTTCCGGTGAGCATATCGGCGCGCTGGCGATGAGCGAGCCGAATTCCGGTTCCGATGTGGTGAGCCTGCAGTTGAAGGCGGAGAAGAAAGGCGACCGTTTTATCCTGAACGGCAACAAGATGTGGATCACTAATGGTCCGGATGCGGATACGTATGTGATTTACGCGCGCACGGAGCCGGGTATCAGTTCCGGCGGGATTACGGCATTTATTGTGGAGCGCGGCTTCAAGGGGTTCACTCAGGCGCAGAAGCTGGACAAGCTGGGGATGCGCGGCTCGAATACCTGTGAGCTGGTGTTCCAGGATTGTGAGGTGCCGGAGGAGAATATCCTGGGTCAGCTGAATGGCGGTGTGCGGGTGCTGATGAGCGGTCTGGATTACGAGCGCACGATTTTGTCCGGTGGCCCGGTGGGGATCATGCAGGCGTGTCTGGATATCGTGGTGCCTTATTTGCACGAGCGTAAGCAGTTTGGCCGGGCGATTGGTGAGTTCCAGCTGATGCAGGGCAAGGTGGCGGATATGTACGCGGACCTGAATGCGAGCCGCGCGTATCTGTATGCGGTGGCGAAGGCGTGTGACCGCGGTGAGGATTCGCGCAAGGATTCTGCGGCGGTAATCCTGTTTACTGCGGAGCGTGCGACGCAGATGGCGTTGCAGGCAATCCAGACGCTGGGTGGCAATGGCTATATCAATGAGTACGCTACTGGTCGCCTGTTGCGCGATGCCAAGCTGTATGAGATTGGCGCCGGCACTTCTGAAATCCGTCGTATGTTGATCGGCCGCGAGCTGTTCAACGAGACCCGCTAAGTTCTTTTTTATTTTGGTGGCGGTGCTGCTGCCGGGGCGGGTTTGCCAGACACGCCGTGAACCCATCCATGGGGGCTCTTCTAAAACATCCCTGTTTTAGAAGGTCTGGCAAACCCGCCCCGGCATCAGCACCTTCGCATCCAGGTTCTGACTACGAATTGGCCTCGTAATTTTTATGAATCAGATTCAGAGCAAGATTAATTCCCGCGATCCTGCATTTGCTGAAAACCGCGCGCAGATGCAGAAGATCGTCGACGACTTGCGGGAAAAGCTGGAAACCATCGCCAAGGGCGGCAATGAGCGCGCGCGGGAGAAGCACGTTTCTCGCGGCAAGTTGTTGCCGCGGGATCGCATCGATGCCCTGTTGGACCCGGGCAGTCCGTTTCTGGAGTTTTCCCAGCTCGCCGCCTATGAGGTGTACGGTGAAGACGTGCCCGCAGCCGGTATTCTTACCGGTATCGGTACTGTGTCTGGCCAGCCCTGTGTGATCGTGGCCAACGATGCGACGGTGAAAGGTGGTACCTATTATCCGCTGACGGTGAAAAAGCATCTGCGCGCGCAGACGATTGCGGAGCAGAACAATCTGCCGTGCATTTATCTCGTCGACTCCGGCGGTGCCAACCTGCCGCGCCAGGACGAGGTGTTCCCGGATCGCGAGCACTTCGGGCGTATCTTCTTCAATCAGGCCAATCTGTCGGCGAAGAACATTCCGCAGATTGCGGTGGTGATGGGCAGCTGTACGGCCGGCGGCGCTTATGTGCCAGCCATGGCGGATGAGTCGATCATGGTGAAGGAACAGGCGACGATTTTCCTGGCGGGACCGCCGCTGGTGAAGGCGGCGACCGGGGAAGAGGTTTCCGCGGAGGATCTCGGGGGTGCGGAGGTGCACTGCAAGATTTCCGGGGTTGCCGACCATTTTGCCAATAACGATACTCATGCTTTGCAGATCGCGCGCAATTCGGTGGCGCGGCTGAATCGGGTGAAGAATCCGGGGCTGGACGTCACCAAGCCGGTGGGGCCGATTTATTCACCAGAAGAGATTTACGGTATTGTGCCAAAGGATTCCCGCCAGCCGTTTGACGTGCGCGAGATTATTGCGCGGGTGGTGGACGGTTCCGAGTTCGATGAATTCAAGGCGCTGTACGGTACGACACTGGTGACTGGGTTTGCGCGTATTCACGGGTATCCGGTGGGTATCGTGGCGAACAATGGCATCCTGTTTGCCGAGAGTGCGCAGAAAGGCGCGCACTTCATTGAGCTGTGTGCGCAGCGCAATATTCCGCTGGTATTCCTGCAGAACATCACCGGTTTTATGGTGGGCAGGCAGTATGAGGCGGGCGGTATTGCGAAGCACGGGGCCAAGATGGTGACGGCGGTGGCGACGGCGAAGGTGCCGAAGATCACGATCCTGATCGGCGGCTCTTTTGGTGCCGGCAACTACGGGATGTGCGGCCGCGCTTACGATCCGAATTTCCTGTTCATGTGGCCCAATGCACGCATTTCGGTAATGGGCGGCGAGCAGGCGGCGGGCGTGCTCGCACAGGTGAAGAAGGACCAGATGGCGGCGCAGGGCGAGGACTGGAGCGCGGAAGAGATCGCGAAGTTCAAGCAGCCGATCATCGATGACTACGAACACCAGGGCCACCCCTACTATGCATCCGCGCGCTTGTGGGACGACGGCGTGATCGACCCGAAAGATACCCGTACCGTACTGGGTCTGTGTCTTGCGGCGGCGACGTACAAGGAACCCGAGGAAACGAAGTTCGGGGTCTTTCGAATGTAGCTTGGTGGTCCGTTCTAAGTTCAGTGCGGGCCCTGCTACCGGAACTTGTTTGCCGGACACGCCGTGAACCCATCCATGGGGGCTCTTCTAAAACGTCCCTGTTTTAGAAGGTCCGGCAAACAAGTTCCGGCATCAGGACCTCTCGAGCTTCGAACCCAGAGGTCCTGCCAGCCAGAGAATCAAGGAACTGTTTTGAGCGAAAAAGCCATGACCGAAAAAATGCTGTGCGAAATCGACAACGAAGGTGTAGCGACGGTAACGTTGAACCGTCCGGAAATTCACAACGCCTTCGACGATGACCTGATCCGCCAGCTCGGCGAGACTTTCGATAACCTCGCCCGCAGTGGCGGCATCCGCGCACTGATCCTCGCCTCCACTGGCAAGAACTTCTCCGCCGGCGCCGACCTCAACTGGATGAAGCGCATGGCGGATTACAGCGAAGAGGAAAATCGCCATGACGCCGCGGTGCTCGCCGCCATGCTGCACAAACTCGACCAGTTTCCGGCACCCACCATTGCCCGAGTACAGGGCGCGGCGTTCGGCGGTGCGGTCGGCCTGGTGAGCTGCTGCGATATCGCCGTCGCCGCCGAGCGCGCCAGCTTCTGCCTGAGCGAAGTAAAGATCGGCCTGCTCCCCGCCACCATCAGCCCCTACGTGATCAACGCCATTGGCGCGCGCCAGGCACGCCGCTACTTCGTCACCGCGGAGCGCTTCTCCGCCGAGCGTGCGCGGGAAATCGGGCTGGTTTCCGAGGTCGTGGCGGAAGGTGAACTGGACCTGACCGTGCAGAAACTGGTGAACAGCATCGTCGACAACGGCCCCAACGCCGTGACCATGGCTAAGCAGTTGGCCATGTCCATGTCGAACCGGGTGATTAATGAAGAGCTGCAGGGGCAGACCAGTGCGTTGATTGCGGCGGTGCGGGTTTCATCGGAAGGGCAGGAAGGGTTGAGCGCGTTTTTGGAGAAGCGCGCGCCCAGTTGGATGAATACCAGCGAGGAATAAACCTCGCAGCTGGATCCCGGATCAAGTCCGGGATGACGGCATTCAAAGTGATTTACAAGTCTCGTCATTCCGGTACCGGATCGAGTCCGGCATGACAAAAGCATCCGGAATCCAGAGCTAACGAAGCACAAAAATTTGAATTGAAGGCCGGGCACCGGGGATGGGTTTTCAGGATCGTCGGCAACAGGGATGTTGCCGACGAAGCGTACAGGGACGTATTCACAGCGGTCCTGAAAACCCATCCCCGGTGACCGGCCGCCACGGCGCGGCAACAGAGCACCACTCACCGCCTCCACAGACCAAGAACAGAGCACCCAAAAAACCTGGGTAGAAACGAACAGAGCCAGACATGATTCGCAAACTGCTGATCGCCAACCGCGGCGAAATTGCCTGTCGTATTATCCGCACCGCGCGTCGCCTCGGCATCGCCACCGTCGCGGTCTACTCCGACGCAGACGCCAACGCCCTGCACGTCCAACAGGCCGACGAAGCCGTGCACCTCGGCCCCGCGCCCGCCAGGGAATCCTACCTCGACATCGACAAAGTCCTCGCCGCCGCCAAACAGACCGGCGCCGACGCCATCCACCCCGGCTACGGCTTCTTGAGCGAAAACGCCAAATTCTGCCGCGCCTGCGAAGAAGCCGGCATCATCTTTGTCGGCCCCCCCGCCGCCGCCATCGAAGCCATGGGCTCCAAATCCGCCGCCAAGCGCATCATGGAAGAAGCCAAGGTACCGCTGGTGCCCGGCTACCACGGCAACAATCAGGATCCCGGCATCCTCGAAGGCCATGCCAACCGCATCGGCTACCCGGTACTGCTGAAAGCCGCCGCCGGCGGTGGCGGCAAAGGCATGCGGCGGGTCGACAAGCCCAACGACTTCCACGAGGCCCTCGCCGCCGCCAAGCGCGAAGCGCAAAACGCCTTCAGCGACGACCACATGCTGATCGAGCGCTACGTGGTCAACCCTCGCCATGTGGAAATCCAGGTGTTCTGCGACAAGCAGGGCAAAGGCGTGTACCTGTTTGAGCGCGACTGCTCCGTACAGCGCCGCCACCAGAAGGTGGTGGAAGAAGCACCAGCCCCCGGCCTGCCCGCGGAGACCCGCAAGAAAATGGGCGAGGCCGCCCTGCGCGCCGCCAATGCCATCGGCTACGTGGGCGCCGGCACAGTGGAATTTCTACTGGATGCCAGCGGTGCGTTTTATTTCATGGAAATGAACACCCGCCTGCAGGTGGAGCACCCGGTGACCGAGATGATCACCGGCCAGGACCTGGTGGCCTGGCAGCTGGCGGTGGCCGCCGGCGACGGGCTGCCACTGGAGCAGGACGACCTGCACATCGTCGGCCACGCGTTCGAAGTGCGCATTTATGCAGAAGATCCGGACAACGACTTCCTGCCCGCCACCGGCAAACTGCTGCGGCACCAGCCGCCGATGGAAGACAAATCCGTGCGCGTCGACACCGGCGTTCAGACCGGTGACGAAATCAGCGTGCATTACGACCCGATGATATCCAAACTCATCGTGCACGGGCGCAACCGCCGCGAGGCGCTGGGCAAACTCGACCGCGCGCTGCAGCAATACCAGATCGCCGGGCTGCGCCACAATATCGAATTCCTGCGCCGGGTGATCAACCACACCGCGTTTGTAAATGGCCGCGTCAGCACCCATTTCATCGGCGACCACGAACAGGAAATCCTGCAACAGGAACAGCAACTGCGCTCACAGCAGTGCGCCGCCATGGCCGCCTTCCTGTACCACCGCGAAGCGCGCGCCCAGCACCGCGCCGCGCCCAAGACCGACCCCTTCTCGCCCTGGCACAGCGGCAGCAACTGGCGCAACGGCCTGACCTTGTGGCGCAGCCAGAAAGTGGAAGTACACGGCCGTGAGATCGAGATCCGCTTTGCGGGAAGTGAAAGCAATCTGCAATGGCAGTGCAGCGCCGCGGTGGACGCGCAGAGCGGCAACATAACGGCATTTCACGGCCAGGGCGTGGCAGTGCTGGATGGCCGCCGGGTGAATTACTCCAGCGTCGCCCACAACAACGAGGGCACGGTATTTATCAGCGGTGAACAGCTGGATTTCAAAATTCTGCCGCCGGATATCGGCGAAAGCGCGGATGCCGCCCACGGCCTGGAAGCGCCCATGAACGGCACCATTGTTGCGCTGCTGGTGGAGCCCGGTGCGGCGGTGGAAAAAGATCAGCCGCTGCTGGTGATGGAGGCGATGAAAATGGAGCACACACTGCGCGCACCGGCGGACGGTACCGTGAATCAGTTCTTCTGCGCCGCCGGCGAACTGGTGGATGGCGGCAGCCTGCTGATCGACTTCGCTGCGGAGAACACACACGAGGAGACACCATGAGCCTGCCGGATCGGGTAAAAATGGTCGAAGTGGGCCCCCGCGATGGCCTGCAAAATGAAAAGCAACCCATCTCGGTACAGACCCGGATACAGCTGATCGACCTGCTGAGTGACAGCGGCCTGAAAGTGATCGAAGCCGGCAGTTTCGTCAGCCCGAAGTGGGTGCCGCAGATGGCGGCAAGCGAAGAGGTGCTCGCCGGCATCCAGCGCAAACCGGGCGTCATCTACAGTGCGCTTACCCCCAACATGGTGGGTTACGAGCGCGCGCGCGACGCCGGCGCGGACGAGGTGGCCGTGTTTGGCGCAGCCTCCGAAAGTTTCACGCAGAAAAATATCAACTGTTCCATTGAGGAGAGCCTGCAACGTTTCCGCCCGCTCGCCGAACAGGCCCGCGCCGACGGCATTCCAGTGCGCGGTTATGTTTCCTGTGTGCTGGGCTGCCCCTACGAGGGTGAGATCCGCGCGGAAAAAGTGGCGGAAGTAAGCCGCGCGCTGCTGGACATGGGCTGTTACGAGATCAGCCTCGGCGACACCATCGGTGTCGGCACCCCGGAAAAAGCGCGCTACATGATTGAAACCGTGGCGCGGCAGGTTCCAATGGAAAAACTCGCGGTGCACTTCCACGATACCTACGGCCAGGCGCTGGCCAATATCTATGCGGCGCTGCAGGCGGGTGTCAGTGTGGTGGATTCGGCAGTCGCCGGGCTCGGCGGCTGCCCCTATGCCCGCGGCGCCTCGGGCAATGTGGCGAGCGAAGACGTGCTGTACATGCTCGACGGCCTCGGCATTCACACCGGCGTGGACCTGGGCAAGCTGGCGGAGGCCGGCAACTTCATCTCCCGCGCGCTCGGGCGCGAGAGCAACTCGAAAGTGGCAAGGGCTATTGCTGGCGAGTGCGGAACCATCGAGGGCGATTAGGAGTCTCTGGATTCATCTCGATCTGCTAACATCGGGCGTTCTCACAAGAACGCCCTTTTTGTTTGTTCCCAATTCGCCCCCAAACTAGTTGTCGATAGATGAAAGCCCTACGTTACCTCCTCATCGCCGTGTCCGCCCTGCTGTTGCTGGCCGCCTTGATTGCGCCCCGCCTGATTGGCCCGAAGGTGGAAGAAGTGCTGCAACAGCAGCTGGCCAACCAGCCCAACATCGAATTGACCGGCTACCAGCGCGGCTGGTTCAGCGCTGAGGCCCTGACCCTGCTGAAGGGCAAGGACGGCGCGACCGAGGTCTTCAGCGAGATTAAGCACGGCCCGTTGCTGTTCACCAGCCGCGGCCCCCGCATCGGTGTGCTCTACGCCAAGACCCGGTTGACCGGCAACGAGCTGGAACCGGCGCTGCGCCGTCAGCTGGAGGCCTATTACGGCTCCCTCGACGACCTGGGCCCCGGGCTGAAGAACAGCCCGATCCTGGTAGAGACCGTGGTTGGCGCCAATAACCGTGTCACCAACACCCTGCGCCTGCAGCCCATCGACCGCAATGAAGGCGACCAGCAGATCCAGTTCGAGGGAGCCAGCATCCGCCTGGTCACCGACTATCGGGGCCAGCAGCAGGACAGCAGCTTCAAGCTCGGCGAGTTCGTGCGTATGGACGGCCACCGCGAAGCGCTCTACCTGCAGTCTGGCAGTGGCGAGTTCAAGCTGGACCCGAGCGGCGCCGGTACCCTGCAACTCAAACTGCCATTGGTGCGCACCAACAACGATTCCGGACCGCTGGAGCTGCGGGATGTGACTCTGAGCTACACCGGTAAACTGGTAGCCAGGCACACCCTGAATGTGCAAACCGAACTGTCGCTGCCGGAAATTCAGTCCTCCACCCCGGCCAGCAGCCTGACCCAGCGGGTCAACCTGCCGGAGATCAGCTACGACGACCTGCACCACTACCTCTACAGCCTGCTGCTCAGCCCGTCCGCGCAGCGCAGCTGGCCGCAGGTATTCGCGCGCCCGCTCAAGTTGCAGCAGCAACTGGATATCGCCACCGCCAACGGTCCTATGCAGCTGCAGCTGGATGTGGACTGGAAAGGCACACCGAAAAACCACTCGGTGCAGAACGACAAACTGTTCTGGCTCGATAACCTGAACGGCACGGCCAACATCAGTGCTGCGGAGCAGGCGCTGATGCAGTCACCTCTGATTGCCCAGGCCAGCGCGTTGAAACAGTACGGCTTTTTGCAGGAGAGGGACGGGCAACTGAATATGCTGCTGCAGCTGGAACGCGGCAATCTTCAGGTCAACGGCCAGTTATTGCCGGCCGACCTTTTCATACTGGCAATGACCAGCGGTTTCTGATTTCCCCTTCCGCCGCCCCCACAAAAAAAAGCGGCCTTCGGGCCGCTCAACGTTTTCTCTCATGAATTGTCAGCCAACGTTTCTCTCACCGTTTACCGGCATAAGCTGAAAGCGCAGGCTCGATTTCGTTTATCCGTAGGCGGGGCGATTGTCCGCCAGGGTCAGCCAGCCGCGGATCACGCGATACACCATCCATATCCAGCTGATACCCCATACCGCAAAGCCCACCAGAATCCACACCGTGGCCCAGCCCACAACAAACCACAACAGGCTGTACCAGAAGGTACGGATCTGCCAGCGGAAATGAGATTCCGCCAGAGTGCCACGCACATCGCCGCGTTTGACGTAATTGATGATCACCCCGATGAAAAAAGGCACCGCCGTAAACAGGCTGATGGCCTGGATCAGGTAGACCAGAGTGGCGATGTCGCGACCGGCGCGTTCACGCTCGATCTGTTGCGGAGCGGGGTACTGCTCGGACATGGGCAGAGGTTCCATTGTGAAAGGTAAGCGCTAAGTGTAGGCGCAAATCGCGCTGACGATAACCGCGCGGGACGGCGCCCGGTCGCAGTTAGCGCGGCGTCTACCTCAAAGCCCACTCCGTGTGCACGTTTTTTTCGCGCCAGGATTTCAGCTGCTGGATTGAGGTGCGCATCAGCGCCAGGATCTCGGTACGCTGGTGGCGGCAGTAATCGCGTTCACTGTCGATGGACAGTCGCGCCGACAACGCCTTGAGCCTGTTGGCCACCACTTCGAGCCCCACGCTCTCCGCTTGTGCAGCAATGGCCTGGGCCTGCTGCTGGGCATCCAGCCAGTGGCGGCCGGTCAGCGCACTGGTAAAGGCAGTGATCTTTTTCGGCAGATTGGCGACGCGGTCTCCCAGCAGCTCGGCGAAGGCCAGATGCCCGAGGGTGTCGCGCTGGCGCTCCAGCGTACTGGGGTTCAGCATTTTAGCGGTGCGCCCGGGCGTGGCGGCAACGGAGCCCTGGCGCGTTTTCTGTTCCGCCCACGACAGTATCTGCGACAGCTGGGCATCGCTCGCGGGCAGCGGCAACACACCGGAAAGCCCGCGCTGCACGTACCGCTCTTGGTCTCCGGCGCGAATATCCGTCACCAACCCGACGATGAGGAGTTCGGAGTTGCCGAAATCCCCGCGAATCTTGCGCGCGGTTTCCACGCCATCAATCAATGGCAGCCGCACGTCGATCAGCACCAGATCAAATTTTCCGCGCAGCGCCGCGTCGGCGCCATCGACACCATTGGTTTCCCGGCGCACCTTGTGGCCACGGGCTTCAAGCCGCGGGCAAAGTGATGTGTGGGTATCATTTTCCACCAGCAGGATAGCCATCTCACGCAGACTCGGTTCGGGTATCGAGGCGCTTGCGGCCCCCGGCACGGCCTGCTGACCCGAGCGCTGGAGTTCTTCAATACAGCTGCGCAGCTGCCGGCATTGCCCGATTGCCGCCTCGGCCAGTTGCCGCACTTCGCCATTGGTGGCACGGGCGAGCAAGTTCATGGTGCTGACCAGGGTTTCCAGGGGTTTGCGCATACGGTGACTGGTAATGGAGAGAAAATCGCAGTGATCCTCCCGCACCTGTTCCGCCGCCAGCCTGGCTTCGTCCAGCAGTTTGTCCCGCGCCATCAACTCGTGCAGCCTCGACTGCACCTGGCGAAACAGCTTGGCATTTTCCACCTGCAGATCGGTCACTTGAACCGCTCCCGCTTCACGGGTTGCGCGCTCCCTGACTCTGGCCGCCAACCATGCCGCCGCAAACCCCGTCGCAGCCAGCAGTAGTACCAGCGCCCAAGGCAGCGGTATCTGGATTTCCAGAAGCCCGGCACCGACCTGGGCCTGGGCCGCCGGACTTAGCAACAGGACGGCAAGCCCGCCGAGAGACACTCGCGCCGCCGGTAACAGCGATCGGGAAAAAGAAATAACAGACTGACAACCGCCCAGGGGGCGGGATAAGGGTATGGTGTTATTCATCCTTGTAACCACATTTGGTGCGGCGGGCCAATCCTGCAGCCCGCTGGGTAAGTGGAGCCTACTTGCTCAAACCTGTGAACCCATCTCAGCGATCAATGACTACCTGTCATGTTGAGTCTTGGGTATTCAGCGCGATTGATACTGCAAAGTACCGCGACAAACAAGTGTATTCTACGCCATCTTCCAGATAAACCGTGTCATGTCGGTAGATAGCCTGCAAATAAACACTCGTACCGGTTACATCCGCTCAATCAGCAATGGCCGCTGCATCCGCCACCGCCCTGCGTCCCAGCCACAGGCGGCGCAGGCAATCCAGATACATGCCGTAAGGGCGACCCAGTGCGCCGGCGATCAGCATGAAGGTGATACAGGCGGTGGCAATCTCGCCGCTGGAAGCGCCTCCCAGCAGCATATTCAGGATGTACAGCGGCAGCTGGAAGCTAAGGAATACGAAGGTGTCCACGGCATAGTTGTGCATGGCGCTGCCGCGCCCAAAACGCACCAGTATCCAGTTGCGATAGAGACTGAACGGGCGGGCAATCAGGGTATTGAACACCACCGCCAGCAGGCGCACTTTCAGGTGTTCACGCCAGCTCATGCCCGCCAGCATCAGCTCAATGGGGATTGCGATCGCCCAGGAGAAGCTGTTCATCGCAAACACGTCCAACAGCCACTCATTCCAACGGGTACGGCGATTGCGCTGGGAGTTGGTGGATTGAGGTGTCTCAACCGGCTGTTCGTCTTCCAGCACCATTACAGGCGGCGAGACAGGGATGGCTTCAGTAGCCTGAGACAGAGATTGCGGCGACATGGTGACTGCTTACCTGAGAGGCGGCGCTGGGCTTGTGGCGGACGGCCGCGGTACTACTGGACGATGGGATAGTGACTGCACAATATTCGACCACTTTTGGTGGCGCTGGCGATTATATCCACCAGCGTGGTAATTACTAGTATCCCCATATTAACTTTTTGTTATTCAATCTATTACCATCCTAAATACATGCGCAATGAAGGATACCTATAACATTTCATTCTTGTTTCTGATATGAACATCCCAATCAGGCTGCCCCTGCACCCCTCGCGCCCTGTGCCAGTAGCCGCAAGAGCCAGTACACTGCGCCACGCTGTACCTCTGCCCGCATGGAGACCGGTTGCACCCCGGACCGGGTATTCACAACAACCGATACGCCGCGAACATCTGAACCATGTCACTGAGATTTGCCGTACTGAGCCTGCTGGATATTGAGCCCGGTAGCGGCTACGACCTGAAGCGCCGCTTCGAGCGCAGCGTTCATCACTTCTGGAGCGCCAGCCACCAGCAGATGTACCGCGAGCTGCACAAACTGCACGGCGAGGGGTTACTGGATTGCGTGGAAGAGATACAGGATGGACGTCCTGACAAGAAGGTCTACAGCCTCACCGCGGCCGGACGCGGGGCGCTGGAGGCCTGGGTAGCGAAACCTGCCGCTGCACAGAAGATCCGCGACCCATTCCTGATCCAGGTGTTTGCCGGCCACCACCTCCCCCCCGCGCAGATGCGCGTGGAACTGCAGCGTCACCTTAGTGAGCACCGCGACAAGCTCGCCACCTACGAGGCGCAGAACGCGCGCTTCTACCGTCGCCCGGCGGAACAGCAGCAAAAGCTGTGGATTTCCCACCAGCCGCTGCTGCTGGGCATCGAAACGGAAAAGACCTGGATCCGCTGGGCGGAGCAGTTGTTGGCCCGGCTGGATGCGGAAATCGCCGACCGGGACACCGCGGGCTGACCCGCGGCGATGTCATACCGGCATGTCCACTCAGTCAGAAGCGGTAGCGCAAGGAGGCGCGCAGGGTGCGCGGC
Source organism: Microbulbifer sp. SH-1 (assembly GCF_011326135.1). Lineage (NCBI taxonomy): Bacteria > Pseudomonadati > Pseudomonadota > Gammaproteobacteria > Cellvibrionales > Microbulbiferaceae > Microbulbifer > Microbulbifer sp. SH-1. The sequence goes on along the minus strand of NZ_CP046948.1, from coordinate 3,755,640 downwards.
TCAAAAATGTGGAAGTGAGTGTCCTCCACGCCATCGGCGCTCTCGCCTGGCAGGCGCGAGGCATAGAAGTAGTCTACATCGTGGTCGTCGGAATCCAGGGCGTTGAGTAGATCCAGTTGCAGGCGCCAGCGAAGGACTTCCCGCCCCAAACGCAGATTCACCAGGGAGGAACCAGCGGACTCAACACCGCCGTCTTCGATCAGCGGATAGGCGCCAAAATGGCGCAGGTGCAGGGCGGCAAACCAGCCGCCGTCACCGCGGTAGTTGAGCGCGGCACTGGCCACCAGCGGTATGGCGCCGGGAATTTTGCCTCCCGCAGGGTCGCTATCGGCAAAAGCCGCATCGGTGTACGACACCTCCAGCTCGCCGCTGACGCGCTCGGACGCGAACCAGTAGATCCCCGCCTCCACCCCTTTGCGCTCGCTGGGGCGGCTGGCCTCAGTGTTGCCGGCATCGCCCACGAACAACAGTTCCGAGTCCAGATCCAGCTGCCACAGGGCCAGGGTGGCGTGCAGCTGGTCGGTGATGAACAGGCGCGAACCCAGTTCAGCCCCGCGGGATTCCACCAGTGGATCCACAGGATCCACTGTCTCGCCGGAAAGTGGATCGACCTTGATCACGGTGCCGCGGGCGTCGTTGGAGTGCAGACCCTGGCCGTAACTCAGGTAGAACTCCGAAACCGGCCACGGCTGCCAGGCAAGGCTCGCTTTGAGTGACGTTTTGCCGTCGCTGCGCCGGCCGCTGTTGGCGACGAGCCCCGCATTCACATCGAACGCGTAGCGGTCGTAGCGCAGCCCAAGATAACTGCGCAGGGTATCGCTCCACTGGGTCTGGTTGACGGCGAAAAGCCCCAGGCTGTCTTCGACCACGGCGTCTTCCCGCACCACACCAAGCCTCTCGCGGTCGGCGGTGTGGTAAAGCCCCACGCGGTCGATGTCGTCGCGGCGCCCCTGCAACCCCAGCTGCCAGCGGGTAGCTTCCCGCTGCCACTGCTGGGTCACGTCAAACCCATAGATGCGGCGCGCGTCTCGCTGCAGGAACTGATCGCCGGTATCCGGGTGCTCCAGACCATAGGTAAAGTTCGACCAGAGATTGAAGTCGTAGTCGACGGCGTAGGCACTGGCCGCCAGTTCGCCGCGGAAAAATGCACCATTCCAGCCGCCGGAGAGACTGTAGCGACGGGTATCGCCGCCGAGGCTGGTATCCAGGGAGCCGTAGGCGTCGATAGCACCTTGCGCCACCGCCCGCGCCGGTATTTGGTCCGGCGAATTCCAGGCGTTGTCATATCCCATCAAGGTGAGATGCGCGCGGCCACCGGCGAGATCCCCAGACAACTTGCCCAGCAGATTGACCTTGCCTACATCCTCGCGAATATCGCTCCAGGGGCCGTCATAGGCCTGCCACTCCGCAGCCAACAACAGGTCGCCACTGCCGGTCTCCACCGAGTCTGCCGCTACGCCACGGCGGTAGCCATGCTCGCCAACGCTCAGCTCGGCGAGACCGGTGGAGAGTTTCTCCGCCAGCATAAAACTGGCGGAACCTGCGGAGGAGAAATCCCCCACGTCCGCGTAATAGGGCCCCTTGCGATAGCGCAGGCGGGCGACGGTTTCCGGAATCACGAAATTGAGATCGGTGTATCCCTGGCCGTGGCCGTGGGTGCGCAAATTCACCGGCATGCCGTCGACGAAGGTGGCGAAGTCGGTACCGTGATCCAGATTGAATCCGCGCAGGAAGTACTGATTGGCCTTGCCGCTGCCGGAGTGCTGGGTGGCCACCATACCGGGCACAAATTCCATCAGGTCGCCGGTGCGGATCAGTGGCCAGGCGCCAATTTCTGCCGGCCCGACTTCCCCCTGAGAGGCGGAAATCGCCTCACCGTTCAGGTTCAGCTGGCGGCCGAGTACCGAGATCTCTTCCACCAAATCCTCGCCATTTACCGGCCCCGGCAGAGGGTTGGCGGATTCAATGGCGCCATTGGCGGCAAGGGAAAGGACCAGGGCAAGGGACATGCATACCTCGGATTATTTTTTTGCGGACGATTGGGCAGAGAAGCGGCGATCAATGTAAACCGGCCGCGCTTCGGGATAATCAGGGAGGGTTAGACTGCCAGAACAGGAAAGGTCCTTCTTGCGTCAAATAACGCAGACAGCAAAGATTTTGTTCGGTATCCGATGACGGTCAAAAGGCGTCGGCGGGAATATGGCACACCACTTCGATCTTGTGGCCGTCAGGGTCCAGCACGTAAGCAGCGTAATAATGATCGTGATACTCGGGGCGCAGCCCCGGTGCGCCGCTGTCCTTGCCGCCAGCTTTCAGCGCCGCATCGTAAAAGGCGCGCACCGTCTCCCGGTCTTCCGCACTGAATGCAATATGCACCGCCGGCGCGGTGCTGGAGCCGCCCTTAATCAGCAGTTGCGGCTTGTCTCCCCAGCCAAAACCCGCCCAGTCGCCCATTTCCATCACCAGCTCGTAGCCGAGCGGCGCCAGCGCAGACTGATAAAACGCCTTGCTGCGTTGGTAGTCGTGCACGATGAGACCAATATGGTCCAGCATGGAAATCTCCTGTCGCCAGCATGTTCTGCAATTCGGAAACTCAGTATAGAAGCGCCGACGGCCGCAGGAGATGAGGAAAAAAAGAAATTATGGGGAACTGAAAAACGTAACCAGGCCGTATAGCACCACCGCTGTCCCGCACAGAAGCTGCCCGAGAATCAGCGCACGGATGGCGAAGGTATAGCGAATAAAGCGGCTGTGGGAGTTGAGGTCGCGGGTAAATACCCGCGCCTCTTCTGACAAATGCTGCTCCAAGGCGCGAAGTCCGGGCACTGCCAGGCTCAACAGCTGGCGGCTGCGCAGGTCCATCACCCAAAACACCGCGGAAACGATGACCACAAAGCCGCCCAGCAACATCACGATCAGCGGGTGGAAATTTTTCTCCACCGCGGTAAACACGCCACCATCCACAAACATGGACAGCACGACGAAGAAATTGAACGCCTTAAGCCGCTGCTCGGCGTTAAAGCGGTAGTGATCACACAGGTACTGCTGTTCGTTTTGCATCGCTTCACTGCCCGCCAATCTCTCAGGGTACGATCAACACATCGGTATTGGCGCGGCCGAGAATACGCTCGGCGGTATTGCCGAGCAGGAATCCTTTGGGGCCCTTGCGCACACCGCGCCCGACCAGAATAGCGCGTGCCTTGTTTCTGTCTACCACGCGGTTGACCTCGGCAGCGGGCTTACCGGTAACGAAATGGGTGCGGCTGCAGTTAACCCCGCTGTCGGCGATGACTTTGTCCACGGCCTTGAGCAAGGCGCCGGTTTCTTCGCGGAATTTATCCAGGTCGGCCACTTCACTGTGCACGGGCACACAGGCGACCGATTCGAGTTCAGCGTCGAGCAATTTGGACAGGATGCCGCCGAGGCTGAGCACACGCTGGTTGAGTTCTACATGCAGCGGGTTATCAATCGCCGGGTCGAGTGCGGCGACAATGCGATCGCGTTTGACCCAGTGGGTGCTGACGGCAAGCCACAGAGCGGTGGGCAGGCTTTCGATCAGGCGCCAGTCTATGGAACCGAATCCGCCGCGTCCGAACTGCTTCTGCGCGGTTTTTACCACCAGGTCGCAGGGGTTGTCGTCGAGATATTCCAGGGTCCAGTAGGTGATATCGTGGTGCCAGATGACTTCGGCGGTGGAGCCCGGGGGGAGGGAGTGCTCGCTCTGCAGGGCCTGCAGCCACTTGCCGCGCTCTTTTTCCAGTTCTTCACTGACATTCAGCATGGAGCTGGAGAGCATGGGCATGGAGGCCAATGGCTCGTATACAAAGCTCACCAGATGCAGTTTTGCGCCGGACTTTTCCGCCAGTTCCAGCGCCCGCTGCAGGGCGATCTGTTCGTGCTTGGGCTTGTCGAGGATGACGAGAATGTTCTGCATGCGGCCTCCGGTGCTACTGGGATCTGATCAATACCTTTGCAGGCAATTAAATCACCGGATCTCAAGTTTGTCTTGGGTTCAGGTCAATTGGGCGTTGGATAGTCCGAGGTCCGCCTTGATTGACCTCCGTGGCGCTGGTGCACCGGGTATAGCTTTTCGAAACCGCTGTAAATACATCCCTGTACGCTGCGTCGGCGACGTCCCTGTCGCCGACGCTTTCGAAAAGCTATACCCGGCACTCCATCTTCGCATTGAGCAAAGCGCTTCGTGAGCTGGCGAGGAGAGAGCCTTACACACTTACGAAGTCGAGGAGTGAAAACTGAAGGGGAAGCACTGGGTGCGGGTTTTCAGGAGCGTCGCAAACAGGATGTTTGCGCCGCAGCTCCCAGGGATGGGTTTACAGCGGTCCTGAAAACCCGCACCCAGTGCTTGCCCGCCACCGGACCAGCTTTAGAGCACCCAGTGGCGGAGATCAAAGCTATTTATTAGCCCGATGATCTACCAACTCATCAACCACCGAAGGATCGGCAAGCGTCGAAGTGTCTCCCAGCGAATCCAACTCATTGCAGGCGATCTTGCGCAAAATGCGCCGCATGATTTTGCCAGAGCGGGTTTTTGGCAGACCCGGAGCCCACTGGATGATGTCGGGTTTGGCGATGGGGCCGATCTCCTTCACACACAGGTCGATCAGCTCCTTGCGCAACTCCTCGGACGGCTCGCGACCGTTTTTCAGGGTGACGTAGCAGTAAATGCCCTGCCCCTTGATATCGTGCGGGTAGCCCACCACAGCCGCCTCGGCCGTGTCCTCGTGCAGCACAATCGCACTCTCGATTTCTGCAGTTCCCAGGCGGTGGCCGGAGACGTTCAGTACATCGTCGATACGACCGGTAATCCAGTAGTAGCCGTCCGCATCGCGGCGCGCGCCGTCGCCGGTGAAGTAGTAGCCGGGAAAGGTGGAGAAGTACGTGTCGATCATGCGCTGGTGATCGCCGTATACGCTGCGGATCATGCTCGGCCAGCTGGCCTTCATCACCAGCGCGCCCTCGCCCTGTCCCTCGATTTCCTGCCCCTTCTCGTCCAGCAGCGCCGGCTGCACGCCGAAGAACGGGCGGGTGGCGGAGCCGGGTTTGAGTGCGGTGGCGCCGGGCAGCGGGGTGATCATGTGGGCGCCGGTTTCGGTCTGCCACCAGGTGTCGACAATGGGGCAGCGCTTCTCGCCGACCACCTGGTAGTACCACTCCCAGGCTTCCGGGTTGATCGGCTCGCCAACGGTGCCCAGCAGTTTCAGCGAGCTGCGGTCACAGCGGGTGACGAAGTCGTCGCCCGCGCCCATCAACGCGCGAATGGCGGTGGGTGCCGTGTAGAAAATATTGACCTTGTGCTTATCCACCACCTGCCAGCAGCGGGAGGCATCGGGATAGGTGGGCACGCCTTCGAACATCAGCGAGATCGCGCCAGCGCACAGCGGGCCGTACACGATGTAGCTGTGGCCGGTGATCCAGCCCACATCGGCGGTACACCAGAACACATCGCCTTCCTTGTAATCGAAGGCGTATTTGAAGGTCATGGTGGACATCAGCAAATAGCCCGCCGTGGTATGCAGCACGCCCTTGGGCTTGCCGGTGGAGCCGGAGGTGTAAAGGATAAACAGCGGGTCTTCCGCGTTCATCGGCTCCGGCGCGCACTCGACGCTCTGCTCGGCAACGGATTCCGCGTACCAGATGTCGCGCTTGCTGTCCCAGTCGATGTTGGCGCCGGTGCGCTTGACCACGATGGCGGTGTGCACATCCGGGCAGTGGGCCAGTGCCTTGTCCACGTTGGCCTTGAGCGGCACTTTTCTGCCGCCGCGCACGCCCTCGTCGGCGGTGATCACCAAACGGCAGTCGGAATCGAGGATGCGATCCTTGAGTGAATCCGGGGAAAAGCCGCCGAACACCACCGAGTGCACCGCGCCGATGCGGGTGCAGGCGAGCATGGCGTAGGCCGCTTCGGGGATCATCGGCATGTAGATGCACACGCGGTCGCCCTTCTTAACGCCGCGAGCTTTGAGCAGGTTGGCCAGGCGACATACCTGCTCGTGCAGCTCCTTGTAGGTGATGTTCTTGCTGTCGGCGGGGTCGTCGCCTTCCCAGATCAGGGCAGTTTGCCCGGCGCGGGCCGGCAGGTGGCGGTCGATGCAGTTGACGGAGACGTTCAGTTCTCCATCGGCGAACCAGGCGGCGTGGCCTTTCTTGAGGTCTTCCTCCACCACTTTGGTAAAGGGCTTGCTCCACTGCAGGAAGTCGTTGGCCTGCTGGGACCAGAATGCTTGCGGGTTCTCCACCGACTGGCGGTACATCCGCTGGTAGTCGTCACTGCTGACGAGAGTGTTGGCGGCAAAGGTTTCGGGCACCGGGTAAGTGTGCACTTCAGACATCATTTTCTCCCTTATTAGTATTATCGGGCGCTGCGCGGTCTCGCTGCTGGAGACCCGTTGACTGCAGGTATTGCAGTTGTGCACTCCATCTTTTTAGGTGCACGAATCCCGATAAGTTATACCACTGGCAGCCGCTGAATGACAACGCTGTCACAAGTCCTGTCGTACCATCATAGCCTGACGACTTTTTGGTTTCCCACCCCTGAGTCTGGAATACCGTGCCTTTTTTGGGGTGGGTGGGCAAAATGGCCGAAGTTAGTGATCACATTTCTATTTTGACATTGAGGTGGGCGATATGGCGGTGAAGTTGTTGCGGGTTGCGGAAGGCGGGGCCGCCACTCAGCCTTCGCGTCACGCCCATTGCGTCCGGTCCTTTAGTTGCCGATTAGCCCCTTTAGATGTGCGACCACACTGCGACCCAACGCGGAAAGCGCATAACCTCCTTCCAGCATAGATACCACTCGCCCCTCGCAATTGCAGTCGGCATATTCCCGCAGCCTTTCCGTCACCCAGAAATAATCCTCTTCCCGGAAGCGCAATTGCGCCATGGGGTCTTCGATATGGCCGTCGAAGCCGGCGGAGATAAACAGCATCTGCGGCTGAAATTGTTCCAGTGCCGGCAGCCACTCCTGCTGTACCAGTTGGCGCAGTGCATCGCCGCCGGCACCGGCTTCGAGCGGCGTGTTGACGATGTTGTCGGGTAGATTGCCTGTGCCGGTGAATGGGTAGTATGGGGACTGGAAGCTGGAACAGAGCAAATAGCCTTCGCGGCCGGCGACAAAATCTTCGGTGCCGTTGCCGTGATGCACATCGAAGTCGAGGATGGCGACGCGCTCTAGGCCGTGATGTTCGCGGGCGTGGGCGGCGGCGATGGCGATATTGTTGAACAGGCAGAAGCCCATAGCCTTGTCGCGCTCGGCGTGGTGGCCGGGAGGGCGCACGGCGCAGAAGGCGGAGTGGATTTCACCGCTCATTACGCGGTCGACGGCGTCAATGCCGGCACCGGCGGCGTGCAGCGCGGCGGTGAGTGAATGCGGGCACATGCGGGTGTCCTCGTCGAGGATTTCGATTCCCTGCCTCGGTACGCGGTTGAAGATGGATTCGATATATTCCGCGGTGTGTACCCGCCGGAGTTGTTCTCGCGTAGCCTGGGGCGCGTCGAAGAAACGCAGCACGTATTCCATGCCGCTGCTGAGCAGTTGATCCTGAATGGCATCGAGTCGCGCGGGGCTCTCGGGATGCTCCTCGCCCATATCGTGGCGGTGGCAGGCGGGGTCGGAGAAAAATCCTACGTTGGCCATGTTCAGTCCTTTTCTCCGTCGAGCGCGAGTTCGAGATAGAGTTCGTCCATGCTGTCGCCGGCGCGGGTGGTGAAGCCGTTGTTTTCAAAAATCGACAGCATGGGCTTGTTGTCGCGGCGCACGCAGGCGAACATTTTTGCAATGCCGCGCTTGCGCGCGATGCTTTCCATTTCTTTTAACAGGGTGGAGGCAATGCCCTTGCCACGGCGGCTCTCTTTGATGACAAACGCCACTTCGCAGCTGTTGTCGGCTTCGTAAAAATAGTAGCGCCCCACTCCCTGAATCACTTCCCGCGCGCCGTCGCGGTCGGTAAAACACAGCGCCAGATCCCGCCTTTGATCGACACTGACCAGGCTGCAGGATTTTTCCCGGGACATCTGTGTCACATGGTGGTTGTAACGCATCAGCAGGGTTTCTTTGTTGTGGGTGTAGAAAAATTCCTGCAACAGCCGTTCATCCGCAGGTCTGAGTGGGCGCAGGGTATAGGTGATGCCGCCAAAAATATACTTCTTCTGCTCTACCGGCCCAAGCTCGGGAACCGAAGTGGGTGCCTGCTCCTGGTATTCCGGTACCCAGTAAAATTCCCGCACCTTTTCCAACAATTCGCGACGGAATTCCGGGTGGGCAATGCGGATCATTTCCAGGGTGCGCTCGCGAATGCTTTTTCCGCGCAGCGAGGCGATGCCGTATTCGGTGACGACGTAGTGCACATGCGCACGCGAAGTGACCACACCGCTACCCGGGGTAAGGGAGGCAACAATGCGGGAAATCAATTTGCCATTCTTGTCTTTGGCTGTAGACGGCAGCGCGATGATCGGCTTCCCCCCCATGCTCAGGGCCGCACCGCGGATAAAATCCACCTGACCACCGATACCGCTGTACAACAGCCGGCCGATGGAATCCGATACCACCTGTCCTGTCAGGTCCACTTCAATCGCACTGTTGATCGCGACCATTTTCTCGTTGCGGGAAATATTGACCGGTGAGCTGACATGCTCGGCCGGGTACAGTTCCACATGGGGGTTGCCGTCGACAAAGTCGTACAGCATTTTGGATCCCATGCAGTAGCTGGTGATGGTTTTTCCGCGGTGGAAGGTTTTCTTGCGGTTGTTGATGACGCCGCTTTTCATCAACCGCGCGACACCATCGGAAATCATTTCCGAATGCACGCCGAGATCCTTGTGGTTTCCCAGGTAGCGCAGCACTGCGTCGTGCACCTTGCCCATACCGATCTGCAGGGTCGATCCGTTTTCCACCAGCACGGATACGTACTGGCCGATCTGTTCCACAGCCTGGTCCATTTCCGGCGGCGGCGATTCCGGAATCGGTGCGTCCGCGGTCATCCAGGCGTGGATCTGGTCGCGGTGGATAAAGCTGTGCCCATTGGTGCGCGGCATGCTGGGGTTGATCTGGGCGATGACGGTTTTGGCATTTTTCACCGCGGAGGAAACCACGTCCACGCTGACGCCGAGCGAGCAGTAACCGAGTTTATCCGGCGGGCTGACCATGATGAGCGCGGCATCCAGTGGCAGCACATGGTCGCTGAATAATTTGGGGACTTCGGAAAGAAACGTCGGCGTGTAGTCCGCACGCCCTTCCGCCACGGCGTTGCGCACAGCAGTGCCGCCAATATAAAGCGCGTTGACGGTGAACAGTTCGGCGTATTTGCGCTCGGCCCAGAAGTTGTCAGAGAGGGTGAATACCTGAGTGACTTCGATGTCGTTGAGACCGCGGCTGTTAGCGATCAGGTCGGCCATCAGTTGATTGGGGACGGCGGCGTGGGAACCGAGGAATATCCGACAGCCGCTTTTCAGCAGTTGATCCCAGGGGATCGGGTCGCCGGTTTTTGGATGGGACAGGGATGACATTGCTCTGACTGGCTACCTACCTTTTTGTTGTGTTCATGGTAGGCGGGTGGCCTTGTGGTCACAACCCTTCTGCGGTGGTCAGGTACTTAGCGGGTCTTGTGGCGGCAAAGCACCGGGTGCGGGTTTTCAGGACCGCTGTGAACCCATCCCTGGGAGCTGCGGCGCAAACATCCTGTTTGCGACGCTCCTGAAAACCCGCACCCGGCACTTTGCCTTCGCTTAGAGTCTTGTGCTTCGTGAGCGAATCTGGCTGAACAGTTACGACTATAACCGAGTAAGAAAAATACTTACGAAGTGCAGAAGTTAAAATTGAAGGCGGAGTGACGGGTATAGGCTTTCGGAAGCGTCGGCGACAGGGACGTCGCCGACGCAGCGTACAGGGATGTATTCACAGCGGTTCCGAAAGCCTATACCTGGCACTCCGCCGCCACAGAACCAGCTTCAAAGCGCCCCCCAAGAAAAAGCCCGAAGTCAGGCAGGCTCAGGCATCTGCACCGGAATGGTATTGGTACTCCGCTCAACCCGGTTCTTCTCATTCAAATAAACCAACTTGGGCTTGAACGAATCCGCTTCGGCTTCAGACATCTGCGCATAAGCGGCAATGATCACACGGTCGCCAACCTGTACACGTCGCGCGGCGGCGCCGTTCATGGAAATGATGCCGGAACCGCGCTCGGCGAGGATTACATAGGTGTGGAAACGCTCGCCGTTGGAAACGTTGTAGATATCGATTTTCTCGAACTCGCGCAGGCCCGCCAGCTCCACCAGATCCTCGTCGATCGCGCAGGAACCGTCATACCAGAGCTCCGCCTGCGTCACCGCCGCCATGTGCAGCTTGCCTTTCAGCATCTCGATTTGCATCAGCAGAATCCTCCCGTCACATACTCAGGGAAACTATATTTTCAGAGAAACGTTGTCGATCAGGCGCGCACCGGCGGTGTACATCGCACCCAGCAAAGTGATCTCGCGATCGTCGTGCGCCGCCGGTTGCAGGTCGCGGCTATTGCAGATGGAGAAATAATCCACCCGGAAACCCGCGTTCTCGATGCGGGATTTCGACTCAGCCTCCAGCTCAGCAAAATCACGCCGACCTTTTTCGATCTCCGAGCGCGCCCAGTTCAACGTCTGGTTCAGGATTGCCACCTTCGGGCGCTCCTCCTCGGTGAGATAACCGTTGCGCGAGCTCATCGCCAGGCCGTCGTCCTCGCGGTGCACCGGCGCCGCCACGATTTCCACCGGCATGCACAGATCCTCCACCATGCGGCGGATCACCGCCAGCTGCTGGAAATCCTTGATGCCGAAGACGGCCTTGTCCGGCTGCACGATATTGAACAGCTTCGCCACCACCGTGGTGACTCCCTCGAAATGCCCCGGACGGCTCGCGCCGCACAGCACGTCGGTCATCGCCGGGCAGATCACCTTGGTCTGCTGGTCCATGCCATTGGGGTAGATCTCGCTTTCGTCCGGGTGGAACAGGAAATCGCAGTTGGCCGCGCGCAGGCGCGCCATGTCCTGCTCCATGGTGCGCGGGTATTTGTCCCAATCCTCGTTCAGGCCGAACTGCAGACGGTTGACGAAGATGGACACGACCACCACGTCACAAAGTTGCTGGGCGCGCTTGACCAGCTCGATATGGGCGTCGTGCAGATTGCCCATGGTGGGCACGAAGCCGATGGTCTTGCCGTCGCGGCGGGCCGCGGTCAGCGCTTCGCGCAGACTGGCCACGTGGTGAAAAACTTGCATTGCCGGAGTTCCGCCAGAGGTTGCTACGCGCGGCATCTTACCCCCCGGCGCCGATGGGAACAAATGCGCAGCGAGCAGTCAAAAACCGCCGTCAAATTCGGTTTTTCGTGCACCGGTAGGCAAATTCCCCGGGACGGTTCAGGAAGGATTCAGTGTACAGAGAGCAGAATGGCTCCCACAGTAAGAGAAAACACCCCTGAAGCCGCCCCGGCGGCCGTGGAGAGCGACCATGAAAACACTGATCTCAGCCGTTACCGCCGCCAGCCTGCTGCTCGGCGCTGTGCCGGCGCTGGCAGACAGGGACGAGCGCCACCACAACAACGACCACCGCCGCCAGTTCGTGCAGCAACAGCGCGACCGCCGCGATGAGTGGCGCGCGGAGCGGCGTGAACAGTACCGCGAGAACAAGCGGGAAGAAAGAAGAGAGGATCGACGCGAAGCCAGACGTGAAGACAGACGCGACGATCGCCGCGATCACCGCCGGGGCAAGGACGACCACAAGTTCGTCAAATACGTCGGCTACGACCCGCGCTACGACAGGAACCGCCACGGCCACCACGATCGAGGTCATGGACACGGTCATGATCGCGGTCATGGTCACGGCTATCACAAGCCCCACCGCCCGGTGCATCTGCCGCACAAGCACCGCTGGCGCCCGGCCCACTATGGCTACGGCTACCGCTGGACACGCCTGCCCAGGACTTACGTGAGCCTGAGTTTTGGCGGCCTGGGTTACTACTTCAGTGAGGGCATTTTCTACCGCCCCTACGGCGCTGGCTATGTGGTGGCGCAAGCGCCGGTCGGCGCCTTTGTGCAGGCCCTGCCAGGCACTGCGGTGAACGTCAGTTTCAACGGCCTCAGCTACTACGTGGCCTATGACACCTACTACCGCTGGGACGATCACCGCCGTGGCTACCTGGTCGTGCCCAACCCCGGCTTTCTCTGAATCAGTACTCGCAACGCACACCCTGTCTCACAGGACGGATTGTCACATCCAACCCCAAAACCGGATGAAAGTCCGGTTGTTGCCCCTGGCGACTCCTCGGAGTCGCCTTTTTTATTGCTGCGACGAAATTTTTCTCCTATTGGGCTGGCAGGAATCCGGCGCTATAGTTTATTTTCGACTAATAAACCGAATAAAAATTTAGTTTTATCCTTTAAAAAACGGCCATTTTTCTTTTCTATAGTTATTGCTTTCCACATACTCAGGCCCCAAGATTCGCGCCCCTGATTACCCTTACCGTCCCTCATTTCACGAACGAGGCGCCATGAAACAGCAACAGATCGAAAACTGGACCTGCGAAGATTCCGCAGATCTCTATGGCATCCGCAACTGGGGTGCCGGCTATTTCAATTTGAACGACTCCGGTGAGATCACGGTTGAGGTAACGAACACCGCTGGCACCACGCATTCCGTGTCGCTGATGGACATCGCCCACGGCGCCAATGCCCGCGGTCTTGGCATGCCGCTGCTAGTACGCTTCGAGAATCTGCTCGAGGCACAGGTGGCGCGCATCAACAATTCTTTCCGCAGCGCCATCGAGAGCTGCGGCTACCGCAACAAGTTCCGCGGCGTGTTCCCGATCAAGGTGAACCAGCAGTGCCAGGTGATCGAGGAGATCGCCAAGGTCGGCCGCCAGTTCGGCCACGGCCTGGAGGCGGGCAGCAAGGCAGAGCTGATCGCGGCACTGTCGATCCTCGACAACACCGAGGCACTGATCGTGTGCAACGGGTATAAGGATGAGGAGTTCATCAATCTGGGCCTGCAGGCCCAGCGCCTTGGCGTGCAGGTGTTCTTCGTCGTGGAGACGCCCTCTGAGGTGGACACCATTATCCGCTGTGCCGAGCGCGAGCAGGTGGAGCCCAATATCGGCGTGCGCGTGAAGCTGGCGAGCAAGGTGGGCGGCTACTGGAACGCCACCAGTGGCGACCGCAGCATTTTCGGCCTCGGCAGTAACGACCTGATCGCGATGGTCGACAAACTGCGCGACCACAACATGCTGCACTGCCTGAAGCTGCTGCACTACCATCTGGGCTCACAGGTGCCGAACATCCGCGATATCCGTACCGGCGTGCTGGAAGCCTGTCGCTACTATGCGGATTTGGTGGAAGAAGGCGCGGCCATGGGTTTTCTGGACCTGGGCGGCGGCCTGGCGGTGGACTACGACGGCTCCAAGACCAACTACACCCATTCCAAGAACTACTCGCTGGACGAGTACTGCGTGGACGTGGTGGAAGCCATCATGGGCACCATGGACAGCGAGGGCGTGGAACACCCGGTAATCATTACCGAGTCGGGCCGCGCGACGGTAGCCTATTCGTCGGTGCTGCTGTTCAACATCCTGGACACCACCAGCTTTGAGCCCATTGAGCTTGAGGACGACCAGATCGGTGAGGACGCGCACCCGATGCTGAAGTACCTGCAGCATGCGCTGAAGAATGTGGCGCTGAAGAATCTGCAGGAGAGCTACAATGATGCGCTCTACTACCGCGATGAGATCCGCGCGCTGTACCTGCACGGTCAGGTGAGCCTGCGGGATCGCGCGCTGGCGGAGAACCTGTTTTTGCAATGCGCGCAGAAGATCCGCAAACTGCTGGACGAGGTTGAGGAAATCCCGATGGACCTGCAGGCGCTGCCGGAGGTGCTGTCGGACATTTACTACGCGAACATGAGTGTGTTCCAGTCGCTGCCGGATATCTGGGCCATCGACCAGCTGTTCCCGCTGGCGCCGGTACACCGCCTGGATGAGGCGCCGACGCGCTCGGCGATCATTGCGGATATTACTTGCGACTGCGACGGCAAGATCGACCGTTTCATCGACCGTCAGGATGTGCGCAAGACGCTGCCGCTGCATGCGCTGAAGGATGGCGAGGAGTATATTCTTGGGGCGTTCCTGGTGGGCGCGTACCAGGAGACTCTGGGCGATCTGCACAATCTGTTTGGCGATACCAATGTGGTGAGTGTGCACATTGAGGAAGACGGCCATGTGAATTACAGCCGTGAGATTCACGGTGACAGCATTGCCGATGTGTTGAGCTATGTTGAGTATTCGCCGCAGGATCTGTTCGAGCGTTTCCGCAAGCTGGCGGAGAGCGCAGTGAAGAGTGGCAGAATTACCGCGCAGCAGCGTAAGGAAATTCTGCACACTTATACGGCGAGCATGAGTGGGTATACCTACTTCGAGAAATGATTTTTTAGTTGGAATTTTCTTTAGGTGGATTGGTAAATGGCCTCTCCACCTTGTTGCTAGGGCGGCGGAGACCGAGTTCTTTCGCTGGTCCGGTGGCGGCAGAGCGCTGGGTATCTGTTTTCAAAACCGCTGTAAATACGTCCCTGTACGCTGCGTCGGCGACATCCCTGTCGCCGACGCTTTTGAAAACAGATCCCCATCACTCCGCCTTAACTTTAAATTTCTGCACTTCGTAGCGATGCACTGCGTTGCTAGTGTCGGAGTACGCGATTTAATGCGAAGGGCGTGCTGCCGGGATTTGTTTGCGGGACCGTCTGCGGCCTGGATGGCCGCAGCCGAGCCCCCAGGGATGGGTTTACGGCGTGTCCCGCAAACAAATCCCGGCAGCAGGCCCGCCCGGTAACCATCTAGCGGGGCCCCGAACCCCGTTAGCACCCAAAAAAGGGAGAAATAAATGGCCAACGTTCTGATTGTCGGCGCCGGTGGCGTCGGTCAGGTGGTAGCACACAAGTGTGCGCAAGTAGAGGAAGTGTTCGAGAACATTACCCTCGCCAGCCGCACCAAAAGTAAGTGCGACAAGATCGCCGACATGCTGCCGCGCAAAATCGACACCGCGGAAGTAGACGCCGATAACGTGAGCGAGATGGTCGCGCTGATCGAGAAGGTCAAGCCCGACATGGTCATCAATGTCGCGCTGCCTTATCAGGACCTGCACATCATGGATGCGTGCCTGGAAACCGGCGTGCACTACCTGGATACCGCCAACTACGAGCCGCCGGAAGAGGCCAAGTTCGAGTACAGCTGGCAGTGGGCCTACCAGGACAGATTCGAAAAAGCCGGCCTGATGGCACTGCTCGGCAGCGGCTTCGATCCGGGCGTCACCAGCGTGTTCACCGCTTACGCGAAGAAACACCACTTCGACCGCATCAAGACCCTCGATATTCTCGACTGCAACGCCGGCGATCACGGCCTGCCGTTTGCGACTAACTTCAACCCGGAAATCAACATTCGCGAAATCACCGCGAACGGTCGCTACTGGGAAAACGGCCAGTGGGTAACCACCAAGCCGATGGAAGAAAAGCGCGTGTTTTCCTTCCCGGAAGGCATCGGTGAAAAAGACCTCTACCTGCTGTACCACGAGGAACTGGAATCCCTGTCCAAACACTTCCCGGAAATCGAGCGCGCGCGCTTCTGGATGACCTTTGGTGCGAGCTACCTGAAGCACCTGGAAGTGCTGCAGAACGTGGGCATGACCAGCATTGAGCCCGTGGAGTTCCAGGGCCAACAGATTGTTCCAATCCAGTTCCTGAAAGCGCTGCTGCCCGATCCGGCGAGCCTCGGCCCGCTGACCAAAGGCAAGACCTGTATCGGCAATATCATCAAGGGTACGCCGAAAGGTGGCGGTGAAGACAAGATCTACTACGTCTACAACATCTGCGACCACCAGGAAGCGTATAAGGAAGTGCAGTCTCAGGCGATTTCCTACACCACCGGCGTACCGGCTATGATCGGCGCGAAGATGATGATGGAAGGCAAGTGGATGAAACCCGGCGTGTGGAACATGGAACAACTGGACCCGGATCCCTTTATGGACGATCTGAACCAGTACGGCCTGCCTTGGCAGGAGACCTGGCTCGACAAGCCGTTCGTCTGATCTTTCACTGGATGCCGGCCTGCGCCGGCATGACGACGACCACCCTGTAGGAGCCTGCCTGCAGGCGAACGAACCCGGCACCACGCCCGTTCGCCTGCAAGCAGGCTCCTACAGAGATTACGTAGGTTGGGCAAAGCGCAGCGTGCCCAACATTTTCGGACGATGGGCACCTCGCAATGGATTTAACCCCCCGCAAAGACTACTTCGGCGAATTCGACCCAACCCGCGTAACCACGCCTTGTTTCGTGGTGGACGAAATCGCCCTGCGCGACAACCTCGAAGTCCTGGCCGATGTACAGAAACGCAGCGGCGCCAAGGTACTGGCCGCGCTGAAAGCGTTTTCCATGTTCAGCGTCGGGCACATCGTTGCCGAGTATCTCTCCGGCACCTGCGCCAGTGGTATTAACGAAGCCAGGTTGGGATTCGAGGAGTACGGCGGCAAGGATCTCGGCAAGGAAGTTCACGTGTTCAGCGCCGGCTACAAGGAGCAGGAGCTGAAGGAAATCCTCGAGTTTGCCCACCACGTGATTTTCAATTCGTTTTCGCAGTGGAAACGCTACAAGTCACTGTGCCTGGACGCGCAAAAAAAACGCCCGGAACTGCAATTCGGCCTGCGTATCAACCCGGAACACTCCGAGGGCCACACACCGATTTACGATCCCTGCGCGCCCTGCTCGCGCCTGGGCATCGTGCGCTCACTGTTTGACGGCGAGGATCTCACCGGCATCAGCGGCCTGCACTTTCATACCCTGTGTGAACAGGATTTCAAACCGCTGGAGCGCACGATTGCGGCGGTAGAGGAAAAATTTGGCGATCTGATTCCGCAGATGGCGTGGATCAACTTCGGCGGTGGCCACCACATCACCCGCTGTGATTATCAGGTGGAAGAGCTGATTGCAGCGGTAAAGGCGTTTTCCGAAAAGCACGATGTGCAGGTTTATCTGGAACCCGGTGAAGCAGTTGCGCTGTTCTGCGGTGTGCTGGTGGGCGAGGTTGTGGATTTGACCTGGAATGGAAAGAATCAGGCGATCCTCGATGTGTCGGCCACCTGCCACATGCCGGATGTGATCGAGATGCCCTATCGCCCGGAAATCACCGGCGCGTCGCTGCCGGGCGAGTTGCCACACAGCTACCAGCTGGGCGGACAAAGCTGCCTCGCCGGCGATCGTATCGGCGAATACAGTTTTGCCGATCCGCTGAAAATCGGCGACCGAATTGTGTTTGAGGAGATGGCCTACTACACCATGGTCAAGACCAACACATTCAACGGCATTCCGCTGCCTTCCATTGCACTATGGAATTCCGATACCGATGAACTTCAGGTCATCAAAGAATTTGGTTATGAGGACTTTAAAGGTCGTCTTTCCTGATTTGGTGTTAGTCCGCCGCTTCTCGCTTGGATTTAAGTGCAGTGGCGGTGAAACACCGGGTGGAAGGTTTCAAAACCGCTGTGAATACATCCCTGTACGCTGCGTCGGCGACGTCCCTGTCGCCGACGCTTTTGAAACCTTCCACCCGGCGCTTCACCTTTACTTCTGATTTCGTCGCTTCGTTAGTGACTTGGGTTGAATGACGGCTTGAGGCTACGAAGTAAAACACTTGATGCGAAGGCAGAGTGCCGGGTGCGGGTTTTCAGGAGCGTCGCAAACAGGATGTTTGCGCCGCAGCGCCCAGGGATGGGTTCACAGCGGTCCTGAAAACCCGCACCCGGTGCTCTGTCGCCACCAAAGGTTATTTAGAACTCATGCACAACGAAGACCCCAACATTTTCCTGGGCTCCGAAATCGAACAACCGAAACCGGAAGAAGCCCTGTTCCATATCCTGCCAATCCCCTACGAAGAAACCGTCTCCTACGGCGGCGGTACCGGCAAAGGTCCGGCGGCGATCATCGAAGCCTCCCACCAGCTGGAGACCTTCGACAACTTCTCCTCCCCCTGCGAACTCGGCATCTACACCCGCGAAGCCGTGGATGTCAGCGGCCCGGCCGAGCAGGTCATGGAAAACATCGCCAGCGCCACCCGCGAGATCCTCGCCATGGGCAAAATGCCCGTCGGCATCGGCGGCGAACACTCAGTCACCTGGGGCATCATCAAAGGCTACCTGGACGCCGGCATCACCGACTTCGGTGTAGTGCAGATCGACGCCCACGCCGACCTGCGCGACCGCTACGAAGGCCACAAGCACAGCCACGCCAGCGTTATGCGCCTCGTGTGCGAAGCCGGCATACCGCTGTTCCAGCTCGGCATCCGCGCCTATTGCGAGGAGGAGATGGAAGCGCGCAAGCAGTACAACGTCGGCTATTTGGACGCCCACCAGCTGGTGCCCACCCAGGTGCAGTCCTTCGAGCTGCCGGAAAATTTCCCCAGCAAAGTGTTCTTCACCCTCGACATCGACGGCATGGACCCGTCGGTCTTCCCCTCCACCGGCACTCCCGTACCCGGCGGCCTCGGCTGGTATCAAACACTGAACCTGTTCGAATCGGTGGCGAAGCAGCGGGAAATCATCGGCTTTGATCTGCTGGAGTTCGCCCCCATCGAAGGCTTCCACGCCTACGAGTTTGGGGCGGCGCATCTGCTGTACAAACTGATGGGTATCGTCCAGCGCAACCAGCGCTGACCCTGTGGAAAAGCACCGGGTGGTCAGAAAAATTGCCATCGCCCGGCGCCGTACCTGTGGATAACTTTAGCGGTGATCTGACAATTCTTAACGTTCAAGCGCTGCCGTTGCGTAGCGCCTGCCCGGGAATGCGGTTATTATTTATCCAGATAGTAAGTACTCGCTCGCGGGGGATTTCATGAACAAGGCAGTCAAATTCCTACTGTTTGGAACAGGACTTGTCGCTCTATTGTCTTTTGCCTTTGCGGCACCAGCCGATGCGCATTCAGGCCATCGGGGACATTATCACGGGCACGGCTACGGCCATGGCCACCGCCACGGTTATTGGGGCCCGCGTTACCGCGGTCCGCGTATCGGCATCGGCTTTACCGTACCCATTCTACCCGCGGGCTTTGTGAACCTGGCGGTAGGCGGTGTGCCCTACTACTACCACGGCGGGTATTACTACCGTCCGGCACCTTCCGGCTACGTGGTGGTTAATGCGCCACTGGGTGCGGCGGTAGTGACCTTGCCGGCGAGCGCTGTGCAGGTGCAGATCGGTGGATTCACCTATTACCAGTACGACAGTGCCTATTACCAGTGGCAGCCACACATGGGCCGCTATGTAGTGGTGCCACAGCCGGTGACCGTAGTCGCGAGTGCTGCACCGGTGGCCGCAGCCCCCGTGGTGGGTGCGACCCAGCCGGCCTACGCGCCGGGACAGGTGGTCAATGAACTGCCGGTGGGTTACACCGCGGAAGTGATCAACGGTATCCAGTACTACCGCTACGGTGGTCACTACTTCATGCCCACCCAGCGCGACGGACACGAGGTGTACGTGGTGGTCCAGGTTTAAATGGAGTTCTGATTACTCTAAAACGTAGCCACCCGCGCAGTAGTTTTAGGGGCTCTCGGTGACCAGTCCGTGATAGCGGGCAAAATCACCCAGGGCCTTGTTGTATCCGGCCAGTAATCCGGCCCCCGGTTTCTGCCGCCAGTGCAGCGCCTTGACCCGCAGCACGCCCGCCTCCCGGTCCGCCTTGAGATCCGCCACCCCCGCAAAGCTGTCCCGGTACAGGATCGGCAGGCAGAAGTAACCGAACTTGCGCTTGGGACCCGGCACATAGCACTCCAGCTGATAGTCAAAATCGAACAGCCGCTTCAGGCGCTTGCGCTGCAGTACCAGCGGGTCGAAGGGCGACAGCAGCCGCACCTTGCGCGGTGCCGCTGGCGGGTCCATTTCCAGGTCCTCTGTCAGCATCCACTCCTTGCCAACGGGAGTCAGCTCGCCGCTCTTCAGCATTGCCGCGGTCGCGTCCAATACTAATTGTTTATCGTGTTTGCGCAGGTAGCTCATCTCCTCAGCGCGGCCGAGCCCCTGGGCGCGCAGGAAGCGGCGCACGAGATGCTGCCCGTACTCGGTTTCACTGGCTGCGGCGGTTGTCACGCTCGCAGGCAGCAGGCGCTCCGGCAGATCGAACACTTTCTGAAAGCCCTCGCGGTGGCTCACCATCAGCTCGCCTTCGTGGAACAGCTGCTCCAGCGCTTTTTTCTCCTCGCTCCAGCTCCACCAGCCACCCTTGGCGCGCACAAAGTCGCTCGCCTTCAGCGGGCCCTCGGCGCGAATGCGGTCGAGTACGAAGCGGCACAGCTTCGCGTTTTTTTTGAACCAGTGATTCTGCCCCTTGCGGATGCGGTCCATGCGCACCCGCGCGAAACGGTAGTCTTCCACAGGCAGGTAGGCGGCGGCGTGGGACCAGTATTCGAAAATCTGCCGCTCACGTTCTGCCCGCTCCAGCGTGTCCAGCAACTTTGCCTCCCGCAGCCGCGGCAGGCGGATGTGCAGTTGATGCAGGTGGGCACGGGTGATCACCTGAATGGCGTCCAATTGCAGGGCGCCCAGGTGTGTGATCAGATCCGCCAGGCTGCCATCCCAGGGGTTGTGGATATGTTGGCGCGCAAGCACCAGTGCGCGGGCGCGCGCCACTGGCAGTGGTGACACTTTGGTATAGGCTTTCAACAGCGGTGCTTCCGTCAATGGAGTCGAAATAATAGTGGCACGGTCCACTATCTTCCTACCGACCATCAGGTTCAAGCACTGCCGGTCGCAAAATAATGGAAATTTCTTGGAGAAAACTATGCTCCGCAGGATGCCTTACTACATTCCCCTCACATTAACACTGCTCCTGCTCAGCGCAGCCAACGCCGCGGCCGAAGGGTTTCCCCAGGGGCGCTGGGTGGATCTCTCACACGATTTTGCCGACGACACCCTGTACTGGCCCACCGCGGACAAGTTCGCCAAGACCACGGTATTCGCGGGCGAGACCGAAAAAGGTTATTACTACTCCGCCTACAATCTCGCGGCGGCGGAACACGGCGGCACCCATGTGGACGCACCGGTGCACTTCGGGCGCGATCGCCAGTCTGTGGACAAAATTCCATTGGAACAGCTGATCGGTCCCGGCGTCGTAGTCCGGGTAGCTGATCGCATCGGTCGGGACCGCAATTACCAGATTCCCATTGCCGACATCGAGCGCTGGGAAAAGCAGCACGGCGTTATCCAACACGGCAGCATCGTATTGTTCGACACCGGCAGTGCGCAATTCTGGCCGGACCCGGTGAAATACCTGGGCACCGCGGAGCGCGGTGAGGCAGCCGTGGCAAAATTGAACTTCCCCGGCCTGTCACCGGAGGCAGCGCAGTTCCTGGTGGAAAAGCGCGGGGTCAAGGCGGTGGGGCTGGATACACCGAGTATCGATTACGGCGCATCGCAAATGTTTGAAACCCACCGCGCCCTGTTCGAGCGCAACATCCCGGCGCTGGAAAATGTCGCCAATCTGGCGGAACTGCCGGAGAAGGGCTTCACACTGATCGCACTGCCGATGAAGATCCGCGGCGGCAGCGGCGGGCCTACGCGAGTCGTAGCTTTTCTGCCGGAAAAATAACGGTTTCAGCCGGAAGCCGCCGCGCCCGGCGCCGCAATATTTTCCTGGCGCCGCACCAGTTGCAGATACAACACCTGATAGGTCGCCGGCAGGCCGGCTGCGGTGCGCTGCTGTTCATAGGCTTCGGTGAGCCTGCGCAGCTTTTGCCGGCTCAACAATCCCTTGCCCGCAGCGCGATTGACATTGTGGGCGCCGATGCTTTTGAGTTCGCGCATCAGGGTTTTCACATCGTCGAAATGCAGCGCGCGCTGTTCCACATTTGCTGAGCATTCCAACAGATTGCCCTCGCAGGCCCTCCGCCAATCGTCCACGGAAAGGAAGCGGTTGACGTGTACATTGCGATCCACCGCAGCCCAGCTGCTTTCCAGCTCTGCCAGGGTGCCGGGCACCAGCGTGGAAATGAGTGCGTGGGCACCGGGTGCCATCACCCGGCGGATTTCCGCAAACAGTTGCGGCAGTCGGTAGCACCACTGCAGCGCGAAGCTGGAGAACACCAGGTCAAACGAGTGGTCCGCCAGCGGCAACTGTTCCGCGTCTGCGGCCACATAGCCATTGCTGACCGGGCGGTGGAGGCGGGCGTACTGCAGCATTTCGGGCGCCAGATCCAGCGCGATGATCTCCGCATCGGGAAAGCGTCTGCGCAGCAGTTCACTGCCGTAGCCGGTGCCGCTGCCGAGATCCAGAATCCGCGCGGGCGACCAGTGCTCACCGGCGCGGCCGAGCAGGTCGCGGCACACCGCGCGCTGCAGATGTGCGGCGGCGTCGTAACTCGCGGCGGCGCGACCGAAGGCGCGGGCCACGGCATTTTTTTCCAGCGGTGCGGGCTGCTCCAGCCCCGTGGCGAAGCGTTCGATCAGTGCAGCAAATTCTACAGGGCGGCTCAAGTGCGGGCAGTGGCCCGCACCGGGGATGATTTTTACGTGAGCGCCGAGGCTTTCAATCTGGCGCGCGGCTACCACCGGTACCAGTGCATCATTTTCACCGAAAATATGTAGCGCCGGCACGCCGGGATCGGAGAGCAACACGCGATTGTCCAGCTCGCCCAGGCAGTCGAGCGCATCGCCCCAACTGCGGGGAATCGTCTCCGGTTGCCAGTCCTTGAGAGTTTTCAACAGGCCGCGCATCTCCAAGTCGCCGCGGGCTTCAAGACCACAGAAACGCTGCCAGTTTTTCGCAGGCGCGTCGCGCTGGGCGCGACAGAATTCCGCAAAGACTTCGGCATCCATCCCGGGCCAATCCCCCCGCGCAACAAAACTGCCGTTGGCAGCAATGGTAATTAGCGCGCGGACTTTTTTGCTCATTGCCGCGAGCTTCACCGCCAGCATGCCACCGAGCGACCACCCCAGCAGCAGACAGTCCGGCGGCAGCCGCGCGTCCAGTTCGGCAAGCAGCGCTTCCGAATCCGGCCAGGATTCCTGCGCGCGCGCACCGAAGCCCGGCAGTTCTATACTCACCACCTGCCGGGGAAAACTGTTCAATTCATCCAGCAGCGGCTGCCAGCAGCGGGAATCCCCGCCCCAGCCGTGGATCAGTGCGAGATTCATACGGGCACCGCCACAGACTGGAGCGCGGTTGCCAGCGCACTGAGCAGGCCGTCGATCTGCGCCTCGCTGTGGGCGGCGGACAGGGTGATGCGCAAACGCGCCGTGCCCGCGGGCACCGTGGGCGGGCGGATGGCACCGACGAGAAAACCCGACTGCTGCAGTTGTTCGCTGACTGCCAGCACGGTTTTCTCGCAACCGAGCAGCAACGGTTGGATGGCGCTGGTGGAATTTTCCAGCGGCAGACTGTACGCGGCCGCGCGCTGGCGGAAATACCGGATACGCGTGTTTAATGCCTCACGCAACGGCAATTCCTGCATGAACTCCAGCGCGCGCAGATTTCCTGCCGCCACCGCCGGCGGCATGCCGGTGGTATAGATATAGGTGCGCGCGAACTGGGTGAGATAGTCGATCAGCGCACGGGAGCCGGCGACAAATGCACCGCCATTGCCGGCAGCCTTGCCGAGGGTCCCCATAATGATCGGCGCGGTATCCTGATCCAGCCCCGCGGCGGCGGCACTGCCGGCAGAGGGAAATTGTTCGCTGCCCATCACGCCGAAACCGTGGGCCTCGTCCACCATCAGCCAGGCGTCGTACTGCTTGCACAGGCCGGCCATCTCGGCAAGTGGCGCGGTATCGCCGTCCATGCTGTAGACACCGTCTACCGCCAGTAGAATTTTTCCGTCGCGTTTTTCGCGCGCGCGCTGCAGCTGGATTTCCAGCGCCGCCACATCGTTGTGAGCAAAGCGCAGATAATCGGCACCGGAAATCCGCCCGCCGTCGATCAGCGAGGCGTGATTGAGTTTGTCCTGCACCACCACATCGCCGCGCCCCACCAGCGCACTGATCACTCCGACATTGGCCATATAGCCGCTACCAAACAGCAGTGCGGCCTCGCGGCCGGTGACTTCGGCAATTTTATTTTGCAGTTGTTGATGGATTTCGAAATGGCCGTTGACCAGGTGCGAGGCGGTGGCACCGGCACCGAGTGCTGCGCCGCGCTGTTGCGCGGCGATAACCTCGGGGTGGGTGGCGAGACCGAGATAATCGTTGCTGCTGAAGGTAACCAGCTCGCGCCCGTCCACCACGGCCAGCGGCCCCGGGGCCGCAGTGAGAAGTTTATGGTAACGGTACAACTGCTGCGCCCGGCCTTCGGCCAGACGCGCTTCGAGAAAATCCTGCAGGCTGGTCACAACATCATTCACAACAGATCAATGTTTACGCCTTGGCGGCGTCGTAAAAGAACTGGTCGTTCTGCTGTTCAGTGATCTGCGCCTGCAGTTCCGCCTCCACCGCGGACTCGTCGGCGTGCTGCTGGTACTCCTCCGGCTTGATGCCGAGGCGCGCGAACAACTGCATGTCCTTGTTGGTTTCCGGGTTGGCAGTGGTGAGCAGTTTTTCCCCGTAAAAAATCGAGTTGGCGCCGGCGAGAAATGCCAGCGACTGCATCTCGTCGTTCATGGACTCGCGACCGGCAGACAGGCGCACGTGGGATTTCGGCATCATGATGCGGGCCACCGCGATGCAGCGAATAAATTCGAACGGGTCGAGGTCCTGGTTGTTTTCCAGCGGCGTGCCGGCCACTTTCACCAGCATATTGATCGGCACGGATTCCGGCTGCTCCGCGAGATTCGCCAGCTGCATCAGCAGGCCCGCGCGATCCTTCTCCTCCTCGCCGAGGCCAATGATGCCGCCGGCGCAGACCTTCATACCCGCCGCGCGCACATTCGCCAGGGTATTGAGGCGGTCTTCGTAGGTACGGGTGGTGATGATGTCGCCGTAGTATTCCGGCGAGGTGTCCAGGTTGTGGTTGTAGTAGTCGAGGCCGGCGTCCGCCAGATCTTTTGCCTGCTCGTCACTGAGCATGCCGAGGGTCATGCAGGTCTCGAGACCGAGCGCCTTCACTTCCTTCACCATTTGGGTAACGTAGGGCATATCTTTGTTCTTCGGCGAGCGCCAGGCGGCGCCCATGCAAAAGCGGGTGGCACCGCTGGCCTTAGCCGCGCGCGCCTCTTCCACCACTTTTTCCACCTTCATCAGCTTCTCGCGCTCGAGGCCGGTATCGTAGCGGGCGCTCTGCGGGCAGTAGCTGCAGTCTTCCGGGCAGGCACCGGTCTTGATGGAGCAGAGGGTGCTCACCTGGACCCGGTTGGCGTCGAAATGCTGACGGTGCACCAGCTGCGCGGTGAACAGCAGGTCGTTGAACGGCAGTGCGAACAGATCCAGCACCTGCTGGCGGGTCCAGTCGTGGCGGACCTGGCCGTACTGGGACGAAGCGGAAGACATTTGCGGGTTGGCGGTCACAGGGATTACTCTCCTCGGTGGCCGCGGGACCTGATGGTCACTACGCGGCCGGGGATCGGACTTTTCGGTCGGTAAAGGCCTGCCAGTGTAGCGGTGGCCTCTGCGCTGTCAACTGAGAGAACCCGGCGCGGTTTACAAGTCCGCACGCCGGCAAAAGCCCCATGCAATCAGGGAGGATTGCCACGGATGCTGAAATTATTGGACCAGTTGCTGGACCGCCGTCTGGCCCGCTGCCTTCTGTGCGGCACCGGCGAAGAGATCCACGCGGGAATCTGCGCACCCTGCCAAGGCGACCTGCCCAGTATTCAGCACGCCTGCGCGCGCTGCGCGCTGCCGCTCAAAAACGCCTCTGATCACACCTGCCCGCGCTGCCTGCAACAGCCTCCACCCCAGAGCCGCAGTTACGTCTGCTGGAACTACGCCTACCCGGTGGCGCAGCTGGTGCAGCGCTTCAAATACCGGCGCGACTTCGCCGCCGGCCGCACCCTCGCGGAGCTGGCCGCGGAGCAGATCGGGCGGAAACTCCACAGCAGCGAGCGTCCGGACTTGCTCATTCCTGTACCCCTGCACTGGCGCAAGCAACTCACCCGCGGCTACAACCAGGCCCAGCTGATCGCCGACATCCTAGGCAAACACTGGCAGATCCCGGTAGACAGCCGCGCCCTGCGCAAGGTGACTCACACCGGCAGCCAGCAGCAACTGCGCCGCAGCCAGCGATTGAAAAACCTCGCGCGCAGCTTTGCTGCCTCCCCGCGGGTGGCTGGACTGCATATCGGGCTGGTGGACGATGTGATCACCACTGGTGCTACGGTGGAAGCGGCCACTCAGTCACTCCTCCATTCCGGTGCAGTTCGCGTGAGCACCTACGCTCTGGCCAGAACCCCCTAGCACTCAGCCAATCTCCCCCAATGACCATTCGGTACTCGCGTACTCATTCGTAGACCAAGGTGACCCTCGGCGTCACAATAGTCGCCCTTTACAGCCGCTGTGCAAAAAATCACCGGCTGCTAACGTTATAAAAGAAGCTCGCCGCGCAGGCGTGAAGTACGGGATTTAGCATGATGAGCGAATACAAAATGCCCCGGGGCATCGTGATCAGCGGCACCGGCCTGTGGACGCCCCCGGATGTGATCAGCAATGAAGAGCTGGTACACGCACTCAACACCTTCGCGGAGAAGTACAACCGCGAGAATGCCGCCGCCATCGAGGCCGGCGAACTCGCCGCCAAGCCGTTTTCCTCCGCGGAATTCATCGAGAAGGCCTCCGGTATCAAGAGCCGCTATGTGATCAGCAAAGAGGGCATTCTCGACCCCGAGCGCATGCGCCCCTACCTGCCGGAACGCGCCGACGACGAGCTGTGCCTGCAGGCGGAAATGGGCCTGAACGCGGCCAGGCGCGCGCTGGAAAAGGCCAACAAGAAGCCGGAAGACATCGACGCGGTAATCGTCGGCGCCTCTTACCTGCAGCGCGCCTACCCCGCCATCGCCATTGAGATCCAGGGCGCTCTCGGCATCGACGGCTTTGCCTTCGACATGGAAGTGGCCTGTTCCTCCGCCACCTTTGCGCTGCAGCGCGCGGTGGATGCCATCAGCTCCGGCTCCGCCAAAGCGGTGCTGGTGATCAATCCGGAACTGGCGTCACCGCAGGTGGATTACACCGATCGCGACAGCCACTTTATTTTCGGCGATGTAGCAGTGGCCACAGTGGTGGAGCGCAAAGAGAGCTGTAGCGCGGACACCGCCTGGGAAATTCTCGGCACCAAGGCCAAGACCGTGTTCTCCAACAATATCCGCTCCAACGTCAGCTACACCTCGCGCGCGGCAGATGTGGATCCGTTCGGCGAGGGCAAGCTGTTTCGCCAGAACGGCCGCAAGGTGTTCAAGGAAGTCTGCCCGATGGCGGCGGCGCATTTGGAAAACCAGGTGCAGGAATTGGGCTTCGAGCCCAATGCCATCGACCGCTGGTGGCTGCACCAGGCCAACATCAACATGAATCATCTGATTGCGAAAAAGCTGATGGGCGATGACACCACCCCCGAGCGCGCCCCCATCGTACTGGACCGCTTCGCCAACACCGGCTGCGCCGGTTCGGTGATCGCGTTCAACCTGCACAGCGACGATCTGGAGGTCGGTAGCAGGGGGGTGATCTGCTCCTTCGGAGCGGGCTATTCCATCGGCAGCCTGGCGCTAGAGAAAGTCGCGGTGTGAGCGGCGTGAAAAAACGACTGGCCATAATCGCGTTGGGCGCTGCGCTGGCACCGGCTGCCCAGGCGCAAAGTTGCCTCGAGCCCGACCAGTTACTGGCACTCGATACCCGCTACGAAACTGCCCTGCAAATCGGAGATGTCACGCTGCTGGACGAGCTTCTCGCGCCGGAATTCGTGTGGGTGCACAATCTGGCCAGCATGAAAGAAAACAAGGCGCAATTGCTGGCGCGGCTGGGCAAAGGCCCTGGGCCCATGAAGCAGCGACGCTCCCACGATATTTCCCGCCAACGTCTCGGCAACACCGCGGTGCTGCAGGGCCTGAGCAGCGTGGAAAAATGGAATCCCGGTGGCGAAAGCTTCCGCACCCTGCGCTACCAGTTCATGCGCACCTATGTGGAAATGAACGGGGTGTGCCGGCTACTCGCGGTGCAGACCCAGAAGGTCTGGTCGAGCGAAGGCCTGTAAATTCGCATCATGTGTGGTGCCGCGGTATAGCGGGCATCACCACCCACTCGGGTTCCTCGTACGCGCCCAGGCTGCGGATTTCCACAAACGGCGCGGCACTTTTGATGATGGCGTCGATCTGCGGATCGTGTACCGCCTCCATGGCGTCGCGCTGTTCCTTACTGGCCCAGTGGGCAATGGCGATCAGCCTGTCCGGTTCGCCGATCTTGCGGTGCAGCTCGGTGCCGAGGGCGCCGGGGGCCTGCTGGATCAGTTCGGAGGCGCGCACCCAGGCGTCGGCGTATTCTTCGGCGGTGTGGCCCTCGCGGATTTTCACTTCGAAGATATATTTCATAGTGCATTCCGGCTATTGGTTCGCCTGCAAGGCAGGCTCCTACATGTGATGTTGGGGGTTTGGTGGTATCGGGTAACCGCGTTAGCATAGCGCCCCAATTTGTATGAGCCTCGCGAGGCTCACCGGAGCGCTTCCATGACCGACATGACCAATATGTCACACCCCTATGATGCGCTCACCCCGGACCGGGTGATCGACTGCGTGGAGAGCGTGGGACTGCTCTCGGACGCGCGCATCTTCCCTCTCAACAGCTACGAAAACCGCGTCTACCAGGTGGGTATCGACGAGGCGCAGCCTCTGATCGCCAAGTTCTACCGCCCGGGGCGCTGGAGCGACGAGCAGATCCTTGAGGAACACCGCTTCGCGCTGGAGCTGGCCGACGCGGAAATCCCGATGGTGGCACCGCTTGAATACGGCGGCCACACCCTGCACGAGGCTCACGGCTTCCGCTTTGCGCTGTTTCCGCGCCGCGGCGGCCACCAGCTGGAGCTGGACAACTTCGACCACCTGGAGCAGGTAGGCACCATGCTCGGGCGCATCCACGCCATCGGCGCGACCAAACCCTTTGAGTTTCGCCCCACGCTGACCCTGCAGCATTTCGCCATCGACAGCCGCGAATTCATTCTCGGCGGGGATTTCCTGCCGCGGGAGAACCGCGAAGCCTACGCGACCACCTCCGCGCACATCATCGAGCGCATCGCGCCGCTGTTTGAGCGCGAGTGGACCACGCTGCGCCTGCACGGCGACTGCCACAGCGGCAACTTCCTGTGGCGCGACGAGACTCCCTGGTTTGTGGATCTCGACGACTGCCTGCAGGGACCGGCGATCCAGGATATCTGGATGCTGATTTCCGGCAATCGCGCGGAGCAGACCGCTTATCTCGACGCGGTGGTAGAGGGATATGAGACCTTCTATCCTTTCGATCCGCAGCAGCTGCAGCTGATCGAGCCACTGCGTTGTCTGCGCCAGATGCACCACGCCGCGTGGCTCGCGCGGCGCTGGCAGGACCCGGCGTTCCCACGGGCCTTCCCCTGGTTCAACACGCCACGCTATTGGGCGGAGCACATTCTCGCACTGCGCGAACAGCTGTCGGCGCTGCAGGAGCCGCCGCTCACGCTGGGCTCGGTGTAATCGCATAAGGAGCAGTTCATCATGGAAAGTCTCAAACCTGCCGCAGTACAGGATCAGCTGTGGCAACAGATTCGCCGGGATGTCGCGGTGCAGGTGGAGCGGGAGCCGATTCTCGCAAGCTTCCTGCACGCCACCATCCTCAACCACTCGACGCTGGAATCGGCGCTCAGCTTCCACCTCGCCAACAAACTCGACAGCGCGGTGGCTCCAGCACTGCTGGTGCGCGAAGTGATCGACGAGGCGCTGGAGGCGGATCCGGGCATCGGACTGGCGGCGCGCGCGGACCTCGCCGCGATTGAGGCGCGCGACAGCGCCTGCCACTCGCTGTACGAACCCTTCCTGTTTTTCAAAGGCTTCCACGCCCTGCAGGCGTGGCGCGTGGCGCACTGGCTTTGGCAACAGCAGCGCCGCTCGCTGTCGCTGTTTGTGCAGCACCGCATCTCAGTGGTGTTTGGGGTGGATATTCACCCGGCGGCACAACTTGGGCAGGGCATCCTGCTGGATCACGCCACCGGCATCGTCATCGGCGAGACCGCGGTGGTGGAAGACAACGTCTCCATCATGCAGTCGGTTACCCTCGGTGGCACCGGCAAGGAATCCGGCGACCGCCACCCGAAAGTGCGCTGCGGCGTACTGATCGGCGCCGGCAGCAAAATTCTCGGGAATATCGAAATCGGCCGCTGCTCGCAGATTGCCTCGGGCAGCGTGGTGCTGAAGGCCGTGCCTGAGAAATCGCTGGTGGCCGGAGTGCCGGCGAAAGTGATCGGCACCGCTAGCTGCGAGCAGCCGGCGCTGTCCATGGACCAATGCGCGCTGTCGCAGGTGGATCAATTGCGCTGATTCTGCTGTCACAGGATGCGAACAAAAGAAACGCCGGGCAACGGCAGGACTATCCTGTAACCATGAAATACAGTCTCAGCGCCAAGAATCTCGTGTGCCGCAACCTGGAGAACAAAGCCGGGTACTGCGCCGACCTGCTCAACCCTAAACAGAGCAAGGAAATTACCGGCCTGCTGCGCACCGACAGCGGCCTGCTCTCCACCCGCTTCAATCAGGTGGTCAGTAACACCGTGATGCAGCCACGTATCCTGCAGCGCTTTGTTGTGGATTACTTCGCCGAGCGCCACAGCCCCTTTGCCCTGTGGCACTGCGCCAGCAAACCGCTGGATGACGCAGCGCTGGCGGAGCTAGGCCTGATCCGCCAGGCCCCGATGATCGCGATGGCGGCGGAAGTGAAGCAACTGGCCACCGATGAAAAAATGCCGGAAGGGCTGGAGATCAAGGCGGTGCACAGCGCCGACGAATTGCTGGTCTATGGCGACCTGGTGGCCGAAATGCAGAACTGCCCGCGCGAGACCGCCCAGATCAAGAAATTCTACCGCCAGCTTGCCGAACTGCCGGAACACAAGCACAGCCGGCTCAAGTATTTCCTCGGCGAATTCCAGGGCACCCCCGCCGCTGCCGGCTGCCTCTTCTCTTCCGCCGACGCACTCGGCTTCTACGACCTCGGCACCCTACCCGCCTACCGCGGGCGCGGCATCGGCACCACAATGATGCAACACCTGGTCAACGAAGTACTGCACAGCCACCACAAGCACGCCGTGGCGCTGGTGGGGGAAGAACAGCAGGATATCTGGCTGAATGCCGGTTTCTACGCCGTCGGCGAAGTGGCCCGCTACGATTTCATCCCCGAGCGCGGCAGCGCCCATATCCCCAACGGCGAAACGGACGACGACGACCGCCAGAGCGCCTGAACTGAGCCTCTTTGCTGCCTAAATCAGGCGCGGTCGATGGGAAATGCAATTACCTCGTCGATACGCCTCGCCCCGCACGCAAGCATCAGCAGGCGGTCAAACCCCAGCGCCACCCCGGCGCAATTCGGCAGTCCCGCTTCCAGCGCCTGCACCAGCCGCTCCTCAAACGGATACACCGGCTTGCCCTGCGCCTCGCGGAAGCGGTGATCCGCCTCGAAGCGCCGCTGCTGCTCCGGCGCGTGCGTCAGCTCCCAGTAACCGTTCGCCAGCTCCATCCCCTTCACATACGCCTCAAACCGCCGCGCCACCGGCACCCCCAGCTCATCCTCCTCCACCCGCGCCAGCGCCGCCTGGGTCGCCGGAAAGTCATACACCAGGGTGATCCTATCGCCTCCATCTCCATCCATTTGGGGCTCGATATGGTGGCTCATCAGCAGATCCAGACACTCATCCCGCCCCGCCGGCTCAAACGACAACTCCAACACCCGCGCCACCGCATCCTTCAGCTCCGCAAACGACGCCCGGTGCGGATCCAGCCCCACATGCTGCAAAAACAGCGCGCGGTAACTGTAGGAATGTACCTGCGGAATCCTCAGCACCCACGACAGCAACTCCCCCACCTCAATCATCAGGCGGTGATCGTCCCACCCCACCCGGTACCACTCCAGCATCGAAAACTCAGGATTGTGCCGCCCCCCCGCCTCGCCATTGCGAAACGCCTTGCCGAGGTAGTAACAATCCCCAATCCCCGCGGCCACCAAACGCTTCAGCCCAAACTCCGGGCTCGTCGCCATATACGCGGGCTCGCCACTGCAATTCGCGGTAATCGAATCGATATGCGGATCGCTGGTGGCGCGGCGGGACAGGATAGGCACATCCATTTCCAGTACCTGGCGCTCGCTGAAAAAACGGCGGATATCTGCGAGCAGAGCCGCGCGGCGACGGAGGTTTTCGAGCGGGGCAGTGGGCTGCCAAACTGAAGTTTCAGACATAAGTTCGCAACGGATATAAGAGTTCGGTTCAGTCTAGTTGGCCAACCGCACAGAACTTGGAAGCGAAGGCAAAGTGCTGGGTGCGGGTTTTCAGGATCGTCGGCAACAGGGATGTTGCCGACGAAGCGTACAGGGGTTAGGCAAACGTTTGCGAAGCACTGCTTCGCGTGCAGTCTAACGACACCAATCTATGATTGGTGGCCGGGCCCGCTCGCGGGTATTCACAGCGGTCCTGAAAACCCGCACCCAGTGCTTTGCCGCCGGCGGGCTAGCCAGGCAAATCACGGGGCCAGGGCGGCACGGAACTAAAACGAAAGAATCAAAACAAGAAAGGGCGGGCCCCGAAGGTACCCGCCCCTTGAGTCAGCAAGCTCAGGAAATCAATCTTCCTTGGCGCGACCCAGGTATTCCGCAGAGCGGGTATCCACCTTGATGGAATCACCAATTTCCAGGAACAGCGGCACCTTCACCACCGCACCGGTCACCAGCGTCGCCGGCTTAGTACCACCCTGGGCAGTATCACCGCGCACACCCGGATCAGTCTCCGCAATTTCCAGAATCACATGGTTCGGCGGCGTCACCGCCAGCGGCGCACCGTTGTACAGCGTCACCACACAGATATCCTGCTCCTTCAGCCACTTCGCCGCATCGCCCACCGTATTCACATCCGCCTGGTGCTGCTCGAACGACTCCGGCTCCATGAAATGGTAAAACTCACCATCGTTGTAGAGATACTCCATCTCCCGGTCCATCACATCCGCCGACTCCAGGCTCTCACCGGAACGGAAAGTGCGCTCCCACACGCGACCAGTCTTCAGATTGCGCAGCTTCACACGGTTGAACGCCTGGCCCTTGCCGGGCTTCACGAACTCATTCTCCACAATGGAGCAGGGGTCGCCGTCCAGCATCACCTTCAGACCGCCTTTGAATTCGTTAGTGGAATAACTAGCCATGGGTTCCTCGAAATATTCAGCATTCTGCCGTCAGATTGATTAAACTTCGCGCGCCCCACACCGGGTCAGACCAGTAAAGATACCCGTCACAAAAGCAGTACCGCCGCCGACCGCGCCAAAAACAGCCGCCTATGATACAGCACGCCCAGCCCCCCAGTGAAATCAGCCGCATCGAAATCGCCCGCCAGCGCAGCGACGACACCCAAACGCGCCGCTGGCAGGACGAAATGGCCGACCTGGTCACCGACCCGCAGGAACTGCTCGAGCTGCTGCAGCTGGCCCCCTCGCAGCTGCCGCAACTCAGCGCCGCCGCCGGCCTGTTCCAGCTGCGAGTACCCCGTCCGCTGTTGCGCCGTATCGAGCGCGGCAACCCGCGCGACCCGCTGCTGCTGCAAGTATTACCGAGCGCCGCCGAACTACAGCCCACCCCCGGTTTCAGCGACGATCCGCTGGAAGAGGCCAATGCCAACCCGGTACCAGGCGTGGTGCACAAATACCGCGGACGCCTGCTGCTGATTGCCGCCGGCCAGTGCGCAGTGAACTGCCGCTACTGCTTCCGCCGCGCCTTTCCCTACAACGACAACCACCTGAACCGCAGCCAATGGCAGCGGGCACTGGACTATATCCGCGAACAGCAGGATCTGCGCGAGGTGATTCTGAGCGGCGGCGACCCGCTGGTGATGAGCGACCGCCAGCTCGGCTGGCTCGCCGGCGAACTGGCACAGATATCGCAACTCGACAAGCTGCGCGTCCACACCCGCCTGCCGATTGTCGCGCCCTCGCGGGTCACCCAGGAGCTGCTCCAGTGGTTCGCGGGCAGCCGCCTGAAACCGGTGCTGGTACTGCACTGCAACCACGCCAACGAGATCGACGGCGAAGTGCGCGCGGCACTGGGCAGACTCAAGGCCGCCGGCGTCACCCTGCTCAACCAGTCGGTACTGCTGAAAGGCGTGAACGACCGCGAAGACGCACTCTCGGAACTATCGGAAACCCTGTTCGATGCCGGTGTACTGCCCTACTACCTGCACCAGCTGGACCGGGTACAGGGCGCCGCGCATTTTGAGGTGAGCGACGAGCGCGCGCGCGCGCTGGTGGAAGCCCTGCGTCAGCGCCTGCCCGGTTATCTGGTGCCGAAACTGGTGCGGGAAATCCCCGCAGAAAAGTCAAAAACGCCGGTGTAATCCGAAGGGAAGGGCCAGTCCAAAAGAGTCACCTCCCTCCTCAATTGCGATATTTGAGTGCGCCTGAAGGGCCGCAGCAAACGCATATCACCGCAATAATCCGCTGTGGATTTGGCGAACCGCATCGCAGAGTGCGCCCCCCGCACTTGTGCCCGCGGCCCGCGGCAGACAAACTACCAGGTTCGCGGCTGATGGCAGGAACACCTGGGCCGCTCCGCACGACAGATTTCAAACAGATCCCAGGTACGGCAAGGAAGCGGTATTACATAACCAGACAGCACCGCCGCAACGCAGTACAACAGGAACATAATGAGCAGCGACAACACCATCCGCCTACTTCTGATCAACGACAATCCCGCCGAAGCCCAGCGCCTGGTGAGCATGCTACAGAACGCCGGCCGTCCCAACCGGGCCCAGCACGTGGCCAGTGAGGCGGCCCTGACCAAACTCCTGCAGGAACACACCTGGGACCTGCTGATCGCCACAGAGCAGACCAAACAGCTGGAGGCGGCCAACGCCATCCGCACCATCAGCAAGCTGCAGAAAGACGTCCCTGTCATCCTGCTGAGCGAGCGCGAAGGGGCGCAACCCGCCGTGGAAGGGCTCAAGATCGGCGCCCGCGACGTAGTCACCGTGGATGAAGACCAGCATCTGCTGCTGGTCATTCAGCGCGAACTCATCGCCCTGGAAGAGCGCCGCAAGTCGCGCCTCAACGAGCGCCGCTACGTCGCCACCCTCAAGCGCACCCGCGAGCTGCTCGACAGCTCCAAAGACGCCATCGCCTACGTCTCCGATGGCCTGATCGTCTACGCCAACGACTCCTTCGCCGAGCGCTTCGGCTACAAAGACCGCGACGACATCGAATACCAACCGCTGATCGATATGCTCACCGAAGGTGAGCAGCCGGATGCCCGCGAATTCCTGCGCCAGTGCGCCATCAGCAACAACGAAGTGGAAGCCCAGGAGTGGCAATTCACCGCGCGCACCGTCAACGGCGCGCCGCTGCCCACCCGCGCCGAAGTGCTCTCCACCGTGTACGAAGAAGAGCGCTGCCTGCAGGTGCGCATCGCCGCCAGCAGCGGCAACACCGAGGAGCTGGAAGCCCAGCTGAACGAAGCCAAATTCCGCGATGCCGCCACCGGCTTGTACAACCGCCAGCGCTTCGTACAGCTGCTCGACAACGCCATCCAGTCTGCCGCCGGCTCCCAGCGCACCGGCGGCCTGATGTATATCGAAATCGACCGCTTCGAGGAATCCGTGCAGCAGATCGTCGGCGTCGCCGGTGCCGACCACCTGCACATGAAATTCGCCGAACTGCTGCAGGCCGGCGTGCGCCGCGGCGACATCATCGCCCGCTACGGCGAACAGAGCTACTGCCTGCTGATGCCGGAAACCACCCCGGACAGCGCCGAATCGCGCGCGAAAGAACTGCTGCAGAAAGTCGCCGACACCATCTTCGAAGCCGCCGGCAAAACCCTGCACATCACCGCCTCCACCGGCATCTCCCTGTTGAGCGAAACCTCCGGCAACGCCGACAAGGTGCTGGAACAGGCCACCAAAGCCCACAGCCAGGCCGTAGGCAAAGGCGACGGCAACACCTTCGCCCTGTTCGAACCCGACAGCGACACCCAGGGCGACACCGACACCTACCACCGCGCCCGCGTGGTCCAGGCGCTGGAAGCCGGCAACCTGAAACTGCTGTTCCAGCCGATTCTCAGCCTGCAGGGCAGCGGCGAGAAAATCTACGAAGTACTGGTACGCCTGGTGGACGGCAAGGACGAACTCGCCCCCATCGCCTTTTTGGAAGCCCTCGGCGACGCCGGCCTCTCCACCAAAATGGACCGCTGGGTAATCCTCGCCGCCGTCAAAGCCGCCGCCGCGCAGATCGCCAAAGGTCAGGACGTATCCCTGCTGCTGCACCTCACCGCCGCCTCCCTCAAAGACCCCAGTCTCCCTGCGTGGCTCGGCGTCGCCTTCAAGGCCGCCAAAGTGCCCCCCAAAACCGTCACCTTCCAGATGCGCGCCGAAGACATCAACAGCAACCTGCACGCCGCCCGCGACTTCGCCAAACAAGTCCAGGACATGGGCTGCCGCGTCGCCGTGTGTCACTTCGGCACCGGCTTGAGCCCATTCAAAGCGCTGGAACACGTCAACGTCGACATCGCCAAAATCGACGCCTCCTTCGTGCGCGAAGTACAGGACGAAGGCGAGGGCGCAGACGCGCTGGTCAAACTCGTCGGCCAGCTCAAGGAAATCAACACCCAGGTCATCGTCCCCCACGTCGAACAGGCCAGCATGCTGCCCACCCTGTGGCAGACCGGCACCGACTACATCCAGGGCTACTATGTGCAGCCGCCGGGGGATGAGATGGATTTTGATTTCAGTCTGGATTGATCGTTCAGATCCACTGAACTGGATGCGAAGGAGCAGATACCGTGCACCCATTCGCGAGACGTTGATTCGGGCCTCGGGCCCTCACCCTTCGGGCGCCTGCGGCGTCCTAAGCAGTTACTCTGCTTAGTCTAAAACAGGGATGTTTTAGAAGAGCCCCCAGGGATGGGTTCACGGCGTGTCTCGCGAATG
Source organism: Microbulbifer sp. SH-1 (assembly GCF_011326135.1). Taxonomy (NCBI): domain Bacteria; kingdom Pseudomonadati; phylum Pseudomonadota; class Gammaproteobacteria; order Cellvibrionales; family Microbulbiferaceae; genus Microbulbifer; species Microbulbifer sp. SH-1. Next base: position 3,718,548 of record NZ_CP046948.1, on the reverse strand, counting down.
GGTGCACGGTAGCTGCTCCGCCACCACACTTTAACAGCCCGCCGTTTCACCCGATTTGGGTCTACTTTAAACAGCAAAGCTGAATCCGGATTTCCACGTCGCCCCCTCAATTGGGTATTCTGTGCCGCGACGAATTTACCCAATTCCAATTTTTCCAATACAACAATCATGGAGCCCCGAATGCTTCCCCAATTGTTTACCCCAAGCCTCGGCCGCCTGATCGGCGCCGGCCTGCTCGCCTGCAGCCTCACTACCCTCACCGCCTGCAGCAAATCCGAAGACCCTGCACAGCAGAAGCAGATTGAAGAACCGCCGGCCGCCACCGCCGATCAGCCACAAAAAGACGCCGCCCCCGCGGAGAAAACCGCTGACGCCGAGCCCAAATCCGGCGTCGACTACCACTCCTTCGCCAACACCGACGACTACCGCGTCAAACACCTCGACCTCGACCTCACCGCCGACTTCGACAACAAAGTGCTCAAGGGCGAAGCCATCCTCGACATCCAGCGCCTCACCCAGAAAAACCCGTCGCTGATCCTCGACACCCGCGACCTCGACATCAAAGCCGTGCGCGCCGGTGTAGGCAACAACCTCAAAGACGTGAAATTCAGCCTCGGCAAAACCGACCCGCACCTCGGCACCCCGCTCAAGATCGAACTGCCCAAAGGCGCCAACCGCGTCGCCATCCAGTACCAGACCTCCCCGGACGCCTCCGGCGTGCAGTGGCTGGAACCGCAGCAGACCGCCGGCAAAAAACACCCCTTCCTGTTCACCCAGGCCCAGGCCATCCACGCGCGCAGCTTCATCCCGCTGCAGGATTCCCCCCAGGTGCGCATGACCTACAAGGCCACCATCCGCACCCCGAAAGAACTGCTGGCGGTGATGAGCGCCAACAACGATCCTGAAACGGAAAAAGACGGCGTGTATGAATTCGACATGCCGCAGCCGATCCCGTCCTACCTGATCGCACTCGGCATCGGCAACCTCGAGTTCAAACCCATGGGCGAGCGCACCGGCGTCTACGCCGAGCCGGAACTGCTCGACGCCTCGGCCAAGGAATTCGAAGACACCGAGGACATGCTCGAAGTCACCGAAGAAAACTACGGCCCCTACCGCTGGGATCGCTACGACCTGCTGATCCTGCCCCCGAGCTTCCCCTTCGGCGGCATGGAAAACCCGCGCCTGTCGTTCATCACCCCCACCGTAATCGCCGGCGACAAAAGCCTGGTGGCCCTGATCGCCCACGAACTGGCCCACTCCTGGTCCGGCAACCTGGTCACCAACGCCAGCTGGCGCGACCTGTGGCTGAACGAGGGCTTCACCACCTATCTCACCAACCGCATCATGCAGTTCGTATATGGCGACGAGCGCTACAACATGGAGATGGCGCTGGGCTACGACGACCTGCAGGCGGACCTGAACGATCGCCCGGACAAGGACGAGATCATGGCCATCGACATGCGCGGCCGCGATCCGGATGAAGTCTTCTCGAATATTCCCTACGAGAAGGGTTCGCTGTTCCTGTACGAACTGGAGCAGAAAGTCGGCCGCGAGAATTTCGACAAATTCCTGATGGACTATTTCAACAACTTCGCCTTCCAGAGCATCACCACGGAAGACTTCCTCAAGTACCTGGATGAAACCCTGCTGAAGCAGTACCCGGATAAACTCAGCCGCGAGCGCATCAACCAGTGGGTATTTGAGCCGGGCATTCCCGAGGGCGCCCCGCACCCGCAGTCGGATGCGTTCAGCAAAATCGACCCCGTGCGCCAGCAGTGGCTGGACGGCAAGATCAAGGCGAGCGACATCGATACCAAAGGCTGGACCTTCCACCAGTGGAAATACTTCCTCGACGGCATGCCGGAAAAACTGAGTGACGAACAGCTGAAGGAACTGGACAGCACCTTCAAACTCACCCAGTCGAAAAACAATGAAGTGGCGTTCAGCTGGCTGATGATCGCAGTGCGCAACAACTACGCGCCCGCCAATGCGCGCCTGGAAGAATTCCTGGTGGGCATCGGCCGCAACAAGTTCGTGCGTCCGCTGTACCGCGCCATGATGGAAAATGGCATGGAAGACGAAGCCAAGCGCATTTTCGAGAAAGCCAAACCGGGCTACCACCCGCTGACGGTGAAGGTAAACAGTAAAGTAATTTACGGGGATTGATTCAACCCAGCGCTGCGAAGCCATCTGCTTCAAAGCGCAGCCTGCAGCTGGTATCGGGAACGAACACCAGCTGCAGGCGTCACACGCCAGTCGCTACACCAGTTTCCAACTGATCAATCCGCGAGCGCTCAGCAAGGAGTGGCGCCTGTTTCCTCATGCGGCTATCCAATGCCGCGTATTTCTCTTAATCTCTTGCGCCGACCGCAACTATTTACCCCCACTGGTCGTCTAACTGGCATCAACCCGGAAGACACAGCAACTCGCACACAGGGAACCCCATGCGCAAGCTCATCGCAACGGCACTGGTAATATTCATGGCAATGGCCGCCATGGCCTGTGATCGGCAGGTCTGCTACGGGGACGGCGACCGGGGGCGCAAGCCGACTATTCCCTTCGCCAGCATCGGCAGCGATATCACGCCACTACTCGCACTTGCCCACCCTTACTGAAGTTATTCCTGAAGTTATTCGGCAGACTCGCCTAGCAGCGCGCTGATCTGACGGTCGTTCAGACCAAACAGGTACAGTGCCGCATCCAGACCAAAGCCATCGATCGCCTGTGGCGCTTCGGCGCGCACCTTGGGCTTGGCGTGGAACGCAATACCCAGCGCCCCCAACGCCAGCATCGGCAGATCGTTGGCACCGTCTCCCACTGCGATCACCTGATCCAGTGACAGATCCAGCTCCGAAGCAATTTCCTGCAACAGCAGCGCCTTGCGTGCGCCGTCCACAATCGGGTCGATCACACCGCCGGTAAGCGCGCCGCCGTTGAATTCCAGCTGATTGGCGTGCACGAAATCCACCGCGAGGTGGTTGTCCCGCAGATAGTGGGCGAAATAGGTGAAACCGCCGGAGAGTATGGCGGTTTTACAGCCCAGCGCACGCAGGGCCAGAAGCAGACGCTGGGCACCGGGCATCAGCGGGATGCGCGGGGCAATTTCAGCGAGGCTGGCCTCGGTGAAGCCTTTCAGGAGACTCATGCGCTTGCGGAAACTCTGCTGGAAATCCAGCTCGCCGCGCATGGCAGACAGGGTAATCTCCGCCACCTGGTCGCCAACGCCGGCGATTTTGGCGAGCTCATCGATAACCTCCGCCTGAATCAGGGTGGAATCCATATCGAAGCAGGCGAGTTTCGGCGCGCGTTGGGTGTGGCCCGCCTGCAGTACCAGTTCCAGCCCCAACTCCTGGCCCAACTCCAGCAGCGCCAGACGCGCGTCGCTGAACACGAGGTCGCCGTCGAGCTGTAAACGCACCACACAGCAGCCGTCGCGCGCGGCGAGAATATCCGTGGCAACCGGCTGCCAGCGGCACTCGCGCAGGAATTCCGCCAGTTTTTCCAGCTGCGCGCCTTCAATCTCCATCGCCAGCAGCGTCAGGCACCATGGGGCGGTCACGTCCGTCGGAGCGCCACCCTCAACCGGCAGGGAAAAATTCTGCTGACACAGACTGGCCAGTGAGGAAAAGAGGTCGGAGTGAGCGGTTGCTTCCATGGCGGACTCTTGCTGGATTCTCGGTAGGCGGGCCGGCGATAGCCGGCGACTTGGCCGCGTATTATAGCCCGGCGCCTTTTTTCGCTGAAGAAGCCGGTTAAGAATGCGTTAAAATCCGTTCCCTGAACTGCCCGCGGTCGATAACAAGATGAAAAAGCTCCTCGCCAGCCTGTCTGAACTGTCCACCAGCCTGCCCCAGTGGCTCAGGGGTCTGAGTCGCAACCAACAGCGCCAGCTGCTGGCCGCCGCCATCTGGCTGACGCTGGCTGGCTTCGCTTTAGCCACCCTCGGTCACGCCTGGGGCCAGCAGAAAGCCGCCACGACTCAACGCGACCGCGCCAGCGCCGCCGCCATGGCCAAGCTGCTGGCGAGCCAGAGCCTGGAGCAGATCGTCGCCGGCGACCGGATCAGCCTGCAGCTGCTGGCCCAGCAGGCCCTCGCACTGCCCGCGGTGCGCGGAGTAACCATCCAGGATGTGGACTCAAGCCCGCTGGCTCAGGCCGGCGAACGGGACCGCGGTGAGGTGATTACCGAGCCGGTGGTGCTGCATGACAGCCTGGCCGGCAGTGTGGCGCTCAACATTCAGCCCGGCGCCAGCGCAGGTTACCCCTGGGCCAGCCTGCTACTGTGCCTGATCTTCGCCCTGCCGTTCAGCGCCACGTGCGCTCTGGTGGTCACCCAGCTGCAGTCGGCGCAGCCGAAACGCAAACCACTGCTGGTGCCCAAGGCCCAACCCAAACCGCCACCGGAAGTGACCGCCGGCCTGTACCTGCGCCCGCTGAACTGGGCTCAGCTCGGCAACCAGCTGTCGCGCAGCGCACTGGACAATCTGCAGGCCGAGCTGGAACAGCGCCTGCAACTTCTCACCCGTATCTACGATGCCCGCCCGCTCCCCAGCGCCGGTCCCGCCGTGGGACTCGGCTTCGCCGGCGACGACGCCGCCTTCCGCGCAATCTGTGCAGGCCTGCTGCTGCGCGGCCTGCAACAATCCAGCCGCGCCACCGGACTGCAGCTGGCACTGGCGGTACTGCCGACAAAACCGGACGAATTCGACCTCAACGGCGAGCAACTGCTGAGCCAGCCCCGCGGCCTGACTCTGCACCCGCAGTTAATTGCCGACGAGTCGCTGGAAAATCGCATCCAATGCCACACCACCAGCTGGGGCGCGGAGGTCACGGGACTCAATCCGAAATTGCAGCAGTTGCTGGACAACCAGTTACATCAGTTGATTTCAGCCTAACCCAGTCGCTTTTTATTTCATTTTAGTTGTTGATATTCAGCGAAAATCTTCGTGATCGCCGTTTCGCGACGCTTAAATAACTTCCACTTGGGTTTCGGTTTGTTGCCCGCCGTTTCCGGCGAGTGATCGGATCGAAAATTTAAGAAAGTTGAAAAGGCGCACCCGCCACTCGGCGTGGAGGTTTTCATGACGCGTTCACTCGCAGGATTAGCAGGTACTCTGGGGGCTGCGATACTGTTGACGCTATCCGCTTGCACCAGCATGGACGACATGACTGGCACCACAACGGCCATCAATCCGGACAAACGCCCGGGCTATTACAGCATTCAGGGCCGTTATTACCACTGCCACGAAAATGGTCGCTGCCACAATGTGCGGCACCCCACCTACTACATACACGGTAGCGATTACCGTATGGATGTACGCTCATCACGCGTCAACCCGCCACGCTGAACCGCTCTTTTCAATGCAATTCAAACACCGGTGTAACGGCGAGCGCCGTACTGCATCGGCTTTCTGTCCGCGGAGGTCTCGCATGAACAGACTCGTCAAAAAAGGCCTGTTGGCCGCAACCGTGTTTGGCTCGCTCACTCTGGGAGCCTGTGTGTCCGATGGCTACTACAGCTCCGGCAGCGTGGGATACTCCACCTATCCCTACTCGCGCCCCTACGTCTATCCCGCAGGCAATGTCTCCTTCTATTACACATCGCCGCGCTACTACCGCTATGGTTACTACCCGCGCTATTACCGCGGCGGTTACTATCGCTATCACGGCCGCCACTACTATAACCGTCCCGGGTACTACAACCGTCCGGGGTACCACTACAACCGCCCTGGACGGCACTACAATCGCCCCGGCTATAATCGCCCGGCGAGACCGAGCTACCACGGCCGCTCCCATGGCACCGTGCATCGTCGCCGCTGATTCCTGCAAACTGACCTCGGTGTGAGGCCCACTTCATACCTTGGTCATACAGACCCGCAGCTCCCGCCACTGCTAGGATTTCTGCAAAGAATGAATAAGCATGCGGGAGTTTGCCGTGCAGCCCAGTCAGCCACACACCGTTCTCATTACCGGTTCCACCAGCGGAATAGGTCTCGCCATAGCCCACTGCTTTGCCCGCGCCGGTCACCAGGTGATGCTGCATGGACTCGCCGATGCGGCTGCCGAACAGGCACTGCTGGCTGAATTCTCGGAATACTCCGGCCGCACCGGCTTCAGTAGCGCCGACATTTCCAGCGAAGCCGGCTGCGCCCAGTTGGTGTCGGATACCCGCGAGGCCATTGGCAATCCCTCGGTGCTCATCAACAACGCCGGCATCCAGTTCACCGCGCCGGCCCACGAATTTCCCGCAGAAAAGTGGCACCAGATCCTCGCCATAAACCTAAGCGCCGGTTTTTTTCTCGCCCGCGACCTGCTCCCCGCCATGCGCAACGCCGGTTGGGGGCGCATCATCAATATCGCTTCCGTACACGGTCTGGTGGCCTCGGAACACAAGGCTGCCTACTGTGCAGCCAAGCACGGACTGGTAGGGCTCACCAAAGTGCTGGCGCTGGAAAATGCGGACCGCAATATCACCGCTAATGCCATTTGCCCTGGCTGGGTGGAGACACCACTGATCCAACCCCAGATCGAGGCCATTGCGCGCGAGCAGCAGGTGGATATAGAAGCCGCGCGCGCGGAACTGGTCGGCGCGAAGCAGCCGATGGCGAAGGCGACAAGTCCCGATGCCATCGGTGAACTGGCGCTGTATCTGTGTGGCAACTTCGCCAGCACCATTACCGGTGCGGCTCTGCCGGTGGACGGTGGATGGAGCGCGCAGTAGTATCTTTTGCACCCGCTCCTTTCCTTCTTCAGGGTGCTGCCGTGAATTATCAATTGTTGATTGCTGACGATCACCCGCTGTATCGCGATGCGTTGGCGACGACGCTTTCCAGTCATTTCCCGAATTCGGACCTGTTGCAGAGTGAGGATCTGGATTCGACCCTGCAGCGCCTTTCCCAGAATGAAATCGACCTGTTGCTGCTGGATCTGAATATGCCGGGCAGTGAGGGTTTCAGTGGACTGGCGCGGATTCGCAATGATTTTCCGGCGGTGCCGGTGGTGGTGGTGTCCGGTAGTGACAAGCATGCGGTGATCCAGCAGGCGGCGGGGCTTGGGGCGAGTGGTTTTCTTTCCAAGACGGCGCGGCCGGATGAAATCCTGCAGTGTATTGAGTGTGTGCTTGCGGGGGATCAGTGGTTCAGTGAGGAGGCGTTGCAGGCGGAGACGGAATCGCAGCTGGCCGAAAAACTGAGTCAGCTTACCCCGCAGCAGTTGAAAATTTTCCAGATGATTGCGCAGGGGATGTTGAACAAGCAGATTGCGTTTGATCTCGATATCACCGAGCCCACGGTGAAAAGCCACGTTACGGCGATTTTGCGCAAGCTTGAGCTGCGGGATCGCAAGCAGTTGATTCGTGAGGCTCAGGCGCTGATTCAGCTTTGATTCTTGGTTTGCACTTCGTAGCGTTTCGAGCTTTGCTTGGAACCCGGTGGCGGCAAAGCACCGGGTATCTGTTTTCAAAACCGGGCTAGGCGCCCCCCTTCAATACATCCCTGTACGCTGCGTCGGCACTTAGCCTTCAATTCAAATTTTTGTACTCCGTTAGCTCGATATTTTTCTACCCGCTTACGGAGTAAATCGCTTTCAATTAAGGCAGGATACCGGGTGCGGGTTTTCAGGAGCGTCGCAAACAGGATGTTTGCGCCGCAGCGCCCAGGGATGGGTTTACAGCGGTCCTGAAAACCCGCACCCGGTAGCCTGCCGCCACAGAAATATAAACAGAGCTCCGAAAAACCACAAAGCTAAACGCCCCGCAAATACTCAGCAACGTGGCGATAAACCCGCCCACACGCCTCCGGCACCAGACTCTCAATATTCAAAAACGCATGGATCATATCGCCAAAGTGCAGGTGCTCGGCATTGGCGCCACCTTCGCGCACCTTGCGTACATATTCCACTCCCTCATCCCGCAGCGGACAGAACTCCGCAGTAACCACCAGCGCAGCCGGCATGTTCCGCGTAAACTCGCCGTGCAGCGGTGACGCCTGGTATGGATTTTCCGCGTGCTGAAAATAATTCTGGAAGTACCAGAGAATTTTCTCTTTTTCCAGCAGATAACCCCGCCCGTTTTCCTCAATAGACGGCGTCTGCATGGTGTAGTCCAGGCTCGGGTAAATCAGTACCTGGGCGTCGATATTGTGCGGCTGGTGTTGCAGCAGTCGGGAGGCGGACGCGCAGAGTGCGCCGCCGCCGGAATCGCCCATCAGAATCCAGCGGCCGTTGTGGGCAACGCCCTTGCGGTCGAGTGCCGTACCGAGGTGGCGCACCACACTGATCAGATCGTTGAGCGCTGCGGGATAGGGGTTTTCCGGGGCCAGGCGGTATTCCACGGAAATAACCGGGCGCTGGCAGGCCGCAGCCACGCGGCGGCATATGGGATCGTAGACGGAAACACTGCCGGCCATATGGCCGCCGCCGTGGCAGTAAATGATCGCGGCACCATCGATAGCATCTACAGGCTGATAAACCCGCACCGGCACCGCATACTCCCCACCGGTAACCAGCGTGTCCGCCACCGCCATGTCGGGGCCGGGCTCGACGAACGTGCGCGTGAGGTTGGCGAGGCTTTCGCGCGCGTTGACCGGCGTAGCTTCAAAACCTGCGGCTTTCAGTTGTGCAATCTGGGTGTTGACCGCCGCCAACCACTCCTCAAGCTTCGGCTCAAGCTGCCGCATTGTCGACCTCCAGATTCTCCACGGTGGCTTTTTTGCCGCTCTCTGGCAGCAGGAAAGAAAACACGAACAGCGAAGCGGAACAGGCCACGGCAAAATAGGCCGCACTCGCCGGTTCACCGGTGATATCCGCGAGTACACCGGCACCGTACATCAGCGCAGTTTCCACTCCGTAGGAAATGGACCAGAACATCGCAAAGGTGACGGTGATTTTTGCCGGGGTCATGCCGGGAAGTTCCTGCGGCAAAGTCACCAGCGCGGTCATCGGCAGGAACATGCAGAAGCCCGCGAGCGCGGCGGCGCTGTAGGCGACGATGGGATCGCGACTGGTGACCATAAGTGCGGCAAACACCACCAGCGCCAGACCACCGAAGCGTAGCACCGGCAGGCGCAGCGCGTAGCGCTTGGTGACGATAATGCCGGCCACGGTGCCCACCATGCCGGCGGCGATCATCACCGCGGAGAGGTGGTGGCTCGCCACCGCAAAACCGTCGATGAGCGGGAACAGCGCAAACACCGCGATGTAGCAAAACAATACGCCGCAGTAGGCCAGCGGCAGCCACCAGTTGAAGCTCTCTTTTACGCCCTGCTTAAAACCGTAGCTTTCCTGCGGCGCGCCACTGCCGCCAGACAGCGGAAAGTTTTCCGCGGTGAGCCACCACAGCACCCCCAGTGCCAGCACCATCACCCCGTAAAGTACGACGACCGACTGCCAGCTGCCGAGCCAGGCTAGCAGCGCGGAGGTGGTGAGCAGCGCGAGCAGGTTGCCGGTATTGAAGGCAGCGGCGTTGATGCCGTTGATCAGCGGGCGCTCGTCGGCTGCAAAGTAGTGCAGCACCACCGGTGCGAAATATACGATGGCCAGTGCACCGCCGAGGCCGAGCGCCAGGCGTGACAGCAGCCAGCCGCCATAGCTGTCGGCGAGCGCGCCGAAACCGCCGGCAGCAATCAACACAATGGCAATAGAAAAGGCGCGCTTGGCGCCGAGGCGCATCAGCAGCGCCGCGGCGGCGAGATTGCCGACGATCTTGGCAATCGTGATGACATTACTGCCCCAGGTGGCATTGGCGAAGCCCTCTTCTCCGAAGGACGCCTGGATCGCCGGGGTGAGGATGGCCCCGGACACCCAGCTCGCGGCGAACAGCGCGTAGGCGCTGAACATCAGGATTTCGAGCAGGATTTTTTTCATTGTTATACCGCCTTTGCTTTGAATGTATTCACGCTGGTTCGCCTGCAAGCAGGCTCCTACAACGCGCCCGTAGGAGCCTGCTTGCAGGCGAACCCATTCCAAAAATAAATTCGCACAAGAGTGCGTCTCCGCACCCCCCCATCGCTATACGACCTTGGTCGCACGGGGTTCGCGGCGGGTTTTCTGCCGCTGCTGTAACAGCGCGCGCAGCGCCGCCGGGCGCAGGGGTTTTTGCAGGAACTGCCAGCCGGCGTTGTGGGCGCGGGACTTTACGGTGTTGGTGTTTTCCGCGGAGATGATCACGCAGGGCACGTTACAACCACCTTCGCCGCCCCAGTGGGACAGCAGCTCTGCCGCCAGGTCAATGCCGTTGTCGCCGTCGTCGAGGTGGAAGTCCATCAACAGCAGATCCGGCTCCGTCGCCGCCAGTGCCTCAGTGCGGGTACGCGCGCAGTGCACGCTGCAGCCCCAGCCGCCGAGGAGTGCCGCCATGGCCTCAAGAATCGAGGGTTCGTTATCGACACACAGCACCCGCAGGTCCAGCTTTGCACCGCGGCCGGAAACCGCGGCAATCGGCGGGCGGAATTCCATCCGGGCGCTGGCCCGCGCCAGGCGCACCCGGAATACGCTGCCGCGGCCCGGCACCGATGACAGACTGATGGGGCTGCTGAGCAAGCGGCACAGGCGCTCCACGGTGGCGAGACCGAGGCCGTAACCGTGCTGGCGGGCGGTATTGGGGGAATCCTGCGGGGCAGTTTGTGGTGTCAGCCGGCAGAACTCGCGGAAGATAGCCTGCTGCTGCGCGCGGGCGATGCCCTCGCCGGTGTCCCACACTTCCAGGGAAATATCCGCACCGCGCCTGCGCGCCGCCACCAGCACGCCGCCGCGGGTGGTGTATTTGACCGCGTTGTCCAACAGGTTCTGAATCACCCTGCGCAGCATTTTCTCGTCGCTGTGTACCCACAGGTGGCTGCGGCGGTAGCGCAGGCGGATGCCGCGACTGCCGGCGGCAAGGCGCGCCTGGGCCACGGCGTCGTCGAGGATGCTGTCGAGGGACACTGCGGTAAAACTGGGGCGGATATCCCCCGCGTCCATACGCGCGATCTGCAACATATCGGTGATCAACTGCTCGGCGGAGGCGAGCGCGCGGTCGGCGCGGGTGAGCAGCTGGCGGCTGCCATCTTCCAGCGGGTGCGCCGCGAGGGCGTCGATAAACAGGCGGCTGGCGTTCAGCGGCTGCACCAGGTCGTGGCTGGCGGCGGCCAGGAAGCGGGTCTTGCCGGCGCTCGCCGCCTGCAGTTCGCGGTTCAGGTCCTGCAGCTCGTCATTCACCGCTTCCAGCTCGGCGGTGCGGTGCGCCACTTTCTGCTCGAGGGAATTGCGAATCTCGGTAAGCTCGGCGAGCGCGCGCTGGTAGTCAGACACGTCGGTATAGGTGGTAACAAAACCGCCGCCCGGCAGCGGGTTGCCGCGAATTTCCAATACCGTGCCATCGGTGCGGTTGCGCTGCACCCGGTAGGCGGTGCCGTTGCGCAGGTGCTCCACCCGCTTTTGCACATGCTCTTCCACTTCACCGGGGCCGCACTCACCGCGGCTCGCGTTGTAGTGCACCAGTTCCGCCACCGGCCGGCCCACGTAGATCATTTCTTCGGGATAGTGGAACAGCTCCAGGTAGCGGCGGTTCCAGGCCACCAGGTTGAGGTTGGCATCCACCACTGAGATGCCCTGGTCGATATTGTCGATGCTGCTCTGCAGCAGGCCGCGGCCAAACTGATAGATGTCGGAGGCCTGGTCCAGCTGCTGCGCGGCTATTTCCGGCTCACTCAACTGGCGCACCAGGCGCTGGGCGCTGGTGCTGCCGACGATACCGGCGAGAATTTTCTCCACGGTTTCGCGGTAGTCCGCCGCTGCGGATTTGCCCTCGGTATTTTCGATGAGCGCGCGCTCCGCCGCATCCGCGCCCACAAAGCGCGCCAACAGCTGGCGCAGGCGCGTCTTGTCCACCGGCGCCGACGGCAGCGCGGCGCCGCCGGGCTGCCAGCGGGCGAACAGCAGCGACACGGCCACCAGCGCGACACCGTTGAGGCCGAGGCCGAACACGCAGCTGGTGGTCAGTGCATTCCACTTGAGCCCCAGTGCGGTGGCGATCAGGTCCTCCTGCCCGAGGGCGACAGGCAGTGCGGACAGCGCCCACACCAGTGCACCCAGCAGCAGCCCCGCCATCACGCCGGCGGCGCGCAGCCGCGGCCAGCGCGCGGGCCAGGTCACCGCCGCGACCATCGCCGGCGCCAGCTGCGCCACCAGTGCCAGCGACAGCAGGCCAAAGGTACCCAGGCTGACGCCAGAGCCAATCAGCTCGCTCACGCCAAATGCCGCCAGCATCAGCAGTCCGATGATGACCCGCCGCACCCGGCGCAGGTCGCTGCCGAGCGCCACACCCGCGGGGCGCTGCTGCAGCCGCTTCAGCCACCAGGGCACCACCATGGTGTTGGCGATCATGGTGGACAGCGCGATGGTGGCAATGATCACCATGCTGGAACCGGCGGAGAGACCGCCGATAAACGCCAACAGCGCGAGCCAGGGAGTGCCGCTCTCCAGGGGTATGCCGAGCACAAAGCGCTCGGCATTACTGTAGTTGTCGGAGAGCCACAAAAGCCCGCCGTAGCCAACAGCGAGAACCGCCGCCGACACCAGTGCCAGATACAGCGGAATGAGTTTGCGCACCGGGCCGATATCGCGCTCACCGTCGCTTTCGATCATCAGGATGTGGAACTGCCGCGGCAGGCAGAAGATCGCTGCCATCCCCAGTACCACCACCGCGAAGTAACCGGTATCCGCCGGGCGCGCCTCGGCCATGGCCCCCACCCGCGGGCTTGCCAGCGCGCTGCGCGCCAGTTCCGCGGTGCCGTCGAACGCGGAGTGCACCACAAACCAGGCCACTGCCACCAGCGCGCCGATCTTCACCAGCGCCTCGAACGCCACCGCCAGCAACATGCCGTTGCGGTGCACGCTGCTGTCGATATGACGGGTGCCGAACAACAGCGCAAACAATCCGAGGGTCGCCCCCACCACGGCGGTCACCACCGAGGCGCTCAGCTCGCGGTACTCGGCGCTGCGGGCCAACAGCAGGAAACTGTCTGCCACCGCGCGCAGCTGCAGCGACAGATAGGGCACGATGGCGACCACCGCCAGCAGTGCCACCGCCGCCGCCAACCACTGGGAACCGCCGTACTGGGCGCTGATAAAGTCCGCGATGGAGGTGGAGCCCTGCTGTTTGGACAGGCGCACAAAGCGCATCAACAGGGGCGCGCCGAAGATCAGCATCAGGCAGGCGCCGACAAAGGTGGGCGGCACCAGCCAGCCCTCGCTCACCGCCTGGGCGGGCACGCCGAAGAACATCCAGGCACTGGTATAGGTACCGGCGAGCGCCAGCAGCAGGGGTTTCACCGGGCGGAGTCGCGCCGCCGGCAGCCGGTCACCCCAAAAGGCGATGGCGAACAGCAGCAGCAGATAGCTCAGGCCCACAGTGGCAAGCAGGGTAAGGCTGAACAATTGGCGCCTCTTTCATTATTCTGTTTATGATTGGAAGCCTAACCCATCGGGTATTTTTTGTCCTGCTTACAGAGGCTCGCATGCGTCATACCTTGGTCTAGCAGGCAAGGCCTCGGCCAACCGATAGAGTGCAGATCCGAAACTACAAAATAACCATAATCTGGTGATCGGAGAGAGCCATGCGCAAAACAATCAAGTTCAATCCCCTCGCCGTGGGCATCATGCTCGCCTGCGGCGCGACCCTCGCCTACGCAGACCCACAGCTGGAAGAAGTCACCGTAACCGCGCAGAAACGCGAGCAGTCGCTGCAGGAAGTACCGGTGGCGGTCACCGCCATCAACGCGGATCAGTTGATGCAAAACGGTGTCACCGATCTGACCGACGTCCAAAAGTTATCCCCAAATACCACCCTGCAAGTGAGCCGCGGTACCAACACCACCCTGACCGCCTTTATCCGCGGCATCGGCCAACAGGACCCCCTGTGGGGCTTTGAGCCGGGCGTCGGCATCTACGTGGATGACGTCTACATCGCACGTCCGCAGGGCGCCGTCCTGGACATCCTCGACGTGGAGCGCGTGGAAATCCTGCGCGGTCCCCAGGGCACCCTGTATGGCAAGAACACCATTGGTGGGGCAGTCAAATACGTCACCAAAAAGATGACCGGCGATACCGAAATCAACGTGGGCGGTGCCCTTGGTTCCTATAATCAGCGCGACCTTAAAATTGCCGCCTCTACCGCTGTATCCGATACCGTGAATATCGGTGGCGCGATCGCCAGCTTCCAGCGCGACGGCTACGGTGAAAATGTCATTACTGGAGCGGAACAGTACAACAAGGACATTTTCAGCGGTCGGATCGCGCTGGAGTGGAATCCCTCGGACACCGTCTGGGTACGCCTGGCCGGAGACAAGACGGTTGATGAATCTGCACCCCGCCATGGCCACCGCCTAGCTCCGGGCCTGGGGGAGGAACCGGTACTGGACAGCATTTACGATACCGAATCCAACATGCCTTCCGAAAACCGCGTGGAAACCAGCGGCATGTCGCTGACCGCAGAATGGGAAATGTCTGACAGCGTCACCATCAAATCCATTACCGCCTACCGCAGCGGGGAAACCGAAACCGCGATTGATTTCGACAGTGTCAACCGCCCGGATTTTGATGTGCCCGCCTACTATGAAGACGACCAGACCACACAGGAATTCCAGCTAATCTGGGAGGGCGACAATGCGGACCTGGTCAGCGGCCTGTACTACTACACGGGTAAGGCCGCCGGCGCATTCGACGCGGTTCTTGGCTACATCAATCTGACACAACAGGTGGCGGGCTCTGTCGATACCACCAGCCTTTCCGCCTATGCCCACTACAACTGGCAGTTCGCACAGGACTGGAACCTGAGCGTCGGCGGCCGCTACACCAAAGATGACAAGGATGCGTCTGTCTTCAAGGGCAACTTTGCCGGTGTTTACAGCCCGCTATTTGCTGGCAAGTACAATCCCGGCCAACCCGCCGCAGTATTCCTCGGAGCATTGACCGACTACGAAAACAGCGACAGCTGGGGCGAATTCACTCCTCACCTGGGCCTGGACTACCAGATTGACGACAACAACATGGTCTACGCCAAGTACAGCGCCGGCTTTAAAAGCGGCGGTTTTGACATGCGCGGCGATGCCAGTGTGCTGCCCTCCACCGTTGATGGCTTCGACCCGGAAACGGTGGATACCTATGAATTCGGCGTGAAGTCCGATCTGTTCAACAACCGGCTGCGCCTGAATGCCGCCGCGTTCCGCGCGGATTACAAGGACATGCAGATCACCGTTCAGCAATTCACTCCCGGCGGCGGTTTCTCCGGTGCGGTACTCAATGCCGGTGAGGCGCGCATCCAGGGGCTGGAGCTTGAGGCCACGCTGGCGCTGACCGACAACCTGCTGGCAAATATGTCACTGGGTCTCGCCGATACCGAGTTTCTGGAGTTCATCTCCGGCGGCGTCGACGTGTCGGATGACCGCGACATGCAGAACACGCCCGATACCACGGCGATGTTCCAGTTGAACTACTCGGTGCCAATGAACAGTGGTGCAGAACTGGTATTCCTGCCGACGGTATCCTATCGAGCAGATACCCAGATCTTTGAAACACCCAGCGCTCTTGACCAGGAGGCGTACACCCTCGTGGATATGACCGCGACATACTACAGCCCGGACAGCAAATGGAACTTAAGCCTGGTGGGTAAAAACCTGACGGACGAAGAGTATCGAGTGGCGGGCTACGCTTTCGGCGGCGCCTTCAATACAGCCTTCTACGGTGCTCCGCGCACCATCGCCCTCACCGGTAGTTACAACTTCTAGTCTCTCGTCTTTGACGTCATCTCATTGCACTATCATTGCGGGGCCCACTGGGCCCCTTTTTTGCTCTCCTCTCCGTCTTCAAACTTCCCTGTCGCAGCAATCCCCAGTCCGGCGCGGACTTAAACAAATTGGCATCAATTTCCTCACTTTGGCGGAAGCCTCTTCTAACCTGAAATGAGAGGGCGGCAGTGACGCCGCTTCTCTTACCAGCCATCGAGGTACCAGCGTGCAGAAATTGAGTCGTATTCTGCTGGCTGTGGCGATAGCGACAGGAGTTGTTGCCGGTTGCACCACAACCGCGCCTATGGAAAGTCATGCAAACCGCGCTTTCAGCAGCGCCGTTCCCCCCCATATGGATTCCGCACAGTTTTCAGTGAGATCTTCCGACCGCCGCCCCCGCAGTGGCAGACGAGACGCCCCGCGCTCACTG
Source organism: Microbulbifer sp. SH-1 (assembly GCF_011326135.1). Classification (NCBI taxonomy): domain Bacteria; kingdom Pseudomonadati; phylum Pseudomonadota; class Gammaproteobacteria; order Cellvibrionales; family Microbulbiferaceae; genus Microbulbifer; species Microbulbifer sp. SH-1. The sequence continues at coordinate 3,702,357 of NZ_CP046948.1, read as the reverse complement.
AATGTCAACGGCACCCGCTTTCGCTGCTTCGAGCAGGAGCTGGATGCCAAGGTGGTGGTGCGCTGCGTGCGCCAACCGGACTAATCCACTCGGCGCCGATATCAGGCTGGAACCAGCCCCTGTCCGTGCGAGCGCTCATTCCCCCTTAGTCGCCAAAATCCTCTCGCCCGCTGGCGGACTGACTAAGCTTGATCTATCTGCCAGGGAACGGCCAAAACCAGGGAAAGGGGAAGAGAATGAGCAAAGCGGTTCCGGTGTGGTTTCTCGGCCTCGCGATTGTTATCGCGGGCTGTATGAATATGGGCGGCAAGGATTCGGGGCCGAGCCAGACGCCGGGTTCCATGAACAGCGTGTGCGGCCACAAGTGGGAGCTGCGCCTGTTGCGCATCAACGGCCAGGCCGTGCCTGTCGACCAGCCGCGGGAGTTCACTTTTCTGTGTAACGCCGGCGGCGAGGCCATGGGCAAAAGCGGCCTCAATACCTACCGCGGCACCCTGCAGATCACTGCCAATGGGGGCCTGCTGTGGGATTCCGCCAGTTTTGCCTCCACCAAGATGGCCGGGCCGCCGCAACTGATGGAGCAGGAAAACCAGTATCTGCGGGCACTGTCCGGCACCAGTCAGGCGTTTGTGAAAGGGGGAGGCGGCCGGCTGATCCTGCGGGATGCCTCCGGCAACATCTATCTCGAGTACATCAAAGCGGGGCTGTGATGCCGCCGCGCACGCCGCGCCAGTGACTTGACCGGCCACACATCAGACCGATGGGGTCACAGACGCCGGCGGCCATTTCGTGTTAAATGGCGCAAACGGCCACCGGATGGAATCATGCTTCCCCTGCTTCAGTCCCCGCTTTCCCCAACGCGCTTTCCCCGCCCTGTGTTGGGCCTGCTTTCACTGTTGGTCGCTGCCCTGGCGTTCAGCGGTTGCGGCAACCACAGCAGCCAGCCAGCGGCGATGGCTGAAACCGGCGGCCGCAGCATCTGCGAACACCAGTGGATTCTGGACAGCCTCACGGTGGACGGACGGGAGCACAAGCCGCGCATGTTCTGGCAAAAAATGTGGCGGGACCGCCCCTACTTCACCTGTGACAAGCTCGGTTTTGTGCGCGGCAGCGCCGGCGCCAACCCGTACCTCGGCAAATTTGAGCTGGCGGACAGCGGCAGTGTACGCTGGTTGAAGCCGCCAAAAATCTCCCGCATGGCGGGGCGCCGCGACAGCGATGCGCTGGAAAAAGACTTCCTGCTGGCCATGCCCCGCATCTCCCGCGCTCACACCCAGGGCGACATGCTGATTCTCGAAGGCAGCGACGGCACCCGTCTGGAGTTTAAGCAGGCGGGTGATCAAGTAGCCCCCTGACACCGAATTCTTTGGCAGCGACCCCATAAAAAAGGCGGCCACTGGGGCCGCCTGAATCATTCAAGAAGGATCTCCACCCGCAAGTGCGGATCTCGATACCAGTCCTCCAACTGGAGGCACTTCCAAACTCGGAAGCATAAAATCACCAATAAAATTGGTGCGATGCAAAGAGAGAAGAACAACGAAAACTTAAGCGGCTGAGCGATGAAACAGCCGGACAAGCAAAATTTCGTTGTGGGTACAGAGTAGTTGTCAGACGTGACAATCAGATTACGAAACAGGAAATTTTCTTGTTTCCCGGTAATTTTTTTACAAACTACCTGTTGAATACCTCAGGGCCGCTTGCGCCGCTGGTGCTGTTCCAGGTTTTGCTGGCGCTTGCGCTCGCTCTTGCGCAGCAGAATATAGGTGGCACCCAGACCGCCGTGCTGCTTCTGTGCACTGTGAAAAGCAAGCACTTCCTGCAGTTGCGGCAGCCAGGCATTGACGCAGCTTTTCAGCATTGCCGGGGTCTTGCGGCCCTCGCCTTTGCCATGGGTCACCAGCGCGCAGCGCACATCCGCTTCCATACAATCGCGCACAAACTGGTACAGCGCGCTGCGGGCCATGTCGACGGTGTGGTGATGCAGGTCGAGGCGCGCATCGACAGTGTATTTGCCGAGGCGCAGGTTGCGGTAGACGCCGTTCTGCACACCGTCGCGTTTGAATTCGATGGGGTCGTGGGGTTCTACCGGCTCGACGAATTCGCCGCCGAGCGGGTTCAGTTCGCGCTGGGTCTGCGCGGTAGCGGCCTCGCGGCGGGCGCGCTGGTTTACGCGGTCGGAGGTGTCTTTTCTGAGGGCGCGCTCCTGCTGCGCAGGCGCCAGCGGCTTTACGTCGCCGAGCGCGCCCATGGCGCCGCGAAATTCATCCAGATCGGTCTTGTCCACATTCTCCCCCGTACCTCTCGCGCCGGCAGTCGCTCAGGGATCGAGAAACAGATCCACTGCCAACTGGCCGGCCTTGGCGGGATTGTGCGCATATTGGGTGAAATCTTCCACCCCCCGTTCATGCAGCAGTTCCTCGTCGATAAGCTGCGCACCGTTGAGCCCCTGGTTCCGGGTGATCAGCACTTCATAGGCCGCGTCCGCCATCACCATGGGCTTGCGGCTCTGCTCAAACATCTCGCGGTTCCCCACCGCGAATTCAATTGCGGCGGTCGCCACCAGAGTGCGCGGCCACAGGGTGGCAACGCTGATGTTGGTTTCCCGCAGCTCCTCCGCGAGCCCCAGGCTCAGGATGGTCATGCCAAACTTCGACAGCGCATAGGGGGCGAAAGGTCCCAGCCAGCGCGGTTCGAGGTTGAGCGGCGGCGACAGGCTGAGGATATGCCCGCGCTCCGCCTGTTTCAGGTAGGGAATCGCCAGGTGCGCGGTGAGGTACACGGCGCGGGCGTTGATATCCAGCATCAGGTCGTAGCGCTTGGGCGGGGTGTTCTCGACGTTGGTGAGGTTGATGGCGCCGGCATTGTTGATCACCGCGTCGATGCCGCCGAAGGTATCGGCAGTCTTTTTCAGCGCCTCCGCTACCTGGTCTTCCTCGCGCACATCCACCTGCATCGGCAGCGCCTTGCCGCCGGCGGCTTCGATCTCTTCGGCGACGCTGAAGATGGTGCCGGGGAGCTTGGGGTGCGGTTCGGCGGATTTGGCGGCGATGGCGATATGGGCGCCGTCGGCCGCGCACTTCAGCGCGATGGCGCGGCCGATACCGCGGCTGGCGCCGGTGATGAAGATGGTTTTGCCCTTGAGGGCGCCGGTGTTTTTGGTGAGGGTGATCTCTTCGCTCATGCGGGCGCTCCGTTGGCGTTTTCCGATTTTGCGGCGATTACAGCTCTGCCACCACCGCAGGGCAGTAGATGTCTTTGAAGGTCTGCGGCATGCGCTTGGGTTTGCCGCTGGAGAGTTCGATACACACCATCTGCCAGGTGGCGCGCAGGATCAGGGCTTGGTCGCCGGCGCGAAATACCTGGAATTTCCGGGTCATGTTGAGTCGGCCGTCCACCATGGTGAGCCAGGTGCCGATCAGCAGTTCGTCGTCCTCTCTGGCGGCCAGTATATAGTCGTACTCCGCCTGGCGGATGGCCATTCCCCGGTCCAGCGACTGGTAATTGGTGACATCCAGGCCCAGTTCTACACTGTGGGACCAGGCGGCGCGCTCGCACCAGCGCACGTATTCGGCGTTATTGGCGTGGTGCAGGCCGTCGACGTGCTCCGGTTCCACGCGGACTTTCTGGATATAGGGTTGGGGCAGGTCCCAGTTCATGGAAATTGTACTCCGTAGATCGGCCTGTGGCGGACGCGCACCTGGCATCAGCACCTTCGCCCTTGACTATGGGGCCACCGAAACAAAAAAGGCCCCCGAAGGAGCCTTTCTCTGGAAAAACGCGACTTAAGCGTCGGTTTTCTCTGCGCTCTGCGCGGCGGCCTGTTGCTGGGCCTGCTGCATGGCAGCGGCGAACAGGGCGTCGAAGTTGATCGGCGGCAGCATCAGGGCGGGGAAGGAGCCCTTGGTCACAACGTTGTCCACGACTTCGCGGGCATAGGGGAACAGGATGGTCGGGCAGGCGGTGTTCAGGGCCTGGGCCAGCTGCGCACCTTCGAGGCCTTTGATGCCGAACAGGCCGGCCTGCTGCACTTCCACCAGGAACGCGGTGTCGTCTTCGATTTTTACGGTGATGGTCAGGGTCAGGGCCACTTCGTAAAGATCTTCGTCGATCTTGGCGGTTTTGGTGTTCAGTTCCTGGTTTACCTGCGGTTTCCACTGCTTTTTGAAAACCTCGGCGCCCATCGGGGTTTCGAAAGAGAGGTCTTTCAGGTAGATGCGCTGCATTGCGAATTGGACTTGTTGCGCTTCGGTGCTCGCCGCGGCGCCGTTGAGTTCTTCAGCCATGTTAAAGCCTGTTATCGAATTAGTTTTTGACTGCCTTCCCTGAAAGAAGACTCCCTGTAAGAGCCTTACTTATGGGGGCCTCGAAATACCCTTTCAAGGCGTAGGGTATGAATTTACCGACTGGAATGGCGCGTTACGCCAATAGTCTGTCCAGCTCGCCGCTGCGCTCAATGGCCATCAGCTCGTCACAGCCACCCACGTGGTGGCCGCCGACCCAGATCTGCGGCACGGTGTGTCGCCCAGCCTTGGCGGTCATCTCCGCGCGCAGCTCCGGTTTTCCATCCACGGAGATCTCCGTGTAGGAGACGTTTTTGTTGTCCAGCAGGTACTTGGCACGGATGCAAAAGGGGCAGTAGCGGGTGGTGTAAATAATGACGTCTTTCACGACCGGATAACCTCTTTGCGTTGCAATTCGGCGGGCTCAGGCCGATCAGCCTTTCACCAGCGGCAGTTTCTGGTTGGTCCACTCGGACATACCGCCCTCCAGGCGGCGCACGGTGTAGCCGGCTTTTTTCAGCTGGCGACCTACCGGGCCCGCGTGCTGGCCCATCTTGTCGGCCAGGATCAGGGTCTTCTCTTTATAAGGTGCCAATTCGCCCATGCGTTTCTCGACCTCACCATGGGGGATGTGGATCGCGTCCACAATGTGCCCGGCGGTGAATTCGGCGCGATCGCGCAGGTCGATGACCTTGGCGCCATCCCTGTTGATCAGCAGGGTGGCCTCGTGGGCCGACGCCGGTTTGCCCGCCCTGATCCGCTCGGAAATGGCCAGCGCGTAGATCAGCGCCACCAACAGGCTCACCAGCAGCCACTGCTCGCTGATAAAGACGAAAAAATCCAACTCCGCCCCCAAAATCTCTGGTTTGTTGTTCTGATTGCGACCACCGACTGCTCGGTCGGTCACGTTTGCGCCGGGCATTGTAAAACATTAACGCCGACGGCTCGAAGGGGGCGGAGTATACACGGAAATGGCCATTTCTTAATCAGCCTTTTACCCGCGTTGTCTCGCGTTTATTGCCCCGATTATTGCCCCGATCGCTGCGCAAATACTGACCCCGACGGTGCAAACAGGTTAAAATCCGCCACCTGCGGTACAACTCGTGCAAGAGTTCCGTCTTCTGGCAGTGACGCCGAACGATCCACCATCCACGTATTCCGCAGCACCGACCTACAACACCCAACACAGGAAGTCTGATCCCATGGCAACCGAGTCTTCGTCCAAACGCCCCCTGGTATTGCTGATTCTGGACGGTTTCGGCTATAGCGAACACGCCGAACACAACGCCATTGCCGCGGCGAACTCCCCGGTGTGGGACCAGATCTGGGCCACCCGCCCGAAAACCCTGATCCACACCTCCGGTATGGCGGTGGGCCTGCCGGAAGGCCAGATGGGCAACTCCGAAGTGGGCCATATGACCCTCGGCGCCGGCCGCGTGGTGTACCAGAACTTCACCCGCATCAACAAGGCGATCAAAGACGGCGACTTCTTTACCAATCCGGCCTACACCGCCGCGGTGGACAAGGCCGTGGCCAACGACCGCGCGGTGCACATCATGGGCCTGCTGTCGGACGGCGGCGTGCACAGCCACGACGACCACATCGTCGCCATGGCCACTCTCGCCGCCCAGCGCGGCGCCAAGGCGGTGTATATCCACGCCTTTACCGACGGCCGCGACACCGCGCCGCGCAGCGCGGAAACCCCGCTGGCGCGTCTCACCCAGGTGTGCGACGCCCTCGGTACCGCGCGCATCGCGAGCCTCAGCGGCCGCTACTTTGCCATGGACCGCGACAACCGCTGGGACCGCGTGCAACCGGTGTATGACCTGATCACCCAGGGCAAAGCAAAATACCAGGCGGACGATGCGCTGGCCGGCCTGGCCGCCGCTTACGCCCGCGACGAGAACGACGAATTCGTGGCGCCGACTCTGATCGGCGCGCCGGCCCCCATGCAGGACGGCGACGCGCTGATCTTCATGAACTTCCGCCCGGACCGCGCGCGCCAGCTCACCCGCGCCTTTACCGACGCGAATTTCGATGGCTTTGAGCGCGCCGCCACCCCCAAGCTGGCGGACTTCGTGATGACCACCGAATACGCCAGCGACATCGACGCGGCCTGCGCCTTCCCGCCGGAGAGCCTCACCAACACCCTCGGCGAGTACCTGCAGAACCAGGGCAAGACCCAATTGCGCATTGCCGAGACAGAAAAGTACGCACATGTGACCTTCTTCTTCAGCGGCGGTCGCGAAGAGCCCTACAATGGCGAAGAGCGCATCCTGATCAAATCACCGGACGTGGCCACCTACGACCTGCAGCCGGAGATGAGCGCACCGGAGGTCACCGACAAGCTGGTAGCCGCAATTGAGAGCGGCAAGTTCGACGCGATCATCTGCAACTACGCCAACGGCGACATGGTGGGCCACACCGGCGTGTTCGAGGCTGCGGTAAAAGCCGTCGAAGCACTGGACGTATGCGTGGACCGCGTCACCAAGGCCGCACTGGCTGCCGGCGGCGAAGTGCTGATCACCGCCGACCACGGCAATGTGGAAGAGATGTTCGACGCCGGTTCCGGCCAGGTCAGCACCCAGCATTCCACCCTGCCGGTGCCCTTCGTGTACATTGGCGAGCGCAGTGTGACCATGCGCGATGGCGGCAGCCTCGCGGATGTCGCGCCCACCATGCTGGCGCTGATGGGCCTGCCGCAGCCGGTGGAAATGAGCGGCGAGCCGCTGGTCAAACTCAACTAAGTTGTTCAATAGAAAGAACGCAACAAAACGAAACCGCAGCCGACGCTATGAAATTTTCTGCCTTTGTCATCGCAGCCCTGCTGTCTCTGGTCCTGGTTCCCGCCTGTTTCGCACAGGCGGATGACGAGGCGCAGCAGGCGCGGCTCGCGGAAATCAAACAGCGCATCGAAACGCTACAGCGGGAGCTGAACCAGGTGAAAAGCGAGCGCGACCAGCTGCTCAAAGACCTGGAATCCAACGAGAAGGACATCTCGGAACTGCTGCAACGTATCGACAAGATCAAGGCGGACATGAAGAGCCGCGGCGACAAACTGCAGGAACTCAAGAAGGAAGAGCAGCAGCTCGAGGATTCCCGCCGAAGTATGCAGCGGCGGGTCGAGCAGGAAGTCGCCGCCGCTTACCGACTCGGTCGCCAGGAGCAGATAAAACTGCTCCTCAATCAACAAGATCCTCAGCACATCGCCCGCCAACTCCGCTACCACGACTACTTCCTCAAGCAACGCAGCCGCGTCATCGACGATTACGTCAGCACCCTCGATCAACTCTCCACCGTTAGCTCGGGCATCCAGCGCGAACAGGACACCCTCGCGCGCGAACGCAGCCAGCTGGAGGAGAAACACCGGGCGCTGGCCAGCGCGCAGAAAAACCGCCAGCGCACCCTCGACAAACTGGCTTCGCAGCTCGCCAGCAAAAGCGGCGAACTGAACCAGCTGCACAGCGACCGCGGCCGCCTGCAGAGGCTTGTCGACGAGGTGGGCCGCGCCATCGCCAGCCTGATCAACCCCAGCGACCAGACCCCCTTCGCCAAGCAGCGCGGCCGCATGCAGTGGCCGGTTGCCGGTCGTCGCGCCAATGCCTATGGCCAGCGCCGCGCCAACGGCATCACCTGGACCGGCGTCACCATCCGCGCCAATGAGGGCAACGCGGTCAACGCCATCCACCGCGGCAGAGTGGTATTTTCCGATTACCTGCGCGGCCACGGCATGCTGATCATCCTCGATCACGGCGACGGCTACATGAGCCTGTACGGCCACAACCAGTCCCTCACCCGCGCCATCGGCGAGTGGGTGGAGCGCGGCGATACCATCGCACGCGTCGGCAATACCGGCGGCATGAGCCAGCCCGGCCTGTATTTTGAAATCCGCCGCAACGGCAAACCCCAAGACCCCACCGCCTGGTGCCGCGGCTGATCGCGCCGGGGCCAACTCCGCCCGACAATCACCTGGCCTTCAACTCTTCCGGCTCTCAAGCATGCGCTGAAGCAGTTCCTGAAGCTGTCGCTGATCTGCCGCGCTGAGCTGTTCGGTGAGCGGCGCCAATGCCTGTTGCGTCTGTGCATGCAGGCGTTTGGCGAGCCTGGCCCCCTCACTTGTCAGAAAAACATCCGTCGCCCGGCCGTCTTCCGCGTTGGGTGCGCGCGCTACGAGCCCCTTTTTCTCCGCTCGGGCAATAAGCCCCGACATCGTTTGCTTCTCCAACCCAAGGTAGTCGGCCAGTTCGGTCATCCGCGGGCGCTGGTCCGACAGGATGCCCAGGACGCGGATCAGCGTCAGAGACAGGTCGTTCTCGGCGCCGATTTTGTTGAGCACGGCCATGGTGACAAAGGCGGTTGGCACGAGTGCGTCGGCCAGTCCTTCACCGGGTGAGTGGGGTTCTTTCATGGATTTTTGCTCCTTCATCGTGGCCCGATCTTGACATGGTTCGTATTACGCATCAATAATTGATCGTAATACGAACTATGTGGGCTGCGCGCCCACCCAGACACCCAAGGAGAGCCCCGTGAAAGCAGCCGTCATCACTTCGTCCGACCAACCGCCGCGCTACAGCGACTTCCCTGATCCGACGCCCAATGGACCCGGAGAAATACTTGTTGAAGTGCTCGCTGTCGGCCTGCATCACCTCACCCGAGGGAGAGCTTCAGGCACGCATTACTCCAGCACCCGCGGGCTCCCGCTCGTTGTGGGTGTCGATGGTGTCGGGCGTGACGCCGACGGCAAGCTGCGCTATTTCGCACAGAGTCCCGGCCAGATCGGCACGATGGCCGACAAGACAGTGATCAAACTCGACCACAGCATCGAGCTGTCGAGCGAAAGCGACCCGGTCGCCATCGCCGGCGCGATGAACCCGGCAATGGCATCCTGGCTTGCACTGCGTTGCCGCGTTCCGTTTGAGCGTGGACAGAAGGTGCTCGTCCTCGGCGCCACCGGAAGTTCAGGAAGCATGGCCGTGCAGATCGCCCGGCATCTCGGCGCGTCGCAAGTCATCGCCGTGGGGCGCGACGAGCAGAGGCTCGGGAAACTGCTGGCACTCGGTGCCACAGAAATCATGACGTTGAGTGATGCGCAGCATGGGGCGGGTGCCGTCGCATGTGAAGTCGATTGCGTACTCGACTTCCTCTGGGGCGACAGTTCGCTGCGTGTCATGGAAACCGTACTGAAGCAGCGCGCGGATCGCAGCCGGCCCCTCACCTGGATTCACGTCGGCTCAATGGCTGGTGAAGTTGCCGCCATTCCCGGCGCCTTCCTGCGCTCTGCCAATCTCCATATCGTGGGCAGCGGGCACGGCTCGGTGTCCGGCCGCGACATTCTCACGGAACTGCCCGCGCTGGCGAAAGAGATCACACGCGGCACGTTCCGCATCGACGTGAAGGCCGTGCCACTTCGCAACGTAGAGCAGGTGTGGTGCGAGGCTTCCCGATCCGGTGAGCGCATCGTCATCACGCCACAGCAACCAGCGATCGACGCGACAGAGAACTGAGATGAAAACAACCAAACCTTTCACTCTGCGCACCTGGTCCACGCCACTGACCATCGGCTCCTTCATTTTGATGGCCGTTACCGGTGCCCTGATGTTCTTCGACGTAGTGCCGGGTTACCTCTCCTTCGCACACGAGTGGTTCTCATGGTTCTTTCTTGTCGGCGCAGGCGGTCATATCGCGGTGAACATCCGTCCTCTGGCGAAGCATCTCAAATCGAACTGGGGGAGAGCCAACGTTGCCATCTTCGCAATCATTCTTTTGGTCTCGATGTTCTCTTTCGGGCGCATCACGGCCCCTCAATTGAAGTGGCCAATCTCCAATGCGCTTATCGAGGCCCCACTGTCCGCACTCGCTGACGTGACGCGCACAGAACCGGCGGAGCTTCTAGCGAGGCTCAAAACACACGGCGTCACCGCGACACCCGACCAGAACATCAAGCAACTGGCGGACGCGCATGACATGGAGGAATTCCACATCCTGGGCCTCGTGATCCTTCGCGAGTGAATCGCGCAGTCGGAAGGCTCAGCAACAACTGCCTCCGTCATACACCGCCACGCCTGGCGTGCGGTGTTCAGAACCCAACTCTGGAAGCAAGCCTATGAACATCCCTTTACTGACCAATAACCTGGCGACAACGCCAACGGGGGCCGCTCCAGCCCTCGACATAGCGGCGGATCTGGCTCACAAGCGCGACTACACGCTCAACTCTTGGTTCGTGGTCGGCCACTTTGAGTCCGAGGGTCACACGCTCAACTATCTCGTCCACCTGTTTGCGCTCAGCATCGGCGGGATCACGGTGGGCGTGGACAGCGCGGCCAGCATCACCGACGAGACTACGGGCTGGTACGGAGTACGGCACGGCTTTCACCCGGTCTTTCGCGCGAACGCTCGCTCGGATCGACTGCTGGTCACAACGCCGCACATTTCGCTCTCGGGAACGCTCGACGAAATGCATGTTCGTGCGCAAATCAAGGGTGCCAGCATCGACGTGGTCCTGAGAGCGGTCGGCCACCCGCTCTACAACAAGGGCACGGGTCGGTTCGACATGCTGGGCATGGACGTGTTCCAGTATTCCATCCCGACGCTGGAAACCACGGGGAGTCTCACCATCGACGGTCGCGAATTCCGGGCATCGGGCATGAGCTGGTTCGATCGACAATGGCAGAACCAACCGCTGGGCGCACCGCGCGGCAGGTGGACGTGGATGGATCTCAACCTCAGCAACGGCTGGCGGATCAGTCTCTGGGATGCGACAGGCGTCGACGGCAAGTCGGATGCCTGGGTTACCGTGATTGATGAAAGCGGCAAGCACCTCGTCGCCGACCTGATTCCACTCGCCGAGGGCGCCTGCGACTACTGGCTGAGCCCGCAATCCGGCGCCCGCTTCCCGACCCGATGGCAGGTGCTGGTGCCTGCGCTCGATATGCGGTTGCAGGTCATCGCAAGACCGCGCGAGCAGGAAGTCAGGGGCCTGCATGCGCGCTACGAGGGCGCGAGTTCGGTCAGCGGCTCAGTGCGCGGCGAAAATGTCAGCGGCTACTGCTATGTCGAAATGGTCGGCGATTGGCAGGCGTGAACGTGACCCTCCAAACCTCCGCGACGGCCCCGTAGTCGCGTGCCCCGGGGTGTTTCTGCCCTTGCGACATGAAAGACCTGGCAGCGAACATTTGTCATCCCGCCGCGCCGGATCAGTTATCCGCCAACTTCAAACCCGGCCGGAGTGCCGGGTCTACAATCTTTTTGAGCATCCCGAATTTGTAGACAGTAAAGATAATTGCCAAGGACGTGCAGATTATGTTCACCCGCAAAACGCTCGCCAGCCTCATAGGCGCGGCAGCTCTCACCGCCCTGCCACTGATGGGACTCAGCCAGGGCGGCAGCAGCGAGCGCACCTCGCTGGAAGCCGAGGCGCGCCTGCCTCTGGAAGACCTGCGCAGTTTCGCCAAGGTGTTCGAGCAGATACGCCAGGGCTACGTCAACGAAGTGGACGACAGCACCCTGCTGGAATACGCCATCAAGGGCATGCTGCAGGGGCTGGACCCGCACTCCGCCTATCTCGACAGCCGCTCGTTCGACGATCTGCAGGCCAACACCACCGGCGAGTTTGCCGGCCTGGGTATCGAGGTGGGGGTCGAGGACGACTACATCACCATCATCACGCCGATGGACGACACGCCGGCCGAACGCGCCGGGCTGCGCGCAGGCGATGTGATTTTGCGCCTGGCCGGCAAGTCCATGCGCGGTGTGAGCCTGGATGAGGCGGTGGAGAAAATGCGCGGCCCGGTGGGCTCCTCGGTCACGCTTACCATCGGACGCAAGGGACACAAGGAGCCCTTCGATGTCACGGTGAAGCGCGACAAAGTGCGCGTATACAGCGTGCGCGGCGAGATGCTTGAAGATGGCTACGGCTATGTGCGCATCAGTCAGTTCCAGCTGGACACCGGCGGCGACCTGATGCGGGCGATGAAAAAACTCAAGAAAGAAGGCGAACTCAAGGGCCTGGTGGTCGACCTGCGCAACAACCCCGGCGGCGTATTGCAGTCGTCCGTGGAAGTGGTGGACGCCTTTCTGGAGGACGGCCTTGTGGTGTACACCGAGGGCCGCAATGAATCCTCCAACCTGCGCTACTCCGCCAGCCCCGGCGACATTACCAATGGCGCACCGCTGGTGGTACTGATCAACGACGGCTCCGCCTCTGCCGCGGAAATTGTTGCCGGCGCGCTGCAGGATCACCGCCGCGCGGTGGTGATGGGCACCGACAGTTTCGGCAAGGGCTCGGTGCAGACCGTCATCCCCATTACCGACGACCGCGCCATCAAGCTCACCACCGCGCTCTATTTCACCCCCAAAGGCCGTTCGATCCAGGCCCAGGGAATCAAGCCGGACATCACCGTTGAACGGGTACAGGTCACCCGGTTGGACGGCGTGGCTCGCACCACCGAGGCGGACCTGGCAGGACATCTGGATAACGGCAACGGCGGCAAGGAGAGCGGGTCGGAAGACCGCAAACGCGCCAAGGCGGACAAGGACGACTGGTATGACCGCGACAATCAGGTATTCGAGGCACTGAATGTGCTGAAAGGCCTGAACCTTTATGGGTACCGCGCGCCCGTGCCGAGCGAAAAAAGCAGTGCGCCGGCAGTGAAAGACCAGGTTGCGCAGATTCGCGCGGAAGACCTTTAAGATAGGGCGACGTCTGAATTCCGGGGTGCCCGGCCATCGTCGGGTTAAGCGCGGTATCTGGTTATAGTTGTCGCGCTGGGCCCCACAAGCAGTAGCGAGGTAGTCATGCAGCAGTATCGTCGTGGCGAACAGGGAGCCCCGATCCCCCCCCGCGCCGACCGCTTCTTCAAGGTGGACGACGACTGGTATTTCACCGTGCGCGGCGGCAAGACCTTCGGCCCTTTTTGCTGCCGCGAAGAGGCGGAAAAAGCCGTGGACAACTACCTCAATCCGCGGCAGAAATACTCCGGCAACGTGCGGCCATTCGGTAGCCAGCGCGCACGCCATTGGTATCGCACACAGAAATTCTGACCTGCGGACTCAGATCCGCATTTCTATTCCAGCCTGCTGCATAAAGGCCTTGGCTTCGCCCACGGTGTATTCGCCGAAGTGGAAAATGCTGGCGGCGAGTACAGCATCGGCCCCGCCTTTCAGGACCCCATCCGCCAGGTGCTGCAGATTACCGACACCGCCGGAAGCAATCACCGGTACCGATACCGCATCGGAAATGGCGCGGGTCAGGGCCAGGTCAAAGCCGTTCTTGGTGCCATCCCGATCCATGCTGGTCAGAAGGATTTCACCGGCGCCGTAGCTATCCATTTTTTTCGCCCATTCCACCGCGTCGATACCGGTGGGTTTGCGGCCGCCGTGGGTGAAGATTTCCCACTTGGGCTCTTTGTCATTGCCTACCTGCTTGGCGTCGATGGCAACAACGATGCACTGGCTGCCGAAGCGCTCGGCGGCTTCGCGCACGAAGTCGGGATTGTGCACCGCGGCGGAATTGATTGCAGTCTTGTCGGCACCGGCATTGAGCAGGTTGCGGATATCCTGGATCTCGCGCACGCCGCCGCCCACGGTGAGCGGGATAAATACCTGTGAGGCCATCTTTTCCACCGTGTGCAAGGTCGTATCGCGACCTTCGTGGGTGGCGGTGATGTCGAGGAAGGTGATTTCGTCAGCGCCAGCTTCGTTGTAGCGGCGCGCGATTTCCACCGGGTCACCGGCATCGCGAATGTCGACGAAGTTGACGCCCTTGACGACGCGGCCGGCGTCGACATCCAGGCAGGGGATGATGCGTTTAGCGAGACCCATTGAATAATCCCTGCAGTTACTTCTTCCAGTTGTCGCACAGTTCCTGCGCGGCGCGCAGGTCGAGTTTGTCTTCGTAGATGGCACGGCCAGTGATAGCGCCGAAAATTTCGGTGTTTTCGTCGCCGGCTTCCAGCAGCTGCTGGATGTCTTCGATGCAGCTGACACCGCCGGAGGCGATGATCGGAATTTGCACGGCGCGCGCGAGGTCCATGGTGGCCTCGATATTGACGCCCTGCATCATGCCGTCGCGGGCGATGTCGGTATAGACGATGGAGCTCACGCCGCAATCCTGGAACTGCTTGGCGAGCTCGGTGGCCTGCACGTCGGAGACTTCGGCCCAGCCTTCGGTGGCGACCAGACCGTCTTTGGCGTCGAGGCCGACGATGATGTGGCCTTCGAATTCTCTACAGGCTTCTTTCACCAGTTTGGGATTTTTCACCGCGGCGGTGCCGATGATGGCCCAGGTAACACCGGCGTCGATATAGCGCTCGATGGTTTTCAGATCGCGGATACCGCCGCCGATCTGGATCGGGAATTTGGGGAACTGGCGGGCAATGGCTTTGACGGCATCGCCGTTAACGGGGTTGCCGGCAAAGGCGCCGTTCAGGTCGACGATATGCAGACGCTTGGCGCCGTGGCTGAGCCAGTGTTCGGCGGTAGCGACCGGGTCGTCGGAGAAGACAGTGGCGTCTTCCATCTCACCCTGGCGCAGGCGTACACACTGGCCGTCTTTCAGATCAATGGCTGGGATTACGATCATTTGAATTCACTTCCTGTAGATTGATCCGGGCCCGCATCGTTCTAAGCCGGTCCGGTGGCGGCGCAGCACCGGGGAAGGGGTTTCGGAACCGCTGTGAATACGTCCCTGTACGCTGCGTCGGCAACATCCCTGTTGCCGACGCTTCCGAAACCCCTTCCCCGGCACTCCGCCTTCGCATGCAAATTTTTTACTTCGTCAGCCGTGTTTGCACTGACCTGTAGGAGCCTGCTTGCAGGCGAACCTGTAAAACCACCGCGGGTATTCGCCTGCAAGCAGGCTCCTACAAAAGCGGTCTGCAACTTCTATGCTGCGCCGTTCCAACCGACAAAATTCTTCAGCAGCTGCATCCCCGCATCCGCACTTTTCTCCGGATGGAACTGGGTGGCAAAAATATTGTTGCGGGTGACGGCGGCCGCAAACTTCACACCATAGTCGCACTCACCGGCAACGGCGTTGTTATTCTCCGCAGGCACGTAGTAGCTGTGCACAAAATAAAAGCGGCTGCCATTTTCGATATCGCGCCACAGCGGGTGGTCGATTTTCTGCTGCACCTGGTTCCAGCCCATATGCGGGACTTTCAGGCGCGCGCCGTTTTCATGCAGATCGGGACCAAAGAATTTTACCGGCTGCGGGAATAGGCCGAGGCAGTCGACGCCATTATTTTCTTCGCTGCGTTTCATCATGATCTGCATGCCCACGCAGATGCCGAGTATCGGCAGCCCGGCTTCGATGCACTGGTTGAGCAGCGGTACGAAGCCGGGGCGGATGAAGCCTTCCATGCAGTCGCGGATGGCGCCAACGCCGGGGACGATCAGGCGGTCTGCGCCGTGAGCCTCTTCCGGGGTGGTGGCGAGTATAACTTCGTCAGTGGGCGCGACTTTCTTGAGTGCGCTGGCAACCGAGTGAAGGTTGCCCATGCCGTAGTCGAGGACGACGATCTTTTGCACAGTCGTTTCCTTACAGTACGCCTTTGGTAGAGGGCATGGCGCCTTCCATTCTTGGGTCCGGGGTCAGGGCCATGCGCAGGGCGCGGCCGAAGGCTTTGAATACGGTTTCGATCTGGTGGTGGGCGTTGAAGCCGCGGATGCAGTCGATGTGCAAGGTCACCAGCGCGTGGTTTACAAAGCCCTGGAAGAATTCGTAGAACAGCTCGGTGTCGAAGTTGCCGATGCGCTTCTGGGTAAAGGGTACATTCATGGTGAGACCGGGGCGACCGGAGAAGTCGATGACGACCCGACTCAGCGCCTCGTCCAGTGGCACGTAGGCGTGGCCGTAGCGGGTCATGCCTTTCTTGTCGCCCACCGCCTGATTGATGGCCTTGCCGAGGGTGATGCCGATATCTTCTACGGTGTGATGGTCGTCGATGTGCACATCGCCGTCGCAGGTTATATCCATGTCGATCATGCCGTGGCGGGCAATCTGGTCCATCATGTGCTCAAGGAAGGGTACACCGGTGTTGAATTTGCCGGTGCCTTTGCCGTCGAGATTGACGCTGACCTGGATCTTGGTTTCCAGGGTATCGCGGTTGACGCTGGCGGTGCGCATGAGGTCTGCATCCTTGATTGCGAGCTTGTTTGCAAGTCAGTTCGGCCCCGTTGGCCGGCCTGAGACAGAAGGCGCGAATTATACGCCCAAATGGGGCGGAATTTGGCGGTTAGTCTCAGATGAAACTTGATTCGTCACTGATATCAAATATCATACCGCCCATGACTATGTACCCCCGCCATAAGACCCCTGTCTGGGTCAGCCTTGTGCTGCTGTTCGCGCTCACGCTCGCGCAGCCGGTGCTGGCGGAGCATATTCACATCGACGACCGCTCGCACCAGCTGTGCGACCTGTCCCACAACCACACGCCTGCGCCCGTGGGCAGTGAGTTCGCCTTTGCCACTGAAGACCTGGCGCCGCTGTATACCGAACAGCAGTCCCCAGTAGCACTCGACTGCCAGCCGGAACGCCAGTCCGCCCGCGGCCCGCCCGCACTCCTGTCACTCCGCTAAAAAACCACTTTTTTGCATTTCCGGCACCGGCCTTTGGGTGGCTGCTGCCCGTCCGTGACAGGAATAACCAACAATGTACCGAGTAAATACTCTGGCGCTGGCAATTGTCTGTGCGCTGTCTTCTGCCGTTTCCGCCCAGGTCGCCGAAAACGGGGCCGACAACAGGAATGAAAACCTGGAAGAGGTCAACGTCACCGTCTCTCCCCTGGCCAAGCCCGCCGATGCGGTGGCCGCGCCGGTTTCCGTGCTGAAAGGCGACGAGCTGCGCAAATCCGCCGCCGCCACCCTGGGCCAGACCCTGGACAGCCAGCTGGGCGTGGCCAATGCCTCCTTCGGTGGCGGCGTGGGCCTGCCGGTCATTCGCGGCCAGAGTGCCAACCGGGTGAAGATACTGAGCGACAATCTGGACGTGGCCGACGCCTCCAACACCAGCTCCGACCACGCCGCCAGTATCGAGCCGCTGCTGGCCAACAGCATCGAGATCCTGCGCGGTCCCGCTGCGCTGCGCTATGGCAGCGGCGCCATCGGCGGGGTGGTGAACGTGATCGACGGCCGTATTCCCACCGTAGTGCCGGAGGCAATCGAAGGCGCGGTGGAAATGCGCCACGACACCGCCAACGGCCAGGACGCCGGCGTCTTTCGCCTGCAGGGCGGCGCGGGCAACCTCGCCTGGTACCTGGACGGAGTCTACCGCGAGAACGGCAACACCCAGATTCCCGGCCTCGCCATCCGCGAGCATGAAGAGCACGAGCACGAGGGCGAGGAAGCGCACGAGGAACACCACGACGAGGAGTTCAACACCGACGGCTTCGTCGGCAACACCAGCGCCCGTGCCAAGAGCGGCAGTGCCGGCCTGTCCTGGATCACCGACAGCGGCTTTGTGGGTTTCTCCGTCAACCGCCTGGAGAACAACTACGGTATTCCCCTCGGTACCCACGAGCACCACCACGAAGAAGAGGAAGGTGAGGAACACGCGCTGGAGGAAGGCCACGAGGAAGAACACGAAGAACACGGTCCCGGCGCCGTGCGCATTGACCTGGCCCAGACCCGCTACGACCTGAAGGGCGAGCACGACTTCAACAGCGACTACTGGGACAAACTCAGCTTTCGCCTCGGCCACAACGACTACGAGCACGTGGAACTGGAAGCCCACGAGGACCACTTCCACGAGGGTACGCGCTTTACCAACAAGGCGTGGGAGAGCCGCATAGAACTGACCCACGACGACGGCGGCGAGTGGCGCGGCGCCTACGGCCTGCAGCTGTCGCGCAAGGATTTTGCCGCGATTGGCGACGAGGCCTTCATCCGCCCCTCCGTCACCGACAGCATCGGCGCCTTCACCATGAAGGAGCGCGAGTGGGGAAAATGGCATATGGATCTGGGCGCGCGCCTGGAAAATGTCACCATCGATCCGGAGTACGGCAGCGACAAAGACTTTGATCTGATCGGGCTGTCCGGCGCTATCCAGTACTTCCTCGCCGAGCATCAGCACCTGAGCCTCGGCCTCACCAGTGCCGAGCGCGCGCCGGTGGCGGAAGAACTGTTTGCCGACGGTGCACACCTGGCGGAGTCCCGCTACCTGATCGGCAGCGAAGACCTCGACAAGGAAAACTCCGTCAACCTGGAGCTGGGCTATCACCACCACAACCAGGAGGCCAGCGGCTGGCACGCGGCCAGGATAGAGGCCAGCGTTTTCTACAACCGCATTGCTGACTACATCTACGCCGCCAACACAGGTCTCGTAGACGAGGAGAGCGAATTCGACATTTATAGCTACCAGAATCGCGACGCCACTTTCTACGGCGCCGAAGCGTCTTTGCAGTTCCCGCTGACCAATGGCCTCAGCGTGACCCTGTTCGGCGACAGTGTGCGTGCGAGCTTCGACGACCCCATCGCCGGCCAGTCGAGCGAAGTGCCGCGTTTGCCACCACTGCGTTACGGTTTTGCGCTGGGTGGCGACTACGCCAACTGGAACTGGCAGTGGCGCAACACCCACGCCACCGCCCAGGACCGCCCCGGCGCGTTTGAAGAAGCCACCGACGCCTATACCCGTATGGATCTCAGCGCCCAGTACAACTTCAAACTGGCGGGTAATGACGCTGTGCTCTTCGCCAACGCGCGCAACCTGCTGGACGAAGAGATCCGCAACGCCACCTCACTGCTGCGCGACTTCGCGCCGGAAGCCGGACGCAGTATTGAAGCCGGAGTAAGGTTTCATTTCTGATCGGCAACTGCTTCAATAGTCTGCATCCGCGGTGCCCGGGAACCCACCTCAAGACAAGATTCCCGGGCGCCGTTTCTCTCTGCCAATTCCAGGCATCTCTAAAAATCGTCGCGGGTGGCTGGTGGTGGCCGCCGGGCGCCGCAAGGCGCACGCGCCGTAGATTTTTGGAGGTGCCCTCCAGAATAAGGATGCCTCTGTATGGCCTGGATCAAACGCGGACTTATTACCCTCGTTGTTTTGTTTCTCCTCTTCGCCGGCGTAATCGCCTGGTTCCTATTCAGTCTCGACGCCAACCAGTACAAATCCAGGATCGTGCAGCTGGCCGCGGATCAGGGCATTGCCCTGACCCTCGACGGCGATATCGGCTGGCAGCTGTGGCCGAACATTGCGCTCAAGCTCGAAGGCGTGAAGGTTGCACCACTGGCACTGCCCAGCGAATCGCTGCTGGAAGCAGACAAGATGGCGGTCGGCGTGGCGTTGATGCCGCTGCTCGACAAGCGCGTCGAAGCCAAAGAGATCGTGCTGCTCGCCCCCCGTGTCGAACTGACCGTCGACCAAAACGGCAAGGGCAACTGGGAACTGATTATCGACGCCATCGAAGCCAAGGCCAAGCTGGACGAACAGCAGAAACAGCAGACGCCGCCCACACTCGAGATTCCCAAGGAAGAAGCGCCCACCTCCGGCGGCCTCGAACTGGCACTGGAAAAGCTGCGCCTGGAAGACGGCGTACTGCGTTACACCGATAAGCAGGCGGGCAGCGAATACGCCATCAGCCAACTGCACATCAGCGCCGACAATCTGGTGCCCGGCGGCAAACCCGGCGACGTGCGCCTGCGCGCGGCGCTCGCAGGCAGCGGCTTCCCCGAGCCGGTCAACCTGGACATCCACAGCAACCTCGCCATCGACGAGGGCCTGAACGGCCTGCGGGTGCAGCCCGCCAACATCAAACTCACCGGCGCCGAAGGCGCGGAGGCGCAGATTAACCTGCGCGGCAATGTGCGCCGCGCCAAGGCCGACGCTCCCTGGCAGATCCAGCTCAACCTCAACGCGGACGTCAATCCCGTCACCGGCTGGCTCGCCGCCGTCGGCAGCGATTACCGGCCCCAAAGCACCGCGGCCCTGAAGAAGCTGCACATCGAAGCCGACATCAGCGGCACCGACAAGCAGATGTTCCTGGAACCGCTGCAACTGGCTCTCGACGACAACAACTTCACCGGCAGCGCCAGCTTCCAGGCCGCCACCAACGCCAAAGACGTTCCCAGTGTTTCACTGAGCCTCAAGGGTGGTGAGTTGAACGTGGACGACTATCTCCCACCCCCAGTCGACACACCGGAGCAGAGCGAACTCAGTGCCGACGTGGCCGCAGCCCAGCCGGTGCCCCTGCCACTGGAATCCATGCGCGGCTTCAACGCCAAGCTGGACCTGACCCTCGACAAACTGCATGCACTGGATTTCGACATCGACAAACCCCAGCTGGCGGTGAATGTGAACAACGGCCTGTACCAGCTGAACAAACTGGCCGCCGGCCTCTACGGCGGCGAGCTGAACAGCACCGGCGTGTTCAACGCCCGCGGCGATTCCGCCCGCGGCGAGCTGAGCGGCGGCCTTACCGGCGTGGAAATCTCCAAGGTGCAGGAAGCACTATTCGCCAGCGACGAGCCGCAAGCGGCAGACCAGAAGAGAGTCACCCTGTCCGGCAAGACCAACCTCACCTGGGTGGCGCAAACCACCGGTGCCGACACCCTGGCGCTGCAGAAAAACCTGCGCGCCGCGGTGCAGCTGAACGCCGCGGAACTGGCACTGGCGCCGTTCAACCTGGAAAAAGGCATGTGCCAGCTGGTGAGCTATGCGGAAAAAACCCCGCTGCCGGAAAAGGAATGGCCCGCACAGACCCGCCTGCAAGACCTGCGCGCCAGCGTGAACCTGAATGGCGATGTCGCCAAGGTTGAGGGCATCAACGCCGGTATTGAGAACATTGCGCTCACCGGCGACGGCACCGTCGATCTGGAGCAGCAGAACTTCGACTTCGCGCTCGGTCTCGCGCTGGTGGGGGAAAAGACCTCCGGCAACGGCTGCTCGGTGCAGAACGATCGCTGGCGCAACCGTCCACTGCCGCTGCGCTGTAACGCCAGCTTCAACGAAGTTGGCGCCACCACCTGCAAACCCGACAGCCGCCGTCTCGACGACCTGATCCGCGACGAGCTGAAGTACAAGGCGGAGAAGAAATACGGCGAAAAGGTGGAGAAGAAAACCGAAGAGCTGAAGGACAAGCTGAAAGACCGCTTCAAGGGCCTGTTCAACCGCGGAGACAAAGAAGAACCCGCGCCCGAGCCAACACCGTAACCTCCAGCGCCGTAGGAGCCTGCTTGCAGGCGAATAGTTCGAGCTCTGTTCTGTTCGCCTGCAGGCAGGCTCCTACAAAAATGCGCTACAGAGTTCCGACTCCCTCTTGCTGTAGGAGCCGGCCTGCCGGCGAATGGCTCAAAGCTCTGCCCTGTTCGCCTGCAGGCAGGCTCCTACGAAAATGCGCTACAGAGTTCCGACTCCCTCTTGCTGTAGGAGCCGGCCTGCCGGCGAATGGCTCAAAGCTCTGCCCTGTTCGCCTGCAGGCAGGCTCCTACGAAAATGCGCTACAGAGTTCCGACTCCCTCTTGCTGTAGGAGCCGGCCTGCCGGCGAATGGTTCGAGCTCTACCCTGTTCGCCTGCAGGCAGGCTCCTACAACGTAGCCCTGATTTTCTCGCCCCTTTCTATTCCCCATCCACAAACCTGTAACTTTCCCCCGCTATCCTGTCCCGCATAAATATCGGTAGCCAAAGAGCACTGATCACAACACCCGGGGACAACAGTACGCATGGAGAGTGGACCGGCCAAAATTCTGTCGACGTTTTCCACCCTGCGGGAGCGGACGTTCCGCGATCTCGTTGCGGAAAAAGCCAGCCTGCTCTCGTTTATCCGCAGACGCACACGCAACGGTGCCGAAGCCGAGGATATTTACCAGGAGGCGATGGAGCGCCTGACGCGAAAACTGCGTACCGGCACCGTGCCAGACAATCCCCTTGGCTACATGTACCGAATTACCACCAATCTCATCAACGACAGCCAGCGCCACAACGAGCAGCCGCTGGAAGCGCTGGACGATGTCGCGGAGAGCCTGCGCTGCCAGCGCCCTCAGCCCGACCAGCAGTTAAACGACCAGCAGCACCTGGCGCTGTTTGTGAAACAACTGAACGACCTGCCAGTGACCCTCAGAAGCATCATCGTGTTGAGCAGGGTGCACGGCGTCAGCAATAAACAGATCGCCCTGCAATTCGGCCTCAGCGCGAAAGCGGTGGAAAAGCAAATCAACCGGGCCATCCGAAATATCGAAGCCAGAATGGCCCAGCAGCTGGAATCAGAAGGCTGACGGACAAGGTCTTACTATTCATCAATGACGCCCATGAAGAAACAATGTCCGCTCGGCGAACAACACCCGCTCAGCGAAAAGGAAGAAGAACGAATCTACCGCTGGATCGTCCACGGCGAGGCAGAGAAGGCCGATGCCGAGGCGTGGCGGCAATACCAGAACTGGCTGCAGGAAAGCCCGGCCAGAGCACACAAGGCCAGCCAGGTGGACGGCGTCTGGAATCACCCCGAGTTCGAAAAGGCCGCGCGTCTCATAGGCAGCACACTCCCGCTGGACACGACCGCGCCCACGCCCCGGCGCTATCGCAATCCCTGGTACCTGGCGGCAGCAGCCGCAGGTTTTCTGGTAGCGATTACGGTATCGCTGCTGCAGCCATCAAACCCGTCGATAGATGCCGGCAATCGCCTCTATGCCACCGAGCGCCAGCAGACCAGCCGCAACGCACTGGCCGACGGATCAACGCTGGATATGAGCGCCCAGTCCCGCGTTGCCGTGGACTTTAGCGAGCGCGAGCGCCGCATCCGCCTCTACGATGGCGAGGCCCGGTTCACCGTCGCCAAAGACCGGCAACGCCCGTTCGTCGTGGAATCCCGCCAGGCGTCGGTAAAGGCGCTGGGCACCGTATTCAATGTGGACCAGCGCGGTGACATCACCGAGCTCACGGTGCTGGAAGGCCTGGTATCCGCGCACCCGCTGAACCGGCCGGACAAAACACAGCACGTCGCCGCCGGCGAGCGTGTGCGCATTTCCGGCAACGCCATCGGGCCTGTGCAAAAATTCGATCTGCACAATTACAGTGACTGGCTGCAGGGGCTGGTGCAGGTGGAGAACATACGGCTGGAAGAACTACTGGTGGAATTCAACCGCTATTCCGACACGCCGCTGATCGCCGGAGATCGACACACACGGAACCTGCGCGTGGGTGGGACGTTTGACCTCAAGGACATACACACCAACCTGCAGATTCTCGCGACCCTGCACGGCCTGGCCATTTCCGAGTCCGGTGAAGAAATCGTTTTGCGGTCGAATGGTAATTCCACCCACAGCTCCCTGTAGGAGCCTGCCTGCAGGCGAATAGAACCGGGCTCCGGACTGTTCGCCTGCAGGCAGGCTCCTACAGGGCGTGTAGCGGTATCAAACGCTAAAACTCCACCGCCACCCGCAACTGATACCGCCGCCCCTGCCGATATTCCATAAACGTCTCCTCACCCTGCGCAAAATGCCGCGCGTCGTCCAGCAGGTTCTCCACCGAAAAGGTTGCGTGAATCCCGTCAAACACCGGTGTATTGAACACCAGCGCCAGGCTGTCGTACGGATCGCGGTATACATCCGGCACATGGAGATTGTTGCTCACGATATCCAGCTCCCGCCCCGCGCGCTTGTACAGCAGCGATGCACTGCGGCCGCTGTCGAGATGCTGATACTGCAACTGCAGACCGCCGAGGTATGCGGGCTGCCCCTGCAACGGCCGGGTTTTGCCCGCGCGCCAGCGGTCCGGCGGTATCGCCACCTGCGAAACCATGCCCGCGTAACTGGACTGCAGCGCGAGCTTGTGCGCATCGGCAAACACCCGCTGGTAATCCAGCTCCAGCTCGTAACCATACAAACGGGCGGAACCGGTATTGGTGTAGCTGTAGATATTGAAGGCCTGATTGTTGGCCATCACCGGATCGAAGAACACGCCCTCGATGGCATTGCGGATGGTCTTGTAAAAACCGAGCAGTTTCACATCGAGCCCCAGCCCCTCATCGCGCCACTGCCAGTGCAAGTCCCAGTTCTGCGCCGCGGCCGCTTTGAGGTTGGGATTGCCGGTAATCTCGATGCGCAGGTCGGTGTCTTCGTAGCGCCGCGGCATCAGTTCGTTGACGCCGGGCCACACTGCGGTTTCGCTGTAGCCCAGGCGCAACGCCTGCTGTGGCGCAGGATCAAATGCCAGCGCGGCAGAGTAGAGCGTGCGCGCACCGTCCAGCAACGGCACCCAATCCTGCGGCTGCGCATCCCAGAAATCCGCCTTTACCCCGTCGCGCTCGCGCCGCGCGCCCAGCACAAACTGCCAGCGCTCGCCGAGGCGGATATCCGCCAGTAGATACGCCGCGCGGTTGCGGTGCTCCGCCGCGTAAAAACTGCCGTCCAGCTCGGGCGGGCTCACAAACAGTTTTACGTCGTCATCCAGCAGAAAGCCGTCGGTACCGGGGGCGCCGTTAATGGTTTCCGGGGTCAGAATATCCGCAGGATTCGCACTCTGGATCAGCGGCTCGTTCTTTTCGATATCGCCCTTGGCAATAAACGTGTATTCCAGCAGATAGCCGTCCTGGCGCGCATCCAGCAGCTCCAGGCCCGACTTCAACTCTCCGCTCCAATCCTCCAGCTCCCACACCCAGGCCGCATTCACACCCGCGCTCAGGGTTTCTTCGCGCATATCCTCCCAGGACACCTCAAAATGGTTGTAGCCCGGTTCAAAACGGTAGGAATCGGAAGCGCTGTTGCGCCGGTAGAGGTAGCGCACATCAAACGGGCGGGTATAGCGGGAGCGCGCGGAGGTGAGGTGCCAGTTCAGCGCGATACGCTCTTCCGGGCCGACAAAATGGCGCCCGTAAAACTGCCCAAGCCCCATCCGGGTTTCCGTCCAGTTGGACAGACTGCGCAGGCTGGCGCTGCCGTCGTACTCGCCGAAACCGTCGCGCTCGCGGGTTTCGATCTGCTCGGTGCGGTTTACGCTCTGGCGCAGCAGCAGGAAATTGCTGCCGAGAAAATGCCGCTCATCCAGCCCGTAACCCAGCGCCAGCAGCCCGTTCAGATTGATCACATTTTCCAGGCGCCGGTGGTGGCCGTCTTCCGTGGCGTACAGGCTGCCCGCGGTATTGCCATCCGCATTCTCCGGTACCGAAAAACGGTTCAGCACTTGCGAGAACAGTTCCCGCTGCTGCCACTCGTTCTGGTAGCCGAGGGAGGCCGCCGCGCCCCAGCTGTGGTGCCCGTGTTGCCAGGCGCGGCCGCCGCTAAGATTCAGCAACCCATCCACTCCGGCATTGCCGTGGTAAACGCCGAGTTTGCGTGCGCCGTGTGCGTTTTCCAGGATTGCCTCACCGGCCGCCTCCCGCTGCGCCGGGCTCCAGTTGTCCGGGCTGCCGAGACGCGCATTTTCCGCCAGCACCGGTGGCAGCGCGCGGCCGCCGTCGTCGTACCCCAGCCAGTCGCGGCCACCGGTGTAACCGCGGATCACCGGCGCGCCGGTGGTGCCACTGCGGTAGCCGCCGCCGGAAACCAGTGTGAGGTAGGGGGTTTCTGGAATACGCCGGGTTTCAATATTCACCACGCCCGCGCTGGCGTTGCCCGGCGCATCCGCAAATACCGATTTGCGCAGATCCACCTGGTTCAAAATATTCACCGGGAACACATCCAGCGGCACCCGCTGGCCGGAGGGTTCAAGGCTCGGAATGGTGGCACCGTTCAACCGCACCGACTGGTAGCGCCCCTTCATACCGCGGATCACCGCGTAGCGCTCCTGCTCCAGCTTTACCCCGGAGATCAGTTCCAGCGCCGAGGCGAGATCGGTAATACCGAGGGATTCGATGCGCTCAAACTCCAGCACCGCATCCGCACTGCCCAGATAATTGCCGTACTGGTTGCCGCTGCCGGTGGATGATTGCGCCGGTAAAGGGCTGGCCTCCACCACCACTTCGGCCATCGCAGGTGCCGGCACCGGCGCCGACGCCACTTTTTCTTTGACGGGTTCCGCGCGGAAGATCACCAGCGTATCGTCAATGACCCGGTAGGCCAGGCCTCGCGGTTCCAGCAACCGGTGCGCCTGTTGTTGCCAAAAGAGTTCTGAAGAGAATTCCGAAGAGAGTTCCTGCGGCGAGCAATCCGGCTGCCACACCACCCGCTCACCCTTTACGAGATCCGGAATGGTTACCAGGTGGTAGCCGGATGCCTTCGCCAGTGCATACAGCGCCGACAACAGGCTCTGCTCGGAGCCAGCCGGCCCAGCAGATAAAGAACCGCCCGTATCGCAGGATTGCCCCGCCACCGGCAAGGTAGAGAATGGCCCTAACAGCACACAGCACAGAGCCAGCGGACGCAGTGCACAGGGAATAGCCAGAAAAACTCCGGGAACCGCAATATTTAGGGGGACGTTACCGCATCGGTTCCCGGATAGTCGCAAACGGCTATTGCGAAAAAATGACAATTCAAAAGGCGCTACGCCGCTCCGGATGCCATTATTTAATTCGCACTAGCCTGTGGCCATCAGATGTCCTGGTCTGATGCCTTATCGACAAAAATCTGCACACCGCTGAACGAGAAAGTGCCCAGGGGCTCAATACCCAGCAGGCAGCTCAGGGTGGATACCGGCTCTTTGTTGAACAGGGTGGTGATAACCTGATGGTTGATGAATTCGCCTATCAGCACATCGCCCTTGTAAGCGCCCAGTGGTGCGCGGTCGCCCACCGCAGGCTGCAGGGTAACCAAGTCGAACCCACCGTAGTTCCAGGTCACCGACTGAAGCAGGGAGAAGCTCTGCAGGGCGCAATTCGCAATGCCACTGCCGGACATGGTTACTACTGCTTCCGCGCCTTCCACCGGGCCATTCTCGTCCACACAGGCAGAGATGGCGGCCTCACCGTAAACCTCGTGCCACGCATCTTCTTTTTCCAGCGGCGCCTGGAAAGACAGAAAGCCGGAAATGGCACACATACGGCCACTGACTTCCTGCGCCTGTACCGACCCAGCGGAAAACAGGGAAACCCCCAATACCACCCCAACAACGCCCAGCAATTTGGACAAGGCCAAATTGGCAATTACCTTTTTCATAACGAACTCCAAATGGAATCAAATCGTTTATTGATTATTAAATTCTGAACGTATCCATCCATTCACAAGGCAATCTGAAAAAGCGCAGGCAACGCCTGCGCTCAACAAACTACAGATTCTTGTTCAATGAAATTCGGATTACTGGCAAGACGGAGCCGCCGCCCAGAAGGTGCTGGCGGTAAAACCGGTTGCGCTGCTGTTGGAAGCCGGCAGGTTCCAGGCAGTAGGACCTGAATGAGTAGCATCACAGCCGTACTCAATCACACTCCAGTGCGAACCACCGGTAACTGCGGAATCAGTGCGCATGCACTTCACCGGGCTGTTGTAACCAGCGCCGATCACCACGTTGCTGAACACACCATCGGTACCCTGCTTGAGATCGAAAGGAATACCGGAAGCAGCAGGCGCTGTGCTGCCGACAAAGTCGATGCTCATATTGGCCACGGTTCCCTTGGAGCGCGGAAGGGCGTTGGCATTGTCAGGGTTGCTGGCGAGTTCAAGACCGTAACCGGCACCGTCGTTCTGCTTGATGTTCACATTGGACAGGAAGCCTTGGAAGCCAAGATCCCAATCCACGCTGTCGTCTTCGTTGCAGGCCATCCACATATTGCTGATGCCAACATTGCCGCCGAAGAACTCAACGCCGTCGTCCGCGTTGCCCTGCACATGGATGTTGTTGATGGTGGTGGAACTGCTGACCGCGTACAGAGTCAGACCGTTGATCTCGTTGCCGTCGCTAATCACGTGACCGCCTTCGGCGACAACCACATAGTTCAGCGTGCCGCTGCTCATGGCATTCGGCGCAGACAGGTGGCCGGCGCCGAAGTAAGCCGCGCTGGCAACGCCTTCCATGGTGCAGGTATCACCCATCTGGCCACCGGCGATGGCGCCGCTCGGGCAGGCATTGCTCTCACCGAAGCCGGCCAGAATCAGGCCGCCCCACTCACCGGAACCGGTCATGTTGTTGTCCAGGGAGGAGAACACAACCGGATCGTTGGCGGTACCCTGTGCATTGATCTGCGCACCGCGGGAAATGATCAGTGCGGACGCGCTATCGACGGCACCGGCAATCTGGGCACCCGCTTCGATCTGCAGCACAGTCTTGTCGACAGTGCTCGGATCAGCATTCTGGGTGTTACCGTTACCGACTACCACAATACCCGGCAGGGTCCACACAATTGGATCAAGGGTATCAGCACTTTCTTTTGCCAAAATAACAGTGTTGTTGCCTTCGATGATGGAAGTCGGGAGTTCACAGTTGAGATAGGTACCACCGTTGAACGATACCAGCCCCTTATCTGTACCGTTGAAATTACAGCTGCTATCAACAAGACCAAGGTTTACAACAGCGGCATTGGATACAGAAGTCACTGCCAGCAGGCTCAGAGACAATAATGTCTTTTTCATAAGAAATTCCTTCCAAGTGTTGTGATTCATGATTCCGAAAAACTGTCAGTCTGGAAAAACAGAAACGCCACAGCATTCCAACCAAACATACTCCAAGTGAATAAGACCGGATCTGTCCGGCAAACAAAGACTACAGACCGTCAATTAATTATTTGTTTAATATCAGAAATCATTTGAACTTAGAAAACAAAACTACAAGCGAATCAATTATAACCAGACTGTATAGACGGATTTTTCAAACGCAGGCGACATTTATTTCAATGAATTATTCAATGCAAATTCTTTACAGAAAACCGGCGCAAACGCGCAAACGCGAAAACAAAAAATGACCGGAATCACTTCCGGCCATTTATTTATACTCGACAAACTTTCTGAAAATTCGACGTTATACGATCAATCAGCAGATATCTGATAACCGGCATTGATCGGAATAAAATAATCCAGCGTACCCAAATAATTGGTATCCAGAATGAAGTCTTTATTGACCGTCTTCGATGCCGAATAGTCCGAGGCGGCCTCACCCAGGTTGATCACATCGGGTGTCGCGTACTTGCGATTTTCCCAACCGGAAAGCCGGACAACGCCCTCTACATCCTGGAAATTCGCTTCTGCAGCCCGGGTGCCAACCGTCCAGCCGAAACGGTAGATATCCGCGTTGGCTTCGCTGGGGTTTTTCACGGTGGTGAGATCACTGGCGGTGCCGGCAACATTGGTGACGGTTTTACTGGTAAAGCGGGTATCGAATGCCTGTTCCAATCCGGCATTGTTGGAGAACTGGGTACAACCAAGTGCCACCTGATCGAAGATTACTTCCTCACCTACCAGTGCGTCTACGCTGCCGTCGGTCTTGATACACCAGTCCGGCGCCCAGCCGAACCCGATTGGATAGGGGTGACTGGTGCTGAATCCGCGATCGTAACCCGTTTTGTTCGTACCGAGCACACTATTGTGCAGGTATAGACCGGAACCGCCTGACAGTTCGATCATGGAACTCAGCGCATCGGAGTAACGTTCTGGCTGCGCTTCTGTATATCGCAACGACAGATTGGCAATGGTAGGTGCGGAACGGGGCAAATCGTTTTCATGGCCGACAGCGCCGTTGATTCCGTGAATTACCGGGTAGTAATGCGACGAAGTGACGTCACCGTCGGTTTCCTGGTAAATTGTCCGGTAGTTACCATCGGCATCCGTACCCGCCTGCGCCATGGTCAGCTGCATCATAAGCCACACGGACTGTAGCGTGCCCTGATAGCCGTGGTTCCATTTAATAACGCTGCCACCCAGCACAGCGCGCGCGCTATTGGAGCCGATATTCACGTTGCGGAAATTGACCGCACCACCGTCGATGTCAATCACCGGCTTGCCGAAACTTTCCTCAAGTTTGTCAGTCAGGGCACCGGAAAACAGGAAATTGTGAATCTCGCTACCGCCGCCGACACTATTTAGCTGCAGGCGGCCGCCGATCAGTTCCAGATTCTCGATCCACAGATTGCCGTGGCTGTTGTCGTAACCGCCGTAGTAACCGAACTCGCCCTGGATATTGCAGATGTTGGTGCCGGGCTCGGCCATGGCATCGGGGCACTGGTTGTTGCGGCCGAAACCGTCGACGATCAGGCCGCGCCACGGGCCCGTTCCGCTCAGACCCACCGGACCCAGGCCGTCGGTATCGGCGTCGTCTTCCAGCGCCACTTCACCCAGGGCCAGCAGCGCGCCACCGCGGGTAACATGTAGGGCACCGCCGGCCGTAGCCACTACATCGGCGCTGGGTCCAATTTCCAGGGTGACCGGGTTTTCCTTCATATCCTGCAGCTGCGCCAGATCGGTAATTTCCAGGTGGCCCTCTCCGACGCGCACCAGCCCGTTTAGCAGCCATACGGTCGGCACGGGGTCGCGCACCATAATTGTTGGAAAAGAACCACCCCATAAATAGTCTTCGCTAATTTGCTCCCCCGCTTCTGCCGCCAATCGCTCGCTGCCGGTATAGGTGCTCAGTACCAGATCCTCAGTAATGGTGCCGCGCAGTCCGCAGACCGGGCGGTTAGCCTTTGCTGACGAAATTTGCGGCCCACCATCGGGTAAGTAAACTGGATAGTAGTCATCCGATTCAAAAACAAAGTCATCCTCCAACACGCCCATAAAATCGCACTCCGCCGCAAGCACCACGCCCACGGAATCGCTCCAGCCCAGATACCAGTCGTCCACCGAGTCGCGCACCGAACCCATATAGCCGACACCGGCGTTCAGGAACATGGCTGCGCCTCCGGCGAGAGCAAAGTCGATACTGGATTCGATGCCGGGAATCTCACTGCCGCTGGCGACAAAGTTGGTATCCAGCACCGCGGGCACCTGATACACACCGCTCAGGCCCTGGGTGCTGGCGGCGTAGTCCATTCCCGCCTCTTCGTCTTCTTCGGCAATGGTGGCGCCGCAGTCCAGCACCACATTGTCGAAAAAGATCTGCGCCGGGTTGCTGGTCTGCAGGTTGGCCGTGGCCGGGTCGTCGATATCCAGGCAGGTGTTGAAGTCCGCTACCACCGAGTTGTACAGCAGCAGTCCGGAACCCTGCTCCAGCAGGATGGCGGTGTCTGCACTGTCAGTACCTTTTACGGTGATATTCGCCATCACCGGGCGCGAGCGCGGCGCGGCATCGTGATTGGCGGCATCGTTGCTGCCGTGCAGGGCGTGGCCGAGGCTGTTGTCACCGGCCTGCAGGATGGCGTATTGCAGGGTGCCGCGGTAGCCGCTGGCCCACTGTACCTGGTTGCCTACCACATCGGAGACCAGCAGGTTGTCGATATTTACCGCACCGCCATTTAATGACAGGCCGGCGCTGGCGGAGTCGGCAATATCCAGGTGGTTGATCTGCCCCGCAGCGCTGACTTCGTTCAGGGTCAGTGCCGGCTGGCCACTGCCGGCGTTCAGCAGGCGCAGGTAGTTGATATCCACATACCGCTGCTGTGCCAGTGCGCAGATTTCACTACTGGCGCAGTTGTCCACCAAGCCGTTGATGGTGATACCGCCCCAGTGTTCATTGAGCCCCTGGGGTGCCAGTTCAACGGGATTCTGCGCAGTGCCCAGTACCCGCAGGGCCGCATTCGGATTCAGCGCAAGCGTCGAGCCGGTACTCAGCAAAATTTTGGAGCCCCCGTCGATAACGATCTGGCCCGGCGCCGCCAGCGCCGCTTGTTGCTGCGCCGCATCCAGTGCTGTGAAATCGCTGCCCAGGGTGACGGCGCCATTGATGCGCCAGGCCACTTTTACGTCATTGATGTCATCGTCGAAGTAAAGATTGCCGCTCACCTGTCCCTTGAGTTCACAGATCTGGTAGGTGCTCTGGCCGATGGCTACTGTTTCTTCCAGCAGAGCGCCGGCGCCGTAACAGGGCTCGTAATAAAGACCGAGCTCATAACCGTAGACAAGGGTGCTGCCGCTCAGTGAAGCTGCCGCCACCCCCTCGATGTTGACGTTATCCAGCGCGAGGGTGGCACTGAGATCCGGGTTGAGAGTGTAGAAGTTTTCCGCCTGGGCCAGGGCCTGGGCGGCGTAGTCGCTGCCGTCTTCCGCCGCGGCGGTGGTTTCTCCGCAATAGAAGGCACTGTTGGCAACTGCCACGCTGGTATTGCCATCGCCAATATTCAGGCAGGTAGCAAAGCCCTGCACCACCATATTGTCAATGCCGATATTGCCGCCGCCGGCGAGCGCCAGTGCGGAGCCGGCGTTGAGGGATTGATCCACCAGCGTCAGGCCGTTGATGGATACACCGCTGTCGCCGCTGCCACTGTTCCCGCCTTTGATGGCGGCGAGATCGGACTGGTGGTGGATGATGCTGCTCCACATTTCACCGCCAAAACCGCTGTGCCAGTAAAGCGCGTGGCCCTGGTTGCCCAGGGCTCTGAAACTGCCAATGCTCAGCGCGCCGCCATTCAGCTCCAGGCCATTGGTCGCGCTGTAAAAAACGCCTTGGGGAGCATAACTCTGGCCCAAATGCGGCGCATTGACGGTGATGGCCGCGGAGAGCCGTTCACCACCACTCAACTCACCGCCGGCTTCTGCGGCGTAACCGGTAAAGCCATTACGAGTTCCGAGCAATCTAGTGCCTTCACGGGTTTCCTGCTGCGACAGGCCGCCGTAGTAACCCCACTCACCCTGCACATTGCAGAAATTGTCCGCACCGCCGGTAGTGCCGCAGTCCGGGTGGTAGCCCATGCCGTTTACCACCACACCGCCCCATTCGCCGCCGCCGATATTGTCGTCGTCAATGGATACAATATTCGGTGCGAAACTGCCGTTGCGGTGCACCACCACCACGGTGCCGGGCTTTGCATAAACTTTTGACGCGTAGCCACCAACACCGTGGCGCGTATCTGCCTGCAGTTCCGCCAGGGTTGCGTAGCTCTTGCTCTCGCCGATTTCGTAGGTGCCGTCCAGCACCCATACCAGATTTTCATAGTTGTGGCTGCTTTTCAAATTGACTGCGCCGACCTGGCCCGCATCGGCATTTAGCAGGCAGGCCAGGGTTTCCACGCCGTCCACTATCACCGGATCGGTGGGTGTGCCGACGACGCCGCCTTCCGCGACCTCACATTGCGCGAGGCTCAGGTCAAAGGGGGGCTCCTGGGCGAGCTCATCGGAAGTTTCACCTGTGCAGGCGCTCAGCAGTAACGCGCTTGTTACCAGCAGCATGGAGTGATTAAGCCTGCGTTTCAGGCCAGACAGGACGCCGGCATCCCGTGCCGGAACCCGGTATATTTTTTTGGTAGTCATGGTCTCACCTAAAAATGGTCTTGAATAAATTTCAAATCTGTAGTGAAAGCCAGCCATGTGACTTCCACGAAAAATGCCTAACAATTCCTATCAAAAGCTGTAGCTAGCCTTGAACTTGAACTTGCGCCCTGACGAATATTGCAGGTAAGGCAATTCTTGGGTTTCATATTCCAGGTTACGTTCAGCATCCAGCAGGTTCTCCACCGAGGCTGACAGGGAGAGACCATTGTCGAAACCTTTCATGTAGATCAGCTTGAGGTCGTCGAACGGCATTTCATATACGTTGGAAACCGCAGCACTGATACCTGGATTTACGATAGCCAGCTCCTCGCCCTTACGGTTGAACACCAGAGTGACTTCCTGCCCGCTGTCCACATGGTCGTAACCCAGCTGCAGGTTGACGATATAGTCCGGCTGGCCCTGCAATGGACGCTCGGTGTCGTACTCGAAAATTCCACTGCCCTCAGTTACGTCAACAGATGACATGATGTCGGTGTAGTTGAACTGCACGAAAAATTCGTGCCCCTGTTCCCGGCCCAGCACGAACTCGCGGCGCAAGTCCAGTTCCGCTCCGTAGACTTCGGCGCTTTCCGCATTGGTAAAGGTGTAGTAGTCGAAAACATCACCAAGACCGTCAAAGCGGTTTTCGATCGCATTGGTAATATCCTTGGAGAAAAGCGCCAAGGTGACCGATTCGGTATCCGATGGGTACCATTCCAGGCGCAGGTCGAGGTTTTCGATATCCGCCGGTTTCAGATCCGGATTACCTTCGTATTGCTCCAGAGTTTCTATGTCGTTAAATTTTCTTGGCAACACCTCGAAAATTTCGGGCCAGCTCACAGTCTCGGAATAGGCAGCACGCAACTGCCAGGCATCGCTAAACAGATAAGTCACGCTGAGAGACGGGGATGTGCGTTCTTCATCCAGCAGTTCGGTCATGGGCTCGACCGTGTACATATACTGCTCGCCGGCCATATAGAAATTTTCTCTGCGCACTCCGAGATTGACTTTGACCTGTTCGAGGATATTCGCCTCAACCAGGCCATAGGTGGCGTCAGAGTTTTGCTCGACTATATAGCTGTCGCCTTCCAAGCCCGTATCCATTGCTGGGTCCAGGCCGCCAACATAGATATACATACTGCCCAGCCCCGACGGGCCGTCACCGAGGCCAGGTCTGCCCACAATTACCTCAGGGATGATCGCCTGGGATGGATCCGCGTTTTCGGCCAGTGCGATACCTGCGGATGAGAAACGACCGCTTAGCGAATAGCGGTAGTGATACCCATCGCGCTCGCGCTGCAGGTCATTTGCGCCGACCTTGAGTAACAGCGACACACCGAAAATGTCCTCTATCGGCAATGCGACATCAAGCCTGTAACCACTGTTGGCTTCCTCCATGGTTTCCCACAGGTTGTAATGATCCCCAAAATTTTTTACGACTAGCCCATAGCTATCTGTTCCGGTAACACCTTTTTGATAAGTGTATTGAGTTGCATTGGGGCGGTCGTACTCGGTCCCGGCGTTCATCAACTGCCAGTCGACGGACAGGTCACCCAGGTATGCGCTCCAGCCGCCAGCGGAAATATCGAAACTGTGCGACCCCCATACCTGGTGACTCAGCAGCTCCTCCTCGATCCAGTCGGTGCGCTGGAACTTGAATTCATGACCTGTAGATACATCCTCGAAGTGCTCCAGCTCCGCTGAATTGGTGGTGTGGCGCAAAGCGATATTGTTCAGTCCCAGCTGGTGGCGATCGTTGATATTCCACTGCAGATTGAGCATGGCACTGAGGTCGATAATATTGTTGGTATCTTCAGTTTCCGCGAATTCTATGAGGGCGATTCGCTCGTTGTATTTAGCAAATCGGGAATTTTTTTTGGTGCTGTTGCTCCATTTGTTGGAGTAGCGCAGCGCGCCGATAACACCCAGGCTCTGCTCACCGATATCCCAGCTGTTGCCACCACTGAAGTCCATGGAGGAATCGCCTAGGGCCTCACCCTTGTAGATGGCGTTGTGCCTAAGGCTCTGGCCCATGCGAATGACTTCTTCCTCATTGAATCCGCCATAGCCTGGGGCACCATTGTCGAGGTTTACCCATTGTTGCAAGGACGGCGTCAATTCGTTGGGCAATTCGCGGCTGCCATCGTCCATGCCCAGCCAGTCCCTGTCACCTTCGGTGTCGGAAATCACCATATCATCGCCGTGGTTGTCGCCGTGGGTGATGGAAGAGGAGATCTTGAAAAAGCCCGCCTCGGGAATATCCCTGGTGCGCATACTGATATGGCCGGCGGTGGCCGTGCTGGGTACATCGGCAGTGGCACTCTTCTGCAGGCTGAGGCCCTGCATGATGCCGGCGGGGAAGATATCCAGCGGTAGGTCACGGCGCGCCGGATCCGTGCTCGGCAGCGTGGCGCCGTTGAATTCAGTGGACTGGTAGCGGCTCTTCATGCCGCGGACTACCGCGTAACGGTCGTCTTCCATCGACACACCCACCACGCGCTTGAGCGCGCTGCTTACCATGGAGTCGTCGAAGCGGGAAATCTGGGTGAAGTCGATACTGTCTACCACGGAGGAAGAGATGCGCTCGATCTCGATCGGGTTGCCGGGCAGGTAGCGGCCGAGCACCTGCACCTCTTCCACCACCGGTGCGTCGCCACCGGCAAATGCATCCTTCGGCGAGAGCTGCACGTCTACCGCGAGGTTCATTTTCGACAGCACGCGCTGGTTGCGTAGACGGCTGGTCTGGAATTCCGGATGCTGTAGTTCCAGCTGATAAACGCCCTGGGGCAGCTCCAGCTCGAAGGCGCCGAAGCGGTCGGTGACGGTGCTTTGATCGCTGCCCGCGACCTTGACGGTAACGTTGCGCAGGGGTGTGTTCCCACCGGCGCTCACCACCTTGCCCTGGATCAGGCCCGGCAGCAGGCTTTCCTCGCCGCTGCTGGCAATTCCCTCTCCCTCCGCGCCGGCAGAATCAAACGCGGACAGTTCAAGACGCTGCAGCGATTTGATGGCGCGGCCGCTGGCGGATTCGCTGTTGACGATAATCACCGCGGCTTCCTCGGCACCGATGGTGAATTCGTAGGGGATCACGCGCTCGCCGATGCGCAGTTGCAACTGATGGCCGCCGCCGGGCAGGTCGTCATACCAGAAGCTTTCCCCGGCCGCGCTGCTGCCGATGGCCTTGCCGTCCAGTAGCACTTCCGTCACCGCCGCCGGTTTGCCGTCGACAAACGCATCCAGTTTGATGGCCGCCGCCTGCCCCTGGCTGGCCACGATCATGCCAATAGCGCTGCACAGCAGCCGCCTTGAAGCACTCAATCCCATGTTGTCCCCCGCTCTAAAGCTAAGAAATAAGAAAATAAAAATGTGCGGCGGAACTCCCCCCGCGAACATCGGCCTCGGTTGCGGATTCACACAGCCACAGAGATCCCCGGTTTTTTCCAAGTCCGATCTATACAACGACGGAAAAAAACGGCGCAGGCGACAGGGATTAGGTGAAGATTTGGTGAAGGTTTTTTGGCGGGGTTGTCATATTTGGCGGCGAGGTGCGGAACGAGCTACGGAAATAAACGTATCTCCTCGTCATCCCGGCGAATGCCGGGATCCAACACCACGTCGCCAGCTACCACCACTGGATACCGGCATTCGCCGGTATGACGAGATTGCATAACGCAGTAGCATGGGCATCCTTTGCGGTGCCGATTTTCGCTTTTACCCATGCCTATAAATTCCCCGATCAAACCCAAGACCCCAGCCCGCTTCCAGCAGGCCCTGCTCAAATGGTTCGACCAGCACGGCCGCCACGACCTGCCGTGGCAACAAAGCATCAACCCCTACCGGGTGTGGGTGTCGGAAATCATGCTGCAGCAGACCCAGGTGACGGCGGTTATTCCGTATTACCTGCGTTTTATGGAATCTTTTCCCACCGTAGAGGCACTTGCCGCCGCCAGCCAGGACCGGGTGCTGGCACACTGGAGCGGCCTCGGCTACTACGCCCGCGCGCGCAATCTGCACAAGTGCGCACAAGTTGTGGTGAACGAACACGGCGGCGAGTTTCCGCGGGATGTGGAGGCGCTGGCTGAATTACCCGGCATCGGCCGTTCCACCGCGGGCGCCATTGCCAGTATCAGCATGGGCCTGAAAGCGGCGATTCTGGATGGCAATGTAAAGCGGGTGCTGGCGCGTATTCACGCCGTAGAAGGCTGGCCGGGGCAGACCGCAGTGGCGAACCGGATGTGGGAGATCGCCGAGCGCTACACGCCCGCCGAACGCACCGGGGATTACACCCAGGCGATGATGGATCTGGGCGCGACCCTCTGCACCCGCTCCCGCCCGGCCTGTGAGCGCTGCCCGTTCGAGAATCACTGCCTCGCCCGCGCCCAGGGCAACCCCACCGATTACCCGGGAAAGAAGCCAAAAAAGGAAAAACCGGAGCGCCAGACTACCCTGCTGCTGATCGAGCACGACGGCGAGCTGTATCTGGAGCAGCGCCCGGCGACAGGGCTGTGGGGCGGGCTGTGGATACCGCCACAGCTGGACGGGGACGACGGCGGTGAGGCCAGCGCCCAGGAATGGCTGGCGGCACAGGACCTGGACGCCAGCGAAATCCAGGCGCTGCCGCTGTTGCGCCACACCTTCAGCCACTTCCACCTGGACATACACCCCGTGTGGATAACTCTGCCGCAGAAGCCCGCGCGGGTGGCAGAAGGAGCCAGCGGCTGGTATAAACTGCGCCAGCTCGACCGGCCCAGATCCGGGCAGGATCTCGGACTGCCGGCGCCCATAGCCAGGCTCGTCAAACAGCTTGTCGCGCTTCGGGAGCCTTTGTTGGCGTCCTGTTGATAGTTTTGTGGCGGCAACGCACAGGGGGCGGCTTTTCGGAACCGCTGTGAATACATCCCTGTACGCTCTGTCGGCAACATCCCTGTTGCCGACAGTTCCGAAAAGCCGCCCCCTGCACCTTGCCTTCGATTCTGGGTGTCGCACTTCGAACAAACACTAGGAGAATCCATGTCCCGCACCGTCTTCTGCCGCAAATACCAACAGGAACTGGAAGGCCTCCCCAACCCGCCCTTCCCCGGCCCCAAAGGTCAGGACATTTTCGAGAACGTCTCCGCCAAAGCCTGGCGGGAGTGGATGGCCCACCAGACCA
Organism: Microbulbifer sp. SH-1; assembly: GCF_011326135.1. Lineage (NCBI taxonomy): Bacteria > Pseudomonadati > Pseudomonadota > Gammaproteobacteria > Cellvibrionales > Microbulbiferaceae > Microbulbifer > Microbulbifer sp. SH-1. Next base: position 3,663,737 of record NZ_CP046948.1, on the reverse strand, counting down.
TGCTGATCAACGAAAAGCGCCTGAACATGATGGAACCCTCATCCCGCGCCTACCTCGCCGATCAGATGACCAAATTCTTCAGCGGCGAAGACTACGACGCCGCAGACGGCTTCGTACCGGAGCAAGACGGCGACAAGTAAGCGACCGCTCACAAACCCCAAAAACTATTTATCAATCAAGGGGTTGACTCCTCAAAAGAGAGCAGGTTTAATACGCGCCTCGCTGCCGGGGACACCCCGATAAAAGCGAAGCCCAGATAGCTCAGTCGGTAGAGCAGGGGATTGAAAATCCCCGTGTCGGTGGTTCGATTCCGCCTCTGGGCACCATACAAAAAGCCGCTCCCGAAAGGGTGCGGCTTTTTTTATGGTGCCCAGCGGTGGTTAAGAACCACCGATGTGGTTCGACTAATCGCGCCAGCGATTTGCAACGAGCGCGCCAGCGCGAAGCCCGCAGGGGCAGAACAGCCCTTAGGCTGCTCTGATTCTTCCGCCTCTGGGCACCACGCCGCTTACCGGATTTTCTCCGACTCGCTCAAAAGCCAGTAACCGCAAGATTTACCGGCCTTTCCTGTGCTCAAACAAACCTCACGCCAGCTCCCTACATTCCCACGCCAACCTCCCGGAATTTCACACCCAAACAATCCTCCCCCAACCCTTATGCGGCGAGCCTCAACGCGAGTTACAGCATCACCACCTTTGACGCAATCCGTATCCTCAGCAAAAGCACCCCTCCACTTTCTTTGCATCAAAGTCGATGAAACATCTTTTCAACTTGACACCCAACCGGGATCGGAAGATTATTTCTGCATCATCGACCATGAACAGGAAAAAGCGTGAAGCTCAAACAAATCGCAACCATCAATGCAGGCTATCCGTTTCGGGGCAAGATTCCCGAAGTCGCGGGCGCTGCCGTGGTCGCGGTTCAGATGAAAGATATTTCGCTAACCGAAGGGATTCAGTGGTCAGACTGCCTCGAAACAGAGCTAACCGGGAAACGTGAACCCGGCTTTCTCACCGTCGGTGATATTTTGGTGGCCGCCCGAGGAAGCCATAACTACGCCGTACAGGTAGACCAGGCATTAGCCTCGGCCGGCAAGCAAGCGGTCGCCGCACCGCACTTTTTTGTGATCAGCCTGAAACAAAAAGACATTCTGCCGGAATTCATGGTGTGGTTACTGAACCAGGCACCGGCTCAGCGTTATTTTGAACAGAATGCGGAAGGCACAATGACAAAGAGCATTCGTCGCAGTGTATTAGAAGACACCCCCGTGGTTATCCCGCCCCTGGCGAAGCAGCGCGCAATTATTGCTGTGGCTAACACCCTGCGCGAAGAACAAAGGTTAGTACAAAAATTAATCTACAACGGTGAGCGAATGATGAGCGCTATTGCCGGAGACCTATTCGATAACAAGGAGGTATTGTGATGAGCCAACAACATCAATCATTTGAATCACTTAAACAGCAAACAGAAGAAGGGAATGAATTCTGGTCAGCACGTGATCTAGCGCTTATTTTGGAGTATCGCGATTGGAGAAACTTCCAAAAGGTTATAAATAAAGCGAAACAATCCTGCGAGGGCAGCGGTCAATCTATCCATAACCATTTCGTTGAAGCCACCAAAATGGTCACCTTAGGTTCAGGCTCCCAGCGTGAACTCGACGACTTTCAATTGTCCCGCTATGCCTGCTACCTGGTTGTCCAAAATGGTGACCCAACCAAACCGGTGATTGCGGCGGGTCAAACCTACTTTGCCGTGCAGACCCGGCGACAAGAGCTAGCCGATGACCAGGCATTCCAGCAACTTAAGGAAGACCAGAAACGGCTTTTTCTGCGCAATGAGCTTAAAGAACACAACAAGCAACTCGTCGAAGCGGCCCAACAGGCTGGCGTTGAAACCAATCTCGATTTCGCCATCTTCCAAAATCACGGCTACCAGGGCTTATATGGTGGATTAGACCAAAAAGCCATTCATGCGCGAAAAGGACTGAAGAAAAGCCAGAAGATTCTCGACCATATGGGGTCGACCGAGCTGGCCGCGAATCTATTCCGTGCCACCCAGGCAGAAGAAAAACTCCGCCGCGATAACGTCCAGAGCAAACAGCAGGCAAACCAAACCCACTACGAAGTAGGCCAGAAGGTTCGTCAAACCATTACCGAACTGGGCGGCACCATGCCGGAAGACCTGCCGGCACCCGAGAAAAGCATCAAACAACTAGAGTCAGCCGCAAAAAAATTGGGCGATAAGAACAACCAGGAATCGAAGAAGTAATGAGCACCACCGAAAAAATCAACCAAGACAGCATCAACAAAGCGCTATGGAACGCCTGCGATACCTTCCGTGGCACCATCAGCGCGGACACCTACAAAGACTTCATCCTCACCACGCTGTTCCTCAAATACATCTCAGACGTATGGCAGGATCACTACGACGGCTACAAAGCCGAGTACGGCGACGAGCCGGAACTCATCGCAGAGATGATGAAGAACGAGCGTTTTGTTCTGCCGAAAGAAGCAAGCTTCTATGCCCTGTACGCACGCCGCCACGAACCCGGTAACGGCGAACGCATCGATCAGGCGCTGCACGCCATTGAAGAAGCCAACGGCACCAAACTGAAAGACGCCGGAAAGAGTGTGTTCCAGGACATTTCCTTCAATACCGACAAACTGGGTGAGGAAAAGCAGAAGAACACCATCCTGCGTCACCTGTTGGAAGACTTTGCCAAACCCGAGCTGAACCTCAAGCCCAGCCGTGTGGGCACACTGGATGTGATTGGCAATGCCTACGAATACCTGATCAAAAACTTCGCGGCCAGCGGTGGCCAGAAAGCCGGTGAATTTTATACCCCGCCCGAAGTGAGCGACCTGATCGCCGAGCTGTTGGACCCACAACAGGGTGACAGCATTTGCGACCCGGCCTGTGGTTCTGGCTCACTGTTAATGAAGTGTGGCCGAAAGGTGGTGGCCAACCACGGCAGCAAGCAGTACGCCCTATACGGTCAGGAAGCGATTGGCTCTACCTGGTCGCTGGCAAAAATGAACATGTTTCTGCACGGCGAAGACAATCACAAAATTGAGTGGGGCGACACCATCCGTAACCCGAAGTTGCTGGATAAGAATGGCGACTTAATGCTGTTTGATATCGTGACCGCCAACCCGCCATTCTCCCTGGATAAATGGGGCCACGACGAAGCCGAACACGACAAATTCAGCCGCTTCCGCCGCGGTGTACCGCCGAAAACCAAGGGGGACTACGCCTTTATCCTGCACATGATTGAAACCCTGAAGCCAAAAACAGGCCGCATGGGTGTGGTGGTACCGCACGGCGTGCTGTTCCGAGGCTCCAGTGAAGGAAAAATTCGTAAGCAGCTGATCGACGAAAACCTGCTGGATGCCGTGATTGGCCTGCCGGAAAAACTCTTTTACGGCACGGGCATTCCGGCGGCGATTCTGATTTTCAATAAGGATAAGTCAGATGACTCTGTCATGTTTATCGATGCTTCTCGTGAATTCAAAGCAGGGAAAAATCAGAATTTACTAACCGAAGAAAATATTGCAAAAATTGTTGAGACTTATCGCTCGGGCAATGACGTGGATAAGTATGCCTACGTTGCCAGCCTCGATGAAGTCAAAGAGAACGACTACAACCTGAATATTCCGCGTTATGTTGATACCTTTGAAGAAGAAGAAGAGATTGATCTCATTGCAGTGCGTGCTGAGCGTGAACAGCTCAAATCCCAATTGACCGAGCTGGAAACCGAGATGGCCAAGTATCTGGTGGAGTTGGGATATGGCGCGTAGTTTAGCTAAGGACAACATCCCTACTGGATGGAAATACGACCTACTAGACAAATTTGCGAATCGCTGTAGCGGTCACACGCCTAGTAAATCTTTTCCAGAATACTGGAATGGAGGTATTAAATGGATATCTCTTGCAGATAGCTACCGCTTAGACCAAGGCTATGTTTACGAAACCGATAATGAAATATCTGAAGCAGGAATAGCTAACAGCTCAGCAGAATTGCATCCAGCAGAAACAGTTGTTTTATCTCGCGACGCTGGCATAGGCAAAAGTGGCGTCATGGCTACTCCTATGGCAGTAAGCCAACACTTTATTGCATGGAAGTGCGACAACACGGAAAGGCTAAACAGTTGGTTTTTGTATAACTGGCTTCAGTTAAATAAGGCAGAATTCGAACGTCAAGCCGTTGGTTCAACCATTAAAACCATTGGTTTACCGTATTTCAAAAAGTTAAAAATCGCCGTACCACCATACTCTGAACAAAAGAAAATCGCCCAAATCCTCTCCACCTGGGATAAAGTCATCAACACCACCGAACAACTGCTCGCCAATAGCCAGCAGCAGAAAAAAGCTCTGATGCAACAACTGCTCACCGGCAAGAAGCGCCTACTGGATAAAAATGGGGTTAGGTTTAGTGGAGAGTGGAAATTCCAAAGCATCAACCAGATTTCCAAAAGGATCAAACGTAAATCTGATGGGGGCGAACATCCGATTCTCACAATATCTTCATTATCAGGATTTGTTAGGCAAGACGAACGCTACAGCAGATATATGGCCGGTGAGAGTGTCAAGAACTATATCCTTCTGAAAAGTGGAGAGTTTGCCTACAACAAAGGGAATTCAAAGACCTACGAGTTTGGCTGTATATTTGACCTTGATAGTTATGATTCAGGCTTAGTGCCCCACGTATATGTATGCTTTAGGCTTAATCAAGATCTTAGCCACAGGTACTTCAAGTATCTTTTTGAGGCAGACTATCTCAAACCTCAACTTGGCGCTTTGGTAAATACTGGGGTCAGAAATAACGGACTTCTAAATATTAAACCTTCTGAATTTATGGGAACCAGGGTTCCAGTGCCAAGCCTTGAAGAACAAGAGAAAATTGCCGATATACTTCAGGCATCTACAGAAACAACAAAAAGCTTTCAACAAAAATTAGATTACCTCAGGCGGGAAAAGAAGGCATTGATGCAGCAACTGCTGACCGGAAAGCGACGGGTAGTAGTCGAGGAAAAATAATGAGTCAATTCACTTGGATTCCGGTGTTTAAGGCAATTGCGAGCTGGTTAGTCCAGTACGAGCATCGTCAATCAGAATTAGTAGCCATTTTACAGGAAATCGGGATCGATAATGGCCTGACCGATAAAGATGCGAACAACAACGAAGTTCCGCTGGCAGAGATAGATCCATTCACATTCTTCGCTCTATTTATGAAGTACGGGCTGGACAAGCGTGGGGAGCTGATATCGAAATTGATCGACAAAGCCAGCATAGATGCACCCAAACTCACTGATTTCGATGGCGTGCCCAGCGCTCAGGCTCAGAAGGTTTGGCTATTCCCCTTTACGAGCAAACGCACCCCGGAAATGGTGTCGACCCTGTGGAAAACCTTCCTTGCGGCAAAGGACGGGACCCTCGATGATGCCCTTTTTCAGCAAGCGCTACGAATCCCAAACACCGGATTTGCCAAGCTGACACAATGCCTGTTTTACGCTTTTCCAGATTCCTACCTACCAATCGATCTACAGACCCGACCTTGGCTTGAGCAGCAAAATGTTATGCTACCAACTGCCAACTGGGATGCGTATTGCGAATGTCTTACGACCATTAAGCATCAGTTCAATGAGCCTTTTGCCAAGCTCTCCTATACTGCTTGGCTGGAAAACCAACAGGCCGGCTTCAGTGCGACCGTTGCAATGGAGTATCTTAACCAGCGCTTTCCCGGCACTTACTCTGGCACTAGCCATATTGCCGCCTATCGCTGCGGCTCCGGCCGCGAATTGGCCTTCGACCCTAGCCAAGATCCGGCCAGTAAGAAGAAAATCCAATTATTCACAGACAGCTTGCCCGACAACCCGGATGATTACGGTCGAATAACTGAGTATCCAGCGGAAAGACCGCGTAATGGCCATTTAAAACAGCATGCAAAATCCCTCGCTACTGGCCAGCAAGCGTATTCGATTACGATTAATTCACTGGACCTGCTGACACAGTTTTGCGACTGGTTTACCGGTGAGTCGTTTGTCAGCGAACCAAACGTCACAAATTCAACACTAAAAAACGGGGTAACCATGGCGAGCCAGACTCTTAATCAGATCCTGTACGGGCCGCCGGGAACTGGCAAAACCTATAGAACTACTAGTCTCGCTGTAGAGATTGCCGACCCGAAATGGTTCTCCGCGTACGCCAGCGCTGAAAGCGGTGCAACAGCACGAGCCGCGCTCAAGCAGCGCTACGACGAGTTGGTTGCGGAGAGGCGCATCGTGTTCACCACCTTCCACCAGAGCTTTGCTTACGAAGACTTCATCGAAGGCATACGTGCCGAGACTGACGATCAAGGGGCACTCCAATACTCCATTCAGGAAGGTGTTTTCAAGCAATTATGCGAAGCTGCGGATGCCAAGATTACCCGCCAAAGCAGCGAAGTTATTGACCTTAAAGGGCGTAAAGTGTGGAAGATGTCGCTGGGCAACACTCTTGCTGGCGAAGAAGATATCTATCAGGAATGCCTGGAAAATAGCTATGTGCTTCTCGGTTACGGCGAGGCCATTGATTTTTCACATTGCAATAACCGAGATTCTGTGCGCGCGCAGTTTGATGCATCGAACAGCCGGGAGACAGCACAGTCGGACTACCCGATTACGTCTGTTCACATGTTCAAGAATCAAATCAGCAACGGGGATATTGTCGTCGTCTCTGATGGGAACCACAAGTTTCGCGCTATCGGCGAGATTACTGGCGACTATCAATTCCTCGGCAGTGAAGAGCGACCTTTCTACCGTCAGGTACGACAAGTCAAATGGCATCGCCAATATGAACCCAGCCTGCCGCGAGAACAGCTGTTTAAGAAATCGCTCTCGCAGATGACGTTGTACGAGCTGCGGCCATCCACCATCGATATGGACAAGCTTGCGCAGTTGCTCGCACCCAGGGATGTACACGAGCAGGAACAGCGACCCTACGTACTGATTATCGACGAAATAAATCGCGGCAATATCTCGCGTATTTTCGGCGAGCTGATTACTCTGCTGGAACCCGCCAAACGCAAGGGCGCTGACGATGCACGGGAAGTGGTCCTGCCTTATTCTAAAGAGCCGTTTTCGGTGCCATCTAATGTGTATGTCATCGGCACCATGAACACTGCCGATAAGTCGCTGGCGCAGTTGGACTTGGCACTGCGACGCCGCTTCAGCTTCGCCGAAGTTGCTCCGGAGCCGAAGCTCTTAGCCGGGGTAACGGCCTACGGGATTGATATCGGTGAAATGCTTGCGGTAATCAACCAACGTATTGAGGTGTTGCTGGATCGTGATCACTTGATTGGCCACAGCTACTTTATGCCACTTCTGAATGCGAGTGGGGCTGAAGCGCGCGAGATGGAACTGGCCTGCATCTTTGAAAACGGCATTATTCCGCTATTGCAAGAGTATTTCTTCGACGATTGGCAGCGGATTAGCTGGGTGCTGAACGATCAGGAAAAAGCGAAGGAAGACCGCTTCATCTGTTCTGGCGGCGAACAGAACTTGAGTGTTTTGTTTTCGGCGGACGTGGTTGAACAGATTAGCGATCGCCGTTTCTACGTAAACACAAAGGCATTCACCCAGGCAGCGGCGTATAGCGGCATTATGCCCAGTCGTGCCGCGACGATACCGGCTCCTGCATCGGCAGAATATGAAGCTGTGGAAGCATGATCCAGGTACGTGAATACGCCAAACTGACCAGTAAGCGTGAAGGAACACCCAACCTTGATTTGGGCTTCGTGTCGGAAGCGACCCTGAGTTGGCTGTGGGAGCTACAACAGAGTCAGAAGGGCAAGCTCCTGCGGGAGATAGGCCGGCATAGTGTGCAGCTTGGCAGCTACGTTGGCTACCTCCAGAGTCCGAGTGGCGAGAGCATTGAAGTACTGCCAAAAACACAGCGGCATATGCCATCGCAACTTGAAGTAAGTGAGAACCAGCAACTATTGCGAGATATGCTCGCGGTCAGTCTACAACTAAAGCCGCTCGAAGCCGGCGTAGCCAGTCTGCAGAGGTTGCACACACCGCTGCATGAATGGATTTTCACCCAGTATCTCGATCACTTGAGTCAGTTGGTGTGCCGGGGGTTGCGGTTCGACTATCAGCGAGTGGAAGAAGAGAGCCGTTTTATTCGCGGTCGCCTTGACCAGACACGGCAGAGTCGGCAGACACCAGACAAGGCCACCAAGTTTCATATCCAGCATGATGTCTATAGCCCTCAACGTATCGAAAACCGGCTGCTGAAAACTGCGTTGGACTACACCCTTAATCTGACCCGAGATCCGGATAATTGGCGACTGGCCAATGAGCTGGCGCACCAGCTGATCGAGTTAACCCCCATCCGCAATCCGCTGGCCGAGCTGCCCAAATGGCAATCGGGCAAACTGATGCAGTATTACGATGAGGTAAAGCCATGGTGTCAACTGATTCTGGAAAAGTTAAATCCGAGCTTCCAGCAGGGGAGTCATCGCGGTATCGCGTTGCTATTTCCGATGGAGCGTCTGTTTGAGAACTATGTTGCCCACTGTCTCGGACGGCAGCTGGCGCCCCATACACGACTACGCACCCAGGTCTGCGATAAGTACCTGGTTAAACACACTCCTGCTAGTACCACCAGCGAACACAGCTGGTTTCAGTTGAAGCCGGACCTGCTGCTCGAAACACGCTTCTCAAACCCCTCGGTTACAGTAATGGACACCAAGTGGAAGCTTGTCGATAGCCAGAGAGCAAGCGGCGACGCCAAGTACAACTTGAGCCAGTCCGATATGTACCAGCTATATGCCTATGGCCAGCGGTATATGGGTGGCTATGGTCACATGGCCCTGATTTTTCCGGCTCACTCCGACTTTCAGGAGCCCCTTCCGCGCTTCAGCTTTTCTGAACAGCTGCATCTCTGGGCGCTGCCATTTGACCTGAAACGGCGACAGCTGGTGAGCGGCGAGTGGCAGAATTATTTCCCTGAGTTAAAAGGCACTCTGCAGCAGGCGGTTTAACGACCGTTGTGTATTTTATCGTTTATCGGAGACCTCCAGACTAATGGATTACACCGCAAGCCCTAAATTTCAGGAAGAATACAGTGCCAAGTTACCGGCCCTGACGTTGTTAACCAACCTCGGGTGGTCGTTTGTCTCTCCTGAACTCGCGTTAGCAGCCCGTGGTGGCAAAGCGGACGAAGTGGTTTTACGCCAGGTTCTGCGTAGCGAACTCCAGAAGCGCACCTTTACCTTTGCCGGCAAGAGCTATCCACTGTCTGAAAAGGCCATCGACAACCTGATTACCGAGGTGTGTAGCCCTGCGTTAAACGAAGGTCTGTTGACCGCTAATGAGCGCCTGTACAACCACCTGCTGTATGGGATCTCCGTCACCGAGTTTGTGGATGGCAAAAAGGCCAGCCCGACAATCGTCCTGATTGATTGGCAGAACCCGACGAATAACAGCTTTGTGTTTACCGAAGAGTTTACTGTTACCCGCTCGGGCGGTATCGAGTGCCGACGCCCCGATATTGTGTGCTTTGTAAATGGAATACCACTCGTAGTGATTGAGGCGAAGCGCCCGGATGGCAATGCAAAAAAAGGCCCGACCATAGATGAGGGTATTTCGCAAAGCCTGCGCAACCAGCGCCACGATGAAATCCCACTGTTGTTCGCTTATAACCAATTGCTGCTTTCCATCAACGGCAATGAAGGCCGTTATGGTACTTGCGGTACTCCCGCTAAATTTTGGGCAGCCTGGTGTGAAGAAGATATTTCTGATGCCGAGATGTACGCCATCAAGAACAAGACGCTGAAAGACGAACAACTGACTGGCTTGTTTAGCCACCGGCCGGCAAAAGACATGGACTGGTATCAAAGCCTGACCGCTGCGGGCGAGCTGGCGGTTACCGGCCAGGATCAACTACTGATCAGCCTGTTAAGCCCGGCTCGGCTATTGGAGATGACCCGGTACTTTACCTTGTTCGATAAGAAGGCAGGAAAGATCATCGCCCGTTATCAGCAGGTATTCGGCATTAAGCGGCTGATTGAACGCATCAATACCCGCAGCAGCACCGGCGGCCGTGAAGGCGGCGTGATCTGGCATACCACGGGGTCGGGTAAGTCATTCACTATGGTGTTTTTAAGTAAGGCGCTGATCCTTCACGAAAGCCTGAAACAATGCCGCATTGTGGTGGTTACCGACCGGGTAGACCTGGAAACCCAGCTCAGTAAAACCTTCGCCTCTGGCGGCGAGCTGGCCGGTAAAAAAGACAAAGAAGCGGCCATGGCCACTTCCGGTAAGCGCCTGGCGGAACAGATTGGCAAAGGCTCTGAGCGAATTGTTTTCTCGCTGATCCAGAAGTTTAATACCGCCACCAAAATGCCGGAGTGCGTGAACAACAGCGCTGACATCATTGTGCTGATTGACGAAGGCCACCGCAGCCAGGGTGGTGAAAACCATATTCGCATGAAGCAGGCGCTGCCCAACGCGGCATTTGTGGCCTTTACCGGTACGCCGCTGTTAAAGGACGACAAAACCACCAATAAATTTGGCCCCATTGTGCACGCCTACACCATGCAACGTGCCGCGGAAGACCAGACGGTTACGCCGCTGTTGTACGAAGAGCGTATTCCCGACCTGGACGTGAATGAACGCGCAATCGACAGCTGGTTTGAACGCATAACTGAAGGCCTTTCCGACCAGCAGAAAGCCGACCTGAAACGCAAGTTTGCCAAAAAAGGCCAAGTGTACAGTGCGGATGATCGCATTCGTCTGATTGCGCTGGATATTGCCAACCACTTTATTAAAAACATCGACGAGGGGTTAAAGGGCCAATTGGCCTGTGACAGTAAAACCTCAGCTATCAAATACAAAAAATACCTGGATGAAGCGGGCTTGTTTGAATCTGCCGTGGTGATGAGCCCACCCGATAGCCGTGAAGGCAATACCGCCGTAGATGAAGCCGCTACACCGGAAGTCACCCAATGGTGGAAAGACAATGTTGGCAGCCAGGACGAGCAGGCGTACACCAAACATTTGATCGAGCGCTTCGACAAAGATGATGAACTTAAGATCCTGATCGTGGTGGATAAGCTGCTCACCGGTTTTGATGAACCAAAGAACGCGGTGTTGTACATCGACAAACCACTGAAAGAGCACAACCTGATCCAGGCTATTGCGCGGGTAAATCGACTGCACCCGAAGAAGAAGTTTGGCTTACTCATCGACTATCGCGGCATTCTGTCTGAGTTAGATACCACGATTCAAAAATATCAGGATCTAGCTTCCCGAACCCAGGGCGGTTACGACATCAATGATATTGCCGGTCTCTACAACCAGATGAGCACCGAATACAAGCGCCTGCCACAGCTCTATAAACAGCTGTGGGCCATATTCGACGGCGTAAAGAACAAAAACGACATCGAGCAGTTGCGCCAGGTTCTCGTGCCAAAAATTGAAGAACGAGGCGGAGAGCCAGCAGCTGGTATTTCTGGAGAGCTGGTTGATGTGCACCTGAAGGTGCGAGAAGACTTCTACGAAGCCCTCACAGCCTTTGCCAGTTGTTTGAAGGTAGCGCTGCAATCGGCCACCTTCTTTGAAGATAAGAGCTTTAGCGACCAGGATCGCCGTCACTATAAGGAGACCCTCAAGCAGTTCTCCAGCCTGCGCCAGCTGGTGCAGCAAGATGCTGGCGAGAAGATCGACTACGACGAATACGCCGATCAGGTGAAAAAGCTGCTGGATAAGCATGTGGTGGGCGTAGAGGTAGAAGAACCCGGTGGCGTTTATGAAGTCGGCAAAATGGGTCAGAAGCGACAGCCGGAAGACTGGAGCGAAGATAAAACCCGCAACGAAACCGACATCATCAAAACCCGCGTGACGCGTATGATTGAGCAGGAACTGCGGGATGACCCTTATGCTCAAGAAGCGTTTTCAAAGCTACTTAGACAGGCCATTGAAGAAGCCGAAAAGCTGTTCGAGCATCCGCTGAAACAGTACATGTTATTCCGTGAGTTTGAAGAGCAGGTACAAGAAAGGCGCTTAAGCGACATCCCCGATGCCTTTGCCGGTAATCGCCATGCACAGGCCTACTTCGGTGTATTCAAGAAGGTATTGCCAGAAGCCCTAGCCGTGCTGGATCAACAAGTCCAGAACAAATGGGTAAATGTAGCGTTTGAAATTGACCAAGCGGTAGCAAGCTCGGTGGCAGAAAACTCCATTAACCCGCAGAACATCGAAGCTAATATCCGCAAGAAACTACTACCGCGCATGTTCCAGGAATGCAAAGCCATCGGCAGCGGTATGGACCAGGCCAAGAAGATTGTTGAAATGATTGTGCAGATCACCCGCGTTGGTTTGAGTGGACTGTAAGCCTGATGAATGTACCGATTAAACGCCAATCCACAGAATCGGGCCAGACAATGAGCTTCCGCTACGGAGACGAGCAGATCACATTTGAGCGAGTGAAGCGCGCGCAAGCCACTGGCAAGGTGTTGATTAAGGTTCATCCCGATTGCCGGGTTATCGCATCCGCCCCCGACGCTGCCGACAGCGAAGCGGTTCTTTCTGCTGTTAAAAAGCGTGGCCGCTGGATTTACGAGCAACTGCGTGACTTTCGCAAACAGCTTGAGTTCACCACACCGCGAAAATACATCAGCGGTGAGAGCCATTATTACCTTGGTAAGCAGTACCTGCTGAAAGTGATTGAAACACCTGATCAGGTTCAAGGTGTTAAATTGCTTCGCGGTAGGCTGGAAGTTTCGCTACGAACCAAGAACGCCGATAAGGTTAAAGAGCTACTGACTGACTGGTACAAAGCACGCGCGAAGGAAACCTTCGCCAAACGACTCGATGCCATGCTGGATCAGGCTCTATGGGTAATTGAGCGGCCACCACTTCGCATACTAACCATGCAAACTCAATGGGGCAGCTGTTCACCCAACGGCCGTATCACACTGAATCCTCTTTTAGTAAAAGCACCCCGCGAGTGCATTGACTATGTGATTCTGCATGAGCTTTGTCACATTGCTGAGCACAATCACAGCGAGCGGTTTTATAGGTTGATGAGCCAGGTCATGCCAAAGTGGGAAAAGACTAAAGAACGACTGGATGGGATGGCTCACCTCATAATCTCTTCTTAAATATCGCGAGAATGTACGGGGCAACTGTTCCCCAAATGGTCAGTTAAGTTTGTCTTCGACTGTATTTGATAACGAATAATACGAGCGTGATTTCGTCACAGCCGACATTTGCATGCGCCAGTGAAAATAATTGGGAGACCCCATGGCTAACTCTTCAGAAATTCTGCAGTTCTGGTTTGGCACAGATCAGTTAGAAGCACCGATAAACGAAGCGCACCAACAACTATGGTTTACCCGCGATGAAGCCTTCGATCAAGAGATTGAAGAGCGATTCGGCCACCTGGTGGAATCTGCCATCGCCGGCGATCTGCACAGCTGGCGGAAAACCCTAGCCGGTGAACTGGCGCTGATACTTGTGTGCGACCAGTTCCCGCGAAACATTTACCGCGGCACCGCGCGCGCATTTGCCGGAGACCCACTGGCCCTGGAAGTTGCCCTCGACGTGATCGAGCGGGGGGATGACGTGCAGTTGGGGCTCTGTCAGCGCGCTTTTCTGGGTATGCCGCTGGAACACGCCGAAAGCGAGCAGATGCAGCGCCGCTCTTTGGACTATTTCAACCGCCTGCGCATGGACTACGTCGACGGCGCCAGTGGCGCTGCCCAGGCCGAGAATTTCTATCAATTCGCTGTTGCCCACCAAAAAGTCATCGACGAATTCGGGCGCTATCCCCATCGCAATGCGTCGCTCGGCCGTGAATCGACCACCGCGGAGCGGGAATGGCTGGATCAGGGAGGCGGTTTCTGATGGATATGCTGTCTTGGCTTTCTCTCGCGGGAATCTGCGCTCTGGGCGCCATGAGCCCCGGCCCCAGCCTGCTGATTGTGCTGCGCTGCGCGGCTGCGGGTCTTCGCCAGGGGCTGGCGTGCGCCATTGCCCACGGCGGGGCCATCGCGCTCTATGCGTGCCTGACCGCCTTCGGGCTGGCGGCGCTGGTCACCCATACCCCCATGCTCTTCGCCATCCTTCAGTGGGGCGGCGCGGCCATGCTGGTGTATCTCGGCTGGAAGGCCCTGCGCGCTCCCGCGCCAACAAGTAGCACTGCGGTAAACACTCCAGCTCCAGAGTCCGTTTCCGTCTCACGGGCGGCGCTACAGGGTTTCGGTATCGCATTCTTCAACCCCAAGGTCGCCATCTTTTTTACCGCCCTGTTCAGCCAGTTCGTTTCCGCCGAGCAAATGCTCAGTACCAAACTTGGCATGGCTGGCCTGGCCGCCGGCATCGACGCGATCTGGTATGCGCTGGTTGCACTGCTGGTGACCCTGGGAAGCGGGCGTGGCTGGCTCAGCGCTGGCGCCGCCCACCGCCTTCAACAGGTATTCGGGGGATTGCTACTGGGGCTCGCCGCACGACTGGTATTTAGCCTCTAATAAAAAAGCCCTGATTTTCAGGGCTTTTTTATTACCGAACTATTCTCAGTCTGCAACCGCCCCCGGCCAGATTACTACCCTTCCATCCGGCTCCTTGAATACCCGCACCGGCAGCGACTGCTCCAGCATGGCCACCAGCGTATCCGCCTGGTCCGCGTTGAAGGCGGTGGTCACCCGCAGGTTTTCCAGTTCGCGGGTGCCGATGACGATGCGATTTTTGCGATAGCGGTTCGCGTCGGCGACGATTTCCGACAGCGGAGCGTCGCGGTAGCTGAATTTTCCCTGGCGCCAGCCGGCGACCCGGGTGGCGTCTACGGTGTTGACGCGGCTCAGTTGTTGCTCGCTGACACGGACCTGTTGCCCGGCGGTGAGGCGGACCTTGGGAGCCTCAACAGCACCGGCGGATTCGCGGTCGCGGCTGGCCACATCGACCACGCCCTCTTCCACGGTGACTTTCACTTCCGGATTCAGCTTGCTGCCGGCGTTGACGTCAAAACGGGTGCCGACTACGCGGATCTCGGCACCGCGGGCGCTGACGAAGAACGGGCGCGAGGGATCCTTGGCGATGTCGAAGAAGGCCTGACCGCGCAGGAGTTTGACCCCGCGGCGTTCATTGCTGAAGTCGCTTTCGATGGCGGTATCACCGCCCAGGGTAATGCGGCTGCCGTCATCTAACGTGATGGTGCGCACCTGGGCGAGTTCGGAGGTGTAGGCTTGTGCAGCCGGTTCACCCTGCCAGGGGGCCAGATAGACCATGCCCACAGCCAGCATCAGAGTACAGGCGAAAGCGAAACCACTTACCGGGCTGATGCCGAAGTAGTTGTGGAGTCTGTCGAGCACACCGGCGAGACCACCGGGCTGGCGCAGACGCGCTCCCTCACTGCCAGCGGCGAGTGCAGCGAGACTGCGGTCGATCAGCTGCAGGCGCTGGTAGGCTTTGCGGTTTACTGCCTGTTGCATCCAGGCGTCGTACGCGGACTGTTCGTCGGCTTTGAGGTCGCGCTCGCCGCGCAGCATAAACCAGGTGCGGGCTTCGGCTTCCACCAGCCGGATATCGGTCTGCGGGTGACTGTTGCCAGTCGTCATCACACTTCTCCATCGTGTGCACGCAGCGCTTCCTGGCACCCCGCCAGGGCTTTCGCCACGTGCTTTTTCACTACTGTTGCCGAGAGCCCTTCCCGCCGCGCGATTTCCGCGTAGGAGAGGCCGTCGACACGGTTCATCAATAACAGCCGCCGGCGCTTGTGGGGCATGTTCCAAAGGGCACTGTTCACCAGGCTCAGAAACTGCCGGCTGACGGCCACACGTTCGGGACTCAGGCAGTCCTGCTCGCGATCGGGGTCGTCCTGAACGGTCTGTGCATAACTCTCGCGCACCTGCCCTTTGCGCAGGGCATCTATGGTGGCGTTGTGCACCGACCGGTAGAGGAAGGCCCTGACGTGCTCGATATCGCCGACGCGAAGCTGTGGCGCCATGCGCGCGAACGCCTCCTGCACCAGATCTTCCGCCTCGCTGTAGGACAGTCCAAACTTACTCACCGCGTACCGGCACAGTTCCTGCTGATATTCGCGGTAGTAGTGATCCAGATCCCTGTCGCTATCGGTCGCCAATTGGCTCGCCCATGCTGTCGCCATGGATTCTCTTCACCATCGTTTTTATGTTTTGTTTTGTCGTTGCTCTTCTGTATCTGTGCCGGGAGCCTCTTCCGGACACCGGATTCTTTCTCTCGCCGATGAAACGGCTGAGCAGGCGGAATCGTCCCCCCTGCGTTGAAGATGTTTGGAGCTTATCCATTCAGTCGAATTTCATGCCAACACGCAGGCCGAAGCTACGCGGCGCGCCGTAGTAGTACTCGGGGCTGGGGATATCAGCCTCGTGCACGTCATTGGCCACGGCTTCATTGGTGAGGTTGTCGCCATAGAGGTCGAGCCACCAGTTGGCGGAGGCGGGCTCAAACTTGAGACCGGCGCTCCACAGGCTCCACGCCGCCTGGCGGTCGACATTGCGCGCGGGGCCGGCGGGGTCCGGCACCCATTCGCCACTGCCATTATCCAACAGCATGCCACGGCGATCGCCGCGATTAGCCTCGTCGAAATACATGTCGCCGGCATAGCGCAGTCCAACGCGGGCGGTGGCGCGCCCCCAACTGCCCAGAGCAAGACCGTGGCGGTAATTGAGGCCGAGACTGATCTCCGGCACCTGCTTCAACCGGTTGCCACTGAAATCCACCAAGTCCGGAATGTCGGGATTGTCAGCGCCGGGGTTCCAGGTCTGGCCGTGCTGTGGGAACTCGTTATCCACGGTGAGGAAGCGGTTGTAGCGGGCATCGAGCAGCGACAGGAAACCGGTGAGGCGTCCGTTCGGGCTGCTGGCCCAGTTGAGTTCCAGTTCGAGTCCGCGGATGGTGGCGGAGGGGGCGTTAATACTGCGAACCAGTTCGGTGCCGTCCTCCTCCACGGCGACCCCGGATACCTGAAGGTCACGGTAGCGGGTGTCGAACAGCGCGCCGTTCAGGGTCATAGCGCCACCCTGCAGACCGAGCTTGAATCCCAGTTCGATATTGGTGCTGGTCTCCGGGCCGACGAAGGCCGCGCCGCCGTTGTTGCGCTCGATCAACGCTTGCAGTGCGGACTGGTACGCCGGATCGTCAGCGCCATTGTAGACCCCGCTGAGTTTGGCGCCGTCCTGCACTATGCCCGGCTTGAAACCCTCGGCGTAGTGCAAATAGAGCATCGCCTGATCCGTTGGGCGATAGGTGAGACGCGCCATGGCGGTGGTACTGTCCCAGGTGCGGTCGACGTCGTTGTAGTTGGCGACAAAACACTGGCCGTCGGCGGCGGACTCCCGGTTGACTGCGATCTCCCCGAGTTCGCCGCCGCGATCGCTGCGGATCAGGTCCGGGCAGGCGATGTTGCGCCCGCCGCGGTCGTAGCGCTGGTCGCGCCCGCTTCTGGCACCGGCACTGATTTCCCACGCCTGGCTCAGATCGTAATCCACTTGGCCGTAGAAGGCGCCGAGACGGGTGCCGCGGTTGGGCTGCTGAAAACTGTGGGCGGGGGCATCGCCCCAGCCACTGCCATCGGCTTCCTGATGTTCCAGATCAAAGCGGATGGCGTTTTTCTCGGCGAAACTGAAGTAGGCCAGCAGCCAACGCAGCCGCTGTTCATCGCTGCTTTTCAGCTGCAGTTCGTGCTGGCGGGCGCGGTATTCGGACCAGATGGTGCGGTTGCTCTGATGGTAGATGGCCGGGTCGGTTTCGCTGCCCACCGCGCCGCTGCGGTCCTCATCCCAGTCCTGGCTGCGCTCGTTTAAGCCGTAGCCGGCGATGTACGCCAGCGATGCGCCACCGGGCAGCTCCAGCTCCAGGCGGCTGCGCAGGGCGTCCTGATCGAGGCGGGTGCGCCCGGGGGTATCGATCATGACGGCGGTGTCGTAGTCCACCAGCGGCACGCTGCCGGCGCCGCGGTCTTCGAACCGCTCGTAACTGAGCCACCAGTTCAAACCACTATTGATCTGCCAGCTCGAACTCAGGCGGTGGCTGAAGAGATCGGTGTTGTTGTAGCGGTGGGCGCGCGCGGCCCAGGCGGAGCCCTCGGCATAGTCGATATAGCTGTCGGCGCGCTCGGCCGCCGCCGCCCAGCGCAGGGACCAGTCGTCGGTGAGCGGCGCGTTGGCCACCGCACTCAGCTTGCGCTGGCGGTAGCTGCCAAGGGAGACGGCGACACTGGATGACCACTCGGATTCCGGGCGCGCGGTGTGGTAATTGATCACTCCACCGGTGGAGTTGCGCCCGAACAGTGTGCCCTGCGGGCCGCGCAGCACTTCCACCCGGTCGAGGTCGTAGAGCATGACGGCCGAACCCTGCACCCGGCTGCTGAAAATGCCGTCCACATGCGTGGCGACACCGGAGTCGCCGGCCTCGGTATGATTGTCGGAACCCACCCCGCGCATATACAGCATGGAAGCGGTGTGGTCCCCATTTCTGGCCACCTGAAGGCTAGGGACCTCCGCCGCCAGTTGCTCCAGGCTGTCGATGCGGCGCTCTTCGAGCGTGCCACCGCTAATGGCGGTTACCGTGAGAGGCGTGCGCTGCAGGTTGGTGCGACGCTTGCTCGCCACGACCTCCACTTCCTCCAGCAGGGCAGGGGCGGGCACCTCCTCCTGCGGTTCATCTGCGATTCGCTCTTGCCGCGGCGGCAGGATCACCATGCCCTGGCCGTCGACCCGCCGGTAGCGAAACTCGGTGTGCGCCAGCAGCAGCCCCATTGCGGCCTCGGCGGAATACTCGCCTTTCACCGGCGGTGCCTGGGTATCCGGAATGGGGGAGGACTGTTGACCGGAAGTGGCCACCATCACGGCGAGACCGGTCTGGCGGGAGAACGCCAGCAGTGCCTGATCCAGCGGTTGCGTGGGTATTTCGAAGAAATAGGTGATTGCAGAAGAAGAATGCGCTTCGACTCCGGTGCGGGTACTTGCCGGCAAATCCTCCACTGCCACATCCGGTGCCGCTTCCGTGGCAAAAGCGGTCGCCGAGGCACAGCAGTGTGCCGTCAACACTAGGGCGCGGAGTGACCCGAAGCAGGTCTTGGGCATAGGCGTGTCGTCATCGCTGTATCCCGCGGTTTGGCGGGTTTCCGGCTACGCGATGGCGGCCCTTGCGTACTGGCTGCCACTCTCGTCACGCGTCCGGTTGATTATTGTTCTGGCCGGAAAACATACAACAACAATCAACGGTGTGACAAGTTAGGACGCATGGCGGAGCAGAAACCAACCCCCTATTCAGCCACCAGCGTCTCGCAGCGGAAGTGATTGCCGCCGTCGGCGCTCAACTCCGCGGCCAGCGGTGGCAGTAGCGCTTCCATCTGGCCGCGCAGGGTCCAGGGCGGATTGACCACCATCATGCCCGCCGATGTCATGCCGTGACCGGCTGCGTCGGCGCGCACGCCCAGCTCGAACAACTGGATATTGCGGATGCCGGAACTGCTCAGCTGCTTTTCCAGGGCGTCGATACGGCGGCGGTCCACGACCGGGTACCACAGGGCGGTAACGGCATTGGGCATCTTGCGGTGAATCAGCTGAATGGCGCCCACCACCCGCTGGTAATCCTCCTTCTGCTCATAGGGGGGGTCGATCAGTACCAGTGCGCGGCGCGAGCGGGTCGGCAACAGCGCTGACAATCCCTTGAAGCCGTCTTCCTCGCGCACCTGGCACTGGCGCCTGCGGGCGAGGTTTTTGCGCAGATGCTCCGCATCGGCCGGGTGCAGTTCGAACAGCCAGGCCTTGTCCTGGGGCCGCAGCATTTCGGCGGCGATCAGTGGTGAACCCGGGTAAAACTTCAGACCCTTTTCCGGATTCAGCTCGGCGATGAGCTGCAGATAACTTTTTAGGCCCGGCAAATCGCTGTGATTGAACAGACGACCGATGCCGGTCATGTACTCGCTGTTCTTGCGCGCCATCTCCGAACCGAGGCTGTAGAGGCCGGCACCCGCGTGGGTGTCGATATAGTCGAATGGAGTGTCTTTCTTCTGCAGGTAGGAAATAATTTCCATCTGTACGCAATGTTTGAGTACATCGGCGAAGTTGCCGGCGTGGAAACCGTGGCGGTAACTGAGCATGGGGCCATCCGGGAAAACAGGGAAACCACACTGCGGTGGTGAACATCGGCAGCACGGGTGAGACGAGCTTAGATCAAATTCTAGGGCCGGCGACTTTAGGGGCCCTGGCGGCCCCTGACAATCCTTTTCTGAGCGACACCCGCCGGGCTCAGAACCACATGGACCAGAACAGCCGGATCACGTGGGCGTTGAAACTGTAGGCGGGTTCTTCCCCGGGCAGCGCTTCGACCACCCGCGCGTCGCGGAAGTTGTCGTAGTCGAACATGATGTAATCCCAGTAGAGATTCACGCTGCTGCGGCGGTCAAACAGGGACCAGCGCTCCGGCAACTGATAAGAGGCGCCGATACCGATGGAGGTATTACTGAAATCGCTCAGCTCCTTGTCGCGGGCGCGGAAGCTCGTCGCATTCACATAGGGGAACAGGTCGCTGTAAAAGTCTGCCCCGGTCTGCTGGTAGAAGCGCAGCTTGCCCTCAAGGATCAGGTTTTCCGACTCCAGCGGATGGGTGTAGCGGAATTCCAGATTTTCGGCGTCAATGCCCCAGCTGTCGACGTACTTGCGGTATTCACTTTTGACCGCGGCGCGGTAGGGCAGGCGGTATTTTGCGCGCAGTGCCACGGCGTCGCTGTTGCGGGTGGTGGGATAGAGTTCGGCCTGGTAGCTAAAGCCGGTGCCGGAGCCCGGATCCAGGTAGCGCACACTGCGGTAGGGATTGTTGAGAAAACCTTCGTCCGCCACGGTTTCCACACTCAGCTCGGCGATCAGCTTGGTGGTGAGGATCTGGCTCCAGTTCAGGGCGTAGCGGCGGTGCTCCGCCTGCTCGAGAAAATCCTCATCGCCGTTGCGCATCACGTCGTCACTGCCGAAACTCACGCGCATGGACAGGGTGCTGAGGTCGCCGAAGAAATCCTGTTTAATGCCGAAGCCTACGGTTTCCGCCTTGTAATCATCCTCGCTGGAATTGGTGTAGTTGAGACTCATGGTGGTTTTTTCCACCAGATAGTCCGCGCCGAGCGAAAACTCATCGCGCTGCTCGGAATAGGGGCTCGCCGTGGCCTGTACGTCGATGGACGCCCCGGAAATCATGTCCACGTAATAGTTGGCTGACAGGGAAACCTTGTTGCCCACATTCTTGCGCACCAGCACAGACGGCCCGTCGATGGTGACACCGCCGCCGCTGTAGGAGTGGTACATGGTGTCCGCGCGCTCTTCCGGCAGAACTGCTGCATTTACTTGAATTGGGCCAAATATCAACAGGCTCGAACAGAGTAAAAATCGCTTGAGAGCGTAGCGAGCGAACGCGGTTTGGTGAGCGCCGGAGCGCAGCTCCCGCAGCGCACTTATAGTGCGTGAGGACAGCGAGCACCGCCGACCGCCAAAGCGCGGAGCGCAGTAGCTCTCATGTGATTTTTTAGTTACAACCACAGCCGCCTCCTGACCCACCCTCAGCGCCCCTGGCCGCCTCGCGCGCTTCGTACACATGGTTCATGTATCCCGCCGCTACCGGATCGCGCTCGAAGCTCATGATCGGGTCGGCGAGATAGTGCCGCTCGTAGGGTTTTACCCAGGGCTCCGGCATCAGGGTTTCACAACCGCCGAGCAGCAGGAACGATGGCAGAAGGAGAAGCGCGCGCTTGGTCATGGCTTATTCCCGGATCAGTTCCTTGATGATCTTTTTGTACTCGGCTTCGTCGCCACTGCGGTAGCCCTTGTGCACGTAGCGCACTTTGCCGTCGCGGTCGATAAATACCGAGCTCGGCATGGCTTCCACACCGAACAGCCGGCTCACGCTGCTCTCGGCGTCGAACAGCACCGGAAATTCCACCGGAATTTTATTCAGCATCGCCTGCGCGTCCTCGCGGTTGGCGTCCACATTGACACCCCAGACCTTGAAACCCACGGATTCGTAGCGCGCGTGCAGGTCATTCAGCAGCGGCATTTCCTCGCGACAGGGACCGCACCAGGAGGCCCAGAAGTTGAGCATGATTACGTCGCCACGCTGCTCGCTGAGTTTCAGGTTGCCGTCTTTCAGGGACGCAAGGGTAAAGTCGGCGGCAGGCGCGCTGGCGGATACGGGCGCGCCCGCAAGCAGTGCGGCGCTGGCGCAGAGTGCGGCGATGAAATTACGCATCGAGTTTCTCCGGTTGTTTTATTGTAAAAATCGAATCAGAAATAAATCGATAAACCCAATTGGGCGGAAATATTATTGGTGTTCTGCGGCTCGCCGAAGATCTCGTGTTCGAGAATGTGATCCCGCACATCGAAACGCAGGGCCAACCAGTCTTTCGCCAGCACGCGAATGCCGGCACCCACGTTGTAGGTGAAATACTCCTCGTCGGCGAAACTGGTGTTGCCGATACCGCCGATCAGGTACAGGTTGCTGTTGAGCGCCCAGCGATCCAGGATAAAAATTTCCCCAGGCAGGAAATTCCAGGCGAGCGACAGGTTGTACATGGAAAGATCGCGCTCTTCATCGGTGAGCAGCGGCGCGCTGCCACTGAGTTTTTCGTAGCTGGACAACCCGAGTTCGGACTCCGCGTAGGCGGCCTCCATGAAAAAATCTTCGTTGATGTGATAGGCCAGACTGCCGCCGATCATGCGGTTGGTGCCGAAGTCTTCCATGCTCAGCACGCCGCCGGCATAGACGGTGAACTCGAAGTCCTCACTGTCGATGGCCGCCTCGCGGATCTCGCGTCGCTCCAGATCCGGAGAGATGATCTCATCGATCACCGCATCGCCCTGGGCAAGAGCCGCTGTCGATAAAACGGCGAAGGACAGCGCACAGGCGAGCTTTACATAAACACGTCGAATCCGAGCTTCCATTCGACTATCTCCTGATTATTTTCCCGCGAGGTAAGCAGGTAGTGATTGGCAACTTCCGCGCGCAGGGCGAAGCGGCGGGATAAATAGGTGGTCACGCCGATGCCGGTAAGCATGGCGGTGTCCTGGCGGTCTTCGGTGGCGACGATGGTGGCATTGGGGGAGGTGATATTGATCCCGCTGCCGAGCAGAAAATACGGCGAGATCCGCCACTGGGGAAACGGCTGGTGCAGCAGTGCCACCTGGTAGGTCTGGCTATTGGAATAGGCACCGATGGTCTGCGCCGCGCGCAGCTCCGCGGAAATATTGCCGGTAAAACGGTATCCGAGCGACACCCCCAGAGAATTGGCTCCTTCGAAATCGCCATAGGTGAAGCCGAAGCGCAGCCCCTGCTCGCGATAGTCGTCGATACCGGGCGTGGACACCGCGAGCGGCTCACCGTCGGGGGCCACGATCTGGTCCAGCTCGGCAATCTTTGCCCAGCCGGTTTTCCCGCTGCGGGTCATCACCTTGACCCAGTCGGTGCGGCGCTTCAGCAGCCACAGAGGCTCGCCGTATTCCACCACATGGTCGATAACGTAACCGCGTCCGGGTCCGGTGTAGAGGTTGAGAAATTCCGAGCCAACCACGACTTGTTCGACATCGTCGGGAAGCCCGCCGGGCGTGCGCTCACCGAACTGGGCCGCGGTGAAACTCTCGGTAACGGGCGGTTCTTCTTCCTGTTCCGCCGCGCGCGTATACGCCGACAAAACGAGGCCGGCGATTAATACGGCCAGTCCGGGCGCTATGGTTTTCGACAGCCTTGTCATGCTTCAGTTGACCGGTGCATCAAAGGGGTTGTTGTAATACTGCGCTCCGATATCCAGCCACTCTGAAATCAAACGCAATTCCGCCGGGGACAGCGCACCATCGTGCACGCCGCCCGCTTCGAATACCCGGAAAAACCGGCTGGCGTTCGCGCCGCCGGTGTCCATGAGCCGCTCGATATCGACGGTCACCATAACAGGAATCGGGTTGCCCGCGGCATCCAGAACGAGTTCTCCGTTCTCGTCCACCTCGAACAGCGGGGTGCCGTTGTCGTCCGTGTCCTGCACCAACACATTCTGCACGGCGCCATCGCGCAGCTCCTCGGTGGGGTTGTCGAACAACAGCTCGACGTAGGAGGTGCTGAAATTGGTGTTGACCCCGGACTGGTCCGCGCGCAGATCCAGCTGTCCCGGCGGCACCTGGGCCATGCCGGCGGCATCGCGGTTGCTGTGGCATCCGCTGCAGGTGCGATCTTCCAGCACATTGTCCATATCGTCGGTGATTAGTCGCGGCAGATCCCAGATGGGCTGGATGTGCGTGGGGTAGTGGATAACGCTGCGGCACTCGCTGCTCCAGGCACTCTGGCAGGCGGCGGTGGTGGGGGGTGGCGTCTGCAGT
The DNA here is from genome assembly GCF_011326135.1 of Microbulbifer sp. SH-1. NCBI lineage: Bacteria > Pseudomonadati > Pseudomonadota > Gammaproteobacteria > Cellvibrionales > Microbulbiferaceae > Microbulbifer > Microbulbifer sp. SH-1. The sequence continues at coordinate 3,639,361 of NZ_CP046948.1, read as the reverse complement.
TCGCTCATCAGCAGCTCGCTGCTCGGGTCTTTGGTCCGCGCAGCCGGGTCGGTCCACTGATCGGTAAATTTCAGATCCCCATCCAGGGAGGGGTTGCCGGCGATACGCGCCAGCAGTTGTGCCATGGTCTCACCCATATTCGCAGTCAGCGCAGGCTCGGTATTGGCAAACGGCGCCCCGCTGGTGGGGGCGCCGGCCCAGGCGGATGCGGGCTCTTTGTCCGTGCGGCCGTGAGGCACTTCGCTGTTGCGGCTGTGGCAGCCCTGACATGTGCGGATCTCACCGGCGCGGAACTGCAGCCAGTTATTGTGACGGCCGACAATACGGCGGCCGTGGGCATCCACCACGGAAATGGCAAGCGGCATATCCGCCGGCACCTTTACCCGCACCGAACCGTCCGGCTGGATTGGGGTGTAGCCGATGATCTCGCGCATCAGTTGCGCGCGGCTGCGGCCGAAGGCGGCGCGGTCGAAATCGAGCGTGTCGTCATCGGGAATGCCCACGGCCTTGACCACCCGCAGGAAGCGCGCGGGGCGCTCGGCGGCCGGTGTCTGCAACGGATCCGCCAGCGCGGCGATATCCAGCGCGGCGGTGCCGTCAAAGTCGTACACGCTGCGGATATCGAGAATCGCAAGACCGGCGTCGTACAGATCGCGGTCGATGTCGATACCGGGGATAGACTCGGGAATGAATGCCGGTGTCGGGCGCGTATCGGCGGTGACCGCTTCGGAAATCATCTGCCCCTCGGCGGGTTGGATGATCGGGCGCTGGGTACCCTCGACGTAATCGTAAATCCACAGGCCGTAAAGCGGGTCGGCGGGCACGATGCCCTCGGTTGCCAGCCACTCATCGGTGCAGGGTTGCGGCAGCTCTGTTTCCGGATCGATCACCCGGCACTCGCTCCAGCTCACTAGCAGACGGCTGGTGCCGTCGTGAAACGCCCAGGCATTGGCGAACAGGCCGTGAGGGGAGAGACCACCGTCGGTTATCACCTGTTTGACCGAGAGAGATTCCTGCCCCTGCAGCAGGCCCTGCTGTTCCGGCTCACTGTAGGCCTCGGTGAAATTCTCCGCGTCGATCACTACCATGTCGCCGCCGTAGGTAATGCCCTCGGGGGCGCGCAGGGTGACGAGGATGCGCCCGTCCGGCATCTGCTGCGGTTTGCTGAAGGCCGCCGGCACCGGGTCGCTGTCCGGATTCGCGCTCGTTCCCGTCGCCTGGCTGTGATAACCGTAGTGGAACTGCAGGTCGGTGCCGTCCGGCTTCACTGTGTACAGGCTGAGCCGGTTTGCGCCGCCCATATTGTCCCAGCGGCTGAACAGCACGCGGCCATTGGCGAGCACGGTGGGCGAGAGGTCGTGGCTCTGGTTGTAGGAAATCTGCCGGATGTTGCTGCCGTCCTGCTCCATCACATGCAGCACGAACGCGGGCTCATCCAGGTCTTCGGCGAGGGCGGAAAACTGCGGTTTGTTGTCGTCGAGCAGCAATGCGCGCGAGCGGCGCTGGCGGGTGGAGGTAAACACGATGCGACCATCGGGCAGGAATGCCGGAGCAATATCGTCGCCCTCTTCCGCGATCAGGTCGGACTGGATTGCGCGCTTCAGCTCTGCGGATTCAAAGTCGTACAGCCAGATATTCCAGCTCGGCTGCTCGTCGTCATCCAGGCCCTCGATATCCGGTGCGCGCATGGCGAAGGCGAGGGTTTTGCCATCGTGGGAGACGGTCAGGTCCTTCACATCGTAGCCGCCCTCGAACACCAGGCCTGCATCTTCATCGCTGATGAACAGATCGGCAGTCAGCACCCGCTCCGGTGCGCTGGCGGTGGCGCGGTCGCGCAGCACCAGTTCCGCACCGGGATTGAAGGTGGAGGGCGCGTAAATATCGCTGCCCATCAACTCACCTTCATCATCGCGATTGAGCATGCGGCGTACATAAACCACGGGGTAATCCACTACCACCGGATCTTCTGCCTGATCGCCACCGGGTCCGGCACTGCCACCGGAACAGCCGCTGAGCAGTACTATTGCCACCATGGCGAACGGCGCGCGCGGAGCGAATAAAGCGAGAAGCGAGCGCACTGAAAAGCGCCCGGCCGGTGCGCCGGGCGTACAAAATCTGCTCAAAGGAATTTCCCCTTTCCCGCCGGTTTCTCAGTGCTCACTTACCGTGGCCGCTGCGGGATAACTGGACCTTAGTCTGGTGATCTTCACCAGTGTTATTGGGCTGAATTCTCGCGATTGACGGCTGTTGCCTCAAGTCGCGCACACGGATTTTGCCAACCACGACACGGTTTAAATTTTTGCCGCTGGCGAATCATTCCGCATTCTTTACTATCGGTGGCCGGTCACACGACACAAAATCCGCGCACACAAAACCCGCGGCGAGAACCCTACGCGAACAAGCCACATGAAAATAACATCGCCCGCCGCGCGCCTGCTACTCGCGGCGACCGCCTGTGCCAGTGCCCTACTTTCCCTGTCTGCCCTGGCGGGACCGGAAGAACAGGCCGCGCAGATACACAGCCGCATCACCGGGGTAAAGCCCGACGTTGCCACGCTGACAGAGATGGCCGAGCTGATCGCCGGAGGCCAGGCCGGGGACGCCGCCCGCCTGGCGATGCAGAACGACGCATTCTATAACGTCACCCTGAAAAACCTGGTCACGCCGTGGACCAGCCGCGACGCCGACAATTTCGCACCGCTGAACGACTACACCGCAACCGTGATCGGCATGGTGCGCGACGATGTCGACTTCCGCGAGATTCTCTCCGGCGACATTCTGTATACCGGCGCTTCCGGCCTGGGACTGCCTGCCTACAGCAACAGCAACAACAATCACTACATCGAACTGGAAAACAGCGGCTATCCGCTGCAGACAGCGCTCGAGCGCAAAACCCAATCCGCCGTCACCGGCCTGCCCAGCGACGCCACTGCCGGCGTGATCACCACCCGCGGCGGCGCCAAGGCGTTTTTCTACGCTGGCACCAACCGCGCCATGTTCCGCTTTACCCTGCTGAACCACCTGTGCCGCGACCTGGAGCAGGTGCACGACACCTCGAGGCCACCGGACCGCATCCGCCAGGACGTGAGCCGCAGCCCCGGCGGCGACAGCCGCGTGTTCCAGAACAACTGCATCGGCTGCCACAGCGGCATGGACCCGATGGCACAGGCGTTCGCCTACTACGACTACGTTTACGAAGTGGACAACGACCCCACCGGTGAAAACGGCCAGCTCGACTACAACAGCGCCGGTGAAACCGACCCCGCCACCGGCACCCGGGTCAAAGCCAAAAACCATTTCAACAGCGCAACCTTCCCCTACGGCTTCGTAATCCCCGATGACAAGTGGGACAACTACTGGCGCGAAGGCCCGAACATGTACCTGGGCTGGAGCAGCGAACTGCCCGGCTCCGGCAACGGGGCTAAATCCATGGGCCGCGAACTGGCCAACAGCGAGGCGTTTGCCCAGTGCCAGGTCACCAAGGTCTTCGAACAGGTGTGCCTGCGCGCACCGGAAGACCAACAGGACCGCGACCAGATCGACAGCATCACCGCGAGTTTTACCGGCAATGGCTACAGGCTGAAGCAGGTGTATGCGGATACCGCGGTTTACTGTGCGGGAGAGTAAGCAGATGAAAACCAAAACCGCACAACGACCACTGAGCGCACTGTTCGCACGCGCAACTCTGCTGTCGGGTGTATTCGCATCCGCACTGTTTATTACTGCCTGCTCCGGCGGCAGCGGTCAGCCCACCGAGGATCTGCCCAACACAAATCCGGATACCGGTGATACCAGCTATTCCGGACCGGCGCCGGCCAACGAAGACGTACAGAATTACAAGCGCTATATCTGGGACAACCTGGCGGCGGAGAACCGCTGCGGCAGCTGCCATATTGAAAGCAACCAGAGCCCGCGCTTCGTGCGCGGCGACGACATCAACCTCGCCCACGGCGAGGGTCGCGAACTGGTCAACCTCGGCAGCCCGGCGGATTCCCGTCTCGTCACCAAGGTGGCCAGCGGCCACAACTGCTGGCTCGCCAGCCCCGATGCCTGTGCCGAGATCATCACCAACTACATTGAGGAGTGGGCCGCAGCTGCGGGCTCGGTAGTCAGCACCATCACCCTGACCCCGCCGCCTGAGCGCGACGTGGGCGCGAGCAAAAGCTTCCCCGCCAGCAGCGGCAACTTCGCCACCACCGTCTATCCGCTGCTCGAGCAGTACTGCTCAAGCTGCCACAGCGAAGACGCGCCCACCGCGCAGCAGCCCTATTTCGCCAGCAGCGACGTGGACCAGGCCTACGAGGCCTCCAAAGCGCGCATGGATCTGGACAACCCGGACAACTCCCGCTTTGTGGTGCGACTAGGCAGCGACTTCCACAACTGCTGGGGCGACTGCGCCGAAAACGCCGACACCATGGCGGCGGCCATCCGCAGTTTTGTGGGTGCTATCCCGGTGACCGAAGTGGACCCGGAGTGGGTGACCAGTAAAGCGCTGTTCCTCACCGACGGTGTGGTCGCCAGCGGCGGCGGGCGCATCGAGAACAACGCCATCGCGCTGTACGAATTCAAGACCGGCAGCGGCACCACCGCCTACGACACCTCCGGTATCAACCCGGCCATCGACCTCAATCTCTCCGGCGATTTCGAGTGGCTGGGCTCCTGGGGCATCCAGTTGAACGGCGGCAAGGCCCAGGCGGCCACCGCCACCAGCAAGCGCCTGTTCGACACATTGAGCGGCACCGGTGAATACACCATCGAGGCCTGGGTGGCGCCGGCCAACGTGGTACAGGAAGGCCCGGCGCGGATCGTCAGCTACTCCGGTGGCAACAACATCCGCAACTTCACCCTCGGCCAGGCGATGTACAACTACACCTTCCAGAACCGCAACGACGCCAGCACCAACGCCGACGGCATGCCCGCGCTGATCACCGACGATATGGCCGAGCGCGCACAGGCGACCCTGCAGCATGTGGTGGCCACCTTCGACCCGCTCAACGGCCGCCGCCTGTATGTAAACGGTGAGTTTACCGGCGACGCGGACCCGGCGGCACCGGGGCTGCTGTCCACCTGGGACGACACCTTTGCCCTGGTGCTCGGCAGTGAAGCCTCGAATGAATTCCCCTGGGCCGGCTCCATCCGCCTGCTCGCGATCCACTCGCGCGCGCTGGATCAGGACGACATTCTCACCAACTACGAAGCCGGCGTGGGTGAGAAATACCTGCTGCTGTTCAAGGTGGAAGAACAGACCGACGTGCCGCAGGGTTATGTGATGTTCGAAGTGCAGCAGTACGACAACCACGGCTATCTGTTCAGCGCACCGAAATTCATCACCCTGGAAGACGGGGTGATCCCGGACGGCGTGGTGATAAAAGGCATGCGCATCGGCATCAACGGCCGCGAAGCGGTCGTCGGCCAGGCCTGGGCCAACCTCGACACCACCGTCACTGCCGACCAGTACGACCCCGCGAGCGGGCAGAAACTGTCGCCACTCGGCACCATCATCACTCTGGAAAAAGGCCCGATCTCGGACGAATTTTTCCTGACCTTCGAGCGCCTCGGCAGTGAAGAATTCGTGCGCGTGGAAGCCACCCCGGCACTCCCCGCCGCGCCTGCGGACCTCACCCCGCAACCGCGCATCGGCATCCGCCGCTTCGAACAGATCCACGCGGCGCTCTCCGCCGCTACCGGAGTTTCCAGCGCGCACCCGGCGGTGGTGGATACCTGGGAAAAAGTGAAACAGCAGCTGCCGGTGGAAGCGGACGTGCGCGGCTTCCTCGCCGCACAGCAGATGGGTATCACCCAGCTCGCGGTGAAATACTGCAGCACGCTGGTGGACGACACCAGCAAGCGCGCAGCCTACTTCCCCGGCTTCAATTTCTCCGCCAGCGCCGCCTCGGCATTCGATACCAGTGCGAAGCGCGCACAAATCATCGACCCGCTGCTGGAAAACCTCCTCGGCCGGCCGATCACCTGGCCTGCGTCGATGGGTGGGCACACGGCACAACTCGCCACGGCGCCGGATGAAGGTGCGGTGCGCACTGAGCTGAATGAATTGATCGACAAGATGACTGCATGCGGCGGCAGCTGCAGCGCGGATCGCACAGCCACTACGGTAAAAGCCACCTGCGCCGCAGCTATGGGCAGTGCGATGATTTTGATTCACTGAGTTTTGAGGTTTTGTGCTTCGTAGCTTGGGTGCTTCGTAAGCGGGACGGGGCCAGCGGTAAGACCCCGGCAAACAACCTGTCGGCAATCGTTTGCCGGAATCTTCCCGCTGGCCCCTGGTGCGAAGTCGGTGAAATAAATACTTCTAACGAAGTAACAGTCCCCGCCAGCAGGGCCGCCACAAATCGAGAACAGAGCACCCCCCGGGCGCCCGGAAAAACCATGAGCAAGAAAAAACATTTCGAACTGGACCAGCCTCTGCGTCATCCGGATCACCACCGTCCGGTGAGCCGGCGGGATTTTCTCGGGCAGGGTTTCCGCGCGGGCATGGCCACGGTACTGGGCGGCTCCATCTTCAGCCTGTTCGCCAACCCGCGCATGGCCCACGCCGAATTGTCGTCCGATCTTGAAGCGATCCGTGGGCTTTGCGGTGTGAGCGCCCAGGGCGCCGGCAAAATACCGTTTATCTGTTTTGATCTCGCCGGCGGCGCCAACATAGCCGGCTCCAACGTATTGGTCGGCAAGCAGGGCGGCCAGCTCGACTTTCTCAGCACCGCCGGTTACAGCAAACAGGGCCTGCCCGGCGACATGGCGCCCTCCGTCACCGACGCCGCCGGCAACTCCTTCATCAACACCGACCTCGGCCTCGCCTTCCACAGCGACAGCCAAATGCTGCGCGGCATCCTCGAAAAAATCGCCCCCGGCACCGCCGGCGCGACCAACGGCGCAGTGATCCCGGCGCGCTCCGAGAACGACACCGGCAACAACCCGCACAACCCCATGTACGGCATCAACCGCGCCGGTGCCAACGGCTCGCTGCTTGCGCTGATCGGCTCCCAGACCAGCGAATCCGGCGGCAACTCCATGGCGCCCATGGACCTGATCAACCCGGAAGTGCGCCCGACCAAGATCGACCGCCCGTCGGACGTAACCGGACTTGTGGACGTGGGCGACCTGGTGGGCCTGCTGAGCCAGGAAGACACCGTCGCGGTGATGGAATCCATGTACCGCATCTCCAACGCCAAGCTCGGCAAGGTAGACACCCGCGTCAGCAACGACGCGATGATCAAAGACCTGGTGAAGTGCGGCTACATGAAGAGCGCCGATCTCGCCGACCGCTTCGGCAACCCGAGCGCGCTGGACCCGGCGCTGGACCCGGACATCGTCGGCCCCGCCGGTATTTTTTCTTCCGATGAATTTTTCGGCGATCGCGAATTCCAGAAAACCGCCTCCACCATGAAGCTCGTGATCAACGGCTACGCCGGCGCCGGCACCATTACCATGGGTGGCTACGACTACCACACCGGAGACCGCGCCACCGGCGAGATGCGCGATCTGCGCGCGGGCCGCTGTATCGGCGCCTGCCTGGAATACGCGGCGCGTGTCGGCCAGCCAGTGATGATCTACGTGTTCAGCGACGGTTCGGTGTTCAGCAACGGCATGGTGGACGACTCCGTGGAAGGGCGCGGCAAAGGCGTGTGGACCGGGGACAACCAGCAGACCGCAGCTTCCTATTTCCTGGTTTACAATCCCGCCGGTCGCCCAACATTGCTCGGCGGCACCGCCGACGAACAGGCGCGCCACCAGCAGCTCGGTTACATGCGCGCGTCCGGCGATGTGGAAACCGCCGGCAGCCCGGCGGCCAACAACGTCAACCAGCTGGTGCAGACGGTGGTACTGAATTACATGGCGCTGCACGGCGAGCAGGGCAGCTTTGCCAGCCTGTTCCCCAATCACGGCCTCGGCAACGCGAGCCTGATAGACAGCCTGACCGCCTTTGCACCGATCAGATAAAGAACCGCGATGTACCCGATCCGTCCGCTATTGTTTCTCGCTGCGCTGTTCGCCACCGGTTCCAGTCACGCCGACTGGCACTACGACCAACAGGCAATCATGGGCACCGAGATTCACCTGCAGTTCTGGTTGGATGACGACAGCAAGGCGGGGGAAATCAACCGCGCGGTGATGGACGAGTTCCGCCGCATCGACGCGACACTGTCGCCGTACAAGGAAAACAGTGAGCTCTCCCGGGTCAATCGCGAGGCGGGCAAGGGCAAGGTGACTGTCTCCCCGGAACTGGCGGAAATCATCGACAAATCACTGCACTACAGCGACAGCACCGGCGGCGCTTTTGATATTACCTTCGCCACCGTCGGCAGCCTGTACGATTTCCGCAAGGGTCAGAAAGCCGATACGCAAACCACCGCAGACCTGCTGCCCGCGGTAAATTACCGGCACATCGCGCTGGATAAGCACAAACACCGCCTGGCATTCAAAAATCCGCGCACCAAGATAGACCTGGGCGGCATCGCCAAGGGTTATTCCGTAGACCGCGCCGTCGCTATTCTGCAAAGTTTCGGGGTGCACAATGCCAGTGTCAGTGCCGGCGGCGACGCACGCCTTCTCGGCGATAAACACGGCAAACCCTGGCTGATCGGCATCCGCCACCCGCGCGACAAGAGCAAAAATGCCGCGGTGATCCCGCTGGAGAATACCGCCATCTCCACCTCCGGTGACTACGAGCGGTTTTTCATCGACAGCGACGATCACCGCGTGCACCATATTTTCAATCCCGCCACCGGCCTGCCGACCGATACCGACGCCGGCGACGAGGATGGAAAGCAGGGCGCCGATCAGGACAAGCTGATCAGCGTGAGTATCCTCGGCCCCCGGGGCTTTGATACAGATCCGCTTTCCACCAGTGTGTTCGTGCTTGGCAAGCACAAGGGTCTGGCGCTGATTGAGCAGCTGGACGGGTTTGAGGCGATTGTCATCGACGCCGATCACCGGATGTTTTTCAGTAGCGGCCTGCAGCAGTAATTGCCAACCAGGTCACATCGAATATGTGGGTCCCTGCGATAATCCCGGGACATAACGAAAATGGATATTCAGGCTTCAACATGCTTTGCCCGCGCCGTATCAGTACTTTTCTGGCCTCTCTGGTTCTCACCTGTTCCGCAGGTGCTATTGCCCAGGACGGCGACTTTGCCGCCGACGATCTGGAAAACCTGAAGCAGGAAGTGCTGAAGCTGAACCGGGATCTGCTGGTACTGGAAGAAGACCTGCTATTCCCCGCACAGAGCCAAGTGGCCGTCTACGTTTCCATGGACGTGGGTCATTTCTTCGATCTGGACTCGGTCAAGCTGCATATCGACAACAAGCTGGTGGAAACCCATCTCTACACCGACCACCAGAAACAGGCCCTGATCCGCGGCGGTATCCAACCGCTGTTCAAAGGCAACCTGAAATCCGGTGATCACACGATTACCGCATTCTTTACCGGCTTCGGCCCGGAGCAGCGCGAGTTCAAGCGCGCCGCCACCATCGAACTGAAAAAAACCGATGAGCCGGCGGTTGTTGAGCTGCGCATTTCCGATTCCGGCGGCAAGCAGCAGCCGGAGTTCGAAGTGATCGAATGGCCGGCGCCCTGAGCCGGACGCCGCCATGCCGTTCCCAGCCGTCCTCAAAAAATCCCTGCAGCGGTCGCCATTGACACTGGCCATCGCTGCCGCGCTGCTCGCGACCGCCCCTGCATACGCCGACAAGGACAGCGACGCGCCCGCGCAAAAGTTCCAGCAGGCGCAGGACATGCGCTACGGTGAGGCGCTGTACCACTACTTCCAGGGCAACAGTTTTGACGCGCTGAGTACCCTGATGGTGTCCGACCTGCGCGGCGGCATCCAACATCACGCGGACAACGCCGATCTGATCCGCGGCGGTATCAGCCTTGCCTTTGGCCTCGAGCAGCAGGCCGCGGCGCTGTTCGAGAAACAGCTGCAGAAGGCCGCGGGCGAAGATAACCAGACACGTCTCACCCGTTACCGGGAAATCGCCTGGCTGAAGCTCGCGGAACTCAATTACCGCCACCAGAACTGGGACACCGCCGCCCTGCAGCTGGAAAAGTCCGGTGCCATGCACCAGACCACGCTGACGCTCAATCTGGCGATTCGCAGCGGCGACCTGCAACAGGCACAGCAGCTGCTGCAGATGGCGGAGCTGCCGCTGGCGGAACGGGTGCTCGGACACACCAATCTGGCGGCATTCCTGGCGAGACAACAGCAGCTGCCCGCCGCCGCCGCGGAATACCGCCGCGCGGCCGAGCTGGTGGAAGACGCCCTGAAAGCACCCACCGTCTCTCCCGAGACGGAAGAGGAACTGCGCATCCTGCGTGACAAGGCACGCATCGGTGCCGGTTTTGCCTTAGCCGTAGACGGCAATTTCCCACAGGCGGCACTGGAGTTCAGCGTGGTGCGCCTGGATACGCCCTGGTCCGCAGACGCACTGCTCGGCCTCGGCTGGGCGTCGGTCAACGGCGGCGACTACCAAAAAGCGGTGGACGCCCTAGCCTATCTGTTCCGCGACAACCCGCTGTCTCCGCAGGTGCAGGAGGCCATGCTGGCGCTGCCGTACAGTTACGAAATGCTGCAGCGCCCGATACTGGCGCTGCAGGCCTACCGCGACGCCGAGCAGAAGTACCAGCAGGCACTGGAGGATCTCGGCAAGCTGCACGGCGCCGCCGCCGAGCTGCAGTTTGCCGAGCTCGACAGCGAATCGGATATCAACCTGCGCCGCTACGGCTGGCTCGAAGACGCCGCCACCCCGGCGCTGATCCGCGCAAACCAGCACTACCTGTTGCAGATGATGCAGAGCGACCGCCTGCAGCTGCAGCTGTCGGAGCTGCGCGACCTGCGCCACCTGAAGCGGGTTATGGAAAAGTGGCAGCAGCGGCTGCCGGAATTTCACACCCTGATCGACGAGCGCGAGCAGCGCCGCACGGCGATCCTGCGCCAACACGACAGCGCCCAGTACGATCAGCAGGTGCAGATTGCGGAACAGGAACTCGCAACACTGCGGAATTCACTCGCGCGCATCGAAGCCGAGCAGGACGGGCTCGCCATGCTCGCCGCCAGCGGCGGAGAAGCGGCCGAATACCTACAGATGTTGCGGGAAGCCGAGGCCCGCCACGCGCACCTGAGCAGCGCCGGCAAATCCGGTCGCTACCAGCAACAGACGCTGGCCCGAGCCCGCGGGATTCTGCAGTGGCAGGCGTCCGAGCAGTATCACGACAATCTGTGGCAGCAGCGCAAAGTCATCGCTGAACTGGAGCAGCAACTCACCGACGCGGCGCGGCGCCAGCGCAAGGTAGCGCGCATCACCGCCGAGGCACCGCAGCTCAATCTGCTCGCAGGCAGCGTGGACGATGCCGCACTGCGACTGGCAGAACAGCGCACCGCCATCGACCGCGCCAGCGGTGTCATCGAGGCCCAGATCCGCCAGGACATGCAGCGCGCACTGAGCGACGCAAAAGCGCGCGTCGAGCAGTACATGGCGCATACCCGTCTCGCCATTGCACGTATCCAGGACGCCAACATGCAGGGCAAATTTGCACCGCCCGCAGCCGACAACATTCGCGAAGCCGAGATAGACAGCGCCCCCGCACCCGAAAACCGCGACGACGACGTCATGACCGAGGTGCAATCGTGAAAGCTGTTACTCATCGTCACCGCGTAACGCAGCTCGCCCTGGCCGTGTGCACGGCGGCCAGCCTCAGTGGCTGCGCCAGTCAGTTCGATCCCGGCACCACACTCGCGCAGCTGCCTGTCAGCGAATTGCCGCCGGAACCGGCGGTACCGATGCCGAAGGTGGCACTGCCCGCACTGATCGACAGCTACGAGAAAGCGTTGGCGGCCAACCGCGATCCGCGCACCCGCCGCCAGATCCAGCTGCGCCTTGCGGATCTGGAAATGGAGCGGCTCGAACAACAGCAGGCGGACAACCCGGCGATGGCAGTGGCCTACAACAATGCGGTGCGCCACTACGAAGAACTGCTGCAGACCTCCGCCGACGACGATTATCTCGCCTACCGCCTGGCCCGCGCGCGCGCGCTGGATGGCAACACCGGCGGCTCGCTGCAGGCACTGGAGACCATTGTCGAAACCGCGCCGGACTCGCCGTTTATCGCCGAGGCGCTGTTTCGCCGCGGCGAGGCCGCCTTCGGCCGCAAACAGTACCGCGCGGCGGAACGCGATTTCGCCGCGGTGCTGGCGCAGGGCGACACACCGTTCGCGCGCAATGCCCGCTACATGCTCGGCTGGAGCCAGTTCAAGGATGCGCGCTATCAGGACGCCGGCGAAACCTTCCTGGTCCTGATGGACGACCTGCTGGCCGAAGGCCAGGTGCAGAAACGCTCACTGGAAGAACTGCAGCAGGGCGAACGGCGGCTGGCCGACGACACCTTGCGGGTGCTGGCACTCGGGTTCAATTACCTGGGCGGCGCCGGGGCGATCGAATCCTTCAGCCCCGAGACCGGCCCGCGCAGCTATCAACATCTGCTCTACCGCGGCCTTGGCGACTGGTACGCAGAGAGCGAGCGCTACCGAGACGGTGCGCAGACCTTCCTCACCTATGTGGAGCGCTATCCGCAAAGCGCTGAAGCGCCAAATATGCATGTGCGCGCGGTGGAAATTCTGCAGCAGGGCAACTTCCCCAGCGAAGTGGTCCCGGCCAAGCGCGACTTCATTGTCCGCTACGGCATCCGCAGCCAGTACTGGCAAGCCGCCGACGACCAACAGCGCGGCGAACTGACGGCGCACCTGAAGCCGTGGCTGGAAGAGCTGGCGCGCTTCGACCACGCCCGCGCCCAGGCGTTGGCCAAAGAGGCCCATGTCGCTCGTAATAATTTGCGCGTTGCTGAAAAAGCCCAGCGCGAATCCCGCGAGGCGTTCCTGGCCGCAGCCAGCCTCTACGGCGAATTTATCGAGACCTTCCCGACAGACGGAAAAGCCCCGGAGCTCACCTTCCTGATGGCGGAGAGCCTGAGCGAGGCCGGCCAGTATGCGCTGGCATTCAACGCCTATCGGCGGGTGGCCTGGGAGTTTGCCGAGGAAACCGGCAGTGCGCCGCCACAGGCCAGCGAAGCCGGCTACGCCGCCATCCTGACCGCAGGGCAGGTGCACAAGCGGCAGAAAAATCCGGAGCAGGCCAGCCTGTGGCTCGATCGCAAGATCGAGACCAGCCTGCGCTTCGCCGATACCTGGCCGCAGGACCAACGCGCACTGGCGGTGCAACTTGACGCCGCGCACAACCTGTTCGAGCAGTACCGCCACCAGGAAACTATTGCCGCCGCGGAAAAGGCCGCGGCCTGGCAGCCGCCACCGGACGCCGCCCAGCGCCGCAGTATCCTCATGCTGCTCGGCCACAGTTATTTTGAAATCGACGATTTCGCCGCGGCGGAAAACGCCTATACCCAGCTGCTCTCCGGCATGGCGTCTACAGACCCGGAATACGTTAATACCCGCGACCGCCTGCAGTCGTCCATCTACAAGCAGGCGGAGCTGATCCTGAGTCAGGTACATCTCACCAGTGACAGCATGGAATTCATTGCGCCCACGGAGCAGGCCATCGCGCTGTTGTTGCGGGTGCGCCAGAGTGGTCGCTCCACCATCGCCGCCACTGCCCAGTACGACGCCATCACCCAGCTGGTGCGCCTGCAGCGCTGGCCGGCGGCGCAAGCCGAGCTGACGGACTTCCGCCAGCATTACCCGAATCACAAGCTGACCCCGTCGCTCGCCGCCAAGGCGGTGGCAATCTACCAGGGCATGGACATGCCGGAAGCCGCCGCCGACGAACTGATGACGCTGGCCAACAGCGATCCCAGTGCCGAGGTGCGCCGCACTTCACTGTACCTGGCGGCGGAACAGTTCGAGCAGGCCGGCAACAACACCAAAGCCATCGACGCCTACCGCCAGTACACGCGTCAGTGGCGCGAACCGGCGCTGCAGAACCTGGAAGCCCAGTACCAGCTGGTTTCCCTGTACGCCAAAGCCGGCAATCATAGTGAGCGCAATCTTTGGCTGAAGAGCCTGTCCGGCAACCGCGTGTCCGAACCCCGCGGCCGCTATCTCGCCGCCTTCGCGCAGAGTGAGCTGGCAGAACAGAGTTACGCGCGCTTCGAGCGTTTGTCTCTCACCCTGCCGCTGAAGCAGAGTCTGAAAAACAAGAAACAGGCGATGGAAACCACGGTGGCGGATTACAAAAAAGTGCTGGATTTCGGCATCGCCGAATTTACCACCGCCGCCAACTTCCGCCTCGCCGAAGTCTACCGGCAGCTTAGCCGCGACCTGATGGATTCCCAGCGCCCCAACGGCCTGAGTCCGCTGGAACTGGAACAGTATGAGATCCTGCTGGAGGAACAGGCTTTCCCGTTCGAGGAAAAAGCCATCGAGCTGCACGAGGCGAATATTCAGCGCACGGCAGACGGCGTGTACGACCAATGGGTGAAGAACAGTTTCTCCTCCCTGGAAAACCTGCTGCCAGCGCGCTACCGCAAACCGGAGTCGACCCTGGCGTGGAGTGAGGAGGCGTACTGATATGAAACCTTTCCTGAAAAGCTACTTCCGCCTCGCCGCCATCGCCAGCCTCGCCACATTGCTGGCGGCCTGTGGCAGCAATCCATCGCAACCGGATATCGCGGATACCGCCGAACCGGTGCTGGATGAGAACGGTAAGCGTGTGGCGACACCGAATCCTTATTTCGCGGAGCACGCCAGCGTGCCGACCGGCGCGCAGCAGGCCATGTCGCGCGCGCGCGAATTCTTCGATCAACAGCAATTTCAGGCGGCGGAAACCGAGTTGCAGCAGGTGGTGGCGCAGTGGCCGAACCTTTCCGGTGCCTGGCTGAACCTGTCCAAGGTCCAGCTGAAGCTGGCACAGCCCGAGCAGGCCGAAGCGAGCCTGCGCCGTGCGGTGGAGGCCAATGCAAAGAATGTGTTTGCGTGGAATGCACTCGGTGTTTTGCTGCGCGATCAGGGCCGGTTCGAAGATGCCCGTGTGGCTTATGAAAGTGCGTTGGCACAGTGGCCGGATTTCGCCATGGGCCACCGCAACCTGGGTATCCTGTACGACCTGTATCTGCACAAACCGGAACAGGCTTTGCATCACTACCGCGAGGCGAAGGCACTTGAAGAGGCGGAAGACCGGGTGCTGGCGGGCTGGATTGTGGATCTGGAACGGAGAATGTAATTCATGCTGAAACTGTCTCCGCTAATTACTCTGTTATTGTTCGCGCTGTCTTTTGCTGCGACCGCGCAGGAAGAGGGCGAGGTGATCTCGCTGGAATCCACGATTGTGGGCAGCCAGGAGCAACCCAAGGTGTTGTACATCATTCCCTGGAAGCAGGCTGCGAGCCTGGAAAAAATCGAGAGCACCATCCACACCGCCATCGACCACAGTTTCCAGCATCAGGAATATTCAGAACTGAAGCGGGAGATCAAGTTGGTGCAGGAAAGCGAGAACAACAACTGAAAAAAAGCCAATTAACCCAAGGCTAACGAAGTACAAAAATACAAGTTGAAGGCCAAGTGCCGGGGATGAGTTTTTGAAAGCGTCGCAAACAGGGACGTTTGCGACGCAGCGTACAGGGATGTATTCACAGCGGTTTCAAAAACTCATCCCCGGTGCTTGGCCGCCACAGGACCTGCTAAGTCGGTTCCTTCCCAGAATCAACCAAGAATGCCCTGTAAGAAAATCTGGTGGCGGTGCTGCCACCGGGTATTGGTTCGCAAGACACGCCGTAAACCCATCCCTGGGGGCTCTTCCGCGAGGTCCCTCTCGCGGAAGGTCTTGCGAACCAATACCCGGCGTCATCACCTTCACTTCAAAGTTAATTACTTTTACACACTAAAAATCTTTACGTCCCGGAGATTTGACCATGGAGTTTTTCAACACACTGCTGCGCTTCTTCCAGAACGGCGGCGCATTCATGTACCCCATCGCGCTGGTACTGGTGATCGGACTGGCGCTCGTCGTCGAGCGCTGGGTGTTCCTGTCCCGCGCCAAAATGGCCAACCGCCGCGCCTACGGCCAGATACTGCCGATGATGCAGCAGCGCAACTTCGCCGCCGCACTCAAATTCGCGCAGAATGAAAAGGCCCCCATGGGCCAGCTCGTCGCCGCCGGCATTGCAACTGCCCAGCACGCACGCAAAGATGAAAACATCGCAATGGCCATCGAAGAAAGCATCCTCGAAGCCGTGCCGCGCCTGGAAAAACGCACCAACTACCTGGCCACCCTCGCCAACATTTCCACCCTGCTCGGCCTGCTCGGTACCATCATCGGCCTGATCGCCGCGTTTACTGCGGTAGCCAACGCAGAACCGTCCGAAAAAGCCTCCATGCTGTCCTCCAGCATTTCCGTGGCGATGAACACCACCGCCTTCGGTCTGATCGCGGCCATCCCGCTGCTGCTGGCTTACTCCATGCTGCAGAACAAAACCAACGAAATCATCGACAGCCTGGAAATGGCCGGGGTGAAATTCCTCAATCTGATTACCCTGACCCGCGGTCAGAAAGCAGAACAAGCGGCTGCGGCGCGCCAGGCCACTACTGCCTGAGTTCCACTTATATCAGATAAAAAGAGATTGCCATGGCTATCCGACGCAGGCTGGAAACCGATCCGGAGCTGGACATCACCTCGTTCATGAGCCTGATGACCGTTCTGGTCCCCGTATTGCTGCTGAATATGGTGTTTTCCCATATCTCCGTACTGAACCTGAATCTGCCCGGTCTCAGCGACCCGAGCACGACACAGGATCAGAAAGAAAATCAGCAACTGGAATTGGTGCTGCGCGCCCATTACATCGACATCAACTATCCGGCGGGAATTCGCGTGAAGCGTATTTCCAACCGGGACGGCGCGCCGGATTTCAAGCTGGTGTCCGATGTATTGCAGGAAGTGAAGCGCAGCCTGCGCGAGAAAGACATCGACAAGAAAGACCTGGTGATCCTCTCCGAGCCCGGTACACCCTACCGCACGTTGGTAAGCGCCATGGACACCGCGCGCTCGTTCCGCGCGGTGGTGGCGGCATCGGTGGTGGATGCGGAACTGTTTCCGCAGATTTCCCTCGGCGATGCCCCCCCTGAAGAAGGGCAGGCGCAGGCCCAACAAGAAAGCGAACAGCAGCTGGCAGGCAACGGACTATGAAAGCGACGATCGGCGGCAAGCTGAAAGGGCGCAAGCAGCGCCGGCATAAGGAGACCAAACTGAACCTGGTCTCGCTGATGGATATTTTCACCATTCTGGTGTTCTTCCTGCTGGTGAATTCTTCCGATGTGGAAGTATTGCAGGCGGACAAGACCATCAAACTTCCGGACTCCACCTCTACACAAAAGCCGGAGACCACCACCATAGTGCGGGTCAATGGCGATCAGTTGCTGGTGGGCAACCGCGTGGTGGCGAAGATTGCGGATATTTCCACGGCGGACGAGCAGATCAAACCACTGCTCGACGAGCTCACCTATCTCGCCAGCCGCGCGGAGCCACTGCCGGAAGACAAGCAGGCGGTGGGCCGCCCGATCACTATCCTCGGTGACGAGGAAGTGCCCTATGCACTGCTGAAGCAGATCATGAACACCTGCGCGGCAGCGGACTACCGGGATATCGATCTCGCGGTCACGCAGACCGCACCGCAGGATCCGGCCGCACCGGCCGCCGGTCAATAAGGGGGAGTTCAGCTATGTCGACGACGACTGCCCCGGCGCTGATGCCCTGGCACTACTACAACGCACTGCTGCCCTGGTCTTCCACCGAAGAAGAGGACCAGCGTTTTGTAAAATTCCTCAAGGCGGGCATGGTCGCCTTTGTGATTGTGGGCGCGCTGTTCACGTTTATTCCGGCTCCGGAGCTGACACGCGAGCAGAAAGAACAGCTGCCGCCGCAACTCGCGCGGGTGATTCTTGAAAAAAAGGAACTGCCGAAACCGGTCGAAAAGCCGAAGCCTAAACCCGTAGAAAAAAAGCCCAAGCCCAAAGAGGTCAAACAGGAAAAGCCAAAGCCCGTCGAAAAGCCGAAACCGGAGCCGGTGAAGACCGTCAAGCCCAAGCCGCTCACGGAAAAAGCGACGGTAGAAGAGGTGACCAAGGCGCGGGAAAAGGCGGCCAATAGCGGCCTGATGCAGCTGCAGGACGACCTGATGGATATGCGCGACAGCCTCGACGTATCCCAGGTGGCCAATGCCAACAGTCTTGCCAGTGGCGCTGCCAACGCGCAGAAGATCGACCGCTCGCTGATTTCCGACAAATCCAAGGCGTCCAGCGGTGGCATCAACACCGGACAGCTGAGCCGCAACACCGGCGGTTCCGCGCTGTCTGGGCGCGAGACGACCCAGGTGGAAGTGGCGGAGGCCACGGCGGCGGCCAAGTCCAGTGCCAAGGAGGCGCGCCGCGAGCGCGGCACCCGCGGCGAGGAATCCATCCGTCAGGTCATGGAAGCCAACAAAGGTGCCATCTTCGCCATCTACAACCGCGCCCTGCGCCAGGACCCAACGCTGGCCGGCAAGGTAACGGTCAAGCTCGTGATCGAGGCCAACGGCACCGTCTCCTCGGTGACCCTGGTTAGCAGCGAGCTCGGCGATGCGGATCTGGAGCGCAAACTGCTGGCGCGTATCGGCCTGATCAATTTCGGTGCCGCCAGTGTGGAAAAATCCACGCTCAACTACTCCATCGACTTCCTGCCGTCCTGAGTGGCGGCAGTGCTCCCGAGAAATGAAAAGAGCATAGTTTGATGACGGCGCCATTTTGCCGGGGCTTTATTGTTGGCCTCTGGCGGAACAGTTAACGTTGCAGACTTCTATCATCAGAAGCAAAAGGATATTGCTATGCCGAAACAGAAGTTTCATGAAATGCATCGAGTTGATAGAGCTATTGATAATTTCGCATCCATCGAAAACCCTACAGAAGCAGATCTCAATCGAGTGGGCACCGTTGCCCAGGTAGAGAGCATACTCGATATTTACAGGGCTGAAGGAATAAACATGTCAGACAGGGAGTTGCTCGAAGAAAAGCACGTTTCCCTGCGTCTCGGAAAGCACATGACAGTAGATGGAGATCCGCGACCGCACGAGTTGTGTGACGCTCATGCAATCATATCTGGGGCACACAGAGATGCCGCAAGATTGATGACTCAATTAATGGATGCTGGCTGCCCAAGAACACGAAAGCACTGTCATTTATGCCCGATTGGTTAAGGAAAGCCGTACCACACAGCCAGATACACCGAAGACAATACTATTCGTGGTTCAAAAGATTAATCAATCTCGACACCATCGACACGGATCAAAAGCTAGTTGAAACCCTCAGGTTTGTCGAACACCGCTTGCAATCCGGTACCCTGCCATCTTACATAATGCAAAAGGCATAACGCGCTCAATGACAATTCACAGAATAGTCCGAGATGACCGCTATCTTATTTTTGACATTCCTCACCTTGAAGTGCTGGAGAAACTGGGAAGGGCCTACCCGATTCATATCAAGCGTTCGCCCGTAAAGTATTCAGAAGTTTGGAAAGAGCCTCTACGTTTAGACTTCGGACCCGAAGAAGAGACTATCTACGAAGAGATTCCTGACTTGTCAGTTTATGACGGCCGGATGTTCTTCAGTGTCAAAGCATTCCAAGCGCTTGGTGACGAACTTCGCCAGGATGGGGAGTTCTTACCAGTAACTTACGCCGGCGGATCGGGCTATCTGTTCAATCCCCTCACAATTGCCGAGAATTTCGGAGCGCGGGACGACCGCTTAACAGTACTTAATGAATTCGATGAAGCCCAAAGTATTGGCTTCATCGAAAATAAGCTGCCCGTAGGCACGATGATTTTCCGATCAACTATTAGTGCTTACTACGATGTTTTCTGCACCGATGAACTGAGGCTGGCGGTGGAGAGAGCAGGATTAACCGGCGTCATCTTCCACCCAGATCTCGCAGATATAAGCGGGGGCGCAACGACCGATCATTAGTATGCGTGTTGACAATCCACGGTAATGAAAACCTCAATTGCCTAGATGGCGAAAAATTCTTCTAGCCAGTGATTTTCCTGAAAAACTTTGGGATGCCCTGGCGATATCGGACAGCCCCGATTTAAGCAACTCCGACTATTTCCCAATATTTTTTGCGAGTTCCGCCGGGACCAGATTACCAAGCCGCGAGTAGCGACGTTGGCGATTGTAGAAAGCTTCCATATCAGTCGCAGATAAACTCCCACTTATATTCCACCGCTGATTCCATAATATCAACAGTGAGGCCATGCATGTCGGGGCTTCCTGCGACGATGAACTTATTCCCTTCAAACGCTTACAGAAAAAACTAGTTTACGAAACTCGGAATAGTGCCATAAATAAATTGAGGAATTTACTTCCAAAATTGCGCGCAGGAGTATCCAACCAATAATCTCCATGGAAATCATACGGTGCTGAAGCACCTAATTATACAAGGCACTGTATCGACGCTCTTGCAAGCGAACTATTTCTCACTTGTTGTGGCGCGATTCTATTTGACAAATAAAAAACAGAAATCATAATACAATACCACATAAAAATAGCGAATCAGGGAAGTTATGGACCTAACAGAGGAAAAGGTTACAGGTTTGATACATGTAACCAAGGCGTTTTTTATTGCTTTGCTTCTTTTACCAGCCATTGCTAGTGCAGCGAGTATCAGCGCAGGTTCGGTGTCATCAAGCTGGGGATGCAATGGGGGTAGCTGTGGCGTCACAGGTCAAGTGACGTTATCGGGAAGTTGTTTCTCCATTACCCATGTATGTTCATTTACCACAAATGGGGCCACGTTATCTTCGACAACGGTTATGACTCATCAGGGTGCACAGACCCCTTATTCTATTACCGCTCAAATATTAACCGGAACCAATGTCATCACCATACATTGGGTTGATTTCGCGTATGACCCCAGCACCGGTCGATACGGATACATAGAGAAGTCCAGTTCCATAAGCGTGACCCTGACGGATCAACGCCCAACCATTAGCAGTATTTCCGATCAAACCACGAACGAGGACATTAGCAAAGCAGTGTCTTTTAGCGTGTCCGACAGGGAAACACCGCTTTCGCAACTCGTACTTTCCAAAGCATCGAGCAATACATCTTTACTTCCTCTGAGCAATATAACCTTTAGCGGGACTGGTGGAAGCCGGACTGTCACAGTGCGTCCCGCGGCAAATAAAAGTGGAAGCGGAATAGTCACCATTAAAGTGTCCGATGGAAAAAATATTTCATCTGAAACTTTCCGGCTAACTGTAAATGCTGTGAATGATCCCCCTGCACTATCTAACATCTCGAATCAAACAATGAACGAGGATGGAACGAAATCGGTCTCATTTGGTGTTTCCGATATAGATACCTCCGTCGGGTCCCTTATTCTCAGTGGCAGCTCCAGTAATACATCAGTGGTCCCCTCGGGTGGAATTACCTTTGGCGGCTCCGGCTCCAGCCGGACGGTTACTATAAAACCAAGTAAGAATGCGCATGGAAGCACTGAAGTTACTGTTACCGTCAGTGACGGAAACAGAACTGCCAGCGATGTCTTTTGGTTGACTGTTAATCCGATAAATGATGCACCTGTAATAGGTGCCATTGGCAATAAAACCGTATTAGTCAATACAACCACAGCATTCAATGTATCTATCGCGGATGAGGAGACCGAACCTGCCAGTCTCCAAGTCACGGCCAGTTCAAGTAACACAGCGCTTATTCCAAATGGCGCAATTGCAATGACCAATAATTCATCCGGCAAGCGCATCGCGATAACACCGACGCGGGATGAGATTGGGAACTCCACCATCACAGTCTCAGTAAGCGACGGCGTCGCGAGTGTGAGCAAAAGTTTCAATTTGAAAGTTGAAAACCAAAATGGTTTTGTTAAATATCGGTATGACGCACTAGGAAGACTGGAAGCTGTTACAAACACTGATCATAAGCAAATCGATTACGAATACGATGACGCAGGCAATCGAAAGACCGTAACAGTCAGCAATTAAGTATTTAACGAGCGCAGTGTAGATACCGCATGGATCAGACACGAAATGCGAAAACGTTTTCTGATAGGAAGTTGGAACTAATAATGATTTTGGCGAAACCAGCAAAAACACATAAATTAAATATAAGTCTACCCGGAACCTTAATCTTCTTTGCTCTGAGTTTTGTAATTGGTGCGAGCACCAACACCATTGCTCAGGAGTACGACTACAAGGACCTTCCTATTTTAAATCCAAACCCCGATTTTAACGGAGTGGATGCAACGAGTGGCGTTTTCTTGACTGCCTCTCCATTGATTTTTTCTGTTCCTGCCGCTGGAAACCTAAATTCTTTCAACATGTCTTTTAACGGTCGTAAGGATACGTTTTCTCTTAACGTCTATCTTGATGACAAAACATACATTCCAGATTCTTCTTCCAGTAATGAAAGACATATTAGGGTTCACGTTGGAGGCAAGGACAAACTATTTACCTGTATAAACTATGGCGAGTGCACCCAAGATGTACGCAAAGAGGGGGTACAATTAACTCGTATCAACGAAACTGACTATGCGTTTACAGACAAATCCGGAACTAAATATTCATTCTATCCAATATTTAAGAATTCTTTGCCGGATTGCGCTGTCACAGGAGGTGATGCTGTCGGTTGCAATGCGGCGGAGTATCAAGGGTTTTCATATGTACGAGAAATTTTATACGCAAACGGTGAAAAGCTAACTTACGAACCATTCAGCACTGTTGAAACGATCGGAGGAGCAACGTTTAGTGTAGATACAATCAAGAGTAATCTTGGTTACAGCTTAGCCTTCAAAAACTCAGCGCCAGCGAGCTACCAAAATTACTCAAGACCTGGAATGAACTGGCTACAAAACATCAGAAACCTTGGAAACAAGATAGGGGTTTCTACAACCAAAGTTGAAATTTACCGTGGTACGACGAAGATAAACTCCTTGAACACCGTCCGTAACAAAAACATTTCAACTACACCAAGAACTACATCTGTAGTTCACAAGGATGATATCGGCCGCACCTATGAAGTCAACTTCAAAGGAGGCAGTGTCAATCGGTGTAACCTAGATACTTATGCTGTTGGCTATGGCGGAACAGTAATTCCAACTTTGAATATAGATAACACAGTTACTTTACCAACGCATGTAAAATTACCGAATGGCGTAAACACTTACATTGAGTATCATATGGATGATGCGCAAAAGTGGATATTTTCTGAATCGGCGGGATTAATAGCAACCTCTGTCCCTGTTAAAAAAATTACCCGCCCCCCCTATGTTTGGCAGTATGACAATAAAGAAAATGAAAAAACAATTACCGACCCATATGGGGCGAGGCGCAAAGTAAAATTCAGCTGGATTCATGATGGCTACGATTACGGTTATGTGTTTGAGTGTCCAATGGGACATATTGAAACTCAGATCAATTCATACAAGGATGAGCTGGAGCGTCTAACCAGTTACAACTACTTGGATAATTTGCTGGATTCCGCTTACCTACCAGAATCCAATGGTTACGCCTATGCTTATGATGGCAGAGGAAATCTTACGAAAATCACCCAGATTGCCAAGCCCGGTCAGGGCTTATTAGATCGAGTGATTTTCGAGGCCGAATACCCGTCGGACTGTTCAAATCCCAAAACGTGTAATAAGCCAAAGTGGGTGAAAGACGCCAAGGGCAACAAGACAGATTACACATACTATCCTGTCCACGGCGGCGTAGAAACCGTTACAAAGCCAGCTCAGCCGAACGGAGTTCGACCTGTAACCAGTTATTTCTATGAATCGGTGGACACCGGAGATGGCATTATTTGGCGGAGGAATGAGGTCACCACGTGTGTGGAAGGGAATACTTGCGCGGGGAACGAAAAGGAGCAAGTCATTAGCACTGCTTATTGGGGTCACACCTTTTTACCGGAAAATATAACCACTAAGTCCGGTGACGACAGTGTTTCTGCTACAGAGTCTTTCACATATGACGACGCAGGGCATATGGAGACTGCGACCGACCCTCTTGGGCGAGTAACGCACTATTTTTATGATGCGATTGGCCGCAAAATTGGTGAAATCAGTGAGGATCCGGATGCCACGGGCCCCCAACCCCGTATCGCAAAGCGCACGGCGTACAACAATGCAAGCCAGCCAAGATTAATTGAAACTGGTGTGACCACAGGCACTACCAAGAGTGCACTCACCGAGATGTCTGTGACTAGCTATACAGAAATCGACTATGACGACCTGGGGCGTAAAGCGATAGAAACCGTTGTTTCAGATAAGCAACCCAGCTCTGAGATCGTTTCGATTACGCAGTATTCCTATGATGCTTGGAACCGACTGATCTGCACTGCGGTGAGAATGAATTTTTCTTCTCTACCCGCCGATGCATGCCAGCTGGGGAGTGTCGGAGAGTATGGATATGATCGGATCACTAAAAACGTATATGACGCTGCAGGCCAATTAAAGAAAATATATAAAGCCTACGGTACACCTTTGCAGCAAGTGTATGCTGAGTATCAATACAGCGACAATGGCAAAAAAACCGATATTTTCGATGCAAATAGGAACAAAGCGCATCTGGCGTATGACGCTTATGATCGCCAGACTCATTGGTACTTTCCCTCAAAAATACAAGGGAGTGCAACTCACTCCGTAACCGACTATGAGAAGTACGATTACGACCTCAATGACAACCGCACTTTGTACCGTAAGCGGGACGGTACCGTTCTAACCTATGAGTATGACAATCTGGACCGGGCGAAATGGAAAAAAGTACCTTCTCGTAGCGGCTTGTCTTCTGCACATACCCGTGATGTCTACTACGGCTATGACAATAGAGGTCTATCGTTGCATAGCCGC
Organism: Microbulbifer sp. SH-1; assembly: GCF_011326135.1. Lineage (NCBI taxonomy): Bacteria > Pseudomonadati > Pseudomonadota > Gammaproteobacteria > Cellvibrionales > Microbulbiferaceae > Microbulbifer > Microbulbifer sp. SH-1. Next base: position 3,614,515 of record NZ_CP046948.1, on the reverse strand, counting down.
TTCGACTCACCGTCAGGACAGGGGGTAACTCAGACTTATGACATTTTTGGAAATCTGGAGACCTCGACAATTAACCTGGAAGGTGTTAGTCGAAAAATTACTCATCACTATAAATTGAATGGCATGCGGGATTATGTGACACATCCGGATGGCCAGCGCTTCTACTACGATTACGACAAACTCAACCGGTTGGATCGCATCCGTCACTCCAGTACCGGCACGTTGGCCGATTACGACTACGATCAGTACGGCGCGCTTTCCCAGTTAAATGGCGGAGTCAATACTGATTTTGATTTCGATGGAGTTGGACGTTTAAAGAGCCTGAGTCATGATCTCAACAAAGGCATTTTCGATAACATATTCACTTTCCAGTACAACCCGGCCTCACAGGTATTGAGTGTTGACACTTCAAACATTCAGTACGCTCCCGCTTCCTTGATGAAGAGTGAAAGCTATGACGTTAACGGTCTGAACCAATACACATCGGTTTCGGGTCAGATCTATGGTTACGATGACAACGGCAGTTTGACCTCTGATGGGGATAGCATATATACCTACGATCAGGAAAACCGCCTAGTCAAGGCGACCGCCAGTGACGGCAGCCTGAAGGCAGAACTATGGTATGACCCGTTAGGGCGGCTTTACAAGGTAAGTGGCGCTGCTACAGGGACTACGCACTTTCTATACGACGGTGACGAACTGATTGCGGAGTTTGATGGAATTAGCACCACGGCAAAGCAGCGTTACGTTCACGGTATTTCCCAAGATGATCCTGTCGCCTGGTTTCAGGGAAACGCGGTATCGACGGGCAACCTACGTCATTTGCGCGCTAACCATCAAGGCAGTATTGTCCTAGTATCTGAGGGTACCAATCTGCAGCAGCTGCTTCGCTATGATACTTGGGGCAAGCCAGTATCAGAACACTCTTTCCGGTTTGGTTACACCGGTCAGATCTGGATAGAGGACCTTGAGCTTTGGCATTATAAGGCGCGAATGTACTCATCGAAGTTGGGACGGTTCTTGCAGACTGATCCTATCGGCTACGAAGATCAGATGAATCTTTATGCATATGTGGGAAATGATCCACTGAACTTTTCGGATCCTACTGGTGAGTCGAAGCGGAGAGGTGATGCGGGTACTGCTTTGGCGGAGCTTGTTTTATGGGCAACAGGTTCTGAGTATCAAGAAGAAATTTATCAGAAAAGATTAGATCGTGCTAAAAGCGATATTGACGGAAAGCAGAAGAGACTCCGAGAAAATAAACGGAGAGGTAAGCAAGGAGAGGCAATGACGCGCGCGAGACTTGGCGATAAAATTGCTGGGGAACAAGTCACTTTTAAAACTAAAGATGGTACTCGTACAAGAGCGGACTTTGTAACTAAGGACAAAGAGGTGGTTGAAACTAAAACAGGGGATGCAAAGCTGTCTTCTGGCCAACAAAAGCTTAAGAATGATATTGAAGCAGGTGATGATGTTACACCTGTCGGTCGGAATGCTGAGAACGCCGGTTTCACTCCGGGGGAACCAATCAGAATGAATGGTTGCAGGGTTGATAGGCCCTGTTAGGAGAGTTTAAATGAGCAAACCTCAAGATGTGGTGGTTGATTTTATTGCAAGAGGAAAATCTGACGGCGAATGGTTGATGGTTCTTGTTGAAGAAGGGCCAATCCAAGGTTCTCTTGAAGATTTTTTGTACGGCCTGCAAGATCGCTTATACGATACTATTGATGCCGTGATCGATGGTAAGTTAGCTAAAAAGTTCCCCGAGTCAAAAGGCAAGAATATTGTTATAAGACTTGATTGTTATGATCTTCCTAGATCTGAGATCGAAGAATTTTTTACTGCTTTTTCGAAAGGAGCTTTAAAACCAGATGACTACCAGAAGGCTTTAAGTAATAACAATTTTGTTAAAACAATTAGCTTTGAGATTAGCTTTGATCAAATATTTACCGATAGAACTTGACGCATGTCTAACTTATCGATCTGAGGTTGTTCAGAACTCTGTGCCTAGCATATAGCAAGGTAGGCTGAAGTATTTTCCCGACCAATTTGGAAAGTAGATCGGTGGCATCGCCCGCAATGGAAGAGGGTATTCAAACTTCTGTGTCAGCCCTTTAGCAATATAGATTGAAGTATTTTTCCGGGTAGTTGACCCCAGCATCCCGGTCTTCAAGCTCGGCCCCCCGGGCCAATTGAACAGTCATCGCGGCCAGATCCAACTCCATGGGTTCGGGCTGCGCTCACCTCCCGGCACCACCGAACTTTTCTGCCTTTACTGCCCGACCGTCATTGCGGTCACCTGAAAGTCGCGCGAAGTACGCAAATAACACGGGGGGTAATTGCATTGTCACAGACGCTTCTGGTACAAAAGCCTCACAAATGTGACGTGTGTCGCAATAACCCGATGACTCAGGGGCCGCATCCCCAAAGACGGGCCCGACTGCCGATGCAATAACAACAATTATCCTGGACAGTACCTGTGGCCGACGAGACGCAAACCGGCAAGCCCAGAACCGAGCTGCTCACGGGCGTGTGGGAAAGCCGCCATGAAATGCTGGCACGGAACAGGACAGCGCTTTCCGGATTCCGGATTGACGAACTCATGGGGTGCATCTTCAGCAATGGGCCCTGTTATCACTATGTGTTTGATCTGTTCGATCTGAGCTTTCTGTATGTCAGCCCGCAGCTCGAGCAACACCACGACCTCCGCCTCAATCGCCTCACCTTTCAGGACATTCTCGAACAGATCCATCCCGACGACATGGCGTTTGTGGCCAGCGCTGAGGCCACGGCATTGCGCCTGGTGCGGGAACAGATCGCCCTGGAAAAGATAACCGACTACAAGTTTTCCTACTGCTTCCGCTTCAGGGTGCGCGATGGCAGCTATCGCCTGTTCAATCATCAGTCCATTGTTCTGACCACGGATGATGAAGGCAGGATTGGCAAATCTCTGAATGTACACACGGACATTTCCCACCTGTGTGCGGAAAACAATTACCGCCTCTCCATGATCGGCATGAACGGTGAACCCTCGTACCTCAATATAGAAGTGGATGGCGAGCCCGATACCCTGCAGCCAAGCCAGCCGGTGTTCAGCCAGCGGGAAATTTCTGTTATTCGTCTGATCTCACGCGGTTTTACCAGTCCGGAGATAGCCCGCGAGCTGGCGCTTTCAGAATTTACCATCAAGAACCACCGCAAGCGCATTCTGAAAAAGGCCGGGTGTCAGAACATGGGTCAGCTGTTTGGCAGCTGTATTGTCGAGGGGCTTATCTGATCCCTGCAAACGCCGTATTCTGTTATAGAAGTCTGCTGCTGTTGCCGTCAGTTTCACCGGCGCGGGGTGAAATAGCCGAGCAAACAGGGGACACCACATAATTACAAGGACCATCTCGATGGAACCTGAAGATCTGCAACCGGAAAAAAACCTGATTCATCGCGCCTGGCGCAACGTGCCGGATTTTTTTGCACGGCAGGACATTTCTCTGCCGCACAAGGAAATCGATGAGTTTATTGCTAACACCTTCAGTACCGGTGCCGCCTACTACTATGTGCTGGACTTTCTCAATATCCGGAAGCCGATGCTGGTCAGTAATTCCGTGGAACGGATTCTCGGGCTCGACCCAACTGCCACCACCATTCAATCCATTATTGAGCGGGGTCACCCGGAAGACCTGCCCTTTGCCGCGCGCGCCGAAGAAACCGCGCTCAGGATACTGAACAACCAGATTGGCAGGAAGCAGGTCCGGAATTACAAGATTTCCTACTGTGGACGCCTGCGCACCCGCGATGGCAGTTATCGCATGTTCAATCACCAGGCTCTGGTCCTGGCTACGGATGAAGCCAACCGGGTCGCCAAGGTGCTGAGCATCCACACGGATATTTCCCATATCACCAGCCGCAACAACTACAAGTTGTCACTACTGCATCTGTTCGGTGGCGAGAGTTTTCTCAATATCGACGTGTTCGATGAAAACAACCAGGTGGTCGGCGCGCCGTCCCCGTTCAGCGGACGGGAAATACAGATAGTGCGGATGCTGGCGGAGGGAAAAACCAGTGTGGAAATTGCGGAGATTCTTGGAATTTCACAACACACGGTAAAAAATCACCGGAAAAATATTCTCAAAAAGGCCGACTGCAAAACCACCGGGCAACTGGTATCGAAAGTGCTGGCGGAAGGTCTGGTCTAGCGGGTCGTATGCAATGCTGTGCAAGCGTTGGTCATGCATTAGTTTCGCGGTAGTTTTCCTGAATCCGAACGCCAGTACGGTCGCAAATTGTTGCGCCCATGGATGGGATTTGACTCCAAGGGGCTATTGCCGGCAATACGCATTAAGCGCAAGCTGACTCCTGAGCACGCCGGCCCCTGCGTTCAGGGGCCCCGGTGGGAATGGATACCGCGCTCACCAACAAATTCTCATCCTGTGAGTTGGTTGCAGCCGCAAGGCTGGCTCTGGGCAGGCCAGGATGGTCTGCCGCAGAGCGTTTTCATCAACCGGTTTAGCCGACGTTCAATTCAGATCCGCCGCATACCGGCGCAGCAGCTCCAGAGGAACAATTTCCAGCGCGCGCAGATGGGTGCGTTGCAGATACACCCGGGGCGCCATGTCCGCCTTCTGCGCTTCCAGCCAGCGCGCCGCACATAAACACCAGCGGTCGCCGGGATTCAGTCCGGGAAAGCCAAACTCCTCTACCGGCGCGCTGAGATCGTTGCCGCGCTCGCGGGAAAACTTCAGAAAGTTCTCGGTCACTTCCACACACACGGTGTGGGAGCCGAAATCCTGATCGCTGGTATTGCAGCAGCTGTCGCGGAAAAAACCCGTCAGTGGATCGCTGCTGCAGGGAATCAGTGAGTCGCCGAACACATTTTTCGACTCGTGCATTTCCAGTGTGATTGCCACGTTCACGCCCCCTTCGATTCGTCGTTTATCAGTCGCATGTCCACCAGCCGCCAGCGCAAGCCGCTGCGCTGCATGAACAGTTTTACCTCGGAATTGTCTTCGCGATTACTACAGATCACCTCCACCCGGTTCAGGCCGCGGAAACGCCACTGCCGCAACTGCCAGTGGTGCCGGTGCTCTTCTTCCTGCGCCTGCTCTTCCGGTTGCGGGGCGGGAGAGGCGGCAGGCGGACGGGCGCCGCCGAATACAGCCTCGAGTTCACGCTCGAACTCTTTCCAGTCTTTCTGACCCTGGATCAGTTCGGAAATGCCCCGCGGGCTGATCAGGCTGTCGACCAGGGGACCGAGTAACAGCTCCGCACCGGCGGAAAAGAAACCTCCCAGTTCCGGCGACAGATCGCGCTCCATAGCGGTCCGCACATCCTCCAACAGGCGATTGCGGATATTGCGCCGCAGTTGTGGAAAATCCACATAGCGTTCCATGGTCGCAAGGTCCCGGTGCTGTGCCGCCTCCACTAGTTTGTGGGCGGAGTACCACGGCAGTGCCGCATACACCAGTCCCAGCAGCACAACGACCAGTCCGGCGCGCACCCCCCATCTGCCCATTGCTCATCCCCTGCGTCGCTCGCGTAATGGTGCCAATAGTACCCTCGGCGGGAGGTGGATTACAGACGCTTACATCAGCAGGAATACCACGCCAAAGCGCATAAGAGCTGTGATATGGTTGCAGGCCCTGTTGCCGGAACCGGCCCCCTGCGGAAAACCGGTTGGCGGAGTACTGCCGGCACAATAAAGACAAGAAAGTTCGATCAAGGAATTTCGACCATGAGTGATATCTACAACGCACCCCAGGCTGAGCTGGCGGGCGACGACAGTGGCAATGCGGGTATGGGCTCCATCCCCAAAGCCTTGGCGGGGGACTATCAGGTTGCCATCGGCGATACCCTGAGTGAGGCCTGGGCCAAAACCAAAGGCAACAAAGGCACAGTGTGGCTGGGTGTATTGCTGTATTTAGTGGCCTATATCGGCATTTCCGTGGTGGCCACGCTCATCACCGGCCAATCCTTTACCGACCCGGAGGCCAACGCGGGCCTCGGCGCGATCCTTTCCAATATCATTATTGTCGCCGTCAGTGCACCGCTGGGTGCAGGCATGATGATGATCGGTGTAAAGATCGCCCGCGACGAGCAGGTATCCGGCACCGAGGTGTTTGCGCACTTTGACAAAATCCTGCCCTTGGCGGTGGCCATGGTACTGATGTACATCCTGATGGCTCTGGGCTTTCTCCTGCTGGTCATTCCCGGGATCTACCTGGCGATCGGTTATGTCATGGTCCTGCCGCTGATCGTGGACAAAAACCTCGGTCCCTGGCAGGCGCTGGAACTCTCGCGCAAGGCCGTTACCAAGCATTGGTTCGGGGTCTTCGGTTTTATGATCGTGCTGATGCTGCTGTATTTCGCTGGCTTCCTGGCGCTGATTATCGGCCTGATCTGGGCCATTCCGACCCTGAGCATTGCCTACGGCATCCTCTATCGCAATATGTTTGGCGGCCATGAGGCCAATCCGGAAATCTGATTTCCGCGACGGCGGAGAGGCCCCGAGTGCGGGGCCCCTTCGCCGGTATTTGCCCTCGTTTCCGTTGTAGCAGCTTCCAATGCAGAACTTCTCCGCTCCTTCAGCATCCTCTCCGGGCCACTCTGCGGACGTCGCCGACGACACCGGCCTGGACACCCTCTACGAAATCGAAACCCCCGAAGGGATCGACCTGACGGCACATGTTGCCGGGCCGGTGCCGCGTATCCTGGCCTACTCGGTGGACCTGTTTTACCGCACCCTGATCCTGATCGCACTGGGAATCGCGCTGACGTTTGCCGGCAAAACCGGCGTCGGCGTCTGGCTGCTCGCATCCTTTCTGCTGGAGTGGTTCTACCCGGTTGTGTTTGAAATTTTCCGCGGCGGACAGACCCCGGGCAAACGCGCGTTTGGCCTCGCGGTGGTCAATGACAACCTGACCCCGGTGGGTTGGGGCGCCTCGATCATGCGCAATCTGCTGCGCTTCGCCGATTTTCTGCCATTCGGCTACTGTGCCGGCATGCTCAGTATGACCCTGAGTGGCTGTTTCCAGCGCCTCGGCGACTACGCCGCGGGCACTATTGTTATCTATCGCGAACAGGGGGTGCATGCGACGGCCCTGCCCAATGTCGCGCCCGCACCGCCGCCGCGCGGGCTCAGCCTTGCCGACCAGCAGGCAATCGTCAGCCTCACCGAACGCAGCGGCGTGTTGAGCCAGGCTCGCCAGCAGGAGCTGGCCGATCTTATACAACCGGTCACCGGCAAAAGCGGTGAACCCGGCCTGCGTCAGCTGTTCGCCATTGGCCACTGGCTGCTCGGCGCGCGGGACGGCAAACACCAGGCGGACACGCCATGAAGCAGCGGGAATTTGAGCAGCGCCACGAACCGCTGTGGCAACAGCTGGATAACTGGCTCGCCGGTTACCAGAAGAGCGTGGCACGGAAGGCGGACGCTCCCGAAGGGGCGCCGGTTTTCGACGATATACCCGCAGCCTATCGCTGCCTGTGCCAGCATCTCGCCGTCGCCAAGGAGCGCCAGTACACGGGCAGCCTGGTGACGCGTCTCAACCTGCTGGTAATGGCCTGTCACCAGCGCATCTACCAACAGAAGTCGGTCTCCAGAAACCGCTGGCTGGACTATCTGTTTGCGGGCTTTCCCCGCGCGCTGCGCGCGCAGTCGCGGTTTGTGTGGCTCGCCTGCGCACTTTTTCTCGCGCCTGCGCTGGTGATGGGGCTCGGCAGCTACTGGAACGATGCGCTGATTTACGCGGTGATGTCGCCAGAGCAGGTGGTGCAGATTGAGTCCATGTACGACCCGGGCAACCGCGTGCTGGGCCGCGAGCGCGGCTCCGATTCCGATCTGATGATGTTTGGCTTTTACATCAAGAACAATATCGGTATCGCCTTCCAGATGTTCGCCTCTGGCATTCTTTTCGGACTCGGCTCGATTTTTTTCCTGCTGTTCAACGGTGTGTTTCTCGGCGCGATTTTCGGGCATATCACCCGCGTCGGATTTGTCAGCACCTTCTATCCCTTTGTCATCGGCCACGGCGCCTTCGAGTTGACCGCTATCGTATTCGCCGGCGCGGCGGGGCTCCGCCTGGGCCACGCACTGGTGAGTCCCGGTAATCTGAGCCGCCGCCACGCCCTGCGCGAAGCCGGGCACGACGCCATGAAAATCATGTACGGCACCTTCCTGATGCTGGTTATCGCCGCATTTCTGGAGGCTTTCTGGTCGTCCAGCACCGAAGTGAGCATCGCGGTAAAACTCGCGGTGGGCGGATGTTTCTGGTTGCTGGTGATCGCTTACTGCTGCTTCGCCGGGCGCCGGGATGCCCCAGCGGCGTTGGAGGGCGGGCGATGAATCTCGACCGTCTGCAAGTGCGCGCGCGGCTGCGCTCCAACTGGCAATCCGTGGACCTGGGCATAGTGCTCGCGCGGCGGCATTGGCTGCAGATGACGCTGCTGTGGCTGATCCCGGCGGCACCGCTGTTCGCGTTGATGGCGCTGCTGTTTCCGCACAGTCCCAATCTGGCGATTTTCTGTATCTGGTGGCTGAAACCGCTATTCGAGCGCCTGCCGCTGCTGGTGGTAAGCCGGCAGTTATTTGGCGAACAGATCCATATGCGCGAAGCCTTGTCGCAGTTTCGTCGCGCCAATGGACGCGACTGGTTCGCCTGGCTCAGCTGGCGCCGTCTCTCGTTTACGCGCGCATTCGATCTGCCGGTAACGGTGCTGGAACAAGCCACCGGCCGGGTGCGCCATGCGCGTCTTACCCTCCTGCATCGCAAGACCGCAGGCACCGCCAGCTGGCTGCATATCGTCGGCGCGCATGTGGAAATGATCTTCGGTATAGGTGTTGCGGCACTGGTGTTGCTGATGCTGCCGGAGCAACTGGATATCGACTGGTGGCCGATGCTCATCAACAACGAAAACCTGATGCAGTGGCTCGCTAATGGCATGTCGCTGCTGGTGATGGCAATGGTCGCGCCGTTTTATGTGTGTGCCGGGTTCATGCTTTACATTGGCCGCCGTATTGATCTGGAAGCCTGGGATCTCGAAATTCACTTTCGCAAACTGCGCGCGCGCCTGACATCCGGCCGGAAAGCGGCCACCAACACCCGCCCCGTCACGGCACGCAGCACGTCCACCAGCGCGCTGCTGTGCGCAGCCGCCATCGGTATGTGCACACTGCTGTCGCTGCCACAACCGGCGCTTGCAGACAGGGTCAATCCCGGCGAAGCCCAGCAGTTGATTGACGACACCCTGGCGGGTGACGACTTCCATTTGCGGGAAACAAAAACTGGCTGGCGGATGCGGGAATTCGATGCCCGCAAGTACCGCTTTCCCGATTGGTTTATCGCCTTTATCGAGTGGCTTGAGAGCCTCGGCGACGATGAAGAAGAGCGGGAAAACAATTCCAGTGACGGTGTGTTCTGGCCGTTGATTGCCGGGATTATCGAGTTGATGCTGTGGATTCTCGCGGCCGGTATCTGCGCCTGGCTGTTGTGGAATTACCGCGAGCAATTGCGCGCTTTACTCGGCCAGCGCCCGCGCAGAAAAGCAGCGGAGACCCGGCGCCCCGAAACCCTGTTCGGCCTCGACCTGCGACGGGAAAGCCTGCCGGACGACATTACCGCAGAAGTGCTGCGTCTGTGGCGGGCCGGCGCCGAGCGCGAGGCGCTGGGACTTCTGTACCGCGCCAGCCTGTCGGATCTCATTTCCCGCTACGACTGTCCGTTCCAGGATCACCACACCGAAGCGGAGTGCGCGCACCTGGTGCGCGACGAAGCGCAACAGGACCCGCGCCTGCACCCCGCACTGGTGCAGTTTTTCGGCCTGCTCACAGCTACCTGGCAGCGCCTCGCCTACGCCCACAAGGCGCCGGCGAACGCCCAGCTGGAAGCGCTGTGCGCACAGTGGCAGCAGGTATTCCGCACTGAGGAGACCGCCCGGTGAAACTGAGCCGTATCGCCATCGCCACGACACTGCTGCTGGTTGTTGCCGCCGGCGCCCTGTTTCTGTTTTTTTTCGAACGCTTCAGTGAAGAAGTGGATCTCGGCTATGGTGCCGAGGCGCGGCGCAATCCGTTTCTGGCCGCAGAGCAGTTCCTCGAACGCATCGACATACCCCACCGCCGCGCCGATAACATCGCCGTCGTATCGGCTCTGGATGAGAGCGACGCGCTGTTTCTTGCCAGCTCCAGCCAGATCTACAACAGCGACCGGCTGTGGGAGCTTATGGACTGGATCGAGCGCGGCGGCCAGGCCATTGTGGTGGCCCACAGTAGCGGCGGCGAGCACGAGCAGGATCTGCTGCTGGAAATGCTCGGCCTCGAAGTCGCCACCGGCGACCTGGACCTGTATTTCAATCAGCAGGTGCGGGAGATGTTCGGCGAGGACGCCAGCAAATTGCAGGACAAAACCATCAGCGAGCTGATGCGCGAACACAACCGCAAGCTGGCGGAACCGGAAGCCGGAAGCGAAGACGTTCAAAAAGACGCGGCGGACGCCGGTGACGCGCCCGCGCGCGACCCGGACGTCGACCCCGACCGCCTGATCAACCTCACCAGCGACAGCGGCGCCAGCTACGCGCTTTACTTCAACCCGCACAAGGTATTCACCCACGAGATGATGGATCAGGGTGCGGATACGGACGTAAACGGAAGTCCGTTGCACTGGGTGCCGTTCCAACGTATTTCCACGCAGGCACCGCTGGTGTTCTACGAGTATGGCCGCGGCCGTCTCACACTGATGACCGACGGCGAGCTGTGGCACAACCATCGCATCGGCGAATTCGATCACGCCTACTTTCTCGCGCACCTTGTGGGCGAGCGCAGTCTGGTGATGGTCACCCAGCCCAGGTTTGACACCCTCGGCAACCTGATCAAGCGCTACGCGCTGGAGTTCTTCGTTGCTGCACTGCTCACCATTGCCGCGTGGATCGCCAATCGCAGCCGCCGTTTCGGTCCGTTGATTGCGCCCCCCGCAAGCGCCCGCCGCTCGCTGCTTGAACACATCCGCGCCTGCGGACACTTCTACTGGCGCCACAGTCGCGGCGAGAATCTGTATGAACAGGCGCGCGCGCCGCTGTTGCACAAGCTCTGCGGCCAGCGCCAGAACGCACTGACTGCGGAACAGTGCCGGCAACTCAGCGAGACGGTGGCAGCGCTAACCGGGCTGAGCGCCAGCGATATTTTTCACACCCTGTGGGGGGAAGCGCCCCGCAATGAAGACGACTTTACCGCGCGACTGCGCAGCATTCAGATCATTGAGGCCGCCCTATGAGCGAATCCACCCCGGACCTGGCTCCACAACTGCACTCCGAACCCGACACCAGAAGCGACACCGACGGACACTGGCGGCAGGCCAGCGAGCGGGTGGAGCAACTCCGCCGCCGCATCAACCAGGTGGTCATCGGCCAGCCCGCGGTGGTGGACCAGGTACTGATCGCGCTGCTCGCGGGCGGACACGTTCTGCTGGAAGGCGTGCCCGGGCTCGGCAAGACACTGCTGGTGCGCAGCCTCGCCAGGGGCTTTGGCGGCGACTTCCGCCGCATCCAGTTCACTCCCGACCTGATGCCCGCGGATGTGACCGGTCACGCCATCTATCACATGGCGGAGAGCCGCTTCGAGGTGCGCCGCGGCCCGGTATTCACCAACCTGCTGCTGGCGGACGAGATCAACCGCGCGCCCGCGAAAACCCAGGCGGCGCTGCTGGAGGTGATGCAGGAGCAGCAGGTCACCATCGACGGCGAAACCCATGCCACTCCGCTGCCATTCATGGTGCTCGCCACCCAGAACCCGGTGGAGCAGGAGGGCACCTACCCGCTGCCGGAAGCTGAGCTTGACCGCTTCCTGCTCAAGGTTTTGATCGACTTTCCCAGCCAGCAGGCCGAGGAACAGCTGGCGGCCGCCGCCAGCGGTGGCCACATCGAGCGCGCCCTGCGCGATGGCGTCCAGGCGGTCTTCAATGCCGGCGAGCTGCAGCAACTGCAGGCACTAGTGCCGCAGGTACAAGTGGACCAGCAGGTGCTCAGTTACGCCGTGCGCCTGGTGCGCGCCACCCGCGAATCCTCCCAGTTGCGCCGCGCCGCCGGCCCCCGCGCCAGTATCGGTCTGATCCAGGCCGCCCGCGCCAACGCTCTGATGGAGGGGCGCGATTTCGTACTGCCAGACGACATCAAGAGCATGGCCATACCCGTCATGCGCCACCGGGTGGCGGTATCGCCGGATATGGAGATCGACGGCGAGACCGCCGACTCGGTGCTGGCACAAATCATCGCATCCGTGGAGGCACCGCGGCTGTGAAGCCCTCTCCGTTGCTGATTCGCCTGCTGTTGATTGCCTGCGCCAGCGCGCTCGCGGTAAGCGCCGCGCGCATCTGGTGGCCGCAGGCGGCGGCGCTGCTGGCCAACACCTGGTGGCTGGGATTCGGCGCGCTGACGCTGGCAAGCCTGTTGGATTTCGCCACCGGCCGCCACTGCCGCGGCCTCGACGGCCGGCGGCACCTGCCGGGCAATCTGGCGCTCGGGGTAGAGCAGCGAATCGACCTGAACCTGATCAACACTGGTACCCGTCCGCTCAATCTGCTGGTTACCGACCAGCTACCGGAAGAGCTGCGCGCCCGCAACCTGCCGCTCGCCATTCAGCTGCAACCGCAGCAGGAGATCGTCGCCCACTACACCGCGATGCCGGTGCGCCGCGGACTCGCCGCCTTCGGCCGGCTGGAGCTGCTGGTGCACTCCCCGTGGCAACTGTGGCAGTGCAAGGTACTGGCAGGGGAGCCGCAACAGGTGAAGGTGTACCCGAATTTTCTCGGCATCTCCTCGCTGCAGGCGCTCTCTACCGAACAGACCCTGCGTTTTCTCGGCGTACACCAGCAGCAGCGGCGGGGCGAAGGCCTGGACTTCCGCCAGCTGCGGGAATACCGCCGCGGCGACAGCCAGCGCCAGGTGGACTGGCGGGCCAGCGCGCGCATGCAGAAACTGATCAGCCGCGAGTACCAGGACGAGCGCGACCAGGAAATCATCTTCCTGCTGGACTGCGGCCGCCGCATGCGCGCCCGCGACGGCGATCTGAGCCATTTTGATCACGCCCTCAACGCCCTGCTGCTGTCTGCTTATGTGGCCATTCGCCAGGGCGACGCGGTGGGGCTGCAGTGCTTTGCCGGCAATCAGGGCCGACTGCCACCGGTAAAGGGCGAGGGCGCAATCAACCTGCTGTTGAACCACGTCTACGATCTGCACTCGGGCACCGCACACAGTGATTACACCGCCGCCGCGGAACAGCTGCTGGCACGCCAGCAGCGGCGCGCGCTGGTGATTCTGCTCACCAATGTGCGCGACGAGGACAGCGAAGACCTCACCGCCGCAGTGGCGCAGCTCTCCCGCCACCACCTGGTCATGGTGGCGTGCCTGCGCGAGCGCGCGCTGGACGAACTGCTGGAAAAGCCGGTAGTGGATTTTGACAGTGCACTGCTGAACGGCGCGGGCCGGGATTTTGTGCGCCGCCGCGGCCGCCTGCTCCAGCAGCTGCGCGCGCGCAAAACCATCCTCGCGGATGCCCTGCCGTCGGAAATGCATATGTCCCTGGTGGAAGCCTACTGGCAGCTGAAACGCAGCGGTAAACTCTAAACCCGAGCCCCATCCGCCAGCACAGGCCCCGCTGACGTGAATCCAGGTCAGCAACCGCTGGATAACCGGGGCGGTCCCTGTGGATGAAGGCGGTTTACTGCTTTTGAGGGAGACTTAAGTAGAGGCCGGCTCGAATCAGCCGGCCCTTTTCTGATTAGAACCGGTACGCAAAATTGATTGTCAGCGTGCGCAGGTGGCCGAGGTCGAAGCGGCGCTGGAAATTCTCGTCGACATCGAAATAACGGACCCGGTTGCGCACATTGTTGTAGTTGTACTCGATGGAAGTATCGAAGTCGCGCGTCCAGTTGTAGCGGTAACCGACGCCGGCATTCCAGTAGTTGTCACTGCTGTCGTCGTTCACTTCATACAGGACACCGTGCTTTTCGATGGTGTCCACATCGAACTCACCGTAGTTCCACCCCACCATCCAGTAGAAGCACTGCACATCGCAGGTCAGGGTGAAGTCGACCTTGGCCCCGATTCCCCACTGGTCCACATTTACCCGGCCATCGTCAAAGCCGGTGTAGCGCAGCTCCACCTGCCACACGCCGACGGTCGGTGTGACACCGATACTGGCGTAGCCGGCGAAGTCCCGATCATCATTGATCTGCAGTTCACCGACGCCGAGTCCGAGGGTGCCGATTACACGATATTCGCCATTGCAGTAGCCGTCGAATGGATTGTTCCACTGGGCCAATGCGGCACTGGAAGTAAACAGGGCCAGAAGGAATACCAGACCTTTCATTGTCACCGTCCTTGGATAAAACATTTGAAAATTTTTCAAATACGTCTTGTTGGTTTTGTCGCTCCGTCGTTCAGGAGTTCGGTCGTAATTCGTTGCGCTCGATGTCGATAATCGCCCACACACCGCCCACAAACGCAGGGTTTTTGCGCAACTTGTCGAGCTCGCCGGGGACCGGGGGTGGATCACCCGCCGCCTGCAGATCGTCCAGACGCTGGGCAATGGTTTCCGCCATTTTCTGCAGTGCGCCTTCGAGGGTATCTCCGTGGCAGTGGCAGTGGGGAAGATCCGGTGCGATGGCACCGTAACCGGCAAATTCGATGTTGTGTACCACGACCGGGTAGCGCATGGGACTTACTCGTTTACGTTAAATTTATATCCCACCAAGCGTAGACCCAATTGTCGAAACCTGAGCAAATTTCTCCGCGGAAAAACTATTTATACGACGCCGGCGCCGGTTGCCGACAGGCGGGAGAAATTTAGCGGGGAATGCGCCCGAGCAGGGCGCGACGGGAAAAGATCATTTCCCGGTAGGTCTGGACCAGCGACAGGTCGGGAGCATCATCCGCGCCCTGCAGATCCTCCACCTGTCGTGACAGCCAGGTGATCTCAGTCTGCAGGCGCAAGCGCAATGCGCGGATCTCCGCCTCGCTGATATTGATGTGTCTGGAAATGTTATGACTGCTGGGCAAGGGGCACCTCCCGGTCAGATCCCGGTTATCCGGCCATCGCGACATATCGCGCAGCAGCCGGATACACCAGTAAGACTAGACCAGTCTTTCCCCTTCAGCCGGGCGCATTTAACCGAGCAGCAGGGACTTCCAGTCGTAGGACGGATCGCCGATCACATAGAAGAAGGGGTTCAGCAGCGCGTCCTTCTGGTTGTAGCGCAGCAGCGCAAACTGCTCGTCCACCACGATGCCGCCGGCCGCTTCCACCACCGCCTGCGCCGCCGCCGTGTCCCACTCGCAGGTGAGCGCCAGGCGCGGGTAGAGATCCGCGGCGCCTTCCGCCACCAGACACAGCTTCAGTGAGCTACCCATGTTTTTGAGCCCGGTCTCACCGAGGCTGCCCTCAATGCGCGCGAGCAGTTCGTCCACCGCACCGGCGCCGTGACTGCGGCTCGCCACCACCTCGATTGGCTGGCTGCTGTCGAGACGCGGCTGCATCGCGCGCACTCCGATGGTCCTTTCACCACCGGCATCCCGCTTGATCGCGCCGAGGGACCTGGCGCCGGCGTATGTGATATCGAGTACCGGTACATGCACCACCCCCAGCACCGGCTCGCCGTTCTCGATCAGCGCCACATTCACCGTGAACTCGCCGTTGCGGCGGATGAACTCCTTGGTGCCATCCAGCGGGTCGATAATCCAGTAGCGGTTCCACTGGCTGCGCACCTCAAACGGGGGCAGTTTGCCCTCTTCGGACAGCACCGGCACGCCTTCGATCAGCTGCTCCAGCGCGGGCAGCAGGATTCTGTGCGCTGCGAGATCCGCGGCGGTAACTGGGGAATCGTCAGACTTGGTGTCCACCTCCAGCTCGCCGCTGGCGTTGTACACCTCGAGAATCGCCTCTCCGGCTTGTACCGAAATGGCGATGACCCGATCCAGCAGTTCCCTGCTAATTACATTTTCCATGATTCCCCCGCTTTGACTTTCTTTGACGACAAAACGGGGGATTATACGCAGAGCGCGGCGGATGGGGCATCCCGCTGCAGCTTTGGGAGGCCGGGAGTTCAGGCGGAAAAGAGATCTTCGATGGACAGATAGCGCTCGCCGGTATCGTAGCTGAACACCAGCACCCGGCTGCCCGGCGCGAGCTCCTGCTCCTTCTGCTTGAGTGCGGCTAGAGAGGCCCCGGACGAGATGCCCACAAAAATGCCCTCTTGCAGCGCGCACTGGCGCGCCATCTCGAAGCTCTCCTCTTCCGACACCGCTATCGTGCCGTCGAGAATACCCTTGTTCAGAACCTCCGGCACAAACCCGGCACCGATGCCCTGCAGCCGGTGCATACCTTTCTCTTTACCCGCGATTACCTGGGATTTCTCCGGCTCCACCGCGAACACCTTGAGGCCCTTCATCGCCTCTTTCAGCACCTCGCCACAGCCGGTGATATGCCCGCCGGTGCCGACACCGGTAATCAGGTAATCCAGCCCCTCGGGGAAATCCGCCAAAATCTCTTTTGCGGTGGTGTTGCGGTGCGCGGTCACATTGGCCGGATTGTTGAACTGCTGCGGCATCCAGCTGTTGGCGTTCTGCGACAGTATCTCCTCCGCCTTGGCGATGGCACCGGGCATGCCATTTTCCTTGGGAGTGAGCACCAACTCCGCTCCCATTGCCTTCATCAGTTTGCGTCGCTCCACCGACATGGACTCCGGCATGGTCAGGATCAGTTTGTAGCCCTTGACCGCCGCCACCATGGCGAGGCCGATACCGGTATTGCCGGATGTGGGCTCCACGATCACACCGCCGGGTTTCAGTGCATCGGATTTTTCCGCATCCTCGATCATACCGAGCGCGATGCGATCTTTGATGCTGCTGCCGGGATTAAAACGCTCCACCTTCATCCACACTTCGATATCGTCGCGGAACAGACGGTTAATGCGCACATGCGGGGTGTTGCCGATGGTTTCGAGGATATTGCGGGCTTTCATCTGTCGCTCCCTGAAAAGACGATAAAAATGGAGACAGCGGGTTGCGGCCCATTTGCTCCGCCGCCCGCTTTCGCGAATACTCGCGCAAGAATACTCCCCCGCGACAAAGATAAAAACCGGCAGAAAGATAAAAATCAGGAGATGTCATGAACGACGCAGCGATGACCTCAGACCAACACGGTGGAACCTCGCCATCCGCACTTCCAGTCGGGGCCAGCCTGCTGTTCCTGCTGGCGGCGGCGCTGTATACGCTGCTGGACGCCACCGGCACCGAGGCGCTGTGGATGGCGGCGCTCAAGATCGTGCCCATCGGCGTCCTGTTCTGGCTTGCGGCGCAAAGACTGGTTGGCACCACCCGCACCCTGGCCCTGCTGGCACTCGGTTTCTCTGCTATCGGCGATGTGCTGCTGGCCATTCCCTTCGCCAACCATTTCATCTTCGGGCTCGGCGCTTTCCTATTGGCGCAACTGACCTATACCGTGACCTTTGCCCGCAATGGCACGTTGAGCTTGTGCCTGGCGGGGCGCGCTTTCGCGGTGCTGGTGGCGGTTGTGCTGCTGGGCCGCCAGGTGTTGCCCGCTGCGGGCGCGCTGGCGCTGCCGGTGGGGCTGTACATACTTGCGATTAGCGCGATGACCCTAAGTGCCGCCGCCCATCGCAGCGGCTCGTCCCTGCTGTTTGCCGGCGCGCTGACGTTTATGGCCTCCGATGCGCTGATCGCCATCAACCGTTTCGTGAACCCGGTGCCGCTGGCGGGCACCTGGATCATGCTGACCTATTACGTTGCACAGGCGCTGCTGGTAGTGGGGCTGATCCGCGCGGATTTGACGGCGCGGCGGGCCTGATTTGTCGACGTCGCGGGCTTGGTGGATAATGAACGACGTTTTTTTGTACAGCCCGGGCCCATGGGCTATTTGACGAGGTAGTCATGCTGGATTGGAGCCGGATCGATACGGTGCTGTTGGATATGGACGGCACGCTGCTGGATCTGCACTACGACAATCATTTCTGGATGGAGCATCTGCCGCTGCGCTATGCGGAGGCGAACGATATTTCAGTGCCGGAGGCGCGAGAGCTGGTGATCCGCATGACCGATGCGTTGCGCGGTACTCTGGATTGGTACTGTCTGCGCTACTGGTCCGATGCGCTGAAGATGGATATTGCGGCGATGTACCGGGAAATTGAGGACCGCATCGCACTGCGCCCGCACACGGACAATTTCCTGCGCAGCCTGCGGCAGATGAACAAGCGCGCGCTGCTGGTGACCAATGCGCACCCGGATGGGCTGTCGCACAAGCTTGAGGTGACCGGGATCGATCAGTGGCTGGATGAGATTATTTCTTCCCATGACCTGGGCCATGCGAAGGAAAGTGTACTGTTCTGGCACTCCCTGCAGGAACGCCAGCCGTTCGATCCGGAGCGCACACTGTTTGTGGATGACAACCTGCATGTGCTCGGTGCGGCGCGGGATTACGGGATTGCGCATCTGCTGTGTATCCGCCAGCCGGATAGCAAGCACCCAGCTCGAGAGATTTCTGAATTCCCCGCGATTCACGACTTCGATGAGATTTTGGGGGTTCTCTGAGGTTTTTTTGGAGCTCCGGTCGTACCTGCAGTAGCGGCCGGGCACCGGGCAAGGGTTTTCAGGACCGCTGTGAACCCATCCCTGGGCGCTGCGGCGCAAACATCCTGTTTGCGACGCTCCTGAAAACCCTTGCCCGGCACCCGACCTTCGCATAACGATTCAGGCTTCGTAGTTTTTGTAAATTCGTAGCTATTTTTATTTTTTGAAATTTAGTTGATGGATAAAGTTCGTATTGATAAGTGGCTCTGGGCCGCGCGATTTTTCAAGACTCGCAGTCTCGCCAAGCAGGCGATTGAGGGCGGGAAAATTCACGCGGATGGCCAGCGCATTAAAGCCAGCAAGGAAATTTCGCTGGGAATTACTCTCACCATTCGCCAGGGTTGGGATGAGAAAGTTGTGGAGGTCATTGCGCTTTCTGATCAGCGCCGCGGTGCCGACGTTGCTCAAACGCTGTATCGGGAGACGGAAGAAAGTATTTCGAAGCGCGAACAGTTTGCAGCCGAACGCAAGACAAACAACGCAACAATCCAGAGTGAACGTCCCAACAAAAAACAGCGCAGGCAAATCCACAGATTTATCCGCGAATCACAGAATTAGCTGTCAGCGCTTACGAAGCATAAAACTCAGAATTGAAGGCCGGGTGCTGGGTGGAGCTTTTCAGGAGCGTCGCAAACAGGATGTTTGCGCCGCAGCGCCCAGGGATGGGTTGAAGGGGGGCGCCTAGCCCGGTCCTGAAAAGCTCCACCCAGCACCCGACCGCCACAGCACCTCAAACAGAGCACCAAACCACGAGACTCCGAACCGAAGTGCTAAACTCCCGAAACCTAACGAATAAGCAAGAAGCCGCAATGAAACACCTGCTGAAGTTCTGCCTGCTGATACTCTGTTTCACCCAGCTCGCCCACGCCGACAGTCGCGAGCACGAGCAGCTCAAGCGCTCGATCATCAAGATCTACACCACCGCCGCCGCCCCCGACTACTTCAACCCCTGGGCCCTGCTCAACGCCCAGCAACTGTCAGGCTCCGGCGCCGTCATCAAAGGCAAACAGATCCTCACCAACGCCCACGTCATCGCCGACGGCAGCTTCATCCAGGTGCAGCGTCACGGCGACGCGCAGAAATTCCGCGCGCGGGTCAAATTCGTCTCCCACGACGCCGACCTCGCCCTGCTCAGCGTCGACGACGAAACCTTCTTCGACGACACCCGCCCACTCGCCTTCGGCACACTGCCCGAACTGCAGGAAGAGGTCACCGTTTACGGCTATCCCATCGGCGGCAAGTCCCTGTCCATCACCCGCGGCGTACTCTCGCGGGTCGAGCACCAGTACTACGCCCACGCTGAAAGCTACCTTATGGCCGGCCAGATCGACGCCGCCATCAACCCCGGCAACAGCGGCGGTCCGGTGATCTCCAACGGCAAGATCGTCGGTGTTGCGATGCAGACCAACAACAGCAACGGCGCCGAGAATCTCGGCTATTTCGTGCCACCTAGCGTGGTCGAACATGTGCTGGAAGATGCCGAAGACGGCGTGCACCAGGGTTTCCCCGAGCTAGGCGCTGTGACCCAGAGCCTTGAAAGCCCCTCGATGAAGGCTGCCGCGGGCCTGGCGGAAGATCAGGAGGGCGCGCTGGTGGTGCGGGTGTTTGAGGATGCGCCGGCGGCACAGGTACTCAAGGCGGGAGACGTACTACTGCAGGTGGATGGCTTCGACATCGCCGCCGACCGCACCATAGAGTGGCGCGAAAATCAGCGCACCAACTACCACTACGCCGTGGATCACCACCACGTGGGTGACGAGTTGCCGGTGCGCTTTTCCCGCGACGGCAAGATTCACAACGCGAAAATCACCCTCGCCGCCACCCCGCCCTCGCGCTCGCTGGTGCAGGGGGAGAAGTTCGACCAGCGTCCGCGCTATTACATCTACGGCGGCGTGGTGTTTGTGCCGCTGAACATGAACCTGATCAAACGCTGGGGCAACAACTGGCACTCCAAGGCGCCGATTGAGTACCTCTACGCCCGCAACCAGTGGTCGAACCCGGAGCAACAGGAACTGGTGGTGGCCCTGAAGGTGCTGCCGGCGCCGGTGAACCTGGGTTACCACGACTGGAAAAACTGGATCATTGAGAGCGTCAACGGCGAGCAGATCCGCGATTTCCTGCAGTTCGCGCAGTTGATGGAATCCAGCGAAGGAGAGTTTGTGGAACTGAGAGACAGCTCCGGCTATCGCATGGTGCTGGACACCGCGGCGTCGCGCGAGCAGCAGCCGCTGATCCTGCAGACTTACCAGATTCCCGAGCGCCACTCGCAAGGGCTGTTTGGAACCCTCGCCGAACGCGAGACCGCAGAAGCGCTCGGCCAGGTTCAGTAAGCAGACATTATCCAGGGAGGGGAAATGATACGAGCACTGCTGTTGATCGCCTGTAGTGTGCTGACCATCCACGCCGACGCACAGCAGCTCTATCGCTGGGTGGATGCGGACGGCAAGGTCCACTTTGGCGACCGACCGCCGGCGGCAGCGAAGGCGGAGCCGCTGGACGGAAAATTAAAACCGGTGAACGGCGCCGAGCCTACCCGACGCCAGGATTTTCCAGACACTTCGCGCTCCCGGGAGATTGAGCGCGAGTACGCCGCGCGCAAGGAGTCGCAACAGTCGCGCAGCCTGCAACAGCAGCAGATCGCCTGCCAGCGCGCGCGCCGGCAACTGCAGATACTTCAGGGGCGGGTGTATTTCGTCGACGAAAACGGCCAGGAGTCCACCATCAGCGAACGCCAGCGGCAGCAGGAGGCCCAGAAGCTGGAAGCCGAGATCCGCCGCTATTGCGGCTGAGCGGTCAACCCGCCACTGCAATCGTCGCTATCATAGAAGACCGTCGTTTTCGCGCGCGGCAGGCCCCGGCGGGCGGCTGGACGTTTCCGCGGCAGAGCAGACCTGGTTCCGGCAGGCTGCTAGAATCGCCACCCCCAGATTTTCGTGAGGCACTCAGTCATGTCGGACCAGTTGGAACGCTTCATTTTCTCCAGGCACGATATTCGCGGCCAATTGGTCACACTAACCAAAGCCTACCGCGAAGTGCTTGAGCACAACCAGCTGCCTGCGCCGGTGCAGCGCCTGCTGGGCGAGTTTCTCGCCGCCGCCTGCCTGCTTTCCACCACACTCAAGTTCGAAGGCATTTTGATGCTGCAGGCCCGCGGCGAAGGCGACGTGCCCCTGCTGGTGGCGGAGTGCACACACCACAGTGATGTGCGCGGTCTGGCGCGGGTAGCGGAAGGTGCGGAAATACCAGAAGGTGCAACCCTGCGCGAGCTAGTGGGCAATCGCGGCGCGCTTGTGATTACCGTGGACCCGCAGGAGGGCGAGCGCTATCAGGGCATTGTGCCGCTGGAAAAAGATACCCTGGCGGAGTGCCTGGAGGATTATTTCACCCAGTCCGAACAACTGCAGACCCGCTTCTGGATCGAGTCGAGTGCGGATACGGTGGGCGGCGTCATGCTGCAGGTGCTGCCGGGCAATAATGCGGCCAGCGAAGCGGAGAACGCGGATGCCTGGGAGACTGGGGTGCACCTCGCAGCCACTGTCACCGCAGAGGAGCTGCACAACCTGCCGCACGATCAGTTGCTGGTGCGGTTGTTCCACGAACTGGAACCCGCGAGCCTCGGTACCGCCAATATCCGCTTCAAGTGCAGCTGTTCTCCCGAGCGCAGCGCGCGCGCGCTGATCGCCATGGGGCCGGAGAATGTGTACACCCTGCTGGAGGAGCAGGGCGGGGAGATCACCGCGGACTGCCAGTTCTGCAACCGCACCTATCGTTTCGATCGCGAGAAGATAGAAGCACTGTTCAACGCTCCACCACACACCCTGCATTGAACCCCGAACACAACCCCTGCAGTCAGAAGGCGCGCCATTGGCGTAATGGTGCTCACTTAAGCAGCTCTGTGGCGGTGCCGCTACCGGGTGCGCTCTTGCGAGACACGCCGTAGACCCATCCATGGGGGCTCTTCTGCGAGGTCCCTCTCGCAGAAGGTCTCACAAGAGCGCACCCGGCATCGCCACCTTCGCCCGATATTTTGCTAAGTGAACCGCATTACGCCATTGGCGCGCTTTTTTGTATCTGCCGCCAATGCGATCCCGCTCCGGCGGCCACCCTCCCGCTGGCCTTCCTCGCGCTGTAGTTGAAACTACAGAACCACCAATATTCCCAATATTTATGAAGTAAAAAAACTACATCATAAATTTCGATGAAATTTCGCTAAAAATTTTCCTGACAACGCTGTCTTTGATCAAAATTTATTCTGTTTTTCTGTGATCAGAAATTGAAGTTTGCCATAATGCGCCCGCTCGCGAGGCCTGGCCGCAGATGCGGCGCGCGGAAGCTTGTCGCGGTATCTGGCGGCACCCCCTACTATTTATTTCAGTGATACAACTTTCATGGGTAATAAGCGAATGGCACAGCAAGTCGATACGGTGCAGGTATTTTCCAACCTTTCCGCCGCGCAACTGGTGGAGCAGGCACTGCAGCGTGGCGAAGGCCACCTTACGCACACCGGTGCTCTGTTAGCCGTTACCGGTGCGCGCACCGGTCGCTCGCCGGCGGACCGTTTTGTGGTGGAGGAGCCGTCCACCGCCGACAGCATTGAGTGGGGAAGCGTGAACCGCCCCTTCCCGGCGGACAAGTTCGACGCCCTCTGGAGCCGTGTCGAGGACTACGTTGCCAGCCACGACAGCTTCGTACAGCAGCTGCACGTGGGTCAGGACGAGGACCACTATATTCCCGTGAAGGTGACCACCCAGACCGCGTGGCACAACCTGTTCGGCCGCAACATGTTTATCCGCGCCGAAAAGTACAATCCCAAGGGCAAGGAAGAGTGGCGTATCCTGCACGCGGCCAACTTCGAGTGCGACCCGTCCCGCGACGGCACCAACTCCGAGGGCTGCGTGATCATCAACTTTGCCAGCCGCAAGGTGCTGCTGGCGGGTATGCGCTACGCCGGCGAAATGAAAAAGGCCATGTTCTCCGTGCAGAACTTCCTGCTGCCGGAAAAAGACGTGATGCCGATGCACTGCGCGGCCAATGTGGGCAAGGACGGCGACGTGTGCCTGTTCTTCGGCCTCTCCGGCACCGGCAAGACCACCCTGTCCGCGGACCCGGAACGCTACCTGATCGGCGACGACGAGCACGGCTGGGCCAAGGGCGGCGTATTCAATATGGAAGGCGGCTGCTACGCCAAAACCATCAACCTGAGCCAGAAGAATGAACCGGTGATCTGGGATGCCATCCGCTTCGGCGCCATTGTCGAGAACGTGGTGACCGACGACACCGGCGTGCCGGACTACGACGACACCAGCCTGACCGAGAACGGCCGCTGCTCCTACCCGCTGGAGCACGTGGAAATGCGTCAACTTGAGAACCGCGCCGGCGAACCGAAGAACGTGATCTTCCTCACCTGCGACGTGACCGGCGTACTGCCACCGGTAGCCATCCTGTCCAAGGAAGCGGCCGCTTATCACTTCCTGTCCGGTTACACCGCCCGTGTGGGCTCCACCGAACTGGGTGCGGAAGCGGGCATCAATCCCACCTTCTCCACCTGTTTCGGCGCTCCCTTCATGCCGCGCGCGCCGCGCGAATACGCGGACCTGCTGATGAAGCGTATCGAGGGCTTCGGGTCCAGAGTCTACCTGGTGAACACCGGCTGGACCGGCGGCTCCGGCGACAAGGGCAAACGCTTCCCGATTCCGGTCACCCGCGCGGTGGTAGCGGCGATCCAGAACGGTGCACTCGACAATGTCGGTACCGAGCACCTGGACATCATGAACCTGGAAATCCCGCTGGAAGTACCGGGCGTGGACAAGTCCTACCTGAATCCGCGCAACGCCTGGGCCGATCCTGCAACCTACGACGCGGCGGCGAAAAAACTCGCCGCACTGTTTGCCGACAACATCGGCAAGTTCGCAGTCAACGACGAAATCAGAGCAGCCGGCCCCAAAGGGTGATGGTGCGCTGATCCAGCATAAAGGCGGTCTCTGACCGCCTTTTTTGTGTCCGACAGTTTCCGCGCCGGAAAGCTATAGTTTTTGGAGAGCCAGTGTTCCGTCACGGCTTTCCGATCAAACCACAGGGGCAAACAGGCAGCGGGCATGCCGTCGGGCAATCCACTCTCCAGATTCAGGCGTCGCTACGATCATCTCTCACCCAGTCAACAGACCAACTGGTGGGTGGTGGTGGGCGTGGCCGCACTGCTGTTACTGCTGCTGCTCGGGCTTTGGGTCTACCTGCTGTTCGAGGCGCGGGAGAAGCCCTATATGGATCTCAAGGGCTACCGCGTCGCGACACCCGCGAGCTTCAACGCGTTCCTGCGCACTGGTGCGAACCGACGCAAGTTCGACCAGTTTGCGCGCTTCCTGCAAGAAGCCGGGGTGGCGGATGCCATTGAACCGGAAAGCTTGCTGCGCCAGGGATCCGACTGGCTGGACATTGACGAGCCCCCCTTTGCCATCCCGCCGCGGGACTACTGGCCGAATATAGTCGCCACCCTGAGGCTGCTCCGCGACGAAGTGGTGCCCGCCATCGGCCCCGTGGATATCGTCTCGGCCTTTCGTACCGACAGCTACAATCGCAAAGCGGGCGGCTCCCACAAAAGCAAGCACAGAACCTTCTGCGGTGTCGATCTGGTACCCCGCTCCAATATCGGCCGCAGTGAACTGATCGAGGAACTGCGCAACCTGCACGCGCGCCTCGGCCCCGACAGTCAGATGGGGCTCGGCATCTACAGCGGCGTGCGCTTTCACGTGGACACCTGCGGCTTTCGCCGCTGGTAATCGAGTAGCCCGGTAGTTGCCAGCATGGATATCAAAGAAAGTCCGGATCACGAGTTTATCGACATCCACATCGAGCGCCGGCGGGTGATATGGATCACTGCACTGGTGCTCCTGTGCACCCTGGTACTCGTGGTACTGACGGTGGAAAAAGTGCGCGAACTGGCGGAGCGCGCGGTGCGTCCGGTGGAATATATCCCCGTTCCCAAACCCGAGCGGATACCCATCGCACCAGACGCGCCTCTGGTTTTCAAAATCAAAGGCTATTCCGCAGCTTCCGTCGGGTCGTTTGAAAAATTTCTCGATGAGGGCAACAACCGGCAGAAATTTGAAAAGCTGAAATTTTTTCTCGACACCAAAGGTGTCGGGGATGTGGTGCCGCCGTTTGAACTGCTGCGCCAGGGTAGCGACTGGCAGGAAATCGGCGAACCCCCCTTCGCAATCCCACCGGAGCGCGACTGGAAAACCATGGTGGATACCCTGCGGGTGATTAAAAATTTTGTGATCCCCGAAATTGGCCCTGTGGTGGTACTCTCCGGCTGGCGCACGCCCAAGTACAATGCCAAAGCGGGCGGCGCGCGGTCGAGCAAGCACCTGCATTTCTGCGGTTTGGACATGATTCCGGAGGCCGATTACACCCGCTCAGAACTGCTGCCGAAGTTGCGCAAGATCCACCAGCGCCACGGGCGCAAATGGAACATCGGCCTCGGTATCTATAGCGGTATTCGCTTTCATATAGATACCTGTGGTTTCCGGCGCTGGTAAGCACCCCACTATCTGGTTACATTAGCCCCACATCGCCCGGCGCCACCCGCGTCGCGCCAGGAAGTACACACAAACAACAAGATTCCTCGGGGGCAGGCAGTGCAGGAAAAACTGGAAAGACGCTCATTCATTTTCACTCTGCTGCTGGTGACGGTTGCCTTTGTCCTGCTGCTGAAGCCGTTTTTTACCGCCATTTTCTGGGCCTGTGCGGTCGCACTGATCTTCCATCCGCTGTATCGCTACCTGCTCAAGCGCTTTCCCGCATGGCCAAATCTCACCGCACTGGTGACCCTGCTGCTGTGCTTTATCGCCGTGGTGATTCCGGTACTGCTGGTGGCGAGCTCGTTTATCAGTGAAGTGGCGAGCCTGTACCAGAAGGTGCAATCCGGCGAGATCAATCTCGGTGCCAAGGTAGAGCAGGTGCGCGCCGCTTTCCCGGGCATCAACGCCGCACTTGAGCGCTTTGGTATGGATTTCGAGGGGCTGAAGCAACGCCTGCTGGGCGGGCTGATGACCGCGGGCAGCCTGATTGCGAAAAACGCCCTGGCGCTGGGCCAGAATACCCTCAACTTTTTTGTCAGCCTCGGGCTGATGATGTACCTGACCTTTTTCCTGATCCGCGACGGAAACTCGCTGGTGGCACTGCTAATCCGCGCACTGCCACTGGGCGACGAGCGGGAAAAACTGCTGCTGGCCAAATTCGCCGAGGTCACCCGCGCCACCATCAAGGGCAATCTGGTGGTGGCCGTGACGCAGGGCACCCTGGGCGGGCTGATTTTCTGGGTGCTGGATCTGCCGGCACCGCTGCTGTGGGGCGTGGTGATGACGGTGCTGTCATTGCTGCCGGCAGTGGGCGCGGCCATCATCTGGTTTCCCGCCGCACTCTATCTGTACTCCACCGGTGAAGCGGTCAAAGCCACGACGCTGATGATCTATGGGGTGCTCGTCATCAGCCTGGTGGACAATATCCTGCGCCCGATCCTGGTAGGCCGCGACACCAAGCTGCCGGATTACATCGTGCTGTTTTCCACCGTCGGCGGGCTCATCATGTTCGGCATCAGCGGTTTCGCCATAGGCCCGCTGCTGGCTGCACTGTTCATGGCGTTCTGGGAAATTTTCATGCGCGAGTTCATCCGCCGCGATGAACCACTGCTGCCGCCGCGGGACGAATCGCCGCTGGACGAGCTGGACAAGCGCGACTCTTCCGCGGACAGTGCGCTGTAAGCCCGCACCTATTTCGCCGCTGCTTTACATAGGCAACAGGCCCCGGTCACCTTTTCGGTGCCGGAGCCTGAATGTCAAACCGCAGCTATCACTCTAATGCGGACAGATACTCGCAGACACACAGCTCTGGCTGTTCTCCCAACCCCAGCCGCCATTGTCACTCTCACACATCGGCCACACGCTGCCATCGCTCCAGGTGCAGGTTTGTGCCGCGTCTTCACCCGGGCAAATACTGGCGGAAACACAACTCGCATTGTTCTCCCAACCCCAGCCCCCGGTGTCGGTCTGACACATCGGCCACACACTGCCGTCGCTCCAGAGACAGCTTTCGCTGCTGCCACCGCCAGAGCTGGATGACCCGGACGAGCTTGAACCGCCACTAGAGCTGCCACTGCCCGTATATACGGAAGCGAGCTGGGATGTCTCGCGAATACCATTGCTGCCGTTGATCAGGCGGCTGCCCCACGCACTCAAATTGTCCGGATCAAAATTCAGCGCGATATCGAGATCGGTACAACAGCTGCCATTTCCCGACCAGGACCACCCCAGATACCCGAAGCCGAGTTGTTGTGCATAGGAAAAGATGGAGTCCTCATCGACATTCCCGCCTCCGTGTGTCGCACCAAACTCGCCCACCACCAGGGGCAGATTGTGGTTGGCAAATGCCTGCATGTAGCTGCTTACCTTCGAGGCATCGCTGAAGACTTCGTACATATGCACATCAAAAATCACATTGCGCGCGGGATCACTGGAAAAAATGTCTGGTGCGTTATTGCGCATAAAAAACTGCCAGTCCTGCCCCCAGTTGCCGGCGTCCACCATAATGGTGTGAGTGATCCCGCCGTTGCGAAGTGCCTGTATCGCTCCCTTCGTGTCATTGACGTAGGTACTTTCCGCCACAGAATTGCCGAAGGGTTCGTTGGCAATATTGATGATAACGAAGTCCTCTTGCCCCTGGATCACCGGCAGTATGTCGGACGAAAGCCAGTAGTTGGTGGCGTTGGAGATATGTGTCGCGGACCCCTGTTCCGGATAACCGGTTGAGTCGTGCACTTCCAGCACACAGATCAATTTATTGGCCTTGCATAGTTCGATGATATTTTGCACTTCATCACCGTTGTTTCTCGTCCACTGTGTGCCATTGCTCAACACCACACGTACGGTGTTCGCTCCTGCGGCGGCGATATCGGCAAATGCGCCGTTCTGACCGGTGTACCAGGTATAGGCGTGATTGATTCCACGCATCACAAACACATTTCCGTTCCCATCCAGCAGGGCGCGGCCGGATACCTGGAAACCGGCGAACGCATTCAGCGCGGTTGAGGTCAACAGTAGGGAAAGCAGAAACTGGATTAACTTGCATCGCTTCAACATTTGAGTGCTCCACTCCATTTGAGAACCGTACAGCAGGCAACCACCACTATGTTGGGTACTGCACTATAGGGGGATGAAACCGGTTACATTTTTATTGGTTTATTTACCCGGATAGGGCGGGAGGGATAGTGCCACACGGTGTAACCGGTTACAAAATGAATGCAGTGCCAACCTGGCTTATTCTGATGCGAAACGCGCCTCAGCGGCGCGCCATCGTCAGAGCACCGCGCTCCGGAACGCTCTGCCAGAACCCCGCCTCTGCCCAGTTGGCGTGATCCGAGCTGATGTCTCCCACCCCGTGCACCTGGAGACTCAGGGTCTGTGCATTGTCCACTGGCAGAACCACTTCACCCGGCGCCTGCCAGCCCACAATCCCGCTTTGCCACACCGGGCGCCCGTCCAGCAGGATCCTGAAGCGTACGCGCCCGCGCTCGCCGGAACGGTTGAGTCCGTAAAAACTGTGAAAATAGCGCGCGCCCTCCGGTATACGGAATACCACCTGCGAGTAGGCGTGTACGCCCAGCCCCTTGTCAAAGCGATGACCATGGATATCCAACGGTTCGTCGCTTACTGCGCGGTCGCGGCTCAGACGCCCCCACTGCTGTTCAACAGAGAGCTCACGGTAATCGCTGAGATACAGACGCCCGCGCTCGTCCCAATCGGCGTGGTTGAGGCGGTGTAACTGGTACAGCTCCACACCGGCAAAGGTGAACACCATCAGTGCCGCTACAGCTCCGCCGTGCAACCGGCACAACACAGAGGTGAAATATCGGGTGCCTGCGCGCGGACGCAGCAGAGCCGCAATCCGCGCAGCGGGAAGTACAAAGACCATCAATGCCGCAAGTCCCACCCCGAGAACCAGCCAGGATAGCTGCTGCCACACCGCGTGCCCGGCAAGCGGAAGCACCAGCACGATATTGAGTGCCACCACCAGATTCGCCAGGTGCAGCCACACCCCGTGAAAGTAGCCGCGCGCGCATCCCAGCGCGGCAAACGGCACCATCAGGAACAGGTAGCGCTCATGCATGGAAGGCGCAAGCGCGAAGAATCCCAGCAGCATCACCATACTCAGACCCACCACCTCGCCAAACCGGCGGCAGCCCACCCAGGCCCGCGCCATGCACAGCACCGACACCAGCAGGAACAAGCCGAGTCCCAGCTTTTGGGGCGTCGCCCAGCCGACACCCGGGATCAGAGGTAAGTGCATGTCGGTGTTATTGCCGGCGAGCAGGAACCAGAGATTTGCGGCGTTCATGGTAGAAAAGGGAAAAATGTCTGCGTTGCCGAGATAAGCCGCGTGAAACATTTCCTGAAAGCGCCCCACCCAAATAAACGGCAGAAAGGCCACAAACCCCACCAGCAGAAATCCTGCCAGCGCCCGCGGTGCGTAGTGCCAGGTGCGGAGGCGCCAGCGGTGCATGAACAGGCCCGCCAGTACCGGCAGTATTACAATGGCCTGGAACTTCCACACCAGCGCCAGCGCAAACGCGGCGCCGGCGGCAAAGAAGCGCGCGCGAAAAGCGCACACCAGAGATATCCACATGGGTAGGAATGGCAGCAGATCCACCTGCCCCCACACAGGGCCGTCCAGTAGCAGTGCCGGACTCGCCACCACACTCCAGAAAACCGGGCTGCGCAGCGGCTCGATACCGCGCTCCACAAGCAGCCGCTCCACCTGCTGGCACAGCCACAACTGGGTGGCGAGCACCGGCAGCAGCACAAAAAATTTGAGCTGCATCGGCGACGCCGGTGGGTATTCCAAATTCAGCGCGTCAAACAGCTGAGCCAACAGCCAGAACCAGTGCAGCAGCATCGGCGGGTAGTTCGCCTGGATATGCCCGTAACCCTGCGACAGCGCCGCCATCCAGTCGCTCCAGTAACCCAGGTCGCCGCCGTGGCCGTTCCAGAACAGGGCACAGAAAAAGAACAGGGTACACAGTGGCATGGCCCAATTCCGCTGGGCCGGGGGGAGGTCCTTGAGCATGGTTTTTCTTTTCGCAATCCGGGAAATTTCTGTCCGCTGATCTCTGCGTGCATACGCAAAAACAGCAACCTGCAGCAATAGAACGACCACCTAGTCCCGGTAGTCGTCCGCAAGATGCGGCAAGTGGCGCCAATGAGCGAAATCTGGGATGCGTGTCACAAATATGGCTGGATCGTAGCTCAGAGCTGGAGGCCAGGGGATGCGCCCGGCAGAGGACCGGGCGCAGGAAGGGCATTTTCAGCCGCGGGGAAAGAGAGCGCGGTTTGCGCTCAATCGTCCCCGCCGCTCATCCCCAGCTCCTTGAGTTTGCGGGTGAGGGTGTTGCGTCCCCAACCGAGCAATTCCGCGGCATCGCGTTTGCGGCCGGCGGTGTGTTTGAGGGCGATTTCAATCAGAGCGCGCTCGAACGCGGGCACCGCCTGGCCGAGGATTTCCCGCTGGCCGGTGGCGAGCGCCTGATCCGCCCACAGGCGCAGAGCTTTCTGCCAGTCCTGAGGCACTTCGCTGCTGGCGCTCTGCTGGTGTAATTCCGGCGGCAGGTCATCGACATGCACCTCGCGGCCGGAGGCCATCACGGTGATCCAGCGGCAGGTATTTTCCAACTGGCGTACGTTGCCGGGCCAGTCGAGACTGGCGAGGTACTCCTCGGTTTCCTTGAGCAGGATTTTCGGTTCTACCCCGAGGTCTTTGGCGGCAATGTTGAAGAAGTGGCGCACCAGGCGGGGAATGTCTTCGCGGCGATCGGCAAGACGCGGGATGTGAATGCGGATGACGTTGAGGCGGTGGAACAGGTCTTCGCGGAATTTGTGCTGTTCGACAAGGCGTTCGAGATGCTGGTGGGTCGCGGCGATGATCCTTACATCCACTTTTACCGGGGTGTGGCCGCCCACCCGGTAAAACTCCCCGTCTGCCAGTACCCGGAGCAGACGGGTTTGAGTCTCCGCGGGCATGTCCCCGATCTCATCCAGAAACAGGGTGCCGCCATTGGCCTGCTCGAAGCGGCCGGCGCGCTGGGCGCTGGCGCCGGTGAAGGCGCCCTTTTCGTGGCCGAACAGCTCGGATTCCATCAAGTCGCGGGGAATCGCCGCCATGTTCAAAGCAATAAATGGCTGGCTCTTGCGCGGACTGTGGTTGTGCAGCGCCGCCGCCACCAGCTCCTTACCGGTGCCGGATTCGCCGTTGATCAGCACCGTGATATTGGAGTGCGACAGGCGGCCGATCGCGCGGAACACCTCCTGCATCGCCGGCGCCTCGCCGATGATTTCCTTATTGCCAGTACCGTTTTCAATGACTACGGGCTCTTCCGGCTTCTGCTCGTTGGCGTGGGCCAGGGCGCGGCGCGTTACCGCCACCGCTTCGTCAACGTCGAACGGTTTCGGCAGATATTCGAAGGCGCCGCCCTGGTAGGCCGCCACCGCACTGTCGAGATCCGAGTGGGCGGTCATGATGATGATCGGCAGCGACGGGCGCTCCGCCTGGAAGCGCTGCAACAATTTGAAGCCGTCGGACCCGGGCATGCGGATATCGCTGATCACCACGTCGGGGGTTTCGCTGTAGAAGTCGTCCAGCGCGCGATCGCCGTTTTCGTAACAGGTGGTGTCGATCCCGGCACGAGACAAAGCGCGCTCCAGCACCCAGCGGATGGAGCGGTCGTCATCAATGATCCATACGCGATTGTTCATAGTAATTTCCCGGCTCTGTGATTACTTTCTAATAATTCTGCTACTCGCATTGCCGCCGATCGCTAGTCGCTTACCAGCGGCAAATAAATCTGGAATTCGGTCAGCCCCGGCTGGCTTTCGCATTTGATGAGCCCCCGGTGCTGATTGATGATGTGCTGGGAAATGGACAGCCCCAGCCCCGAGCCCTCAGCGCGCCCGGAAATCATCGGGTAAAAAATGCGTTCGCGGATGTCTTCCGGAATCCCCGGGCCGTTGTCGACGATGTCGATGCGGCACACCAGCGCACAGTGGCGGCGGCCAATGGTGAACTGCCGCTGCACCCGGGTGCGGATGGTGAGGTTGCCGTCCGCCAGCCCTATATTCTCCGCAATCGCCTGCATGGCGTTGCGCGCGATGTTGAGTACCGCCTGGATCAACTGTTCGCTGTCGGCGGGAATGTCCGGAATCGACGGGTCGTAATCCCGTTTAATTTCCAGCGCACCGTCGCATTCCGCCTCGATCAGCTGCGCCACCCGCTCGGTGATGGAATGCACGTTCACCGATTGCAGTTTCACCGGTTTGCGCGGCCCGAGCATGCGGTCCACCAGATTGCGCAGGCGATCTGCCTCTTCAATGATGATCTGGGTGTACTCACCGAGGCCGTCGTCGTCGAGATCTTTAAGCTCCCTTTGCAGCAACTGTGCCGCTCCGCGAATGCCGCCGAGCGGGTTCTTCACTTCGTGCGCCATGCCGCGAACCAGATTGCGGGTGGTCTCCTGGGCGGAGAGCAGTGCATCCTCGCGCGCGATGCGCAACAGGCGGTCCATGGACTGCACTTCCAATAGCAACAGGCCGAGGTCGGTAAGCGGTGTCACCGAGTAGTCCACGGTGCACTCTTCCAGGTTGTGCAGAAACCACAGGGCGCGGCGCACGGTGTACTTCTCACCGGTGGCGAGCGCCGAGCGCAGCGACTGTTCCGCGGAGCGGGATTCCCGCACCACTTCCTCCAGCGGCAGGCCAATGGCGCGGGCACTGGACGCCGCTACCAGGTCTTCTGCCGCCGAATTGAGGTAGCAGAGCGACAGGTTTTCATCGAGCACCAAAACCGCCGACGTGAGATTGTCCAGCAGCAGGCGTAACTGGCGGTCGTTGAGCATTCAGTCTTCCGAGGTTGAGAATTCCGAGGTTGAGAGAACCGATTTGGTTCACGTTTTCGGCTCGCCTATTGGCAGTGCAAAAAGCAAACCAAAATGGCGCAAAAACCGGATTCACGGGAAACGTTCGGGGGCACCGGAAAAAGATGCCGCCAGGACGTGCACCATTATTGTGCGTAGAGCAAAAAATAGCCAGTCTCGCCGCACAAAATCGGCCGGAGAACAGAGGGACAGCATCGGCGACAGGGGGTGAAGGAGCAAAAATGGGGTAGGGGATGGAAGAGAGATGGTCGCGGGCACCGGAGAGAGTGCCCGCGGGCGCCGCTTCAGCGCGGCTGGGGCTTCGGCGGGCTGGCGATACCGGGGACCTGCGGCGCCTTCGGCATCTGCGGCGCCTGCTCGGCGGGGAAGTCCGGCACCTGACCACCGGGACGCTTCACATGCACCTGGATTACCTGAGACTGCGCCAGCGGTTGACCACCCGCATCCAACAGCACCGCCTGGATGGTGTGGGTGCCGCGCTCCAACGCGGAGATATCCAGGCTGGTTCCCGAGGAGGTGCCGGACCAGCGCTGGCCATCGATCACCGCGTAGAAGGCGTAGCCGTCCCGGGGCACCGGGTCCAGCGCTACCTGCAGCACGATAAAGC
Source organism: Microbulbifer sp. SH-1 (assembly GCF_011326135.1). Lineage (NCBI taxonomy): Bacteria > Pseudomonadati > Pseudomonadota > Gammaproteobacteria > Cellvibrionales > Microbulbiferaceae > Microbulbifer > Microbulbifer sp. SH-1. The sequence continues at coordinate 3,580,307 of NZ_CP046948.1, read as the reverse complement.
GCTGGCCCGGGGGGATGGTGGCATCGTTTGCCGGGCTGACAATGGCAAAATTCACCGGGCGCTGGTCGTCACTGCGCGCCGCCCGCTCTTCCCGTGCGTCGCGGTCCCGTGGCGACAGCTTGCGCAGCGGCAAAGGGGTGGGTTGCACATTGGTGGGACCAATCGCGATCTTTTCCGCCTTCGAGCCCGCGGGTGCGGTATCGCTGAAGGTGACGCGCCCGTCGGGGCCGACGATCCTGTAGACACTGGTGCCGCCAGAGGAATTCTCACTCTGGGCCTCCGCCGCTGCACCCGAATCCTGAAGCGCCAGTGCCGGCGCTGCCAGTAGCATCACCAACAGTGCAATCCTTGTTGTCATGGGCATTCCCGCCTGTTGCATTCTCAATCTTGTTGTTAAGGCTAGCCATCTGTCACACAAAAAAAAAGCCCACACCGAAGTGTGGGCTTTCCCGTCATCTTTGCACCGCTCTCATCTGAACCGAACCGAGTGCGATGCGCCGACGATACCTGCCAAATTAGCAGGAGTAGTACATATCGAACTCAACCGGGTGAGTGGTCATGTTCACACGCTGCACTTCTTCGCGCTTCAGGGCGATGAAGGCGTCGATGGCGTCGTCGGTGAATACACCACCTTCGGTCAGGAAGGCGCGGTCCTGATCCAGTGCGTCCAGAGCCTGCTCCAGGCTGGAAGCAACGGTCGGGTACTCGGCCAGTTCTTCCGGCTCCAGATCGTACAGATCCTTGTCCGCCGGGTCGCCGGGGTGAATCTTGTTCTTCACGCCATCGAGGCCCGCCATCAGCAATGCCGCGAAACACAAGTAGGGGTTGGCGGTCGGGTCCGGGAAGCGGGTCTCGACGCGCTTGCCTTTCGGACTCGCCACGAATGGAATGCGGATGGATGCGGAGCGGTTGCGCGCGGAGTAAGCCAGGATTACCGGCGCCTCGAAGCCCGGCACCAGACGCTTGTAGGAGTTAGTGGACGGGTTACAGATAGCGTTCAGGGCGCGCGCGTGCTTGATGATACCGCCGATGTAGAACAGGGCAGTTTCAGACAGACCTGCGTAGGCGTCACCGGCGAACTGGTTAACACCGTCCTTGCTGAAAGAATGGTGTACGTGCATACCGGAACCGTTGTCACCTACCAGCGGCTTGGGCATGAAGGTGGCGGTTTTGCCGTAGGCGTGCGCCACGTTGTGCACGGCGTACTTCAGGATCTGAACTTCGTCAGCCTTTTTGGTCAGGGTGTTGGCGCCAACGCCGATTTCACACTGGCCAGCGGTGCCCACTTCGTGGTGGTGCACTTCGATTTCCAGACCCATCTGCTCCATCGCGGCGCACATGGCAGCGCGGATGTCGTGCAGGGAGTCGACGGGCGGAACCGGGAAGTAGCCGCCTTTCACGCCCGGACGGTGGCCCATGTTGCCTTCAGCGAAGCTGGCACCAGAGGACCAGGCCGCTTCCTGGGAGTTGATCTTGTAGAAGGCGCCACCCATTTCGGCACCCCAGGTAATGTCGTCGAATACGAAGAACTCGGGCTCCGGGCCCATCAGTACCTTGTCGCCCAGACCGGTGGACTTCAGGTATTCCTCGGCGCGCATGGCGATGGAACGCGGGTCGCGCTCGTAGCCCTGACCGGTGATCGGATCGACGATGTTACAGCGGATGATAACGGTCGGCTCGTCGGTGAAGGGGTCGAGGAAAGAGGTATCGTCGACCGGCATCAGTACCATGTCGGATTCGTTGATACCCTTCCAGCCGGCGATGGAGGAACCATCGAACATCTTGCCGACTTCAAAGAATTCACTGTTTACTTCCTTAGAAGGAATAGAAACGTGCTGTTCTTTACCCTTGGTATCGGTGAAGCGCAGGTCTACCCATCTGGCTTCGCTCTCTTTGATCAGTCCGAGCGTCTTTGACATTGCAGTCCTCCAAGAATGATAAGTTATGTGTCGCGCCAATTCGCTGTATCTTGTGGCAACAGTAAAAGCAAGGAGTGTGCCAAATTGGGGCAAACTGACTGTAGGCGGCGACTGGCGCGCGGAATACGGCGGCAGCGGCCCTGTTCGGGACCAAATCGGCCGGGCAATGCCCAGAACAACCCCAAGGTAGTCCCAAAATTGGTGCTTTCAAACCCCGGAATGCACCATTTTGGGGCCAAGAAGTCACGCAAGGCACCATAATGGTGCTGCAAGCAAATTCCCGGTAGCGAGTTTATAATTCGCCACCTTTCCCGGGAAGCGGCGAACGCGCTCCCGGCCCCCTATTTCTGTCAATTGCGGTTCCGGCACATCCCCTATGCACTTCGTCGTCAAGTTTTTCCCTGAGATCACCATCAAAAGCAATCCGGTGCGCAAGCGCATGTCGCGCCAGCTCGCCGACAACCTGCGCAAGCTGATGCGCGGGCTCGACGACCGCATCCAGGTGCGCAAGGACTGGGAAAAAATCGATGTCATCGCGCCGGATGCCGTATCCCATCTCGGCGACCGCATTGAAGAGGTACTGGCGCACACGCCCGGCATTGCCAACTTCGCGCGGGTGCAGCAGTTCCCGCTGGGCGACATGGACGACATTTACCACAAGACCCTGTCGGTGTGGGGCGACAAGCTCGCCGGTAAGACCTTCTGCGTGCGCGTGAAGCGCACCGGCAAACACGACTTCCAGTCCCTCGACGTGGAGCAGTATGTGGGCGGCGGCCTCAACACTAATACCCAAGCCGCCGGGGTGAAACTGAAGAACCCCGACATCACCGTCAAACTGGAAGTCCGCCACGACAAACTGAACGTTATCGAGCAACTGCACCAGGGCCTCGGCGGCTTTCCGCTGGGCACCCAGGACCCAGTCATCTCGCTGGTGTCCGGCGGCTTCGACTCCACCGTCGCCAGCTATCTCACCATCAAGCGCGGCATCCGCACTCACTTCCTGTTTTTCAACCTGGGCGGGCGCCAGCACGAGCTTGGCGTGAAAGAAGTGGCGTTCTATCTGTGGGAACGCTACGGCGCGTCACACCGGGTGAAGTTCATCACCGTGCCATTCGATGAAGTGGTGGCGGAAATCCTCGAGCGCGTCGACGACTCACACATGGGCGTGATCCTGAAGCGCATGATGTTGCGCGCGGGCACGGTGATCGCGAAGGAACTGGACGTGGATGCGCTGGTCACCGGCGAAGCCATCGCCCAGGTGTCCAGCCAGACCCTGAAGAACCTCTCGGTGATCGACCGCGTCACCGATACCCTGGTGCTGCGCCCGCTGATTGCCTCCGACAAGACCGACATCATTCGCACCGCGCGCGAAATCGGCACCGAGGAATTCGCCGCGAATATGCCCGAATACTGCGGTGTGATCTCGGTGAAACCCACCACCCGCGCAAAACTGGAGAAAGTCGAGCACGAGGAAACCCGCTTCGACTTCACCATCCTCGACCGCGCCATCGGCAACCGGGTGATGCAGAACATCGACGAGGTAATGGAAGACCTGGGCGAGGATGCCCCGGCCGTGGAGGAGTTCGCCGAGCCGGGCGACGCCGTCGTCATCGACATCCGCCACCCCACCGAGGAGGAAGTGAATCCGCTGGAGCTCGACAACGCCACGGTGGAAACGATTCCTTTTTATCGCCTCAGCACCGCTTTCAAATCCCTAGATAAAGACAAGCAGTACCTGCTGTACTGCGCCCGCGGCGTCATGAGCAAGCTGCATGCCTCGCACCTGTTGGACGAGGGCTACCGCAACGTGGGAGTATTTCGTCCACTGCGGGAACATGAACCCAGGTAATTCTGCCGACACCCTGTTTACCACCTCCCCCAGGCCGCCGGTTCGCGGATATAGCAAACCGGCGCAGAAGTGCTATGGTTGCCCCATGATCAGCCATCACTCTCCGGCCACTTCGGCCCCGCAACATACCGCACGCGCGCCCTTCTCCGGGCGTGCGCTGGCTGCTGCCTTACAGTCCTAGGCCGGGTTTCCGACAGCGCGCGGGAAATCCGGCGCCCCGGTTCCCCGCGCCCCTCTCAATCCCGAATTCACCTGCTTTGCATTGGAGAAGTTATGACTTCGCTGCCCCCAATCATCGTGTCCCGCGAGGATCGCGAACAAATCTACAACCTGCTGGACAGTATCCCCGCGCACAACGAAGTGGTCGAAGGCCTGTACGATGAACTGGACCGCGCCGAGATCCGCGAGGAAAAGGACATGCCCGGCGACGTGGTGCGGCTCAACAGCAACGCGCGCTTTACCAACGAGGCGTCCGGCAAGGTGTACCACCTCAAGCTGGTGCTGCCGGCGAACAAGACCGGAGACCACTGCGTCTCCCTGCTCACCCCGGCGGGCGCAGCCCTGCTCGGCCTGAAAGCCGGCGACAGCATCGAGTGGCCGGTGGCCGGCAAGTCCCTGCGTCTACGATTGAACGCCGTGGAGTGAACCAGCGGTCAGCGAACCTCTGGGTCGGACCGGCAGCGACCTGTACTCCCTGGTGAGGCCGCAGCGGTCCGTCTCGGCTAGAATGCACCGTTTTCACCGGGACCACCCCAAAAGCCATGACCGATTCAGCCAAACCCACCGCCCCCCGCGTCGCCATCATCGGCGGTGGTCCCGCCGGGCTGATGGCCGCAGAAGTGCTGGCCGCGGCAAAGGTAGATGTCGACCTGTACGACGCCATGCCGTCGGTGGGGCGCAAGTTCCTGCTGGCGGGGGTGGGCGGCATGAACATCACCCACTCAGAGCCCAAGGCAGCATTCCTGTCGCGCTACCGCGAGCGATGCACCGAAATGGTGCACCTGCTTGAAGACTTCGACGCGGACGCCCTGCGCGACTGGATTCACGGTCTCGGCATCAGCACCTTCGTCGGCACCTCGGGGCGGGTCTTTCCTACCGATATGAAGGCCGCGCCGCTGCTGCGCGCCTGGTTGAAGCGCCTGCGCACACAGGGGGTGACCATCCACACCCGTCACCGCTGGCTGGGCTGGAGCGACGGCGGCGCACTGCGTGTGGAGACGGTGGACGGTGAAAAGCGCATCGAGGCTGACGCGGTGCTTTTGGCCCTCGGCGGCGGCAGCTGGCCGCGACTGGGCTCGGACGGCCGCTGGACCTCACTGCTGCAAGCCCGCGGTGTGGACCTCTCGCCCCTCAAGCCGAGCAACTGCGGCTTCGAAGTGGCGGCGTGGAGCGAACATTTGCAGGCAAAATTCGCCGGCGCCCCGCTGAAGAACGTGGCACTCCGCGTCGATGACGAAGCGCCGCGCACCGGTGAGTTTGTGCTCACCGACTGCGGTGTCGAGGGCAGCCTGGTGTACGCCCTGTCCGCCGCCATCCGCCGGCAGATCGAGGCGCGCGGGTCCGTCCGGGTACTGCTCGACCTGCTGCCGCAGATTTCCGCAGACAAACTGGCCGCGGCGCTCGCCAGGCCCCGCGGCAAGCAGTCTCTCGCCAAACACCTGCACCGCCAGGCCGGACTCAGCGGTGTCAAGGCGGCGCTGCTGCACGAACTCGCACCGCGCGACGCATTTGCGGATCCCGCCCGCCTCGCCCCCTGGATCAAGGCCCTGCCCATCGAACTGGTACGCGCGCGCCCCATCGAGGAGGCCATCAGCAGCGCCGGCGGCGTGCCCTTCGAGGCGCTGGACGGCGGCCTGATGCTAAAGGCCCTACCCGGGGTCTTCTGCGCCGGCGAGATGCTCGACTGGGAGGCTCCCACCGGCGGCTACCTGCTCACCGCCTGTTTCGCCAGCGGCCGCGCCGCCGGCCGCGGTGCGCTTGCCTGGCTGGCGCGGCGCGGATAGGCCGCGTATCCGCCGCTTAGTGGAATAGAGGTAGTCAGCGCCGGTTCCGGCTAATTTTTATCCAGCAAGCACTGCCAATTGACACATATCCCCCCTATAATGCGCCCCCAATTTCATCCGCCCGCGCCCAGATTGCCTGCCGCGCACGGCATCCGACCACCTTCGAGAACTCCCCAGTGATAGACAATCTTCGCAATATCGCGATCATCGCCCACGTTGACCACGGCAAGACCACCCTGGTGGACAAGCTGCTGTCCCAGTCCGGCACCCTGGACCGCCGCAGCGCCGACTCCGAGCGCGTGATGGACTCCAACGACCAGGAAAAAGAGCGCGGTATTACCATCCTCGCCAAGAACACTGCCATCCGCTGGAACGACTACCGCATCAACATCGTCGACACCCCCGGACACGCCGACTTCGGCGGTGAGGTAGAGCGCGTACTGTCCATGGTGGACTCGGTACTGCTGCTGGTGGACGCGGTGGACGGCCCCATGCCACAGACCCGCTTCGTGACCCAGAAGGCGTTCGAGCAGGGCCTGAACCCGATCGTTGTGATCAACAAGATCGACCGCCCGGGCGCGCGCCCGGACTGGGTGATGGACCAGGTGTTCGACCTGTTCGACAGCCTCGGCGCCACCGATGAACAGCTCGACTTCCCGGTGATCTACGCCTCCGCCCTGAACGGCATTGCCGGTATGGACGAGACCGACATGGCGGAAGACATGACCCCGCTGTTCCAGCTGATTGTCGACAAGGTCAAGCCGCCGCAGGTGGACCTGAACGGTCCCTTCCAGATGCAAATCTCTGCGCTGGACTACAACAGCTACGTGGGCGTGATCGGTGTCGGCCGCATCAAGCGCGGCACCCTGAAGCCGAACCAGCAGGTGGTGATCCTGGATCGCGAGGGCAAATCCCGCAAAGCCAAGGTGCTGCAGGTAATGGGTTACCTGGGTCTCGAGCGCGTGGAAGTGGAACAGGCCAGCGCCGGCGACATCGTGTGTATCACCGGTGTGGGCGAGCTGAACATTTCCGACACCCTGTGCCACCCGGATGCCCCGGAAGCGCTGCCGGCGCTGACCGTGGACGAGCCCACCGTGAGCATGACCTTCCAGGTCAACGACTCCCCGTTCGCGGGCCAGGACGGCAAGTACGTGACCAGCCGCAACATCAAGGAGCGCCTGGAGCAGGAGCTGATCCACAACGTGGCGCTGCGCGTGGAGCAGGGCGACACCCCGGACAAGTTCAAGGTCTCCGGCCGCGGTGAACTGCACCTGTCGGTACTGATCGAGAACATGCGCCGCGAAGGCTTCGAGCTGGGTGTGTCCCGCCCGGAAGTGGTACAGAAAATCGTCGACGGCGAAATTCAGGAGCCCTACGAGCAGGTCGTGATCGACGTGGAAGAGCAGCACCAGGGTTCCATCATGGAAGAACTGGGCCTGCGCAAGGCGGACCTGACCAACATGGAGCCGGACGGCAAGGGCCGCGTGCGCCTGACCTTCATCGTGCCGTCCCGCGGCCTGATCGGTTTCCGCAACCAGTTCCTGACCCTGACCAGCGGCTCCGGCATCATGACCAGCATCTTCGACCACTACGGCCCGGTCAAAGCCGGCGAAGTGGGCAAGCGCATCAACGGCGTGCTGGTGTCCATGGTGAAGGGCAAGACCCTGGCCTACGGCCTGTTCGCACTGCAGGACCGCGGCCGCCTGTTCCTGGGCCACGGTGAGGAAATCTACGAAGGCCAGATCGTCGGCATCCACTCCCGCGGCAACGACCTGGTGGTAAACCCCACCAAGGCCAAGCAGCTGACCAACATCCGCGCCGCCGGCACCGACGAGGCTCTGACTCTGACCCCGCCGATCCGCCACACCCTGGAGCAGGCGCTGGAGTTCATCGAGGACGACGAACTGGTGGAAGTGACCCCGAATCACATCCGCCTGCGCAAGAAAATCCTGCAGGAAAACATGCGCAAGCGCGCGAAGAAGTAATTTCTTCTGAAACAAAAAAACGGGCCCAACGGGCCCGTTTTTTTGTTTGGATGGTACTGTCAGAACCGGCTAGCCCCTTGGCTTACACACAGCATTATAATCGGATTACAATGTTCGCTATCGAACATACAGGATTGTGCAATGGAAACCAAAACGGCGCGCTTTACCGTATTACTTGACCCAAGGAAAAAGAAAGCCTTTGAGCAGCTCTGTGCATCGCAAGACCTGACGCCATCGCAGGTCGTCCGGCAACTGATCCGGAAATATCTCGAACAGCACGATGTCGATTTTATGAATCAGGAAATTCAGGACCGGAAACATCCTGACCGCTGAAATTTCGCAGGTGGGTTATCTCATTGCGAGGGCTGCTCGGCTTTTGCCACCTCCAGCGTACTCTACCCGCCCAGCTCCGCGATGTACCTGACGCTCTGATCAAATGTCGGGAAATAGTGCTCCTCCCCGATTAACGCGACAATACCGGCCTTTCTGAGTTTGCCATCGACACGGCTGTTCGCTCCCGACAAAAGCACGGTGACTTCGCGCTTGTGTAATGCCTGGATGACTTCTTCAAGTGTTTGCAGACCCGTTACATCGATAAATGGCACCCACTTCAAACGGATAATCAGAAATTCGGGATCGGTATGCGTATTGGCGAGGGCTCTTTCAAAATTCTCCACCGCGCCAAAAAAGAATGGACCTTCGACGGTGAAAACCAGGGTCGAATCCGGGATATTCTTTTCCCCCACGCGGGAGAGTTCGCGGTTGATCTCCCCCGATGTGGCCTGTGAAACTTCAACACTCGCCGCCATTCTTCTGAGGAAGTGGAATGTGGCCAGAATGACGCCAATGTTGACCGCGATTACAAGGTCCGCAAAAACGGTTAACGCAAAGGTGATGAGCAAAATGGCCACATCCGCTCTCGGTGCACGCGCGACCATTTTTACAAAGTGCCTGGCCTCGCTCATATTCCAGGCGACGACAAACAGGATCGCAGCCAATGCGGCGAGCGGTATGTTTTCCGCCAGGCGCGCCAGTGCCACCAGAATAACCACCAATGTGATCGAGTGGACGATCCCTGCAATTGGACTGTTGCCGCCGTTGCGGATGTTGGTTGCGGTTCTGGCAATTGCGCCGGTGGCCGCGAACCCGCCAAATAGCGGTGTAAACAGATTCGCAATACCCTGGCCCACAAGCTCCTGATTGGAATCGTGGTGGGTTCCGGCCATGCCGTCTGCGACCACGGCGGAGAGCAGCGATTCAATCGCCCCCAGCATGGCTATGGTGAAGGCGGGGCCGATCAGTTCGATGATCTGCGACCACTCCGGCACAGGGAAATGCAACATTGGCAAACCCTGGGGAATTCCACCGAAGGCGCTGCCGATTGTCCTGACGCCGTCAAAGTGAAAAACACTTTGTGCGACAGTGGCAAACACCAGTGCCACAAGCGGGCCGGGAACGCGTTTCATCCGGGGAATACGGGGGGTAAAAATCACCAGCCCCAAGGATGCAAACGCAAGCAGTGTGGTGGGGAGGTGAAACTGTGGCAGCGCGTAAATCAAGTGCAGGAGTTTTTCATGGAAATACTCGCCGCCCGCCTCCGGCAAGCCAAAAAAATCGCGCCACTGCCCCACCCAGATAATGACACCAATCCCGGCGGTAAACCCGACGATGACCGGGGCAGGGATGAATTTGATGATTCCCCCCATTTTCGTCAGGCCCAAAGCGAGCAAAATCAGGCCGGCCATAAACGTCGCGATTTGCAGCCCTACTATGCCGTACTGCGCAGTAATACCGGAGAGAACCACGATAAAGGCGCCGGTGGGGCCTGCGATCTGCACCTTGCTGCCGCCAAACACCGATACGATAAAGCCGGCAATGATCGCGGTATAAATTCCCTGTTCCGGCTTGGCGCCGGAGGCTATGGCAAATGCCATCGCCAGTGGCAGCGCGACGATGCCGACAACCAACCCCGCCACAAGGTTGTTCAACCAGTGCTGCCTGCCCAGCAAACCTGCGTTGTAAGCTTCTCTCAGCGCAATCATGGGTCATCGTTTCCCGAGCTTTATGTTATAACCGCATTACAATGTTGTTATAATGTCCGAAAAAGAAGCTAAGCCACTTCCAATTTCCGATCAAGAGGTTTCTATGAGCTCCACCTTGCCCGCCTGTCCAAAATGCCAGTCCGCCTATGTGTATCAGGATCAGGACATGCTGATCTGCCCCGAGTGTGCCCATGAATGGAACCCGTCGGCCGAGGTCGTCGATGAAGACGCGCTGCTGGTCAAGGACGCGAATGGCACCCAGCTGGTGGATGGCGACAAGGTCACCCTGATCAAAGACCTGAAGGTCAAAGGGTCGTCAATGGTGCTTAAAATTGGTACCAAAGCGACCATCAAGAGGCTGGTGGATGGCGACCACAATATTGACTGCAAAGTCGACGGCGCCGGCGACATGATGCTCAAGTCCGAATTTGTTAAAAAAGCCTGATACCACGAATGCTGAATCGAACCGATCCTGCAGGCCTGTCGGCTATGGGTTATCCACGGATCAGCGACTGGGGGTAACGCCACCTTTGCACCGATGTGCGAATTGCTTCAACGCACCGTCCTTGAGAAAGGGTTCTCTCATGGTCGGTGTGCCCGGGTCCGCGCTGTTGTGAATCCGGGAATATCCAGCTCCACAGCAGCACGCCCTACAAATAAAAGTCCGCCTCCGGCTCTCCCGGGTAGTTTTTACTGAATACTTTTAAGTTTCGGGAATAAACCCGTTTCCCACCCGTTGTCCCTGTGCAAGTCAACTGATTGCACCGTAAAACATGAGGACAACAAAATGCCAACTTTCACTTCCTTTTCCCGCTCCTTTTTGAAAAGCCAGCTGATTTCCGCGGCCAGCCTGTTACTGGTGGCCAGTGCCCACGGGCAGGAATCAGCGCCAGCGGAAATGCACAGCAACAGCGGTGTGTCGGAGCACGCCAGTGTTCAGGTGTCGGCCAGCGCCAATACCGGTTTCGAAACCGGGGTTCACAACAGCGGCACAGGACAGGCGGTCGCCAACACCGGGCAGCGCACTGAACACACCGCCGAGCACAGTGCCGAGCAGAATGCCAATGTCTCTCTGAATACGGCGGCCAGTGCGATGGGTACTGTTAGCGCTACTTCCTCCGAGGCGCTCGCCAGTGGACTGGCAGCCACCGCGGTTGTGGCAAATGCCGGCGCGGTAAAGGGCAGCGTGGATGAAACACTATCCGCAGCAGTCTCCTCAAGCCTCTCCTCCACCGTTGCCGCCACTGCACAAGGTGCACTGGATGCAGAGATTGCCGGGCAGGTGGCTGCAGCGGTGGGGGGCGAAGTTGCCGCAGCAGTGCAGGAATCAGTGCAAGCCAGCGTGGAACAGACACTGGATACCTCCCTGCTGGGCGGCCTGTAAGCGGCCGGAGTTCCCTTTCAAAACCCATTCAAAACCCATTCAACATCCATTCAACACCGGTGCCGGGTGCGCGCTTGACCCGGCACCTTCGCACGGGCAGCAGTAATAAATTACACGGAAGCCAAACCATGAAAACCGATACCATGAATAACCACAGCATCAATCAGTCACGTATATACCGCAGCGCCTTAACCCTCTGCTGCGGAATTTTTTGCGGGTTCGCCACAGCGGAAACCAAAACCGATTTTTCCTTCGAGGCCGGTGCGGGAATGGAGCACGACAGCAATCTGTCCATTCAGGAACTGGACCGTACACAGGACAGCGGAGACAGTGCATTTCTGTTACACGCCGATGCGCGGGGAAAGGTGGACCTCAACGAGGCGCTTACCATCAAGGCCGGATACCGCCACCAGTGGAAAAACTACCAAACGTTTGCAGACTTCGATCAGCGCACCGGCACCTGGTCGCTGGATGCCAGTTACGATTTCAGTGCGCTCACTCTGGGTGCCAGCCTATACCGGGCGAATGCCACCCTGGACGACTCGCCGTTACTGACGCTGACTCTGGGTAGCGTATATGCGGGCAGACTGATCGGCGAGCGGGTGTATCTGCGCGGCGCTTTCGGCCAGCGGGATAAGGACTTTTCCGGCAACCCGCTGCGGGATGCACTGGCGGATGTGGTCGACAGTGATATGTTTGTCTTTTTCGCCGGCGCGCGCAGTTTTATCTCCCTCGGTGCCAGCTGGGAAAACGAGGATGCTGTTTCCGACAGCCTGGACTATCGCGGTCGCAGCCTGCGCGCGCGCCTGTCGCACAAGTTCACCCTGGTGGACTTCGATAACACCCTGCAACTGGGGTGGCGATTTGACCGGCGCAACTATGCATCGGAATTTTCCGCCGTGGATACGCCTCTGGATACGTCCTTACTGCCGGGCCAGGACGATGCACTGCCACCAGCACCGTCAGACAAGCGCCGGGATTTTCGCCGCACCCTGGAGGCCAGCTGGGAACTGGCGATGACACCGTCGCTGTCTCTGACCGGCAAGGTGAGTCGCGGTAATCACAGCTCGCCAGTGGCCGGGGCGGATTACGAAGAGACGCTGGCCTCGCTGATGTTGAGTGCCAGTTTCTAGTTGAACACCAGCCTTTAAGGCACCGCGGAGAAGTCCCCGAGCAAGCCGAAGCCAAACACCGGGTCGCGGCCCGGTTCCCCCAGATCGCTGGCCCTTGCGGCCAGCTTTTCCAATATCACCGCACCCGGATGGGCCGCCCGCTCACAGGCGGCAAACGCCGAAACCACAGGCGCGGCAATGGAAGTACCGCTTTCGCGGCCAAAGCCCCCACCGCTGCGCGCGGTCATCACCCGCACGCCGTGTGCGGCAAAATCCAAGTAGTCGCCGCGATTGGCCCAGCGGTAAATATTTTTGCGGTCGTCCACCGCGGTGGCGGAAATCACGCCCGGGTAGGCCGCGGGGTACAGCGGCGGCGCGGCAGGGCCGCCATTGCCGGCGGCGGCAACCACAACTTTTCCTTTATCCATCACCTGAATCAGCGCCGCCTGCAGCACGCGGTTGTGGGGGCCACTCAGACTCATATTGATCACCGACACGTCTTTTGCCAGCAACCAGTCCAACGCGGCCACCAGCTGCATCATGGTCGCGCCCTGGGCGAATTGATCCCGCGGGTAGAACACCGAGGCGTTGTACAGGGTGGCGTGGGGCAAACGGGAGGTACGCGTCGGCAATGCGCCAATCAGCACCCCTGCCACTGCGGTGCCATGGGCATCCGGTGATGGTAATTCGGGGTCAAGAAAAGACTTCTGTTCGATGCGGCGGTCCCGAAACGCCGGGTGATCCAGTTGTATCGCTGTATCCACCATGCCGATGGCAAAGGATGCCTCGCAGATCGCGGAGGCCGGCGCAGGCATTTCACCACCACCGGCACTTTCGTCGCTCGCCTGCGGCCGGAAAATATGGTTGCGATCCAGGCGCTCCACCAGCGATGCCGGCAGGTACCTGGACAGCGCTGCCCGTGAGTCCACGGTCTCCGGCACGCGAAAGCGCAGTAGGCTCAACCCCAGCTCGGCGAAATCCGTCTGCTCGAGGATTTCGATATCCAGCGTTTGCTCCAATGTCCGTACCTGGGAGAGCTCGCCGGCGTCCAGCATGGCCAGCCACTGGCGCTCCACTGCCCACAGGCCAGGCTCAACTTCTACTTCCACCAGGGCCACGGCACCGGTGCTGTTGAGCACCGGTATCCGTTGCAGGCCGGTACTGGCGACCTGTTCTACCGCAGCAGTGAGCTGCTGCGTCTGTTGTTTGGCGCGGCTCTGGGCTTCCCGTGCGGCACGCGCGGCGCGGCGCTCCATCTCGCGGGCGACCCGCTCGCTCTCTCGGGTGATCTGACCGACAGAGTCCACCACCGGATCAAGGCTGACCACTTGGGCCATTGCCGCAAGCGGCAGGGCGAGCAGCAGTCCGAGGGTAGCAGTGCCGATGCACCGTGAGTTTTTGCGGGGTCTTTTCATGGGGATATTCTCGCATTAGCCCGCGGCAGAAGAAAATGCGCGGCGCGTCCAGGTAACACGGCTCAGTACCGGTAAAATTCCCGCACAGAGAAAAAATTCGCAGAAACTTGGAATAAATCGGGGGCCAGGCCGTTAACCAGGCAAGTTGAACAAGAAGTCGAACGAGAACATGACCATGCGAGACGAGCTGACGTCACTGCTACCGTCGATCCGGCGCTTTGCGTTTTCCCTCACCGGGTCCATGGCAGATGCGGACGATCTGCTGCAAAACACCGTGGAGCGTATCCTGAGTCGCCAGATGCCGGCAGATGTGGAGCTGGCCAAATGGGCGTTTCGGGTGTGCCGCAACCTATGGATCGACGAGTACCGTGCGCGCAAGGTCCGTATGGAAGCGGCAGAGCAACCGGAGCTCGCGGAGGGCCAGGTGGTGGATGGCGAGCGGGCGGTAACCGGTGAAATGGAACTGGAGCGGGTAAACCGCGCCATGAACCGGCTGCCGGACGAGCAGCGCTCGATTCTGTCATTGGTGGCGCTACAGGGCCTGTCCTACAAAGATGTGGCCGCCACCTTGGAAATACCCATAGGCACCGTGATGAGCCGGCTGGCGCGCGCCCGCGCCGCCCTGTGCGAGACACTGAATGCGCCCGCAACGAGGACCACCTGATGAGCCAACACAACCCAGCCAATCGCTCCTCAATCACTGACGAACAACTGAGCGCCTTTCTGGACAGAGAGCTGCCGGAGGCACAAATGGATCAGATCCGCGCACAGCTGACAGTGGACGAATCCCTCGCTGATCGACTGGCGCAACTGGCGGCAGTGGATCAGGCCGTGAATGAAACCTACTCCTCCATCGATCAGCGCCCAATGCCCGGCGCAGTAACCGATCTGCTGACACAGAAGCAACCGGCAAGCGCCGAGATTGTCGCTTTCCCCCTGTGGCGGCGCGCCCAGCAAAAGACCCAGCAGCAGCTGCAGCGCCACACGGGCATGGCCGCGGCGGTGGCACTGGCTATCGGCCTCGGCGCCGGCTGGCTGCTGCCGCAGCCCAATGCCGGCGGTGATCAGTGGCAAACCGTAGCCGCCAGCCTAGAGCGGGCCCCCAGCGGCGTCAGTCAAGAACTGGCGGACGGCCGCACCATTACCCCCCGCCTGACCTTCCGCAATCAGCAGGGAGATTACTGCCGCCAGTTCCAACTGCGCGATGGTACCCGGGGCTCGGAGAACATCGCCTGTCGCAGTGACGGTGGCCTGTGGCAGCTGGCCGCCTCGATACAGCTGGAGGTAGTGCAGGCGCCGGGCAGCTATCAGACCGCTACCGGGGGGTCGCTACTGGACAGTGCACTGGACGCCATGGCCGCGGAAACCCTCGCGCCAGATCAGGAGCAAAAATTAATTGGAAAAGGTTGGAATAAATCCACAGTGGGGCCGTCAACCCGGTAAGTGACGCGCGCATGCTGCGACGTTGACTTCACATCAGTTTCCACAGCAACAGGGAAGACCAGCCATGAAAATCTTCAATATCAAATCAGCCAGCGCTATTTTTGCCACCGTGATGGCCCTGATTCTGAGCACGGGATGCACGTCTTCATCCACCCACTCACCTGGCTACAGGGCTGCCAAGGGGGCGGGCTATGGCTACCGGGAGAGCAAGATCGCCGAAGACCGCTACCGGGTCAGCTACAAATCCCGTGGCAACAATCGTGGCGAGGCGGAAGATTACGCTCTGCTGCGCGCCGCCGAGCTCACTCTGCTTGAGGATTTCGACTGGTTTGTCGTAATACGCCAGGACACCCAAGTGGATCACGGAATGCCGGAGAGCGGATTCGGTGCCAGTACCAGCTACCGCAGCGGCCCGGATTACGTCACCACCCGCGACTGCGGATTGCTGACCTGCACCACCAGCACCCGCCCGGCGCCCACAAGCTATTCCGCCAGCCTGCACACCGGTAGTCATGCCCAAAACAAGCGCGTCAGTACCGAAACCAGCCTCGAAATTCGCATGGGCCGCGGTGTACGTCCGGCGGGGACAGACAGCCAGGAAAGCATTGAAAGCTACGATGCGCTGGAGGTTCGCAACAATCTGAATGGGAATTGATTGTTCAGGTTTCCTGCGGCGGATTGCTACGCGACCCCGAATGCCTGCTGGAGAATAGTTCCAACGGCAAAAGCAATGCCCGCCGCGCCACTTCCCAGCAGAAATGTGCCGAACCCCGCGCGCACCAGGGAAGTTTGAAACACCCACCCCTTCAGCAGGCCGATGGAAAAAAACACCAGTCCGGCAAGCGCCGTGCTGATGGTAAATTTCTGCGCAAAGTTATCCCCAGCATATAAAAACGGCAGTAGAGGAATCAGCCCCACCACAACAAAGGCCACGAAAGTCCACCAGGCTGAGGCCAGTGGGTTGGGGTCGACAAGGCTGAGCCCGTATTCCTCGCTCAGCATGGTATCTATCCACAGCGTCCGGTCTGCAGTCACTGTATCGACAATGTGCTCCAGGTTCTCACCACTGAACCCCTTGTTGGCAAAAATTTGCCGGATTTCTTCGCGCTCTCCCTCGGGCACCACACGGATATGCTGCTCTTCGGTGCGGCGCGCGTGCTCGGCAAAACGTCGCTGGGCACTGACCGCCTCGTAGTTGCTCACCGCCATACTGACACCGTCTGCCAGCAGGTTGGCCACCCCCATCACCAGCACCACTAGAGGAGGAAATCCCGCGCCGAAGGCCCCGGAGACAATCGCAAACGTGGTGATGCAGCCGTCGATGGCACCCAGCACCAGATCGGACATCCGCTCCGGACGCCGCGGCTGTCGCAGGCGGCGGGCAATATTTTCCGGCCGGTGTTCCCGCTGCAGTTGCCGGCGCCGCGACGGTTTCACGACCCGTGTTCAGCGGACGTTGATCTGCCGTAGAAGCGCGTGTTTACCCGATGCCAGTCCGCCAGTGCCGCCTTGCTGTGCAGGCAGACGGTTATCAGGGAAAAATCGTTGCGCGCGCGGTGCAAAGCTTCAAGCCCCTGGTGTGCCGCCAACTCGTGGGGAAAGCGGTTGGTGCCGGCACCGAGTGCCGGAAACAGCAGTCGCTTCAAGCCGCGCTGACGCGCAAGCTCCAGCACACTCTCATAGCACTGACGCAATTGCTCCAGCCCACGCGCGCCCCACTGATCGCCGCTGCTCCACTGCGGGGTGACGGTGTGGAGCAGATATTGCACCGGAAGATTGGGGGCACTGGTGATACGGGCCTCGCCCACCGCACACTCCGGTAGCTGCGAGCACTCACTCACCAGAGTCTCGCCGGCGCGGTCATAGATCTGCGCAGAAAGACCGCGACCGCGAATCAGGTGTTTATGTGCAGGACATACAAGGGCGTCGGCCCCAATAATGAGAATTTCGTCACAAATCAGTTGCAGCTGTCCCATGCCGGTCTCCGCGCCAGTACTGTTCGCCATTACTATAGCCCGTTGGCCGCGGGTGTCTGTCTGCGAGCCCGGGGTATGACGGCCTATGGAACAGGCCGCGATGACAATTCGAACAAGACCAGGAAAGATGGAAACTTCTGCACCGCTCAATCCGCGCGCCGGCGTCAACTCAGACCACCCGGATTTCGACGCTATCGCCCAGGATCCTATCGCCCAGGTTTTGGGCCTGGACCTGCGCCGCCGCATTCAGGCCTCCGGCTATATGTTGATTTTTGCCCTCGCCATTACCGGTGCCATGGGTGTGATCGCGCTGATGGCCGCGGACCTGTTTCTCGCCGGCACCCTGTCGGCGGTGACCGCGGTGATTCTGGGAGCCTACATCGGCGTCAATATCGCCGGCCCCAGCCGCAAGACACCGGTGCTGGTGGGCGCGCTGCTGCTGGTGCTCTATTTTTACCTGCTGCTGTCTGGCGGCGTGAACAACACCGGATTGATGTGGGCGGTGATGCTGGTGCCCGGGTTCATCAACCTCTATGGCTACAAGTGGGGCACGGTGACGCTTGGCATTGTCGGCGGTGCCACCGCGCTGATCCTGTTCTACCCGGATTTTCCCGGCCTGCTGGCCCAGTACGACACCGGCCACCGCGTGCGCTTTATTGCCATTTTCGGCGCGCTGACCGCGCTCACCGCGATCCTCGACAGCAGCCGCCACCAAACCCAGCAGATGCTGCATAAGCTCACCGCGGAGCTGGAGAACCACGCCTGCACCGACGCGCTCACCGGCCTCGCCAACCGGCGTGAAGCCTACCGCGCTATCAATGAACTGGAGCGGCGCAACCGCGAACTGGCGGGGCGCTACACGGTGTTGATCGGCGATCTGGACAGTTTCAAGGCCATCAACGATACCTTTGGCCACAGCTTCGGCGACCGCGTACTGCGGGATGTGGCGCAGACCTTGCGCGAAAGCACCCGCGCGGACGATGTGGTGGCGCGCTGGGGCGGGGAGGAATTCCTGATCCTCCTGCCGAATACCGACGTGGATGGCGGCGGTATCCTGGCGGAGAAGTTGCGCCAAAAGGTGGAAGCGCTGAGCGAGACCTATGCGGAGGACGTAAAGATCTCCATCAGCTTCGGCGTGGCTGAGGGCAACGCCGGAACCGACGGCCAGAACCAGTTGCTGGCGGAAGCGGACTCACGCATGTACCGCGCCAAGAGTGCCGGCCGCAATCAGGTGGTCAGCGTCTGACCCCGACTTCTGGATCAGGCGAGGTGCCGCAGTAGTTTTTCCCGCACCGCATCGGGGATCGGCGCCTTACTCTGCTTGTCGTAATCGAAGTGCACCATCACGCAGTCCCCCTGAGCCACTAGTTGGCCCTTCTGCCACACTTCCTGATGGATGGTCATCGAGGTGTTGCCCACCGCACTCAGGCTGGTTCTCACTTCCACCGGTGCGAACAGGTAGATCTGGGCGACAAAATCCACCTCCATTTTTTTCAGGATCAGGTTCCACTTGACCAGCGACAAGTCCGGATTGAACAGCTGGAAAATCGGCATGCGGCCCTGTTCGAACCACACCGGCAGCACAGTGTTGTTGATGTGCCCGAGGGCGTCGGTTTCGCTGAAACGGGGTTCTACCTGGTAAGTGAACATCGGTCTTTTTCTCACTGGCTCTCGTTGAAAACGCAAGCGCAGATTTAATCAGCCGGCGGCGCCATCATCCAGTGATCATCTGCCATAAATGGCGGAAAGCCCGGACAAATGTTTGCATTTGCAATCTGCTGCGGCATATCTGGTCAAGTGCGCGTAAAATCTGCGGCCAAATCCGCTACGCTGATTTTTTTAGCGCCCGCACCCAACGCGCGGTAATTTACCGACTGAAATAGTTTTATGAGTCAGAAAGATAAACGCCCCCTCTATATCCCTCACGCCGGCCCCTCCCTGTTGGAAATCCCCCTGCTCAACAAGGGCAGCGCATTCACCCTGCAGGAGCGCATTGAGTTCAACCTGATCGGCCTGTTGCCGAACAATGTGGAGAACATCAATGAGCAGGTGCGCCGCGCCTATCACCAGTACGAGCAGTGCCGCACGGACCTGGAGCGCCATATCTACCTGCGCGCGATACAGGACGACAACGAGACCCTGTTCTTTCGCCTGATCGAGCAGCACATCGAAGAGATGCTGCCGATCATCTACACCCCGACCGTGGGTGCGGCTTGTGAAGAATTTTCCAATATCTACCGCAACCACCGCGGCCTGTTTGTGTCCTACCCGGACCGCAAACATATGGACGACATTCTGCGCAGCGCCACCAAGGAAAATGTGAAGGTAATCGTGGTCACCGACGGCGAGCGCATCCTCGGCCTCGGCGATCAGGGTATCGGTGGTATGGGTATCCCCATCGGCAAACTGTCTCTGTACACCGCGTGCGGCGGCATCAGCCCCGCTTATACGCTGCCGGTGATGCTGGATGTCGGCACCAATAACCGCACCCTGCTGAACGATCCCATGTACATGGGCTGGCGCAACGAGCGCATTTCCCAGGAGGAGTACGACGAATTCCTAGAGGAGTTCATTGCCGCGGTGAAGCGCCGCTGGCCCAAGGTACTGATCCAGTTCGAGGACTTCGCTCAGACCAACGCCATGCCATTGCTGAATCGCTACCGCGACAAGGTGTGCTGCTTCAACGACGACATTCAGGGCACCGCTGCGGTGGCTCTCGGCACTATGCTTGCCGCCTGCAAGGCCAAGGATGAAAAACTGTCGAAGCAGAGGGTACTGGTCGTCGGTGCCGGTTCCGCTGGCTGCGGCATCGCCGAGCAGGTTGTGGCAGCGATGGTCAATGACGGCCTGTCGGAAGAAAAGGCACGCGAGCGCATTTTCATGTTCGACCGCTACGGCCTGGTGATGGACAACATGAAGGGCCTGCACGATTTCCAGCAAAAACTGGCGCAGAGTCCGGAGAAATATCCACAGGCACCCGAATGGAACCTGCAGGCGCTGATCGAACAGGTGAAGCCCTCTATCCTCATCGGTGTGTCCGGCCAGGGCGGCCTGTTCACCCAGCCGGTCATCGAAGCCCTGCACAAGGGTTGCAAGCGCCCACTGGTGATGCCGCTGTCCAACCCCACCTCCCGCGCCGAGGCCATGCCACACGAAGTGCTGGAGTGGACCAGGGGCGAAGCCATGGTGGCAACCGGCAGTCCGTTCAATCCGGTGGAACTCGACGGTGAAAAGTACGCGATTGCGCAGTGCAATAACGTGTACATTTTCCCCGGTATCGGTCTTGGCGTCATCGCTGCCGGCGCCAACCGGGTAACGGAAAACATGCTGATGGCGGCATCCAACGCACTGGCGGAAAACGCACCGGTGGTAAAAGAGGGCAGCGGCGCGCTGCTGCCGCCGCTGTCGCAGATTCGCGAAGTGGGCAAGGCCATCGCCATGGCGGTGGGCAAACAGGCCCAGACCGATGGCGTGGCGCCGGGTATCACCGAAGAGAAACTGGAAAAAAATATCGAGAAGAATTTCTGGTATCCGGATTATCGCCGCTACCGTCGCCGCGCGTTCTGATCCGCGTTCCTATTTCGAAACGGAGCAGGCACAAAAAAAGCGGGCTGCACTGAGCCCGCTTTTTTATTGGTGCAACGCCTGAGATCAGGACTGTTTTACGCTGGCAATCCAATTGTTTACACGCTTCTCCAACAGCGGCAATGGCAGTGCGCCGCCGCCGAGTACCGTGTCGTGGAAAGCGCGGATGTCGAACTGGTCACCCAGTTGCTCTTCCGCCTTGCCGCGCAGCTCCTCGATTTTCAACATACCAATCTTGTACGCGGTAGCCTGGCCGGGCACGGTCAGGTAGCGGCGCACCTCGGAACGCACGGCGCCCTCGGGAATGGCGGAATTTTCCAGGAAGTACTCCACCGCCTGCTCCTGGGTCCAGCCCTTGGCGTGCATGCCGGTATCCACCACCAGGCGGATGGCGCGCCACATTTCCGCGGTCAGGCGGCCGAAGTCGCGGTAGGGGTCCTTGAACTGACCCATTTCCTTGGACAGCTTCTCGGAATACAGCGCCCAGCCCTCTACGTACGGAGTAAAGTGCGCCTGGGTGCGGAATTGCGGAATACCTTCGAGCTCCTGGGCGATGGAGATCTGCATATGGTGACCGGGATTGCCTTCGTGATAGGTCACGGTTTCCATATCGGTGGTGGACAGCGCGCTCATGTCGGACATGTGCACATAGTAGGTACCCGGACGCTTGCCGTCGGGAGTGCCGGGCACATAGTGCTGGGCGCCACCGGGCACTTCGCGGAAGGCCTCCACGCGTTTTACCACGAGGTCCGCTTTCGGCAGCAGGCCAAAATACTCCGGCAGTTTGCTCTTTACATCGGCGAGGTAGCCACGGGTTTCTTCCAGATACTTTTCCCGGCCCTCATCGGTGTTGGGGTAGTAGAACTGGTCATCGGTGCGGATGAAGGCGAAGAACTCCGTGAGACTGCCGTCGAAGCCTACCTTGTCCTTGATGGCTTCCATCTCCTTGCGGATACGCGCCACTTCGTCGAGGCCGATCTGGTGTACCTGTTCGGCGGTCAGCGGCAGGTTGGTGTAGTTGGACAGACGGTTGCTGTAGAACGCATCGCCATCCGGCAGGTTGGAAACGCCTTTTGGTGCTTCGTCCGCATTGGTGCGATCTTCCTGCAACCAGGCAATATACGCGTCGTAGGACGGCTTGAGCTCACCGATCAGGGCTTTTTCCACCTGCGCCTGCAGATCCTTGGCGGTGGCGTCGTCGATCTTGCCCGCGTCCTTCAGAGCCGCAATTTTTTTCTTTGCATCCGCCATCAGCGGCGCATCGTCACCCTCGCCAAACGGCTGGCCGGTGGTGACCTTCTGCGCGCGCTCAATCGCGGTGTCGTAGGCGAAACGGGGCGGACGAATGCCCTTTTTGGCCGAACCCTGCGCACGCTCCAGCAGCTGGCCGAGGGCGGTGCTGATACCGCCGATACGGGCGATGTAATCGCGCATATCCTGCTCGGTATCCACCTTGTGCTGGTTGATCAGGAAGGTGGGGAACTGGGCTTCGGGGCCGCCCAGTTCACTGGCGAAATAGCTGTGGTCCCAGTAGGGCTTGTCGGCAGCATCCTGTTCGTACTGGTAGATCCACAGATCGTAGGACTCCTTGCCGGCATCCGTGAGCTTGTTGTAGTCGAACTTCTGCTTCATTTCCTCGACAGTAGCTTTTTTCCATGCTAGCTCGCGCTCGTCGGCGGCTTTGCTCATGTCGTCGATCTTGTCGTACTGCTCTTTGCGCCCCAGGTAGCTGAGCTGAATCGGGCTGAATTGCAGCTCCTCCTCGTATTTCGCATCGAACCATTCGCCAAGACGTTTGGTCTCCGCGTCCTGTTCGCTCTGCGCAGCCGGCGCCGCATCGGTGGCCTGCTGTTCCGCGGTTACCGCGCCGGATTCCAGCTGGGCTTCTTTTTTGGGTTCTTCCGCCTGCTGACAACCCGCCACAACGGATGCAATCACCAGACTCAGGAGCGCCTTGCGCATACTTTCTGCCTCTCTGTTCAGGAATGAAATCAGGAAAATCTTATGGATATTCTGTGTGTCTGCTCGCGGGATCAACCGCTCACTTCGCCCTGGGCATCCTTCACCAGTTTTTTCTGCGCGGTGTCTACGATATGCAGTTCGCGCTGGGGGAAGGGAATGGTAAGACCTTCCGCTTCCAGTGCGGGCTTGAGCTTTTTCATCAAGTCCCAGTATACGTCCCAGTATTCGTCAGTCTTGGCCCAGGCGCGCAGGTGCAGATTCACCGAGCTGTCGGCCAGTGCGCGCACCGCGTAGGTGGGCTCGGGGTCGGCGAGGATACGCGAGTCATTAGCCACCAGTGTGCGCAACACGTTCATACCGGTCTCGATATCGTCACCGTAGGCAATGCTGGCGATGATCTCGATGCGGCGGCTTGAGTTGCGGGTAAAGTTGGTCAGGGTCTCGCCCCACACCTTGTCGTTGGGGGCGGAAATACGCAGGCCATCCGGGGTATCCAACTCGGTGGTAAACAGGCCGATCTTGCGCACGGTGCCGATAATGCTGCCGAACTGGATGGTCTCACCCACGCGGAAGGGCCGCAGGCCCAGCAGTACAAAACCCGCGGCGATACAGGCGAGGGTATCCTTGAGGGCGAGACCGACCGCGAGGCCGGCGGCACCCAGCAGGGCCACCAGCGAAGTGGTGTTGGCCCCGAAGATGTCCAGCACCACCAGACCACCCACCACATAGGTGCCCCATACCGCGAGGGTTTCCAGCACCGGGATCAGGGTTTCGTCGATGCCGCGCTCACTCAGGCGGTTGACGCCGCGGGCCACAATCTTTGCCGCGATCCAGGTCACCAGCAGTGCCAGCAGCGCCCACAGCACATTGAGACCGACCCCCATCACCAGAGGCCAGAGCTCTTCCAACTGCGCTTTAAGTCCATCCACGGATAATTCTCCCCTGTCTGCAATTACTGGTAAAAACTGGCACAAGGATACGGCAATCGACCGGACGCCGACTAGGCTCAGATCACAGGGTTATCGCGTATTCCTACCGGGGTTTGGCGATTAGTGTCCGCCGCCGGAAAAGAAATAGTGCTGGATCAACTGCAGTACCAGCAGGGTCATGACCAGTACAAAAATGATATTGCTGCGATTCATACCATTCTCCGCGTTATTTTCCCTCTGCCGTTACCGGCGCCAGCGATAACGGCCCTTGGGACACCAGTCAGCCTCGCGGCTCGCGCAGTGTTTCTTCCAGGCTGATCTCGTTGCGATAGCCCAGCTGGCGTTCAGCACGGCGGCTGTGGATTACTGGATTTCCAGGCCGAGTTCATGGGCCAGAAATGCGTACTGATTGGTGAAATCCTCCACCTGCATCCACACCGGTTTGCCGGCGCCGTGGCCTGCGCGGGTTTCTACCGCCAGATAAACGGGATTGTCGCAGCTCTGGTCGCGCTGCAATGCCGCGGCAAACTTGTAGCTGTGCCACGGGACCACTCTATCGTCGCGATCGGCTGTGGTAATCAGGGTCGCCGGATAACAGGTGCCCTTTGTGGTGTTGTGAACCGGTGAATACGCGTAAAGCGCGGCGAACTCGTCCTTGTTTTCAGAGAGTCCGTAATCGCTCGACCACTGGCGCGCGTTGGCGGATGCCGTGTGGTAGCGCAGCATGTCGAGCACGCCGACGATAGGCAGCGCTACCTTGAACAGTTCCGGGCGCTGCACTTCAGTAGCACCAACCAGCAAACCACCGTTGGAACGGCCCATGATGCCGAGTTTCTGCGGTGATGTGATTTTTTCGTCGATCAGCCATTGGGCCGCGCCGATAAAATCATCGAATACATTCTGCTTCTGCAGCTTGGTACCGGCCTTGTGCCAGTCGCCACCGTACTCGCTGCCGCCGCGCAGGTTCACCATGGCGAAGGTGCCGCCCATATCCAGCCAGCCGGCAAAGCGGGTGTAGAACTGCGGCAGTTGTGCGGCATTGAAGCCGCCGTAGCCGTACAGCAGGGTGGGATTTTTCGCGTCTTTTTTCAGGCTTTTTTTGTGCACCAGGAACAGCGGTACACGGGTGCCGTCCTTGCTGGTGAAGAAGTGCTGGCTCACGGCGTAGTCGGAAAAGTCCGCCGGGTACTTCGGCTGTTTTACTTTTTCACTTTTTCCGCTGGCCACATCCAGCTTGTAAATGCTGGGAGGCGCGAGGAAATTGCTGAAGGCGTAGTAGGTTTCGCTGTCGTCCGGCTCGCCGTAGAAACCCTGCACCGTGCCCATGCCCGGCAGTTTCAATTCGTACTGCTGCTTGCCGCTGAGATCGGTCACCACCACCTTGGATTTCGCATCTTCCAGGTAGTGCAGTACAAAGCGGCCGCCGATCAGGCTGGCGCTCTGCAGCGCATTCTTCTGCTCCGGTACCAGGGTTTTCCAGTTGGATTTTTCCGGTTTTTCCAGGTCGATAGCGACGATCTTGCCGTTGGTGGCTCCGGCATTGGTTTCAAAGTAAAACGTTTTTCCATCGTTGCCGAGGTAGCTGTAGAGCGCATCCCAGTCGTTCAGCAATTTCACCACCGGCGCTTTTTCATCGCGCAGGTCTTTGTAGTACACGCCGTTGCTGTCGTAGCCGTCGAAGATGCCGAAGATCAGGTAGTTGCCGTCGTCGCTGACCTGGGCTTCCGGATTGCGGGTGGGGTGGTCAGTGATTTCGTATACCAGCCGGTCTTTACTCTGGGGCTCGCCGACCTTGTGGAAATACACCGCCACCTGCTTGCTGTCGTCGGCGCTGCCGTCTTTGTTGTACGGATAACGGCTGTAGTAAAAACCCGATTCGTCCTTGGCCCAGCTGGCGCCGCTGAACTTGATCCCGGTGAGGTGATCCGGCAACAGGCGGCGGGTCTTCAAGTCGCGCACCCGGTAGTCGGTCCAGTCGGTGCCCCCGTCGGACGTACCGTAGGCGAGGTAGCGGCCTTTGGGGCTGACGGAGTAGTTCTTCGCGGCGATGGTGCCGTCCTTGCTCAGCGTGCGCGGGTCCAGCACAACGCCGCCGTCCTCGTGAATGTCTCTGGTGCTGTAGAACACGCTCTGGTCCCAGCTGCCGTCGTTGTATTCATAGAATACCTGGCCGGCTTTTTTGTACGGTACGCCGTACTGCTCGTACTGCCACAGTTCGGTGAGGCGGTCATTAACTTTCTGCCAGCCCGGCAGCGCCTTGAGGGCGGGCAGGGAAAAGTCATTCTGTGCGGTTACCCAGTCCTTCACCGCCTTGGAGTCCTGATCTTCCAGCCAGCGGTAGGGGTCACTGACTTTGGTGCCGAAGTAATCGTCCTGCTGGGCCACTGTTTTGGTGTGCGGATAGTGGGAGGAGGATTTTCCACCGCTGGCGACCGCGATGGCGGCTGCGGCGGCAATAGCGGCGGTGAGCAGGGCAAGTCCGAATTTATTCATGGGTGGCTTCCGGGATCTTCTGAGTCGATGGTCTGGGACCGAACCGGTACACTAGGCGATTCGCCAGCGGGGTGCCAGTTGCGCCAAGCAGTTTAGAAGAGGATTACGATGAAAGGCCTGATTCAGCGGGTAAAACACGCGAAAGTGGAAGTGGGCAGTGAATCCGTCGGGGCCATCGACCACGGCATCCTGCTACTGCTCGGTGTGGAGGCGGACGATAGCCCGGAGAGTGCCGACAAACTGCTGCACAAGGTACTGAACTACCGCATATTCAGCGATGAACAGGGCAAGATGAACCTGAATGTGCAGCAGGCTGGCGGCGGGCTGCTGGTCGTCAGTCAGTTCACCCTGGTGGCGGATACCGCCAAAGGTCTGCGCCCGAGTTTCAGCCGCGGCGCCAGCCCGCAACAGGCGGAAGCACTGTATGACCATTTCCTGCTGCGGGCGCGTGCGGCGATGCCGGCGGAATTGCCGGTTGCCGGCGGTCAGTTTGCGGCGGACATGCAGGTGTCGCTCTGCAACGATGGCCCGGTAACGTTTTTGCTGGAGGTCTGACCGGCGCCCGCGCTTTGCGCGCGTTTGCCCAGCGCGTCCAGCCGCGCCTTGCGCCGATCTTTCGGCAGCGCACCCAACTGCTCCACCGCGGTGTAAAACGCTTCCCAATCGCTGCCGCTGTCCCGGTACAGCTGGGCAAAGGCGGGCACCTGCGACTGGTACTCGCTCACCAGCGCCAGGGTGGCGTTGTTGGTTTTCTCCACCAGTTTGGTGAACTGCTCGTCCTGCTCCCAACCTTTCGACACCTCGCGGTAGCAGTGGCGCAACTGCTGCAGGGTGCGCGCTTTCTTCTCACGCTTTTCCGCATCGCTCAGCGGCGAGCCGTAGATTTGCTGCAGCTGTTTGCGCGCGCTCACCATCAGGCTGTTCACGCGCTGCGCCTGGGCGACACTTTCCACCTTGGGTGCGGGAATCCCCTGGCGGCGACGCCAGTCCGGCAGTGCAATGCGCGATACCGCGGTGGCAAAGCTCTCGTTGAACTGGGTATCCCCGGAAATATATACCCGCCGGTGCGCCAGCTCGTGAAACAGCAGGCTGGCGAGACGATCCGGCTGCCAGTTCACGAAGCTTGACAGTACCGGGTCGTCAAACCAACCCAGCGTACTGTAGGCGGGGACTGGTCCCAGATACACGTCGTAACCCTCGGCGCGCAAGCGCCCGGCGTGGACTTCCGCATCCGCCTTGTCGAAATAGCCGCGATAGCTGGCGCAGCCGGCGATGGGGTAGCACCAGCGCTTCGGCGACAGCGAGAACTCCGGCGCCGCAATCAGGTTCCACAGTGCGTACTCGCCTTCGAGCTGGGTGAATTCACTGTAGGCACGGCCCACCGGCAGGTGCAACTCGGCGCCCGCATAGGCGCGGATGGCCTGCACCCAATGCAATTGGCGGCGGAGTTTTGCATCGGTGTGCTCGTCCGCCACCAGACGGTCAATGGGCTCGCGCCCGGCGAGGATTTTCAGTTGGCCGGAGGCGGCCTGGGAATAGAAGTACACCGTTTCGCAGCCACCGAGAAATGTGCAGAGCAGAAGTAAAGCCGCGCGCCAGGGACGGCCAAACCCGGGGAAAAGAGCTAGCTTTGTGTTAAGGGTGTCCTTCAGAAGGATATTTTTCAGGGAGTCTTCCATGCCACCTGTTGCCGCTGTATCGCTGGTATTTGCGCTGGTGCTGGGTGCCGTACTGTGGATTTATGTGCTGCGACTGTCCTTTGCCGAGTCTGCCTTGAGCGGCATCGTCGCCATTCTTCTGCCACCACTGGCACTGGTAAACATATTGGCACATCGGAGGCAGGACCGTGAGCTGGTCACTTTGACCGGCGCGGTAATTCTGCTGATCTGCACCGCGGTCGCCACCGCCTGAGCATCTTCCGCCTGAGTACATCTTCCGCTTGATAGGCGCACGGCCAAACATGACGGGCTCCCGGTGTCCTCCTGCAGCACGCCGGGCGCAGTTTCAGATCTGCCCGTCAGGGTGATTCCACTTCTTCTTCCCGTTGGCCGCGTTTGATCCAGCGCCCGAAGAACACGCCGATTTCGAACAGCAGCCACATGGGCACCGCCAGTAACGTCTGGGAAATCACGTCCGGCGGGGTCAGCAACATACCAATGGCGAAGCAGGCGACGATGATATAGGGGCGTTTCTTCGCCAGCCCCTCTGCGGTAACCGCGCCACTCCAGATCAGCACGATGGTGGCGATGGGAATCTCAAACGCGAAGCCGAAGGCAAAAAACAGCTTCAGCGCCAGGTCGAGATACATGCGAATATCCGGCATCACCTTGATATCCGCATCTGCGGAACTGATAAAAAAGTCAAAAATCAGTGGGAAAACCACGTAGTAGGCAAAGGCCATACCCGCATAAAACAGCACAATACTGGAGACAAGCAACGGCGCGATCAGGCGCTTTTCGTGCTTGTACAACCCCGGGGCGATAAATGCCCAGAATTGGTAAAGCACAACTGGAATAGCGATAAAGAACGCCAGCACGAAGGTAGTCTTAAATGGCGTAAGGAAGGGCGAGGTGACCTCGGTGGCGATCATGCCCGCGCCCTCCGTCAGGCGCGCCTGCAGCGGATCGGCGACGAAATCGTATATCTCGTTGGCGAAAGGCGCCATGCAGGCAAAAATCGCCACCACCACCAGCAGGGTTTTCAGCAGACGGTCCCGCAGCTCGATCAGGTGCTCGATAAACGGTTGTTCCCTGTCAGACATGAATGATCACCCGAGATAAATGGATAGCCACTTGTGAAGCGTTGCTCATTGGCGCTTGTCTTCCGCCGGTGCCGAGTTGTTTTTGGACGAGGTTTCAGCGGGCGCACTGCGGGCTGAATCACCGGGGTCGACGCTGTCCACGTCTGCCCACGCATCGCCTTCCT
Source organism: Microbulbifer sp. SH-1 (assembly GCF_011326135.1). NCBI lineage: Bacteria > Pseudomonadati > Pseudomonadota > Gammaproteobacteria > Cellvibrionales > Microbulbiferaceae > Microbulbifer > Microbulbifer sp. SH-1. Next base: position 3,551,285 of record NZ_CP046948.1, on the reverse strand, counting down.
CATGCTTGAAGTGATCGGGATGGTGCGGGTTGAACTCCGGGTCGCCGTGATCGTGCAGGTGCTCGGGATATTCCGGGTCTTCCAGATCCTCGTCGTTTTCGTCGTCCTCCGGCAGATAATCATCGGCGCGCTTGGTACCGGCTTCCTGCTCCGGCAGGTAGTCCTGCGCAACCCGCAGCTGATCCGCCTGCGGGTCCGGCTCGGAGGAGGGCACCGGCTGTACACCCTGCTTGAGTTCTTCCGCCTGGCGCTCTACGTCTTTCAGATCCTGCGCAAACTTGCGCTCGGCATCTTTGAACGTACGCTCCATTTCCGCCTTGCTCTCGCGCAACTCGCGCAGTACGCGCTCGTTGTGCAGCTCGCGGCGAATATCGTCGGCGCCGACCTCGCGCTCCAGCTCTTCACGGGCACTGCCGAGGGTCTGTTTGATCTGGGTCCACCAGCGCACCGTGGTGCGCACGGCGTCGGGCAAACGCTCGGGACCTATGACCACAAGACCTACGACGCCGACCAGCAGCAGTTCAAAAAATCCGATATCAAACACGCGCTCATGCTCGCTCAGTGCGGACGTTTACTTGTCCTGGGACTGCTTTTCTTCGCTGCCGGTTTTCTGCTGGGACTTCACGCTGTCGTCCTTGCCCAGCAATTCCGGGTCTTTATCTTCTTCCTCATCGTCTTTTTTGCCGTCTTCTTTCATGGCTTTCTTGAAGCCCTTGATGGCACCGCCCAGATCGCCGCCGAGATTGCGCAGACGCTTGGTGCCAAAAATCAGCAGTACGATGACCAGCAGGATCAGTAATTGTTGCCAGCTAATGCCCATGTGAAATGCTCCTGAAAGTTGTTCTCGAAATGTGGTTCGCGAGTTCGATTCGCGACGGGGTTCGCCTCAACCGCTCAATCCTGCGCTCGCGACGCTTTTTCTTCCAGCCCCGACAGGCCAAAACGACGGCCCAGCTCGTCGAGCACCTCGCGGGAATCGCCGCCCAGATGCGCAAGCATCACCAGGGAATGAAACCAGAGGTCGGCGGTCTCGCCGATCAGCGCCCGGTACTGCTCGCTGTCTTTGCCTTTGCCCTCGGCATCCTTTGCGGCAATCACGAGTTCGGTGGCTTCCTCGCCCACCTTTTCCAGAATCTTGTTCAGCCCCTTGCGGTGCAGGCTCGCCACGTAGGATGACTCCGCATCCCCTTGTTGCATGCGCAGCCGCAACACCCGGTCCAGTTGTATCAGCATATTGCTCATGGCGACTTTTTTTCTACCTGCGTTGTCTGTGCGTAGATGGTCTGCGGGTCGACGATCACCGGCTGGCGGATCTGCCACTGGCCGTTCTCCAGCACCTGGTAAAAACAACTGGTGCGCCCGGTATGACAAGCGATACCCCCCAGCTGTTCCACCAGCAGTACGATGGTGTCGCCGTCGCAATCGAGGCGGATCTCCCGCACCTGCTGCACATGCCCGGAAGATTCGCCCTTGCGCCACAGCTTGCCGCGGGAGCGCGACCAGTAGACCGCGCGCCCTTCTTCCACCGTCAGGCGCAGCGACTCCCGGTTCATCCACGCCATCATCAACACCCGTCCGGTTTTGACATCCTGGGCTATGGCGGGCACCAGCCCTTCGCTGGTCCAACTGACCGCCTCAGTAAAATCGGTTTCGTTCACGGTTTGCGTCCTTACTGCATTCGTTATTGTAGGCTGACGAGCCTGTTGGGCACCCAGAGCATTGCTGGTTCTGGTCTTCACTGCAGAGCCTGCTTGCCGGGCCCGGGTGAGAGCAGCGAGCAATGCTCTGACGGGCGACCGGCCAGGGATGGCCGGGCCGGACTCTGCCCCATGGACGGCTGCTTGCGATAAAGCTTTGGTTCGCCTGCAAGCAGGCTCCTACAGGGTAACGCGACCCGATATTCAACTCAGGGCCACAGCAACAGCCCCAGTGCCGCCGCCCCCAGCGCCCAGCTCATCGCCGGCACCTGCGCCAACAGGCCGGGGGAGGCCAGCAACGCGGCACCCGCCGCTAACAGGCCTCCAACCACCATACGCGCGTAGCGCGCGCGTCCGCGCCGGCGACTGCCCGCCAGCTGTTCACTCAACTGCTGCAGCCGCGGGCCCAGCTCGCGCCCCTGCTCCAGGGCGGAAAACGCAAGTTGCGGCAGTTGAGGGAATTTTTCCAGCCATTCTGGTCCGTATCGTCGAATTTCGCCGACGATGGTTTTTGGGTGGATACGCTCGCGCATCCACCGTTCCAAAAATGGATGGGCAGTCTTCCACAGATCCAGTTGTGGATAAAGCTGGCGCCCCAATCCCTCAATATTCAACAGGGTTTTCTGCAACAGCACCAGCTGCGGCTGCACCTCCATATCGAACCTTCTGGCGGTCTGGAACAGGCTGATCAGAACCCGTGCGAAGGAAATTTCCCCCAGCGGTTTCTCAAAGATGGGTTCGCACACGGAGCGGATCGCCGCCTCGAAGGCATTTACCGGCGTGTCCCGGCGCACCCAGCCGCTCTGCACGTGCAGCTCCGCCACCATGCGGTAGTCGCGCCGGAACATGGCCAGCAAATTGCGCGCCAGATAGTACTGATCCTCGCGGGTCAGGCTGCCAACGATGGCGGTGTCGATGGCGATGTATTGGGGGCGGTCGGGGTGCTCGCGGGATACAAAGATGTTTCCCGGGTGCATGTCCGCGTGGAAGAAATTGTGCTCGAACACCTGCTTGAAAAAGATCTCCACGCCGCGCTCGGCCAGCAGTTCCATATTGGTGTTCTGCGCGCGCAGCTGTGCCAGATCCGTCACCGGAATACCGTGGATTCGCTCCAGCACCAGCACATTCTCGCGGGTGTAGTCCCAGTGCACCTCGGGAATATACAACAGCGGGGAGTTGGCAAAATTGCGCTTCAGCTCGGAGCCATTGGACGCCTCGCGCACCAGATCCAACTCGCCCTCAATAGTGTGGCGGTAATCCTCCACCACCTCCACCGGACGCAAACGGCGACCGTCCGGCAGATAGCGCTCGATCCAGCGGGCGATATGGTGCAGCAGCTCCAGGTCCTGCTGGATCACTTTATGGATGCCGGGGCGCAGCACTTTAACCACCACCGCCTGGCCCGGCTCACCGTTCCGACCTTTCAGCCGCGCCGCGTGCACCTGCGCCACAGATGCCGACGCCAGAGGCTCGCGCTCGAACTCGGCAAACAGCTCATCCACGGTTGCACCCAGCGCCGCTTCTATGCGCGCAATGCACTGCTCCGCGGGATACGGCGGTACATTGTCCTGTAGCTGATTCAGCTCCCGCACCATATCCACCGGCAGCAGATCCGGGCGGGTGGACAGCAACTGGCCGAACTTCACATAAATCGGCCCCAGATCCTCCAGCGCCCGCCGCAGCCTCTCACCGCGGCCCATGTTCTTCACTTTGCTGCCCTGCGGCAGCAGCTTCGCCGGCGCCCACAGCGCCCGCAGCCACAGCGGCTGGTGCTCTGCGGGAACCAGCTCGTTAAGGCGATAGCGCAGGAACACCCGCGCAATGGTCAGACTTCTCGCGATCGGCACCTTGCTACTTCTCCTCGCCGTCGAGCCGGCGGCGCAAAATCTCAATGCGCGCCTCCAACCGGTCCACTCCCTGAGCAAACCCGGCTACATCCTCCGCAAACGCCTCAAACTGCGCCTGCGGCGGCGTCATCCGCCACTCCTCACTCACAGCCTCGGCGCCCGCCTTGGGTGCAGAACCCAGCGCGTCTTTCAGCCAGCTCGCCGCCAGGCGAAAACCGGTGCCCAACTGGTGCGCCGGCGCATCGCCGATCAGCTTCGCCAGCGGCTCCTCCCAGTCGATATCCAGATCCCGCAGGATGGATTGCAGCTCCGCCAGCAGCGCACTGGAACCGCGAACCGTTACCCCCAGCCTGGCCGGCGTCGCATCGCGGTTTCTCAGCAATTGCAGGAACGCCAGTGCCGAGCCGGACAGCTCCGTGGTCACCTCACCACTCCAGCGGCTGTGCACCTCGACATAGCCACCTTCATCATCCTCGTCGTCGATCACCAGAAACAGATTTATGGCAGGCGCCGTGAGATTCACCCCCAGCACCTTGCCCGCCAATTTGCTCAGGCGCGCGCGGCTGCCCGGGTCGTAACGCAGGGCGGTGTTGATGGCGGTTTCCAGGGTGGCGTCGAAGCCGGCGCGGAAGGTGGGATCACTCATTCTTCTATTGGTTTTGCTCGAAGCTCAAAACGCCGATGAGAAGGCGCCGATGCCGGGGTCTGTTTGCGGGACCGTCTGCGGCCTGGATGGCCGCAGCCGAGCCCCCATGGATGGGTTCACGGCGTGTCCCGCAAACAGACCCCGGTAGCGGCGCCGCCACAGGACAAGAACCTAACCCCAGAAATTAGGGCTTGATGCCTTTGTGCAAGGCAACGATACCGCCGGTCATATTGTGGAACTCGCAGTCCACAAACCCGGCATCGCTCATCATGCCTTTCAACGTATCCTGATCCGGATGCATACGGATACTCTCGGCCAGATAGCGATAGCTGTCTGCATCATCCGCCACCAGTTTGCCCATAAACGGCAGCAGGCGGAACGAGTACTGATCGTAAACCTTCTCCAGCAGCTTCGACTGCGGCTTGGAAAACTCCAGCACCAGCAACCGACCCCCGGGCTTCAACACCCGCAGCATCGAACGCAGCGCCAAATCCTTATCCGTCACATTGCGCAAACCAAACGCGATAGTAATGCAGTCAAACGTATTGTCCGGAAACGGCAGGTACTGGGCGTCCGCCTGAACCGTCTCCACATTCCCCGCAATACCGCGATCCAGCAGGCGATCGCGGCCCACCTTCAGCATCGACGCATTGATATCCGCCAGCACCACCTTACCGGTTGGACCCACAATGCGGGAAAACCGCGCCGTCAGATCCCCGGTGCCCCCAGCAATATCCAGGATCGTCTGCCCCGGGCGCGCCGCCGACAACTCGATGGTAAAACGCTTCCACAGACGGTGGATGCCACCGGACATCAAATCGTTCATCACATCGTAGCGGGCCGCCACCGAGTGAAAAACATCCGCCACCCGCCCGGCCTTCTCTTCGACCGGCACCTGCTGGTAGCCGAAATGGGTCGTCTTGCGTTCCGTCATCTTGCGCCTGCTGTGCCAAATTCAGGGCGGTATTGTACATGGGGCGCGCCCCGTGGGCACTCGCCGGGAGGACACAAGCCTACACTGGATACTCCCCAGAGCCATCGGGATCATTCGTGACCTACCATTTTCGCCCTGAAAGTTTGCCCAATGTGGAAATGCAGCGCATCGCCCGAGAGCAGATCGCCGCAGCGCTGGATGCCAGCCTCCAGTTGGATACCGACGAAGCCACCCACCAGATCCGCAAACACTGCAAAAAGATGCGCGCACTGGTGCGCCTGGTGCAAAAGACCAACGGCGAGGCTGAATCACTCTACCGCTTCGAAAACACCCACTACCGCCGCATTGCCGATCTGCTTTCCGGCAGTCGCGACGCGGTTTCACTCCACGACGCGTTGCGCAAGCAGCTGGGCGACGAACGCTTTCCGGCGACCGCGGCGCTGCTCAAATCCCGTATCGACACCTCAGGTGCGCAGGAAGCGCTGCAACAGGCGCGGGATTTACTGCGGCAGGGTGCGCAGCATGTCGACACCTGGGATCTGACAGGTCTCGACAGAAAGGACCTGATGCGCGGCTACGCGCGCAGCTACCGGCGTACGTTCAAGGCGATGGAAAAGGCCTTGCCAGACGATGACGACGGGCGCATGCACACATTGCGCAAACGGGTAAAAGACCAGTGGTACCACACCCGCTTGCTGCAGCCGCTCAAGCCGAAAAAGATCGGCCGCCGCCGGGCGCGCTTGAAAACCCTGGCGAGCGCACTGGGCGACTGGCGCGACCTGCGCCTGCTGTGCGCCTTCCTGGCCAGCCATAAACAGGTATTGAGTGCTGAAGCAGAAGAGGAGCTGATACCGCTGCTGGATGCCGCACAGCAGCGGCTGGCTGAATTGCGTGAAGTGATCGGGTGCGAGTGCGAACTGCTGTTCCGGCACAAGCGCTGGAAACAGCAGCGCTTGTGCAAGGTCCCCGCGCCCGATTGAAAGACGGGTTATTTGCGTTTGAGCAAACCGCCGGCGTGGGCCATCACGTGAAAGATGTAGTTCTGCTCGTGCGTGCCGGACAGCAGCTGTGAGCCCGGGCCGCGCGCCCAGATGCCCACGTCTTCACCACCGTGGGTTTCACCCGAGGTGGGCACCAGCGCCTCCTGGAAAAATCCCGGGTTCCGGGTGTTGACCTCGCTGATATCGGCGCGCCCGGGATGGGTGTGGGTATCGCGGCGGTTGTCGGAATCGGTTTCCCTGCCCAGATCCGCAAACCCCTGCCCGTTGGCGTAGCCGACGGTGGTGTAGGGCTTGCCGTCGCTGGCGAGATCCGGGGTTTTCCTGGGCTCGCCGCGCTCGTCGTTGCCGATCACTTTGCCGAGAATCGGGTTGCCGCGGGTAGGGTAGCCGGCGATGGTGAAGGTATGGCTGTGGTCGGCGGTGACGATGATCAGGGTGTCCTTGGCATCGGTGTTGTCCATGGCCACCTGCACCGCTTTGGCGAATTCCACCGCATCGTGCAGCGCGTTATAGGCATTGCCCGCATGGTGGCCGTGGTCGATGCGGCCGCCCTCCACCAGCAGGAAATAGCCTTCCTTGCCCCGCTTCAGCAATTCGATACCTTTCGCGGTCATCTCGCTGAGCGATGGTTCACCGGCCTTGTCGTTGTGGCGGTCGGCTTCATAGCGCATGTGCGAGGGCTGGAACAGACCGAGCAGTTTGTCGGTGGATTGGATGTTCAGCTTGTCGAAGCCGGACTTGTCTTCGATATACACCGCGTTTTCGCCGTAGCGCTTCTGCCATTCGCTCACCAGATTGCGGCCGTCTTCGCGCTTGCCGGCAGCCCCTTCCAGATCGGTCACACTGGTCGGCAGGAAGCCGCGGCGGCCGCCGCCCATGATCACGTCGATGCCGTCACCCACGTTCATTTCCACCAGCTGCGCGGCGATATCGCGGCAGCCTGCGGGCGCGGAGTATTCCCAATCGCGCTCCGGTACCTTGGCGTAGGTGGATGCGGGTGTGGCGTGAGTGATGCGCGCGGTGCTGATAATGCCAGTGCCCTTGCCACGGGTTTCCGCCAGTTCCAGCGCGGTGGTGAGCGGGTGTTCGAGGCTCGCCTTGCAGTCGCCGCGGGCGACGCTTTCACCCACGCCGATGAACCCCGCCTTGGTTTTTACCCCGGTGACCATCGCGGTGGCGGTGCCGGCGGAGTCCGGGGTCTGCTGGTTGGTGTTGTAGGTTTTGATCAGGCCGGCGAACGGCATTTTTTCGAAGCTCAGCTGGTATTCCTCGCCGTCGAGGCCCTGCTGCTGGCCCGCGAGAATACGCGCGGCGGTGACGGTGGAGATGCCCATACCATCGCCCACAAACAAAATGACGTTTCTCGCCGCGCCGCGTTTGTTGTTGATCTCCACCTCGGCCGCCTGCTGCAAGCTGGCCTGGGCTTCATTGAACCAATGGCTGTCGCGCTGGCTTTCCGGCAGCTTTTCGGTCGCAAGGGTCGCTGTAGAAAGTGCACAGGCGAGTGCTGCGGCGATGGATTTACGGATCATTGAATTACCCCCGGGCAAACAGACGAAAGAAAAGACGCCAATTAGACTGGGAGCATGTTACAGAATGGTGGCGAGTCCTTCGATAACTGAATTCCTCGTTGTGCGCGCCTTGTAGGAGCCTGCTTGCAGGGCCAACCTGAGCAGCGAGCAGTGCTCGCTATACGCTCAAGTTGGCCCTGCAAGCAGGCTCCTACAAGGTGCGAAACGAAGAATATCAGCGGTAGCTGAGAACCTGTTCCACTCCGGTTTCCTGACCCTCACTTACCTCTCTCAACAGATTTTCCCGCGGAGCCAGCACCGCGTCGCGGCCTTCGCGATAACTCTGCTCCTCGACGATTGCGCGGTAGGCCTTGTTCAGATCCAGCGCGCGGCGCGGGGAGGGCATGATCAGGGTATTGATGTCTGCGGCCAGGCGCTCAAGCATGGCGGTTTTCAGGCTGCCGTCGGCAGCGAAGAAGCGCGCGCGCACCTCCTCATTCGAGCGGTACTCGTCGGCGTTGCCCACCTGCTGCAGGTACACCGCGTACTCTCCGCGGCCGTCTTGCCGCCGCGGTTCCGGGATGCCGGCGAGCGGTTTCTGGGACCAGTGGTACCAGCCGCGCTGGAAGCTGTCGGCCGCATCCAGTTTGCGGGTCATGGCAAAACCGCCGTCGATATTCGCCCCGATAGCGCCGTGACAGCCGGCACAGGTGGCGAGTTCCTCGTACGACTGCGGGCGCAGATCGCCGTGGGCATCCTCGATAAAACCGCTGTAGCGCCAGCCGCGGCGGTTGCTGACGCCGCGCTCGATATCCCCCACCACCGGTTCAATGCGGTCGGGAAAATCGTGCGCCTCCTTGAGTTCATCGGCGGCGAGTTCGCGATGCTGGAAATAATTCACCCAGCGCACCTTGCGCGCATATCGCAGCTCTTTCATGCGCGCTGCCATATGCACCTGGCCATTGGTATCCACATCCAGGTAGCGCACGCTGTGCAGGAATTCGGTGCCCAGCGGGTAGGAACCGGCGGACAGCGGCGCCTCTCCTTTTTGCTGGGCAAGGCGAGCCGCGCCCACGTAGGACATGAAGCGCTGCTCCAGCGGTGCCCAGTCGTAGGCAACTTTTGTCGCCGTGGCGAGCTCGCCGTTCTTGTCGAGGTCCACCTTGAGAAGATTCTCGTCCACCGCTTCGATGGCCACATCCGCGCGCTTGATCAGCGCTTCGACCACAGCGAGATTTACCCGATACACGACACCGCTGTAATTACCATTTTCGTCGTTGCGATAGATGGCGGGCAGGCGGATCATCACATCGTCGGTGGAACCATTGGTGGGGAAAAAAGTACCGGGAAACGGGGTGTAGGCCAGGGCGCGCCAGCCGGTGTATTTGCCCTCGTCGTTGCGGTCGAAACCCTCGCGGTCGAAATTAAAACCCACATCCGGGATATAGCCGTCCCAGGTGCCGTTCTGGTTGCCATCCCAGTGGGCCGGCAGTTTTTGTGTAAGTGTCTGCGCGAGGGGAATGCGGCCGTCCGCTGCCCGGTAATTGTCCTCGCGCACATAGTCGAGAATGGTCTTGTCACTTACGGATGCCAGATAGTCACCGCGGTCCCTGAACAGATTGTGCCAGCGGTTTTCCCGCGCCGGTTCGGCGAAGTCGTACGCCAGTTGCAGATCCAGGTCGTTGGTAAAGTTCGGGGCCTGGCTGCTGGTGTGGCACACATAGCAGGGATTGCTGGCAGGCCCGCTGGTGTTTTCGGTTTTGGTGTAGCACTGGGGCGGTGTGACGGCGGCGGGGTTAGACAGGTAGAGGCGGCCGAGGTTATCCGTGTCAGCGGACAGGGCGTTGCCGCCCAGCAGAGCAGCGAAGATTGCCGGAAAAATGGTGTGCATGGAATTCACTCGACGTTTGCATGCCGTCATTCCCGCGCAGGCGGGAATCCAGTTGACTGGACCCCCGCCCGCGCGGGGGTGACGAGCGGAAAGTTTGCGGAGGTGTGCGATTACTCGGCCGTCACATCCATGGCCGGGAAGGGGCCGACGTATCCGGTGTAGGCGCGGTGTTCAAGCGAACCCGGGGCCAGCTTGTCGCCATCGGATTCACCGTAGGGGTGCTGGATCACGCTCATCAGATAGCCGAAGCCATTGATGTTCGGGTACCAGTAGGGCGAGGTGGTCTCGGAACCGTAGGGCGTGGTCTGGATGCGGGTGAGGCCGGCGGTGGAATCGGCGGCATCGACATCATTCAGGTTCAGCGACCAGATCACGTCGTTCTGGTGACCGGAGCCGGTGTCTTCGCCGATGATCAGCGTGTTGTAGCCGGTGATGAAGGTGACGTTGTCCGGGTTGGCGATGGCGTCCGCGTCGCATCTGTAGCTGGCGAAGGGGCTGTCTGCCGGGTATTCGGCAGGAATACCGCCAATCAGGCCGTACATGTTGCCCGCCACATAGTCTGAGCCGATATCGCTGTCCGCGGCCACGTCCAGCTGGTATACGGCGCCGCAGGCATTCGCTTCGGCGATCTGTACATGGCCGGCACCGTCGGTCATGCCTTTGCCCACTTCACTCATGGCCACATACAGTTTGCTGCCATCCGGGTCGAAGGTGACACCCTCTTCCTTGCGGAATTCGGTGGTAGCGCCCATCAGCGCCGCGTAGCGGCGGGTTTCCAGCCGCGAGGCGATTTTCTCCATGCCCGGCTTCAGGCTCAGGCACTCCTCGTTGCCGTTGGTGGCGGTTGCCACACAGCCTTCCGCATCCACGTCGAAGATATCGTTGAACGTGACCGCGGGCACACCTTCGCTGCCGTGCACCGCTGCGCTGATTTCATCGTTGCTGGCATGGCCCAGAGATACCCACTCCAGGTCGGCAGCGCCGAGACCTTCCGCGGAAGTCTGGTTCCACTTGGCCGCATAGACGGTGCCCGCGCTCAGATCGCCGGCGGTATCCGCGATAAACATGTACAGACCTACGTTGGTGCCGTCGTCGGTCATATACACGGTCTTGCTGTCGGGCATCACGTAGGACAGCTCGAACGCGAGGCGGCCCATGGCGTAGTGTTTGACGAGATCCGTGGTGGGTGCGGCGTCGCCCTCCGCGTTCACATTGATCTCGATATTCCAGCCGTAAAAGTAGGGGTTCCACTGGCTGTCGTCGGCGTAGTAATCCAGCATGCCCGCGGAGTAGCCGTCGGCTGCCGCTTCGACACCGGTGGGCAGGGTGCGCGCGTCCGGCTCGTATTCTTCGGACGCGAGGTGCGCGTTCCACGGAGTGACAGAGGCCGCGCAGTGCACCCAGCCACCATCCACCCCGGACTGGTCGACCTGCCACAGGTCTTTGGTGCTGAGCTCGCCGGTCTCCGGATTCTGGTCCAGCTCCATCAGGAACATGGCGCCGGGGCGGGTTTCCATCTGCGACACGGAGAACAGGCGGTCGCCGATCGGCAGCAGAGAGGTGTGCTCGTTGGCGTCGGTGATCTTGAGCAGGCCGTCTTCGTCGTACAGCGGCTGGCCGGCGGCATCCACCAGCTGGCCGAACACCACGGTGCTGTTGACCGAGTCTCCGGAGCGCAGCAGGGTGTGGAAGCCGATGTCGTATTCCTCACCGTTTACGGCGACTTTCGGCGACGCCAGGATCTGGCGTTTTTCCATATCGCTGGCCGGTGCGGCGACGCCGGTGAAGCTCAGGGTGCGCTCCGGTGTTTCACCGCCGCCATCGCCGGGACCCGGGTCCGGGGTGACCACCGGTGGGTCGTTGCGGTCGTTATCGTCGCTGCATGCGGGCAGCAGTGCAAACGCGGCAAGAATCACACCCAGCTTCAGCGCTAGCGGTGTTTTGTTAAATGGAATCATCGTTCAAGCCCCCAAGCTCAAAGTTATTTTGCGCAGGGATTTAAACGGCCGGAGGTGACAGCGAAGTGACAGGTGGACCCGCCTGTGTGACGGGTGGATGAAGATTTCGTGAATCGGGATTCGGGTCACAATCCACGGCGGTGAGAGATTTGCCGTTCAGCCGATGAATTTCACCGGGCTTTCATCCGGGTCGCGGCCCTTGCCTTCGCGCTGCAGGCGCTCGAGATAGGCCTGCCATTTTTCCGGCTGTGTCTCGCACAATTCGCGCAGATAGGCCCAGGTGTAGATGCCGCTGTCGTGGCCGTCGTCGAAAAAAATCTGCAGCGCATAGCGGCCGGCGGCGGCAACTCTGTCGATACCAACATGCATTTTTCCGCTGACCAAGGTGCCTTCACCGATACCGTGTCCACGCACCTCGGCGCTGGGGGAATAGACGCGGAGATATTCGGCCGGGAGTACAAACGCTCCGTCCGGATATTCAAGAATCAGTTTTTTATCGGCCTGGTCGAGGCGAATTTTTTTCGGCGGCTGCATGAAAAATTCCGGGGTGAGTGGCCTTGTAGGAGCCTGCCTTGCAGGCGAACGGTCCGGAGCTTCGAACGATTCGCCTGCAAGGCAGGCTCCTACAGGGTGAAGCGCGATCAGAGAATAAAGCGTGAGAGGTCTTCGTCTTTACTCAATTCACCCAGATGCTTGTCCACATAGGCCGCATCGATGGTCACGCTGGTATCGCCGTCACCGCCGGCGAAGGAAATTTCTTCCAGCAGTCGCTCCAGCACGGTATGCAGGCGGCGCGCGCCGATATTTTCGGTGGATTCGTTCACGTCGTACGCCACTTCCGCAATGCGGCGGATGCCGTCTTCGGTGAAACTCAGGTCGACACCCTCGGTGGCCAGCAGTGCTTTCTGTTGTTCGGTGAGCGAGGCACTCGGCTCGGTGAGGATGCGCTGGAAATCCTGGGAAGTGAGCGAGCTCAGTTCCACGCGAATCGGCAGGCGCCCTTGCAGTTCCGGAATCAGGTCGGACGGCTTGGCCAGGTGGAAGGCGCCGGAGGCGATGAAGAGGATGTGGTCGGTCTTCAACATGCCGTATTTGGTGGTGACGGTGCAGCCTTCGATCAGCGGCAGCAGGTCGCGCTGTACACCTTCGCGGGAGACGTCGGCTCCGCTGTTGCCCTGGCGTTTGGCGACCTTGTCGATCTCGTCGATAAACACGATGCCGTTCTGCTCGGCGGACTGGATGGCGCGGGTCTTGATCTCTTCGTCGTTGATCATTTTCGCGGCTTCGTCGTCGGTGAGCTGTTTGAGGGCTTTTTTGACGGTGAGCTTGCGCTTCTGGGTTTTGCCTTTGGACATATTGGAGAACATGCCCTGCAACTGGTTGGTCATTTCTTCCATGCCGGGGGGCGCCATGATTTCGACACCGACGGGAGCGGCGGAGACGTCGATTTCGATTTCCTTGTCGTTGAGTTCGCCTTCGCGCAGTTTTTTGCGGAACACCTGGCGGGTGCCGGAGTCTCTGTCACCGGGTTCGGTGTTGCGTGCGGGGGGCAGCAGGGCGTCGAGTACGCGCTCTTCGGCGGCGTCCATGGCACGCTGTTTGACGGATTCCATGGCGCGCTCGCGTTCGAGTTTCACGGCCATTTCGACGAGGTCGCGCACGATGGATTCGACATCGCGGCCGACGTAGCCGACTTCGGTGAATTTGGTGGCTTCGACTTTGATAAAGGGTGCGCCGGCGAGTTTGGCGAGGCGACGGGCGATTTCGGTTTTGCCGACGCCGGTGGGCCCGATCATGAGGATGTTTTTCGGGGTGATTTCCGCGCGCAGCTCTTCGTTGACCTGCATGCGGCGCCAGCGGTTTCTGAGCGCGATGGCGACGGCGCGCTTGGCGTCGTGCTGGCCGACGATGTGGCGGTCGAGTTCGTGGACGATTTCTCTGGGGGTCATGGACATAACAAAACTCGTATTTTCAAGCCCACACGGCTCACTCTGTAGGAGCCTGCCTGCAGGCGAACATTCGGTATTTTTTCTGGCACCGCTTGTTCTAAGCTGGCGCGGTGGCGGCCGGTCACCGGGGAACAGGTTTCAGGACCGCGGTGAATACATCCCTGTACGCTCTGTCGCAAACGTCCCTGTTTGCGACAGTCCTGAAACCTGTTCCCCGGCGCCCGCCCTTCGATTCGTGGCGGATTACTTCGTCAGCAATTTCAGTTGTCAGTAATTCAATTCTTCAATCGTGTGATTCTGGTTGGTGTAAACACAGATATCGCCGGCGATCTTCAAACCCTGCTCGACGATGCTGCGCGCATCCATATCAGTGTTGTCCAGCAGCGCGCGTGCGGCGGATTGCGCAAACGGCCCGCCGGAGCCGATGGCAATCAGATCGTCTTCCGGCTGGATCACATCACCGTTGCCGGTGACGATCAGGCTGGCGGTTTCGTCGGCGACGGCGAGCAGAGCTTCCAGCCTCCGCAGGGCGCGGTCGGTTCGCCAGTCTTTGGCGAGTTCGACGGCGGCGCGGGTGAGCTGGCCGTTGTGGGCCTGGAGTTTGGCTTCGAAGCGCTCGAACAGGGTGAAGGCGTCGGCGGTGCCGCCGGCGAATCCGGCGATGACTTTGTCATTGTAGAGGCGGCGCACTTTGCGGGCGTTGCCTTTCATGATGGTGTTGCCCATGGAGACTTGGCCGTCACCGCCAATGACGACTTTGCCGTTCCGGCGCACGGAGAGAATGGTTGTGCCGCGATACTGTTCCACTGGTGCCTCTGTGTTTGCTGGGTCAGAAGCTCTAAATGTGGTCGAGGGGGGCGAATTTCAACTTTTGTGTGAGGCGCCTATAATCCGCCATCTTCTGAGGTACTGGGAGGTTCGCCTGTGGCCCGCTTGAAACGCCGTTACTACACCCTGGTTTTCGCGTTGTTCATGTCGCTGTTTATGTCGGCACTGATGTCCGGGGTGATTACGGTAATGAACACTGGGATTACCGAGGGCTTCCTGACCCGCTGGTTTCACGCTTGGCTGGTGGCGTGGGTAATTGCGTTTCCACTGATCTCCATTATTGCGCCGGTGGCGCATCGGATTACGCGCAGGTTGGTGGAGACGGACTAGCCCTTCGCGCTCACCCCTGTGCCGGGCGCTTCAGTACCAGTGGCATCAGCCGGTGCTCGGCGAGGATGCTGCGGGCCTTGGCGACTTTTGAGCGGTTGGTATAAGGGCCGACAAGGACCCGGTGCCAGGTGCCGCGGCTGTCGGTGGCGGATTCCACTTTGACGTCGAGGTTGGCGAGCATCAGTTGCGCACGCAGGCGCTCGGCTTCTTCCTTGTCGCGGAAACTGGCGGCCTGGAGGATGTACACGAGATCCGGCTGCGCTTCTTCCTTTTCCGCTGGCTTGTTGCCGGCGCCATTGTCGGTCTCGCGCACGCGCACCTGCTGGTTTTTCGGCGGTGCGACCTTTACTTCGCTCTCTTCCAGCAGTTTGTAGAAATCGAACTTGGGCTTGGCCTCCGCGGGCGCCTGCGCCTGCGGCGCGGATTTGCCGGTGCCGGTCACCTTGGTCTTTTCGGTTTTGAGATCGCTCAGCAGGAAGATGAACACGGCAAAGCCGCCGACGAAGTTGCCGAGCACAAACCAGACCCAGGCGGGTTTGCCGGAGGATTGCGGGCGGCGGGTATTGCGGCGGGCCATGAATGCTCTCTCGATCTTTTTCGCGATTATTCTGCGGGCCGGGAATTGTAACCCCTGCGTTCAGGCATGTCCGCCGACCTCAAGATAATTCCTGGGCATCCATGTCTACCGCCCAACGCAGACGCCGGTTGCGATTCCCCTCCGCCCACTGACAGAAACGGGTGAGCAGCTGCTGCAGCAGGCCGCGCCGGTCGGCGGTGATCTGAATATAGAAGCGGTAGCGGCCGGACTTGCGCTCAAGCAGCGCAGGTACCGGCCCCAGGTACTGCAGCTCCGGCGAGCTCGGCGCCAGCGCTTCGAGATAATTGCGCGCATTGGCGAGAAATTCCTCCGCCCATCGCGGTTCCTCGCACTCGGCCCGCACCAATGCCATCGCGCGCATTGGCGGCAGCTGGGCGATCTTGCGCTCCTCCATCAGCTGGCGGGCGAAGGCACCGTAGCCTCGGTTCAGCAGCAGTTGCAGCAGCGGGTGTTCGGGGTAGCGGCTCTGCACTAGCACATGCCCCGGCAGGTCGCCGCGACCGGCGCGCCCCGCCACCTGTTCCAGCAGCTGCCCCATGCGCTCGGGGGCGCGGAAATCCGCGCTGAACAGACCGCCGTCGGCGTCCTGGATCACCACCAGGGTGACTTTCGGCAGGTGGTGGCCCTTAGCCAGCATCTGGGTACCCAACAGCAGGCAGGGCTCGCCGTTGCGCGCGGGTTCCAGCAGCTTGTCCAGCGCCTGCTTGGTGGCGGTGGTGTCGCGGTCGACGCGAATCACCGGGAAATTTCGGAAGCTGTGGGTAAGGAAGTCCTCACTGCGCTCGGTGCCCGCACCCAGGGCGTTGAGATTGCGGCTGTGGCACTGGGGGCAGCTCGTCACCTCGCGCATGCGGTAGTCGCAGTGGTGGCAGCGCAGGTGGCGGCTCCGCCGGTGTAGGGTGAGCTTGGCGGAGCAGTGCGGGCAGTCGGCGAGCCAACCGCAGTCGTCGCAGGTGAGCGCCGGGGCATAGCCGCGGCGGTTGATGAACACCAGCGCCTGTTCGCCGCGGTTCAGGGTGTCGCCGATATGCCGCAGCACCTGGGGGGCGAAGCCCTCCTGCAACGGTTGATGCAGGGTCGGCACCACACTGATCTGCGGGGGGCGCGCGTTGCCCGCGCGGTGGCGCAGGCGCAGGTGCTGGTAGCGGCCGGAGAGCGCATTGTGCAGGCTCTCCAGCGATGGCGTCGCCGAGCCCAGCAACACCGGCACATCGGCGTTTTTTGCCAGTACCACGGACAGATCGCGGGCGGAGTAGCGCACGCCGTCCTGCTGTTTGAAGGAGCCGTCGTGCTCCTCGTCGATCAGGATCACGCCGAGGCGCGGCAGCGGGGTGAAGATCGCCGAACGGGTGCCGATGACGATATCCGCCACGCCGCTCGCCGCGGACAGCCAGGCGCGGGCGCGCTCGCCGTCGGCGAGGCCCGAGTGCAGCGCGGCGATGCGGAAATCCGGAAAACGCGCGGCGATGCGACGCAGGGTCTGAGGGGTAAGGCCGATCTCCGGCACCAGCAACAGGGCCTGATTGCCCTGGTTGAGCGCGCGCTCCATCAGACGCAGGTAGACCTCGGTCTTGCCGCTACCGGTGGTGCCTTCCAGCAGCGAAGCGCTGAAACCGCTGGCGGGGACCGCGTCGATCACCTGGCGCTGCTCATCATTTAGTTGCGGCACCGGCTGCGGCTCAACCGATTCCAGCGGTGGCGGCGCGGTAGGACCGCTGACCCAGCGCGCCAGCTTGCGCTCGATCAACGCCTTGCACACCGGGGCGTTGAGGCCGCGGGCGTTCAACGCCGTGCGGCTCTGGCGGTTGGTTTTCAGCAGCAGCTGTAGCAACTCCTGCTGCTTTTTGGCCCGTGCCAGTGCGGTCTCCGGCAGACCCTTGCCTTCCGTGGTGAGCTCCAGCCACTGTTCCGCCCAGTGATCCGCCGGTTTGCCCTTGCGCAGCGCGACGGGAAGGGCGGCGGCGTAAAGTTCGCCCACCGGAGCCTGGTAGTAGTCTGCCGCCCACTGCAGAAACTGGCGGCTGCGTGTATCAAAGATGGGCTGACGGTCGATGCGCTCGCCGGCGGGCTTCAGCTCGGCAAGCGGCGACTCCGCCACCACCTCCACCAGCACCGCCACCAGATCGCGGCTGCCGAAGGGCACCAGATAGCGCTGCCCCGGGCGCAGGTCATCGGCACCGAGTCCCTGGGGTGGCAGGTAGTCGAACAGGCGGCGCAGGGGTACCGGCACCGCGAGGCGCAAGATCGCCGCTGTACCTTGCAATGAACCTGACTCATCCGCCACAAACCCCAAAGCGCCCCCCTTGGTATCCTCACAAAACGCGCATGATACCCCAGTGGCGCCGCGATCCGCGCGGTGGCACGCGAGCAGGACAGGTTCCGCTTGAATAGGCGAGCTAATCTGGTAGTATGCGCCGACTTTTTAAACAGCCCGGGGAGTCATCCCCTGCACCAATGACGATCCCGTGCCCGGCAGATGACCAGGTGGCGGTGTCGAAAAGAGGCCATCATGAAGACCGATATCCACCCGAATTACGTTCAAATCACGGCTACCTGCTCCTGCGGCAACGAGTTCAAAATGGGCTCCACCCTGGGCAAGGACATCCAGCTCGACGTCTGCTCCAACTGCCACCCGTTCTACACCGGCAAGCAGAAGCAGGCGAGCACCGGTGGCCGTGTGGACCGCTTCAAGAAGCGTTTCGGCAGCCGCATTTCCAAGTAAGCGTCGGCGCACCGCGCACCGGAATGATCCATTTGTTCCCGGTGACCAAAAAGGCATTCAGGGCCCCCCTGAGTGCCTTTTTTTATGCCTGTTTTTTGCTGCTGGCGACATTGCTCCCGGCCCAGAGCCACAGCGACTGTGTTCTGGGCGAGGCGGACGAGATCGTGGCGCTGAAGAAGGTGGTGGACGGCGACACCCTGCGCCTGAAAGACGGGCGCCGCGTGCGCCTTATCGGCGTCAACACCCCGGAGCTGGCTCACGGCGGGCGGCGCGCGCAACCGCTGGCGCGCGAGGCGAAGGAGTTCACCGAGCGCTTTCTTTCCGGCGGTGACCTGGAGCTGGTGTACGACCGCGACCGCCGCGACAATCACGGCCGGGTGCTGGCGCACGTCTACAACCACCGCGGCGACAGCCTGGAGTCGGCACTGCTGTCCGCCGGGCTCGCCTTTCATATCGCCGTTGCTCCCAATCTGTCGCTGGCCGAGTGCCTTTCCAGTCGCGAACAGGAGGCGCAGGATGCCCACCGCGGCGTCTGGTCTCCCGGAGTGTGGCCGGTGCTTCAAGCGGCGGACATCCGGCCTGGCGACGGCGGTTTTGTCCTGCTCACCGGCACCGTGAAAGAGGTGGAGAAAAACCAGTTTGTGTGGCTTGAACTGGATGGCCCGGTGGCAGTGCGCCTGCAACCCGAACGGGATTATGGCCACGTGAGCGGGCGCAATTGGCAAGGGCGAAAAATAGAAGTGAAAGGCTGGCTAGTGGACCGCGGAGCAAAATATTCATCCCAAAACAAGAACCACAAAAGATGGTTTGTTGCATCGGACTCCGAATTTACTATCGAAATTAGTAGGAAATGACTGGCAAGCTCAGTTTTTGAGCTTGTGGACTTCCGGTCGTCTCGGCTATTCTTCGCGCCTCGGATAGGGGAACGAGCACACCGCCCACCCCACAATAAAATCAATACATCCGCTGTAAACCGCGCCCGGCTGCAGTACGCCGGTCGCGCATTCCAGACCAAAGAGACGACATCCCCATGACCTACTCCCTGCGCCAGGCAGCGCTGGACTACCACGCCCTGCCAACACCGGGCAAACTCTCGGTGGAGTTGACGACCCCCGCCCAGACCCAGGAAGACCTGTCCCTCGCGTACAGCCCCGGCGTCGCCGAGCCGGTGCGCGAGATCGCCAAAGACCCGGAGGCCGCGTACCTGTATACCGGCAAGGGCAACCTGGTGGCGGTCATTTCCAACGGCACGGCCATTCTCGGCCTCGGCAACCTGGGCCCCCTGGCCTCCAAGCCGGTGATGGAAGGCAAGTCCCTGCTGTTCAAGCGCTTTGCCGGTATCAACTCGGTGGATATCGAGGTGGACACCACCAGTCCCGAGCGCTTTATCGAGACCGTCGCCGCCATCGCCAATACCTTTGGCGGCATCAATCTCGAGGACATCAAAGCGCCGGAGTGTTTCCATATTGAAGAGGCACTGATCGAGCGCTGCTCGGTACCGGTGTTCCACGACGACCAGCACGGCACTGCCATTGTCACCGTGGCGGGAATGCTGAATGCGCTGGAGATCCAGGGCAAAAACATCGGCGACGTGCGCATCGTGTGCCTCGGCGCCGGCGCCGCCGCCACGGCCTGCTGCAAACTGCTGCTGGCCGCCGGGGCGAAAAAGCACAACATCACCATGCTCGACAGCCGCGGCGTGATCCACTCCGGGCGCACAGACATCAATGCCTACAAGGGCGAGTGGGCGCGGGATACCGAGATGCGCACCCTGGACGACGCTATCGAGGGCGCCGATGTGTTCCTCGGCGTGTCCGGCCCGGACTTGTTGACCGCGGAGCAGCTGGCGCATATGGCGGACAAGCCCGTGGTATTCGCCTGCTCGAATCCGAATCCGGAAATTTCCCCGGAGCTGGCCCACGCCACCCGCGATGACCTCATCATGGCCACCGGCCGTTCGGACTACCCGAACCAGGTGAACAATGTGTTGTGCTTCCCGTTCATTTTCCGCGGTGCGCTGGATGTGCGCGCGACGCGCATCAATGAAGACATGAAGCTCGCGGCCGTCGAGGCGCTGCGCAGACTGGCCCGTGAGCCGGTGCCGGACGAGGTGCGCGCGGGCTACGGCGGCGTGGAACTGAGCTTTGGCCCGGATTACATCCTGCCGAAGCCCATCGACCCGCGCCTGCTGCCGGAAGTGGCGGCGGCGGTGGCGAAGGCGGCGGTGGACAGTGGTGCGGCGCGGCTGCCATATCCGGTTCATTACCCGCTGAAGGCGCTGTAAGGTTTTGGTTTAAGCTCTGCGCTTGCTGCGAAGGTGGCGATAGCGGGTGCAGCCTTGTGAGACGTTGATTCGGGCCAAGGCCCTCACCCTTCGGGCGCCTGCGGCGTCCAAAGCCTACGCTTTGTCCGCGAGAGGGGCCGAAGGCGCCGCGAATACTTGGAGCGGCCGGGCCACCTCGCGGAAGAGCCCCCAGGGATGGGTTCACGGCGTGTCTCACAAGGCTGTACCCGCTAGCGGCACCGCCACCGGGGCCACATCGGAGCACGATTCGCCTGCAAGCAGGCTCCTACAGTCAGAAACGTTCACTTCCCGCCCAATCCCGACACAATTCTTGAGCCCCACCCCCACCGCCGCTAAACTCCCCCTCATGTTTGAACAGAGTTCCCTCCCCGCATGAGTCATGTTTACGTGCTGACCAATCAGCACCAGCAGTTTTTGAGCAAAAGCAACGAATGGATCGACGGCCGCGATAGCGCCCGGCTGTTCCGTACCGAATACAAGGACGTCGCCATCAACCAGATGTTCGAGGCCAATACCCGCGACGTCACCCTGCGCATCGAACTGCTCGAATGCGGACTCGACACCAAGAAAAACCCCCAGATCCCCGCCGACGCCCTGAGCGACGAGCCGCTGTATGTGGTGGACGAACAGGAGGAACCGGTAGCGGAAGAGGGTGGCGATCCGGAAGAGCTGCCACAGCCGGACCCCACTGAAGTCCCGCCGGAGCACAATCCGGAAGTAGACCCGCAGCCGGTACCGGAAGTGGAACCGGACCCTCAGCCGGAGATCGACCCGGACCAGTACCCGGGCGACACACCGGAGATCGAGCCAGAGCAGCCCCCGGAATCCGTCGTCAGCCAGATCTGATGCTCTTCTTTTGAAACACGCGCCCTTGAGTTGTGACTCTGTGCCCCCACTTAGGCGGAATAAGCAGACACCCCCGATCGCGGCATATCCGGCGAAATAACCGACCGGCTGCGCACAGGAGATCCCAGTGCCCACATTCAACCTGGCCGAACTGGCCCAGCCGGAAGCCCTGTCCCTGCTAAAGGGCATTCGCCGCGGCATCGAAAAAGAGAGCCTGCGGGTGACCCCCGAGGGCGAGCTGGCGCAGACCGACCACCCCCTGGGCCTCGGCTCCGCACTCACCCACGACTGCATCACCACCGATTTCGCCGAAGCGCTGCTGGAGTTCATCACCCCGCCGGTGGCGACACCGGAGCAGGCGCTGGAGAAGCTCGACCAGATCCACCGCTTCACCTACAGCCAGATGGGCGAAGAGCGCTTGTGGGTGAACAGCATGCCCGGGCGCATCGGCCGCGACGCGGACATTCCCGTGGCCCGCTACGGCAGCTCCCACAGCGGCACCATGAAGACGATCTACCGGCTGGGTCTCGGCCTGCGCTACGGGCGCGCCATGCAGACTATTGCCGGGATTCACTACAACTTCTCACTGCCGGACAACTTCTGGCAGTGGCTGCGGGACAAAGAAGGCAGTGACGAATCGTTGCAGGATTTCAAAACCCGCCGCTACTTCGACCTGATCCGCAACTTCCGCCGCCACTACTGGCTGCTGATCTATCTGTTCGGCGCCGCGCCGGCGGTGTGCGGCACTTTTGTGCAGAACCGCCAGCACAGCCTGCAGCCCTTCGACGGCGACGGCCGCAGCCTCTACGCCCCTCAGGCCACCTCCCTGCGCATGGGCGACCTCGGCTACACCAGCGACGCGCAGAAATCCCTCATCGTCTGCTACAACGATCTGCAGAGCTATCTCGTCACCCTGTGCACCGCCATCAGCCTACCGTATCCGCCCTATCTCGAATTGGGTGTGAAGGATGCCAGCGGCGAATATCAGCAGCTGTCTCCCGGACTGCTGCAGATCGAAAACGAGTTCTACTCCGCGATCCGCCCGAAAAATCCCGCCGGTATGGGTGAGACCGCGTTGTCTGCCCTCGACGCCCGCGGTGTCGAGTACATCGAAGTGCGCTGCCTCGACCTCAATCCCTTTGTGCCGCTTGGCATTGAAGCGCCGCAGATGCGCTTCCTCGACGCCTTCCTGCTGCACTGCCTGCTCACCGACAGCCCGCAGACCGACAGCGCCGACTACCGCGCGGTACAGGAAAACCAGGCGCGCATCGTTTACCGCGGCCGCGACCCGGAACTGCAGCTGATCCACAATGGCGGCGAGCGCAAACTCACCGACTGGGCGGACGAACTTCTCGACCAGATCAGCCCCATGGCCGACCTGCTGGATCAGGCCTGGGCCAGCCACGACTACCAGCGCGCGGTCAGCGCCCAGCGCGACAAGATCGCAGGAATTACCCCGACCCCCGCCGCGCAGATGCTCGCGGAAATGCACGAGCACGGGCAGACCTTCTTCCAGTGGGCCAAAGCCAAGGCCGAACAGCACCGCCAGTACTTCCTCGAGCGCCCGCTGGACGCGGCAGAACAGGCGAAGTTCGAGCGGCTTGCCGAAGAGTCACTGGAAAAACAGAAAGCCATAGAAGATGCCGACAAGGGCAGCTTTGAGGATTATCTCGGCAGCTATTATGCGCAGTACGTGTTCTGCCAACGAGACCTTTGAACCTCGACGCGAAGGCGCCGATACCGGGAGTTGGTGTGTGAGACCTTCAAAAACAGGATGTTTTTGCAGAGCCCCCATGGATGGGTTCACGGCGCGTCTCACACACCAACTCCCGGTAGCGGTGCCGCCACAGAATCCGTTCGAAGTACTCCCCCAATGAACTACCTCGCCCACTTGCTTCTATCCGGCCCCGATCCGGACTGGCAGCTGGGCGGACTGCTCGGCGATTTCGTCAAAGGTCCCCTCAAAGGTGAGCGCCCGCAGGCCATCGAAGACGGTATCCGCCTGCACCGGCGCATCGACCTGCTGAGTGACCAACATTCCGCCTACCTCTCCGCACTCGCCCGCCTCGGCCCCCGGTGGCGCCGCCTCGGCGGCATCGCCCTTGATATCTGGTTCGACCACCTGCTCGCCGACAGCTGGCAGCAATGGACTCCGGTACCGCTGGAAACCTTCGTCGACACCTGCTGGTCCAACTTTCGCCAGCGCCAGCAGTGGATCCCGGAGAACGCTCGGGCATTTATTCAGCGCGCCGAGCAATTTACACTGCTGCCCGGCTATCGCGACGTCGGCGTCATCCAGCGCACCCTGGAGCGCGTCGGCCAAAGATTGCGGCGACCCCAGCCTTTGGTAGATATGCTGCCGTTGCTGCAGGCAGATCGTGTATTGCTGGAGCGCGAATTTCACACGCTGTATACGGATCTGACGCGACAGGCCGCGCTGTTCCGGCAACAGCACCAGAACCAGAATTACCCCGGAAAATAATTGCCATGACCCTGCCAAGCCCCCGCACCACCTTCCTGCTGATGTTCCTCGCGGTCATCTTCGTACTCGCTGCGGCGTTCTATATGGAATACGCCATGGGGCTCGAACCCTGCCCGCTGTGTATCACCCAGCGCGTCATGTTCCTCGGTGTGGGCCTGGTCTCCCTGATCGCCTTCCTGCACAACCCCAAGGTCATCGGCCGCCGTATCTACGGCTTGCTGGTCTCCCTGTGGGCACTGGGCGGCCTGTACTTCTCCGGCCGCCAGCTGTGGCTGCAGAGCCTGCCGGAAGACCAGGTGCCGGCCTGCGGCCCCGGCATCACTTATATGGTGGAAATGTTCCCCATGTCGGAAGTCCTCAAGACCCTGCTTACCGGCGACGGCAACTGCGCCGAGGTGAAGTGGACCCTGCTCGGCCTCTCCATCCCCGGCTGGGCGGCGGTAGGGTTTGTCGGACTGATCCTGTTCGGCCTGTGGCAGGCGTTCCGCAAGCGCTGAATATCCATGGCGCGGCTCAGGAAATTTCTGCACTGGCTGCTCGGCGCCGCGCTGCTGCTGGTCTTTGACCTGGCGGGGCGCAGTCTCGGTGCTGCGTTATCGCTGCCGGTGCCGGGCCCCGTGCTCGGCATGCTCCTGTTGATGCTGGCACTAATGCTGTACGGACGAGTGCCAGCAGGGCTCGCGACCGTCAGCGAACAGATACTGCGCCTGCTGGTGTTAATTTTTCTTCCCGCCGCGGTGGGTGTGTACTTTGTGCGCGACCTGTCCGGCGGTGACTGGTTCGCCCTTGTTGCCGCCATGACGCTCGGCACCCTGGTCAGCTTCGCGCTCACCGCGGCACTGCTGAATCGGTTGATCGCGCACCGCACAGCGCGCGGCGCGGGAGATGGGCGGCATGACTGACGCCGCAGGCGCGTGGTCGCGCTGGCTGTCGCAACTGCAACAGGTGGCCGGCGCATTTGCCGATCCGCTTTCGGCAACTCACCCACTGGTAATACTGCCGCTCAATATTGCCGCCTTCTGGCTCGGACTCAGGTTTTACCGTCGCGTCGGTACTCCGCTGCTGCACCCGGTGGTGGGGGGCAGCCTGCTGGTGTTTGCGGGCTTGTGGCTGATGGATGTCGACTTTCCCGGTTACCAGCGGGGCAGCGGCCTGCTTTACCTGTTGCTGGGCCCATCAGTGGTCGCGCTGGCGATTCCCCTGAAGCAGAACCTGGCGATGGTGCGCCGTGCAGGATGGCCCATGATGCTCGGGCTGTTGGTCGGCGCCATTGCAGCCCCTCTGGTCGCGGTGGTCATTGCCGCACTGCTCGGCGGCAGTCGCACGGTCATCATTGCACTCACCACCAAGTCCGTAACCACGCCAGTGGCGCTGGCGCTTGCGCAGGAGCTGCACGGCATCCAGAGCCTGGCCGCCGGCGTGGTGGCGTTTACCGGTATTGTGGGCGCGGTGTTTGGCCCAGGCCTGCTGCGACTATTGGGTATCGCAGACGAACGTGTGATGGGACTGAGCCTCGGGATCAACGCCCACGCCATCGGCACCGTGCGCGCACTGGAGATCAGCGCCCTCTGCGCCGCGTTTTCCGCCCTGGCCATGGGCTTGTGCGGAGCATTGACCGCGCTGCTGCTACCGCTGTTTGTCGGCTGAGGGACCCGACGTTTTTTCATTGTGACGTTTTTCCCCGCGTTCTCCTTGCCGCCGGCGGCATAAGCTTCTACATTCCAGTAAGTGGTTGTAGAAGTCACAAAAGGAAACTTGGAGATGTTGGAAAACTGTAAAAACGCGCAGGAGCGCTGGGGCGGTGTCAGCCAGATTATTGACCGCTGGCTACACTCCCGGCAGGCACTGCTGGTGAGCTTTTGCCATCTGTCGGAGAAAAAGGAAATCGCCGATGGCAACCGGGAAGCGGAAGCCGGTGTGCGCACCCTGTGCCAGCAGCTGGTGGACTACGTATCCGCCGGCCACTTCGAAGTGTACGACCAGCTGATCCAGGAAGGTCAGGCATTCGGCGACAGCGAGGGCCTGCAGCAGGCGAAAGCGCTGTACCGGGAAATCGACGCCACCACCGACGTGGCCGTGGACTTCAACGACAAGTATCAGGAGACCGACGATCTCGGGTCCCTCGCGCAGGATCTCTCAGAGCTGGGCGTTGCTCTGGAAACCCGCTTCGCGGCGGAAGATCGCATGATCGACACACTGCACACCGCACACAAAAATCAACTGGCCTGAGTGATTTCTCTGGCACATAAAAAAGGGGCCGCAGCCCCTTTTTTATTGCTTGCGCATAACGCTTCGCGGCACTGACCTTAGTGGTTGTGGCCGTCGTCTGCCTTGCCTTCTTCCGGCGCGTTCTGCTCCGCGGCACCTTCATCATTGCTGACGTCCGCTTTGTGCAGCTCCACTTCAAAAATCAGGGTGGAGTTGGGGCCAATCAGGCCGCCCGCACCGCCCGGGCCGTAGGCCAGGTCAGAGGGGATGTAGAGTTCCCACTTGGCGCCTTCCTTCATCAGCTGCAGCGCTTCGGTCCAGCCCTTGATCACACCGTTTACCGGGAACTGCACCGGTTTGCCGTTTTTGTGGGAGCTGTCGAACTCGGTGCCGTCGATCAGGGTGCCTCTATAGTCGACTTCCACCACGCTGGTTTCGCTGGGGCTCGGGCCACTACCCTCGGTGATCACCTTGTACTGAAGGCCGGAGTCGGTAGTTTTTACGCCTTCTTTCTTGGCGTTTTCTTCCAGGAATTTCTTGCCGTCTTCCAGGTTCTTGTCAGCGGCGGCCTTGAATTCAGCCTCCTGCTTAGCCATCAGCTCTTTCTGCTTGGCCTGCATGTTTTCCTGGAATACCTGGATCACCTGCTGCTTGTCTTCTTCGCTCAGGCGGGACTCGCGGCCGCTGGCCACATCTTCCAGCGCCATGGCGACAATTTTCGGGTCCAGCGCGACATCCTGGGATTTCAGGCGGTTGGCCATATCTTCGGCGATGATATAGCTGACCTTCTGCTCCTGGGATTCGAGCTTGATATCCGCGCTGCTCGCGGATTCCTGTTTGTTACAGCCGACAAGTGCAATACCCAGCGCAACCGCAGCAGCCAAAGAAGTTTTATTCATGAGAAAGTTCTCTTTATTTCCGTGAAGCAAATTTTATATCGAGCAGGGCTACAGATCCGTCCACCCTTCTCTGCTGTTGTACACCCAGACCACTGTGCGCATTGTGCGGCAGGTCACAGTTACGTCGAGTCCGGCCAGCGACAGGCAAGTCTACCCCATGCAGGTTGAGGCTGCACACTGCCGGGTAAGACGCCAATTCGCGCCGGATGTTTCATTTCCGCGTAATTTATTTTGCACCGCGCGCAAGCACGCCGGAGCGCACACGCAGCAGAAGGGTGCGGGTCGGTAAAAAGTGCGCAAAATCGGCAGGGTATCAGGGATGCACTTCCCAAATAACAGCGCTATTATCAGCGTTCAACCCTGATTTTTTCCTCCGGAAGATAGGCGGTGCTGCGCTGCCGGAAGTGAGCCCAGGGTTCCGACCAAACAGATTCCGACAACCCGATTCAACCGCAGGATTTCGACTCATGGCCGCCAAACGCAAAGCCGCTGTATCCATTGCCGATCTGGAAAAACAGATTGCCTCGATCATCACCCAACTCGACAAGGCGCGGACCAAGGAAGCGGCCGATGCCGAGAAGGCTCTGAAAAAAGCCACCAAGGATGCCGCCAGTGCGCAAGCGCAGGTGAAGAAAGCCAAGGATAAACTGGCTGCCACCCGCGCCGCCGCCAGCAAGGCCAAAACCGCCGCGGCAAAGGCCTCCGCAAAGAAAAAAGTCGATACCGCCAAGGCCAACCTCGCCAAACTGGATAAGTCCGCCAAGGACGCAGCCAAGCTGGCATCTGACGCCGCTGCCGCAGCGTCCGCCGCCAAACTGGCGGTGAAAACCGCCGAAACCATTCGCAAGGCGGGTGAAGCCGCGGGTAAAAAAGCCATGGGCGCTAACAAGCCCAAGAAGAAAGCGGCCGGCAAAAAAGCCTCTGCCAAGAAGGCGGCGGTAACGAAAACCGCTACTGCCAAGAAAGCCGGCGCGGCAAAAGCGAAAAAAGAGGCAACGCCAAAGAAAGCCGCTGCGAAAAAGACAGCTGCGAAGAAAGCGACTGCCAAGAAAGTCGCGGCAAAGAAAGCCCCCGCAGCGGAAGTAAAGTCGACGGCGAAAACCGCGGAAGACAAGCCGGCGAAAAAAACGAGCGCAAAGAAAACCGTGGCCAAACAGGCCACTCCGAAGAAGGCGGCCACCCCAAAGGCAACCGCCAAATCCGCAACGGACAAGCCCGCCAAAACCAATGGCAGCAAACCCGCGGTGAAAACTCAGGAATCAGCGCCGGCGATCAGCACCCCCGAGCCGGTTATGGGCAAGCCTTCAGATCCGAAGCCGCTGATGCCGGAATCCAGTGCCATCGCGATCAACCCGGTAACCCCGAGCATCACGCCCAGCACCCCGGCCAACAGCCTGTTTGCCACCGAGGAAAATCCGCACTACGGGCCGGAAGAACACAAACACAAGTATTGAGTTTGACCTCGAGGCCCACTCAACCGCTGTCGGCTGCACCGCCGGAACCGGTGATGGCATCCACAGAGGGGGCTTCGCCAGTCGCTCCGGCACCGCTTATCGCAGCGGTACTATAAGCATCGATCAGGCCCGCCCAGCGGGCCTGATCTTTTTGCAGCAGGCCGTATTGCTGTCCCGCCAGCTCCAGTGGTGAACGGGTTTCCGGCCAGGACTCGCGGTGCAGCTTCCACAGCGCGGCCAGTTGCCGCTGTTCCATGCGCAGTTCACAGCGCTTGCACCACTCGTACAACCCGCCCCCTTTGTTGACCCGCGCAAGCCAGCGGCGCAGATTGCGCACACTGTTGATCATGCGCCGGCGCGGCGCCAGACCGCGGTCCGCCACCCGCCAGCTCTCGTCGCTCAACTGCCGCCCGCAGGCGCTGGTGTAACTGGCCCACAGCAACAGGCACACGTCTGCGCCGCGCACGTCCTGGCATTCCAGCAGGAATTCGGCCACTTGCGGCTGGCGGTAGAACTCAAGGCTGAAATCCCACAACGGATTCTGCAGCGGGGAGAGCGGCGGAGATGGAGGTGCGGTTTCTGTCACGATAGAATTCCGGCGTTTTGTTTTCGGATAGCCTAGTCAAAATCCGACGAATTCAAAGAGGTTTCCATTGATCAATCTGCAAGGCGTATCGCTGCAGGTAGGCGGACGCGACCTGCTGCGCGATGCCAGCTGCCGCATTTTCCCCGGCCACAAGGTCGGCGTCATCGGCGCCAACGGCTGCGGCAAGTCCACCCTGTTCAAAATGCTGCTCAAGCAGCAGGAGAGTGACGCCGGCTCGGTAGAGGTGCCCTCCGGCTGGGAAGTGGCGCACATGGCTCAGGAAGTCTCCGCCAGTGAGCGCAGCGCCCTGGACTACGCCCTCGACGGCGACCACCGCCTGCGCCAACTGCAACAGGCGCTTGAAGCGGCGGAAGCCGACGGCAGCGATGGCCGGCTGATCGGCGAGCTGCACGAGCGCATGGCGGCCATCGATGGCTATTCTGGCCCGGCGCGCGCCGCGCAACTGCTGGACGGCCTCGGTTTTTCCCACGCGGACCAGCAGCGCCCGGTAAAAAGCTTTTCCGGTGGCTGGCGCATCCGCCTGAACCTGGCGCGCGCACTCATGTGCCCCGCGGACCTGCTGTTGCTGGACGAACCCACCAACCACCTGGATCTGGACGCAACCCTGTGGCTGGAGCAGTGGCTGCAACGCTTCCCTGGCACTCTGTTGATCATTTCCCACGACCGCGATTTTCTCGACGCGGTGGTGGACGGCATCGTCAGTTTCGAACAGCAGTCGTTGGTGCTCTACAGCGGCAACTACACCGCGTTTGAACGCACCCGCGCCGAGCGCCTCGCGCAGCAGCAGGTACAGTACGAGAAGCAACAGGCCGAACGCGCGCACATGGAAGACTTCGTGCGGCGCTTCCGCGCCAAGGCGTCCAAAGCTAAGCAGGCCCAGAGCCGCCTGAAGGCGTTGGACCGCATGGCGGAAATCGCCCCGGCCCACGTGGACTCGCCATTCCGTTTCCGCCTGCCGTGTTCGGACAAGGTGTCCAACCCGCTGGTGGATCTGCGCGAAGCGGCGATCGGCTACCCCGGCAAAACCATTTTGCCGCGGGTGGAGCTGGGCATTCAGCCCGGCCGCCGTATCGGGCTGCTGGGGCCAAATGGCGCCGGTAAATCGTCGCTGATCAAAACCATCGCCGGCGAGTTGCCGCTGCTCGGCGGTGAGCGCCAGTGCGGCGAGCACCTGAAGATCGGCTATTTCGCCCAGCACCAATTGGAGGCGCTGGATGCCAAAGCCTCGCCGCTGCTGCACGTACAGCGGCTTTCACCGGATGCCAGCGAGCAGCAGCTGCGGGATTTCCTCGGTGGCTACGGTTTTATCGGCGACCGCGTGTTCGAGCCGGTGGGCGGCTTCTCCGGTGGAGAAAAGGCGCGGGTGGCACTGGCGCTGCTGGCGTGGCAGAAACCCAACCTGCTGCTGTTGGACGAACCCACCAACCATTTGGACCTTGAGATGCGCCACGCGCTGACCATGGCGCTGGCGGAATTCCCCGGCGCCATGCTGCTGGTCTCCCACGATCGCCATCTGCTGGCCAACACCACCGACGAATTCATTCTGGTGGCGGAGGGCCGCGCCGAGCCCTACGACGGCGACCTCGACGATTACAAGCAGTGGCTGCTCAGTTTTAAGCGCGAGGAAAAACGCCAGGGCACCGAGATCCAAAGCGCAATGGACAACAAACCCGCGGAAGACAAAAAGGCCCAGCGCCGCGCTGCCGCCGCACTGCGGGAACAGCTGAAACCGCTCACCAACAAGATAAAGACCATTGAACAGAAAATGGCAAAGGCGGAAAAAGAGGTCCAGGACATCGAGCGGAAACTTGCCGATGAGAACCTCTACAGCGGCGGTCAGCAAGACGAAATCACGCGCCTGACCCAGGCCCAGGGGCAGGCGCGGGAGACGCTGGAAGCGCTGGAAATGGAGTGGCTGGAAATTTCTGAGCAGCTGGAGGCGGCGCGGGACGCGTAACCCAAGCTACCGCAAACCACTGTGAAGGGCGGCAATGCCGCCCGACACAAGTTTACTTGGAGAAGTCCCCGGGGGTGTAGGGCTCGCGCGGGCAGCCGTCTTCATTCACCGCCATCCCCATGGGGGTCGCCGGGCACTGATCCATATAGTCCGGGACACCGTCGCCGTCGCTGTCGAGGGGGCAGCCGCGGGCGTCCACGTCGATGCCGACAGGAGTTTGCGGACACTGGTCGATGTTGCTGTAGACACCATCGCCGTCCCAATCCCTCGGTGTCACTTCATCTGTCCACTGGTAGCCGATGGCGAGGCTCACGAAGCCATCCAGGCCGCCCTCTTCAACCCCCTGAAATCCACGCGCGTCGCCGCGCAGCTGCCAGCGTGGGCCGAGGCGGTATTTGATGCCGGCGCCAAAGTTGACCATGGTCTGGCGGGCGTGCCAGTTGTCCGGATAGCCGAAGGAATCTTCATTGATCCTGATTTCACCGGCACCTACCACCACATAGGGTTGCCAGTCGTAGTTGCCGCAGAATTGTCCGGCGAACTGGTACATCAGGTCGAGGTGGTAGTTCTGTACACTTACATCTTCGCGAGTGTCTTCCACATTGACGCTGAAATAGTCGTAAACCCCTTCCACGGCCCAGCGATCAGTGACGTTATAGCCGAAACCGAAACCGCCGCCGGCGCTGTCTTCCAGCTCGTAGCCGATATAGGGCGTCCCCGAGAGGCGGTCTTCATCGAACCAGTACTGGCCGCCATTGAGGTACAGGGTGAGTGTGCCCTCCTGATCCGCGGTGGCCACCTGGGCACCACCAACCAGCAAGGCCGCGGTCAGCGCCGCATATGTGGCAGCTGTATTACGATTACGGTCATTTTTATACATTGTGGTTCCAGGCTTCCCTTTCCTGTTTCCCGGCTCTATCCCTGAACAATGAAGATAGCAGAGGTTGTCTTATTTCCAGGATTGTCATCCAAATGAGGCGAGTGATTTCGCGCGACAGGTGGTATTTGGCGACTATGCTTTTTCCAAGAAGATGTTTCCTGGGCTGGCAGGGACATCGTTTCCGGTAAGTCCTAAACACCCCGCGAGGTACGTGTGAACACTCTACGTCACTGGCGAACTGCCATGCTTTCTACCGCTCTATGCGCCATAGGTCTTGCACCGCTTGTGCAATCGCAAACGGAACACAGTCTCACCCCGGAAGAAGCCAAAGCCATTGCCATCGATGCCTACATCTACGGATATCCATTGGTCACCATGGAGATGACACGGCGGGTGACGACGAATGTCGCCAAGCCCTCTGGGGCCCACGCTCCCGTGGGCCAGTTTGCACGCTTGCGGGAGTACCCGACTGCGGCGTTTCACGATGTCACTGCACCCAATGCGGACACGCTGTATACCGTTGCCTGGCTGGATGTGGGCAAGGAGCCCTGGATCGTCTCCCTGCCCGACATGCACGACCGATACTACTTATTCCCGATGCTGGACGGCTGGACCACCGTCTTCCAGGTGCCCGGCAAGCGCACCACCGGCACAGGCGCCCAACAATATGCCATCACCGGGCCCGAATGGGAGGGACAGCTACCGGCGGGCGTCAAAGAGTACAAATCCCCCACATCGATGGTGTGGGTGCTCGGCCGTATTTATTCCAGCGGCACCCAAAAGGACTACGCGGAGGTCCACAAACTACAGAATGAAATTTCCGCAATACCGCTGAGCGCATATGGAAAAAATTACACGCCTCCCGCGGGCAAAGTCGATCCTTCAGTGGATATGAAAACGCCGGTGCGCGATCAGGTAAACAGCTTGACGACAGAGGCTTATTTCAAACTGCTGGCACGGCTGATGAAGGACAATCCTCCGACAGCGGCGGATGCCCCGGCACTGAAAAAATTTGCGCGCCTCGGAATTGAACCGGGAAAACCTTTCGAGTTTTCCAGGCTGAGCAAAGCGGTACAGGATGCGATCCGCGATGTTCCGGAAATATCCTTTGAGAAAATCATGGCGCACTCAAAAGTATCCGGCAAACACATCAATGGCTGGTTGTTTACCACCGATACCGGCGTCTACGGGACAGATTATCTACAGCGAGCATTTATTACCGCCATCGGGCTCGGCGCCAACCGCCCGCAAGACGCGGTGTATCCGACGCTGGATGTCGACGCATCCGGCCAACCACTGGACGGAAAAAATCGCTACACCCTTACCTTTCCCAAAGGCAAGTTACCTCCGGTCAACGGGTTCTGGTCGCTGACCATGTACAACGACAAGTTTTTCTTTGTCGAAAACCCTCTGAATCGATACACACTCAGCCAGCGCAATTCCCTTAAAACCAATCCTGATGGCTCGGTGACGCTCTACATTCAGGCGGACGACCCAGGTGGCGATAAAACGGCCAACTGGCTTCCGGCACCTGCGGGGAAATTCAACCTGATGCTGCGCCTTTATTGGCCGAGTGAAAAATCTCCATCCATTCTGGACGGTTCCTGGAGCCCGCCTCCGGTGGTAAAAGTGCCGTAGCCACAAGTGCGGCAAACTCCCGCCAGCCAAGCTGACGGGAGTTTTTTGATTTAGCGCCGGCGGTACAACAGGTCCCATACTCCGTGACCGAGGCGCTCGCCGCGGCGTTCGAATTTGGTTTGGGGGCGAAATTCGGGGCGGGGCGCATAATTACCTTTGCCCGCGGTGTTTTCCAACATGCTTTCCGCATCGAGCACTTCGAGCATCTGTTCCGCGTAATTTTCCCAGTCGGTGGCCATGTGCATAAGGCCGCCGGGCTTCAGTTTGTTGCACAGGAGTTTCACAAACTCGGGCTGCACGATGCGGCGCTTCTGGTGCTTTTTCTTGTGCCAGGGATCGGGGAAGTACAGCTGGAAGCGGTCGAGGCTGCCGTCACTGATGCAGTCGTTCAGTACGTCAACGGCGTCGGCCATGTACACGCGCAGGTTTTTTAGTTCTTCTTTGCCAGCATTGTTGATCAGGCGGCCGACGCCCGGCGGGTGCACTTCGATGCCGATAAAGTCTTTGTCCTGTTCGGCGGTCGCCATTTCCAGCAGGGAGTCGCCCATGCCGAAACCGATCTCCAGCACCACCGGCGCTTCGCGTCCGAACACTTCTTTGGGGTCGATGCTGCCGTTGAACAGCGACAGTCCATAGCTGCCCCAGTAGTTGTCGAACGCGCGACGTTGGCCTTCGGTCATGCGGCCGGCGCGGATCACGTAGCTGCGGATGGATTTCTTTTTGAATTCGGTGCGGTAAGGGAAGTCTTCTTCCTCGCCCGTTTGTTCGTTGATGGGTTCTTCTTGCATCGCTGTGTGGTTACCTCGTTGCTTCGGAGCACTGTTCATTGGGTTGGGTGCTTCGTAGCTGGTGCTGGGGCGGCCAAGCACCGGGTATGGGTTTTCGGAACCGCTGTGAACCCATCCCTGGGCGCTGCGGCGCAAACATCCTGTTTGCGACGCTTCCGAAAACCCATCCCCGGCACTTGGCCTTCAATTTGGTTTTTTTTACTTCGTTGCTTATTGGCGCTTACTTTGTGTAGCCGAGTGCGGCGATAAATAGGGCAATCCAGCCGCCGATCATCAGGGTGCCCCCCAGTGGGGTGATCGGGCCCAACCAACGCGGGCCACCAAATGTCAGCCCATAGAGGCTCCCCGAGAAAAACAGTATGCCGACAGCGAACAGTGCGCCGCTGACAATCAAGGAGGTTTTTGCACCGATCTGGTTGATCAGCAGCACAATACCGATCAGCGCCAGTGCGTGGATCATCTGGTAGTGGACACCAGTTTTATAGGCTTCCAGCAGATTTTCCGCGACTTTGTCGCGCAGACCGTGTGCGCCGAAAGCACCGAGGATTACACCCGTGCCGCCAAAAAATGCAGCCAACAGTAAATACAATTTAGCCATTAAAAATGTCCTTTCTCAGATGGCTCACGAAGTACAGAAATTGGAAGAGAAGGGGCGGTGCCGGGTATGGGTTTTCGGAAGCGTCGCAAACAGGGCCGCAGGCGCCGCGTTGAAGCGGCCGGACACTTTGCGCCGCAGCGCCCAGGGATGGGTTCACAGCGGTTCCGAAAACCCATACCTGGTATCGAACCGCCACGCGCCAGCTTCAGAGCACCGCACCACAAACCACCAAACCTCCAGATAAGAAAAAACCGCGCATAAAGCGCGGTTCTATAATCCGGCCAATTCAAGAGGGTTATCAGGCCTCCATCGCCACCCGGACTTTCTTCATGGCGTTCTTTTCCAGCTGGCGGATACGCTCAGCGGAAACGCCGTATTTGTCGGCCAGCTCGTGCAGGGTGGCTTTGTTGTCGGTCAGCCAGCGGGCCTCGATGATATCGCGGCTGCGGTCGTCCAACTGCTCCATCGCCATCGCCAGATTGTTCACACTGGTTTCTTCCCAGTTGTCCTGCTCCAGCATCGCCGCCGGGTCGTAACGGCGGTCTTCCAGGTAATGGGCCGGCGCCTGCCATGCGGAATCGTCATCGTCGTCCACGCCGGCGTCGAACGCCGCATCGTGGGCCGCCAAGCGCCCTTCCATATCGTGCACGTGCGCCACGTCCACATTCAGCTCTTCCGCCACCCGCTTGGCTTCCTCATTCGTCAGCCACGCCAGCGACTTCTTGTGGCCGCGCAGGTTGAAGAACAGCTTGCGCTGCGCCTTGGTGGTCGCGATCTTGACGATGCGCCAGTTGCGCAGGATGAACTCGTGAATCTCCGCCTTGATCCAGTGCACCGCAAAGGACACCAGGCGAACCCCCTTCTCGGGATTGAAACGCTTCACCGCCTTCATCAGGCCAACGTTGCCCTCCTGAATCAGGTCGCCCTGGTTCAGGCCGTAACCGGAGTAGGACTTGGCAATGTGCACCACAAAGCGCAGGTGAGACATGACCAGCTGGCGGGCAGCTTCCAGGTCATTGTTGTAGTAGAGATCTTCCGCGAGCTTCTTTTCTTCCTCGGCGGACAGTACTTCAAAGCCGCTGACTGTCTGGATGTAGGCGTTCAGATTACCGCCTGGCGACAGGGTATGGATCGGCTGCAGACTGGTTCCCATTCAGGATTCTCCTCGTATCGCTCAGTTGCCCCGCTTGGCACTTGCTGCCCGGACGAGGGAACCTCTGACTGAGTCCGCAATGCCTCAGCGTGACCTGAAGGCTGCAGCTGTTAGGCGCAGCTCGCAGTGAATGGTCAGCCCTTTACAAGAGCTGCAACAAAGCAGATGCGGCCTTCAGGTCTCGCCCTGCGGGGCTTTCAGAGCGGTTCACACTCAGCGTTGTGACTTCTTGAAAGGTCTAGACATTTCTTCGAAGCCACGCCTTGATTGTGAACCGCTCTGAAAGCCTGAGGCATCGCGGACTCAGTCAGAGGTTCCCTTTACCGGGACCAGTAGTTTGCGGCGGCTTGCTCCCCCGGCCCTTGGCTGATTTAGCCTCAAAGCGGCACCGGACGTGCAAAGTTGGCCACAGTTTAGCACCCACAGACGGAAATGGAACCCCGTTTGCGGCGGCCCGGCAAACCGCGCCAGGCCTTGATTTTCGGTGGGTTAGAGGGTTATCCACAAGGGGAGTTCCGCGCGGAAAAGGGGACTTTACGAATCTTGACCGACCCTTGGGTCATACCGGCGCCGTCATGCCGGACCTGATCCGGTACGGTATCCAGTGCAAGCTCGGAGCCCCGTAGAATCTAGATCCCGGCTCAAGGCCGGGATAACGGGGATGTTTTAGCGCGGCTGGATCGCGGAAATATGCCGCGCCACCGCCAGCCAGGCCCCGGTCAGCCCCAGCAGCGCTGCACCGCCAGCCAGCCCGAGCAGGTAAGTGACTCCCGGGCCATCAAGCTCAAAGCCGCTGCCGTAGGAACCCGCCAGCCCACTCACCGGCCCCGCCAGCAGCCAGACGCCGACGCTCACCAGCAGCCAGGCGATCAACCCGCCCACCAGGCCGTACACCAGACCGGTATACAGAAAAGGCCGGCGCACAAACGCATCGGTGCCACCCACCAGCTTCACCACCAGAATCTCCTCGCGTCGGTTCTCGATGTGCAGGCGGATACTGTTGACCACCACCAGCAGCACCCCCAGCGCCAGCAGGAACGCCAACCCCAGGCTCATGCGCCGTCCAAGCTCTGTCAGCTGCGCCAGCCGCTGCACCCAGGCCATATCCAGCACCACCGAATCCGTCAGCGCGCTCTCCCGCAACCGCTCCGCCAGCGCCTCCAGGGCCGCGCTGTCGGAGCCGGATGGGCGCACCAGCAGCACTGCCGGCAGCGGATTGCTGTCCATCCCCACCAGCGCATCGCCGAGACCCGACGCCTGCTGGAACTCCGCCAGCGCCTGCTCCGGGGAAATGTAGGTCACCTCCGCCACCAGCGGGTCCGCGCGCAGTTTGTCGGTCCAGGCGGAAACCGCCTCCTGTTTGGCGCCCTTGTACAGGAACACCGAAATCTGCGGCTGCCCGTCCCAGCCCGCCACCGCGCGCTGGAAGTTGGTGAGCCCCAGCTGCAGCGCCGCCGGCAGGGCGAGCGCGATGGCGATCACCAGCGCGGTCATACCGCTGGACATGGGCGAGGCAAAAAAGCGCACCCAGGACTCGTGCCACATCTCTCTGTGGTGGCCGAGCCAGCTGCGCAGACGGTCGCCGCCGCTGGTGCGCGCAGTCACCGCGCCGGTGGAGCGGGGGCGCTCCGCTTGGGCCTGAGAGGCTCGTAAGGGAGAGTTAATACGCTGGTTCACGGCTCGGGTATCCGTCGTAAATCAGTTGCCCCTGCTGCAGGGTAAGGACGCGCTGCCGCATGCGCGCGATCAGTTCGAGGTCGTGGCTCGCGATCAGCACCGTGGTGCCCACCGCATTGAAGTCGCGGAACAGGCGCATGATCTCCTCCGACAGCTTCGGGTCCAGGTTACCGGTGGGCTCGTCCGCCACCAGTACCGCCGGCTTGTTCACCACCGCGCGCGCAATGCCGACACGCTGCTGCTCACCGCCGGAGAGCACGATGGGATTCTGGTTTTCCTTGTGCAGCAGCCCCACCTTGTCCAGCGCCGCGCGCACCCGCCGGCCCACCTCGCGCTTGCTGCAGCCGGAAACCGACAGGGGCAGGGCGACGTTGTCGAACACGCTGCGATCGAACAGCAACTGGTGGTTCTGGAATACGATGCCGAGGTTGCGGCGGTAGTAGGGAATCTGGCTGTTGCGCAGCCGGTTGAGATTCTGCCCGCCGACAATGACATTGCCGCGGGTAGGCCGCTCGATGGCGGTGAGGAGTTTCAACAGGGTACTTTTGCCGGCACCGGAGTGGCCGGTGAGGAACACCATCTCCGCGCGCTCGATCTCCAGGCTCACACGCCCCAGCGCGTCCTGCCCGGACTCGTAGCGTTTGTTGACGTTATCGAATTGGATCATGAGCGCGTTTTTTATTCTTCGGCAGCGACGTGGGTTTGCGTCTTGAACGAGCACCGTGGCGGCGCCGCTACCGGGTATGGCCTTGTGAAACACGCCGTGAACCCATCCCTGGGGGCTCTTCCGCGAGGTCCCTCTCGCGGAAGGTTTCACAAGGCCATCCCCGGCATCGTCGCCTTCGCATCTGATTTCAGTGGTTCATGTAAGCCCCTGAACCACAGCGTATGTTCAAGCCTGATTTTTATTAAACAGCGCGGCGACAAAATCTTTCGCCACAAACGGTTGCAGGTCTTCCGACTGCTCGCCGACGCCGATGAAGCGTACCGGAATCCCCAGCTTCTGCGCCAGCGCGAAAATCACACCGCCCTTGGCGGTGCCATCCAGCTTGGTCAGCACCAGACCGGTGACACCGGTGGCACTCTTGAAGGTCTCGGCCTGGGAGATCGCGTTCTGGCCGGTGCCAGCATCCAGCACCAGCAGTACCTCGTGGGGCGCAGACTCATCCAGCTTGCCCATCACCCGGCGCACCTTGGACAACTCCTCCATCAGGTGCGCCTTGTTGTGCAGGCGGCCGGCGGTGTCGGCGATCACCACATCCACACCGCGGGACTTGGCAGACTGGATAGCATCAAAGATTACCGAAGCGCTATCCGCGCCGGTGTGCTGAGCCACCACCGGCACATCGTGGCGCTGGCCCCAAACCTGAAGCTGCTCTACCGCCGCGGCGCGGAAGGTGTCACCGGCGGCCAGCATCACTGACTTGCCCTCATTCAGGTAGCGGTGGGCGAGCTTGCCGATGGTGGTGGTCTTGCCGACGCCGTTGACGCCCACCACCAGAATCACGAACGGCTGTTTGGCCATGTCTATGGCGAGCGGCGCCTCGACCTTGTCCAGCAGGCTCGCCAGTTCCTCTTGCAGCGCCTTGTACAGGGCTTCTCCATTGGACAGCTCGCGGCGGGATACGCGCTCGGTGAGGCGGTCGATGATCTCGGTGGTGGCGTCCACACCCACATCCGCCATCAGCAGCTGGGTTTCCAGCTCCTCCATCAGGTCTTCGTCGATTTCCTTCGCGCCCAGGAACAGGTTGCCCATACCCTCGGCGAACTGGCTGCTCGTACGGGAGAGGCCGCGGCGGATGCGGGCAAAAAAGCCTTCCTTCTGCGGCTTTTCCTGGGTAACCGGCTGCGGCGGCGCGGATTCTTCTTCCGCTGCTGCGGGCGCCGGCGCTGCAGCCAACTCCGCCGCCGGGTCGAAGGCGGCTTCCGGCGCCTCTTCCGCAGAGAGCTTTTCTTCCACCGACGGCGCAGACACTGGCACAGGTTCTGCGACCATGTCCGCTTCGGCGGGCGCCGCCTTCAGGTTGTCCGGAATCTCGAACGCCGGCTCTTCCACCAGCGGGTTGCTGGCTTCCACCTGGGTGGATTCGTTATCGCCGGATTCGCCCTCGGGCTTCTTCTTGCGCAGGAAATCAAAAATCATCGCGTGTGGATTCTTTGACAGGAAATCAGTGACTGGCGGGTGCCGACTGGCGGCCGGCCGCGGAAAGGCGGTAATCTTAGCACCGCTGACCATTTAACACACAGTCATACCCCGCCCAATTTGGCTGCAGTCAAGATTCGAGCCCGATGCCCAGAAAGCCACCGCCCACAAAATCCCGCACCGCTGCCGGTGCCATATCGCAATTGCGCATCATCGGCGGGCGCTGGCGCGGTCGCAAAGTGGCGTTCGCGCCGATCGAAGGACTGCGCCCCACCGGCGACCGGTTGCGGGAGACACTGTTCAACTGGCTGCAGTTCCACCTGCCCGGCGCCCGCTGCCTGGACCTGTTTGCCGGTTCCGGCGCTCTGGGGCTCGAGGCTCTGAGCCGGGGCGCGGCCGCGGTGGACTTTGTCGAACTCGACCGGGGCGCGGCGCAGATGCTGCGCCAGCAGTTGGACCTGCTACAGGCCGAAGGTGCGCGGGTGCACAATTGCCCGGCGCAGGTCTTTCTGGAGCAGCCCGGGGAAGCCTGGGATGTGATTTTTGTCGATCCGCCGTTTGCCGGCGATCTGTGGGCCAACACCCTGCAGGCTCTGGTCGCCGGTGACCGCATCCGGCCGGGCGCGTTTATTTATGTGGAATCCCCGCGCAGCACCCCCATCCCCACACCCGCGGACTGGCGACTGGAGAAAGAAAAACACGCAGGACAGGTCTGTATGCGCCTGTTCCGCGCGTGATCGGCGCCCGTTCCGCGATTTTTTGAGGGATGCGGCTAAATTGTTTAAGATGCGCGTCCCCTCTGGCCGGCAAGGCGAAGTGACTTATGAAAAAAGTGGTTTATCCAGGTACTTTCGATCCCATCACCAACGGGCACATGGACCTGGTGGAGCGGGCCTGCCGCCTGTTCGATCACGTGGTGGTCGCCGTTGCCGCCAGCACCCGCAAGAACCCTCTGTTTACCCTTGAGGAGCGGGTGGAGCTGGCCCAGCAGGAACTGGCGCACCTCGACAATATCGAGGTGATCGGTTTCGACATCCTGCTCGCCGACCTGGTGCGGCAGCTGGATGCTTACGGCGTGGTGCGGGGCCTGCGCGCGGTGTCTGACTTCGAGTACGAATTCCAGCTCGCCAACATGAACCGCCAGCTGGCACCGCAGATGGAAAGTCTGTTCCTGACCCCGGCGGAACACCTCTCCTACATTTCCTCTTCGCTGGTGCGCGAGATCGCCTCCCTCGGCGGCGACGTCACCAAGTTTGTGCCTCCCGGTGTGCAAAAGGCCCTGCAGGAAAAGTTCAACCGCCAGGCGCCCTGATGGCGATATCCAGTATCAGACCTGAACCCCGCGGGATTCAGGTCTGATACACTCGGGCGATCCCGCGAGCGCAACACCGGATCGCCCTGTGAACAGAATTCTGCTTTCCTCCCTCTCCGCCTTACTATTCTCCGCCGCCGCCTACGCGTCACCGCCGCCTGAAGTGCAGCCGGAGATCGCCACCGGGCGCACGGAAATCAAATCCGCAACGGCCAGCAAATATATGGCGGTCACCGCCAACCCGCACGCCTCCGCTGCCGCCGAGCAGATGCTAGCCAAGGGCGGCAGCGCGGTGGACGCGGCGATTGCCGCACAGCTGGTATTGGGATTGGTGGAGCCTCAGTCCTCCGGGATCGGCGGCGGCGCGTTCATGCTGAGCTACCGCGCCGATCAGAAAAAACTCTTCTCCTACGACGGTCGCGAAACGGCGCCGATGGCGGTGGATGAAAACTACTTTATCCGCGACGGTCAGCCGCGGGGTTTTCTCGACGCGGTGATCGGCGGCTACTCGGTGGGCGTGCCGGGCGTGATGCGCATGCTCGCGCTCGCGCATATGCGCGATGGCAAGCTGCCGTGGAAGGATCTGTTCCAGCCGGCCATTGCACTTGCCGAGCAGGGTTTTGAAATATCCCCGCGCCTGCACCAGTTGCTCGAACAGATGCCGAGGGTGGCGGTGCGCCCGGCGATCCGCGACTACTTTTTCGGTAAGGACGGCAAGCCGCTGCCGGTGGGCCACCGGCTGAAAAACCCAGAGTACGCCGCAACTCTGCAACTCCTGGCGGAAAAGGGTGTACAGCCGTTTTATGAGGGTGAAATCGCCGAAGCTATCGTGGACGCGGTGCGGAGCGACCCGCAAAACCCCGGGCTGATGACCCGCAAGGATTTGGCCAGCTACCGCGCCAAGATGCGGGAGCCGGTGTGCGCGGACTTCCTCGTCTATGAAGTCTGCGGCGCAGCGGCGCCGTCTTCCGGCGGCACCACCGTCGGCGCGCTGCTGGGTATGATGCAGCATTTTCCGTTGGAAACGGCCGATGTGGCCAGCGCCGAGCTCACGCACCTGTTTGTAGAAGCCTCCGAACTCGCTTTCGCCGATCGCAATGCCTACTCCGCCGACCCGGATTTCGTGGAAGTGCCGACGGCAGCGATAGTATCCGCGGACTATCTCGCTGCGCGCGCGAAGCTGATCGACCCGACGAAAGCCCAACCGGCGAGCGCCGGCGACCCGGCTGGCTTTGCCCGCAAGCGCCAGATCGCCCAGTCCCCCGAGCTGCCAAACACCAGCCACCTGTCCATCGTCGACCAGTACGGCAACGGTGTGAGCATGACCACCAGTATCGAAACCGGCTTCGGGTCGCGTTTGCTGGTAAAGGGGTTCCTGCTCAACAACCAGCTTACGGATTTCTCCTTCGTGCCCACGAATGCGGACAAACGAAAAGTGGCCAACCGCATCGAACCCGGCAAGCGCCCGCGCTCGTCCATGTCGCCCACAAT
Source organism: Microbulbifer sp. SH-1 (assembly GCF_011326135.1). Taxonomy (NCBI): domain Bacteria; kingdom Pseudomonadati; phylum Pseudomonadota; class Gammaproteobacteria; order Cellvibrionales; family Microbulbiferaceae; genus Microbulbifer; species Microbulbifer sp. SH-1. The sequence goes on along the minus strand of NZ_CP046948.1, from coordinate 3,508,935 downwards.
GGTGTTCAACCGGGACGGCAGCCTGCGACTGCTCGTGGGATCACCCGGCGGTTCGCGCATCATCGACTACACCGCGCGCACGATCCTGTATCACCTGGTCAAAGGAATGCCCATTGCCGAAGCCATCCACGCGGGCAACATCACCGCAATCGGTTACCAGGTGGAAGTGGAACCCGAAGCCCTTTCCGATACTGAACTGAAAAAGCTGGAGGAGATGGGCCACAAGGTCGTGCGCAAGGAACTGAACAGCGGCATTCACGCGATCGCGCTGATGCATGATCAACTCCACGGCGGTGCCGACACCCGTCGCGAGGGCAGCGCAGTCGGGCGTTAATCAGCGCTGGCAGCGCGGGCAGAAGAAGGTGTTGCGCTGGCCGATGATCTGTTCGCGGATGGTGCCGGGGCAGCGGGGGCAGGGCAGACCGGCGCGGCCGTAGGCATTTAATTGCTGAGCAAAGTAGCCCGGTTTCCCGTCGCCCCCAACAAAATCTTTTAGGGTGGTGCCGCCCTGTTCGATGGCCGCGGCGAGGACGGTTTTGATGGCTTCCACTAGCCGCTGGTAGCGCGGGCGGGAGATTTTGCCGGCGGGGGTCTGCGGGCGAATACCGGCCATAAACAGGGCTTCACTGGCGTAGATGTTACCGACGCCGACGACGATGCGGCCATCCATGATGAAGCTCTTTATCGGGGCTTTGCGGTTGCGGGAGGCGATGAACAGGTAGTCGCCGTGGAATTCTTCACTCAGGGGCTCGGGACCCAGGTGGGAGATCAGTTCGTGGTCGGCGATGCTTTCTGTTGTCCACAGCAGGGCGCCGAAGCGGCGCGGGTCGTGGAAGCGCATGCGCTGGCCGCTGTCGAGGAGCCAGTCGATATGGTCGTGTTTTTGCGGGGGCAGTTTACCGTCGACGATGCGCAGGCTGCCGGACATGCCCAGGTGCCAGATGGCGAGGCCTTTGTCGGTTTCCACCAGCAGGTATTTGGCGCGGCGATCCAGGCGCTGAATCCGGGCACCCTGAATCTTCTCGGCAAAGTCAGCATCCACCGGCCAGCGCAGGCTGTGCTGGCGGATCTCACACAGCTTTACCTTTCGGCCCTCAAGATGGGGAGCCAAGCCGCGTTTGGTGGTTTCTACTTCCGGCAGTTCGGGCATCGTTTGGGTTCCGGGTAGCCACTAGGTAGTTCAGTGGCGGCTCCGCTAGCGATGGCCTTTGCCAGACACGCCGTAAACCCATCCATGGGGGCTCGGCTGCGGCCATCCAGGCCGCAGACGGTCTGGCAAAGGGCCATCCCTATCGAAGCCTTCGCATCGACGGTTGGGTTCTTTCAGGCACAAAAAAGCCCGGAAAACCGGGCTTTTTCGTGAACTAGCAAGGCAATCAATTACTTGATTTTGCCTTCCTTGTACACAACGTGCTTGCGAACAACGGGATCGTATTTTTTGATCTCCATTTTCTCAGGCATGTTGCGCTTGTTCTTGTCAGTAGTGTAGAAGTGGCCGGTGCCGGCGCTGGAATTCAGACGAATCTTGTCACGCATTGTTCTATCTCCAATCTGCTGTCAGAGCAGCAATTAAACTTTTTCGCCGCGCGCGCGCAGCTCGGCCAGTACGCTATCGATACCTTTCTTATCGATAATGCGCATGCCTTTGGTGGATACACGCAGCTTAACGAAGCGCTTCTCTGCTTCCACCCAGAAACGGTGGGACTGCAGGTTCGGCACGAAGCGACGCTTGGTGCGGTTTTTGGCGTGAGAAACGTTGTTTCCGGTTACCGGGCGCTTACCGGTTACCTGACATACCTTGGACATCTGATTGGCCTCTTTAAAACTCTCGTGCCCTCAGCTCAAGGGCGGGGCAGGGACTAAATTCGTTATCCAGCGGACCGCGGGATCTGTACAGAATCTGGCCCGGCCGCAAAGAGCGGCGTTTTATACCAGAACACCCTATGGGGGGCAAGTTTTGATCAATGTTTTTGCTGTCTGATTGGCCACTGGGCGCCGAGATCCAATAACGGGCTAGCTTCGAAGCGCGTGACGTGACGCGAAGGTCGAGTGCCGGGGGTTAAATGAGACCTCGTTCTGCAAAGGAACAACCTCCCCCCTCACCGACAATCAGATGGTCCAGCACCCGGATATCCACCAGCGCCAAAGCATCCTTTAACCGCTGGGTAATATGAATATCCGCCTGACTGGGCTCACTCACCCCGGATGGATGGTTGTGCGCCAGAATAACCGCCGCAGCTCCCTTGGCCAGCGCCGCCTGCACCACCTCGCGGGGATACACGCTCGCCGCATTCAACGTACCCTCAAACAACTCCTCATAGGCAATCACCCGGTGCTGGCTGTCCAGAAACAGACAGCAGAACACCTCCCGGGTGCGGTGGCGCAGCTGCGCAGCCAAATAGTCACGCACCGCCTGCGGACTCGTCAGCGCATCCGAGCGCTTCAGACTCTCCGCCAGATGGCGGCGCCCCATCTCCAGCACCGCCTGCAACTGCACAAACTTCGCATCCCCAAGACCCTTGCCGGCACAGAACGCCTTGCGATCCGCTTCCAACAGAGGTCTAAGCCCACCGAAATCCGACAACAGCTGCCGCGCCAGATCCACCGCCGACACCCCCGGCAACCCCGTGCGCAGGAAAATGGCCAGTAGCTCCGCATCCGACAGCGCCTCCGCGCCTCGCGCCAGCAACTTCTCCCGCGGACGCTCCTCCGCCGGCCAATCCGTAATCGCCATAGTCCCTCCCTGAAAACAGTAACTGCTCACTTCCAATGTGAGCCCGAACGCGCACCCAATGGACCATATGGCCCCGGACACTAAGATGGTAATCTTACGCGTTCTCAGAGTTCCGGAACCACCGAATATGCCCTCTCTGGCCGATAAACGGATACTGCTTGGCGTTACCGGCGGTATCGCCGCCTACAAAAGCGCCGACCTGGTACGCCGGCTCCAGGATCGCGGCGCCACCGTGCGTGTGGTCATGACTGCGGGAGCCCAGGAGTTCGTGCGCCCGCTCACCTTTCAGGCGCTTTCCGGCAACCCGGTGCACACCGACCTGCTGGACCCGGCCGCCGAGGCCGCCATGGGGCACATCGAACTGGCCAAATGGGCCGATGTGATCCTGATTGCTCCGGCCAGCGCCAGCGTGATGGCGAAGCTCGCCGCCGGCATGGCCGACGACCTGCTCAGCACCCTGTGCCTCGCCAGCGAAGCGCCCCTGGTGCTCGCCCCGGCCATGAACCAGGCCATGTGGCGCCATCCCGCCACCCAGGCCAACATGCAGACGCTGCAAAGCCGCGGCGTTACCCTGCTGGGACCGGATGCCGGCAGCCAGGCCTGCGGTGACGTGGGCCCCGGGCGTATGCTGGAGCCGCTGGCAATCGTCGACGGACTGATCCAGCAGCTAGCCCCGGAACAGGTCCTCGCCGGTAAAAAAGTCGCCATCACCGCCGGCCCCACCCGCGAGGCCCTGGACCCGGTGCGCTACCTCAGCAATCACAGCTCGGGCAAGATGGGTTTCGCCATCGCCGCCGCCGCCGCCCGCGCGGGCGCCGAGGTCACCCTGATTGCCGGGCCAGTGCGCCTCGCCACGCCCGCCGGGATAAACCGCGTGGACGTTACCAGCACCGAGGAAATGCTTGCCGCCGCCGAGCGCGCGGCGGATGACTGCGACCTGTTTATCGCCGCCGCCGCAGTGGTGGACTTCCGCCCCGAAGTAGTCTCTTCACAGAAGATCAAAAAGAGCGAGGGCGACGACCACGACGTGCTGCAGTTGGTGAAAAATCCGGATATCGTCGCCACCATCGCCGCGCGCAGCGACAAGCGCCCGTTCGTGGTGGGCTTCGCCGCGGAGACGGAGAACGTCGTGGAGCACGCCGAGGGCAAACTCGCGCGCAAGAATCTCGACATGATCGTGGCCAACGATGTGAGTGACCCGGAAGGTGGATTCAACAGCGACCGCAACGAGGTGATCCTCATCGACCGCAGCGGCCGCCAGCCGCTGCCGCCGGCGCTCAAGACGGAGCTCGCCAGCCAGCTGGTGACACTGATTGCAGACAGGGCCTTTGCGAAGAAATAAAAATAAATAAGAAAGAAATCAACGCTGTACAACACCACAACACACAAGATTCAGAAAATACTGGACCGGTCAGGGTACTGGCCTGGAAAGGCTGGGGAGACGTAAAACCGTCGTGGCTTCAAACAATCAATCTGCCAATCAATCCGCAAGAAAACCGCTGTGGCACAGTAGTCTGACGCTACCCGCCCTGTTCGCCGCCGCAGTGTGGCTGGGTGGTAGCCACCTGCTGATGACCAAGGTAATCGAAGGGCGCAATACCGACAGTGTGCAGCGGGCCGCGCAACAGGTGGCCGATAACCACGCGCTGCAACTGCAGCAGTTTTTCGCCCAGCGCTTACAGCAGTTGCGCGGGCTGAAGCCGCTGCGGAAATCCAGCATTCGCTCTACGGCCGGCGAGCCCAGCCAGGCATCACTGCAGTTCTTTACCCCGGAGCAGTTGCATGTGGGCGCGGGCCAGCCGCCGCTCAACTTTGCCCTGGTGGATCTGCTGAAGCGCAGCCGCGAAGAGGGCAATCCAAAGCCGGAGTTCCTGCGCGACGACCGGAACCAGTGGCAGCTCTACAGCGCTCGCGCCGAGGCCGATGGCGCACTGCTGGTGAGCCAGCCATTCGACGTGTTCGAGCGCGCGCTCCGCCAGTTGGACCTGAGTGCCGGTGCCATCCAGATCAATCAGCAGTTCCCCGACGGTCCGGCGCGGTCGCTGTGGAACTCTCCAGCCGAGGGATCGGAAGTGCAGAGTGCTGCCGCCAGCGCCGCAGTGCCCGGCACCTATCTCAAAATCGTCTTTACGCCGTCGTCGGCGTTCGCCGCCAACCACAGCATTCCCGCCGGTCTGGTGTACGGCATCGCGCTGCTTGGTCTGCTGGGCAGCCTGTTCGGATTGTGGAAACTGATGCCCGCCGACGGCGGCGCGGCGCCCTGGGAGAAAGCCGCCCGCGGCAGCCGCGCTCCGACGAAAGCGGGGCTGCGCAAGGAAGACCTGCAAAAAACCCCTGCCGCGTCGGAAACCGTCAGCACCGCGGTGGCCACCGCACCGGCGCCAGCGGCGCCACAGGCAGAGGAGCCGGATCGCGGCGATTTGATGCGCACCCCGAGTACCGAAATCCCCGCCCACGTGTTCCGCGCCTACGATATCCGCGGCGTCGCCGGCGAGGAGATTAACGAGCCATTTGCCTACCAGCTGGGCCGCGCGCTGGGCAGTATCGCCAAACAGTCCGGGCAGGACGTATTGCTGGTGGGGCGCGACGGCCGCAACAGCAGCGAGCTGTTGCGCGACTGCCTGATTGAGGGGATTCTGGAAAGCGGTTGCGACACCGTGGATCTCGGCCTGGTGCCGTCGCCACTGCTGTATTTCGCCTGCGCCCGCAGCAAGAACGCGAACAGCGGCGTGATGGTCACCGCGAGTCACAACCCGGCGGAGTACAACGGCTTCAAGATTGTGATGAAGGGCCGCCCGCTAGCGGAGGAAAAACTGCAGAAACTGCGCGCCATGATGCAGACCATCCAGTTTGCCAGCGGCCAGGGCAGCCACAACTTCCAGGATGTGAGCGGCCTGTATATCGACGAGATATTCAACGACGTCGCGCTGGCGGGGCAGCCGCGCATCGTCATCGACGCCGGCAACGGCGCCACCTCGGAACTGGCGCCGGAGCTGTTTGAGCAACTGGGTTGTCAGGTGGAAACCCTCTACTGCGAAATAGACGGCAACTTCCCCAACCACGCGCCGGACCCATCGCGCCCGGAAAACCTGCAGGACCTGATCCAGAAGGTGAAGGCGGAAGGTGCCGATCTGGGGATTGCCCTCGACGGCGACGGCGACCGCGTCACCCTCATTACCGGCAGCGGCCGCATCGTGTGGGCGGACCAGCTTGTCATGCTGCTGGCGCGGGATATTCTCGCGCGCAATCCGGGCTCGGATATCGTGTTTGACGTGAAGAGCACCCGCGCACTGGCCAATCTGGTCACTCAGTACGGCGGCCGCCCCATCATGTGGAAAACCGGCCACTCGCCGATGAAAACCAAGATGCTGGAAACCGGCGCCGCGCTCGGCGGCGAACTCTCCGGGCATATTTTTATCAAGGATCGGTGGTACGGTTTCGACGACGGTATCTACGCCGCCGCGCGTATCCTGGAAATCATGGCGCTGCGCGAGCAGAGCCTGGACGAACTGCTCGACTCCCTGCCACACATGGTGAACACCCCGGAAATCCTGCTGCCGGTGCCGGAAAATGCTAAATTCGCACTCATCGACCGCCTGCGCAAAGAGGCTAAATTTGAGCATGCAGACCTCAACACCATCGACGGTCTGCGCATAGAATTCGCCGATGGCTGGGGCCTGGTGCGCGCGTCCAACACCAGTGCCGCGCTGACCCTGCGCTTTGAAGCCGACAACGAGGCCGCTCTCGCGCGCATCCGCGCGCTGGTGGCCGCACAGCTCCACAAACTCGATCCCGCCCTGGCGCTGCCTCAGGTCTGACCTGAGGTATTGCCGGGCCGGTCGTCTCGCTCATGCAGTAAGGAAAACGCTATGTCTCTGGATCAGAAATCCGCCCTGCGCGTCGCGCAGGTGCTCAACGAGGCGCTGCCCTATATCCAGCGCTTTATCGGCAAGACCGTGGTGGTCAAGTTCGGCGGCAACGCCATGGTGGACGAGGAGTTGCAAAACAGTTTCGCGCGCGACGTGATCCTGATGAAGCTGGTGGGTATGAACCCGGTGGTGGTGCACGGCGGCGGCCCGCAGATCGGCGACCTGCTGAACAAGCTCAGCATCGAATCCCGCTTTGTGGACGGCATGCGCGTCACCGACAGCCAGACCATGGACGTGGTGGAAATGGTGCTCGGCGGAACCGTGAACAAGCAGATCGTCAACCTGATCAATAAAAACGGCGGCCGCGCGGTGGGTGTAACCGGTAAGGACGGCCTGCTGATCCGCGCCAGAAAGCTGCGCCGCCAGGAGGAAACCGCCGGTCTGCACGCCTCCGAAATCATTGATATCGGCCACGTGGGCGAAGTGGAGAGCGTCAACACCGACGTGATCGAGATGCTGATCAACAGCGACTTCATCCCGGTGATTGCCCCCATCGGCGTGGGTAAACAGGGCGAGTCCTACAACATCAATGCCGACCTGGTGGCGGGTAAGATCGCCGAGTACCTGAGGGCGGAGAAGCTCATGCTGCTCACCAACGTGGCAGGGCTGCAAAACAAGGACGGCAAGGTGCTCACCGGCCTGTCCACCCTGGAGGTGGACGGTCTGATCGCCGACGGCACCATCTACGGCGGCATGCTGCCAAAGATCGCCTGTGCCCTGGATGCGGTGAAGGGCGGTGTGACCTCCGCCCATATCATCGACGGCCGCGTGCCCCATGCGGTACTGCTGGAAATCTTCACCGACAGCGGCGTCGGCACCCTGATCACCAACAACAAACCTCAAGAAGAGACGTGAATCTGGTCACATTCCAGTTGTTAACGGTCACTAACAATTGATGCCGTGGCGCCGAATCGTTAGGATTCTGGCGCCGGTTAACAGGCTTTCGGCAAATTCCAGCGGGTTTCTGACGCTCCCCATCCCGGAATCGCTGCTGAGCCGCCCAATGAGAACAAATCCGGCACAACAACAAAATCAGTTCCCGGCTGAATATTCCGGGTAAAGGCAGTTAATGAGCAGCGAAAAAATCAATCGGCGCCAGCAGATACTGCAGGCCCTGGCCCATATGCTGGAGGCCAGTCCCGGCGCCCGTATCACCACGGCGGCACTCGCCAAGGAAGTGGGATTCTCCGAAGCGGCGCTCTACCGCCACTTCCCCAGCAAATCCAAGATGTTTGAGGGGCTGATCGAATTTATCGAAGAGACCATCTTCAGCCGCATCAAGATCATCATGCAGGACGAGCCCACCGCGCTCGCCCGCTGCCAGAAAATCCTGCACCTGGTGCTGGCCTTCTGCGAACGCAACCCCGGTATCACCCGCCTGCTCACCGGCGACGCCCTGACCGGCGAGACAGAGCGCCTGCACAGCCGCATTCTGCAACTGTTCGACCGCCTGGAAACCCAGCTGAAGCAGATCCTGCGTGAAGCGGAGCTGCGCGAGCAACTGCGCCCCGCCATCCCGCTGACCGCCGCCGCCAACCTGTTGCTGGCAAGCGCCGAGGGCCGCATCGTCCAGTATGTGCGCAGCGGCTTCAAACGCCGCCCGACGGAATTCTGGGCAGAGCAGTGGCCGGTACTGGTTGCTGGATTCTTCAGGGAGAGTGCGCTGGCTGCGCAGGGTTAAGTCAGTTCTGTTTAGGCTGCGGTGGCGGCACTGCTGCCGGCAAACCAATTATTTGCCGGCTATTTCCTGATAACGACTGGCGGCAAGGTCAAACTCGCTGTTGATCGCCTGGGCTTCTTTTTCCCGCAGAGAGAGACGCTCGCTGACCACTTCGACTTCCTTGCGCAGATTCGCGATCCGCTCCAGCAGTTCCGGTGATACGGCACCGCCATTGCGCTGGGTGCGCGCGGCAGTGGACTCTTCGTGTTCGATCTGGCGGTTCAGGGTGGCAATGTTGGAACGCAGGATCGCCACGTCCTGCTGCACGATGGCGAGCTTGCGCTTGCGCGCGGACTCTATGTCGGCAACGCTGTTGTAGCGCTTGAGCAGTTGCAGGTCCGCCGCCTCCCGCGCCTCGCGGCGCTCCTTTTCCGCCAGTTGCTCGCCGGTAAGCTCTGGCGCCACCACCTCCAGCACCCGCCCGGTTGAGGTCAAAATCTCATAACCACCGGCCACGTAACGGGGAGGTACCTGATCATCCAGCACCTGTACGCCGTGTTCGTTGGTGTAGCGGTACAGCTTCCTGCCATCCCACCCCTGAGTGGAAGCACCGGCATCCAGTGTCAGAAGGACGCCGGCCATTGCCAGCGCAAATGCGGTTTTCACGCCTGCCTCGTCATTAATATATGCGCGCCAATTATTTTGGGGTCAGCAGAAGCCGTTTCACGCGCCTCATTCCTATGACGAGCTCTGAAGTTCAGCCCTCAGAACTTACGCCATAGCGCTGCCGATAGTCGATGATCCGCTGCAACAGCTCATCGCTGGCAGCCTGCGACTTAAGATAGGAAATAATATCGTCCAGTTCCACAATGCCGATCACAGGAATGCAGTATTCCCTTTCTACTTGCTGTATCGCCGACAGCTCGGAATCCTCCCCGGCCTTCTCCTGACGGTTCAGGCCAATCACCACCCCGGCGGGCTCGGCTCCCTGGGAGTGGATGATCTGCATCACTTCGCGCACCGCGGTACCGGCAGTAATCACGTCGTCAATGATCAAAACCTTGCCTTTAAGCGGCGCACCCACTAAGGTTCCGCCCTCGCCGTGGTCCTTGGCCTCTTTTCGGTTGTAACAGAAGGGTTTGTCTACGCCTTTCTGCGCCAGTGCCACCGCGGTCACCGCACCCAGCGGGATGCCCTTGTAGGCCGGCCCGAAAATGACATCAAACTCCACACCTGAGGCAATAATCGCCTCCGCGTAGGCATTGCCCAGTGCGGCGAGCGCTGCGCCGCTGTGGAAACGGCCGGCGTTGAAGAAGTAGGGACTCTGGCGCCCGGATTTCAGCGTAAAATCTCCGAAACAGAGCACATCGTGCTCCAGGGCCAGTTCAATAAAGTCGCGCTGGTACTGCTGCATGGCAATTTGATAACTATTGGCTAAGGTGAAGGATAACCCCCGCAAAATGGGGGCGACGATCATAGAATGTTCAGACGAATAACGACTGCAATTTTACACAGTCCGCTGGTAAGGGGCTAATAATGCGAATAGTGAGTTTGTCCGTAGATGGAGTGCACCAGGCGGCACAGCGCGGGCTCTACGACTGGCTGGCAGATCAGGACGCGGACATCATCTGTCTGCAGGATCTGCGCTCACTGGAACCGGAGCTGGATCATCCCATCTTCCATCCGGACGGTTACTACAGCTATTTCTTCGATTCCGGCACTCCCCACGAGAATGGCGTCGCCATCTATACGCGCGCCCAGCCCAAGGCACTGATCTACGGCATGGGTTTTGCCAATGGCGTCGACATGTACGGCCGTTACCTACAGGCGGATTTCGAGCGCCTTAGCGTCGGCTCACTGCTGGCTCCGGTGGCGACTGATGAGGCCTCGCTGGAAGTGAAAGTGCAGTTTTTCGACGATATGCAGGCACACCTGGCCAAGATCAGCCGCAAACGCCGCGACTTCATCTTCTGCGGCAACTGGGGCATGGCGCACCGCCGCGCCGATGTGGAGAACTGGCAGGACCACCAGGATACCCCCGGCTTCATGCGCCACGAGCAGCGCTGGCTCGACCAGCTGTTCAACGAAATCGGCTACGTGGACGCCTTCCGCCGCATCGTGAAAGACCCCGATGAGTTTACCTGGTGGCCGAGCGGCAAGGTGGGCGAGGGCGATGGCTGGCGCACCGACATGCAGATCGTCTCCCAGACGCTGAAAAACAAGATCGAGTACGGCGCCATTAACAAGAATGTGGCGTTCTCCAGCCACCTGCCGGTGATCATGGATTACGATCTGGAAGTCTGATGGTCGCCTGAGCCGGGCTGAATAGGGCACTAAAACGGGCGCATCGAGAACTCGATGCGCCCGTTTTTATTTACTGGATACGGGAAGCCGCAAGCTTGATATCAGCGTCGCGCCACGCGCGCTGGAAGCGGCCCTCAATCAATGCCGCCTCCTCCGTTTTTTCCTGGGCGCGCAGCGCCTGGGCAAGCCCGAACAGGCCCCAACCGTTATCCGGATACCGCGACAGGTTCTGCCAGTACACCGTTTCCGCCTCCGCCGGGCGCCCCGCGGCCAGCAAAATGGCCCCCAGTGCAAGCCGCGGCGGATAGTGCCACTCGTTCGGCTCGGTATACACAAGCCCCTCTTCAAGGCGCACCGCACGCTCAAGATGACCTATCGCGGTGGCGTAATCCTTTCTCGCCGCCGCCAGCTCCCCCGCCAGTACTTCCGGTGCGATGGCCAGAATCTGCTTGGCGCTGTTGGGCGAGAACATCGCGTAGTCCAGCGATGGTCTGGCGGCAATGGTCTGCACCTGCTTCAGTTCCGCTTCCGCACGGTCCAGCTGCCCCTTGCCGATGAAGGCGAGACCGCGCACATAGTGCCAGGCACCGGTGAGGAACGGGTCCTGTGCCGGCTTCGGCAGCGCCAGCACCTGATCCCATTTGCCGAACCGCGCCAGCGACCAGTAGGGAATTACGCGGAAGCCCGCCAGCATCGGCATCTGCGCGAGGGATTCATCACTGACCTGCGCCGCGGTCTTTTCTGCGGCGTCTATGGCCGCGGCACTGCGCCCCTGGGCGGTGGTGGCGAACCACAGGAAGTGGAGGTTGTGCGGGTAGTAGGCCATGGGGTACAGGCCCTGGGCGCGGCACTGGCTTATGTAATCCTCATCCGCGGCAATGGCGCGCTCATTGGCACTCGCGGAATCCGCGTAGCGGCCGACACGCTGGTAGATATGTGCCGGCATATGCACGATGTGGCCGGCGCCAGGCATCAGGCCGCGCAGGGTATCCGCGGCTTTTTCCGCGCGCTCCGGTGTGTCGGTGGGTTCGATCAGGTGGATATACAGGTGCAGGGCACCCGGGTGTTCGGCGTTCTGCGCCATCACCTTTTCCAGCAGCGCGACGATTTCTTCGGTGCCCGCATAGGGTGTGCCGTCCCGCATCCAGTAATTCCACGGCCGCAGGTCCATCATCGACTCCGCGTACAGGGTGGCGATATCCAGATCGTCGGGATACTTCTGCGCCACCTGGGCCATGGCCGCGGCATAGGCCACATCCGCCTTTTTGCGCTCCGCCGGGTCACCGGTATAGCGTTTACTCAGCGCCTCGATCAGCGCGCGCTCCCGTGCACTGGCACTGCTCGCCAGGGCCTGCGCCTTGCGTACCAGCTCGCGCGCCTGCGGCTCTGCCTCCGGATCCATCGGCGCGTTGATGTTTGGCCCGAGCACCAGCGCCTGCCCCCAATAGGCCATGGCGCAATCCGGGTCCAATCGCGCCGCTTCGCGGAACGAACGGCCGGCTTCCGCGTGGTTGAAACCGTAGGCGAGGTTCACGCCCTGATTGATGTACTGCTGCCCCTTCTCAGAGGCGCAGCTCACCGGGAAGGTGTGTTTGCCGAGATTCTGCAGGCGGGGGGCGAGACTACCTGTGGGCGAGGGTTGATCGCCGCCGTCCGGCTCGTGGTAGTGCTTGTGATGGGCGCTCGGCTCCTCGCGGGTTTCCTGCGCAGCGATGGGCAGCGCACCGGTCACCAACGCGGCAAACACCGCAGCAAGGTACATTCTTTTCATCGGCTCTCTCGCTATTTTGGTTGAGGTTCCGGGAGCGAACCTGGAGAACAGCCTATGACAAAACGGGCGGCGGCCCGCCACTTGAAGTGGCAAAGTCCGCCTGTTTTTGGAGTGACGGCCTGACTACTCTGCCAGCGCCTTTTTCTGGATCTCGATCAGCTCGCGGATGCCCGCCTTGCCCAGCGCCAGCATTTCGGCAAACTGCTGCTCGGAGAACGGCGCGCCCTCCGCGGTGCCCTGCACCTCAATCATGCCGCCGTCTTCCGCCATCACCAGATTCATATCGGTGTCGGCGTTTGAATCTTCCGGGTAATCCAGATCCAGCACCGGTACACCGCCGTAGATGCCCACGGAAATCGCCGCCACCATATTTCTCAGCGGATCGGTGGCAATCATTTTCTCCCGCTGCATATAGCGAATGGCATCCACCAGCGCCACACAGGCGCCGGTGATGGATGCAGTGCGGGTGCCACCGTCTGCCTGGATCACATCGCAGTCGAGAGTGATCTGGTGTTCGCCCAACAGCTTCAAATCCACCGCTGCGCGCAGGGAGCGGCCGATAAGACGCTGGATCTCCACCGTGCGCCCGCCCTGCTTACCGCGCGCCGCCTCGCGCCCCATCCGGGAGCCGGTAGAGCGGGGCAGCATGCCGTACTCCGCGGTAATCCAGCCACTGCCCTTACCGCGCAAAAACCGCGGGACTTCCGCCTCAACCGACGCGTTGCAGAGCACCTTGGTATCGCCGAACTCCACCAGCACCGACCCCTCCGCGTGACGGGTGTAGTGGCGGGTGATGCGCACATCGCGCAGTTGCTCTGGTTTGCGGCCGCTCGGTCGCTGCATATAACACCTCATGTTCTATCAAATAAGATCCTTCAAGGCCGGCCATTATAGCCATCAAATCCGGCTATCACCCTGTGCTATGCTTTGCCGCTCTTTTTTCCACCCCGATTCCAGGGCACCTTTAAAAAACCGCTGCGAGCGGGCGCCGCCAGGCACATCCGCAGTAGATTTTCAGAGGTGCCTGCAAAGCTTTTCTGGAGCACGGCATTATGGCCAACGACAAAGTGCGCAGCATGACCGCCTTCGGGCGCGCGGAAGTGAACTACTCCACCGGCACCGCCGTGTGGGAAATGCGCTCCGTCAACCATCGCTACCTGGAGCCCCACTTCCGCCTGCCGGAAGCCGCCCGCGCACTGGAGCCCAAACTGCGCGAGCTGCTGCGCAAGAACCTGAACCGCGGCAAAGTAGAAATGACCCTGAACCTCAAGGCCAACAGCGGTGAAGTAACCGGCCTGCAGATCAATCAGGCGCTGGTCGAGGAACTGGTCAGGGCCGCAATGCAGGTGACCCCGGAAAGCCAGCCACTCAATCCGCTGGAAGTACTCAAGTGGCCGGGTGTCATCGCCGAGCCGGAAACCGACACCGCCGAACAGGCCCGCGCCATCCTCGACGGCTTCCAACAGGCGCTGACGCAGGTGGTGGACAACCGCGAGCGCGAGGGGGCGGAACTGGCTGGCTTTATCGAAGCGCGCATCAAGGGCATCGGCGAACAGGTCGCAAAGGTGCGCGCGCTGCTGCCGCAGATACTGCAGAACCAGCGCGAGAAGTTGAAAACCCGCCTGCAGGAGCTGCTGGAGGAAATCGACAAGGACCGCATTGAGCAGGAGATCGCCCTGCTGGCACAGAAGGCCGACGTCGACGAAGAACTCGACCGCCTGGACGCCCACATCACCGAGACCCGCCGGGTGCTTAAAAACGGTGGTCCCATCGGCCGGCGTCTGGATTTCCTGATGCAGGAGTTCAATCGCGAGGCGAATACGTTGTCGTCAAAAGCGGTGGTGACCGATACCACCCAGGCCGCGGTGGAGCTGAAAGTGCTGATCGAGCAGATGCGGGAGCAGGTGCAGAATATCGAATAGTTTTCAGGTGTCTTCCGGCATGCCGGGCAAAACCGCACTGCTGCTCGCCAAGCAGTGGCCCGAGCCAGCGTCTACCGCCGCCGGCCGGCGCACGCTGGATATTCTCGATCTACTGGCGGAGGCGGGCTACCGGATTGAAATCGCCAGCCCCGCACAGCCCACACCATTTCAGGCCAGCACAGGTTACGGCGAGCATCAGATCGCGGTCAACGACGACCGTTTTGATGCCTGGGTGCGCGCACTGGATCCCGCACTGGTGATTTACGATCGCTTTGTCATGGAGGAACAGTTTGGCTGGCGGGTACACGCGCAGTGCCCGCATGCGGTCACCCTGCTCGACACCAGCGATTTCCACAGCCTGCGCGAGGCGCGCCACCAGGCACTGAAAAGCGGGCAACCACTGGACCTGTTTCACCCCATCGCCGAGCGCGAAGTGGCGGCCATGGCGCGCTGCGATCTCGCGGTAATGATTTCGCAAGTCGAGGTGGAGCTGCTGAAACAGCACTTCGCCCTGCCGGACTGGCAGCTGTACTACCTGCCCTTCCTGGTGCGGGAACTGCCCGATATGAATTCATTGCCGGGCTTTGACGCGCGCCGCCACTTGGTGATGATCGGTGGGTTCAAACACGCCCCCAACCGCGATGCCACCAATTGGTTTGCCGAGGCCATCTGGCCGCGACTGCACCCACTGCTGCCCGGTGTGGAGTGCCACGTATACGGCGCCTACTCGGATCACGCGATGCATCGACTCACCAATCCCAAGACAGGCTTGCGCATTTACGGGCGCGCCGACGACGCCCTGACCACGCTTGCGCGCTACCGACTGAACCTGGCGCCACTGCGCTTCGGCGCCGGGCAGAAAGGCAAAATTCTGGACGGCTGGCTCTCCGGCACACCTACGGTTACCACACCTGTAGGCGCCGAATCCATGGCCGGTGAGGGCGATTGGGGATACCCGCTCAGTGACGATGCGGATCAGTTTGCGCAAACCACGGCGCGCCTCTATCAGGACAAAACCGCATGGCTCAGGGTGCGCGATGCCGGCTGCCGCGCACTTGCCGACAACTTTTGCTACACGCAGCATGCGGCGGCATTTATCGAGCGACTGGAAAATATCACCGCGAACCTGCAGGAGCATCGCAAGCGCAATATTTGGGGGCGCATCCTGAGGCGCACCGAGCATCGTGCCGAGGAATTCATGAGCCGCTGGATCGAAGCCAAAAACAAGGCTGCCGGCACATAAATCGGCGTTAACACTCGCGCCATCACCACGACCTAATGAGCAATATTTTGCTCATTTTTTTAGGGTTAGCGGTTTTATGTGCAAAAAAACTCCCAAAATCTAAGCTTGGTGCTATTTTTGAGTGAATTTTTGCTCAAAATGCGTTTATGAAATCACTGACGGTGCAAATACTCGTGGACGGCCAGTGGCAGGACGCCGCCGAACTGACTCTGTCCCAGCCGGAGCGGGGTGCCGCCAGTCCCACAACCCTGGGCTACAACCTCGACTACGCCCTTCGGTGGATGGAGCGGGACAAGAGCAGCCCCGCGAATACGGTTATCAATAAAGTATTCAAGCCCTTCGGCTTGCGGGCGGGCCTGGTACCTATACACATCCACGTGGTGCAAAAACTTCTGACACAGCAAGTGAAGCAATAAATTCAACAACCCGCTGCTATCTTGCACAGGTCATCCTTGCGCCCACCACGCCCGTGCGGCTTTCCTGTTTTTACTCCGCTTTATCTCAGCCAGATGAAAACTTTTTGTGCGCCACCCGCGGAGACTTCCGTCACAGACCCAAACCCACCTAAAACGCGCGTACCAAGTAAATCCTGATTTTGGCGCAAATTCCAAAGAGTTGTCCCAATTTTCAATTGCGGGCGCAACCATCTTCCTCGTTAAACCATTACCTCGAAACGTTGATACAACAAAATTGTACTTGGCATTCGGGGCCTACTGCCCAGGAGTTCCGCAGTGTGGTTGACGACGGCTCTACCCAGCTCCGTCGATAAAAATAATTATGGAGAAATTCGCAACAATGAAATTTTCAGCATTATTGAAACAGCAACCCGGCGCCGTACTCGGCGCAGCAACACTGTTGTTCAGTGCCACTTTCGGTATGAGTTTCACTGCGCAGGCGGTGGAACCGGAGCTGTCCGCTATGGCGGTGGCGCCGGACGAAGTGGTGACAGACCGCATCATCGTGAAATACAAGAGCACCATGGCGGGTGCCAATGCGATGTCCATGTCGCAGACCGCAATGGACCGTATTGCGCAAACCGCAGGGCACCGCGTCACACATATGCGCCGTCTCGCCACCGGGGCACAGTTGATGAAGCTGGAGCAGCGCACCAGTAAAGCGGAACTCGATGCCATTATCGCGCGCCTGCAGCAGGACCCGCAGGTGGAATACGCCGAACCCGACCGTTTGATGCAACCCATGGCTGTCCCCAACGACACCAACTACAACCAGCAGTGGCATTACTTTGAAGCCACCGGCGGCCTGAACCTGCCGAGCGCCTGGGATGTGACTCAGGGAGAAGGCGTGGTAGTGGGAGTAATCGACACCGGTTACCGCCCGCACGCGGACCTGAACGCCAATATACTGCCGGGTTACGACATGATCTCCGATACCACGGTAGCCCAGGATGGAAACGGTCGCGACTCCGATGCCAGTGATCCTGGCGACTGGTCTCCCGCCGGTGCTTGTGGCGCCGGGCAACCCGCGCGCAACAGCAGTTGGCACGGCACCCACGTGGCCGGCACCATTGCCGCTGTGACCAACAACGGCACCGGTGTGGCGGGTGTGGCGTATAAATCCAAGATTGTGCCTATTCGGGTGCTGGGCCGCTGCGGCGGTTACACTTCGGATATTGCCGACGGCATAATCTGGGGCGCTGGCGGTAGCGTCAGCGGTGTGCCGGCCAACCAGAATCCCGCGCAGGTTCTTAACCTGAGCCTCGGCGGCAGCGGCAGCTGTGACACCACCACCCAAAACGCCATCAATACTGCTCGCAGTCTAGGTACCACCGTGGTAGTAGCCGCGGGCAACTCCAACGCCAATGCCGCCAACTACAGTCCCGCCAGCTGTTCCGGTGTCATTTCCGTGGCGTCCACCAACCGCGCCGGCAGCCGCGCCTATTACTCCAACTACGGCAGCGTGGTGGATGTGGCGGCACCGGGCGGTGAAACCTCAGTAAGCTCCAACGGCGTACTGTCCACCCTCAACAGTGGCAGCCAGGGCCCAGGTAGCGACAGCTATGCCTTCTACCAGGGCACCAGTATGGCCGCGCCGCATGTGGCCGGTGCCGCCGCACTGCTGTATGCAGTGGATAGCGGCATCACACCGAGCGACGTGGAGTCCATCCTGAAGAACACCGCGCGCAGCTTTCCCGGCACCTGCAACCAGTGCGGCTCCGGTATCGTGGATGCCTCCGCAGCGGTCGCGGCAGCCAACGGTGGCGGCGGCAGTGATCCGGAACCCGGCGACGGCGAACTTACCAACGGCGTCGCGGTGACCGGCCTTTCCGCCAGCAGTGGACAGGCCCTGTACTTCACGCTTGAAGTGCCGGCCGGCGCCAGCAACCTCAGCTTCTCTATCTCCGGTGGCAGCGGCGATGCGGACCTGTATGTGCGCTATGCCAGCCAGCCCACCACCGGCAGTTACGATTGCCGCCCCTATCTGAATGGCAACAACGAAACCTGCAATATCAGCAATGTGCAGGCGGGGACTTACCACGTGATGCTGCAGGCCTACAGCAGCTTCTCCGGCGTCAGCCTTACGGGCAGCTTTGACGAGGGCGGCAGTGGCGGTGGCGCCACCGGCTGGACCGAAAGCAACCTCTCGGGCGCTTCGGGGTCCTGGCAGCACTTCACTCTGGATGTGAACAGCGGCATGGCGGCGCTGGAAGTACTGATGAGCGGCGGCAGTGGCGACGGCGACCTGTACGTACGGTACGGCGCACAACCCACCACCAGCAGCTACAACTGCCGCCCCTACCGCAACGGCAATAACGAGAGCTGCAGTTTCAGCAATCCACAGGCCGGCACCTGGTATATCAGTATCCGCGGTTACAGCGCCTATTCAGGCGTCACACTGCAGGCGGAAGCCGCGCCCTGATCGCGAACCGATCCGCTCGATTCCAAACTGATTCACCTCTTCCTTTTCTGGCCGGCATCCGCCGGCCTTTTTACTGCTTACTTTCCCGCTTCCAGAACGATGCGATAGCGCGCTTTGCCGCTCTCCAGCCGCTCGAACGCTTCGTTTACCGCACTCATGGGAAAGTGCTCCACTTTTGGCGCGATCCCGTGGCGGGCGGCAAATTCGAGCATATCCGCTATGGTGGCGGGGCTGCCCACGGGTGAGCCCGAGACCTGGCGTTGGGTCATCAGCAGATTGAACACATTGAGATCCAGCGGCGCGGTGGTGGCACCGACAAAGTGCAGGCGACCGCGGGGCCTCAGCGTGGCGAGGTAAGTGTTCCAGTCCAGCTTCACGTTTACGGTGGAGATAATCAGGTCAAAACTGCCGGCGGCAGCCTTCAGCGCTTTGGGATCGCGACTGTCCAGCGTGTGATGCGCCCCCAGTGACAGCGCCTCTTCGCGTTTGCTGTCACTGGAGGTAAACGCCGTCACTTCACAGCCCCAGGCATTCAGGAACTGCAGGGCGAGATGGCCGAGGCCGCCAATGCCAATGACGCCGGCGCGGCTGTTGGGCTTGATGTCGAACTGCACCAACGGGTTGTACACGGTGATGCCCGCGCAGAAGAGCGGGCCGACCACTTTCGGGTCGAGCCCGTCGGGGATCGGCACCACACTGCTGGCACTGGCGCGCACCCTGTCAGCAAAGCCGCCGTGGTGGCCGATGATGGTGGGCTGAGCCTGAGAGCAGAGATTTTGATTGCCGGTGTCGCACTCGCCACAGTGGCCGCAGAATCCCGCGTGCCAGCCGAGCCCGACACGCTGGTCTTTCTTCAGGTGGCTTACACCGTCGCCCAGTGCCGCGATACGGCCCACCACCTCGTGCCCGGGCACAACGGGGAAGGCGGTCATGCCCCATTCGTCATTCACCACGCTCACATCACTGTGGCAGAGGCCGCAGTACTCCACCGCGATTTCCACCTGGCCGGGGGGAAGGCTGCCAGGGTCATAGCTGAAGGGCTTGAGCTCGGCACCGGCGCTGTCGGCGGCGTAGGCGTTGATCATGGTGACTCCCATTTGTGTTGGCGGTGAATAGGTGACAATAGCGTACGGATTTCGGAATCCGGTCTCCGCTGGACATTGTTCACGTCGCGGCCTGTGGCAACATTACCCGCGAGGTCAAAACAACGATAACGATATAGACAATTTCCGAGGTGTCCGTGGGACTCGTTACCGCCGCCATTCCATTTTTCCTGCTCGCCGTACTGATTGAACTGGCACTGGACCGCTGGCGCGGCTGGGGCCTGTACCGGCTGAATGACGCCATCGGCAGTCTCGGCGCCGGCATACTCAGCCGCATCCTCGGTCTGGTGCGGGTGGGCATCCTGGTGCTGCTCTACATTCCCCTGTACCAATGGCTGGAACCCGTCTACCGGCAGCTCGGTATCAGCTGGTCCCTCGACAACCCCTGGCACCTGCTGCTGGCCGTGATCGCGTACGACTTTTGTTACTACTGGAAGCACCGCGTCAGTCACGAAATCAATATCTTCTGGGCGGAGCATCTGGTGCACCACCAGAGTGAGGACTACAACCTCACCACCGCGCTGCGCCAGTCCAGCGACCTGGTGCCGCTGGGCTGGATCTTCTACCTGCCGCTGCTGTTGATCGGCCTGCCGTGGGAGCTGCTGGTCACCGCCGGCGCCATCGACCTGATCTACCAGTTCTGGGTGCACACCCAGAAGATTCCCGCTTTTAAAAGAGGGATGCGCTGGATGGAATGGATCCTCGTCACCCCCTCCAACCACCGGGTGCACCACGCCCAGAATAAGGTGTATGTGGACCGCAATTACGGCGGCGTGCTGATTATTTGGGATCGCCTGTTCGGCACATACCAGGAGGAGCTGGACGAGGAACCCTGCATCTATGGCGTGCGCAAACCGCTGAACAGCTTTGATCCGCTCGCCGCCAACCTGCAGCACTTCAAGCGCATGTGGCTGGACGCGGTGTACACCAAGAGCTGGAAGGAGAAACTCACCCTGTGGTTCCGCGCCACCGGTTACCGCCCCGCGGATGCAGAGGCGGCGATGCCGGTGCCCAGTTGCGATCTGGCTAATTTCCAGCGCTACGACCCCAAGGTTGCCCGCGGCCTGCGCTGGTATGCGCTGGCGCAGCACCTGGTTTATTCCATCGCCACGCTCGCGCTGCTGCAGTACGGCAAAACCCTGGACTACGCCACCACCGCGCTGCTGGTGCTGATGCTGGTAGCAGGGCTGGTGGTGAACGGACGCATTTTGGATGGCGAAGTGCGCACCCGCCTGTGGGAACCGGGCCGGCTGGGCGCGCTGCTGGCCGCGCTGCCGCTGTTGCCCCAGGCGACCTGGGCCGCGGTTGCCGGCTATTGTGTGGCCAGCGCCGCGCTCTGGTGGTGGTTGGTTTTTAATGGCAAAGGCGATACAGTCACCCCCGTTAGTCATTAACGTTAGGAATCCGCTGTAGCCCGCACTTTTGCTGAGTCCGGGTTGAGTTTCCGCAGGCACTCCCGGCCGGCTTCAGCCACCTGTCTCCCCGGAACAGGTGGCCGAAAAAGCCCAACACTTTTGCCCCCAGCACCGGTCGGGGGACTGCCTGTCTCGCATCCGTTATACTCCCCGCCAATCTGTTTCCACTCACCACCACTGCAGCAAGGTTCGCCGTGTCCACAGGTACTCTTTATACGGTCTCTGCGCCCTCCGGCGCCGGTAAAACCAGCCTCGTGAAAGCGCTGATCGAGGCCGACACCCAGGTCACCGTATCCGTGTCCCACACCACCCGGCCCATGCGCCCGGGTGAGATCGACGGCATCAACTATCATTTCGTGAGTCGCGACGAGTTCGTGCACATGCTCGGTGAAAGTGCGTTTCTGGAACACGCCCAGGTGTTCGAGAATTTCTACGGCACATCCAAAGCGTGGGTGGATGAAACCCTGGCCAGCGGTCGCGATGTGATCCTGGAAATCGACTGGCAGGGCGCGGCGCAGGTGCGCCGGCTGATGCCGGAAACCGTGGGCATTTTCATCCTGCCGCCGTCGCAACAGGCGTTGCTGGAGCGCCTGACCGGTCGCGGCCAGGACGATCAGGCGGTGATCAACAAGCGCATGGCGCAGGCGATCAACGAAATGTCCCACTATGTGGAGACCGATTACCTGGTCATCAACGACGACTTCACCACCGCCCTCAGCGAGCTACGCGCCATCATGGTGGCCGAGCGCCAGCGGCTGGTGCGGCAGCAGGAGCGGCACAGTGCGTTGCTGCAGTCGCTGTTGCGGACGCAGTAAGCCACCCGTTCTAAACGTATTCCGTGGCGGCGGCGCTACCGGGTATAGGTTTGTGAGACACGGGCTAGGCGCCCCCCCTCAACCCATCCATGGGGGCTCTTCCGCGAGGTCCCTCTCGCGGAAGGTCTCACAAACCTATACCCGGCATCGCCACCTTCGCATCTTGATCCGTGCACTGTTCGATTTGCGTACACCGCGCGGTCCGGTAGAATAGCTACCCCCAATCCATCCGGGTCTAAACCCGGCGGACGACAGAATTCGCTCTTTCTCGCCCACCCGGGCGTACCCACACTGGAACAGAAGATTTATGGCACGTATTACCGTTGAAGATTGCCTCGACCACGTAGACAACCGCTTTGAACTGGTGATTGTCGGCAGCAAGCGCGCCCGCCAGATCGCCACCGGCGGCCGCGACCCGTTTGTACCGGAAGAAAACGACAAGCCCACCGTGATCGCCCTGCGCGAAATCGAAGAGGGCTTCGTGGACGCCAGCATCCTCGACGAGCCGGAAGAAGAGCCAGTCCGCCGAGCCGCGCCGGCACCTGTATTCCTGTCCGAGCAGGACCTGTAATCCGGTTACCGACGTATTGATGCAGGATTTGCAGGAAATCTAAGAGGCGAGCGCGGCTTTGCATACTATCGACAGTCTGGCCCATCGCCTCTCGTCCTATCTTCCGCCCGATCAGATCCAGTTCGTCCGCCGCGCGTACTTCTATGCGGAACAGGCCCACGACGGCCAGACGCGGCGCTCTGGTGAACCCTACATTACCCATCCCCTCGCCGTCGCCACCATCCTGGCGGGCATGCACATGGACGCCCAGAGTCTGGCCGCGGCCATGCTGCACGACGTGATCGAAGACACCGGCATCCCCAAGGCGGCACTGGCGGAACAGTTCGGCGACGAGGTGGCGGACCTGGTGGACGGGGTCTCCAAGCTCACCCAGTTCGAAACCGACAGCCCGGCGGAAAAACAGGCGGAGAACTTCCAGAAAATGGCGCTGGCCATGGCGCGGGATATCCGCGTAATTCTGGTCAAGCTCGCCGACCGTTTGCACAACATGCGCACCCTCGGCTCGCTGAAACCGGAAAAGCGCGCGCGCATCGCCCGCGAAACCCTGGAAATCTACGCGCCCATCGCCAATCGCCTGGGTATGAACGATGTGCGCATCGAGTTCGAGGACCGCGCCTTTTTCGCCATCTACCCGCTGCGCGCCAGCCGCCTGCGCGCCGCGCTGGTGGCCGCACGCGGCAACCGCAAGGAACTGCTGGAAAAGATCCAGAACGCCATCGAGCTGCGCCTGGAGCGGGAAAAGATCGATGCGCTGGTAATCGGGCGCGAGAAGCACCTGTTCAGCATTTATCAAAAGATGCGCTCGAAGAAGAAGTCGTTCAAGGAAATCATGGACGTCTACGCCTTCCGCATCATCGTCGACAGCGTGGATACCTGTTACCGCACCTTCGGCGTTATCCACAACTTGTACAAGCCGGTGATCAGCGAGTTCAAGGACTATATCGCCATCCCCAAATCCAATGGTTATCAGTCCTTGCACACGGTGTTGTTGGGCATGCACGGGGTGCCGATCGAGGTGCAGATCCGCACCAAGGAAATGGACGAGATGGCCAACAGCGGCATCGCCGCCCACTGGCTGTACAAGTCCTCCGGGGATGAGGTGTTGAACACCGGCGGCACCAGCCAGGTGCGCGCGCGCCGCTGGGTACAGGGCCTGCTGGAGATGCAGCAGCGCGCCGGCGACTCGCTGGAGTTTATCGAAAACGTGAAGATCGACCTCTTCCCGGACGAGGTCTATGTATTCACGCCCAAAGGCAAAATCATCGACCTGCCCGCCGGCGCCACCGCGGTGGACTTTGCCTACTCGGTGCACACCGATATCGGCAACTCCTGTGTCGCGGTGCGCATCAACCAGCGCCTGGCGCCGCTATCACAGCCGCTGGAGAGCGGCCAAAAGGTGGAAATTCTCACCAGCAAGAATGTGCAGCCAAACCCCAACTGGCTCAACTTTGTGGTCACCGCCAAGGCGCGCAGCGCCATCCGTCATTTCCTCAAACACCAGCGCCACCACGACTCCATCGCGCTGGGACGGCGGTTGCTGGAAAAGGCGCTGGTGAAGTTCCACTTCAAAATCACCGATCTTACGGAAGAGCAGATCCAGCGCGGGGTAAAAGAGGCGCGCTGCGAGAGCTTTGACAACCTGCTGGAAGAAATCGGCCTCGGCAACCGCGCCGCCTTCTCCGCCGCCAAGCTACTGGTACCGCCGGGCACCACGGAAACCGAAGCCAGCCATATCTCGTCGCCGCTGACCATCGACGCCCAGGAGGGCATGATGATCAGTTTCGCCCGCTGCTGCCGGCCGATTCCAGGCGATACCATCATGGGCCATATCAGTTCCGGCAAGGGTGTGGTGGTGCACCGCGATACCTGCCGCAATGCGGCGGAGTTGCGCGAGCACCCGGAAAACATCATGGCGGTGAACTGGTCGCCGGATGTGAAGGGGGATTTCCTCGGCGATGTGCGGGTGGAAGTCGAATCCGAGCGCGGCATCATCGCGCGCCTGGCGACGCGCATCACGGAGGAGGGCGCCAGCATCGAACAGATCCATGTGGACGAGAAAGATGCTCAGCACAGCGTGATCTCGCTCACTCTGGAGGTCACCAACCGGGTGCACCTGGCGCGGGTGATGAAACGCCTGCGCAACCTGCCCGCGGTTCTCAAGATCGCCCGTCCGTAATCACCTTCTCCTACCCCAATTTAAGTACACGAAACGTCGATGCGCAGGCACGGCTACCGGAGACCATCCGTGAGACCTTCTAAAACATGGATGTTTTAGAAGAGCCCCCAGGGATGGGTCTACGGCGTGTCTCGCGGATGGTCTCCGGTAGCCGTGCCGCCACAAAACCTGCAACGGAGCTCACCTGAGCTTCGCAGTAGCACGAGAGCCCGAATAGTCCGGCCCGCCACCGGTGCCCACCCGCCAAACAACCTGTCGGCAATCGTTTGTCGGGTGGGCACCGGTGACGGGCCTCATTTGTGGCTTCTGAATTGTGGTTGCTGGCGGATGGTGGTTGCGGAGGTTTTGTTAAATTCGGAAGGGATTTGCACAATTTTTTCTGGATTGTGGATGGGTTCGCATATCGTTTCCGACTGCCTCACATTTCTCCCCAATCGGCTTAAACCGCGCTATATTCTCCCGCTTTCTTTTTCAGCAAGCAGGCCCCGCAGGGCCCGGAGAAGTAACCCCATGCCCAATCGCGCCGTGATAAAGACCGATAAGGCACCGGCCGCCATCGGCAGCTACTCGCAAGCCGTGAAAGTCGACAACACCATCTACTTGTCCGGCCAGATTCCACTGGTGCCGGAAACCATGGAGCTCGTCTCCGAGGACTTCCGCGAACAGGCCCTGCAGGTGTTCAAGAACCTGCGGGCGGTATGCGAAGCGGCCAACGGCTCGCTGGACCACATCGTCAAACTGAACCTGTACCTCACCGACCTAAGCAACTTCGCTACCGTCAATGAAGTGATGGACGAGCTGTTCACCAAGCCCTTCCCGGCGCGCGCTGCGGTAGGCGTGAGCCAGCTGCCGCGCGGTGCGCAGTTTGAAGCCGAAGCGGTGATGGTGATCTGAGCGGGATGCCGCGCGCCGCTTTGAACAAGCGGCGCGCGGCGTGGATTTCGGGGGAGATGGCTTCCGCGGAAGCCTGTCAGTCGTTTTCCAGCAGGGTGCTATAGCCCGCGCGATAATCGGGATACAGCATTTCATAGCCACTTTCCAGCATGCGCTTGTTGCTCAGCTTCTTCGAGCGGCGTTCGCTGGTGGGCACTTCTTCGCGCAGATGTGCGCTGGTATATCCCATGGATTTGGCCAGCCAGCTCTGGAGTTCGTACATGGGCACCGGCGTGCAGTCGGCACCGATATACAGTTTTTCAATGGCGCGGCCGCGTTTCTGATTCTCGATCAGATGGGCCAGAAAACCCACCGCATCATCCACATGAATCCGGTTGCTGTATTGCGGTGGCGAGGGCGGTGCGCAGCGGCCGGCGCGCACTTGCGAAAGCAGGCGATCGCGGCCGGGGCCGTATATGCCGGCGAAACGCACGACACAGGTTTCCACCACACTCTGTTGAATGATCTTTTCCGCCGCCAGCAATGCTTCGCCCTGGTAACTGCTGGGCAGCGGTTGTGAGCGCTCGTCCAGCCACTGATCGCCGCTCTGGCCGTAAACACGGGACGAGGAAATCCACAGCAGCAGACGCGGTGGCTTTTGCATATCCGCAAGGGCCTGGCGCATGGCGCTGGCGGTTTCCACATAGGCGCGTTGATATGCCTGCGGCGTGCTGGCGCCGGGGGTAAAGGTTGCGATGACCACATCCGCACCCCCATCGAGATGCCTGTGTATATCTTCCGCCCGGGTAGCGTCGCCGCGGCGCCAGTTGACGACGTCTGCCCGGCGCTTGCGTGCCAGCGCCTGCAGCGGATTGCGTCGCACGCCAAATACGTCGTACGCCTTGCGATCCAGCTTCAATGCCAGACGAGTCCCCAGATCGCCGCAGCCGAAGATCCAGACTTTTTCCTTTGCCATAACCGCTTGAATAAACCCCCAGGTCCGAACGTCGGCCCCAATATGTCCGGTGCCGCAATCGCTCCGGCACCCTCTTCTAAGTTGAATGTGAGAACAATTTGTGAATTATTGCGAATACTCAGTCAGCAAACCCATTTATAACCTGTTTGCTCATCGCAATCTGTGAACGAGGCCCACAGCGCGCTGTGGGCCTCTGCACTCGGTATTCCGATTCCGCAGTCAGCTGCGCGACTTCACCATCCTGTAGATAAACAGCAGGATGACGGCACCGATCACTGCAGTGATGATATCGCCAAGCGCAAAGCCGGTGACAGGTCCGCCGATACCAACCAGCGAGCCGAGCCAACCGCCGATGATCGCACCGACAATGCCGATGATGATCGTGACAATCCAGCCGCCCGGGTCCGGACCCGGCATGATCCACTTGGCCAGCGCACCCGCGATCAGGCCGAGAATTATCCAAGACAAAATTCCCATAGCGATTCTCCGCTTTGTGTGTATTGAACACTTGCCCTTTAACGTATAGCAAATAAAGCGCCACACCACTGCGAAGAGCGAAAGTTAATAGCAAAAATTACTAACTATAAAGCTGATTAATAGCATTTTTTTCTGGTTTGAGACATTTACACATCCGGGTGGCAGTTTTGCTGGCCGCCTGGGGGCGTTTATGAATAAACTCTATCGCCAAGTTTTCCTTGATTGCGTTTGCCATGACATTAAACGAGTTGCGCTACATCGTTACCCTCGCTCAGGAGCAGCATTTCGGCCGCGCCGCCGAGCGCTGTTTTGTGAGCCAACCTACACTTTCCATCGCCGTCAAAAAGCTGGAGAAAGAGCTGGGGGTCGCGCTGTTCGAGCGCTCCAAGACCCGGGTGCAAGCCACCCCATTGGGCGAGCGTATCGTCGCCCAGGCACAGCTGGTACTGGAACAGTCGGCGGCCATCAAGGACATCGCCAGCGCCGGCAAGGACCAACTGAGCAGCCCGCTGTCGGTCGGGGCCATCTTTACCATCGGCCCCTACTTATTCCCGCATTTCATTCCACAGCTGCAACATCTGGCACCACAGATGCCGCTGTATGTAGAGGAGGGCTACACCTCCACTTTGCGGGCGCGCCTGCGCAAAGGCGAGTTGGACGCGGTAATCATTGCGCTACCGTTTACCGAACCGGACGTGGTCACCCAGCCACTGTACGATGAACCCTTCGTGGTGCTGATGCCCTCGGATCACCCGCTCGCCAAATTCGAAGCGCTGAGCCCGGAGCAGCTGTGCGAAGACAATGTCCTGCTGCTGGGGGAAGGCCACTGCTTCCGCGACCAGGTGCTGGAGGCCTGCCCGCAGCTGCAGCAGTCGATTGAAAGAGAGGCCGCCAGTGGTCATATCCGCACCGCGGCCGACGGCAGCTCACTGGAAACCCTGCGCCATATGGTGGCCTCCCGCCTGGGCATTACCGTGCTGCCACTTTCGGCGGCGGCGGCCTCCCAGTACGCCACCGGTGTGCTGGTAACCCGCCCATTTGTGGCACCGGCGCCTCGGCGCACCGTGGCCCTGGCCTGGCGGGCGAGTTTCCCGCGACACCGCGCCATCGACATGCTGCGCGACGCCATCAACCAGTGCCAGCTCAAGAGTCCGTGAGCCAGAGACAAGACCAAAGCCAACATCAGGGCCAGAAACCGCTGGCGGAAATCCCCGTTACCGCCCTCAAAGGCGTCGGCGCCAAGCTCGCGGAGACCCTCGCCAAACTGCATATCAGCTCACTGCAGGACCTGCTGTTCCACCTGCCGGCCCGCTACCAGGATCGCACCCGCGTAGTCCCGCTGGCGGGCCTGCGCCCGGGCATGGATGCGGTCATTGAGGGTGAAGTGCGCGCCGCGGACGTGGTGCTCGGCCGTCGCCGCAGCCTGGCGGTGCGCCTGCAGGACAGCAGCGGCAGTGTCACGCTGCGCTTTTTCCATTTCACCGCCGCGCAGAAAAACCGCCTGGCCCCCGGCACCCGCATACGCTGCTACGGCGAAGCCCGTCGCGGCAGTGCGGGTATCGAACTTTATCACCCGGAAACCGAGATTCTCGGCGAGGAAATTTCCCCCACTGCCGACACCCTCACGCCCGTATACCCGCTGACCGAGGGCCTCGGGCAGGGGCGGCTGCGCGCGCTGATCGGGCAGGGGCTCGACTGGCTCGCCGGCAACAATGTCACCGAACTGCTGCCGGCGGAACTGCTGCCGCGCTCCCTGCAGATTCCACTGGCAGGCGCGCTGATGTATCTGCACCAGCCGCCGGCAGACGCGGACCTGCCGCAAATGGCGGAAGGCCAGCATCCTTCACAGCAACGGCTGGCGCTGGAAGAATTGCTGGCGCACCACCTGAGCCTGCTGGAACTGCGCCGCAGCGCCTCCAGGGTCTCCGCACCCGCACTCCCCCCCAATGCGGCGCTGGAGCGGGATTTTCTCGCGCGCCTGCCGTTTGCGCCCACCAATGCCCAGAAGCGCGTGGGAAAAGAGATTGCCGACGATCTCGCGCGCTCGGTGCCAATGATGCGCCTGCTGCAGGGCGACGTGGGTTCCGGCAAAACCCTGGTGGCCGCGCGCGCCGCTCTGCAGGCCATCGGCGCCGGCTATCAATGCGCGGTGATGGCGCCCACGGAGATTCTCGCCGAGCAGCACCGGATCAACTTCTGCGGCTGGCTGGAACCCCTGGGCATCACCGTGGCCTGGCTCACCGGCAGTATGAAAGTATCGGAGCGTCGCGCGCAGCTGGCGGCCATCGCCACCGGCGACGCACAGTTGGTGGTAGGCACTCACGCACTGTTTCAGGATGGCGTGGAGTTCCACCGCCTGGCGCTGGTGATCATCGACGAACAACACCGCTTTGGCGTGCGCCAACGGCTGCAGCTGCGGGAAAAGGGTGCCGCCGGCGCGGAAAATGACTCCGTCGAGGGCGCGGCCCGCACCCAACCGCACCAGCTGATCATGACCGCCACCCCGATTCCACGCACCCTGGCGATGTCGGCATTCGCGGATCTGGACTGTTCGGTGATCGATGAACTGCCCCCCGGCCGCCAGCCGATCAACACCGTGGCCATCTCCAGCGAGCGCCGTTACGAGGTGATGGAGCGGGTACAGAACGCGGTGCGCGAGGGTCGCCAGGCCTACTGGGTGTGCACCCTGATTGAAGAGTCGGAAACGCTGCAGGCGCAGGCCGCCGAATCCACCGCCGAGGAGCTGGCGGATACCCTCGACGGCGTGCGCGTGGCCCTGGTGCACGGGCGCATGAAGCCCGAGGCCAAGGAGCTGGTAATGAAGGCCTTCAAGGCCGGCGACGTGGATTTATTGGTCGCAACTACCGTGATCGAGGTGGGCGTGGATGTGCCCAATGCCAGCCTGATGATCATCGAGAACCCTGAACGCCTGGGTCTCGCACAGCTGCATCAGCTGAGAGGGCGCGTCGGCAGGGGCAGCATCGCCAGTCACTGTGTGCTGATGTACACCACGCCGCTGTCTGCCAACGGCCGCGCGCGCCTGCAGGCCCTGCGCAGCCACGCCGACGGTTTCGCCATCGCCGAGGAAGATCTGCGCCTGCGCGGCCCCGGCGAAATCCTCGGCACCCGCCAGACCGGCGAGATCCAGCACCGCATCGCGGACTTGCAGCGGGATGCGCACCTGTTGCCACTGGTGCAGAAAATCGCCGCCGACCCCCGCCTGGACCACAGGGCACGCGCGGCACTGGTGCGACGCTGGCTGCACAACAAGCCGCGCTTCGCGGAGGCCTGATGGGGGCAGTGCGCAACGCTACACGGTCCTTAGCTATACAGTTTCCCTCCAGCTTTTCCCGGCTTTGTGAAGCGCTGCGCCTTTTTCGAAGCCGCCACCCCTTGCAGAGACCAACTGGTCAAGAACAGTCACCAATATTTTTGCACTCGCACCGTGGCAGTGGCAGCCTCCGCTGGAGAGTTGCTCACGCACGTACAACAACCCTCGGCGCCGACATGGCGTAACCTCGCGAGAACCACAGGAAGACTCACTTGAACCGCTCATTCAGGCACAATCTTGTGTCCGCCGGCAGCCGCCTTGTCGTCTGTGCCATGTTGACGCTGCCCTCCGCACCCTCTCTGGCCCTCGGCCTGTTTGGCAGCAGCGATGAACCGCCACTCCCCCAGATCACCCTGGCGCGCACCCAAGTGGCCGCGGAAATCCCCACGCCGCTGCAAGGAAACGACATGCAGGCGCTGCTCGCCCAGGCCGCCTCCGGCGAGGGTCTGGCAGCCGCGCGGGACGCAGCCACCCGCGCCTTCAGCGAACAATTGCGCAGCAAGCTCGAACACGCGCTGCGGCATTTTTTTGCGGAGGAACAGGTGGAGCTCGCTGCCAGCGACCATTCGCTGACCCTGCACAACTTCATCGACATTTCCATCGTCAAGCAGTTGAGCGGACTCAAAAGCGGTGACGACTATGAGCTGGAGAAGGGCAATCTGAGCGCCAGTGGCGATTTCCACTTCCGCCTGCAGAAGCCGGGCGGCGAGGTGCTGAAAGAGCGGCGCCTGGATATCGCCGACCTGCGTATCAAGGCCAGCTACCAGATCAAGACCTACAGCAACGGCCAGGCCGCCGAAGACAGTACGCCAGCAGAACTGGAAAAGCTGACCGACAACCTGGTGGCGCGGATACTCGACCGCATCGAGGACGACCTGGAAGCAGACAGCCTGCGGAATATCGCCGGCGGCTGACCCACTCCCGCCGCGCGCCCTGGGGCGCGCCTCCCACCGATCACGCAGCCGCCAGCTATCCCCAAGGGCTGTAGCCGAACTTGCAAATTCCCGCCGAGATCCCGCGCACAAAACGAACGACTACTGACGCATAGGTCACGGAAAAATTTTGCTCTCTGTCCCAATAACTGGCAGCCTGTCACTTGTTATACAGTAATTACAGAGCGAATTGATTCGCCAGAGCTTTACCAGACATCCCGGCATAAAAAAGAAAACAGGGAGCGATGAATGAGAACCCCCACCTTGCGCAAGCTGGCGCTCGCCGGCCTGCTGAGCATTGGATTTACTGCCCAGAGCCATGCCCAGGGCGGCTTCTGGGGCGGCGATGATGTCACCCCCAGTCTTGTGGTCGCCGCCACACAAATCGAGATTGATGTGCCCATGCCCGTTTCCGCTGGCAATCTGGAGCTTATGCTGGCCCAGGCCGGCAACGGCGGCGCACTTTCGGATCTGAAACAGCAGGCGATACGCACCTACACCCAGCATCTGCACAGCGAGCTGGCAACGGAGCTGCACGAGTATCTGGACGATGAGAAAGTACCGCTGGTACAGGCAGACGGCGCTCTAACCCTGCAAAACAACCTCAACCTCAAGGTCATCAAGCACTTGGCCGGCATCAAGCCCAAGGCCGATTATGACCTGGAGCAGGGCAACGTCACCCTGAACGGCGAGTTCCGTTACGTCCTCAGCAATCGCAGCGGTACCGCGCTGCGCGAGCAGAGGATCAATATCGACGAACTCAGGATCAGCGAAAAATACCTGGCCCGCGTCTACCACGACGGCCGCACCGGTGACGACAACACCGAAGAGGCGATCAAGAAAGCGCTCAGCGAGCTGGTGGAACAGCTGGTGGAGTCCATGGAGGAAAACCTCGAGGCGGACCGGCTGCGGGAGCTGGCCGCGCTGTAGCGGCTTCCCGCTGGAGACGTAAGGCGCACAAACAACAGGGGCTGCAAACGCAGCCCTGTTGTGTGTGATTTTCTGCAGTGTCAGGAGGTGGCGCTGCTCGCACTCCGTTCGTTGCCATCTGCCACGCTGTTGTAGTTGTCATCGTTGAAGGTCTGGAGATTGAGCGCGCCTTCGCTTTTGGCCACAATCGTACTCACCACCGCGTCCCCGGTGATATTCACCGCCGTTCGCACCATATCCAGCAGGCGATCCACACCCATCACAATGGCGATCCCCTCCAGCGGCAAGCCCACCTGCTGCAGCACCATCGCCAGCATGATCAAGCCGACACCAGGCACGCCGGCGGTGCCGACAGAAGCCAGCGTCGCCGTCAGGATCACGGTCAGGTAGCCCATCAGGCCGATCTCGATCCCGTAAAGCTGGGAAATGAATACCGTCGCCACCCCCTGCATGATCGCGGTGCCGTCCATGTTGATGGTCGCACCCAGCGGGATGGTGAAAGAGGCCACCTTGTTATCCACGCCCAGGCGCTTCTCCACCGTCTGCAATGTGACTGGTATCGTGGCCGCGGAAGAGGCGGTACTGAAGGCAAACACCATCGCCGGGCGCATCTTCTTTATCAGCTTCACCGGGTTCAGGCCGGACAGCAGCTTAAGCAGCAGCGAGTAGACCCCGAAGGCATGCAGCAGCAGCGTGCCGAGCACCACAAGGAAGTACTTCAGCAACTGCAGGATCGCATCCAGCCCCAGTTGCGCAATCTTGTTCGCCAACAGCGCGAATACCCCATAGGGTGCAAACACCATCAGCACCGAAACCATGCGCATGATCACTTCGTTGAGATCATTAAAGAAGCCCGCAATGCGCTGCCCCGGCTTGCCGCTGCGGGAAATTGCAAAACCCATCAGCAGAGCAAATACAATGATCTGCAGCATGTTGCCTTTGGCCATCGCTTCCACCGGGTTGGTGGGGAAGATGTTCACCAGCATTTCCGACAGCGGCGGTGCCGGCTTGGGATCAAACACCGCATCACCGGCCATTCCTTCCATACCCGCACCCGGTTGGAACACCAACGCCAGCACCAGTGCCAGCGAAATCGCCAGTGCCGTGGTCATCAGGTACAGCAGCAGCGTCTTGCCCGCCAGCACCCCAACCCGGCTGCCGTCCGACAGCGCACAGGCTCCGCAGATCAGGGAAACCAGTACCAGCGGCACAACCATCAGCTGAAGGGACGCGATAAAGATCCGCCCGACAACATCGAACAGGCCATTGGTCAGGTAGTTATTGATAAACCCGGTTACGCCTCCGCCAAGGATCTGGCTGACATTGAGAAAATTGAACAGCAGGCCGACCGCGATGCCCGCGATCATGGCCAGTACGATTTGTTTGGTGAGCCCCATGGTCCGTCCTGTTTATGTTTTCACCACGAGTGCGGCAAAAAATTATATGCGGATGGCAAGAACCAAGAATTTCCGGGCGAAGGCGCCGCCACCGAACTTAGTTCAGGCCTCTAGTTATAGATTGCGCCACTATATCGGCAGCAAGCACGAGGGGCAAAGCGCGTTCCCCGAATGGCTTGCTCAGGTACAATGCGGTCATTTGAACCCGCGCGGAGTCAGCGTTGTACCACTCCCCTTTTGAACCCGTCGGCGACTGGCACCCCCACCCGCTGGACACCCTCCACGGATCAACGCCACCGGAGCCACTGCTGCCCTGGCTGCTGCACCCCGGCTCCCTCACCGCCGCTCTCAAACACCACAGCAGCGGCGAGTTTCACGTTCAGATACTCAACCAGGGCTGGCAGCAACCGCGCCTCGAAGAGCGTCGCGCCCTCGGCCTGCGCGACAAATCCCTCGCCCTCGTGCGCGAAGTTTTGCTCTGCGGTCGCGGCCAACCCTGGGTCTACGCCCGC
Source organism: Microbulbifer sp. SH-1 (assembly GCF_011326135.1). Classification (NCBI taxonomy): domain Bacteria; kingdom Pseudomonadati; phylum Pseudomonadota; class Gammaproteobacteria; order Cellvibrionales; family Microbulbiferaceae; genus Microbulbifer; species Microbulbifer sp. SH-1. Next base: position 3,474,987 of record NZ_CP046948.1, on the reverse strand, counting down.
AGTATCCTGCCTGAGCGCTCCCTGGCCGGCAAACACCGCCACCTGCGCAGTCTCGACAACCGCCCCCTGGGGGAACTCCTGTTCAGCCGATCCGATATGCGGCGCGGCCCCATCGTCCTCAATCAGCTTGCGCGCAATCCCCAATGCCAGCTCGAACAGTTCGCCGACATGGCCACCCGCGCCTGGGGCCGCCGCTCCACCTTCTGGCTCGGCGACAAGCCCCTGTTGGTTGCGGAAACCTTCCTCAGCAGTTTCAATCCCCACAGTCCACCCTCCGCCTGAGGGCTACGCGTTCCGGGAGACACCTATGCAAGTGATCAGCCAACAGATACAACAGCGCTGGCCGCAACTGCTTCCCTACTGGCAGCTGGCGCGCCTCGACCGCCCCATCGGCTCGCTGCTGCTGCTCTGGCCCACCTGGTGGGCCCTGTGGATTGCCGCTGAGGGCTGGCCGGGTCTGCATCTGTTTGCGGTGTTCACCCTCGGTGTGGTCCTCACTCGCGCCGCCGGCTGTGCCGTCAACGACTTCGCCGACCGCAACATCGATGGCCACGTGAAGCGCACCAACCAGCGCCCCCTGGCCACCGGTGCGGCCACGCCGAAGGGCGCTCTGCTGCTGTTCGCGGGCCTGATGCTGGCGGCCTTCCTACTGGTGCTGACGACCAACCGGCTCACTGTACTGTTGTCGCTGCCGGCACTGGCGCTGGCCTTTTGCTACCCCTTTGCCAAGCGCTATACCCACCTGCCACAGGTGGTGCTGGGCGCCGCCTTCAGCATGGGTATTCCCATGGCGTTCGCGGCGGTGCAGGGAGAAGTGCCGGCGGTGGCCTGGCTGATTTTCACCGCGAATCTGCTGTGGACCGTGGCCTACGACACCTTTTACGCGATGGTGGACCGGGACGACGACTTGCGGATCGGGGTCAAGTCCACCGCCATCCTGTTTGGCGATATGGACCGGGTGATGACCGGCAGTTTGCAGGCGATGGTCGTTTTGGCGCTGCTGATGCTGGGCAGCCGGGAGGCGCTGGGTGCTCTGTTTTACTGCGGCGTGGCCGCGGCGACCGGGCTGTTCATCTATCAGCAGTGGCTGGTGCGGAATCGGCAACGGGAACTCTGCTTTCAGGCGTTTCTCAACAGTAATTGGGCTGGCGCGGCGATTTTTGCAGGTATTTTTTTCCATTTTCTAGCCAACTGAACCTACCTTTTGGCGGCGAGGTCGTGATCGCCGCACAGCTGTCATATATTTGTCATTAAAGTGACGTTAAATGGCCACTCTAAGAAAAGTCAGTTAAGTGACAAATTCACCAGCTAGGGTATGGCAGGCAGATGCACAGCAAGACGATCCTCATAGTCGACGACGAAGCCCCGGTCCGGGATATGCTGCGAATTGCGCTGGAGATGGCGGATTACCGCTGCCTTGAGGCGGAGAATGCGCAGGCGGCGCACGCACTGGTGATCGACGAGAAGCCGGATCTGGTGCTGCTGGACTGGATGCTGCCGGATGTTTCCGGGGTTGAGCTGGCCCGCCGCCTGAAGCGCGACGAGCTGACGTCTTCGCTGCCGATCATCATGCTGACGGCGAAGGGCGAGGAAGATCACAAGATCAAGGGGCTGGAAACCGGCGCCGACGATTACATTACTAAGCCGTTTTCTCCGCGCGAGCTGGTAGCCCGTCTGAAGGCGGTTCTGCGTCGCGCGGGGCCGACGACGCCGGAGGAACCGCTGACGGCGGGGGGGCTGGTGCTGGATCCGATCAGCCACCGGGTGACGATCAATGGCCAGCCGGTGGAGATGGGGCCGACGGAGTTCCGTTTGCTGACGTTTTTCCTTTCGCACCAGGAGCGGGCCTATACCCGTACGCAGTTGCTGGACCATGTGTGGGGCGGCAATGTGTATGTGGAGGAGCGCACGGTGGACGTGCATATCCGTCGCCTGCGCAAGGCACTGACCATCGACGGTCACGAGCGCTATATCCAGACCGTACGCGGTACCGGCTACCGCTTTTCTGTACAGACTGTGGAAAGGGTGTAATCCTACTCCGCACGTTTTTTGTGGACTCCGTAGAGAGTCCGGTGGCGGTCGAGCACCGGGCTTGGGTTTTTGAAACCGCTGTGAATACGTCCCTGTACGCTGCGTCGGCAACATCCCTGTTGCCGACGCTTTCAAAAACCCAAGCCCGGCACTCGCCCTTCACTTGAAAACCCGCACTTCGGTTCGGGCATTTCCTTCGTATAAAGTCCGCAGGTCCACTGAGAATAATCAGTGCACCCCAAAACAAGATGGCCCAACCATCATGCTCGATCGCAGTATTGGCGAGTTCTCGCGCTTTATCGTCATCGCCCTCGGCACCACCATTCTCGGTTTTTCGACCGACAACTGGTGGCTGGCGCTGTGCGCCGGCCTCGCCGTGTATCTCGGCTGGCTGCTGTGGCAGCAGAACCAGTTCGACCGCTGGCTGAGCAACGGTCGCCGCGGTCCCGCGCCGACGAGCTTCGGAGTATGGGGGGATATTTCCGACGATTTCTATCGACTGCAACGCCGCCACCGCAAGGAAAAGCAGAAGCTCCATTCCATGCTGCGCCGGGTGCAGGACAGTACCAGTGCGCTGCGCGAGGGGATTGTGGCACTGGAGGATGAGGGCAATCTGGCGTGGTGGAATCCGGCGGCGGGGCAGATGTTGCGCCTGCAGGCGGATGATGCGGGGCAGCCGCTGGTCAACTTCGTTCGCGATCCGCGGTTTGTGGAGCATATGCACAACCGTATGTTCGGGCGCGGTCGCGCGTCGCTGGAGCCGATTACGCTTCCGGCGCCGGGGGACGATTCGCGTATTCTGACCATGGAGGTGACGCGCTTCGGTCAGGATGAGGCGTTGGTGATCGTGCGGGATGTGACGCGACTGCACAACCTCGAGCAGATGCGGCGGGATTTTGTGGCGAATGTGTCTCATGAGTTGCGCACGCCGCTGACGGTGATTGCGGGTTATCTGGAGACGCTGCAGATGAGCGGTCAGGCGCCGCGCAACTGGGAGCGGCCGCTGACGCAGATGAGCGAGCAGACGGTGCGGATGACCGGGCTGGTGAACGATCTGCTATTGCTGGCGCGGCTGGAAACGTCGGAGCGCGACACTGGCCGCGACAGGGTGTCGGTCCGGCAGTTGATGGAGCAGGTGGCCGGTGAGGCGCGCTCACTGAGTGGCGGGCGCCACGAGATCACCGTGGAGTGTACCGAGGACTGCACTATTACCGGCACCGCTGGCGAGCTGCACAGTGCGTTTGCAAACCTCGCCTTCAACGCGGTGAAGTACAGCCCTGACGGCGGGCCGATTGAACTGCGCTGGCGCTTGGATGCGGCGGGCGGGCATTTTTCCGTGAAGGACTGTGGTATCGGTATAGATCCGGTGCATATCCCCCGTCTCACCGAGCGTTTCTACCGAGTGGATGCGGGCCGCTCCCGGGAGAGTGGCGGCACCGGTCTCGGCCTCGCCATCGTCAAACATGTGCTGCTGCGCCACGGTGCCAACCTCACGGTCAGCAGTGTGCCTGGCCGCGGCAGTACCTTCACGCTCAATTTCCCAACGCACAAACTGACCCTGGCCAGCTCGGCCTGAGTGTCTGACCTGAGTGCCGGAAATGCAAAAGGGGCCCGCAGGCCCCTTGCGCAGGCTACCGACAAATCTTACAGATCCAGACCAAACTGCAGAGCTGCGCCGTAGGTGTCGTCGGAGGATTTGATCGCGGACAGGTGGAACTGCACCACGTCAAACGGCGAGAAGCCGATACCCGCTGTCAGCGCGCCATCGTAAGTGTCTTTCAGGTCGTGGCGGTACCCAATCCGCAGCTGGGCCCAATCAAACAGGTCCGCCTCCATACCCAGACGCGCGATCTGTACTTCACCGGCACCTTCGAACGCCTCGATGGAATTCAGGTCCAGATCCGCCAACAGGGTAAATACTTCACCGGTATAACCAAGGCCCGCGGTCAGTTGCGGTTCCAGCTGGATTTTTACCCCACCCTGTATGGTGTCGTAGTCCTGGGCAATGGCATTGCGCAGGGATACACCGCCCTGCAATTCACCCCAGTTGATGGTCGCGCCGAAGTCGATATTGAAATTGCTGTGCTCCAGCATGTAGTCATCGGCGTCGAAGTCGTCGCTGTCAAAGTCCGCGATCGTTTCGAGGTACTCGATGGTTTCAACCCGCTGGTATTTCGGCGTTGCGCCGAGAGAAACCTGGTAACCCCCGAAAGTGAATTGGCGGGCGGCGGCAAAGCCGATTTCCTGCAGGGAATAACCAAACGCGCCGGCTGCGGTTTGCAGGTCACTTTCGTCGAAAATCTGCTCACCGAAGTCTTCCAGCAGCTCCACGTCAGAATCCGCCAGCCGGATCTCCGTCGCCACGAAGACGGACTGGCGAACAAACAGCAGGCCGGATGCCAGGCTGTTGGGAACGGCAATGGTCAGCTGGGCACCGGCATCCACCGTCAGCCGCCCCTGATCCAGTATTTCCAGTTGCGCGAGAATGTAATTCGCATCGTCCTGGGTGGCGGTCAAACCGTCAATGTCGTCGAGAAAGTCGCTCAGATCCTCGCTGGTGTCGAAGAATTCATTCTCGTCGTTGGCAATTGCCCCCACATCTATATTGAGCGCGAAATCGTCGTTTTCTTTGAAATTGGTCAGGGTCGCCGGGTTGATCAGCGCACTGTAGGTGTAATCGCCACCGGCGACGCCGGCGCCGGCCATGGCGCTACCGCGACCGGAAAATACTTCTGCGGCTACCGGTGCCGCCCCCAGAATAGCCCCTGCCGCAACAATGCCGGCAATTTGGTTCTTGGCCCACATAAACAACCAGATCCTTTGTTCGTATCAGTCAGAATAATTTTTGTACACGCCATTAGTCAGAATTATTGGCGGCGCCAAAATAGCCCTAACCACTTGGCGCGACAATAGCTCTTCCGGGTTATTTTGTGACAAACCTCTCATCGAGACTGAGAACTTTATTCATTTTGAGTCCGGAGAGACCGGAGGGTATGGGGCGCCGGGCGTGGGCTCGCACCCGGCGGGAAGCAGACGAGTTCGATAGTGGGGGAAGCCGTGGGAAGGAGCGCTGGATTAATCCAGCTCCTGCAAACTCCGCTCTTCGCCGTCGATGCGATAGTGCGCGGTACCGTCTGCCGAAAGCCGGGTGGCGGACTTTGTAAGAGCTATGTGTACCAGCTTGCGCTCACTGTCGCGGATCAGCAGATGCTCGCGCCCCTCGTCATCCACTGGCAGGCTGCGCCCGCCGGTGAGGCTGTCGCGCAGGGCGCGCAGTTGCGGTACATCGCGGTAGCGGTCCAGGTCTTTGGACAGTTTGTGCTTCATGCGCTCGGATTCGTGCAGGGCCGCGGCGGTCTCGCGGTATTTGGCAAAGAAGAATACTGCGGCAATGCCGGCGAAGATGGCGAGGGTGGTTTCAAACCATGGGGGCATAGTAAAGGGTCCTTGTACTTGTCGATGACTCTGCCTGTAGGAGCCTGCTTGCAGGCGAATAGTCCGGAGCCCGGAAATGTTCGCCTGCAAGCAGGCTCCTACAAAGCGCGTTATCTGATCAACCGCCACACCAGCAGCTGGTTGTTGGCGGGCAGGAAATTGTTTTCGGTTCTGCTGAGCCCCTGTGCTTCAGCGAGCCGGTCCAGCCACTCGAGATCGCGAATCCCCCGCAGCGGGTCCTGCTCTTGCAACTGTTCATCGAAGCCGGCGTTGCCAGGGCCGATATATTCTCCGGCGATTTTCACCGGGCCGTAGACGACCAGCTGGCCGCCGGGCTGCAGAACCTGCGGCAGACGCGCGAAGAAGGTCTCCACCGCACTGGCCGGCATGATGTGCAGGGTATTCGCGGTGAATACCGCATCCACACGCAGCTCCGGCCATTCACCAGTGACATCCAGCGGCAGCGGCGGCGGCAAGTTGTCTGCGGGGCTATTGGCGAGCCACGCCTGCACCTCGTGCAGGTTCTGCGCGCGCTCCGAGGTTTGCCATACCAGGTGCGGCAGTCGCGGGGCAAAGTACACCGCATGCTGACCGGTGCCGCTGCCAATTTCCAGCACCCGGCGGCTGCGCTTTAGCAGGCGCTGCAACTGTTCGAAGATCGGCTCGCGGTTGCGCCCGGTGGAGGGCGCATCTGGCAGTTGCTTGTCCGTCATTGTCACACTGGCTGCTCGTCGCGCAGGAACACCCAGTCGTTACCTTTGGAGTGCTCCGCACTGAAATAGTAGCCGGCAACGTCGAAGTCTTTGAGTTGCTCGGCTTTCTTTACCCGGTTGTCGATGGCCCAGCGGCTCATCATGCCGCGGGCTTTCTTGGCAAAGAAGCTGATCATCTTGTATTGCCCGTTTTTCCAATCCCTGAAATGCGGGGTGACGATGTCTGCCTGCAGGTTTTTCGGCTGTATGGATTTGAAGTATTCCGTGGACGCGAGATTCACCAGCTCACGGCTCTTCAGCGCCTTGAGCTGTTCGTTGAGTGCGGCAGTGATCTTGTCATCCCAGAATTCGTACAGGTTTTTGCCGCGGCTGTTCGCGAACTTTGTGCCCATCTCCAGGCGATAGGGCTGCATCAGGTCCAGTGGGCGCAGCAGGCCGTAGAGGCCGGAGAGCATACGCAGGTGTTTCTGCGCAAAGTCGAAATCGCGCTTGTTCATGGTCTCGGCTCCGAGCCCGGTGTACACATCGCCTTTGAACGCCAGCAGTGCCGGGCGCGCATTGGCATCGGTGAACGGGCGCTTCCAGCTGTGGAAGCGGTCGTAGTTGAGCAGCCCCAGCTTGTCGGAGATTTTCATCAGCGCGGAGATGTCCTGCGGACTCAGAGACTTGAGTTCTTTGATCAGCAGGGCGGAGTCCTTGAGGAAATCCGGCTGGGTGGTGTCCAGTACGGGAATCTCACTCTCGTAATCCAGGGTTTTTGCGGGGGAGATGACGATCAGCATAGCGGTTCAACTACTTGTGGACTTCGTCATCCCGGCGCAGGCCAGGATGACGATTTTGGTATGGGTCGGTTTTATTCCGGTTTTAGGATGTCCTGCCACCAATTGAGCGGCGTCTGCCCATCCACCGGATCATAGACATTGCCGTAATACCAGACACTGTTGGCGCCGTCGCACACGCTGTTGAGGATTTTCTCGATTTCCTCGAAACCGCAGCTCACGTGAATGCTGAACACCAGCAGGCGCGGGCTCTCAAGATCCAGCTCGCCGCCGAGCTTTTCGATCTGCGGGCTCAACTGATCCGAGAGCTTGGCGCTGTCGTCGCGGCAGAAGACCCGTATCGCCAGGTTGCCGGAGCGTTTTACCAGGTCGAATCCCGGTTTTTCCGGGTCCTGGCGGTTGATCTTGATGGTGTCGCCGCTGGCGATGCCCTTGATGAATGCGGGGGAACGCACCAGCTGCACGCTGTCGTCGTCGTTGACCCGCACCTGCAGCCGCTCCACTACCGGCTCGCCATCGGGATTGGTACCAGCAAATAATTCGATAATCTGCAGTGCGCTCGACATAACCTCGCTCCCCGGACTGTGTACAATATTCAACCTTGAACCCGGCCCGCAGGGCCATATCAAAAGACCGAGCATTATACAGGGAGTGATCCATGATTCGTCGCTCAATCGCAAAACGGCTGCTGGCCACCGCTGTCGCGGCCTCCGTAACTGCCGGAATCGTTGGCTGCGCGGTCAACCCGGTGACTGGCAAGAAGGAACTGTCGCTGATGTCCCAGAGCCAGGAGGTGGCGCTGGGGGTTGAACAGTACCCCAAGGCCCAGCAGACCCAGGGCGGTGAATACCTGGTCGACCCGGCGCTGCAGTCCTATGTCAGCAGCGTAGGCCACAAGCTGGCCAAGGTCTCCGACCAGCCGCAGCTACCCTACGAATTCGTAGTACTGAACAACTCCGTGCCAAACGCCTGGGCGCTGCCGGGCGGCAAGATCGCGGTAAACCGCGGTCTGCTGGTGCTGCTGGAGGATGAGGCGGAACTCGCCGCGGTGCTCGGCCACGAAATCGTGCACGCCGCCGCGCGTCACTCCGCCGCCGCCATGTCGCAGCAGCAGATTCTCGGCGCTGGCATTGCCATCCTCGGCGCTACTACCCAGAACACCGGTTACGGCGATCTGGTTTCGCTCGGCAGCCAGTTCGGCGGTTCCGCCTATATCGCCAAGTATGGACGCGACAACGAGCTGGAGTCAGACCGTTACGGCATGAAGTACATGGCCGCCGCCGGCTACGATCCGCAGGGCGCGGTGCGCCTGCAGCAGAAGTTCGTCGAGCTGTCCAAGGGCAGTCAGTCCGGCGGCCTGGATGCATTGTTCGCAAGCCACCCACCGTCGCAGTCGCGGGTAAATGCCAATGTCGAGCACGCCAAGAAACTGGCGACCGGCACCACTAACCGCAGCCAATACCAGAAGGCCATAGCACAACTCAAAAAAGACGCGGCTGCGTACAAGCACTACGACGACGCCGTGGCCGCGGTTCAGAAAAAGGAGTACGACCGCGCACTGACTCTTACCCGCCAGGCGCAGAAACTGCAGCCGAAAGAAGCGTCTTTCTATGCGCTGGAAGGGGATCTGCTGGCGCAGAAAAAACAATATCAGGACGCGCTTGCCTCCTACGAAACCGCCGTACAGAAAAATCCGACGCTGTTTTCCAACTGGCTGATGCGCGGCATGCTGAACGCACAGCTGAAAAACTACACGGCTGCGGAACGCGACCTGCAGCGCTCAACCCAGTATCTCGCCACACCGCACGCACACTATTACCTGGGGCAGGTGTACGAGCAACAGGGCAATACCAAGAGCGCCCTGAGCCAGTACCAGATTGCCGCCCAGGACAGCGGTGATATCGGCACCAAGGCACAGGCGCGGGTGCAGGCGCTGGGTAGTAACGGCTAAAGCGGAAACAAAAAACGCCACCAGAACGGTGGCGTTTTTGCTAAGCCCGCTACGGAATATAAGCGGGTAACGAACGGCAAATCAGAACTGGATGCCAAGTGACAGGGTAGTAGTGCTGGGATCGACATCCTCGGATTTGTAAATGGTGTGGTCCAGACTGAGCATCCAGCCAGCTGTCCGATAGGTACCAATGATTCCGTAGTAACCATCGTCGCCGTCAACACTCGCGGACTCGTCTGCCGAGAATTCCTCTGCCAATATATTGCCGTAGGAATCATAGAACCTGAAGGTTTCGTCCAACTGGATTCGCGCTTCATTTTCCCAAAAGTGGATACCACCTTTCACGCCGAAAGAAAACGGGCGATTGACATCGGTAGACAGCACAGCGCCTAGCGATTTCGTTGATCCGGAAAGCGTTGTTGTACCAGACAGCTGCACTTCAATGCCGTCATAATACAAATCCCCGTAGGAACCGCTATCTCGCAGCTTGGAATCACCCCAATCAAGATAGCTGCCTTCTACGGCGATAAACGGCGTCAGTTGATACCCCAAGGTGAAATTAAACCCGGTGGCATTATCAAATTTTTTGGTGGTTCCGAATTCGTCTTCGAGAAGCTCTTCTACTTCACCAGCATCTGGATCTGTTGATGCAACACCAAACTTCAAATACCAGGTGTTCTCCTGCGCTGCACTATTACTGGCCGCGAAGATGGATAACGCAAATAGTGTTCCCAGACCCAAGCCTTTCATTCAAATCCCCTTTGATTGTTTCGTTGTTGGATAAGGCGGCGGGATTCTATGCAAGTGTGTCGCAGCGCACAATAGTTGCGAAATTACACGCTATTACAGGAAGGGTTTGAGAGGTGGGAGGAAACGAATGTCAAAGCGACAACCTTCGGCGATAGCCAATAGCAGCCAGCACCGAAGGTTTTAGGGAAAATTACAGCTGAACGGTTACACCGATGCTGAAAATATCCAACTCGTCAAAATCGCGGTTGGAGGCGTAGCCCACCTTAGCCGCAACATTGCGGTTGAAGAAGTGGGTAGCATCCACGAAATAGGAGTCGTTTTCTGCGTAGCCACCACCGATGGAGGTGTTTTCGTTGAAGTAGAACTCTACTTCACCACCCCAGAACAGGTCTTCACCCGCATTGTCTGTCAGGGTAACACCTGCAGTCAGGTACTGACCGCCGGACAGAGCGGTGAAGTACTTGGAAGACACACTGCGGTAATCGAACTCATCATCCACTTCGGCGGTAAAACCAATGTAGTCGGTGCCGCTCAGCTGGTGGTTGTATTTGGCGCGGGCGAACAGGACGGTGTCTTCATCTTCCGGTTTCACCGCTTCTACTTCCGCGAGGAAATTCGGAGTGAACAGGAAGCCCACACCGGCGCTGTAGTTGGTGGAGAAATCATTGTCCTCAAGCTCACCAAACAGTTTCCACTGACCGGTATAGTATTCGCCACCAATGTTCAGTGTGTCGGTGTCATTGCCTTCTGCATCGATGTAGCTGAAACCACCGTAGATGTTGCTCACCGGCAGAATGTAGTTGAATTCTTTGCGCGGACCCAGGGTATTCAGGGCACCGAAGTAGTACTGCGACTGAACGCGCAGGGTATCGACATCGAAATTGCCGTAATCTGCTGACGTGTAATCAGCGTCGGTGAAGGAGTTGTACTGTTCTGCGGAAGCAATGGCAGAAACCAGCATGAGAGGAAGTGCTGCAAACTTGAACTTCATGGAAGTGTTCCCTGTTTAAATTACATCTGTACGTTTGAATCAGTACTTTCGTACCCGTACCCGCTGTTTGCCCTTCCGGGCAAATGCGGCGCGGATTCTAAGCAAAGGAAAAACTCAGCGCAACGATAAACGTTAAATGTGACTAACGTCTCAACTGTCACGTGTATCCCGTAATCTGGCTACAAGCGAAATTACAGAAGCCCGCGCATTTTGCGAGGTGGCATCTGAACCGATGCTGAATACGCTGAAGGGGTTTTGGTTATACCAATTCCGGAAAAACGGGGGTAGGCAATTCTCGATTAGGATTGTTACGAATACAAAAGGCCGCAGTAGCGGCCTTTTGTAAAATTATTTCCGATGCGATTGTGCAGATTCCGATTTCTCGATCCGGAAAGCGGAAAAGCCGATGCCCGGTTCAACGCACTCTCAGCGCAGATTTTTCTTGTTGCCGTGGCGGATATCCGCGCCCTTTACCAGATACACCACCTGCTCACAAATATTCTTGGCGTGATCACCGATTCGCTCCAGTGAGCGCAGGGTCCACAACACGTTCATCACCCGCGAAATACTGCGCGGGTCCTCCATCATATAGGTGACCAGCTCGCGGATCGCGCTGCGGTAATCCATGTCCACCTGCTCGTCTTCCGCCAGCGTCTTCAGCGCGGACTCCACATCGAAGCGGGTGTAGGCGTCGAGGGCGTCGTTCATCATCTTGCGCACGGCGTTGGCGATGTGACGGATCTCGGTGTAGCCGCGCGGCGCGGTGCCCTCGTCGGTGAGCGCAATGGCCATTTTCGCGATCTTGCTGGCTTCATCGCCCATGCGCTCCAGGTCGCGGGCGATGCGGATCACCGACATCACCATGCGCAGGTCGGACGCCGCCGGCTGGCGTTTGGCGATGATCAGGGTGGCGTGCTCGTCCAGCTCCATTTCGCAGCGGTCGATTTCCTCTTCCACCTGCAGCACCTTTTCCGCCAGCTCGCTGTCGGCGTTGGCGAGAGCATCTACCGCGTCCGCCACCTGGCGGGCGACAAGGCCACCCATTTCCAGCATTTCCGTCTTGAGGCTCTCGAGATCCTCGTTGAACTGGCGGGAGATGTGTTGATCGAAATGCATGTCCATATTCTCTGTGGGCTCCCCCCAACCTTAGCCGAAACGGCCGGTGATGTAGGCTTCGGTGAGTTCGTGCTCGGGATTGGTGAACACGGTCTCGGTATCGTTCACTTCCACCAGCTTGCCGAGGTGGAAGTAGGCAGTGCGCTGACTTACCCGTGCGGCCTGCTGCATGGAGTGGGTGACGATGGCGATGGTGTAGTTCTCGCGCAGCTCGTCAATCAGCTCCTCGATACGCGCGGTGGCGATCGGGTCGAGTGCGGAGCAGGGCTCGTCCATCAGAATCACTTCCGGGCTCACCGCAATCGCGCGGGCGATACACAGGCGCTGCTGCTGACCGCCGGAGAGGCCGGTGCCGGGTTTGTCCAGGCGGTCTTTCACCTCGTTCCACAGACCCGCGCGGCGCAGGCTGTTCTCGACGATTTCATCCAGTTCCGCGCGGCGGCTGGCGATGCCGTGGATCTTAGGACCGTAGGCGACATTGTCGTAAATGGACTTGGGAAAGGGGTTCGGCTTCTGGAACACCATGCCGACGCGCGCGCGCAGCGGTACCACGTCCACCTTCGCGCCGTAAATGGGGTCGCCGTCGAGGCTCAGCTCGCCCTCCACACGACAGCCCTCAATGGTGTCGTTCATGCGGTTCAGGCAGCGCAGAAAGGTGGATTTGCCACAGCCGGACGGGCCGATCATCGCCACCACCTGGTTGCGACCGATATCCAGGCTCACATCGTGAATCGCCTGGGTCTCGCCGTAAAACACATTGACGTTGCGCATACGCAGCTTGGCGTCGTCACAGAAGGGGCTGCCGACGGTTTTGATGTCCGCTTTGGTGTTCACTAAATTCTGCTCCGCGGTTGAGTCGCCCACGGCTGCTGCCGGGCCCGCATTCAGGGTCATGGTACTCATGGCTTGTTCTCGCTCGCTATCTTACGCGCTTTCGCTTCACCAGCGGCGCTCAAGTTTCTTGCGCAGCCACACTGCGCAGGTGTTCATGGTGATCAGCACCGCCAGCAACACCATGATGGCGGCGGAGGTGCGCTCCACAAATGCGCGCTCCGGGCTGTCGGCCCACAGGAAAATCTGCACCGGCAAAACCGTGGACGGGTCGGTTATGCCGTGGGGCACATCGACAATAAACGCCACCATACCGATCATCAGCAGCGGCGCGGTTTCACCCAGCGCCTGCGCCATACCGATGATGGCGCCGGTCAGCATGCCGGGCATCGCCAGCGGCAGTACGTGGTGCAATACCACCTGCATGCGCGAGGCGCCCATACCCATGGCCGCCTCGCGGATCGACGGGGGCACCGATTTGAGCGATGCGCGGCTGGAAATGATGATGGTGGGCAGCGTCATCAGCGTCAGCACCAGGCCGCCCACCAGCGGCGCCGAGCGCGGCAGTTCGAAGAAGTTGATGAAGATGGCGAGACCCAACAGACCGAACACGATGGACGGTACCGCGGCGAGGTTGTTGATGTTCACCTCGATCAGGTCGGTCCAGCGGTTTTTCGGGGCAAACTCCTCGAGATAGATCGCCGCCGCCACACCGATGGGGAAGGACAGCACCAGGGTCACCAGCAGGGTAAACAGCGAGCCCACCAGGGCCGCGCGGATACCCGCCTGCTCCGGCTCGCGGGAATCGCCGTTGGTGAAAAAGGTTTTGTTGAAGCGCTTTTTCAGTTCACCGGAATCGCGCAGCGCGTTGATCCACACCGCCTTCTGTTCGGAGGTGCGACCGAGGAAGCCGTCCTTGCTCTTCGACAGGCTCTTCACGTAGGTGTCGACATCGTCGTCCGCGTTGACCCATACGGTTTCGCTCTGCCCCAGCAGTTCCGGGTTGTTCTGCAGGCGCTCGCGCAGGTCGAAGCCGGCACCGCTGGAAACCAGCGAATACAGCTCGCGTTTTTCGGATCGCCCGGTCACATCGGGAAAGCGCTCGCGCAGGGCATTGCGGATCACACCGTCGAAATTCGCCCAGGCGAGACTCTCCTGGTCCACCTTGTCGATGCCCAGCTCCGCCGGATCGTAATTCACCTGCAGCTGGATCTGCGACTGTACGAAAGCGCTGCTGCCCTTGCTGATGATGTCGGTAAACAGCACCAGCACTGCCAGCACACCAAAGGCAATACTCGCGATACCGAAACCGCGGAATATTTTTTCCTTGCGATGGCGACTGGCAAGCCTTGCAGCGATGCGCTCGCGCACCTGTTTCTGTGTCAGGTTGGTTTGGGTCAGATCAGTCATACTGTTCCCGGTATTTTTTCACGACGTGCAGGGCAATAAAGTTCAGAATCAGCGTGCTGATAAACAGCATCAGACCGAGCGCAAATGCCGCGAGGGTTTTCGGGCTGTCAAATTCCTGGTCGCCCACCAGCAGGGTCACGATCTGCACGGTGACGGTGGTAACGGATTCCAGCGGATTGGCGGTGAGATTGGCGGCGAGGCCCGCGGCCATCACCACGATCATGGTCTCGCCGATCGCGCGGGATACCGCCAGCAACACGCCGCCGACAATGCCGGGCAGGGCCGCCGGAATCACCACCTTGCGCACGGTTTCGGATTTGGTGGAGCCGAGGCCGAGGGCGCCGTCGCGCAGGGACTGGGGCACCGCGTTGATCACGTCATCGGAGAGGGAGGAGATGAACGGGATGATCATCACCCCCATCACCAGGCCGGCGGCCAGCGCACTCTCGCTCGACGCCTCGAGCCCGACGGACTGGGCGAGGTCGCGAATAAACGGCGCCACAGTCAGCGCGGCGAAAAAGCCGTACACCACCGTGGGCACACCGGCGAGGATCTCGATCAGCGGTTTGGCAAAGGCGCGCACGCGGTTGCTGGCGTACTCGGCGAGGTAGATCGCCGACATCAGGCCCACCGGCACCGCCACAAACATGGCGATGGCGGACACCATTAGCGTACCGGTAAACAGCGGCACCGCGCCGAAGGCACCGCTGGAACCCACCTGGTCGGCGCGCATCGCCATCTGCGGGCTCCAGTGCAGGCCGAACAGGAATTCGGTCACTGGCACCGCCTGGAAAAAGCGCAGGGATTCAAACAGCACCGACATCAGGATGCCGACGGTGGTAAAGATAGCGGCACAGGCGCACATCAACAGGATGACCCGCAGTACCTTTTCCACCTTTTCCCGCGCGCGCAATTCCGGGGTCACCCGCATCAGCGCGTAGGCACCAAGGCCGACGGCCAGAATCAGAATCAGCGCGGTCTGCAGCCACTGACCGCTCTGGCGCAGGCTGTTCAGGTGCGCGGCGGCGGCGGCGAGTTGCGGCGTGGACTCGCCCACGAGACTGCCGGCGGCGAGGTTCTGGATCTGCGCGTACAGCAGGTTCTGCCCGGACAGGGTCTCGGGCCGGTCAGCGACACCGCCCAGCACCAGCGCGCGGATGATGGCATCGTCGAACGCCAGCCACACGCCAAGGATGACCAGCGCCGGCAGCCCGCACCAGAGCGCGGTGTGCACGCCGTAATAACTGGGCAGGGAGGCCAGGCTGCGAATACCGCCGCGACTGCGGGCGGCGCCGATGGCGCGGCTGAAGCCGGTGCCATAGGCCACCAGAATCAGCAGCAACAGCAGGGCGAAGAGAGTGGGAGTCTGCATCGAATCGCTCGGTTGTCGGTTTTGCCGGCCATTATCCGGTCTTGTGTCGGCAATTTATATGGAAACGGCCAGACTCCCTGTTTGCAGAAACGGGAGCCTGGCCGGCAATTCCATCTACCTCGTTGCTGCCAGATTATTTGACGGCGAGGTTGGTCAGGGCGTTCAGCTTGCGCACATCGGTGGCCACCTGCTGGCGCTTGCTGTCGTGCAGCGGGATCATACCCTTGTCCGCCAGATATCCGTCTTCACCCCAGGCGCGCTCGTTGGTGAATTCTGCCAAGAACTGCGTGATGCCGGGCACCACGTCCACGTGGGCTTTTTTCACGTAGATGAACAGCGGGCGGGAAACCGGATAGCTCTGGTCGGCGATGGAGTCGAAGGTCGGTTCCCGGCCTTCGATCAGCGAGCCCTGTACCTTGTCCGCGTTCTGGTCGAGGAAGCTGAAACCGAAGATGCCCAGGGCATTCGGATTGGCCGCCAGCTTGTTCACGATCAGGTTGTCGTTCTCGCCGGCTTCCACATAGGCGCCGTCTTCACGGATGTTGTGGCAGATTGCCTTGTAGGCGTTCTTGTCGGATTTCTCCTTGGCGGCGACCCAGGGGAACTGCTGGCAGCCACCTTCCATCGCCAGCTCGGCGAAGGCGTCGCGGGTACCGGAAGTGGGGGGCGGGCCAAGCACTTCGATTTTGTGTGCGGGCAGTGCCGGGTTCACGTCTTTCCAGGTTTTGTAGGGGTTGGCCACCAGGGTCTCGGAACCGTCCGGGTTGGGCACGTCTTTGGCCAGCGCCAGGAAGATATCCTTGCGGGACAGCTCAAAGCGCTGGTCGCTTTTGGCGTTGGCCAGCACGATGCCGTCGTAACCGATCTGTACTTCCACCACGTCCACGCCGTTGCCGTTACACATTTCCAGCTCGGACTGCTTGATGCGACGAGAGGCACCGGTGATGTCGGCAGTATTCTCGCCCACGCCCTGGCAGAACAGCTTCATGCCGCCGCCGGTGCCCGTGGATTCCACCACCGGGGTCTTGAACTGGGTAGCGCGGCTGAAGCGCTCGGCCACCACGGTGGTAAACGGGTAGACGGTGGACGAGCCGACAATGCTGATGTGGTCACGCGCCGCCAGGGCGGCGTTGGATGCCGCGATGGACAGGGCCGCCAGGGCCGAGGCCAGAACTTTTTTGCTCGCAGAACGGTTGTTCATTGCTTTCTCCAGAAGTGGTCGCCAAATTGGCCAAAATCTCTATACGCGGCGCATGTTATGTCGGGCTGGTGACGATTCTATGAATGAAACGTTACAAACAGATTACAGTCCCACACCTCTGCAACCGACCCCATCCAACCCTGTGGTCCACCCCCGGTGCTGGCGCGATTCCTGACCAGCGGTTACGCTCTCCCCCCTGGATAACAGAACAATAAAGATGATTTGAGAGACTTCCCATGACGTTTCTGTTGCGCGCCGCCAATGGCCTCGATCGCTTTGCCGGCGGCTGCGGCCGCCTGCTGGGCTGGCTGACCCTGGCCATGGTTCTGATCCAGAGCCTGGTGGTGGCGCTGCGCTACGGGTTTGACGGCGGCTCGCTCGCCCTGCAGGACGCCGTCACGTATCTGCACGGCGCCGCCTTCATGCTCGGCCTGGCCTATGCGCTGCAGGCCGGTGCCCACGTGCGGGTGGATGTCATCTATCGCACGCTGTCGGCCCGCGGCAAAGCCTGGGTAGACGCGGTGGGCTGCCTGATCTTCCTGTTGCCGCTGTGCGCATTTATTGCCGTGGGCGGCTGGTATTTTGCCGCCAACAGCTGGGCGGTGCACGAAACCAGCAACAGTGCCGACGGCCTCGGCGGCGTGTACCTGCTGAAAAGCCTGATTCCGCTGGCCGCCGCCGCCCTGGCGCTGCAGGGCCTTAGCCAGTTCGCCCGCGCCCTCAATACCCTGATGCAGGTGGAAGCCGAGGCCGCGCGCCAGCACGCCGCGGTCGCGCCGACTCAGGTGAAGGAACAACCCCGCGCTCTGGTGCGGGAAGCCGCTGGAACGATGCGGGAAGCTGCCGGGGAGGCTGGCGCATGATGGAACTGATTCCATTGCTGATGTTCATCGTGGTGTGTGGCGCGCTGATGCTGGGCTACCCGGTGGCGTTTACCCTGGGCGGCACCGCACTGCTGACCGCGGGCCTCGGCATTGTCGCCGGGGTGTTCGACGCGGAACTGCTGCGCGCCTTCCCCGACCGCCTCTACGGCATCATGCAGAACGGCACCCTGATGGCGGTGCCGCTGTTCGTGCTGATGGGCGTAATGCTGGAGCGGGCGCGCATCGCCGAGGAACTGCTGGTCAATCTGGCGCGGGTGTTTTCCGGCATCCCCGCCGGCATGGCGGTGTCGGTGGTGGTGGTGGGCACGCTGCTCGCGGCCAGCACCGGTATTGTCGGCGCCACGGTGGTGACCATGGGCCTGATGTCCCTGCCCACCATGCTGAACCGCGGTTACTCGCCGAAGCTCGCCACTGGCACCATCTGTGCCACCGGCACCCTCGGCCAGATCATCCCACCGTCCATCGCCCTGGTTTTGCTCGGCGATACCCTGTCTAACGCCTACCAGCAGGCGCAGTTGTCCCAGGGGATATTCAACCCAAAACCGGTGAGTGTGGGCGATCTGTTCGTTGGGGCGATCATTCCCGGCCTGCTGCTGGTGGCCGCCTACATCCTCTACCTGCTGTTCATCGCCCGGCGCGAACCGGCCACAGCGCAGGGTCAGCATGAACAGGTGGACCTGGCGGAAACCCTGAAAAGCCTGTTCCCGCCCATCGCATTGATGCTGCTGGTACTCGGCTCCATCATCACCGGCGCCGCCACGCCCACGGAGGCCGCCGCCGTCGGTGCGCTGGGCGCGGGTGTACTCGCCTGGAGCCGCGGCGCGCTGAACTGGGCGCGCGCCGGGGAAGTGGGGCAAAGCACCCTGCAGGTCACCGCCATGGTATTCGCGATACTCATAGGCGCCTCGTTGTTTTCCCTGGTGTTCCGCGGCTTTGGCGGCGAGGAAGTCGTCACTCACTTCTTCGAAAGCCTGCCCGGCGGTGTCATCGGCGCCACCCTGCTGGTGATGCTGGTAATCTTCCTGCTGGGTTTCATCCTCGACTTTATCGAGATCACCTTCGTAGTGGTGCCTATCGTCGGCCCGGTGCTGCTGGCCATGGGGCTCGACCCGGTGTGGCTTGGCGTGATGATTGCACTGAACCTGCAAACGTCATTCCTGACGCCGCCATTCGGCTTTGCGCTGTTCTATTTGCGCGGCGTGGCACCGACGGAAGTCGCCACCAGCGCCATCTACCGCGGGGTGGTGCCGTTTATCGCCATCCAGCTGCTGGTGCTCTGCCTGCTGGCACTGTGGCCACCACTCGCCACCTGGCTGCCGGGCTATCTGGCCTCTTGAGCCAGTCAGGTGCAGTAAGTGAGAGAGTCAGTAGAAAATGCTGAATCCGGGCAAGAATTTACATGCACAGGCCTGGCTATTTTGTACCCACATTGTGCTAGAATGCGCCACCTTGACGGCAGGCCACCACAGAAGAAGCGCGCCCCAGTATCCGTCGGGTCAATAAATCTAAAAATTGTGAGCACTCGCGATGTCCGCCATTGATGAAGAACCGCAACCCAGCGGTACCCTGACCCTGCAGACCCAGTCCATGCCCCGCGACACCAACCCCCAGGGTGATGTTTTCGCCGGCTGGCTGATGTCGCAGATGGACCTGGGAGGGGCCATCCTCGCCCAGAGTATCGCCCGCGGCCGCGTCACCACCGTCGCCGTCGGCAGCATGGTGTTCCTGCGCCCGGTACCGGTGGGCTCCACCGTCAGCTGCTACGCCGAAACCATCGAAGTCGGGCGCTCCTCCATCAAGACCATGGTGGAAGTCTGGCTGACCCGGGTAGACACCGGCGAGCAGGTGAAAGTGACCGAAGGCGAGTTTGTCTACGTCGCCATCGATGATCGCGGGCGCACGCGGCCGCTGCCGTAAATGATGGATAGGCTGTGAATACTAAAGCGGGGCCCGATGGCCCCGTTTTGCTGTGCCTCTAACAGCAGTCAAAGCTTGGTGGACAGCCAGATGGCGAGCTCCGTGGCCCTGCGCACCACCCAGAAAATGCACCGATGCGAATTCGGGCCGGCGCCGTATTGAAGCCCCTTGTCCCGATGCTCCTCTTCATCCGCCCGAATACTCTGGACGGCATCAAACACTTCGCGGTCGTGTCGGTCCAGAAAGGCCAATTGCCACTCCAGATGGTGCAATACGGTCGATTCGATGGAGTAGGTACACACCCAAATCGCATTGCGCCCCAGTAGGGCTGTAAAGCTCCCCAGAAGCAGGCCGCCGAGCGCCCACAGTTTGAGTGCGTAGCAGTGACGAATAGAGCGGCGCTTGAGGATTTCATCAAAGCGGCGGAAATGTTCGCGCTCATGCGCCAGCATTTCGTCAAATTCCGCAACGACATCCGGGTACCAACGGCGCGCAAAAAATCGCTGCGCGCGGTAAATATGAATAGCGCCATATTCACCGGCATGGTCGACTCTGAGAATACGCTCAACCTCGCGTATCGCAGCAATTTCGGCGGTTGTTTCCACGGTCTAGACGTCCTCTTGTCTTCCCCCTCACCACCAGAAGATAGCTTATGCTGTTGTTAATGCAGCTCGTCGCTGTCGGGCACTACCACACCCAGCCCCCGCAGCTTCGCCGCCAGTTGCGGGTCGCCGCTCTCCCGCCAGCGCTGATATAACTGCAGGATATCCCCGGCATCCAGTACCTGACCTCTGCCACACACCAGCGCCACCAGTTCCAGCAGGCGGCCGAAGCGTCGCGACAGTTCGCTGAATACCGAGCGATTGTGACGCGCATTCTCGCCGAGGTAGTCGTAGGCGCCGCCGCCCATGCCGATGAAGTAGTCGCGGCCGATGCCGCGGCGGGTGTAGTTTTCCGGAAAGAGGGCACCTAAGAAGAGGGCGAGGTCGCCGAGCTGGCGCAGCAGCAGGCAGCGGTGGTGGTGGCTGTCGACCTCCAGCGCGTCGCGATACAGTAGTGCGAGCGGGCGAATGTCCAGCTCGCCGCGGTCGTAACTGAACACCTGGCCGCTGTCGCCGAAGCGCGCCAGCAGGTTGCCGATATACCAGAGGGTGTCTTCCTGGGGCCGGGGCTCAAGGCTCGCGGCCTCGTCCTGCAGGCGCACGCGGAAAAAGTCCGCGAGGGTGTGTTCAAAGGTGGTTTGCGATACGGATGGCATCAGCTCCTCCTTAAACCGTCTGTCTCTAAAACTATAAATCCGCCGTTATCGCAGTTCTATTTTTTGGGCATGAATTTTTATAAAAAATTTTTATAAGAATTCCGGTTTTTGTCCCCTTGAAATCTGTCTGGCCGCACACATTTTCGGGCTTGTCAGGGGGCTACCCCTGGAATCCCAACCTTTAACCATTGATATTCCTAGTGCTTATTGGGAGGACATCCGATGAGTATCAAACCGCTCTACGACCGGGTGGTTGTTAAACGTCTTGCGGCGGAAACCACCACCAGTGGTGGCATTGTTATTCCGGACAAGGCCGCAGAAAAACCCACCCAGGGAAAAGTGATCGCCGTCGGTAACGGCGCGCAACTGGCAAACGGCGAGCTGCGCCCGCTGGCGGTCAAGGTGGGAGACCGGGTACTGTTCGGCCAGTACGCCGGCACCGAAATCAAACACGACGGTGAGACCTATCTCATCGTCAAGGAATCCGACATTTTCGCCGTGCTCGAAGATGTGGAAGAACAGAAACAAGATAAGGAGAAAGCCACATGAGTGCCAAAACCGTCAAGTTTTCCGACGACGCCCGCGAGCGCATGCTGGCCGGCGTGAACATCCTCGCCGATGCGGTGAAAGCCACCCTCGGCCCGAAAGGCCGCAATGTGGTGCTGAGCAAGAGCTTCGGTGCACCGCGCATCACCAAAGACGGCGTGTCCGTGGCCAAGGAAATCGAGCTCAAGGACAAATTCCAGAACATGGGCGCGCAGATGGTGAAAGAAGTCGCGTCCAAAACCGCCGACGTGGCCGGCGACGGCACCACCACCGCCACCGTACTGGCGCAGGCGCTGGTGCGCGAAGGTCACAAGGCCATTGCTGCGGGCATGAACCCGATGGACCTGAAGCGCGGTATCGACACCGCGGTGAAGGCCGCGGTAGAGGAGCTGGCCAAACTCGCCAAGCCCTGCGAAGACACCAAGGCCATCGGCCAGGTAGGCACCGTGTCCGCCAACTGGAATGAAGACATCGGCCAGATCATCGCCGAGGCGATGGAGAAAGTCGGCCGCGACGGCGTGATCACCGTGGAAGAGGGCAAGTCCCTCAACAACGAGCTGGATGTGGTCGAGGGCATGCAGTTCGATCGCGGTTACCTGTCGCCGTACTTCGTCAACAACCAGGAAAAAATGCAGGCGGAACTGGACAACCCGTTCATCCTGCTGTTCGACAAGAAGATCAGCAACATCCGCGACCTGCTGCCGGTACTGGAGTCCGTAGCCAAAGCCAGCCGTCCGCTGCTGTTGATTGCCGAGGATATCGAAGGCGAGGCACTGGCCACTCTGGTGGTGAACAACCTGCGCGGCATCCTCAAAGTCGCCGCGGTGAAGGCCCCGGGCTTCGGCGACCGCCGCAAGGCCATGTTGCAGGATGTCGCCATCCTCACCGGCGGTACCCTGATCTCCGAGGAAGTGGGCCTAACCCTGGAACAAGTCACCCTGGAACAGCTGGGCAGTGCCAAGCGCGTGGTGATCGGCAAAGACAACACCACCATCGTCGACGGCGCCGGCAACAAGGGGGATATCGACGCACGCGTGAAACAGATCCGCGCGGAAATCGAGGCCTCCACCTCCGACTACGACAAGGAAAAGCTGCAGGAGCGCGTGGCCAAGCTGGCTGGCGGTGTTGCGGTGATCAAGGTGGGCGCCGCTACCGAAGTGGAAATGAAGGAGAAGAAGGATCTGGTGGACGACGCCTTCCATGCGACCCGTGCGGCCGTGGAAGAGGGCATCGTCGCCGGCGGCGGCCTGACCCTGGTGCGGGTTGCCGACAGCCTGCGCAGCAGCGGATTGAAGGGCGCCAACGACGATCAGCAGGTGGGTATCAATATCGCGCTGCGCGCGATGGAAGAACCCTTCCGCCAGATCGTTGCCAACGCCGGCGTTGACGGCAGCGTGGTGCTGAACAACGTGCGTTCAAATGACAGCGCAAATTACGGCTACAACGCCCAGACCGGCGCCTACGGCGACATGCTGGAGTTCGGCATTATCGACCCGGCCAAGGTGACCCGTTCCGCACTGCAGAACGCCGGCTCCATCGCCGGACTGATGCTGACCACCGAAGTAATGGTGGCGGAGGCCCCGGTTGAGAAAAAATCTGAGCCGGCGGCGGACGCCTACGATTACTGAGTTTAGATTCCGCTGTATGCACTACAAAAAAGGGCCGACATTGTCGGCCCTTTTTTATTTTTGGACGGAATGGTTCCCCGGAGTACTTACACGGGGAAATTTATTGTCCACAACACTTTTTATATTTTTTGCCACTGCCGCAACTGCACGGCTCATTGCGCTCGGGAACCTTGTCGAGCTTGACCGTTCCCTTTTTATTGAGAATCGCGGTCAGTTCTGCAATGGACTCCACCGCGCCCTCGCTGCTGTCCACGGTGATCTCGGCATAAAGCTCAGCCTGCGCAACCAGTGCTTCCACTTCGCGCTTGCGCTCTTCGCTCGTCACCACCAGCAACAGGGGATATTTCCTGCTGCCGGATTTGTGCGAGCCCCGAGTTTCGTAGCCGAATTTGACGTGGTTTTCCCGCGGGTCCTGGCGGCCCTTGTAAAAGAATTTGCGGTTCGACATGTATTGATCCAGATGGCGATAAAGAATCCGCGACCAGAAATATATGGTCGCGATCAGAAGCTTTCGGGCTAATGCCCACAGAAAATTATTTCAGCCACAGTGGGCTCATGTGGCCAGAGATGGCAGTTGCTATTCGTATTCCGCTTCGCGGATACGCTGTTGCCGCTCCTGCTCTTCACGCATCACAGCTTTGATTTCTTCCAGCACGCCATCAACATCCGCGCTGTCGCCGTCGTCTGTAAACGCCCCACTAAGAGGCGTGTCTGGCGTCAGGTTACCTTCCGCGTAAAGTGCCCACATTTCCTCGGCGTAGCGTGTGTGCAGCAGCTCGGGGGCAAATTCCCCGTAATAGCGGCGCATATTGTTGACGTCGCGGACAAACATTTCCCGCGCGCTATTGTTGGCGGCGGCGTTGACGGCCTGGGGCAAATCGATGATCACCGGGCCGTAATCATCCACCAGCACATTGAACTCCGACAGGTCGCCGTGCACGATGCCCGCGCACAGCATGAGCTTGATGTAGTGCATCATGAGCGCGTGATCTTCGAGTGCCTGTTCCTCCGACATAAGTACTTCGCCGAGTCGCGGCGCCACGTCGCCGGTGTCGTCGGTGACCAGCTCCATGAGCAACACGCCATCGACACAACCATAGGTTTCCGGTACCCGCACGCCGGCCCGGCTCAGACGGGACAGGGCGTCGATTTCCGCGTTCTGCCAGATTTCTTCCTGCTGTTTGCGGCCGTAGCTGGAGCGCTTTTGCAGAGCCCTCGCCTCGCGGCCGCTGCGCACCTTCCTGCCCTCCTGGTATTGGGCGGCCTTTTTAAAGCTGCGTTTGACCGCGTCTTTATAGACCTTGGCGCAGCGAATATGGTCACCACAACGGACAATGAATATGTCGGCTTCTTTGCCGCTCATCAGGCGGCTGATCACTTCATCGATCAAGCCGTCATCGACGAGGGGTTGTAGGCGTTTCGGAGGTTTCACAGGCGTCCACTGGTTACTGGGAAGGGCGGCATTATGACACCAAAATCGTCGATTAAATAAGCAGTATCCGCGACATTCCGCGGTCAGGATGGCGACCGGTCGGCCACCATTGGCCGGACATTCCCACTTGGGCGCTTTCGCCGGATTATTTTCCCGGTTCGTTGCCACGTTTGCGCGATATTAAAAAGGGCCGGCATAGTCGTAATGCTGTTCACTTAGCAAAATGCCAGGCGAAGGTGGCGATGCCGGGTGCGCTCTTGTGAGACCTTCTGCGAGAGGGACCTCGCAGAAGAGCCCCCATGGATGGGTCTACGGCGTGTCTCACAAGAGCGCACCCGGCAGCGGCACCGCCACCGAGCTGCTTAAGTGAACAGTATTACGACATAGTCGGCCCTATTGCGATTGGCTTACGGCAACCGCCTACTGGATGGCGCGGGTCTGATAATAGGCTTCTTCACTGATCCGGTGATAGGGAATTACCTGGCTTTCAAATTCTTTAAACGCCTTGTACACGCGATTGAAGTGCGGATCTCTGGCCGCGGTTTCCTGCATGATCTGGTCGTTGATGGTTTTCAGGTGGGCGATGACGTCGTCCGGCAGTTTGCGCAGCTCCACCCCGTGCTGCTCCACCAGCTCTTTCAGCGCGCGATTGTTGCGCGCGGTGTACTCGTCGAGCATGTCCTGGTTGGCGTCGCGGGCGGCAGTACGGACGATGGCCTGCAGATCCTTAGGCAGTTTTTCGAAGGCGGTTTTGTTGATGATGATTTCGAGAATCGAGCCGGGTTCGTGCCAGCCTGGGTAGTAATAGTATTTGGCAATCTGGTGGAAACCGAAGGCGAGGTCGTTGTAGGGGCCGACCCATTCGGTGGCATCGATCACGCCGGTCTGCAGCGCCGTGTACAGCTCACCGCCGGGAATGGTGACCGCGGTACCGCCGGCGCGGTTCAGCACGTCACCGCCCAGGCCGGGAATACGCATCTTGAGCCCCTGAAGATCGGCGACGGAATTGATCTCGCGATTGAACCAACCCGCCATCTGCACACCGGTGGAGCCGCCGGCCATGGGGATCAGGTTGAACGGCGCATAGAGCTCTTCCCACAATTTCAGGCCGCCGCCGTAGTGCAGCCAGCCATTCATTTCCTGGGCGTTCAACCCAAACGGCACCGCGGTAAAAAACTGCGCGGCGGGGAGCTTACCTTTCCAGTAGTAGGCGGCGCCGTGGCCCACCTGGGCGGCGCCATCGGAGACCGCGCCGAAGACGCCCATGGCCGGAACCAGTTCGCCGGCACCGTAGACCTTGATCTTCAGGCGGCCGTTGGACATCTCTTCGACTTTTTTCGCGAAGCGTTCGGGGGCGCTGCCGAGGCCGGGGAAATTTTTCGGCCATGTAGTTACGAGTTTCCACTCGAAGGTCTGCTGGCCAGTGTTCTCTAACGTTGTGATTTTCTGCTCTTGCGTTGAGCGGGAAACCACCAGCGCACCGAAGGTGAGTACCAGCAGGGCGAGCAGGCCGAGGATGACGGGGGGGTACCAGTTTATTTTTTTCATGCGCTTTCTGTTCGTTTTTATTTTTTCCGCCCCGGGGCCGGGGCGGTTCGCCTGCAGGCAGGCTCCTACATTCCGTGTATTTTGCAGAGCTCGATAGTGAATCAGAGAGGTTGCAGTTTGGCCATGGATACTACCAGCCATTTGGCTCCGGCATCGTCGAAGTTGACCTGCACCCGCGCGCGCGGGCCGCTGCCTTCGAACTGCACCACGGTGCCCTCGCCGAACTTGGCGTGGTCCACGCGGCCGCCCAATGCCAGCGGCGGCAGGTCGTCGTCGAAGTCCGGCGCGGCGTCGGAGTAGGGATTTACTCCGCCAGAAAACTTACCCCAATCCTTTCCAAAAGAGTTGGGTTGAAACAGCGGTTTGGAAATCTCGGTTTTGAGACGCACCTCGTGGATATATTCCACTGGAATTTCATTCACAAACCGCGACGGTTTGTTGTAGGTCTCGCTGCCAAATAACCGGCGGCTCTCGGCGTAGGTAATGTAGAGCTTCCGCATGGCGCGGGTGATGCCGACGTAACACAGGCGGCGCTCCTCTTCCATGCGCCCCGGTTCCTGTGCGGACATCTTGTGCGGGAACAGGTTTTCCTCCACGCCGGCCATAAATACCAGCGGGAATTCCAGTCCCTTGGCCGAGTGCAGGGTCATCAGCTGCACCGCATCTTCGAACTCGTCCGCCTGGCCCTCGCCGGCATCCAGTGCGGCACTGTCGAGGAACTGGTTCAGCAGCGGAACGTCCTCTTCTTCCACCACTTCGCCGTCGGCATCGGTGGCCTGGGGCACACCGTCGAAGCTGCGACAGGCGCTCACCAGTTCCTGCAGGTTCTCCACCCGGGTCTGGCCCTTCTCGCCTTTTTCCTTGCTGTGGAAATCCACCAGCCCGGTCTGCTCGATGGCGAGTTCGGCGATATGGTCGAGGGTCTTGTCGGTGCTCTCTTCGTCCAGCGCGTCGATCAGGCTGAGGAAGCTCGCCAGTGCGCTGCCGGCGCGGGCCGTCAGCACTTTCTGCTGCAGCATTTTCTCCGCCGCCGCCCACATGGAGCTGCCGTGTTCGCGCGCGAATTCCCGCACCATATCCACGGTGCGCGCGCCGATGCCGCGGGTGGGCGTGTTCACCACGCGTTCGAACGAGGTGTCGTCGTGGCGGTTGGTGATCAGGCGCATGTAGGCGAGCGCGTTCTTGATCTCGAGGCGCTCGTAGAAACGCTGGCCGCCGTAGATGCGGTAGGGCACGTGTTCGCGCAGCAAGGCCTCTTCCAGCACCCGCGACTGCGCGTTGGAGCGGTACAGGATGGCGACGCTGTCGCGGCGGTTGCCGTCGCGCACCCAGTCGCGGATGCGCTCGACAATAAAGCGCGCTTCGTCCTGCTCGTTGTAGGCGGAGTAGAGCGCAATGGGCTCGCCTTTCTCACCCTCGGTCCACAGCTCTTTGCCGAGGCGGCCGTGATTGTGGGCGATAACCGCGTTGGCGGCGTTGAGGATGGTGCTGGTGGAGCGGTAGTTTTGCTCCAGGCGCACCGTCTGCACATCCTTGCGGTCCACCTCGAAGTGCTGGATGTTCTCGATCTTCGCTCCGCGCCAACCGTAGATGGACTGGTCGTCGTCGCCGACCGCGGTGATGGCGCACTCGTCCCCGGCCAGCAGGCGCAGCCAGGCGTATTGGATGGTGTTGGTATCCTGGAACTCGTCGACGAGGATATACGGGAAGCGGCGGCGGTAGTGGGCGAGGATGCCGTCGTTGTTCAACAGCAGCTCGTGGGCGCGTAGCAGCAGCTCGCCGAAGTCGACGAGACCGGCGCGCTGGCAGGCCTCCTCGTAGGCGGCGTAGATGCGCACCATAGTGGCGAGCCAGGGATCGCCGCTCTGCTGGATGTACTGGGGGCGCAGGCCTTCGTCTTTCTGCGCGCCGATCCACCACTGGGTTTCCCGCGGCGACCACTTCTTCTCATCCAGCCCCAGCTCGTTTTGCACCCGCTTGATCAGGCGCAGCTGGTCGTCGCTGTCGAGAATCTGGAAGTTCTGCGGCAGCCTGGCCTCTTGCCAGTGGGCGCGCAGCAGGCGGTGGGCGAGGCCGTGGAAGGTACCCACCCACATACCGAAGGTATTCACCCCCAGCAGCTCCTCGATGCGCCCGCGCATCTCGCGCGCGGCCTTGTTGGTGAAGGTCACCGCCATGATGGAGTAGGGCGATGCGCCCTCGACCATCATCAGCCAGGCGATACGGTGCACCAGCACGCGGGTCTTGCCCGAGCCGGCACCGGCGAGAACCAGTTGGTTGCCCGGCGGCGCGGCTACGGCCTCGCGCTGGGCGTCGTTTAGAGGGTCTAAGAGTTCAGATACGTCCATGGGCGCGATTGTATCAGGGGTCGGGGGAGAACTGGGTATATAAACAGGTTTTAAACAATCTGCGATTGCTTGTAGGAGCCTGCCTGCAGGCGAACCGCCATGGACTCCGCGAATGTTCGCCTGCAGGCAGGCTCCTACAGGGGTGCATCGACCGCCACGCAAAGCGCTGCCAACGCTCGCCAGCACTCCGCCATGCCGCTAAACTGCACAACCTGAACCAGAGAAGGTGTTGTCGTGAAGCCAGCGGAAGTCACGCAAAAAATCAGCGAACAGCTGAGTTCCATGCGCAAATCTGAGCGCAAGGTCGCGGAGTATATCCTCGCCAACCCCGGCGAAATCATCCATATGCGCATCGTCGACCTGGCCACCGAGGCCCAGGTGAGCGAACCGACGGTGGTGCGTTTCTGCCGCGCCGTGGGCTGTTCCGGGTTCCAGGAATTCAAGCTCAACCTGGCCCAGCAGCTGGCCTCCAGCCCCAGTTTCGGCCAGATTGCGGTGACCGAAACCGACACCATCGCCGAGTACAAGCGCAAGGTGTTCGACTCCACCGTCGATACCCTGCTGAACGTGCGCGACAAGATCGACGCGCGCGCGCTGGAAGCCGCGGTGACCGCCATCGCCGCCGCCAAGCGGGTGGAGTTCTTCGGTTTTGGCGCCTCCGGTGCCGTGGCCGCCGATGCCCAGCACAAGTTCTTCCGCCTGCAGCTCGCCGCTGCCGCCCACTCCGACCACCATATGCAGAGTATGTCCGCCATGAGCATGGAGCCGGGCGATGTGGTTGTCGCCATCTCGCAAAGCGGGCGCACCTCCTCGCTGCTGCGCTCCATGGAAATGGCCAAGGCCCAGGGCGCCACGGTGATCGGCCTCGGTCCCAGCGGCTCGCCGGTCACGCGCAAGTCCAGTATCCCCCTGGAAGTGGACGTGGAAGAGGACATCGAGCTGTACACGCCGCTGTCGTCCCGTATTGCCCACCTGGTGGTGATCGACGTACTCGCCATCGGCGTTGCCCAGCGCAAAGGCCCGCAGCTGCAGGAGCACCTGTTGAAGCTGAAGAAGGGGCTGTACAACCTTCGCGAAGAAAAGCACTGATCAGGGTGTCATATGCAGGGAAGCAGCGGCGAACAGACGACAAACTTCTCTGATGCGGACAGTCTCGGCGCCCCTGAAAAGCACCTGATTCTCGCCGCGGCCCTGATCCAGGGCCTCGCGCTCTACGCCCTCAAATTCTTCACCGCCGTCGACGCTTGGTCACCGGTGTGGCAGTACCTCAGCTACACCCTCGTCATCGCCATTCCGCCGCTGGTGATCGTCACCGTCGCCCCTCGCCTCGCGCGGGGTTACTGGTGGCTGGTGACCGGCTACGCCGTGCTGCTGGCGACACTCGCCGCTTACCGCGGCTACCAATGCACCCCCGCAGACCAAGTGTACTGTGGCGATCCCCACGAGTTCGTGCCGACGATCGCCATCGCCACCTTTATCGTCGCCTTTCTGCTGCGCGCCTGCGCCACCGGGATGGCACGGCTGCGAAAGCCGGAGTACTCCGCGCTGTTTCACTACTCCTGGGACAACGCCCTCACCGCGGGCCTGACACTGGTGTTTACCGGGATTTTCTGGCTGATCCTGTTTCTGTGGCAGGCGCTGTTCAAACTGGTGGGGGTTGCGTTTTTCCACGAGCTGTTCGAGGAGGACTGGTTTTTCTACCCGGTGACCTGGCTGGTGGCCGGCAGCGGCGCCATCCTGTTCCGCTCGCAGCAGAGCTTTGTGCTAACCCTGAAGCGCCTGTTGCGCACCATGCTGGTGGCGCTGCTGCCGCTACTGGCGGTACTCACCATCGTGTTCCTCGCCACCCTGCCGTTTACCGGCCTGCAACCCATCTGGGATACCGGGCGCGGCAGCGCGCTGTTGCTGTGGCTGGTGGCGCTGCTGCTGTTTTTCACCAACGGCGTGATCCAGGACGACTTCCCGTTTGCGCGCTATCCGCGCTGGATCAACCGGGTGCTGCTGCTGGCTTTGGTGGTTGCGCCGTTTTACACGGCCTTCGCACTCTACGGCCTGTGGTTGCGGATAGCCCAGTACGGCTGGACGCCGGAGCGGCTGTGGGGGTTCGTGGTGGCACTGACGCTGGCGCTGCTGGCACTGAGCTACAGCCTGTCGATCCTGCGCCGCGGCGAGCGCTGGTCGGAGTGGCTGCGGCGGATCAATACCGGGCTGGCGCTGTGGGTGCTGGCGGTGTGCCTCGTCACGCAGGCGCCGCTGGTGAATTTCTGGCGCATCAGTGCCGACAGCCAGCTGGCGCGCTTGCAGGACGGGCGCACGGAACTGGCGGATTTCGATTTCTTTTTCCTGCGGCGGGAATTGGGGCGCCCGGGGTGGGAGGCATTGCAGACGCTGGAGAAGCTGCCCCAGGTCCAGCAGAACCACGCGCTTACGGCCTATCTCCAGGAGTTGAAGGGAGAAACCGACGGCATCTGGAAGCTGCGCGAAAACCCGCTACAAGCGCAGGCCAGAGAACAGAAACTGCGTGAGGTCGCTGTACTGCCCGAAGGCGCGCCGCCACCGCCAGACAGTGCCGAGCTCGATCTCGAAGCGCGCTCCTGCAATGAAGAACGGCGCTCCTGCCTCTGGCTGGTGCGGGACCTGGACGGTGATGGAAACCCGGAGTACCTGTTGTTTCGCCACAGCGAGCGCGGCCAGGGCGACCACCACTGGCTGACCATTACCGCCTATTCCTCCGGGCTTGAAGGCTGGGCCACCATCGCTCGCAATAATCGCAAAACCAACGAAACCTTTGAGGAACTGCAGCAGCGGCTGAAACAGGATACGTTCAACCTGCGCCCGTCCCGCTGGCAGACCCTGTACCTGGGCGACGAACTGTTGTTCGATCCCACGCAAAATTGATACGCGACCACAATTGCCACCGGATTGTCATGGAATCTACCAACCCCGGCGGCTAAGATGCCGACGCCAACGAGTTCTCGCGCCCCGGTGACTACGCTTTTCTGAGTGCCGGTGCGTTCACCCGCAGATGTACCCGAGTTGTCACTGATTCACCATGCCCCCGAATTTTCTCGACGCCAATGGCCAGCCGCCGCGCTGGCTCGCTCCGTGTCTCGCCGCACTGGTTGCGCTGACTCCCTTTGCCATCGACACCTATCTGCCGGCCATTCCCGCCATGGCACGGACCCTCGGGGTCGAAGTCGCTGTGGTGCAACACTCGGTATCGAGTTACCTGCTCGGCTTTGCGGTAGGGCAGATCTTCGGCGGACCACTGTCGGACCGCCTCGGCCGCATCCTGATCGGCACCATTGGTCTCGCTATCTTTATCGCCAGCACCGCGCTGATCCTGTTCACCAATAACGCGGAACTGCTGGTGGCGCTGCGGTTCTGTCAGGCGGTGGGGGGCGGTTTTGCCACGGTGATCTGCGGTGCCATCGTGCGCGACCTCTATCATGGCCGCGACGCAGCGCGCATCATGTCGATGATCGCCACCATGATGCTGATCGCGCCGATGGTGGCGCCGGTAATCGGCGCTACGCTGCTCAGTTTCGGCGACTGGCACGCCATCTTTATCTTCCTGCTGGTATACGGTGTGCTGATGATGGTGCTGGTGCGGGGCATACTGCCGGAGACGGTGTCGAAGTTCCGCCGCGCGCGCCGCCAGCGCGAGTCCCGCACCACGCTGTTTCGCAATTACGGGCAGATATTCCGCAGTCCGCGGGCACTGGGCTTCCTGTTCGGGCAGGCGCTGGTGAGCGGCTGTATGTTCATTTACATCACCACCGCGCCTTTCGTGTTTATGGAGCGCTTTGGCGTTTCCTCGGCGAATTTCCCGTTGATGTTCGGCAGCTGCGTGCTGGGATTGGCGGTGATGATGCAGCTGAATATCCGCCTGCTGAAGGTGTTCGAACCGCGCCAGATCCTGCTGGCGGGGATGACGATGCTGACCCTCGCGTGCGCGCTGCTGCTGGTGAGTACCCTCTACTTCGGCGAGAACCAGACTTTACTGGCGTGGATGATGCCGTTGGTGATGGCGATGGGCAGCATCGGCATCATTGCCCCCAACTCCGCGGCCTGTTATCTGGAATTTTTCCCCAAGATCAGCGGTACCGCCAATGCGCTCTACGGCGCGTCCCTGTTTATTTCCGGGGGGCTACTCGGCGGTCTGGTGAACGGAATCCACACCGGTACGCTGGTGCCTATTGCGGCCGGGATGTTGTGCTGCGCGGGCGCCGCGCTCGCTATGGCTGTGTTTGTCGCCAGAGCGCGGCTGCCAATTGAGATCGAAGGCAGACACTGAGCGCAAGCCGGGCGCTCGCAGCTTCGTCGTAAAAATTAAGTGGCCGGGAGAGGAAAATTCAGATCAGCCCCTCTTCCTGCAGCGCCTTTTTTACCGCCGGGCGCGCCGCCATGCGCTCGGCGAAGGCCTTGAGCTTCGGCCAGCCGCCGGTATCCACTCCCACCTTGTCGCACCAGCTGTACAGGGTGAACAGGTAGGCGTCGGCGATACAGAAATCGTCCCCCAGCAGGTAGTCGCCGGCCAGATGCTCCTCCACAAACTGCAGGCGTTTGCTTACCTGTTTCCTGGCGAACTCCTTTTCCCCATCGTCGCCGTTCCAGAACAGTGGCACAAAGGACTTGTGCACCTCGGTGGAGAGGTAATTCAACCACTCCAGCACCCGGTAATGGTCCAGTGAGCCGTACTCCGGCGCCAGTTTTTTATCCGGTTTCTGCTCCGCCAGGAACTGCACAATCGCCGGGCCCTCGGTGAGCAATTCACCGCCTTCCAGTTGCAGCGCGGGTACATAGCCCTTTGGGTTGATCTCGGTGTAGTCACCACCGCTGTCGGTCGCTTTCGTCTTCAGATTGACCTGACACAGTTCCAGGTCGATACCCGCCTCGCAGGCGACAATGTGCGGAGACAGCGAACAGGCACCGGGGGAATAGAACAGCTTCATGGTTGCTCCTGGTTATTGCGTTGGAACAGGGGTCAACCGCGACCGTGGGGGGCGGCGTAATCCAGTTCCGGGCCCAGCGGCACTATGCCGGTGGGATTGATGTGCTTGTGGCTGGCGTAGTAGTGAGTCTTGATATGGTGGAAGTCCACGGTCTCGGCCACCCCCGGCCACTGATACAGCTCGCGCACATAGCCCCACAGGTTGGGATAGTCCGCCAGCCGCTGCTTGTTGCACTTGAAGTGACCGTGGTAGACGGCGTCGAACCGAATCAGTGTCGTAAACAGCCGCCAGTCCGCCTCGGTGATGCGCGCGCCGGTGAGATAGCGGTTGTTGCCCAGTCTCTGCTCAAGCTTTTCCAGCGTCTCGAACAGGCGGTGGTAGGCGGCCTCGTAGGCTTCTCTGCTGGTGGCGAAGCCGGCGCGGTACACGCCGTTGTTGACGTTCTGGTACACCAGCTCGTTGGTGGCGTCGATATCACCGCGCAGTTCCTGTGGATAAAAATCCTGCCCGTCGCCGGTGAGGTCGTCGAACGCCGAGTTGAACATGCGGATGATCTCCGCGGACTCGTTATTGACGATGCACTCGCGCTCCCGATCCCACAGCACCGGCACGGTGACGCGGCCACTGTAGTCCGCGCGGTGACGGGTATAGATCTGGTGCAGGAATTCGCTGCCGTAGAGGTCATCGCCGCTGCTGCCCTCATCTTTGTTGAAGGTCCAGCCGTGTTCCAGCATGTAAGGGCTTACGACCGACACCCCGATAACGTCTTCGAGTTTCTTCAGCTTGCGGAAGATCAGCGTGCGCTGCGCCCAGGGGCAGGCGAGGGAGACAAACAGGTGGTAGCGGCCCTTCTCCGCGGGGAAGCCGCCCTCGCCACTGGGGCCGGCGGCGCCGTCGGCGGTGATCCAGTTGCGCAGCTGGGCCCCCTCGCGCTCGAATTCACCGCCACTTTTGTCGGTGTCGTACCAGCGATCCTGCCATTGGCCCTTGATCAACAATCCCATGGCGAGCCCCCGTCAATGTCGGTGTTTCTTCCTTGCCATGGCGTGGTCGATACTGAATTTGCCGGCGCCGGCGCAAACGAGCGCCAGAAAGCCACCGGCGATGGTGAGATTTTTCATGAACATGATCTGCTGCATCTGATCACCGGGGACATTGTGGAACAGCCAGGCGCTCAGCAGACAGAAGGCGGCGAACGCGAGCGCCAGCCAACGGGTGCAGAAGCCGAACAGGATCGCGAGGCCGCCGCCGAGCTCCAGCAGGATCACCAGGGGCAGCAGAAATCCGGGCAGACCGGCGGACGCCATGTATTCCTGGGTGCCGGCGTAGGCGCCAATCTTGCCGTAGCCGGAGACGATAAACATTACCGACATGAGAATCCGCGCCAGCAGCTTGCCCAAGTCGCACATAACACCGTCGTTGTTCATTGCTGAACCCTCTCTTGTTCGCTTCCGCTCTGGAATGCGTATGAAGTGACAACGCTGTTCAGTGTAGTTCGGCTTTTCGCAAACAAAACCGCATATTTTCGCGGGAAGGGGCGAGTTTATCGCGCGCTCTGCCCAGTGCTTGTTTCGGTGCGCATTTCCGCCTGCTGCGGACGCGCCTCGTTATCGCGACGCTCCGCCTGGTATCCGCGCAGTATCCGATCCATTACCCATGTCGCCTTGTGAGCTTGCCGTCCTGGTGACGGGTGTTCCAGCTCACCATTCAGGTGCCGGATCATGTTTTCGATATGGAAGTACTGGATGTTTTCCGGGTGCTCGATGGTCGATACTTCGGTACCCGCGGCGGTCTCGAGTACAAAGGGACTGTCGCCAAAAATCGAGAACCGGATACTGCCGGTACTGCCGTCGATGATGGCCTCGTCGCTGCGGGCACTGGCGCCGAAGTTCCAGAAACCGGAACCGGTCGTCCCGCTTTCGAACATCCAACAGGCCGCCACCGCATCCTCGGCCGGATATAGCCCCTGCTGGTTGGCGGCCACACCCTGGGCACTGGTGATATCGCCCAGCAGATAAATGAACAAATCCAGCCCGTGGCAGGCGAGGTCGATGAAATGGCCACCACCGGACACCGCAGGGTCAGTGTGCCAGTCGTATTCCGCCGACAGATCGCGGGGCGACGGCGGGCGGGTGAAGCGCCAGCTGACATGCCGCACGGAACCGATCCGGCCCGCCTCCAACCACTGCTTTATTTTCAGGAAGCGCGGCAGCGAGCGGCGGTAGTAGGCGACAAACAACTCGCCGGCACTCGCGTCGAAGGCGGCCAGAATGTCCTCGCACTCGCGGTGGTTGAGCGCCATGGGTTTTTCGATGCAGCAGTGCTTGTTGGCGCGGGCGACCTGCAGCGCATATTCCCTGTGACTGCCCGGTGGTGTGGCGATATAGACCGCGTCGATCTCGGGGGCTTGTATCAACTGTTCGGCAGAGGCGTAGGTTTTCGGCACACCGTGACGGCGGGCGTAATCCGCGAGCTTGTCCGGGTCCCGTCGCATCACCGCAAGCAGGCTGGAACCGGGCACCCGGTTGAACGCCGGCCCGCTCTTCACTTCGGTAACATCGCCGCAGCCGATGATGCCCCAGCGGATCGGCCCGCCGGTGGATTGCTGTTTGTTTACGGTCATTGGACCTCCCGGTTTGGTTGATGCCGCTGTTGTTGATGCCGATCAGTTCCCGCGCTCACGCTGTCCGACGCATTGCGTCACTCAAACGGCGGCAGCCCCTCCCGCAGCGCCTGCAGCAGCAGGCAGGCGGCGGGGCCGGCGCGGTCTTTGTCCGCATAGACGAGATATACGGTGACGTCCCGCTCCCACGGCTCCTCGGTGCGCAGCGGCAACAGGCGGTCGGCCGACAGAGAATCCCGGATGCGCGTCTGCGGCAGCCAGGCGAAGCCCAGGCCGCGCTCGATCAGCTCAATGGAGGTGTGCACATTGCTCACGGTGATGCGTTGGTCCGAGCCCAGCCAGCCGGCGTCCTGGCGGTTTTTCAGGGCGGAGTCCCGCATCACGATCTGCCGGGCAGCCTTCAGGTCCTCGCGATTCACCGCGCGGCCCAGGTGGTGCAGCGGATGGTCCGGATGGGCGACAGGCACGAATTTCACTCTTGAGACCGGCTCGCCCACAAAGCCCTGGGGCACCCGCGCCGACAGAATGAAATCCACTTCCTGCTGCAGCAGAAGCTCCTCGCCGCCAGACAGCACCGTCTCGCGGATCTCCAGGCGGGTGTGCGGGAATTCAGCGGCGAAACGTTCAACCGCATTGAACAGCGCCTCGTAATCAAACAGCACATCCACCGCCAGACGCAGCTGCGCCTCCGTGCCGGCGGCGAGGCTCAGGGCAACGGCTTCCAGCGCCTCGGCCTCGTCCAGCAGGCCGCCGGCGCGGTTCAGCAGTACGCGTCCGGCGTCGGTGAGCTCCGCCTTGCGCCCGCGCACTTCCAGCAGATTGACGCCGAGGCTCTCCTGCAGCTTGTGCACCGCGTGATTGATGGAGGACTGGCTCTTGTGCACCGCATCCGCGGCCTGGGAAAAGCCCCCGTACTCCACCACAGCCTGAAACATGCGCCACTGTTCCAGCGTAACTTTGGCCATAGACTGTCCTTCGTCCAGATTCGATTTGTAAAAAAGTCGTGGATTCTGATGTATCGAGCAGCTCGAATGTTAGCTGCGATTTTTTGCCATTTTCTGGCGATTTTATCGGCCTATACTGCCGGAAATGGAGGAACAGAACCATGTCTAATTTCACACAGAACAGTGCAGGCAGTACCGGCGTACGCCCCGCAGTGCGGGTAGTGGCAGGCCACCCGTCCGCCGACGGCGCCGGGGTGAAAATCCACCGGGTGGCAGGCTTTCAGCTGAAGGACCTGAGCCCTTTCCTGATGGTCGACGAGATTCGCTCGGAGAATCCCGACGACTATATCGCCGGCTTTCCGCCGCACCCGCACCGCGGCATCGAGACGCTCACCTATATGTTGAGCGGCGAGTTTGAGCACCAGGACCACTTGGGCAATCGCGGCGCCATCAAACAGGGCGGCGCGCAGTGGATGCGCGCAGGGCGCGGCATCATCCACTCGGAGATGCCACATCAGCCCAAAGATGGTGGCAGCACCGGCATGCACGGCTTCCAGCTGTGGATCAACATGGCGGCGAAGGACAAGATGAGCAAACCCGTCTGGCGGGATATTCAGCCGGAGCAGATGCGCGAAATTATGCTGGACGGGCGCGGCTCTAAGATCCGCCTGATCGCCGGCCAATGGCAGGTGAACGGCAAATCCGAAGATGCGCCGCTGCTGGAGGCGGCGGCGCAAGCGTCGGTGGCAGATCTGCGTCTGGCCGCGGGTGCCGAGGTCAACCTGCCGCTGCCGGCTGGGCATACGGTCATGACGTATGTCTACAGCGGTGCGCTCGACACCGGGCACGGTGTGGTAAACCGGGGCAATCTGGTGTTGTTTGGCGACGGCGAATCATTACAATTGCGTGCGCCTGACGATGCACCAGATGTGGGCACCGGAATGCTGATACTGCGCGGCAGTCCGCTCGGCGAGCCGGTAGTGCACTACGGTCCCTTCGTGATGAATACCCGCGAGGAAATCGAACAGGCGGTGCGCGACTACAATAACGGCACGCTGACGGATTGAGTCAGGCCAAGTAGTCCGCGCTTTAGTTTGTAGGAGCTTGTTGCTCACGAATCACTCTTGTTTCGCAAGCAGCCATCCGTGGAACAGTGTCCGGCCCGGCCATCCATGGCCGGTCGCACGGGAGAGCAGCGAGCAGTGCTCGCTAAACACTCTCGCGGGCCCTGCAAGCAGGCTCCTACAGTTAGAGGTAACCCCCACGCACCGGAGCCCCCGCGCCCACATGGACGTTTATTACACCTTCTGTTTTCTCGCCGCTGTCTCCGTTTTCCTCGGTTTCCTCAATCAGTACGTACTGCGCGCCCAGGCTACCATTGCCATCACTGCCGGTTCCCTGGCGCTGTCGCTGATTGTCATCGGTCTCGGCAAGCTGGAGATCGTCGAACTTCGCGACTGGGCCGACCAGCTGCTGCCGCTGATGAATCTGGAAGACCTGCTGCTGAAGGGGATGCTCGGGTTCCTATTGTTTGCCGGCAGTCTGCACATCGATCTGCTGATGCTGCGCAACCAGAAAGTGGAAATCACCCTGCTGGCGATTTTCGGTACCCTGATTTCCACCTTCGCGGTGGGCTACATGTTGTACTTTTTCTTCGGCTTTATCGGCATGCCGGTGGCACTGGTGTACTGCCTGTTGTTCGGCGCGCTGATCTCCCCCACTGACCCCATCGCCGTGCTGGCGATCATCAAAAACCTGAAAGCGCCGGAACAGATCTCCATCCAGGTGGAAGGGGAGTCGCTGTTCAATGATGGCTTCGGTATCGTGGTGTTTGCGGTGATTTATGCCCTCGCATTCCAGGGCACCGAACCCACGCTGCCGGCCATCAGCCATCTGTTCATCGTGGAGGCGCTCGGCGGGATCGCCCTCGGGCTCGCTCTCGGCGGTCTGTTCCACTGGCTGATCTGTTCCACCAACGAACACAGCCTGGAACTGCTGCTGACGCTGGTGATTCCCACTGCGGGTTTCGCCACCGCCAATATTCTCGGCGTGTCCGGTGCCTTGGCCATGGTGGTAGCCGGTATCATCATCGGCAACTTCACCCGCGAACGCGGCTTCTCACGGGTGAGCCAGCATGAGCTGGACAACTTCTGGGCCATCACCGAGGAGTTTCTGAACGGCATCCTGTTCCTGCTGGTGGGCCTGTTCCTGATCACCATCAACTTCCAGCCCATCGACTATGTCTTGATTGTCGCCGCCATTGTAATTGTGCTGCTGGGGCGCATCCTGGCAGTGGGTACACCCTTCCTGTTGCTCAAACGCCGGCGCAAATACCACCCGTATACCGAGCGCATTCTGATCTGGGGAGGCCTGCGCGGTGGCCTGTCGCTGGCGTTGGCAATGTCGATTCCTTCCGGCTTCGTGATCGCCGGTGACCACAATCTGCGCCACCTGTGGGTGGTGATGACCTATGGCGTGGTACTCTTTTCCATCGTGGTGCAGGGTTCGACCATCGCACCACTGATTCAGCGCAGCCGCGAAGCGGTGTTCCCGGAGGGCGATCCCGCCACCCCGGCAGACTGACGCGGCCACCACAACCCATAACACCAAAGAACGTTCATGCCGCACGACAATTTCCTGCTCCAAGCCGTCATCTTCCTTACCGCCGCTGTCGTTTCCGTACCGCTGGCCAAGCGTCTCGGCTTCGGCTCGGTGCTTGGCTATCTGGTGGCGGGCGTACTGATCGGCCCGCACGTTATCGGGCTGGTGGGCGACACCAGCGACGAACTGCACTTCGCCGAATTCGGCGTGGCGCTGATGCTGTTTCTGATCGGCCTCGAGCTGCAGCCGCGCAAATTGTGGTCGCTGCGCGGTGCGATCTTCGGCACGGGGGGCGCCCAGGTGCTGGCCACCGCCGCCGTGGTGTGCGGCATTGCCGTGACACTGTTCGGGCTCAACTGGCGCACCGCCACCGCCGTTGGTCTGATTCTCGCGCTGTCATCCACAGCTATCGTGCTGCAGTCCCTGTCGGAGAAAAACCTGCTCAAAACCGAGGGCGGGCGCAATGCATTCAGTGTGCTGCTGTTCCAGGACATCGCCGTCATCCCCATCCTTGCGCTGCTGCCACTGCTGGCAACGGTGGAAGTGGCCACCGACCCCGATCACCTGCAGGGTTGGGCCTATGCGCTGGCAGTACTCGGTGCCATTGCCGCGCTGGTGCTGGCGGGGCGCTACCTGCTCACGCCGCTGCTGCGGCTGGTGGTGGGCGCGCGCACCCGCGAACTCTTTACCGCCTGCTCGCTGCTGATCGTATTGGGAGCCGCTGCGGTCATGACCTGGCTCAACCTGTCACCGGCCCTCGGCACCTTTATTGCCGGTGTGGTGCTGGCGGACAGCGAATTCCGCCACGAACTGGAAGCGGACATCGAGCCGTTCAAGGGCCTGCTGCTGGGGCTGTTCTTCCTCGCCGTCGGCGCCAACCTCGATCTCGCGCTGGTGATGCAGAAACCACTGCTGCTGCTCGGGCTGCTGGTGATGCTGGTGCTGGTGAAGTTTGCGGTGCTGTTTGCGCTGGCGCGGGTGCGCGGCATGGCGCGGGGGGAGGACTGGCTGTTTGCGGTATCGCTGGCGCAGGCCGGGGAATTCGGTTTTGTGCTGCTGGCGTTCGCCAGTCAGAACCAGGTTCTGCCGAGCGATGTGAGCAGCCTGTTGATCGCGCTCGTCGCCCTGTCCATGGCGTTTACACCGCTGTTGCTGTTGGCTTATGAACAGTTGATCCAGCCACGCTTTTTCACCGGCCCGCGCACCCCGGATGTTCCCGACAGCAACCCCCAGGACGACGGCTCGCCGGTGATCATTATCGGCTACGGCCGCTATGGCCAGATTTCCGGGCGCCTGCTGAACGCCTGCGGTTTCGACACCACCCTGCTCGAACACAACGCCGAACAGTTGGAACTGGTGCGCCGCTACGGTATCAAGGCTTACTACGGCGACGCCTCCCGCGGCGATTTGCTGCACGCTGCCGGCGCCGACAATGCCAAAATCGCCATCCTTACGCTGAGCGACCAGGTCGCTTCACTAGAGATCGTCAGCCGTATTCAGAAGCATTTCCCGCACCTGACGATTCTGGCGCGCGCGCGCAACCGCATGCACCAGTACGCGCTGATGGAGGCGGGCGTGCAGTACATCTACCGGGAAACCGTCGACAGCGCGCTCGATATTGGCGCCGGTGCGCTGCAGGTAATGGGCTGGTCCAAACACCGCGCTCAGCGCGCCGCGCGCAAATTCAAACAGCATGATCAGCGCATGCTGGAATCCCTGTTCCCCTACTGGCGCGACGAATCCCAGCACATCGCCCAGACCAAAATCTACCGCGAGCAGCTGCTGCAGGCCCTGCGCGAAGACCGCCGCGACCCGGATCTGCACCTGGACCACCACTGGGACAACAAGCGCGCAAACGCCGACAAACTGGGGCAGAGCAAAGGCAGCAAGAAGCAAAAAGATGGGGCACCGGTTATCCGGCCGGGGCTTTGACCGGTTGCGCGGATCGCCTCAGCGAAGCGGCAGTACACCCGCGTTTTCCAGCACGTCCCGATAGGGCTGCAGCTGCGCGGCAAAATGCTGCCAGCGCCCGCTCGAGCGGCGGTGAACGGGCTCGCGTACCTGGACGGCACTGGCGGTGGCGGCGGGGTTGGGTGTCTTGTGGGGTTGCAGGCAGGCGTCTTCAAAGGGCAACCCGAGCCCGTGCAGTAGCGCGCGGGTCTCCGTCTCTGGTGCGGCCACCAGCGCGTCGTAATTTACCGTCACCATGCGCTGTTGCAGTAACCGCGCCCATTGCTGCATCAGCTCGTGGTACTGCACGTAGTACTGGCCCAGCTCTTCCAGATCGTAGGACCAGGGATAGGCATCGGCGAACAATTGCTTGTATATGGCAAAACCGGCATCCATCGGGTGGCGGGCAACATGCACAAACCGCGCCCCTGGAAACGCGCGTGCCAGCAGCGGCAAATAGAGAAAATTACCGGGCAGCTTGTCGGTGAAGAAGGGACGCTGGTCCCGCCGATGGCGGATGGCCGCGCAGTAATCGCGGGCGGCGGCCACCGGATCAATCGTCGACGCCGCAGCGGCAATTTCCGCACTGTGCAGGGGCGGGCCACTCACAGCGGTCTGTTTTTTTACCACCAGCGGCCAATGCGGCAGCTCACCGAGGGATTGCACCTGAGAGTGGCTGCCGACAATGCGCTCCACCAGAGTGCTGCCGGCGCGAGGCAGGCTCACGATGAAGATAGGCGCCTCGCCGGTAGATGGCGTTTCTGCGCCGCGGCAAAACCACTCCTCAGTGAACCCCTGGCGAAGTGCGGCGAACAGGCGTTGTTCCTCCTCGCTGCGGTAACGGATGTCCCGGCGCCGATATTCCGCGCCGCGCGCATAGTGGCGCCACGCCTGCTGCCACAATGCCAAATCTTCCGACACCTTACCCATGGCGTAGTGCAGATAGGCCTGCGCATTGCCGTTTTCCGCATAGTGCGCACTCAGCACCAGCATGCTCCGGTAGTGCAATTCGTCCTCCGCCCGGCGCAGCTGGGCGAGCTGCCAGTGGCTGCGGAAATGCCGCGGTGCCAGCTGCAGGGCGCGTCGCAGATACGCTTCTGCCTCACCGGTGCGGCCGAGAAAGACCAGGATAGCGGCGGCGTTCGATAGCAGCGTTGCATTTTCCGGGGCGATCGCGACGGCGCGCTCCGCATAAGGTGCGGCTTTCTCCTGCTTGCCCAGGTGACTGTAAATGGTGGCGAGCAGATCGAGCTGGCTCGCGTCCTCGCCGATCAGGCTGGCACAGGTGTCCGCTTCACACTCGCCGGCCATATGCTCGCCGCTCTGTACCAGGCAGCGGGCCAGTTGCAAGCGGATATCGCCGCGCTCGGGGGCGAGCGTCAGCGCCGTGCGCAAGGCGCGCAGGGCGGTCGAGGCGGCGCCGGCATCGCCGGCGGCGCAACCGAGTATCAGGTGGGCGTCTGCCTGCCTGGCGTCCTGGCGCAGCACGTCGATACACAGCCTGCTCGCCTCGCGCCAGTCGCGGCGGGCGGCGGCCTGGCGCGCCAGATTGAGTTGCTGCTGGAGAGGGGAATCGGACATATCGGGCCAGTTGCCTAGTCAGATAGAAAAATGGGTTCAACGATGTTTGTAGCTGGCATACGGCGGCCGGTCCAGAGAAAAAAAGGGCGGGGCAAGCCCCGCCAAATGATAGCCCTGTGAGACTGGCGATCAGAATTCGTAAGAGAGGTTCACCCCGAGTGTGCGCGGCTGGCCCACGTAGTAGAACTGTCCGCGCTCGCCGTATTTCTTCTCACTGCGACCGCCATTGAAGTAGTACTCGTTGGTGACATTGTCCGCGAACAGCGATGCGCGCCACTGTTCCACACGGTAATCCAGGGACAGGTTGGCCACAGTGTAGGCATCCAGGGTTTCGTTGTCGTAATTGTCGCCGACGCTGTTCAGCAGGGTCTGGATCTCATCCTTGTAGTAGGCGTTGCCGCGCAGAGTCAGCTCCCCCTGGGATACCGGAATGAAGTAGTCAAAACCGAGGTTGGCCTGGAGGTTGGGTACGCCGGGGAAGGCATCGCCGTCGAAGCCGTCGATCCCCGGGGCGTCGCCGTCGAGGCGGTGGTCGTAGTAGGTCACCCAGCCGTTCAGGCTCAGCCTGTCGGTGGCGGAGAACTGAGTGGACAGCTCGATGCCATCGATCACACCCTGGCTGCCATTGCCGGTGATGTTGATGCCGGCGACTTCGGATTTGGTGCCCACCTGCAGGTCTTTCCAGTCAACCCGGAAGAGGGCGCCGTTGAAGATCGCGCGCCCATCCGCCAACGTGGTGTGCCAACCCAGCTCGTAGTTCACGGCCTTGTCGGATGCATAAGTTCTTTCGCTTTCCAGCAGATTGGGACCGAAATTCAGGCCGCCGCGGCGGAAGCCTTCTGCCACCGTTGCGTACAGCATCACATCGTCGGAGAAGTTGTAGCTGCCGTTGAGTTTGAATACGGTGTCGTCGATGTCACCGCTGCCTTCCCGACAATCGCGCTCGGGGCCGGTATACATGGGGTACACGTAGCAGTCGTAGGCAACACTCTCTTCCTGCTGGAAATAGCGCGCCCCAAAAGTCAGCTGCAGCGCGTCGGAGGCATGGAAGGTGGCCTCACCGAATACCGCGCGCTCTTCGAAGTCGTCGTCACTGTAGTGCCAGTATTCCAGATCTGTGGAGCCCGCTTCCGCCAGGCCGTTGTCGTAGTCGTAATAGGCGTCCCAGC
Source organism: Microbulbifer sp. SH-1 (assembly GCF_011326135.1). Taxonomy (NCBI): domain Bacteria; kingdom Pseudomonadati; phylum Pseudomonadota; class Gammaproteobacteria; order Cellvibrionales; family Microbulbiferaceae; genus Microbulbifer; species Microbulbifer sp. SH-1. The sequence continues at coordinate 3,431,023 of NZ_CP046948.1, read as the reverse complement.
CCGGGATGTATTCGCGCGCATCCAGCAGGGTGTTGGTCTCCTCGTAATAGAAACCGGCAATCCAGTCGAGCCACTCCGGGGAGTTGCCGTCGGTGGACAGGAAGCGGGTTTCGTGCACCAGGGAGTCGGTCTGGTTGTCGTCCACGGCGTAGGTGGAGTACTGCGGGAAGTCGGTGTAGTGCGGGTAGAGGATCGCCAGGAAATCGCTTTGATCGCGGCGACCGTACCCCTCGTAGCTGGCCCGGGAGGTGGTGGAGAAGATTTCGATCAGGTCGCTGTTCCAGCCGAATTCGATATTGAACAGGTCGTCCTTGTTATCCCGCGGTTCCACATACAACAGCGCCGAAGTGAAATCGCCACCGGTGTACTCCGGGTTGACCGCCTGGCGGCCACCGGCCTTCTGGTCCTGCAGGTAGTAGGTTGCCTGGGCGAAGAACTCGTCGCTCGGTTCCCAGCGCAGGGCGGTGCGGATCGCGGTGGTTTCCTCGCTGTTCACATCTTTGACGTAGCGGGTATCGTTGGACACACCCGGCTCCACCAGCACATTTTCGTAGTCGACAAAGCCGGCGTCGTCCACACGGGTGCCGGATACGCGCAGCGCCAGAGTGTCGGAAAACGGCAGGTTCAGCACACCGCTCACCTCGCTGGAGAGGCCCTCGCTCTCGCTGTTCTGGTACAGCTCAGTGCTGACGGAGCCCTCGGTGGCTTCGGTACTGGGCTTGTTAAGGATATAGCGCAGGGTGCCGCCCATGGCGCCGCGGCCGTACAGAGTACCCTGGGGCCCGCGCAGTACTTCCACGCGCTCGACATCCACCAGCTTAAAATCGATCAGCAGCGGGGTGTCGTTGACGTAGCGGGAAATGATGTCCTTGCCGCCCTGGTTTTCCGACGCCTGCAGACCGCCCACGTTCATACCGCGCAAGGTCACAAGACCGGTACTGCGGGCGCCGGCGTCGATCATCTGCATGCCGGGAATAAACTGCGACATCTTGGTCAGGTCATCCACCCCGGCATTTTTCAGGGATTCACCGGTAATCGCGGTGATGTTGTAGGGAATTTCCTGGATACTTTCGGCGCGGCGGCTGGCGGTCACCACCACCTCTTCGATCATTGCGTCTTTTTCCGGTTGGCTCTGGGCCAGCACCGCGGCCGGTGCGCCGTTGACCAGGGCTATGGCCAGTGCGAGCAGTTGCTTGTTAGATGGCTTCATCTCTTTACCCTCGGGTGTCGTTGTTTTTGTAGGTCTGTGATTTCGCCACGGCAAAGCAACGGCGCACGGGCGCGCAACCAGTCGCGGTGCCGGGAGAGGATTCTGGAGAAAAATTCAGGCAGGAATGCGCTGCCCGCTACCAGATCTGGCAGCGGTCAACTAATTATCGAACCACTCACTGAGGTGGAAATCGCAGGAGCGCTTGCACAGCGGATCGCCGGCTGCGCTTTTGGTATGCAACATAAAACCATTGTTCTCGGATTTATGTTCCGGTTCTACCGAATAGACCGTGGCAACACAAGGTAAAAAGTAGCGGCGGGATATTTTGGTAAAGTTTTTGTCAGCAAGTTGCGGAATGTCAGCTTGCTGACAGGCTGCTTGTCCAATCTATCAGGCCGGCATTGACGACGATGCCGGCCTGATAGATCCGCGGACATTTCAGTGCAGGGTGCGCCCGGCCTGGCGTACCAGTTCTGACACAGCGTGATGAGCCTGGATAAATACCTGGCGGATGAAATGCAGGGTCATTTCCGCCCCCTCGCGCAACGCGATGCCCAGCATCTGCGCCATACGCCGGATCAGCCTGAGCACCCAGATGGAAATATCCTCGGCGAGTTGCAGGCCTTTATTCATCAACATGGCGAGACGGTCCAACAGGGTGAAGGTGGTACTGCCGGCCATCACCACCGCAATACCGGTGAGATTGACCAGCTTTTTCACAACCCACAGGATCGCGGCACTCAGCAGTCGCGCGGTATTCAATGAGAAGGAAATCACACCCTCGGCCTTCAGCCAGGCTTCGATGCTGGAGTCAAGGAAGTCCTGGGGGCGTCGGGATTTGAGTACTGGCCAGTCAACTGGAGACCTTTCATCACTGCCCGCTGAAATCAGATATCGATCCATGCTGTGGAATTCCCACGGCTTCAGGTGCAGCCCGGAAGGCAGCAGAAAATCGCCTTCTCCTCCATCGGGAACATGGAAAAAGGGCCAAGTCGGAACCATTGGTACCGGATCTGTCTGGTGGTATACCCGGTAAATATTCTTGGAACCTAAACGCCTCTCAGTTTTACCCGCGTAATATTCCAATCCCACACGAGGTGAACCAAAGGTATACAGCATTACTTGCCTGCCCGTATTGGATTTCAGCCAGTCAGCCGTCAATGTCGCCAAAGCTCCACCCAGACTGTGCCCAACGCAGTGTATGGTATGAATATGTGCCGAAAATTTTGGCAAGCAATCAACGTAGGAGTTGAATACATCCAAAAACCCCTGATGCACCATGCCCCCTGTTTTCGAATTTTTCAGTCCAGCGTTCAGATCGGTCAATCCATCCATCAGGCCTGCAGTCCCCTTGATTGCAACAATTGCCTGATTTTGGTAAGCAGTGCCGGATTTCCCTTCGGCGGCCAGTGCCATCATGTGTGCCAACTTCAAGAAAATACCACCGGTTTTTCCTCGAATTCCTATTTCAGCTAAACTCGAATCTTCACCTAATTCAAATTTGTTTTTATAGATGTTATAGAACGCTTTTCTCGGTATTGGGTGTTCAATATCATAAATGTCGGCAGCAAGCTGAGCGGCGAATAGTGGTTCCAAAGCTTCCATACTTTTATTTCCTTTTAAAATTTCACCAAATACAACTGGTCATTAGCAAAGTTCTAAATTCTCTATAAACTTTTGCTTCATTTGTAAGTTCGCACTTTAAACTCAGCTCTTTTCCACCCAACTCCGAATTACGTTCAGGCCTTCTCTTGCTATTTATCCAAATTTCATATTCTTTATCTTCGTAATAGACATTAACACCCTGGGCCACAACAAACTCCAGAGGAAGTAGTTGAGTGACGGATCTCTCTAAAACTTCTGGTAACACCACTCTTCCAAATTCATCCGTCCTGAATTCGTCAACTTTATCTTTCTTCCAAGAAACCGTTCGCTTAACTAATGCGTTTTTTACCGGCTTACCTTCATGAGTTATCTCCAACTCCATGCGCGAAAATGTACACGCTTTGCCTGCATCAAAGATCGACATACAAAATGTACCTGTAGAGAATACAAAAACAAAAACAAAAATCACATACTTTATATAGTTTAAAAATTTCATCAAAACTCCACTCGAAGAATCACCAATAAGACCTTCTCCAATTATCAAAAAGCAAAAATTTTATTAATCTATATTACTAAAATCATGCGATGGTATTTTTTTGCAGTTCGTGATCATCAAAGTATCAAACTCTTCATCTAGCTTTGATTCGCGTGTGAGCTCACACTCTAAATTTAACGGATATCCTCCCATTTCGGAATTTTTATCCGGCTGGATTTTTACGTATGACCAAACCTCAAAATTCTGATTTCGAAAATTTACGCTAATCAGTTGTGAACTTATAAACTGTGATGGAAAAAACTGCGTAATAGAACGCTCCCGAACCTGTGGTAGGACTACCACCCCATTACTGTCTGTAAAAAATTCATCCAGTCTTTCCCTTTGCCATTTGATTCGTCTTTTAACAATGGCGCCCGCCGCGGGCTTTCCCTGGTAGGTAATTTCCAAGCGCATTTCGGAAAAGGTATAAGCCTTGCCGATATCGGTAAGCAGCATGAGTAAGGCAATGGCGATAAGAATGATTGCCCAGATTGGTAGTCCAAATTCCTGCAAGTTTCCGCTCCATGGAATAAGCAATAGCGAAACTTTAGCGGACTTGTACGGGGTTAAAAACCGCTAATTTATGCGGTTGTTGGTACGAGAGTATCACTTACAAGTAATTCCGCGGGCTGTAGAAATTGTGCCAGAGTCGAATTTCGCTGTTTATTTTCGTATCTGCGAATGAATGCCGGTCTAACCGGTCAATTCTGTGCGGCGGCGTCGCCTTTGGATGGGGTGGCGAACTGGCGGCGCAGGTATTCCAGCAGCCGATTCCTTTGCCCTTCATCCAGCTCGCTGGCAAAGCCCGGCATCATTATTTCTTCGCCGCCTACGGTGCGGCTTATTCCGTGCAGAATTGCCTGGCGCAGGTTGTGATCGCTCTTGGCGCCAACGGTCGAGTTGTAAACCAGTGAGGGGTAATAGCCGTCCCGGCTGCCGGTACCGTCCACACCGTGACAACTGGCACAGAGGCCGAGGTACAGGCGCGCGCCGTCGGAGCGACTGTTGGGGCTGCGGTCCATGGCGAGGATATTACCGCGTTTGATAATCACCTGGGTGGCGGGAGAGCCCAGGCTCTGGCGCGGATATTTCTCCCCGCTGTCGATCGGGGGGATGCTGCGCAGGTAGGTGACGATGGCGGCGATGTCGCCGTCGGTCATTTTCGCAAAGCTGTTTTCGATCGCTTCCGCCATGGGACCGCCGGCCTGGGCAAGGCGGTTTACGTGCCCGGTTTTCAGGTACCGGGTGAGTTGCTCCGAGCTCCACTGGCCGATGCCACTGATCGGGTGCGGAGTGATGTTGTAGGCCTGCCAGCCGTCCAGTATCGGGCCGCCCGCGAGGAAGCCTTTGTCGGTTTCATTGTGCGCTTTTGTCTGAAAGGCGATTCCGCGTGGCGTGTGGCACTCGCCGCAATGCGCGAGGCTCTGCACCAGATACGCGCCGCGGTTCCACTCGGCACTTCGCTGCGGGTCGGGTGTGAATGGCTCACCCGGTGCGAACAGGAAATTCCAGATTGCCAGTGGCCAACGCGCGCTGAGTGCACGGCGGATCTTGTTGGCGGGTGGAGTGTCGTGCACTGGCTCCAGCCCGAACATGAAATAGGCGTAAAGTGCCTTGATGTCATCGTCGCTGATTCTGGAATAGGAGTCGTAGGGCATGGCAGGGTAGAGATTGCGGCCATCGCGGCCGATGCCGCGACGCAGCGCGTCGTCAAAATCCTCCAGGCTCCAGCCACCGATACCCTGTTGGATGTCCGGCGTGATATTGCTGCTGTACAAGGTGCCAAGCAATGGGATTTTCATCGGTCTGCCGCCGGCAAAAGGGGCCCCTCCTGCGCGTGTGTGGCAGGCCTGGCAATCGCCGGCGATGGCGAGGTAGCGGCCTTTTTCAATCAGCGCCGGCTGGTCCAGCTCCCGGTTTACCTCTTCCGCGGCCCCTTCCCAGGCCTCCTGGGCCGTCACCCGATCCACTGCCAGCAAACCGGAAAGTACAACCGCGCTGATACAGGCCATCGCGAATTTCACCCTTACCCCTCCCCGAGCAGGCAGTCCGCCAGGCGCAGGGCAAGGGCGGCGATGGTGAGGGTGACATTGACGGTGCCCACGGTGGGCATTACCGAACTGCCGGCAATAAACAGGTTGGGGTGATCGAAGGTGCGGCAGTCTTTGTCCACCACCGAGTCCGCCGCGCTCGCGCCCATAATGGTGGTGCCGGTGATGTGGTTGTTGGGGGCGAAGCTGTCGGTAAAAATCACCTCGCTGCCGCCCATCAGTTTGGCAATCTCCGCATAGGTGGCGCGGGTGTGGGCCGCACTTTGCACAACGTAGTTGTCGATGCTGTAGGTGATCTCCGGCCGCGGAATACCGCTGGCATCGGTTTCCGATGTGCTCGGGCGGATGCGGTTCTCCGGGCGCGGCAGAATCTCGTGGAAGCTGTTGAACTCCACATAGCGCGCGGCACGATCGCGGATGCGCGCGGTGAGCTCGGGAATGTCGATGGGTTGGCGCTGCCCAAGCACGGCGCGCGCCGCTTTTTCCACCGCGGAGATATTCGACAGATGCAGTTTCTTGCCCGCGTACTGCGCGCGAAAGGCTCCATCGCGGAAGCCGGTAACCGAGGTCATCTCCTGCGGACCGCGCCCCGGCCACAGGCGCTCGTCGGCGTAGAAGCGCACACCGGTGCCGGGGTGATCCATCAGGTTGCGGCCCACCATATCCGAACTGTTGCCGACCCCGGTGGGATTGTGGCGGCCAAAGGACATCAGCATCAGTTTCGGGGTTTCGATGCCGTTCGCGGCGAGGATGAAGTTTTTGCCGGACACCCGGTGATTATCTCCCGCCGGATCCTTGTACTCGGCGGCGACGATCCGATCACCCTCGCTCACCAGACGGTTCACCACCGCGCTGTGAATCAGCTCGGCACCATTCGCCTCGGCCTTTTCCACATGCACTATGCCGTTGTACATGGCACCGATGGGACAGATGGGCATGCAGTTGTTGTTGCCGCAGCAGGTGGGGCGGCCGTCGTAGAGCCGGCTGTTGCGCGCCACAGGCTCGGTCACCACCCGCCACGCCGGGTTGTGCTCGTTCATGCGCAGCTTCACGCGCGCCTCGTTGTAGGAGAGGGGCAGGGGCTCCATGGGATAGGGCCCGCTACGGGGTGAGCCCAGATCCTCATCCTGTGGGCCCCATACGCCCAACTCCTGTTCCGCACGCAGATACCAGGGTTCCAGATCGCTGTATTCGATGGGCCAGTCGCGCCCCACGCCATAGAGGGTTTTCAGCTTGAAATCACTGGGCAGGAAGCGCCAGCAGGAGGCGGCCCAGTGCCAGGTGGTTCCACCGACAGCGCGAATGTATTGGGAGTTAAATGGATGGCTGCCCTTGGATATCAGGTAATCGTTGGCGAACTCGCCGTACTCCGGGTGCGGCGCCCAGGGCGCGGAGCGGTAGGCCGCCATAAAGTCGGTCTTGTCTACCTGGTTGCGGAAACGCTCCACCGTCTGCCAGCGCGGCACCCGCGGGCCGGCCTCCACGATCAGTACGGACTTGCCCGCCCTCGCCAGCTCATTGGCCACCAGCGCCCCGGCAACGCCGGAGCCGATCACCACATACTCCGCTTCCCTGCCCGCCAAATCTAAACCCCTCCGGAATACGCAACCGGCGCGCTCGCCCAACCGCCGGGTTTACCCGTGCAGTAGGAGGGTACGGGAAAGATGTCAGCGGTGAGCCGGTACATCAGCGCGCGTTCAAACGTCACCAGGGTTTTATCCACGGTGCCGAGAAACCAGGCGGCGACAATCAGCTGCGCCACCGGTGAGTAGCGGTCGTCCGCGCCGGGGTCATCCGGCAGCAGGTCCAGCTGTTGTGGAAAACTCGGATACTCGCTGTTCAGTGCGGCCAGCAGTCGCGCCGCCACACGGTGATCCAAGCGCGTGTTGACCGGCAGCGGCCTCAAGAGGGCTTGAGAGACGGTGTAAAACTTGCTGAGCCGGCTTGCGGCGTCCTGCAGTTCAGGCGGTTTTGCCTGCAACAGTGCGGTGGGCAGCATCGCCAATCCACCACCGAGCAGAATTTGATTGCGCACAAAACGGCGCCGGCCAAGACAGCAATGCAATTCTCTCAACCTCCCGCCAGCCACCACCTCAATAGAAGTGAAAGCAGACCAAGCGTTGCAACGCTCATCATCCAGATCAACGCCATCCAGCCGAGGCGCTTCCATATGCTGCTATCAGCCCGCATCAGTGATACCCCTCGGTGCCCACCTTGCCGCGAAACACCCAGTACGCCCAGGCGGTATAACCGAGAATCAGCGGAATAATAAACAGTGCGCCGACGAGCAAAAACAGCTGACTGTTGTGCGGTGCTGCGGCTTCCCAGAGCGTGATCGACCGCGGCACCATGTACGGAAATATACTGATGCAGAGCCCCACAAAACCGAGGAAAAACATCGCCAGCGCCATCAAAAATGGCAGCACTTCCCGACCTTTTCTCAGGCTCCAGAAAAAAATGCCGGTGCAAATTGCAACAAGAAGCGGTACCTGCGCCGTAAGCAATACCTGCGGCATGGTGAACCAGCGCGTCCAGTAGTCATAGCTCAGGAATGGCGTCGCCGCACTCACCGCCGCCAACACGACGACGGTGGCGATGCCGAGCCGGAATGCCAGTCGGCGGGCGTGCGCCTGGCAACTGCCCTGCGTTTTTATGATCAACCAGGTGGCTCCCAACAGAGCATAGCCGACCGCCACACCAATTCCGGTGAGGCAACTGAAGGGGCTCAACCAGTCGATCCATCCCCCGGCGTAGGCATTGTTCTCTACATCGATCCCCTGCAGTATCGCGCCGATTGTCATCCCCTGTGCGATGGCGGCCACCAGCGAACCCACCGTAATCGTAATGTCCCACAGCGGTTGGTGAGCGGGGTCGCGCCAGCGAAATTCGAACGCGGCGCCGCGGAATACCAACCCCAGCAGCATCGCAATCATCAGCGGGTAGGTTGCCGGCAGGATGATCGCATAGGCCAGCGGGAACACGGCCAGCAGTCCACCACCACCCATCACCAGCCAGGTCTCGTTGCCGTCCCACACGGGGGCGACGGAATTGATCGCCTGGTCTCGCTCTTCGCCCTTGCTCAGGTATGGAAACAGAATACCGACGCCGAGATCAAAACCGTCCAGCACCACATAGGCAAACACCGCAAAGCAAATGATGGCCGCCCAGACCAACGCTAAATCAATGCTTCCCATCGGCAGCTCCCCCTTTGGCCCAGGCGGCCTCCATACTCGCCGCCGGTGTGATGCCGGCCGCGCGTACCGGCACGTGGGACGGCTCCGTTTCGCCGCGATGGGGTGGCTGGCCCATCAGGCGCAGCAGGTAATAAATACCCGCGCCAAACACTGCAGAGTAGACCAGAATGAACGCGATCAACGATGTGGCCACTGCAGGTGCATCCAGCGGTGACGCCGATTCCGCAGTTCTCAGCAAACCGTACACAGTGAATGGCTGACGCCCCACCTCGGTGGTGATCCAACCCGCAATCACCGCGACAAATCCCGCCGGCCCCATCAACACCGCTGTGCGGTGCAGTGCCCGGGATTCGAACAGCCGTTTACGCCGCCGCGCGATCAGGCTCCACAGCCCCAGTGCCAGCATCGCCAAGCCGATTGCCACCATGACACGGAACGACCAGAACACCACCGCCACCGGCGGCCAGTCCTCCCGCGGATAGTCCGTGAGGCCCGGCAGCGGCGCGTTCGGATCGTGTTTCAGCACCAGAGACCCCAGTTTGGGGATGGCCACCTTGTAGTGGACCTGAGCGGTCTCTTGGTCTGGCAGTCCAAACAGGATCAACGGCGCACCGTCGGGGCTGGGATCAAAATCCCCCTCCATCGCCAGTACCTTTACCGGCTGGTGTTCAAGGGTATTCAATCCGTGCAGATCGCCGGCGACGATCTGGATCGGTGTCACCACCACCGCCATCCACATCGCCATGGAAAACATTTTTCGCGCACCGGGGTTGTTGCGGTCTTTCAACAGATGCCAGGCGCCGACGCCTCCAACGGCAAACGCGGTGGTGAGGTAGGCGGCGATGACCGTGTGCACCAGGCGGTAGGGAAAACTGGGGTTGAAGATGACATCCCACCAGGAGCCGCCGACAACAAACTGACCCTGCTCATTGATTTCAAACCCCGCCGGAGTCTGCATCCACGAATTGACGGATAGTATCCAGAAGGCAGAAATAAAGGTGCCCAACGCCACCATGCAGGTGGCAAAAAAGTGCAACCGCTTGCCCACTTTGCTGATGCCGAACAACATGACACCGAGGAAACCCGCCTCGAGAAAAAACGCAGTGATCACCTCGTAACCCATTAATGGCCCGACAATCGCCCCCGCCTTGGTGGAAAAGACCGACCAGTTGGTACCAAACTGATACGACAATACCACCCCGGACACCACCCCCATGCCGAACCCGACCGCAAAGATCTTCATCCAGTAGCGGTAAAGGTTCGCGTAAACGCCACGACCGGTTTTTAACCAAAGTCCCTCTAGCACCATCAGATAGCTCGCAAGCCCGATGGAAAAGGCGGGAAATATAAAATGGAACGACACGGTGAATGCAAACTGCACCCGCGCCAAAAACACGGCGTCTAATTGCTCTAACAAGGTTTCCTTACCTCAACGGCTGGCTTTTCGTTTGTCCTAGTAAACAGTAGTCGCCACAAAGAGCCTGTCGAGCGGTTTGTCCGGCAAACAAAAAAGTCGGGGCAAAAAAAGTTGGGGTGGACCAGCGTTTTGACGCTGCATCTAACGGTCAACCTTTTTCCACAACCGGTTTTTCCCTATGTGCGGAAAACAGCGATGGATAGTTTGAAATACTTGCGTCCACCGCGCAGATTTCAGTCAGTGGTGGACAGCGGCGACTGGTCCACAAATATCAGGGCACCGGTGTCAAATCCGAGTTCGCCTGCGCGCTGGATAAAGCGTTTTTTTACCGGGTCATCCACCGTCGGCGTACGCGACAACAACCACAGGTAGGACCTGTCCGGTCCGGAGATCATCGCGTGGCGATAGTCGTCATCCAGTTCAAAAATGACGTAGGAGCCGTAGAAGGGGCCAAAGAAGGATACCTTTAGGTGACCGACATTCGGCTCGCCGACAAAAAAGGCCTTACCGACCGATTCTTTCCAGCGCGCGTGCTCCGCATCAAAACCCCGGTTCACCACCTTCACCCCGCCGTCGTCCCGCAGGCTGTACTCCGCGGTTACCCGGCTGAGCCCGCGCTCGAACGAGTGGTCCAGGCGCGCAATCTCATACCAGCGGCCGAGATAGCGATCCAGGGTGAAATCGTCTACGGGTTCCACGCCCTCCGGGACGCCGGTACAGCCTGCAACCAGAGTGCTCAGCAGCACGACCAGGCCGGCGGCAAAATTTCTCATAACAATCCCCAAATCCCCCAAATCCTTTGTTACGCCACACTTCAAACAACAGATTAGGTGAATACAAAAAAGCCCGGCGGGATTTCTCCCCCGGGCTTTGTTTTTCCGCCATGGATTTAGAAGCGCGCCTCCAGTCTCAGGGTCGCCAGTCGCGGCGCGCCGAGCGTGGTGGAGTAGCCGCCGTCGTCCGGTTGCACGATGTATTCCTCATCCAACAGATTGGAGACGGTGAGATAGGCGCCGAGATTGTCCCACTCGTAGCCGGTGCGCAGGTTGACCAGCCAGCGGGCATCGCTTTTTGGATCAAAGCGTGGATCGCTCTCATTCAGGCCGTTGGCGTGGGGGTTTACCACGGCCAATGCATCGCCCCGGTAGTTGGCGTTGGCGTTGAAGATGAAACCCTGCTCGCCGCGGTAGGTTACACCCAGATTGGCGGTTTCGCCCGGGGCGCCAGCGAAGGCGCGGCCGGAGAGATCCAACTCCTGGTCGTTAATGGGAAACTCCTTGAACTCGGTATCGGAATAGCCGATGCCCGTATAACCGCTCCAGCTGGCGTTGATCTGGTAGGCCAGTTCGAGTTCGGCACCGCGAACCACGGAACGGCCCACATTGCGGGTTTCGGTGTCGTAGGTGTTTTCCGACAGCTGCACGGTGATCTGCTGATCTTTCCAGTCGACATAGAAAAGGTTGGCGTTGGCGGACAGGCGGCCGTCGAGCCATAGGGAGCGGAATGCCAGTTCGTAGTTCCAGGTGTACTCGGGATCGTAGGAATAGGTGGTGGCGCGGCCTATATTGCTGGCCACACCACCGGAGCGGTAGCCCTTCTGCGCGGTGAAGCTGGTGGACATGTCCTCGCTCCAGTGCCAGGTGGCGCCGGCTTTTGGCAGTACCGCGCTGAAGTCGTCTTCCTTTTGCGGCTCGGTGCCGCTGGCGGCGTCCGCCATGGCCAACATCTGTGCGTTGAGGCCGGCCACCAGTGCGGCCGTCATCGGGTCGAACGAGGGATTGGCCGGGTCCGGCAACTGATCGGCGTTGGCGATAACAAACTGGTTGTCGGCGGCATTGGCCTGGGTCTCGCGGTCATAGCGCAAGCCTGCGAACAGGTCCAGGCGGTCGCTGACGGAGAAGGTCGCATCCGCAAACAGCGCCCGGGATTCAACCGCCTGGGTACTGTAGCCGATGGTGTTCAGCGCGGCCGGGTCAAAGTCCGCATAGAGGCCGAGCACCGCCTGGGCCAGCGCCGGAGACAGGCCGAGTCCTCCGAGTTCCGGCGGTGCCATCAGCAGTTGCGGCACGCCCAGCTCGGCCATGCTGAGGCTGCGCAGTCCGCTGTAGGCGTCCTCTACGTCCAGGTCGGAATAATATGCGCCAAGTACGCCTGTCACCCGCTCGTAGGCAAAGTTGAGCAAAAATTCCTGGCTCAGCGTCTGGTCGATGCGCTCGTCTTCCTGGGTCTGGCCGGGCGTGGCGCTGGCGTCGCCGTCCCACTCATAGCCGTAGGTAACGTCGCTGTAGGCGGTGGTGGAGGTGAGATCCCAGCTGTCGTTCAGCTTGTAACTGAGCTTCAGGATGGCCATGTCGGTTTCGGAAAACTCATGAGTGGGATCATTGAACGTGGTCCGCTGGTTTTCGAACGGGTTTTCCACGGGATCGATCCACTTTACCCCGATGTCGGTTTCGCTGTTGGTCAGCGTCAGCAGCGCGCGGAAGTCGGGCAGGGCCTTGGGCTCGTAAAGCAACTTCATGCGCAGGGTCTGATCCTGCTCAAAGTTGCTGTTTTCACCGCGGGTGACGTTGGGGATGTAGCCGTCGAAGTCGCGGTCCTCGGCGGCAATACGGATGGCCAGTTGATCTTCGATGAGCGCGCCACCGAAGGCCACCGCTTTTTCTTCGCGGCCTTCTTCGCCCGCGCCGAGGCGCCCCTTAAAGGTCCAGTCATAGCCTGGGTCGACGGTGTTCATCACGATCGCACCGGCCAGTGCATTGCGCCCCTGCAGGGTGGATTGCGGGCCGCGCAGCACTTCTACCTGCTGTACATCCCATGTGGAGAAGGCACCTTCCTGTATCGCGCGGTAGGGCAGCACGGCGCCGTCCGAGTAAACGCTGGTGAGAAAGCTGTTGCCGCCGCCAGACACGTTAAACGCGTCGATACCGCGAATGGTAAAGCCCACGCCCGGGTTGCCGGTGACGTTGGGAGTACGCTCCATTACATCGTAGAAACCATTGATGTTCTGCTCCTGGATATCCCGCTCGGTCACCACCTTCACACTGGTGACGGTGTCCTGCAGTGAGCGCTCGGTTTTCTGGCCAACAACCATTACCTGCTCAAGACCGGTGTTTTTTTCATCGTCCGTCTGCTGAGCGAGGGCGGATACGGAAAAGGCGAGACCAGACGATAACCCCAGGGCGATGGCGCGAGAGAGTGGGCGCCGCCGGAACTGAATGGCAGACATAGATTGCTCCATTTTTTATGTCAGATAACCAGAGAGAAGTAACAACACGGCGTTCGTTTTAATGAGTCGACGGTCCAGGTCGCTGCGAGCATTTGAGTGCCCGCGGTCTGGCCATTTCCGGATGTTCGAAGTTTTTCTGCCGGATTGTTGGGACGAAACCGGCACAATGGTATCATTCGCGAAATTTAATGAGAACCATTATCAAAATTAATAACAGTCAGTAGATTATGGAAATACAGCTGATAAAACTGTGTGCGGGGGCACTGGCATTCACCGGGTGCCTGCTGGCTTATCTGGCCTCTCCGCGTCAGCGCCTGTTGCGCGGGCATCTGGAACGCAAATCCGCCTGGGGTCTGTTTGCCGGCCTCCAGCTGTTGGCCTGTGTGTTGCTGGCCAATGTGTACCCGGCAGTCTCCGCGGTGCTGGTGGTGCTCTCACTGGTGATGTTCGCGTGGATCGGCCTGGTGCTGGCGTCTTCACATCTGGCCGGGCGGCCGGTACTGGTGGGCTCTGTGGGCCTGGTTCTCTCCTCCCTGATCATGGTGACCGGATAAATGTGGCCCAAATCCATTGCGGGGTTCTTCCTCGGACTGCTGGTGTCCACCAGCCTGGTACTCAATCTGAAGCTGCTGCCCCTGGCCATCGACACCCGCCTGCTCAGCGGGCTGCTGCTGGCGTTCCTGCTCTGGGCAGCGGTAATGACCTACTGCTATCGCGCCAGTTCGATCAAGCGCGCCAGCCTCCACTGCGCGGGCCTGCTGGCGGTATCGGTGGCGCTGAATGCAGTGGTTCTGTTCGCCGGACACTGATGTGCCGGTGGCGATAATAAATACGGGATTTGCAAACCAATGAGTGACAAGAACGCCGGTATCAAGAACCTGATCGATGCCCACAGCTGGCTGGGCGTGATCATTTCCGTGGCCCTGTTTATCGTCTTCTGGGCCGGCTCCATCGTACTGTTTCACCATGAGCTGCAGGCCTGGGCGCAGGCCCCGCACTTTGCCATCGACCGCGAAGCGCCGGACCTGCCGGTGGAACAAATCGTCGCGCGGAAGCTCCGGGAGCACCAGCTCAACAACCAAGAGCACCTCACGGTGCTGCTCGCCGACGATCACCATCCCTACCACCAGATTTACATCGACCTGAAAACCGAGGAAGGTTACGAGGGGCCGGAGCAGGTGGCGAAGCTGTTGGTACACCCGAAAACCGGCGAAACCCTTGCCGAACTCGACGACTTCTATCTCGCGGACTTCCTGCTGCACCTGCACTACGACCTGCGCCTGCCGGGCGGCATCTATCTGGTGGGAGTGGTCACGCTGATATTTCTGGTGCTGATTTTTACCGGTATCTATATCCACGCCCGCAAACTGATCGGTAACTTTTTCCTCTACCGCAACCAAAGCAGGCGCAACAAGTTACTCGACATGCACAACGTGGTGGGCGTAATGAGCCTGCCGTTCGGGTTGATGTACGCACTCACCGGTGTCATCTTCAATATCTCCATCGTATTCCAGATCGCTTTTGCGCTGTTCCTGTATCAGGGCGACCAGAACGCCATGCTGAAAGATGCCGGTTACACCATCGTCACCGAAAAACCCAGCGGCAAACCGCTGGATATGCAGCCCGCATTTGACTACGCGCGCAGTGTCGAACAGCAGACCGGCGCACCCATCGCGATGCTGCGCTTCTACAATTACGGCGATGAGAATGCAGTGATGCAAACCTATGCCGTGGACGACTCGCGCTTTGCACAGACGGTGGAACACTTCTATCAGGTGCGCGATGGCAGCCTTGTGGGCCAGGCAGACGCGGAGCATCGCAACGCGGTGCGCACCGGTCTCAATGCCATGGCAAGCCTGCACTTTGGCAGCTTCGCCGGCGTCGATCTGCGCATCCTGTACCTGCTCCTCGGCCTCGCCGTAGCCGGCATGATTGTAGTGGGTAACCTGATGTGGCTGGACAAGCGCGCACTGCAAAGAAACGTCAGCCCGAGAGCCATTGGCTTCGTCGCCAGCCTCACCCTCGGCGGTTGCGCCGGTGTGGTACTCGCCACCGCCGGCGGTTTCCTGGCCGAGCGCGTGATGCCGCTGGCGCTCGCCGCCCGCGGCGACTGGCTCGCCTATATTTTTGCCGCCTTGCTGGCAGCCACCACCGCAGGCGCCTTCGGTGTTTCCGACAAGCGTCAGTTCCTGCGCATTACCCTGTGGGCGACCGCCGCGCTGTTCGCCACTACCGTGATCGCGGACTGGGTTCTGTTCGGTGCGCGTATGGGCGAGTTGTGGGAAGACGGCGTGCATCAGGTGATCGGTGTACAGACCGGATTGCTGGTGGGAGCGGCCGCCTGTGTGTGGATAGCAAAACTTCTGGGGAAAACCGCAGGGCCTTGTAGCGGATGCAGAAGGCGCGGAGTTTTCGCTGGCGAACAGCTAAACCCGCCAAAACAACACAAAAGGGGCGTCACAAAATGGCGCCCTTTGTTAACTGTAAAAATTGCCTGACGGGATCGATTCCCGGTGGTAAAGGTCTTTCTCTTCGTATCAACCACAGAAGTCGGATACGCTGACAACCTCTGCATATTCACCGGCGAGATTGCTCAGAAAAATCCAGTAAACATCCTCTGCAGACGCTTCTTTACCATCGAGCCGACGCAGTGGAAATGCCGCGGTGGCTTCCCGGGGCAGCAATACACGAAACCCCTTGCCCGCCGCCACGCGTACCGTGGCATCCACCGAGTGGTTGACCAGCACACCACAGATCACCAGTTCGGTAACCCGCTGTGACACCAGCCACTGCTCCAGGTCGGTATCAATGAACGCGCAGTTTTCTGATTTGGCGAATACCTCTTCCGAATCCGCGGGCATGGTTTCAGATTTGAATTTGAAGTGCGGAGATTCCGGATGATAGGGGGAATCGGGAAATTTTGATGCGTGGCGCACATGCGCGATGGGCAATCCAGTCTTTCGCCAATATTCCAGCAGCAAAGCTATCGCCTTTTTTGCATCGGGATTATTGCGATATTCATTGTCGAAATGATCGATGGCCTGTTGCACATCAATGACGATCAGCGCGGGGTTTTCGCTCTGGAACACCGAAATTCTTGTAGAGTCCAAAAAATCCATTGTCCAATTCCACTCTGCGAACTTGAACTGGATAGAGTCCGATAAAACCGGCGGGGTTACCACCGGTTTTGATCATCAAAAGGAATTGCTCTTAACCCGCGATTCTCCTGCGCCAAATAGCGCCGAGTGCCAGCAGGCAAAGTAGCCAGAGGCCGACACTGCCACCGCTGGAGCCGCCGGAGCTGCCACCCCCCGGGCTCACCGGGTTTTCACCACCACTGGAGTCATCCCCACCACCGGAATCCTCGTCACCGGAATCCCCATCACCGGAATCCCCGTCGTCTTCATCCGGGAAATCCGGAGCCTCCAGGGTGAATTCGAAGATGACTTCATCGGAGGACAGCATCGGGTTGCCATCGTCCGTCACCACGATACTGACGCGGTAGCTACCCGGAGACATGGCTTGCGGATCAAACGTGAAGGATGCCTGATCGCCCGGCGTCACTGGCAACTCATCGGTATACCACTGGTAACTGTGGCTGTCGCCGCCGTTAACGTCGGTCACCTCGGCCGCCAGCGTCACTTCACCGGCATCGGTGGTAAACACGGTTCCCGACTCACCGTTTTGCGTGGCACTGATGCTCGCCGTTGGTGCGATATTGCTGTCGGTGAACGTCATGCGGTGTTGCTGGTGCTCGCTGTCGATCGGCATCTCAAAAGGTTCATCACTGCCGGCCCAGGCCGATGCCAACTCAAGCGTAAAACGCTCATCCGGCTCGACAAGGTCGTCTCCGGCGACGGGAATCTGCAGCGCTGCGTTCGCCAGCGACTCGGCAGACTCAATGATCACGCCCAGATTGGCGAGATCTACACCTTCATCCCCCTCGGTCACCAGGTCCGCCGCGGTGACATCACTGTCAGACTCCAGCCAATTTACCAGTACCGCGACCGGATACTCCGGGGAGGGGCCCGACAGGCTTATCGCCACCAGGGCCAGGTTCTGCTCACCGGTGATGGATTCGGACAGGCTGAAGCGCACCATCGGGTAAATCTTCACGGTCTGTGCCATGGGCTCTGACCGATTACCCTCGTCGTCTACGGCAACCCATTGCAGCGCCAGATTGCCGCTGGGCAGCGATACCTGCTGCTCGGCGTTGCGCGCCAACACCTTGCCGTCGAGCTCCACTTGGTATTCCAGCTCGTTGTCGAAGTTGTCGTACGCCTGAGCCTGCATCACGTTCAGGATGACCAGAGTGGTTTCGCCAGTGGCGGCCACGCTGATGGCTTCCGGCACCTGCTGCATTTCCGGTGCATCGACATCGACCCAGCGCTCCGAATCATTCGGGTAGGGGTCTGCGTCATTCACTACACCGTCGTTGTCGGTGTCGTTCAGCGATGCGTCCAGAGTCAGGCCGGAGGTGGACTGGCAGGCGCTGTCGCAGCTGGCGAGCCAGGCATCCGGCAGGCCATCGTTGTCGGCATCAACCGAGGCGGCGGCGTTGTTAACAAAAGCGTCTTCATCGTTCACCACGCCATCGTTGTCGGTGTCGTTCAGCGATGCGTCCAGAGTCAGGCCGGAGGCGGACTGGCAGGTGCTGTCGCAAGCTTCGAGCCACGCATCCGGCAGGCCGTCGTTGTCGGTATCGACCGCGGCGGCCGCATTGACCGGGAAGGCATCCTGTTCGTTGGCTACGCCGTCATTGTCGTTGTCGTCGTCCAGTGTGAGGCCAGAGGCGGTTTGACAGGCACTGTCGCAGTTGTCGAGCCAGGAATCTGGCTGGCCGTCGCCATCGGTATCGACGGAAGCGGCGCTGTTGTTAACAAAGGCGTCTTCATCGTTCACCACGCCGTCGTTGTCGGTATCGTTCAGGGATGCATCCAGTGTCAGGCCGGAGGTGGATTGGCAGGTGCTGTCGCAAGCCTCGAGCCACGCATCCGGCAGACCGTCGTTGTCGGCATCGACCGCAGCGGCCGCACTGACCGGGAAGGCATCCTGCTCGTTGGCTACGCCGTCATTGTCATTGTCGTCGTCCAGCGTGAGGCCCGAAGCGCTTTGACAGACACTGTCACAAGACGCAAGCCAAGCGTCTGGCAAACCATCACCGTCGGTATCCACAGATGCGGCGCGGTTGTTAACAAAAGCGTCTTCATCGTTCACCACACCGTCGTTGTCGGTGTCGTTCAGGGATGCGTCCAGAGTCAGGCCGGAGGTGGACTGGCAGGCGCTGTCGCAAGCTTCGAGCCACGCATCCGGCAGGCCGTCGTTGTCGGCATCGACCGCGGCGGCCGCACTGACCGGGAAGGCATCCTGCTCGTTGGCTACGCCGTCATCGTCGTTGTCATCGTCCAAAGTCAGGTCAGAGGCGGACTGACAAGCGCTGTCGCAGCTGGCGAGCCAGGCATCCGGCAGGCCGTCGCTGTCGGTATCGACCGCGGCGGCCGCATTGACCGGGAAGGCATCCTGTTCGTTGGCTACGCCGTCATTGTCGTTGTCGTCGTCCAGCGCGAGGCCCGAAGCGCTTTGACAGACACTGTCGCAAGACTCAAGCCAAGCGTCAGGCAAACCATCACCGTCGGTATCGACGGAAGCGGCGCTGTTGTTAACAAAGGCGTCTTCATCGTTCACCACGCCGTCGTTGTCGGTATCGTTCAGGGATGCATCCAGTGTCAGGCCGGAGGTGGATTGGCAGGTGCTGTCGCAAGCCTCGAGCCACGCATCCGGCAGACCGTCGTTGTCGGCATCGACCGCAGCGGCCGCACTGACCGGGAAGGCATCCTGCTCGTTGGCTACGCCGTCATTGTCATTGTCGTCGTCCAGCGTGAGGCCCGAAGCGCTTTGACAGACACTGTCACAAGACGCAAGCCAAGCGTCTGGCAAACCATCACCGTCGGTATCCACAGATGCGGCGCGGTTGTTAACAAAAGCGTCTTCATCGTTCACCACACCGTCGTTGTCGGTGTCGTTCAGGGATGCGTCCAGAGTCAGGCCGGAGGTGGACTGGCAGGCGCTGTCGCAAGCTTCGAGCCACGCATCCGGCAGGCCGTCGTTGTCGGCATCGACCGCGGCGGCCGCACTGACCGGGAAGGCATCCTGCTCGTTGGCTACGCCGTCATCGTCGTTGTCATCGTCCAAAGTCAGGTCAGAGGCGGACTGACAAGCGCTGTCGCAGCTGGCGAGCCAGGCATCCGGCAGGCCGTCGCTGTCGGTATCGACCGCGGCGGCCGCATTGACCGGGAAGGCATCCTGTTCGTTGGCTACGCCGTCATTGTCGTTGTCGTCGTCCAGCGCGAGGCCCGAAGCGCTTTGACAGACACTGTCGCAAGACTCAAGCCAAGCGTCAGGCAAACCATCACCGTCGGTATCGACGGAAGCGGCGCCGTTGTCAACAAAGGCGTCTTCATCGTTCACCACACCGTCGTTGTCGGTATCGTTCAGGGATGCATCCAGTGTCAGGCCGGAGGTGGATTGGCAGGTGCTGTCGCAAGCTTCGAGCCACGCGTCCGGCAGACCATCGCTATCGGCATCGACCGCAGCGGCGGCGTTGTCAACAAAAGCGTCTTCATCGTTCACCACGCTATCGTTGTCGGTATCGTTCAGGGATGTGTCCAGAGTCAGGCCAGAGGCGGAACGGCAGGCGCTGTCGCAGCTCGCGAGCCAGGCGTCCGGCAGACCATCGCTATCGGCATCAACCGAGGCGGCGAAGTTTGCCGGGAAGGCGTCATCTGAGTTTTCAGCGCCGTCGCCGTCGCCATCGCGGTACACAGTGCCCTGTAGGCGCAGGCCCGGCAGTTCGGTATTGCTGCCAAAATCCCAGTAGCCATTACCTTCGGCATCGGTATGGCTGGACCAACCGGCATACAGGGTGCTGCCCGTCATGCAGGTGATGTCATCGGCGCCGGTGGGACACTGCAGATCGGCCACGTTAGCACCCTTGGCGCCCGTACCTCCAGCGCTGGTGGTCTGACCCGAGATATCGGTGGCCCAGTAGCTGGCGCTGGCGGTACCCACAGTACCAATCAGTCCGCCGACATAGGCGCGCCCCGACACATGGGCGCTGGACAGGCTGGCGGTTACCAGGCCACCACCCCACCCCACCAAACCACCGACATGCTCGTCCCCACGCACGGCACCGGTGACATAGCTGGCGGTGATGGGGGTTGCGCTGGCGTCACCGAGAATACCGCCGACTCGGTTACCATTGCCGGCAACCACACCGCTGACAAAGGTGGCTGTGATCTGGCTGTTTTGTGCAGCACCTGCCAGCCCCCCCACAAAACTGTCGCCTTCGATCGCCATCAGCGGCCCGCTCAGGCCCAGCTCGCGGACGCTGGCATTGTAGAGATAGCCGAACAGGCCCTGAGCGCTGTTGCCAGGGCGCGCAATCATCAGGTTGCGGATGACATGACCGTTGCCATGAAATACGCCGGTGAACTCATCGGAAGAAACGCTGCCAAGCGGCTGCCAACCCTCGCCCCCGTTCCAGTAGGTGTCGTTGCTGTCGAGGACGCCGTCGCCGTTGGTGTCGAAGTCCAGATCCGCGGCGAGTTCGTAACCGCGGCAGCGCGCCTGCAACACACCGCTGACCAGAACATGCGGGCAGCCCGAAGTATCCAGCGCGCCGTCAGCGCTCAGGCGCCGGCCCCAACCGGCGAGGCTGTGGCGCACGGCATCCAGTTCCGCCAGGGTAGCAATGTCGATGAGGCCATCGGAATCGGCGTCCGCGTCGGTAATGCCGTCATTGTTGTCGTCGTCGTCGTCGTGGTTGCCAATGCCATCGTTATCGCTGTCGCCCGGCATCTCGTCGAGGGTCAGGCCGGAGGCGGACTGGCAGGCGCTGTCGCAGCCGGCGTTCCACTGGTCGGGTAAGCCGTCCAGATCCGTATCCACCGTGGCGGCGGCGTTTTCGGGGAACTGATCCAGTACCAGGCCGCTGGCGGCGCGACAGTCGGCATCACAGCCGAGCGCCCAGCGGTCTATGGCGCCGTCGCCGTCACTGTCGCTACGGGCGGCAAACTGCGTGGGGAAATCATCGTCCGCGTCCGGAGCGCCATCGCCGTCGCCATCGCGGTAGACGGTGCCCCGCAGGCGCAGGCCCGGCAGTTCGGTATTGCTGCCGAAATCCCAGTAGGCGTTACCTTCATCATCGGTATGGCCGGACCAATCGGCATACAGGGTGCTGCCAGTCACGCAGGTGGTGTCATCGGCGCCAGTGGGGCACTGCAGTTCGGCCAGGGTGACACCTTTGACGCCCGTACCGCCATAACTGGTGGTTTGACCGGAGGCATCGGTCGCCCAGTAGCTGGCACTGGCGGAGCCCGACGTGAGAATACCAATCAACCCACCGACAGTTCCGCGAGCGGACACATAAGCAGTGGACAGACTGGCGGTAACCAACGTGTCGCTGTAGCCCCACCCCAGTAGGCCACCGACATACTCGCCCCCACGCACAGTACCGGTGACATAGCTGGCGGTGATAGTGGTTGCGCTGGCGTCACCGACAATACCGCCGATACGGTTACCGCTGCCGGCAACCACACCGCTGACAAAGGTGGCAGTGATCTGGCTGTTGTTTGCACGACCTGCCAGCCCGCTCACATAACTGTCGCCTTCGATCGCCATCAGCGGCCCACTCAGACCCAGCTCCCGGACGCTGGCATTGTTGAGATAGCCGAACAGGCCCTGATAGTAGTCCTCCGGACGCGCGATCATTAGATTGCGAATGACATGACCGTTGCCGTGAAATACGCCAGTGAACGCATCAGAAATGCTGCCAAGTGGCTGCCAGCCCTCGCCCCCGTTCCAGTAGGCGTCATTGCTGTCAAGAGCGCCGTCACCATTGGTGTCGAAGTCCAGATCCGTGGTGAGTTCATAACCCTGACAATTCGTCTGCAACACACCACCGACCACAACATGCGGGCAGCCCGAGGTATTCAGCGCGCCGCCAGCACTCAGGCGCTTCCCCACCCCGGCGAGGCTGTGGCGCACGGCATCCAGCTCCGCCAGGGTGGCAATCTCTATAAGGCCATCGGAGTCGGCGTCCGCGTCGGCAAGGCCGTCGTTGTTATCGTCGTTATCCTCGTGGTTGGCAATGCCATCGTTATCGCTGTCGCCCGGCATCTCGTCGAGGGTCAGGCCGGAGGCGGACTGGCAGGCGCTGTCGCAGCCGGTGTTCCACTGGTCGGGTAAGCCGTCCAGATCCGTATCTACCGTGGCGGCGGCGTTTTCGGGGAACTGATCCAGTACCAGGCCGCTGGCGGCGCGACAGTCGGCATCACAGCCGAGCGCCCAGCGGTCTATGGCGCCGTCGCCGTCACTGTCGCTACGGGCGGCAAACTGCGTGGGGAAATCATCGTCCGCGTCCGGAGCGCCATCGCCGTCGCCATCGCGGTAGACGGTGCCCCGCAGGCGCAGGCCCGGCAGTTCGGTATTGCTGCCGAAATCCCAGTAGGCGTTGCCCTCGGCATCGGTGTGGCTCGACCAATCGGCATACAGGGTGCTGCCAGTCACGCAGGTGGTGTCATCGGCGCCAGTGGGGCACTGCAGTTCGGCCAGGGTGACACCTTTGACGCCCGTACCGCCATAACTGGTGGTCTGACCCGAGGCATCTACTGCCCAGTAGCTAGCGCTGGCGGAACCAAAAATACCAATCAGCCCGCCGGCAGTTCCGCGAGCGGACACATAAGCAGTGGACAGGCTGGCGGTTACCAGATCACTGCCCCGCCCCACCAAACCACCGACATACGCCTTCCCACGCACGACCCCTGTGACATAGCTGGCGGTGATGCCCCCCGAGGCAATACCGACCAGACCACCAATATTATCGGTACCCACAACCGAACCGCTGACAAAGGTGGCGGTGATCTGGCTGTCGCCCGCTTGACCTGCAAGCCCACCCACGGCCCACCTGCCCTCGATGGACATCAGCGGCCCGCTCAGGCCCAGATCTCCGACAGTGGCATTGTTGAGATAGCCGAACAGGCCCTGATACCTGCCGTCGGGGCGCGCGATCATCAGGTTGCGGATGACATGGCCGTTGCCGTGAAATGCGCCGGTGAATGAGTTGTAGTAATCACTGCCAAGCGGCTGCCAGCCCTCGCCCCCGTTCCAGTAAGTGTCGTTACTGTCGAGAAGGCCATCGCCGTTGGTATCGAAGTCCAAATCGGTAGTCAGTTCAAAGCCGATGCAACCGTCAACCGGACAGCCAGCGCTGCTGCCATAGAGGGTGGAGCCATCCAGATTATTGCGGATCTCATTCAAATCGGCCCAGTCGTCTATCTCGATCAGGCCGTTGTCATCAAGGTCGTAATCCGCGCGGCCGTCGGCCGCCCAGGAAGATGAGCTCGTTAAAAATAAAGCGAGAAATAAGAAAAAAGCGCGCGGCATAGCACTCTCCATGTGCGGGACAATCTGGCTTCCAGCCCGGGGAAATTGTTTTTTAATCGCCACCTAATTTCTGGTAACGAAAAAAGCAGGCGGCGACCTTAACAGATTTATCCGCCATGAAATAAGTTGCATGTCTATAAAAACAGCATTTATAGAAATTTATTGGCGTGTTTTTCTTTCATCTGATTTTTACTCTACCTTTCACCAAACAAATTACAGAGAATTACACACATTTGGAACTAACGTACTGTTTTTATTGAATGTTTTAAGGCGTGATTGTCTGAGAATTTCAAGCTTCTAATGTTGAGATCACCGATATCTTTTCCGCTGGAAACTCATGTCGAGCAGAACATCAGTACCAATAAAGATTTTATTTCCGGGATTGGTAAAACTGCTTTAAATGGGTACGGACAGGTAATCAGCTACCGGATGAATATTCGATTGCCAGCAACGATTCCGAATTGAATTCAACATAAAAATTGGGCCGCAATTGCGGCCCAATTTTATATAAATGTGATGATCGTATTTATTCAACCGTCACCGATTTGGCCAGATTGCGTGGCTGATCCACATCGGTACCTTTCAACAGCGCCACGTGATAACTCAGTAACTGCAAGGGCACGGTATACAGAATCGGCTGCAGGCTCTCCGGTGCATCCGGCACTTCCACCACGGTCACCCCCGACTCACTTTTGAATCCTGCTTGCGGGCTGGCAAACACAAACAGTTCGCCGCCGCGAGCGCGCACTTCCTGCAGGTTGGATTTCAGTTTTTCCAGCAGTTCGTCGTTCGGCGCAACGACGATCACCGGCATATCCGCATCCACCAGCGCCAGCGGGCCGTGTTTCAGTTCGCCAGCCGGGTAGGCCTCGGCGTGGATGTAGGAAATTTCCTTCAGCTTCAGTGCGCCTTCCAGCGCGATCGGGTATTCCACACCGCGACCTAAAAAGAGCGCGTGATTTTTTTCCGCGAAGGCTTCACTGGTGGCCTGCACCAGCGCGTCTAGGCCGGTGAATTTCTCCATCAGTTTTGGCAGCTGGTGCAGGGCGCTTACCAGTTCCGCTTCGCGTTCGCTGCGCATGCCGTTGGCTTTCGCCAGCGCGATGCAGAATATCTGCAGGGCGACGAGCTGGGTGGTGAAAGCTTTGGTGGAGGCGACACCGATTTCCGGGCCGGCTTCGGTCATCAGGTGCAGTTCGGACTCGCGCACCAGTGAGCTGTTGGGCACGTTGCAGATGGTCATGGAGGCGAGGTAGCCGAGCTCCTTGGCCTGGCGCAGGGCTGCGAGGGTGTCGGCGGTTTCACCGGACTGGGAGATGGTGACGAACAGGGTTCCCGGGCGCACGGCGGTTTTGCGGTAGCGGATTTCGCTGGCGACTTCGACGGAGCAGGGCACACCGGCCCAGTCTTCGATCCAGTAGCGTGCCACCAGGCCGGCGTGATAGCTGGTGCCGCAGGCGACGATTTGTACCTGTTTTACCTGCGGCAGGATGTCGTTGGCGGCAGTGCCGAGTGCCTGAGAAAGCACGGAGTGTTCGCCGATGCGGCCGGCCATGGTGGCTTCCACCACTTTCGGCTGCTCGAAGATTTCCTTCTGCATATAGTGGCGGTAGCGGCCTTTGTCGGTGGCGTCGTGGCCGCCCTGGAGCTTGTTGACCGGGCGGCTGACTTCTTCGCCGGTTTTGTCCCACACGGCGATGCTGTCGCGGGTGACTTGGGCGATGTCGCCTTCTTCCAGGAAGATGAAGCGGTCGGTGACCTGCTGCAGGGCCATGGGGTCGGAGGCGATGAAGTTTTCTTCGATGCCGACGCCGATAACGAGCGGGCTGCCGAGGCGCGCGCATACGAGGCGCTCGGGGTCGCTGGCACAGACGACGCCGAGGGCGTAGGCGCCGTGTAGTTGTTGGGTGGCGGCGGAGACGGCCTGCAGCAGGTCGCGGTTGTTTTTGGCGAGGTCGTGGATCAGGTGCACGACGACTTCGGTGTCGGTTTCGGACTGGAATTCGTAGCCTTTGGCGATGAGCTGGTCGCGCAGTGCCTGGTAGTTTTCGATGATGCCGTTGTGCACGAGGGCGAAGTTGCCGGAGGCGTGCGGGTGGGAGTTTTTGTCGGACGGTATGCCGTGGGTGGCCCAGCGGGTGTGGGCGATGCCGAGCTGGCCGGCGGTGGGGTTGTCGTCGAGGGCGCTTTCCAGGTCGGCGACTTTGCCCTGGGTTTTGCGCAGTTGCAGTTTGCCGTCGCCGTTGACGAGGCACACCCCCGCGGAGTCATAGCCGCGGTATTCCAGTCGGCGCAGGCCTTCCAGCAGGATTCCGGTTACGTTGCGTTGGGCGAGGGCGCCTACGATTCCACACATATTGCTAACCTCAATAGTTCTTTTGCACTGAACTGCTTCAGTGGCGTTGGCGCTACCGGGTAAGGCTTTGCGAGACACGGACTAGGCGTCCCCCCTCAACCCATCCCTGGGGGCTCTTCTAAAACATCCCTGTTTTAGAAGGTCTCGCAAAGGCTTACCCGGTATCGTCACCTTCTCGTCATAGTTCAGCGTGCTGATCACGCTCTTGCTTTCGTTGTTCAGCTAACTTCTGCGCAAATCACACGCAGTCCTCTGCGCTCCAGTTGGGCGCAGACCTTGTCTTCAATTCCGCTGTCGGTCACCAGGGTGCCGAACATGTCCCAGCTCAGTTCCAGGTTGGGAATGCGGCGACCCACCTTGCTGGACTCGGCCATGACGATGACTTCGCGCGCGACGTCGGCCATGACCCGGGAGAGGCCGATCTGTTCGTTGAACGTGCAGGTGCCGCGCTCGAGGTCGATGCCGTCGGCGCCGATGAAGGCCTGGTCGAAGTCGTAGCCGCGCAGGACCTGTTCGGCGACCTGGCCCTGGAAGGCTTCGAAGTGGGGGTCCCAGGTGCCGCCGGTCATGAGCAGGGTGGGTTCGTTTTCCAGTTCCCGCAGCTGGTTGGCGACGTGCAGGGAGTTGGTCATGACGACGAGGCCGCGCTTTTTGTCGAGCTCGGGGATGAGGCCGGTGGTGGTGCGGCCGTAGTCGATGACGATGCGGTTGTGGTCGCGGATGAGTTCGGCGGCGGCGCGGCCGATGGCGCGTTTGGTCTGGGACAGCGGGTCTTCGGCAACCAGTTCCCGCGGCAGGGGGATGGCGCCGCCGTGGCGGCGCAGCAGCAGGCCGCTGTCTTCCATGGCTGCCAGGTCCTTTCGGATCGTAACTTCCGAGGTTTCGAACTGGCGCGCCAGTTCTTCGACGCTGGCTTCGCCGGCCGTGTTGATCTGACTGAGTATCTGGTGGCGGCGCTGTTGGGTGTTGCGTTTGGACATGTCTGGCCATCTTTCGATTCGTAAGAAAAGCATAGCAAACCGAAACTTATGTTCACACCCCGAATTTCCATACAGGGTAATGTGAGAACCTGTAGGAGCCTGCTTGCAGGCGAACAAACCGCGCGCAGGGCTGCTTGTGGATTCGCCTGCAAGGCAGGCTCCTACGGGAAGCGGTGCATCAGGACTCGAGGTGCTCTTTCAGCGCCTTGAGGAACCGGGCCAGTTCGCCGCCGGTGACGGCGCGGTGGTCGGCGGTGAGGGACAGTGGCAGCAGCTTGCGCACGCGGGCCTTGCCCTTGTGGGGTAACACTGCTTTGTGGCTGCGGCCGGCGCCGACGATGCATACCAGTGGCGGCAACACCACGGGGGTGGCGAAGCGGCCAATAATGCTGCCGAAGTTGGACAGGTGGATAGTGGCGCCCTGCAGGTCGCTCTGGGGGATGCCGCCCTCGTCGGCCTGCTGTTTGAAGCGGGCGATGGTGTCGAGCAGTTCGCCGTCGCTGTGGCCAGCGATGTCTTTCAGTACCGGTACAAACAGTCCTCGGGGGGCGTCCACGGCGAGGCCGATATTGACCGGGGTCTGCGGCGCCAGGGTGTCGTTGTCGAAGTGGGCGTTCAGGTTCGGCTCGCTGGCGGCGGCGTGGGCGATGGCGCGCAGCAGGCGCAGAGTGGTGCTGGTGCCCTTGGGCCAGTCGGAAATATCTACCTCGTCGCACAGGGTCATCGGGCACACGAGATCGCGGCTGCGACCCATGGCCAGCGCCATGGCGCGGCGGGCGGGCTCGCTGCTGGCAGCGGGAACCGGTGAAAATTCTGCGCTTGCCGCCGGCGCTGCTTCCCTTGCAGGTGGGGGGTGGCCGCCGGCGGCGGCGCGCACTTCTGCTTCGCTGAAGCGGGAACCGGCCGGGTGCAACCTGCTGAGGTCCACGCCCAGCTGCCGCGCCAGCGCGCGCACGGCGGGGGTGGCGTTGCGGGAGCGGCTAGACATCGGGCGCTGTTCCCGCGCCAGCGCAACGCTACCGGATTCGATTTTTCCGACAACAGTCCCTGAATCCTCGCCGGATCCCTTCGATTTTCCCGGTGTTTTTTCCCGTGTTTTTTCCGATGCTTGTTCGCTTGCGGGTTCCGTAAAGCCCACCAGCGGTTGGCCGGTCTGCAGGGTTTCGCCCTCGGCGACATACAGCTTTTCCACAGTGCCTGAATAGGGGGAGGGCACTTCCACCAGCGCCTTGGCGGTCTCCACGGTGACCAATGCCTGGTCGGCGGCGACGCTGTCGCCCTCGCGCACCAGCCACTCGCGCACGGTGGCGTCCGGTAGGCCCTCGCCGAGGTCCGGCAGTTTGAAGATTTTCACCGCCGCCCCTCCCGTGAATAACCAAGCGCCACGCGCGCCCCGGCGAGTATCCGCTCGACGCTGGGAAGATACACATTCTCCAGCTGGTAGTAGGGCATGACGGTGTCGTAACCGGTGACCCGCTGCACCGGCGCCTCCAGCAGATCGAAGGCGTACTCCTGAATCTGCGCCGCAATCTCGGCGCCGAGACCGCCGAAGCGCGCGGCCTCGTGCACTACCACGCAGCGGTGGGTTTTCTCCAGCGAGTCGATGATGCTGTGGATATCCAGTGGCTTGAGGGTGGCGGGGTCGATGACTTCCGCCTCGATGCCCTCTGTGGATAACTGTTCGGCGGCGGCGAGGGTTTCCTTCACGCTGGCGCCCCAGGCGATCAAGGTCAGGTCGCGGCCCTCGCGCAGCACGAAGGCGCGATCCAGCGGCAGTGCCTCGCCGTCATCCGGTACCGGCTGTTTGGCGGCGCGGTAGATCCGCTTTGGCTCCAGAAACAGCACTGGGTCCGGGTCGCGAATGGCCGCCAGCAGCAGGCCGTAGGCGCGCGCCGGTGAGGAGGGCACCACCACCCGCAGCCCGGGAACATGCGCAAAAATCGCCTCGGTGCTCTCGCTGTGGTGTTCCGGGGCGTGGATGCCGCTGCCGTAGGGCGCGCGGTAGACAATAGGGCAGCTGAGGCGCCCGCGGGTGCGATTGCGCATGCGCGCGGCGTGGCTGAGGATGTGATCGAGCGCCGGGTAGATGAATCCCATAAACTGAAATTCCGCGATTGGACGGAGCCCCTGGCTTGCCATGCCCACGGCGATACCCGCAATCATGTTCTCCGCCAGCGGCGTGTCCAATACCCGCTCCGGTCCGAAGCGCTGCTGCAGACCATCGGTTGCCCGGAATACGCCACCGTTCGCGCCGATATCCTGGCCGAACAGCACCACCTGTGGGTCGTTCGCCAGTGCATAGGCCAGCGCCTGATTGACCGCTTCCACCAGCGTAATGGCGTTATTTTCCTCCACCATCTAACCTCGCACTCCCGCTGTTTGTTCATCGCGCAGCTGGTCGTACTGCTCGTAGAGCCCCTCCGGCAGGTGCGCGTGGAGATGATCGAAGATGGCGGTGGCCGGTTCCGGTGGGCGGGATTCCCAGTTGTCGAGCGCCGCCTCCATGACCTGTGCCAGCTCCCGGTCGAGATCCTGCTGCTTGGCATCGCTCCACAGGCCCTCACTGCGCAGGTAGGCATCGAGCCGGCGAATCGGCTCCCACTGACGGGCCTGTTTCAGCTCCTCTTCACTGCGATAGCGGCTCGCGTCATCGGCGGTGGTGTGGTCGCAGAGGCGGTAGGAAATAGCCTCAATCAACGCCGGACCCTCGCCGTTTCTGGCGCGGGCCATGGCATCGCGCACCGCCCAGGCCACCGCCACCACATCGTTGCCATCCACCTGCAGCGCGGGAATGCCAGCGGCGATGGCCTTCTGAGCGATGGTCTGGGTGGCCGTCTGCGCCGTCCGCGGCACGGAAATCGCCCATTGGTTGTTGTTCACCACAAACACCACCGGCAACTTCCACACCCCGGCGAGGTTCATGGCCTCGTAGAAATCCCCCTTCGACGTCGCCCCTTCGCCGGAACTGGTCACCGCTACCTGCAGCGGCGTACCTTGCTGTCGGTGGCGGTATTGGAGTGCGAAGGCGACACCGGCGGCGTGCAGTGCCTGGGTGGCGATGGGGATGCAGATGGGCAGGTCGTGCGGCGCGTGCTGGAAGTTCTGCCCGCGCTCGTCACCGCCCCAGTTGGCGAGGATTTCCTCGATCAGCACGCCGCGCTCGAGAAAGGCGCCAGTCTCGCGGTAGTAGGGGCAGTAGACGTCTTCTTTCATCAGCGCGTTGCCGACGGCGACGCCGATAGCTTCCTGGCCAAGGCTGGAGGGATAGGTGCCGAGGCGGCCGGTGCGCTGCAGTTTTACCGCGCGATCATCCACCAGCCGTGCCAGTTGCATCTGGCGGAAGCAGTGCGCGAGCCAGTCAGGGCTGGCGAATTCCGGCAGTGGCTGGGTGGCGCGGCCCTGCTTGTCCAGGTACTGCAACCAGGCGATATCGAACGAGGCCTGGAGTTGCAGGCGTGGCTTGTGCATCGGCTGGGTTCCTTGGATTCCGATGCTTTCAAGTGTAGTTGTGTAGTGCGGCTTGTTTCGGGTGGGATTTTTTCAAGTAGGGTGGCGGAGGATCACTGGGACCGGGTTTTCAGGACCGAGCTAGGCGCCCCCCTTCAACCCATCCCTGGGCGCTTCGGCGCAAACATCCTGTTTGCGACGATCCTGAAAACCCGGTCCCAGCGCTCCACCTTCACGTCACGTGCAGCACTTCGATCGAACGCGGCTTACGAAGCAAAGAAGGTGGGCTGAAGGCAAAGTGCCGGGTATTTGTTTTCGAAAGCGTCGGCGACAGGGACGTCGCCGACGCCGCGTACAGGGATGTATTCACAGCGGTTTCGAAAACAAATACCCGGTGATTTGCCGCCACCACAGGGACTACAGAGAGCCCACCGCTGTGGGTCAGGATTTCTTAGTGGGCCGCTGCCAACCGCTGATATTGCGCTGCTTACCACGCGCCACAGCCAGTTCGTCGGTACTCACTTCGCGGGTAATAGTGGAACCCGCGCCCACCGTCGCACCGGCGCCAATTTCCACCGGCGCCACCAGTGCCGAGTTGGAACCGATAAAGGCGCGGTCGCCAATGACCGTCTTGGATTTGTTCACACCGTCGTAGTTGCAGGTGATGGTGCCAGCGCCGATATTGACGTCTTCACCCACCTCCGCATCGCCGATATAAGAAAGGTGATTCACCTTACTGCCGCGGCCAATCTTGGCCTTCTTGGTTTCGACAAAGTTGCCCACTTTCGCCCCATTGGCCAGCTCCGTACCCGGGCGCAGGCGGGCGAAGGGGCCAATGGTGCAGGCTTCGCCGACACTGGCGTCTTCAATGATGGAATTAGCTTCCACCACCGTGCCAGCCGCAAGCCTGCAGTTTTTCAGCAGGCAGTTGGGGCCGATGCTGACGCCATCGCCGAGAGCGACATCGCCCTCGAAGATGCAGTTAATGTCGATGGTGACATCGGCGCCGCAATTCAGGGTGCCACGCAGGTCGATGCGCGCCGGATCCAACAGGGTCACACCAGCCGCCATCAGCGCATTGGCGTGGTCCCGCTGCAGGGCGCGCTCCAGTTCCGCCTGCTGCGCGCGGCTGTTGACGCCGGCCACTTCAAAGGGATCGTCGGCGATCACGCCGGTAACCGCGACCTTCTCGCACACAGAGCGCGCGATCACGTCGGTGAGGTAGTACTCACCCTGGGCGTTGTTATTGGAGAGTTCCGGCAGCCACTGCGCCAGCAGATCGCCGGGGGCGGCGAGGATGCCCGTGTTGATTTCATTGATATTCAAGGTCTCGGCGTCGGCATCTTTCTGCTCGACAATGGCCTGCACCTGGCCGGCCGCATCGCGCACGATGCGGCCGTAGCCGCTGGGATCATCCATCACCACTGACAGCAGCGCGGGGCCGGAACTGGACGCCTCTAGCAGGGTTTGCAGGGTCTCGGTTTTCACCAGCGGCACGTCGCCGTAGAGCACCAGCACGGTCGCGCCCGCACGGAAATTGGGAATTGCCTGGGCAACCGCATGGCCGGTACCCAGCTGCTCGGTCTGCTCCACGAATTTCACCCCGCTGTCGGCAAAGCGCTCGCGCACCAGCTCGGCGCCGTGGCCGATAACCACGGTAATCTCGACATCCCCCAGCACCCCTTCACTCAGCGCCTTGGCCGCCCCGATCACCCGCCCCAGCATCGGCACCCCGCCGATGGGATGCAGCACTTTGGGCAGGTCGGAGCGCATGCGGGTGCCTTTGCCGGCGGCGAGGATGACAACGTCGATGGTCATGGTAAATCCGTTCAGTTCATAAAAATCGCCGCAATTGTCGCGACTAACGCATGGCTCCACAAGTTACCGCCGCGATCAGCGGGAAAATTGCCGCTAAAATTCCGGAGTCTTTGTTGATTATTTTCCAGCGGGTTGCGGGGTTCTGAGCATGGAAGCACGGGGGCTGTTGCTGTCGATCCTGGGCTGCCTGAGCATGGCGGTGCTGGGGTTCGCGTTTGCCCACTTGACGGGTTCCGAGGCCATTTTCCTCGACGGAGTATTCTCCCTCGTAAGTTTCGTCATGTCGGTAATGATGCTGGTGGTGTCGAGGATCATCCGCCGCGATGCCGATCGCCATTTCCCGTTCGGCTACGCCAGTTTCGAACCGGCGTTCAATGTCCTGCAGAGCATGGTGATCCTCGGTGTCATGTTGATGGCGCTGTCTTCCGCTGTGGCCGCGCTGTATCAGGGCGGCCGCACGCTGGATGCCGGCAGGGCGGTGATTTACGCGTCCATCGCCAGTACCGGCTGCCTGGTGGTTTATCTAGTGCTGCGACGCATTGCCAAACGCACCGGCTCCAGCCTGATCGAGGTGGACGCGTTTGCGTGGATGATGGACGGCGTGCTCAGCGGGGTAGTGCTGGTGGCCTTCACCCTGGTGTGGCTGTTTGGCGACGCGCTGGGCGGGTGGCTGCCGTTCGTGGACTCGTGGATGGTCATCGCCATGGTGGCGGTCATGCTGCCGGTGCCGGTGAGAATCCTGTACCGCAACCTGATGGAGGTGCTGCTGGCCGCGCCGCCCATCGATATCCAGCGCGACATCCGCCGCGCCTTCCGCGATGCCATGGTGGATATTCCCGGTGAAAACTGGTCGCTCAGTATCGGCAAAACCGGCCGCTCCGTGTACCTGCATGCGCGTATTCTGCTGGATGAAGCGCACCACAACGCGAGCATTGTGCAGGTGGACGAATGGCGCGAGCTGCTCACGGAGCGCATGGCGAAGTTTGTTGCGGAACAGGAGTTCGATGTGGTGTTTACCACCGATGCCTCCTACATCGGCTGAACCCCGGAATTGACGGAAAGCCGCAGACCCCACCCGCTGTGTACCCAACCGCACCGCCGGTCGCCGACAGAGCATTATCCGGCCATCATTAGCCACCCCGAAGATTATGCTGTTCGGCGCAGATCCATTGCCTTTTCCCCGCATTCCCGTAATTTGAACCCAGGTTCACACGGTGAGCCCCCTGACATAACCACAGACACAACCACAGGTATAACGAGAGCGGCGCCAAAAGTGCCGCCATGGGCATCACATACCCCACGCACCCGAGAGCCATTCATGATCAAAACATTCAAAGCCCGAGCACTGGCGCGCCTGATCGGCAGCGCTGGCTTCGCCCTGACCCTGCCGCTGGCCGCCGTGGCCGAGGAAACGAAGAAGGAAGCGGACAAGTGGGATGTGAACAAACCGCCGTACGAGTTCAAATCCATTCCCCTGGACACCCGCGAGACCACCTGGAGCAACCTGGACATCAGCCCGGATGGCAAAAGCATCGTGTTCGACATGCTCGGTGATATCTACGAGATGCCGGTCGCCGGCGGCGAGGCCAAAGCCATCACCAGTGAGCTCGCCTGGAACACCCAGCCGCGCTTCAGCCCCGACGGCAAGTCCATCGTGTTCGTGAGCGACCGCGACGGCGCGGACAATATCTGGGTGATGGACCGCGACGGCGGCAACCTGCGCCAGCTGACCACCGAAAGGGAAAATCTGGTGCACGGGCCCAACTGGTCCCCGGATGGCCAGTATCTGGTGGCGCGCAAGGGCTTTATGTCCGGCCGCAGTATCCCGGCCGGTGAGATCTGGATGTACCACCACGGTGGTGGCGAGGGACGCCAGATCAAGGCGCGTCTGGGCGGCGAGAGTGCGCAAAAGAACATCTCCGACGCGGTGTTCTCGCCGGACGGTCGCTACATCTACTACACCATCGACACCACACCGGGCACGGTATGGGAATACAACAAGAACTCCACACAACAGCTGTTCGCCATCAATCGCTACGATCTGCAGGACGGCAAGGAGGAGACCTTTGTCTCCGGTCCCGGCGGCTCGATTGCGCCGGTTCCGTCTCCGGACGGCAAGAAGCTCGCGTTTGTGCGCCGGCAGGATTTCCAGACCTCGCTGTTTGTGAAAGACCTCTCCACCGGCCTCGAGACTCCGATCTACACAGGCCTCGAGCGGGATTTGCAGGAGACGTTCGGCTCCCACGGCAACTATGTGCAGTACGACTGGATGCCGGACGGCAAGTCGCTGATTGTGTGGTCCAAAGGTAAATTCCAGCGCATCGCCGCCGACGGCAGCAGCCTGGAAACCGGCGCGCGTGAGATCGTCGCGCACATCAAGACCGAGAAGAAAGTGGCCGACGCGGTGCGTTTCCCGGTGGACGTGGCGCCGGAACAGTTCGACGTGAAGATGATCCGCTGGGCGCAGACCTCGCCGGACGGCAAGCAGGTCGCCTTCCAGGCCCTGGGCAAGATCTACGTTCAGGATATTAAAAGCGGCGAACGTCGCCGATTGACCAACCAGGATGAACATTTCGAGTTCTACCCCAGCTGGTCCCGCGACGGCAAACAGATCACCTATGTAACCTGGGACGACGAAAAGCTCGGCCAGGTGCGCGTGGTCTCCGCGCGCAACGGCCGCGGCAATACCGTCACCGGTGAGCCCGGCCTGTATGTGGAGCCGAGTTTTTCTCCCGACGGCGAACAGGTCACCTTCCGCCGCTTTACCGGCGGCTACCTGCTCTCCCCGGAGTATTCCCTCGAGCCCGGTATCTACCTGGCCGATGCCGGTGGGGACTGGCAGCGCCGCATCGCCAAGTCCGGCTACGAGCCGCACTTCGGTGCCGACGGCAAGCGCATCTATTTCTCCGAGTACGTCTACGGCGATGGCGGCAAGCGCGTGTTCAAGAGCGTGGACGCCAACGGCAAGGACGAGCGCGAGCACTTGCATGGCGCCGAGATCACTTCCTTCCGCCTGTCTCCGGACGGCCGCTGGGTGGCGTTCACCCAGGACTTCAAGGCCTATGCGGCGCCGTTCATGCATACCGGCAAATCCGAATCCATCGGCCCCAACGCCACCGCAGTGAAGGTCACCCAGGTGTCCGCACGCGCCGGCGAGAACCTGCACTGGTCCGCCGACAGCCAGACCCTGGGCTGGGCCCACGGACCCAAGCTGTACCAGCGCCAGTTGAAAGACGCGTTCGACTTCGTCGCCGGTGCACCGGAGCAGCTGCCGGAGCCGGTGAGCGAGGGTATCGACCTCAGCTTCAAACAGTCTTTCGCCAACAGCGACAAACTGGTGGCGCTGACCGGCGGCACCCTGGTGACCATGCGCGACGCCGAGAAGGCGCAAGAAGTCATCGAGAACGGTGTGGTGCTGTTCCGCGGCAACCGCATCGTCGCCGTGGGCGCCGCCAGCGAGGTGGAAATACCGGTGGGAACCCAGCGTATCGACGTCACCGGCAAGACCGTGCTGCCGGGCCTGATCGATGCCCACGCCCACGGCGCCCAGGGCCGCGAGGAGATCATTCCACAGCAGAACTGGAACCTGTATTCCAGCCTGGCGTTCGGTGTGACCACCATTCACGACCCCTCCAACGACAGCAGTGAGATTTTCTCCGCGGCGGAACTGCAGAAGGCCGGCATCATCAACGGCCCGCGTATCTTCTCCACCGGCACCATCCTTTACGGCGCCAAGGGTCCCGGCTACAAGGCCAAGATCAACAGCCTGGAAGATGCCGAGTTCCATGTGAGCCGACTGAAGGAAATGGGCGCTATCTCGGTGAAGAGCTACAACCAGCCGAGAAGGGAGCAGCGCCAGCAGGTGCTGGAGGCGGGCCGCAAGCTCGGCTTGATGGTGGTACCGGAGGGCGGCGGTAAGTACCAGCACAACATGAACATGATTGTGGATGGTCACACCGGCGTGGAGCACTCTCTGCCAATCGCCAATGTCTATTCGGACGTGGAGCAGCTGTGGAGCCAGACTCAGGTGGGTTACACCCCGACGTTTGTGGTGGCCTACGGCGGCCTCACCGGCGAGTACTACTGGTACGACCACACCGAGGTGTGGAAGAACGAGCGTCTGACCCGCTTCACCCCGGACTTTATCGTCAACCCGCGCTCCATCCGGCGCGAGCGCGCGCCGGACCACCACTACAACCATTTCAATGTGGCGCAACACGCCAAGCAGCTGCGCGACAAGGGCGTCACTGTACATATCGGTGCTCACGGCCAGCGCGAGGGGCTCGGTGCGCACTGGGAGCTGTGGATGATGGAGCAGGGCGGTTTTACTCCGTGGGAGGCGTTCCGCGCCGGCACCATCGATGGTGCGCGCTACCTGGGGATGGACAAGGACCTGGGCAGCCTGGAAGCGGGCAAACTGGCAGACATTATTGTGGTGGACGGCAATCCGCTGGAGAACCTGCGCCTGTCGGAGAACATCAAGTACACCGTGATCAACGGCAAGGTGTTCGACGCGGCGACGATGAACGAGGTGGATGGCGATGAACGGCTGGCATTCTTCCACGAGCGTTTGCCGGTAAGCGCCATGCCGACGCCGACCGCGGAAGCGATCCAGGAAAAGCAGGAGCGTCACCACTGGGTGCACTGATTTTTACGATTAGTTGGAGCAAAGCGCAGCGGTGCTCAAAAAGCATCGCCGCGTTTTTTGCATCTGTGGAACCTAAGAAGTGTTTTCCTCGTCACCCCCGCGACTCGCTAGAGCAGCGAAGCTCACGCGGGGGTCCAGCTCCGCGGAGTTTCTGGATTCCCGCGTGAGCTTCGCTGCTCTAGCGAGTCGCGGGAATGACGCTTGTCAGAGGTGCCCGCTACAGCTATTGGTTTCTGTCCAACAACGCCTGCGCACTGGAGCGCAGCTGATCGGAATGACTCCAGGCCACCACTCGCTCGAGATATTCGCGCGCCAGCGCGTGCTTGCCCAAATGCGCCAGATAAAAGCCAATGGCGGCATTCAGGTTCAGGTGATTGGGTTCCTGCTGATAGGCTGCCTGCATGATCTGCAGTGCCTCTTCGCTTTTTCCTTTCAGTTGATAGGCGGTCCACAGGGTGCGGTAGCCGGGTAGGTAATCCGGGCCCATCTGCACGGCGATTTTTCCGTACTTTATCGCCTGCTCGTAATACTCCTCGTTCCACTCGCGGGTGAGCGAAAGTGCCTGCAGGCGCAGCAGGTAGTACTGGGCGAGGTTGGCGGCGGTGAGGTGGCTGACCTGGCCGTGCTCGCCGATTTCTTTCAGCACTTTTTCGCCGGGCTTGTAGTTTTTGTCGCGGGCTTCGATCGTCGCCATGGCGGTGAGATTTTCCTGCCAGCCGAGACCCTGCTGTTCACTCCGCTTCAAATAGTTGATGGCAAGTTTCGGTTTGTCGAAATCCACAGCCTCGTCTGCCAGTAGATACAGGCGTTCGTTTTCCGTGAGGGCGCGGCGGGGAATAGAGTACTGGTAAGCGGGAATATCCAGCTTGTGGCGCTGAATGTCGTCGCGCATGTAGGCGAGCATTTCCCGCTGGATTTCCTCAACAGATTTGCCGAAGTGTTCCGCGAAAATTTCAAATGAATTGTCACCGGCGGCAACTGCCTGCAGATACGCTGCAGTGGCGGCGCGGTAATCCGGGTGGCCGGCGTTGTGGCCGAGCTGTAAATAGTGGGTGAGAAGCCAGGCGCTGGCGTAGTAGTTGTTCCAGTAGTTGTTCCAGTAGCGGCTGTTGTCTTTGCCGTTCTGTGCGGCGAGCGGCGGTGGTGCCAGCAGCTGCTCGATGGTGAGCGGGTCGTCGTCGGCCCAGGCACTGAGACGCCACTCCGGCAGGCCGCCTATCACGACTTCTTTATTGCGCAATTCCGCGCTCGCCAGCAGTTCCGCGAATCCCTCGGAATACCAGCGCGGGTAGGTCATGCCGCTGCGCTCGCGCATCAAGTGATGCACGTATTCGTGAAAAATCAGCCCGGAGCCGGAAATACCGTGATCGCCGTCTCGGGAGAAAATGATCGGTCCCTCCCAGGTTTCGCGGTAGAGGCCGGCGATTTTTCGGTCGCCGGTAAACTGCTCGAATTCATCGGAATCGCGGAAGTGGAATACCCGCAGGTTGTTGTTTTCCGGGATTTCCTCCTGGCCGGTAAAGTAAAGCGCGGCGCGGCGGAAGCGTTCGAGGTCCCGCATCAGGGTATTGACCCGGCGCTCGGGTACGTCGGAGTAAACGGTGAAATTTTCCGACTGGTATTCGTACCACTCCGCCGCTCGCACACCAGGAGAGATGATGCCGGTGAGTAGGCCGCACAGCAGCAGTACCAGAGCGCCTGTCGGTTTCACGCTTTCGCCACCATATCTTCAATCCAGGTGCGCAGCCGCCGGGTTTCCACCTGACCGGCCTCAATCGCTTCCGAGGCGCGGGCATACTCGGTACCGCTGATAGCGCCCACTTTCGGCATGATCAGCACATCCGGCGGTGATCCCATCATACGTGTGCGCTTGTGGCGGCGCTCCAGCACTTCCATTGCCTTGCGCATGGTGTCGAACATGCCCGGCGGAGGGATTTTTTGGTCGCGCCGGTGGCGGATCTGGTTCAGCTGCTCCTTGCCTTGCTCCACCAGCCGCGAGAAGCTGGAAATAGCGAGGGGTTTCTCTTCCACATCCTGTTTCGCCGACTCGTCGGATACGGTGTCGCGCTCCACTTCGGCAATGTCTTCGCTTTCCCGGGCCAGTTCGGCCTGTTGCGCAGCGGATGAACGCCGGCTGACGACACGTTTTACCTCGCCGTGCTCGCGCTCCATCAGCGGGCGACCGTCTTCGGTGACATCCACTGCGATCACCACCGTGGCGCCCATGGCGCGGCACACGTCCACCGGCACCGGATTCACCACCGCGCCGTCCACCAGCCAGCGTCCGTCAAGCGACTTTGGCGAGAGCAGGCCGGGAATCGAGCAGGAGGCGCTCACGGCGTCCTGCAGGTTGCCCTCCTGCAGCCAGATTTCCTGGCCACTATGGAGGTCGGTGGCGACGGCGGTGAAAGGTAGCGGGAGGTCTTCGATATTCTCGTAGTCGAAGCCCTCGAAAAATGCGCGAAAGGGTTTGATGCCGCCGATAACGCCGCCACTCAGGGTCCAGTTGATATCCAGTAGGGAAAACACCCGCCAGTTGTCCAGCATGCGCACCCAGTCTTCCAGCTTTTCCAGACAGCCGCCGGAATAGGCGGCGCCCACAAACGCGCCCATGGAGGTGCCGGCGATGACCTGGGGGCGGATACCCATTTCTTCCAGCTCTTTCAACACGCCGATATGCGCGAAGCCCTTGGCGGCGCCACTGCCGAGGGCCAGCCCTATACGGGGCTCGCCATTGTGGTTTGTCACCTTTTTCATAGTCTTCATCGTATTCGCTGCGGTTGACGAAAGTATGATGGCGCGGGTAGAAAAAAGTTGAATTTCGAGCACAAAAAAAGCAGCCGAAGCTGCTTTTTTTTGGTTCGCCTGCAAGCAGGCTCCTACGGGAGAGTAGGAACTTACTTGCCGGCGGCCTTGCGGATTGCCTGCATGGTGCGCAGGCGCGCTTCGGCTTCGGCCAGTTGCGCGGAAACGCGGGCATAGTCGATGTCCGCCGGGGCGCTGCGCAGGGCGTGTTCCGCCTCTTCGCGCGCCTTGCGTGCCGCTTCCTCGTCGATTTCGCGCTCGGCGGTATCGGCGAGAACAGTCACCACGTTCGGCTGGATTTCGACATAACCACCGCTCAGGAAGTAAACCTCTTCCTCGCCGCCATCTTTGATGATGCGGACCGGGCCCGGCTTGAGGGCAGTAAGCAGGGGAGCGTGGCCATAGGTAATACCTATCTCACCCTCTACGCCGCTCACAACCACCATCTTCACCAGTCCGGAGAAGAGGGATTCCTCTGCGCTAACAATGTCGCAATGTACAGTCATAGCCATAAGGCTACCTCACATTCAGCTGTTTGTGATGGTACCACCGCAAATCTACTACGCGGCTGCCTGGCGGCGTCCGGCGGTGCTCGACAGCTCATGTATTCATATACACTCCGCTGCCTGCGCTCCGGCGGCCACCACCAGTCAGCCGCTCGCTACGATTTTCAGTAGTACCATTGGGAGCCTCTATAAAAAGAGACTCACACCCACTCGGCCTTACTTCTTGTTGGCTTTCTCGACGGCTTCGTCGATGGTGCCGACCATGTAGAAGGCCTGTTCCGGCATGTGGTCGTAGTCGCCATTCAGGATGCCCTGGAAACCGCGGATGGTTTCTTTCAGGGACACGTATTTGCCCGGTGCGCCGGTAAATACTTCGGCTACGTGGAACGGCTGGGACAGGAAACGCTCGATCTTACGCGCGCGCGCTACGATCTGCTTGTCTTCCTCAGACAGTTCGTCCATACCCAGAATCGCGATGATGTCCTTCAGCTCTTTGTAGCGCTGCAGAACAGACTGTACGCCGCGGGCGGTCTCGTAGTGCTCCTGACCGATCACCAGCGGATCCAGCTGGCGGGAGGTGGAGTCGAGCGGGTCAACAGCCGGGTAGATACCCTTGGCGGCGATGTCGCGGCTCAGTACTACGGTGGAGTCCAGGTGCGCGAAGGTGGTCGCGGGGGACGGGTCGGTCAAGTCATCCGCCGGTACGTATACCGCCTGGATGGAGGTGATGGAGCCGGTCTTGGTGGAGGTAATACGCTCCTGCAGAACGCCCATCTCTTCCGCCAGGGTCGGCTGGTAACCTACCGCAGACGGCATACGGCCGAGCAGTGCGGATACTTCGGTACCGGCCAGGGTGTAACGGTAGATGTTGTCGACGAACAGCAGTACGTCACGGCCTTCATCACGGAATTTTTCCGCCATGGTCAGACCGGTCAGGGCCACGCGCAGACGGTTGCCGGGCGGCTCGTTCATCTGGCCGTAGACCATCGCTACCTTGGACTTGGAGAACTCTTCGACGTTTACAACGCCGGCTTCCTGCATCTCGTGGTAAAAGTCGTTACCTTCACGGGTACGCTCACCCACACCCGCGAACACGGACAGACCGCTGTGCTCGGTGGCGATGTTGTTGATGAGCTCCATCATGTTTACGGTTTTACCTACACCGGCACCACCGAACAGGCCCACTTTACCGCCCTTGGCGAACGGACATACCAGGTCGATTACCTTGATGCCGGTCTCCAGCAGCTCGGTGGAGCTTGCCTGATCTTCATAGGTTGGCGCAGCGCGGTGAATGGAGGCGCGCTCTTTTTCACCGATGGGGCCACACTCGTCGATGGGGTTGCCCAGTACGTCCATGATACGACCCAGGGTCTCTGTGCCCACCGGTACGGAAACCGGAGCGCCGGTGTTGGTTACCGCGAGACCGCGGCGCACACCTTCGGAAGAACCCATGGCAATCGCGCGAACCACGCCATCGCCCAGCTGTTGCTGCACTTCCATGGTGAGGTTCTTTTCCTCACACACGAGTGCATCGTATACGTTCGGTACGGCATTACGCGGGAATTCCACGTCGATGACCGCGCCGATAACTTGCACAATTTGCCCGTTACTCATTTCCCGATCCTCAAATTTCAAATCTTTACTCGGCCGCCTCAGACCGCCGCGGCGCCGCCAACAATTTCAGACAGCTCCTGGGTAATCGCTGCCTGGCGGGCCTTGTTGTAAACCAGCTGCAGTGCGTCGATCAGCTCACCGGCATTGTCGGTGGCGCTCTTCATCGCAATCATGCGTGCAGCCTGTTCACACGCCTTGTTCTCTACTACCGCCTGGTACACCTGGGAACGGATGTAGCTCACCAGAAGGCCATCGAGCAGCTCGACCGCTTCGGGTTCGTACAGGTAATCCCACTGGTGTTGCTGCTCGTCTTCTTCCTTCTGCAGCGGCAGCAGTTGTCGGATTTGCGGCTTCTGGGTCATGGTGTTCACGAATTCGTTGGACACCAGATAGAGACGGTCGATTTCACCGGCGGCGAGACGGTCGATCATCACCTTGATGGGACCGCGCAGCTGCGCTTCTTCTGGGGCATCGCCCACATCCCGCAAGGCGGCGACGACGTTGCCACCGATGTTTTTGAAAAAGCTGACCGCCTTGTTGCCGATCGCGCAGATGTCTACGCCGACGCCCTGTTTGCTCCAGGACTGCATATCGCGGATGGCCGCCTTGAACACGTTGATGTTCAGGCCGCCACACAGACCGCGGTCGGTGGAGACCAGGATGTAACCCACGCGCTTGACTTCACGCTCCTGCAGGTAGACATGCTGGTATTCCGCCGAGGCATTGGCCACATGGCCAAGCACCGCGCGGATGCGGCTTGCGTAAGGGCGCCCCAGTGCCATGCGATCCTGAGCCTTGCGCATCTTGCTCGCCGCAACCATTTCCATGGCCGAGGTGATCTTCTGCGTGCTCTTGATGCTGGCAATTTTTGTGCGTACTTCTTTTCCGCCTGCCATAGTCAGTTACCTTTTGCCGGAAGTTTCCTGTAGGAGCGAGCCTGCTCGCGAATGTTCGCCTGCAGGCAGGCTCCTACGTGCGGTATTTACCAGCTACCGGTAGCGACGAACTTCTCGATCGCGGCCTTGAAGGCGCTGTCGATTTCGTCGTTGTAGTTACCGGTGCTGTTCACTTGCGCCATCAGCTCTGCGTGCTCGCTGTTCATGTAAGCGTGCAGGGCGGATTCGAAGTCCAGTACCTTGTTGACTTCCACGTTCTTCAGGAAACCTTTGTCGGCAGCGTAAACGGAAACCGCCATCTCGCCGATGGACAGCGGAGAGTACTGCTTCTGCTTCATCAGCTCGGTTACGCGCTGGCCGTGGTCCAACTGGGCTTTGGTGGCCTCGTCCAGGTCGGATGCGAACTGGGAGAAGGCCGCGAGCTCGCGGTACTGGGCCAGAGCGGTACGGATACCACCGGACAGTTTCTTGATGATCTTGGTCTGCGCGGCACCACCTACGCGGGATACGGAGATACCCGGGTTGATGGCGGGGCGGACACCGGCGTTGAACAGGTCGGTTTCCAGGAAGATCTGACCGTCGGTAATGGAAATTACGTTGGTCGGAACGAATGCGGAAACGTCACCCGCCTGGGTTTCGATGATCGGCAGCGCGGTCAGGGAGCCGGTTTTGCCTTTCACTTCGCCGTTGGTGAACTTCTCTACGTAGTCGGCGTTAACGCGCGCAGCGCGCTCCAGCAGACGGGAGTGCAAGTAGAAAACGTCACCGGGGTAAGCTTCACGGCCCGGAGGACGCTTCAGCAGCAGGGAGATCTGACGGTAGGCCCAGGCCTGCTTGGTCAGGTCATCGTAAATGATCAGGGCATCTTCACCGCGGTCGCGGAAGTACTCGCCCATGGTGCAGCCGACGTAGGGCGCCAGGAACTGCATCGCCGCCGGGTCAGCAGCACCGGCCGCAACCACAATGGTGTGGTCCATAGCGCCGTGCTCTTCCAGCTTGCGTACAACGTTGGCGATAGAAGACTGCTTCTGGCCTACGGCAACGTAGATACACTTAATGCCAGTGCCTTTCTGGTTGATGATCGCATCGATCGCAACCGCGGTCTTACCGATCTGACGGTCGCCGATGATCAGCTCGCGCTGGCCGCGACCAATCGGGATCATGGTGTCGATCGCTTTCAGACCGGTCTGCACCGGCTGATCAACGGACTGACGGGCGATTACGCCGGGAGCCACTTTCTCAACCGCGTCGGTCAGCTTGTTGTTCAGCGGACCTTTGCCGTCGATCGGGTTGCCCAGCGCGTCCACCACGCGGCCCAGCAGTTCCGGACCGACCGGCGCTTCCAGGATGCGGCCGGTGCAACGGCACTTCTGGCCTTCCACCAGGGACTTGTAGTCACCCAG
Source organism: Microbulbifer sp. SH-1 (assembly GCF_011326135.1). Taxonomy (NCBI): domain Bacteria; kingdom Pseudomonadati; phylum Pseudomonadota; class Gammaproteobacteria; order Cellvibrionales; family Microbulbiferaceae; genus Microbulbifer; species Microbulbifer sp. SH-1. The sequence continues at coordinate 3,386,869 of NZ_CP046948.1, read as the reverse complement.
TACAACAGCACCAACGGAATCGCGCTCCAGGTTCAGCGCCATACCGGTGACGCCGCCCTCGAATTCGATCATCTCACCGTACATCACGTCGGCCAGGCCGTGGATGCGGATGATACCGTCGGATACGGAAACGATAGTGCCCTCGTTCTGGGCTTCGGTGCTCACATCGAGATTGTCGATGCGGCTCTTGATGATTTCACTGATCTCGGAGGGATTCAGTTGCTGCATGCTCTGTTCCTCGAATCCCCGGCGGGCGCCGCCTGCCGGGAAGGTAATTTAGGAGTTCATCGCCTCGGCGAGTTTGGCCAGTCGGCCGCGCACGGTACCGTCGATCACCGTGTCGCCAGCGCGAATGATCGCGCCGCCCAGCAGGTTTTCATCCACCGCGCTGTGCAGGTGCACCTCGCGGGAAAACTTCTTGCTGAGAGCTTGGGTGAGGCGCTGGGCCTGCTCTTCACTGAGGGCGCGGGCGGAGAGTACTTCCACTTCGAGAGTGGACTCCGCATCTGCTTTCAGGGCTTCGAACAGGTTGGAAATTTCCGGCAGCAGCGCCATGCGGTGGTTTTCCGCCAGCAGCTTGATGAAATTCTGCTGCGACGCATTGAAGTCGCCGCATACCGCCAGGAATTTTTCCGCGCGCGCGTCACTGGTCAGCTGGGGATCATCCAGCAGTTCGCCGATCTTTTCGTTCTGGCTGACCGCGGCCGCGGTTGCCAGCGCAGCGCTCCAACCGGACAGGTCGGAGGCTTGTTGCGCATGGACAAACGCCGCTTTCGCGTAGGGCCGGGCCAGGGTGCTGAGTTCCGCCATGGGTTCCTCGCTTACAGCTCGGCTGCCAGTTTCTCAATCATGTCATCGTGCACTTTGGCATCGATGTTGACCGAAAGGATTTTCTCGGCACCGGCAACAGACAGGGCGGCAACACGGGAGCGAAGCTGTTCTTTCGCGCGGTTGACTTCCTGTTCGATCTCAGCCTGTGCAGCGGCTTTCAGGCGATCGCCCTCAGCGCGCGCAGCCTGTTTGGCTTCCTCAACGATCTGGTTGGCGCGCTTGTTGGCACCATCCAGGATCTCGGCAGCCTGGGCTTTGGCTTCTTTCAGTTGCTCGGCGGCTTTGCGTTGGGCCAGTTCCAGGTCTTTACCCGCACGCTCGGCTTCCTGCAGGCCGGTGGCAATTTTCTGCTCACGCTCCTGCATAACACCTATCAGGGCCGGCCAGACAAATTTCCAGCAGAACCACACAAAGGCGAGAAAGGTGATCGACTGGCCGATCAGAGTCAGGTTGATATTCACACCGACACCTCTTGCTCTTTCAAAAAAGGGTTAAAGGGCAATTGGAACGGGGAATTAACCAGCCAGACCAGGAGCTACCGCGAAAATCAGGTACATGGCGATACCAACACCGATCATCGGAACGGCGTCGAGCAGACCGGCCATCAGGAACATTTTGCCCTGCAGAGCGGGGGCCTGTTCCGGCTGACGTGCAGAACCTTCCAGCAGTTTGCCACCCAGGGTGCCGAAACCGATAGCAGTACCCAGTGCGCCCAGACCGATCAGCAGTGCAGCAGCTACGTATACCAGACCTAATGCTTCCATTGTTTTCTCCAAAAGTAAGTTGAGAGTTGTTGAAGTTGAAAGTGAATGAAAAAGTTAAAGTACCAACGAAATCGTTTTGCCCCACGGGCCGGGCACAACCTTACTGGTCGTGCTCGTGCTCCTCTTCCCGGTTATGTGCCATGGCCATGTACACAGTGGTCAGCACCATGAACACAAACGCCTGCAGGGTGATCACCAGGATGTGGAAAATGGCCCAGCCCATCTGCAGCAGTGCGGCACCGATAAAGCCCAGAGCGCCTACGCCAAACACAATGGCGATCAGGATAAAGATCATTTCACCGGCGTAGAGGTTGCCGAACAGACGCAGACCGAGGGAAACCGGCTTGGCAATCAGGGATACCGCTTCCAGCAGGAAGTTGAACGGGATCAGGAAAATATCCACATACCATTTGCCGGAGTGGAAGGGGTGCAGGGTCAGTTCTTTCACAAACCCAATAATTCCCTTTTCTTTGATGCTGAAAAAGATCATCAGGGCAAATACCGCCAATGCCATCCCCAGGGTGGCGTTGAGGTCGGTGGTGGGTACCACCTTGAAGAAGAAGTGATCGTTACCGGCCATCTTCGCCGCGGCCATCGGCAACCAGTCCACCGGAATCAGGTCCATCAGGTTCATCAGGAATACCCACACGAAAATGGTCAGCGCCATCGGGGCGACCATACGGTTGGTGTGGGGGAAGGTTTCACGCACCAGCTTATCGATGAACTCTGTTACCAGCTCAACGAAGCTCTGGAAGCCAGAAGGCACGCCGACCGTGGCTTTCTTGGCCGCGCGGGCAAACAGGAAACAAAACAGGAGACCGAGCGCAATGGACCACCCGAGGGTATCCAGGTGCACCGCCCAGAAGCCCATATCCGCAGCTTCCTGGCTGCTGTGGGCGATGGTCCAGGTGGATTCGGTCAGTACGGTCCCGTCGGTACGGGTGTAGCCCGCGGGAAGTTTACCGTACGCAAGATTTTGCAGGTGGTGCTGGATATAACCCGTCGCGGTTTGTTCGGCAGCCATAGTTCCTCAACACGTTCTAAGATAAAAAACTTTTTCGGGAATCCCTGCCTGCGCTGGCAATCAATACACTTGCCCTTATCTCGACGCAGTCACTCTTTATCGGGGTTCCTGGGCCTGCTGCTACTTCGCTGCATGCAGCCGGGCCACGAGAATCCATTGCAAAATCACACACAAGCCGTAGCTGACAAACAACACCGCGGGGTTCAGCGGTTTGACGGTGGCGAACACCGCCGCAAATCCCGTCAGGGTCAGCACAAACTTGCCGGTTTCGGCGCGGTAGAAGCTGGCTACCGCGCGCTGGCTTGCGCGCGCCCCTCGCAGCTGGCGGCGACCTCTCAGCAGATCACTTCCTTTTCCCAGCAGTTCGAATGCGCGCAGGCCAAAATACAGGTTCGGCAGCACGCAAAGCAGGCCGCCGAGCAGAGCGGAGAGGGCGACCACTCGCCTCAGAGTCAGTTCGAGCGCGAGCGCAACCAGCAATACTACAGACAGCTGGATCAGCGAAATCTTGACTACCGGGGGATTACGCATAGGCGGGTTCTGGGCCGGCCGGATCTTGTTCTCCGCCCAAATTTTGGGCGTGCGAATTATGTCGGAACGGGGCCGCCGATTCAACTGGCAAATCCCGTCAGATGGTGTGGCGTTCGCGGTCTTTTACTGCAGAAAATCGCGATAGTGAGCACATACTTACAAAGATGATTTTCTGCTAGCGATAACAATTGAGGCGCCGTAGTGGCGCCTCAATTTGGTGCAAGACATTGCTGGCAAGCGACAGGTTTATTGCTAAACCATTGCAGCCGTAGCGCTTGCCAGCGGTCCGACTCAGTCTTCGCTGTAGCCGAGGTGAGCGAGGATTCCGTCCAGCTCGTCGAGGCTGGTGTACTTCAACACCAGTTTCCCCGCCCCTTTTTCACCGTGGTCGATGGAAACCGGAACCCCGATTTTCTCAGCAAGTCGCTCCGTGAGACGGCGGATGTTCGGATCGATTTCCGGTTTTTTCGCTTTCGGCTTGCCAGCGTTTTCCTGGAAATGACGCACCAGGGCTTCGGTCTGGCGCACGGTCAGGCCGCGATCGACCACCGTGCGCGCCGCCTCGCGCTGCTCATCGCCGGCCAGCCCCAACAGGGCCTTGGCGTGGCCGGTCTCGATATCGCCGCGCTCGAGGAAGGTCCGCACTTCGTCGGTGAGTGTGAGCAGGCGCATAAGGTTAGTGACCGCCGTGCGGGACTTGCCGACCGCTTCCGCCACCTGCTGTTGGGTGAGCTCGAACTCGTCCTGCAACCGTTTGAGCGCTACGGCCTCTTCAACCGGGTTCAGGTCTTCGCGCTGGATGTTCTCGATCAGCGCCATGGCAATGGCGGCTTCGTCGGAGACATCGCGGATCAGCGCCGGGACCTTGTCCAGCTCCGCCAATTGCGCGGCGCGCCAGCGACGCTCGCCGGCGATGATCTCGTATTTGTGTTCACCGATCGGGCGTACCACGATCGGCTGCATGATGCCCTGGGCGCGGATCGAATCCGCCAGCTCCTGCAGGGATTCCTGCGGGAAGTCGCGGCGCGGCTGGTAGCGGCCGCGCTGCAGGAATTCAATCGGCAGTTCTTTCAGCTCCCCGTCCACGCGCGCGACGATATCGCCCTGGCGCTCGCCGGTGGCGACGGCAATGGCCTCGCTGACGTTGTTGCTGATCAGGTGGGAAAGTCCTTTCCCGAGGCCTTTGCGTTTAGCGGCCATAAGTCTCTTACCTCAGTCTTAAACCGCTTCCGCTACCGGGCGGGGGCCACTGTTGTGATTGTCGTGGCTGTGATGGTTTTGCTTGGCCGCACTTTCGCGGCGGGTGATCTCGCCGGCCAGGGCGAGGTAGGCGATAGCGCCCTTGGAGCTGCGGTCGTAGTCCAGCGCCGGCTTGCCAAAGCTCGGGGCCTCCGCCAGGCGCACGTTGCGGGGAATGCAGGTGCGGTAGAGGCGGTCGCCGAAGTATTCGTTCAGCTGATCCGACACATCGCCGGTGAGGCTGTTGCGCGGGTCGTACATGGTGCGCAGGATACCCTCGATCTTGAGGTCGGGATTGGCGGCGCGCTGGATCTGGGTAATGGTGTCGATCAGCGCCGAAAGGCCCTCCAGCGCGTAGTACTCGCACTGCATCGGGATCAGCACACCGCCGGCGGCGCACAGGGCATTGACCGTGAGCATGTTCAGGGACGGCGGGCAGTCGATGATGATGTAGTCGTAGTCGTCGCTGATCTCTGCCAGTGCCTGGCGCAGACGGGACTCGCGACCGTCCATTTCCAACAGTTCCACCTCGGCGGCAGTCAGGTCGATGTTCGCCGGCATCAGGTCGTAGCCGCTGGCCGTGGGGACTATGGCCTTGCGCGGCGGCAGCAGGCTGGCGAGCACATCGTAACTGGAGAGCTGCAGGTCGCTCTTGTCGACACCGCTGCCCATGGTGGCGTTGCCCTGGGGATCGAGGTCGATCAGCAGCACCCGCCGCTTGTTGGCGACAAGGGAGGCCGAGAGGTTGACGCAGGTGGTGGTTTTGCCAACACCGCCTTTCTGGTTCGCTACCGCAAAAATCTTGCTCAAGGTTCAGGTCCTGTTATTCCCGCCGGCGCAGTGTTCTCTGCCCGTCCGGGCTCGCCGCTAGGCCGGGGGCACCGGAAGACGCGGCAGCTAAGCGCACTGGCGAATATCCGCCGTTGCGCTGGTATTGAATTCACATTCTGTTTCGATGGCGCCCGGCGGTGCATTCCGGGAATTCCCGCCGGTGTCGGCCGGCTCACTCCGCGCGGCAGAGGACGATCAGGTGGCGCTCTGCAACGCAGCCCGGCACATGCAGGGTGTGCAGTTGGTCGACCTTAATCTCTTTTGGCAATGCACTCAACTCATCTTCCGGGATCTTGCCTTTCATCGCATAGAACCTGCCACCGGGAGCAAGTAAATGCTCACTTCCAGCAATCATGTCCTGCAGAGAGGCAAAGGCGCGGGAGACGACACCGGCATAGCGCTGTTCGGGCCGGTAGTCCTCGACACGCTGGTTGACGACATTGACGTTGGCGAGCTTCAGCTGGCTGGCCACCTGGAACTGGAAGCGGGATTTTTTGCCGTTGCTGTCCAGCAGGCTGATCGGTCGCAGCGGGTGCACGATGGCCAGCGGAATACCCGGCAGACCCCCACCGGAACCGACGTCGATCAGCGGGGACTGGTCGTCGGCGCTGGTGCCGCAGAGGTTCACCACACTCAGGCTGTCGATGATGTGGCGCTCCAGCATCTCCGCCGGGTCGCGCACGGCCGAGAGGTTGTAGGCGGCATTCCAGCGCGCGAACAGGTCCAGGTAGTCCAGCAGTCTGTCCTGCTGTTCCTTCGTCAGATTCAGGCCTAGCTGTTCGGCGGCTTGGTTCAGGCGGGGGCGGAAATGTTCCATTGGGTTTTGTGTTTCCCAAGCCCGGTGGTCCGGCTTCGTAGTTGCTTCTGTGGCGGCCCAGCTGCCGGTAATGGTTTCCGAGACACGCCGTGAACCCATCCATGGGGGCTCTTCCGCGAGGTCCCTCTCGCGGAAGGTCTCGGAAACCATTACCGGCATCTGAGCCTTCAGTTCAAATTTCAGTGGTCTGCCGCTGGCTCAGACTGCCTTCTTGCGAGTCAGCAATCCGCGCTTTTTCAGCTGAATCAGCAACAGAGATACCGCCGCGGGGGTCACCCCTGGTACGCGGCCGGCGCGGGCCAGGGTATCCGGGCGCGCGTCGGACAGTTTCTGGATCACCTCGTTGGAGAGCCCGGAAACCGCTGCGTAGTCGAAATCGACCGGCAGGGGAGTGTCTTCGTAGGCCTGCAGGCGTTCGATTTCGTCGCGCTGACGGTCGATGTAACCGGCGTATTTGGCGGAAATTTCCACCTGCTCGGCAACCTGTTCGTCGCTGACGGGTTCGCCCTTGAGGTTCGCCACATCCTGGTATTCCAGCTCTGGGCGTTTCAACAGGTCCATCAGGCTGTACTCGCGCGCCAGCGCCTGCGGCAATTTCTGCTCCACGATCTTGGCGGCATCGGTGCCGGGCTGCACCCAGGTGTCTTTCAACCGCTGGGTTTCGCGCTCAATGGACTCGCGCTTCTCGCTGAAAGCCGCCCAGCGCACGTCGTCCACCAGGCCCAGCTCGCGGCCCTTTTCAGTCAGGCGCAGGTCCGCATTGTCTTCCCGCAGCAGCAGGCGGTATTCCGCGCGGCTGGTAAACATGCGGTAGGGCTCCTTGGTGCCACTGGTGATCAGGTCATCCACCAGCACGCCCAGGTAGGCCTCGTCGCGGCGGGGCGACCAGGCGTCTTTGTCCTGCGCCTTGAGCGCGGCGTTGGCACCCGCCAGCAACCCCTGGGCCGCGGCCTCCTCGTAACCGGTGGTGCCGTTGATCTGGCCGGCGAAAAACAGCCCGGCAATGAATTTGGTTTCCAGGGACGGCAGCAGATCCCTCGGGTCGAAGAAATCGTACTCGATGGCGTAGCCCGGACGGGTGATATGGGCGTTTTCGAACCCCTTGATGGAGCGCACCAGATTCATCTGCACGTCGAACGGCAGGCTGGTGGAGATGCCGTTGGGGTAGAGCTCGTGGGTGCTGAGCCCTTCTGGCTCGATAAAGATCTGATGGCTGTTCTTGTCCGCGAAGCGGTGCACCTTGTCCTCGATGGACGGGCAGTAGCGCGGACCGATGCCCTCGATCACCCCGGAGTACATCGGTGAGCGGTCGAGGCCGCCGCGAATGATGTCGTGGGTGGATTCGTTGGTGTGGGTGATCCAGCAACACACTTGACGCGGGTGCTGGGCGCGGCTGCCAAGGTAAGACATCACCGGAATCGGCTCGTCGCCCCACTGCTCCTCGAGGCCGGAGAAGTCCACCGAGCGCGCGTCGATGCGCGGCGGGGTACCGGTCTTCAGGCGCTCCACGCGGAAGGGCAGCGCGCGCAGGCGCTGGGCGAGGGCAACGGAAGGGGGATCGCCAGCGCGACCGCCGGAGTGGTTTTCCAGGCCGATATGAATGCGGCCGCCGAGAAAGGTGCCCGCGGTGATCACCACGGTCTTGCCGCGGAAGCGAATGCCGGCGTTGGTCACCACACCGGATACGCGGTCATTTTCGACAATCAGGTCGTCCGCGGCCTGCTGGAAGATATCCAGGTTGGGCTGGTTCTCGAGAATGTTGCGGATCGCCGCCTTGTACAGGGCGCGGTCGGCCTGGGCGCGGGTGGCGCGCACCGCGGGGCCTTTGCGGGCATTCAGCACCCGGAACTGGATACCGCCGAGATCGGTGGCCGTGGCCATGGCGCCGCCGAGGGCATCCACTTCCTTCACCAGGTGACTCTTGCCAATACCGCCAATGGCCGGATTGCACGACATCTGCCCGAGCGTCTCGATGTTGTGGGTCAACAGCAGGGTACGGCTCCCCATGCGCGCCGCCGCCAGACACGCCTCGGTGCCGGCGTGCCCGCCGCCAATCACGATCACGTCATATTGTGTGGGGTATTCCATACGCTACGCTCTGAAAAATTCCGCTGTGAGACCAGAGTGGTTCACCTGGTACAAGGTAATCGGTTGCCGTGTGACGGAGTGGCCAGCATCAAACGCTAGTCCTCGGGATACCCAGTCACTTGAAAATCCGGGCGCACATTATAGGCACCTTGTGCTGTGCAAAAAAGCGGCACCGCAAAATTTCGCTTTTCGTCTTTCTTCTCTTACTAATGAATTAACTTATACATACCTATGTATATGTATGTTTTGTATTTGATGTTGTTATTAGAGGCAGGCTTTTTCGGTATAAGTATAAAAAAATTATATTTTTCAATCACTTGCGTCGATGATAAGCAGGGCCTGAACCCCTGCTTTTACACAGGGGCAAGTGCGGTAGGGCGCTGTGGACGGACGGGATAACTTTCGCCCCCTGTCGCCGCAGCCAGAGTTATCCCCTTTTTCTCCTGCAGTTTACCCGCCAGTTTTCCCGTCATTGGTCCACAGGCCATCGTTTTGCCCACGATTCCAGATCTCCCTGTGCATGATTCTGTGAATTGCTGGGGTAATTTGCTGTGGGAGTGATGTTAGCCAACCTGAGATGTGGATAACCCTGTGCGTGAATGTGCGCAACTCTTGTGTGCTTGATGGGGGAGTCCTGTGGCCGTTTATCTGGAGCTGTGCGGTACCTGACCTGTTCGCCGGGCGGCAAGGGCTACTTTCTGGGTGGTTAGAGTTTGCCGGCGCAGCGGGTAGAATGCGCGCCCAATGGCATTTTGTGACTTTATTGCCTTTCTTTTGTTTGTGTCGGAGCTGGCGTGGTGCCACAGTCCGTCTCAGCGATCTGCCGGGGACAAGCGATGTCGACAGTCAATGGCGGTGTGCCGCAAACCAGAAGCTGGGTTCTGTTTACCGCTCTGTTTCTAATGGCGGGGTGCCTTAGGGCACCGGTAACCGGTGTGGGACCGGTGCTGGGGATGCTGCAGTCGGATCTGGGGCTGAGATCGTCTACCGCCGGGCTGTTGGTCACACTGCCGCTGCTGATGTTCAGCCTGGGATCTCTGTTTGCCGCAAAACTGGCGCGCCGCTGGGGCCTCAACAGCGTCATTTCCGTTGCTCTGCTGGTGATTGCCTGCGGTATTCTGCTGCGCTCCGCGGGCAGTATTTCCTTGTTGTTTTTGGGAACCGGGGTGATCGGTATCGGCATCGCGGTTGGCAATGTGCTTCTGCCCAGCCTGATCAAAGCGGATTTTCCGGCGCGTGTGGCGCCTGCGACCAGCCTCAGCGGCATTGCGATGAGCGTGGTGGGGGCGTTGGTGTCGGTATCCGTGGTGCCGCTGTCGCTCCAGTTCGGCTGGCAGGTCGGGCTCGCAGCCGTAGTACTGTTTCCGCTGTGTGCGCTTGCCATTTGGAGATTGCGCGCGCCATCCGCCACCGCCAGCGGACCCGCGGAGCGCAGCGGCGGACGCCTGTGGTGTTCACCACTGGCGTGGCAGATCACCCTGTACCTCGGTTTCAACTCATTGATGTTCTATTCCATGGCGAGCTGGCTGCCGGAAATTCTCGGCGATGCGGGATTTTCTGCGGCGGTGGCCGGCACCCTGCACGGCGAGATGCAATTGGCCTCGGCGTTGCCCGGGTTGTTTTTGGGACCGCTGATGGCGCGCGTTCGCAATCAGAAGCCGGTGGCGGTGGTCATGGCGCTGTTCATGGGGGCGTCGCTGCTGGGGTTGATCTTGTTTCCGGCATGGGCGGTGGCGTGGGTTGCACTGTTTGGCTTCGGCTCCACCGGCTGCTTTCTGCTGGCAATCATGTTCATGGCATTTCGAACCCACAGCCCGGTGCAGGCGGCGGCGCTTTCCGGCATGGCGCAGTTTCTCGGCTACCTGCTCGCGGCGTGTGGACCCGCGTTGTGGGGGAGCCTGCACGAGTGGGGGGAGGGTTGGGATCTGCCACTGTTGGCGGGGGTGGGAGTTACCCTGCTGATGGCGATCTTCGGCGCCATGTCCGCGCGGGATCGAAAAATCGCGGCGTAGTGCCGTGCGGCCGCGCGTTTTCGCTGGAATTACTTACCGATGCAAAAGCTGCCAAAGATTTTGCCCAACAGCTCATCCGCGGTCATAGCCCCGGTGATTTCCCCCAGCGCCTGCTGGGCCTGTCGCAGGTCTTCGGCCAGCAGTTCGCCGGCACCACTCGCGCGCAGCTGTGCTTCCCCCTGCACGATGAAAGCGCGCGCGCGCGCCAGAGCGTCCAGATGGCGGCGGCGCGCGCTGAACGTCCCTTCATTACCGGCGCGATACCCCATGCATTGCTTCAGGTGCTGCTGCAATGCCTCGATACCCGCGGACGTCTTGGCGCTGATGGCCACCACGGGCACCCCGTCACTGTGCGCCTGCAGCCCCGGCGTGTATTCGGTGAGGTCGATCTTGTTGGCCACCAGGGTGAGCTTTTCCGGGTCCGGCAGCTGGCGGGTGAACTCCGGCCAGGCGGCGTCCGGGTCCAGGCTGTGCAGTTCTGCCGCATCCACCACCAGCAGCACCCGATCTGCTCTGCGGATTTCCTCCCAGGCGCGCTGCATGCCGATCTGCTCTACCTGATCCGGCGATTCGCGCAGACCCGCGGTGTCGGCAATGTGCAACGGCATACCGTCAATATGGATGTGCTCCCGCAGTACATCGCGAGTGGTGCCGGCGATGTCGGTGACGATCGCGGTGTCCTTGCCGGCCAGCGCATTCAGCAGGCTGGACTTGCCCGCGTTCGGCTTGCCGGCAATTGCCACCTGCATCCCCTCGCGCATGATGGTTCCCTGGCGCGCCTGCGCCTCAACCGCGTCCAGTTGTGCCAGCAGCGCCTCGATATCTGCGGCAACCCGGCCATCGGCAAGAAAGTCGATTTCTTCTTCCGGAAAATCAATCGACGCTTCGACATAGATACGCAAATGCGTTAGTTTTTCGGCTAAATCTTCGATTTTTTGGGAGAAAACCCCTTGCAGCGAGCGCAGCGCATTCTGCGCCGCCTGAGCGCTCCCGGCGTCGATCAGGTCCGCGATGGCTTCCGCCTGCGCCAGATCCAGCTTGTCGTTGAGAAAAGCCCGCTCGGAAAACTCCCCCGGTCGCGCCTGGCGTGCCCCCATTTTCAGCAGCGCCGACAGCAGGGTATCCAGAATTACCGGACCACCGTGCCCCTGCAGCTCTACCACGTCTTCGCCGGTAAACGAGTTCGGACCGGGAAAAAACAGCGCCAACCCCTGATCCAGCAACTGCTCGTCGTGAGTGAAATCGCAGTAGTGGGCAAAGCGCGGTTTGAACGTCTTGCCGGCCAGCCGCTCACCGATTTCCCGCGCCCTCGGACCGGATAGCCGAATCACGCCAATCCCTCCGCGGCCGGGTGGGGTGGCGACGGCGGCAATGGTGTCTTTGTTGAGACTTTGCTGGGACATGTTCTGAGTTTATCCAATTGTCAGATGGACGAAGGGCCGCGATGTGCGGCCCTGAATGATGCGAAGTTCTAAAGGTTGATGCGAAGGCGAAGTGGCGGGTGCACGGTTTTGAAAGCGTCGCAAACAGGAATGTTTGCGACGCAGCGTACACGGATGTATTCACAGCGGTTTCAAAACCGTGCACCCGGTTCTTTGCCGCCCGGCACCGGGTTCAACCCCCCTTACTTGCCCGCCGCCTCAACCTGCCGGTTGATAAACCAGGTCTGGGCGATCGAGATCAGGTTGTTCGCAATCCAGTACAGCACCAGGCCGGCCGGGAACCACAGGAAGAAGAACGTCATCATCACCGGCATCAGCTGCATGATTCGCGCCTGGGTCGGATCGGTGGGTTGCGGGCTCAGTTTCTGCATCAACCACATGGTCGCCCCCATAACCACCGGCAGGATAAAGTAGGGGTCCTTCACCGACAGGTCGTGGATCCACAGAATCCAGGGTGCGTGGCGCAGCTCAACCGTTTCCATCAGCATCCAGTACAGGCCGATAAACACCGGCATCTGCAGCAGGATGGGCAGACAGCCACCGACCGGATTGATCTTCTCCCGGCGGTACAGCTTCATGGTCTCTTCCGCCAGCTTCTGGCGGTTGTCCTTGTACTGCTCCTGCAGCTTCTTCATTTGCGGCGCGAACTTGCGCATACGCGCCATAGAGCGCAGGCCAGCCGCAGACAGCGGGAACAGCAGCGCCTTAATGAACACCGTGAGCAGGATGATAGACCAGCCCCAGTTCTCCACAATGTGTTCGTGGATCCAGTTCAGCACCCGGAACATCGGTTTCGCCAGCCACCACAGCCAGCCATAGTCCACCGTCAGATCCAGGTAGGGGGAGATTTTCTCCAGGGTAAACACATCTTTCGGCCCCACATAGAATGAGGCTTCAATCGCCCCTTGCTGGCCGGGCTCAATACGCAGCTGCGGGCTGGTGAACCCCAAGCTGTAAAGGCCGTTGCCGATGGGGCGAAGGTTGAAGGTGTTGCGCTCTTCCTGATTCGGAATCCAGGCACTCAGGAAGTAGTGCTGCACCATGGCTACCCAGCCGCCCTGAATGCTTTCAGTGGTGGGATTCTTGGCGATGTCTTCAAAGTCCTGTTTGAAATAATTTTCTTCGCTGGTGTGCAGCGCCGCGCCCAGGAAGGGGGATACACCGATACCCACATCCACCGGTGGTTCCAGGCTGTCGCGGATGATTTCGCCACAGATACCGGCCAGTAGCGGCTTGTTGCGGCCGTTGTCCACCAGGTAGGACACGTTGATCAGGTAGTTTCCGCGGGTGAAGGTAAAGCGCTTGGTAAAGCCGATACCGCCCTGGGTTTGCTTCAGATCCACGGTCAGGGTGTCTTTACCTTCCTGCAGAGCGTACTCATTAGCGTCGCTTTCAAACAGCGGGCGACCCGCAGAGCAGTTGCCCTGGCCGCCTACCAGGCCGCTTTTGGAAATGTACGTGTGGCTGCGGGTCTGGTTCAACAGGATCAGCGGACGGTCCGGTGTGTTGATTTTCTCGTAGTACTTGCGCAGAGCAACCTTGACGATATCGCCCCCGTTGGGGTCAATCAGCAGGCTCAGGGTATCTGTGTTGACGGTAATCAGCTTCGGCTGTGCGCTGGCGCCCACTTCCGGGACTGCGCCTTCCTCCGGCAGCTCACCGCTGTCACCGGCTGGTTGGCCCGGCAGCGGGGCGGCGTCTCCGGCCTGGTGGTGCACCACCGTTTTCTGATCGAGAGCAGGGGTGTGCTGCTCTTTGAAAGCGTTCCACTGGTAAACGAGTGCCAGGAGGACTGCGGCGATGCCGCCGACCAGAGTATAGCGTTGCCAATCCATTATTTCGTTAGCCTTGTTGCGACGGTGTTTGTTGTACCGCCGAAGTTTCTGAGGGTGGTGCCGCCGGAGGGACGTGATCCAGGCCGCCGGGATGCCAGGGGTGGCATTTTATAAGGCGGCGCAGGGTTAAATAACCCCCTTTGCCGAATCCGTGGGTTTCAAATGCCTTTTCCGCATAGTGCGAGCAGGTGGGGTAGAAACGGCACTGGTTGCCGACCCATGGACTGGCGACGAGCCGATAGAGATGGATCAGGCGGATTGCCAGCCAGGTCACGAGCTGCTCCCCGAATCCGGGACGGGCTTCTGCGCCGGGGCTGGAGTGCCGGCATCCTGTTTCGCCGGGCGCTTGCGCCCCTTGCCGCGCGGTGCGCGAGATGGCCGCGCTTGAGTGCCCTGGTCCGGCTGCGGATTGCGCGCGCGCTGATCCAGCTTGCGCCACAGTTTGTTGAAGATCTTTGCCAGGGCGTCCTTGTCCAGCTCGCCGGCACCGGCGCGCGCCAGTACCACCGCATCCAGGGGAAACAGCTGGTGCTGCTGCAGGCGAAAAGTCTCGCGGGCTATGCGCTTGATGCGATTGCGGTCGGTGGCGTTGCGGACGTGTTTTTTGGCAATGACGAGACCCAGCCGCGGGTGGCCGAGATCGTTGGGACGGGCGAGGATCAGGAACTGGGGTTGCGCCGCACGGACAGGTGCGGAATCAAAAACGGCGCGATACTGCGCCGCATTGAGCAGCCGCAGCGGCTTGGCAAACGCGAAGTCGCTGCGTGGGCACTGCATGATGATTCAGATGCGATCTGTAAGGTTGCTCGCGAAGCGGCAAACTCAGGCGCACAGAACCTTGCGGCCTTTGGCGCGGCGACGGGCCAGTACCTTGCGACCATTCTTGGTGGCCATACGGGCACGGAAACCGTGAGTGCGTTTGCGCTTCAGATTGCTGGGCTGAAATGTACGTTTCATGTTGTTACTACCTGGAGTTATGTCCGGGAGTCTGGTCCTGGAGGTTTTAAAATCTGGGCCGCTTACGGCTGTTTCTGTGCGGCTGCTATAGCCCCTCGTCGCGGCGTGGCTTAGGGAATTGCTCGACATTTCCCGGGGCCAACTTCGAAGCGGGCTATGCGCTGCGAAGGCGGCGGATTGTATAGAAAGAAGCCAGCCAAAGCAATGCACAGGATGTATTCCATTGGGGAAAATCCGCGCATGCACACACGTGTCGGGAATAGACACATCGGGGCGCGTCCTTCCTTATATATGGTTGCGGTAATTGCGCGGATCTGTTGCGAATGCAGCGCTCTGTTGCGCAAGCCATTGTATTGCTTCGGGTATTCTGGAGAGTGCACCGCTTGACCCCAAGATATTCACAATCACCTGTGGATAAATTTTTCGGTATGTGTTGTCTTATCGTTCAATTTGTGTTCAAGCTATTGATATTGCTGGGCTTTCTCCACTCTGTTGCCGTGGGTTTTTCGGATTATTTGTGGATAACCCGGGGGGCAACCGATATACTGTCGCCCTTCTTTTGAGGTGTTGCCCGCCGGCTTTCGTGGGCTGGTTCTGCGGCCGCAGGTGGGTTCCCCGAGGGCAAGCCTGGTTTCAGGCTGCAGGTTATTTCGGGCGCAGTCGCATCTCGATCCATATTTTGGGGGGTTTCTTGTCTGATTCCGTTTGGAGGCAGTGCGCTGCTTGTTTGCAGGATGAACTGCCGTCGCAGCAGTTCAGTACCTGGATTCGGCCACTGCGCGTCAGCGACGACAGTTCCGAGGGGGAGCTGCGCCTGGTGGCGCCCAACCGTTTTATCCTCAACTGGGTGAGTGACAAGTTTCTCGACCGCATCCGCGAACTGGCGCAGCAGTATTCCGGCCGTGCTCTTCAGGTAGAAGTGGTGTCGTTGGATCGTCGTACCTCGCGTTTCCGGCGCAGTTTTGCCGCGTCCGAGACTGTACCTGCACAACCGGCTTATACCTCCTCCCGCGGCGGCTATGCGGCTGCTGCGTCGGTCAATGGGGAGAGCGCCGTGCCCGCCTTTGGTGGTGGTGTGGAGCCCGGCGGCTATCGGGAACGCGACGGTGGCAGAGGTTTCTCCTCGGGTCATTTTCACGGCTCCAGGATGGATTCTGCGCCGTCTTCAATGTCCCCACGACGGGGCGCGCGTATGCCGGCGGAGGCACACAATAGTTTTGCCGCCGAAGAGGCGGGGGTTGAAGCATTGACCGCGGCGGAGAGGCTGCCGGCGGATCTTCACGGGGGTGGTGAACCCGTGGCTCCGGCGCCGCCCGCAGCGGGTGGACAGCGCAAGGTGGAAGTTGAAGGCGCCATTAAGCATGGCAGCTCGCTCAATCGCGGATTTACCTTCGCCTCGTTCGTGGAGGGTAAATCCAACCAGCTTGGTCTGGCGGCGGCCCAGCAGATCGCCGATAACCCCGGTGGCGCTTACAATCCACTGTTTATCTATGGCGGCGTGGGGCTCGGCAAGACGCACTTGATGCACGCCGTGGGCAACGCCCTGGTGGATCGCAATCCCAACGCCAAGGTGGTGTATCTGCACTCCGAGCGCTTTGTGGCGGATATGGTGAAGGCGCTGCAGCTGAACGCCATCAGCGACTTCAAGCGCTATTATCGCTCGGTGGACGCGCTGCTGATTGACGACATCCAGTTCTTTGCCGGCAAGGAGCGCTCCCAGGAGGAGTTTTTCCATACCTTCAACGCGCTGTTGGAGGGGGGGCAACAGATCATCCTTACCTGCGACCGCTATCCCAAGGAAATTGACGGACTAGAGGAGCGCCTCAAGTCGCGCTTTGGCTGGGGGCTCACGGTGGCCGTAGAGCCGCCGGAACTGGAGACCCGAGTGGCGATTCTGATGAAGAAGGCGGAGCAGGTTGGGGTGGATCTGCCCCACGATTCCGCGTTCTTTATTGCCCAGCGCATCCGCTCCAATGTGCGCGAACTCGAAGGCGCGCTGCGCCGGGTAATTGCCAACGCCCAGTTCACCGGTCGCGCCATCGACGATATTCTGGTGCGCGAAGCGTTGAAGGATCTGCTGGCACTGCAGGACCGCCTGGTGAGCATCGACAATATCCAGCGGGTGGTGGCGGAGTATTACAAGATCAAAGTGGCGGACCTGCTCTCCAAGCGCCGCAGCCGCTCCGTGGCGCGCCCGCGCCAGGTTGCGATGGCACTGGCCAAAGAGCTGACCAACCACAGCCTGCCGGAAATCGGTGATGCCTTTGGCGGGCGCGACCACACCACAGTGCTGCATGCCTGCAGGAAGATCCGCGAATTGCAGGAGTCGGACGGCGATATCCGCGAAGATGTGCGCCTGTTGACCCGGTCCCTGACCACCTGATTTGGGAAAACCAGAACAACGAAATTGAGATCAAGGCAATAAATATGAAATTCAGTGTAAGCCGTGATGCCCTGTTGAAACCGCTGCAGCTGGTGGCCGGTGTAGTAGAGAAGCGCCAGACCCTGCCGGTGCTGGCCAATGTGCTGCTGCAGCTGCAGGGCCAGGAACTGTCGCTCACCGGTACCGATCTGGAAGTCGAGATCGTTGGCCGGTTGCCGCTGGACGAGCCGGCAGAAATGGAAGGCGAAGTCACGGTACCCGCGCGCAAGCTGTTGGATATCTGTCGCTCCCTGCCGGACGGCGCCGAACTGAAGTTCGAGCGCGACGGCGAGCGCCTGGTGCTGCGCAGTGGCCGCAGCCGCTTCCAGCTGTCCACGCTGCCGGCGAGCGATTTCCCCAATCAGGACGAGACCTCCGCGCAGAGCCGCTTCAGCATCTCCCAGCGCGAAATCCGCCGCCTGATCGAGGCCACCAGCTTCGCCATGGCCCAGCAGGACGTGCGCTACTACCTGAACGGCCTGTTGCTGGAGTGCCGTCCGCAGCAGCTGCGCGCAGTGGCCACCGACGGCCACCGCTTGGCACTTTGCGACCGCGATGCCCCGGGCCTGAATGTGGAGGCACCGATTCAGGCTATCGTGCCGCGCAAGGGCGTCCTGGAGCTGGCACGTCTGCTGGAAGATACCGATGCCAGCGCTGAGGTGGTGCTCGGCAACAATCATATCCGCGTACACAGTGGGCCCTTTACCTTTACTTCCAAGCTGGTGGACGGCAAGTTCCCGGATTATGAGCGGGTGCTGCCGCGCAGTACCGGCAACGAGGTATTTGCTGACCGCATGGCGCTGCGCCAGGCGTTCCAGCGCGCGGCAATTCTTTCCAACGAAAAGTACCGCGGCGTGCGTCTGCAGTTGTCCGACGGGCTGCTGCAGATTGTGGCGAACAACCCCGAGCAGGAGGAGGCGGAGGAGCAGCTGATGGTGGACTACCACGGCAGCCCGCTGGAGATTGGTTTTAATGTGGGTTATTTGCTGGATGTGACTGGTGCGATCCACAGTGAGCAGATCCGTATCGGTCTCGGCGACGCCAACAGCAGCGCGCTGTTGCAGCAGCCGGAAGAGGGCGATTCCCTGTATGTGATCATGCCCATGCGTCTCTGATTTCCGGATCGTTATGACGGGTACAGTGAATTGATGGACCCCCGTACATTCGCCCACTTCCGCGAAACCGCCAGTTCACAGAGCTGGCGGTTTTTTCGTATCGGCTGTGGGGTGTTTTCTGGTGGTGGAGGTTTTCCGTGTCGAACCTGAACCGCCTGGTATTGAGCAATTTCCGGAATATTGCTTCCGCGGATCTGCCGTTGGCACCGGCGGTAAACCTGTTCTGCGGTGGCAACGGCAGTGGGAAAACCTCCCTGTTGGAGGCGGTGCACATGCTTGCCAGCGGCCGCTCCTTTCGCTCCCGCCAAAGTCAGTCGGTCATCCGCTACGAGCAAGAGTCCCTGGCGGTATTCGGTCGTCTGGCCAATGGAGTGTCGCTGGGTGTCGAGAAGCGGCGCGATGGACAGGGGCGCATCCGCATCAATCAGGCACCCGCTGAGAGCAGCTCGCAGCTGGCGGCGTGCCTGCCTCTGCAGGTGATCAATAGCGAAAGTTTCTCTGCGCTGGATGGTGGTCCCGGTGTTCGCCGGCAGTTGCTGGATTGGACAGTGTTCCACGTGGAACATTCTTTTGCTAACCACTGGAAGGTGTATCAATCGGCGCTGAAGCAGCGCAATGCACTGCTCCGACGTGGTAAAATCGACGCAAATTTACTCGCACCCTGGGATCAACAACTGGTTCGTAGTGGTGAGGTTGTGGATACACTCAGACGCAGTGTGTTTACTCAGTTGCGCGTACTTTTTCACGAGCGCTTGCGAGATCTCCCACAAGACGTGTTTGCCCCACTGGAGCTTCACTATCGCAGTGGATGGAAGAAGGGCACCAGCCTGCGGGAGTCTTTGGTGGAGTCGCTGGAAGGGGATCTGGGGCAGGGTTTCACTCGGGTTGGGCCGCATCGGGCGGACCTCCGTTTCACTCTCCACGGCCAGCCTGCGCACGCGGTGTTGTCACGCGGGCAACAAAAAATGGCGGTTTGCGCACTGAGAACCGCGATGGCGGCGACGGTGTCTGCGCGCGAGAAGCCGGTATTTCTGGTGGATGATCTGCCGTCGGAGCTGGATGAGGACAACCAACGGCTGTTCGCACGCTGGGTAGGCGACTGCGCCAGCCAGGTCCTGGTTACCGGAATTGAAGGGAGCGTGACCGCACGCCCATGGCAGTCTCTACCTCCACCCTGGTGTGAACCGAGAATGTTCCACGTGGAACATGGCCGGGTGACTGCAGCTGCGCTGGGTGCGGATTGATGACATATTTCTTTGGTCGGGAAACTGGGTACCGAAGACGACCGACCCGGGCATGTGCAGGGCGGATGAATACATGGACAAACGTTTGAAAATGATAGGCCAGGCCAGTGTGCCGGCGTTAATGGAGCAACAGAATGTCGCAAGAGAATAACTACGATTCCAGTAGCATCAAGGTACTCAAAGGCCTGGATGCGGTGCGCAAGCGCCCGGGAATGTATATCGGCGATACCGACGACGGCACCGGCCTTCACCACATGGTTTTCGAAGTCGTCGACAACTCGATTGACGAGGCGCTGGCCGGTCACTGCGACGAAATTCGCGTGATTATTCACCCCGACGAGTCTGTGAGCGTGTCCGATAACGGCCGCGGCATTCCCACGGAAATTCACGCGGAGGAGGGCATCTCCGCGGCCGAGGTGATCATGACCGTGCTTCACGCCGGCGGTAAGTTCGATGACAACACCTACAAGGTATCCGGCGGTCTGCACGGTGTGGGCGTGTCCGTGGTGAACGCGCTGTCCGAGGAACTGAAGTTGACCATCCGCCGCGGTGGCAAAATCCACGAGCAAATCTACCGCCACGGCGTGCCGGATGAACCCCTGAAAGTGATCGGGGACACCGAGGGCACCGGCACCACCGTGCACTTCAAACCGTCTCCGGCCACCTTCAGTAACATCGAGTTTCACTTCGAGCAACTGGCCAAACGCCTGCGGGAGCTCTCGTTCCTTAACTCCGGTGTGCGCATCGTGCTGAAGGATGAGCGCAGCGGCAAAGAAGAGGTCTACGAGTACGAGGGTGGCCTGCGCGCCTTCGTCGAGTTCCTGAATCAGAACAAGACGCCGATCAACAAGGTGCTGCACTTCCAGAACCAACGCGAAGATGGCATCGCAGTAGAGGTGGCGCTGCAGTGGAACGACTCCTTTCAGGAGAACATCTACTGCTATACCAACAATATTCCCCAGCGCGATGGTGGCACCCATCTCGCGGGCTTCCGCGCGGCGCTCACCCGCGGTCTCAATACCTATATCGAGAAGGAAGGGGTGGGCAAAAAAGACAAAGTGGCCACCACCGGTGACGACGCGCGCGAGGGGCTTACCGCAATCATCTCCGTGAAGGTACCGGACCCGAAATTCTCCTCCCAGACCAAGGACAAGCTGGTCTCCTCCGAGGTGAAACCGGCGGTGGAACAGGAGATGGGGCAGTCGTTCAGCGATTACCTGCTGGAGAACCCGCAGGACGCCAAGGCAGTAGTGGGCAAAATGATCGACGCAGCGCGGGCGCGCGAAGCGGCGCGCAAGGCGCGCGAAATGACCCGCCGCAAGGGCGCACTGGATATCGCCGGCCTGCCCGGCAAGCTGGCGGACTGTCAGCAGAAGGATCCGGCGCTGTCTGAACTATATCTGGTGGAGGGTGACTCCGCCGGCGGCTCCGCCAAACAGGGGCGCGACCGCCGCACCCAGGCAATCCTGCCACTGAAGGGCAAGATCCTGAACGTGGAAAAGGCGCGTTTCGACAAGATGCTGTCCAGTGCAGAGGTAGGCACGCTGATCACCGCACTCGGCTGTGGCATCGGCAAGAGCGAGTTCAACCCGGACAAGCTGCGCTACCACTCCATCATCATCATGACCGACGCCGACGTGGACGGTGCGCATATCCGCACCCTGCTGCTTACCTTCTTCTTCCGCCAAATGCCGGAACTGATCGAGCGCGGGCACATCTACATCGCCCAGCCACCGCTGTACAAGATCGGCAAAGGCAAGCAGGAACAATACCTGAAAGACGAGGCGGCGCTGACCCAGTTCCTCACCAACGCCGCGCTGGAAAGCGCTACCCTGTTCGTCAATCCAGAGGCGCCTGGTCTTTCCGGCACCGCACTGGAGTCTCTGGTGAAGGAATACCGCGCGGTAATGGCTACCATCGAGCGCCTGTCGCGCCTGTATCCGCAGGAAGTACTGAAGAGCATGGTGTACCTGCCGAGTCTCAAGGCGGATGCACTGCAATCCCGCGAAGCCATTGAGCAGTGGACAGTACAGCTGCAGGAGCTTCTGGAGCAGCAGGGCGAGGGCGGTGGCCGCCGCCACCAGGTATCGGTGTTGCAGGACAGCGAGCGCAATCTCTACCTGCCTACGGTGGATGTGGTTGCCCACGGCGTCAGCAGTCGCTACACCGTCAGTCACGATTTCTTTGATTCTGCGGAATACCGCGCCATCTGCCAGCTGGGCGAGAAGCTCCAGGGGCTGTTGGAAGAGGGGGCTTATATCCAGCGCGGCGACAAGCAGCAGCCGGTAACCAGTTTCCCGGATGCCCTGACATGGCTGATGAATGAGAGCCGTCGCGGTTACAGTATCCAGCGCTACAAAGGGCTGGGCGAGATGAATCCGGAGCAACTGTGGGAAACCACCATGAACCCGGAAACCCGTCGCATGCTACAGGTGACGGTGGAAGACGCCATTGCCGCCGACCAGATCTTCACCACCCTGATGGGCGACCAGGTGGAGCCGCGCCGGGAATTCATCGAGAGCAACGCGCTGGCGGTGGAAAACCTCGACGTGTAAAACCGCGAACTTCCCCGTGCAGAAAAGCCCGCTGGGCCGTAAGGCCGCGCGGGCTTTTTTGTGGCGGTCGAATACCCGCGGGGCGGACAATTCCGGAGGCAACCGCCGCCCAGGCGTCAGGCTGCGACCCGGCAGCTCATCCAGATCTCATCCTGATTGGCACTTTGATTGAAATGCCGCGCCGTTTCCACGAAGCCATGCTGCTGCAGGAAATAGCGACCGCGCAGATTTTCCTCCAGTACCTTCGCCTCCAGCTGCGGCCGCCCAAACTTGGCCTGGGCCATCAGCTCGCTGCCAACACCGTGCCGCTGCTTGGTCGGAGACACGAATATGGTCTCGACCAGCATGTTATCGGTGATTGTAACCAGGCCGTCGGCCAAATCCTTCCCCGTGCGGGCATAGACCCAGTGGCTGATGTCTGAGGGGTCACCGTGCAGCAACCGGTGACGACACTGCGCCGCCAATCGCCGCCGCAACTGACGTGCCGGTGCGGACCAAAAGCTGATGGGCAGACTGGGGTGCGCGCAGCAGGCCAGATGCAGCCAAAGCTGCGAAAGGCGTTCGACATCGGATTCCTGTAGCGGTCTCAGCATAAGTACTCCGAAAGCAGATACTTCGAATTATTTGCGGATACCGAATCCTAGTTTGCCGGCCAGTGGCTCCCAAACGGCACTCACCCGCAGACTTCGCTATCCGGCACGAAATCGGAGGTTATGGCGAGGATGGCGCAACCCATGTGACTATCCAAGGCCTCAATTAGCAGGAATAACAGCAACGCAATAGGAGCAGAGTTGATGACCGGCAATCACCAAGCGGTACAACCCGTGAGAAACACACAGGCTTGCCTACATCCGAACACCGGAGTCATGGAGGCGCTGCGCGCCAGTCCGGCCCGCGGTGAGGTAGTGATGCTGAACCTGCTGAGATTCCGCGCTCATGCCGATTATGCACATACGCCGTCATTAGCCCCGGGGGAGCCTATCAGCGGCCAGGCCGCCTACCGAAAGTACATGGCGCGCACCGGAGCAATCGTGGCCCGCCGTGGTGGTGAGGTGGTGTTTCTGGGAGAGGGAGGTGCATTCCTGATCGGCCCGGAACAGGAGCAGTGGGATCTGGCGACGTTGGTGCGGTACCCCTCGCGGGAGGCGTTTCTCGCCTTTATTGAGGATGGCGAATACCAGGCGGTGTTGGGACACCGAACCGCTGCGCTCGCGGATTCCCGTCTGCTGCCGATGAATCCGCGAGCGCTGAAGTAACAGGGCCCCAAATCAGTAATTACTGCCCGCCGCGAGGTGCACAAAGTGCGCCTTGAGATAGCGGGTTTCCGGGATCGCCGGGTGCACCGGGTGGTCGGCGCCCTGGCCGCCGCTGCCGATGATGCTGATATTTTTGTCGAGATGCCGGCCGGCGCCGCGCAGAATCTCCAGCAGCGTGTCGGACTCCAGGTGCATGGAACAGGAAGCGCTCACCAGCAGTCCGTTCTTTTCCAGCAGGCGCAGCGCCAGCTCATTGATGTGCCGGTAGGCGGCCTCGCCGGACTTCTGGTCTTTGCGACGCTTGATGAACGCGGGTGGGTCGAGCACGATGGCGTCAAAGCGTTGGCCCTCGTTGATCAGCTGTTTCATCGCGTCGATGGCCTTGCCCTGTATGGTGACCAGATCGTCCCTGCGGTTGTTCAGGGCCGCATTCTCCTCGCACCAGTCCAGTGCCTGGCCGGAAGCGTCCACACAGGTTACTTGCGCTGCGCCGTGAGCGAGCGCTTGCACACCCCAGCCGCCGGCGTAGGAGAAGAGGTCGAGCACATTCAGTCCCTTTACCCATTGGTTCAGGCGCGCGCGGTTGTCGCGGTGGTCGTAGAACCAGCCGGTTTTCTGGCCCTGGTACACCGGCGCCAGCAGCGCGACGCCGTTCTCCTCAAAGGGCACCAGTTGCGGCACTTCGCCGTGGGCCACCTCGCACACTTCCGGCAGCTCTTCTACCTTGCGGCCCTGGTGGTCGTTGCGCAGCAGGATGCCCTTGGGTTTCACCAGGGAGACCAGTGCGTCGACGATGTCGCCGAGCAGCTTTTCCATCCCCCAGCTGCTGACCTGCACGACTAGGTAGTCGCCAAAACGGTCCACTACAAGGCCGGGCAGACCGTCGGAATCGCCGTACACCATGCGGTAGCTGGGATGGGGGAAGTAGCGTTCGCGCAGCGCCAGCGCGCTTTCCAGACGGCGCTGCAACTGTTTGCTGTTGAACGGGTCCCTGCGCGACACCAGGCGGCCGCAGATCAGCTGGTTGGGGTTAACCAGCGCATATCCCAGACTCTTGCCGTTGCTGTCGAGAATTTCACACTGCTCGCCGGGCTCCAGCCCCTTCAACGGGCTGCGCTTGGTGTCCACCTCGTTGCTGTAGATCCACAGGTGGCCCATCTTGAGACGGCGTTCGGCGCGGGGATTGAGTATCAGTTGTTGCACGGCAGGGCTCCGGTGATTGAGGCGGGGCGCCATTGTTGTTATCCGGCCGGGGGAACACAAGCACCAATTGCGCGAAGGCCGGGTGTATGCTGCCCGAGTCATAACACAGGCGACGGTAACCATAGCATCGCGCTATGCAAGGCGACCGCGGCCCGTTAGAATTGCCCGCTTTTTAATCAATGGTGACGGCCGCCCGCGGGCGCCGGCAGAGGACACTCATGAGCAGTGCAGACAATTCAGTGACTGGTGCGACCGTGGTGGAACCGGGCAAATCCGGTTCGGGCAAGGTGGGATTTGTCTCCCTCGGTTGCCCCAAGGCGACCGTTGACTCCGAGCGCATCCTCACCCAGCTGCGCATGGAGGGCTACGAAGTCGTTCCTTCCTACGAAGATGCCGACGTGGTGGTGGTGAACACCTGCGGTTTTATCGACAGCGCAAAGCAGGAATCTCTCGACGCCATCGGCGAGGCCCTGCACGAAAACGGCAAGGTGATCGTTACCGGCTGCATGGGCGTGGAAGAAGATACCATCCGCCAGGCGCACCCGAGTGTGTTGTCGGTCACCGGTCCGCAGCAGTACGAGCAGGTGGTCAACGCGGTGCACGAAGTGGTTCCGCCCAAGGCCGACCACGACCCGTTCGTCGACCTGGTACCGCCGCAGGGTATCAAGCTGACCCCGCGTCACTACGCGTACCTGAAAATTTCCGAGGGCTGCAATCACTCCTGCTCCTTCTGCATCATCCCCAGCATGCGCGGCAAGCTGGTGAGCCGCCCGGTGGGCGAGGTACTGGGCGAGGCGGAGAGACTGGTCAACGCCGGTGTGCAGGAACTGCTGGTGATCTCCCAGGACACCAGTGCCTACGGCGTGGACCTGAAATACAAGCTGGATTTCTGGGATGGCCGCCCGGTGAAGACCCGTATGCTGGAGCTGTGCGAGGCGCTGTCGTCCATGGGCGTGTGGGTGCGCCTGCACTATGTGTACCCGTATCCCAATGTGGATGACGTGATCCCGCTGATGGCGGAGGGCAAACTGCTGCCGTACCTGGACATCCCGTTCCAGCACGCCAGCCCTAAAGTGCTGAAGGCGATGAAGCGCCCCGCATTTGAGGACAAGACCCTGGCGCGCATCAAAAAGTGGCGCGAGATCTGCCCGGAGCTCACCATCCGCTCCACCTTTATTGTCGGCTTCCCCGGTGAGACCGAAGAGGATTTCCAGTACCTGCTGGACTGGCTCTCCGAGGCCCAGTTAGACCGCGTCGGCTGCTTCAAATACTCCGCCGTGGACGGTGCGCCGGCCAACGAACTGGAAGGCGCCGTACCGGAAGACGTGAAGCAGGAGCGCTGGGAGCGTTTTATGGCGCACCAGCAGCAGATCAGTGCCGCGCGCCTGCAGCAGAAAATCGGCCGCAAGATCGAGGTGTTGATCGATGAAGTGGACGAGGAGGGGGCTATCGGCCGCTCCTGGGCCGACGCCCCGGAGATCGACGGCATGGTGTACCTGAATGGCGAAACCAACCTCGCCCCGGGTGACAAGGTGTGGGCGGAAGTGACCCACGCGGACGAGTACGATCTGTGGGCGGAACTGCTGTAAGCCCCGTTACCACCGTTAACTTCTGCTGAAAAACAAAAAGCCCGGGAACCTTGCGGCTCCCGGGCTTATTTGTGAGCGAGTGCTCGCTTACTGGGTGTCGATCATTACCTCGGTGGTGGCGAGGACCGTGTCCCCATCGGTATGGGTGACAATACCCAGCGCGCGGGATCCGCTGCTGAGACCTTGCCATTCCAGGTTCAGATTGCCGGCGTAACCGACATCTACGCTAGCCGGACCCTCCAGCAGGGTATTACCCGCATCGTCCGCCAGGCTGAAGTTAAACAGTGTGAACGGCGTTGGACCGGGCGCACTGGCGTAATCGACCACGAACACTGCATACAGTCCAGCTGCTGGGTTGTGCAGATCGACCTTTTCCGCGGAGGTGGGTGTGCCACTACTACCCACCAGTGGCCAGCCCGCAGCCTCCGGCCCGAGCACTTGAAGGTCGAGATCGTCGGAACCGTCCCCGGCACCAGTATCCGCGTCAAACAGAGCAAAACGGCTGAAACTTGTGCCCTCGGGGATTTCCACAAATATCAGGTCGTCGAGGCCATCTTCCACTGTGCTCGGGAAGGGTGTTCCTTGCGCGAGACCGAGGATACTTGCAGCGTAGGCACCCTCATAACCGAACACCAGCGGGATCTGCAGACTGCCGTCCGTGCCGTTGCCAGCCACAGCAGCGGGTGCGGAAATGGGTACCGGGCGCACCGCGATCGGGCTGCGCACATGGCGCAGACCCTGGGACCAGCTGATGGAACCGAAAGCCCATTCACCGAGCGCCGCATTGGCCGTGGCGGTAAACGTCACGTCAAAACTCGCCGCTTCCCCCTCCTTCAAGCGCAGAAGCCGCGGAGAAACCTCCACGCGCACACCCGGGGGTGCATCGACTTCCGCCCAGTACCACTGAGTACCCTTGGCCACACTGGTGACCCGGCGGGTGACGGTCTGGCTGCCCACGAGTTCGGCGATACCGATGGAGGGCAGGTTGAGGTCGGAGGAATCGGTGGAGAAGCCATTTTCCTCGAGGTAAGTACAGTCTGCCGGGTCCATCAGCTGCGGCTGGTTCTCCGCGCCGCACAGGAAGGCAAAGTAATCCAGCAGCCCGGCGTCGTACACCAGTCCCGGGAAGAAGGCGTTGGCGGGCTGTACCATACCGGCGCCAATGTCGAACGGGTCGGCGGCCTCATCGCCAAAGGACTTTTTCAGGTTCTGGCGCGCCGAGGTCATCAGCGCGGAGCGCGCCATCGCCGGTGTCCACTCCGGGTGCGCCTGCTTCAACAGGGCGAATACGCCGGCGATGTGCGGGCTGGCCATGGACGTACCACTCAGCGCGCCGTAAATCTCACCACCGGACAACACCGGAGAGATGCCCGCGACAATGCCCACACCGGGGGCGGCGATATCCGGCTTGATGATGTCTGGTGCGCCGCCGTTGGCGCCGCGGGAAGAGAAACCGGCGATGCGGTTATCGCGCGACACCTGGATTTCCGGGCTCAGCGTACCGGCGGTACCGCTCGCGTTTGCCAGCGCCAACCCGTCCGGGTGGCGGATCATTACCCCGGGGATGGTGGTATCCGGCGCCGACATGGTGATGGGATCGACGCGATCCGGCGCGGTGCCGTCATTGAACACCACAATGGCGCGCGCACCGGCGGCCGCGGCTTCGTTGTACTTGATCGAGAAGGCGCAGACCCCGCGCACCACCAGCGCAATCTTGCCGTTAAGCGCGTCGGCATTGGTCAGCGGGGAACAGGCGTCCAGTGGCTCCGCGTTGACGATGTCGGCGGAGATGGCGCCGGTATCCGCCAGTTGCACCGGACCGGAACCCTGCAGGCCCTCGAAGATTCCGGCGAGATCCGACGGCGCGCTCACTTCCAAGCCGGTGCCGAAACTCTCGTTGTCTTCCGCCGCGCCCACGGAAGTGACCCAGGGCACACCCGACGGCGTGCCGATGGTGCCGTTACCGGGGCCGGAGTTGCCCGCGGACACAGCAACAAACACACCGGCGTCGGCGGCAAACAGGAAGGCGATATCATCCGGACCGTTGAACTGGGTGCTGGCGCCGCCCACGGAGAAGTTGATTACATCCACACCGTCGGCCACGGCCTGGTCGATGGCCGCCATGGAGTCGGACGAGAAACAGCCGCTGTCGTCAGGGTTGGGTGCATCCCAGCAGACCTTGTATACCGCCACCCGCGCGCGCGGCGCGACACCGCTGAGGGTGCCGGTGGCCTCGCCATTCATAACGCCTTCCACACCGAAGTTGCCCGCCGCGGTGGTGGCGGTGTGGGTGCCGTGGCCGTCGGCATCCCGCGCCGACAGAAACTCGTAGTCCGCCAGTTCGTTGGCGGCGAGGAAGCCGGCGGAAAACGCCTGCGCCTTCAAGAGCTTGTTGTTGCAGTCAAACGGCATATCCGCGGGATTGAATGCGCTGTTGCCAAATTCACAGCCGCTTCCGGTGAAGTGTTCCGGTGCGGGTCCGTACAGAATCGGCCGGCCCAGGTGGCCGCGCTTCGGCGTGCGGGTGTCCTCGAGGCTGGGGTGCTCAGGGTGGATACCGGAATCGATCACGCCAATCACGACATCCTCGCCGGTGGCACCGAGCAACCAGGGTCCGGGGAGGTGATCGAGACCGAGATAGCGATAGGTGGAATTGGTTTGCGGCTTCAGCAGCCGGTCCTCCCATACGCCCAGCACGTCCTTGCGGTTGCGCAGCGCCTGCGCCTGTTTGGCGGTCATCTGCGCGGCGAAGCCGTTAAATGCGACTTGGTATTCGTGTACCTTGCGTGCACCGGGAATCGCCTGCAGCGCCTCGCTGCGTTGCTTCGCCAGGTGTGCGGCGTAGTTGCGGATATTGTTGTCGTTGAAATCCAGCCGGCGCGACTTGCCGGCCGTGGACATCTGCGGTTTGGTGGCTGCCAGCCCGGCAATGCCGCCCTCGTAGGCGATCAGCGGCTTGTCGGCGAGTTGAACAACGTAGGTTTTGCGTTTGCCCTCTGCCGGTGCCGGCAGATCGGTGCGCTCATCGGCGACACTGGTTGTGGATAACAACAGGCCGGCGAGTAGCCCCCCGAACAATTTCGGTGCGGAAAACAATTTCATTGAATATGCCCCGTAAAAATAAAAAAACCTGCAGCCATACCGCTTTTGGCGGCTGGGTACAGGCCGTTCCGATGGATAACGGAAAAGATCTCCGATGGAACTGTGGCGCTGGCGCGCCGAATAAACGGAGCGGTGGTGGTGCCTGAGAGTGTCTGCGTCTTTCCCATACTGCGGCTTCGCCCGACACCTCCGGTAATACATCCCGTCATTCTGGTCGTTCCATCAACCTCTGATCCGGTGCACCGCGCGACTTGTTATTTTCCGTTCCGTGGAATTCGCGCGGCGTAGCATCCCTCTCATCGGTTTCTACGGAAACCAATAGCGGGCGGCAATAGGGTGGCGCAATAAGGGTTTTAAAGGTGAAAAAAGTGAAAGTGCTTCACAAAACTGTCGCAATTCACTTTGTCATTACGTCGTGAAAATTATCTTCTGGGAGTGGAAGGCGGGAACGGAAACAAGAAAAAACCTCGGCCGCGGTTACACGGTCAGCGCAGCGCGAACTCGGCAAACTGCGCGAGGCTTTCGAAGACTGTGGTGCCAATCAGGGCGGGATCGGGACTTTGAATCAGCGACATCAGGGTTCTATCGCCGCAGCCGGTTTTTACCAGCACCGGTTTGCAGCCCTTCGCCACGGCGCATCGCAGATCGGCCAGGCGATCGCCGACAAAATAGCAGTCGTGCAGGCTGGTATCGAATTCCGCCTCGATCGCATCGAGCAGACCGGTGTTGGGTTTGCGGCAGCGGCAGTGGTCTTCGTCGCTGTGGGGGCAGTAAAAAATCGCGGCGATCTCGCCGCCGGCATCTTCCACCAGTGCGCGCATTTTTGCGTGCATGGCTTCCAGGTCGTCGAGGTCGAAATGGCCGAGCGCGAGGCCGCTCTGGTTGGTAGCGATGACCAACTGGTGGCCCGCCTGGCTGAGTTGCGCCATGGCTTCGATACTGCCGGCGATGGGCAGCCACTCGTCGGCACTGCGGACATGGCTGTCCGAATGCTGATTGATCACACCGTCGCGGTCGAGAATGATGATGGCCATGGAGTTAATGCTGTAGTTGAAAGAAACCACTCTGTAGGAGCCTGCCTGCAGGCGAACAGTTCCGGAGTGCGGACCGGTTCGCCTGCAGGCAGGCTCCTACAAAGTGCGTAACGATTTACTTGGCGGGTGCCAGCTGAGAGATGTCCGCCACTTCCAGAAACAGCCCGCGCAATTGTGCCAGCAGGGCCAGGCGGTTGTTGCGCAACTGTTCGTCGTCGGCCATCACCATCACGCCGTCGAAGAAGTTGTCCACGGTTTCGCGCAGGCCGGAGAGGCCGGCGAGACCCTCCTCGAAACGCGCTTCGGCGTAGAGTGGGGCGACCGCATCCTGCGCGTCTTTCAGCGCGAGGTACAGCGCCTTCTCCGCGTCCTCCTGCAGCAGCGCCTGCTCTACCTGTGTCGGCGCGGGGCCTTCCAGTTTCGTGAGAATGTTCGATACGCGTTTGTTGGCGGCGGCCAGGGCTTCCGCTTCCGGCAGCTGGCTGAAGCTGTGCACCGCTTTTACACGATTGTCGATATCCAGCGGGCGGGACAGTTTGCGCGCGGAAACCGCGAGGAACACTTCCGCCTTGATACCGGCGTCTTCATAGCGCGCGCGGAAGCGTTCAAGCATGTACGCCAGGGTTTGCTCAACCACATTGTCGTGCTCGGCAAGCGCGGTGCGCGGGTAGCCGTCGCGGGCCAGCGTGAGCAGTTCGCGCAGGTCCAGATCGATATTTTTCTCGACCAATAAACGCAACACACCGAGGCTTGCGCGGCGCAGCGCGAACGGATCGCGCGAGCCGCTCGGCGGCTGGCCAATGCCGAATATGCCTACCAGCGTGTCGATGCGGTCGGCGAGGGCGACGATGGTGCCGGTCCCGGTTTGCGGCAGCTCGTCACCGGCGAATTTCGGCATGTACTGCTCGTACATGGCTTTGGCCACGTCCAGCGGCTCGCCATCGTTTTCCGCGTAGTAGTAACCGGCGATACCCTGCATGTCGGCAAACTCGAACACCATCTCGGTGACGAGATCGGATTTGCACAGCTGTGCGGCGCGCTGCGCCAGTGCGGAGTCGCCACCGATTTTTTCCGCGATGGCCGCGGCGAGTTTTGCCAGGCGCTCGGTTTTGTCGAAGACGGTACCGAGTTTCTGCTGGAACACGATGGACTTGAGTTTTTCCCGGCGCGCTTCCAGGCTGGTTTTCTTGTCGGTCTCGAAAAAGAACGCCGCATCAGACAGGCGCGGGCGGATCACGCGCTCGTTGCCCTCAAGTACCTGCTTGGCATCGGTGCTCTCGATGTTGGCGACCGTCACGAAAAACGGCATCAGCTGGCCGTCTTCGTCCACCACGTGGAAATATTTCTGGTGCTCTTTCATCGACGAGATCAGCGCTTCCGCCGGTACCTCGAGGAAGCGTTTTTCGAAGCGCCCGGTCAGCGCAACCGGCCACTCCACGAGCGCGGTCACCTCGTCCAGCAGTGCGTCGTCGATCACTGCTTCGCCGTTCACATTATTGGCTTCCGCCTGCACCTGCTCGCGGATAATCTCGCGGCGCTCGGCAAAATCTGCCACCACGAAACCCGGCTCGCGCAGCTGCTGTACATAGTCGCTGGCGGAGGCCACGGTGAGTTCGCGATTGTAGTGGAAGCGGTGGCCGCGAGTGGTATTGCCGGCCTTGAGACCGAGTACTTCCGCGTCTACCACTTTGTTGCCGAACAGCATCAGCAACCAGTGCACCGGACGCACGAATTCTTCCTTGCGCGCGCCCCAGCGCATGCGCTTGGGAATAGGCAGTTGTGCCAGGGCTTTGCTGACGATATCGCCGAGCAGTTTTTCAGTGCTCTCGCCTTTCTGCTCGCTGATAAATGCCAGGCGTTCACCCTTGTCGGTCTGCACGCGTGCGAGCTGGTCCACGGTCACGCCGTTGCCGCGGGCAAAACCCTCGGCGGCCTTGGACGGCTTGCCGTCCTTGTCGAACGCGGCGGCTACTGCGGGGCCGTGTTTTTCGATCTGCTTGTCCTGTTGCTGCTCGGCCAGATCGCTCACGGCGACGGCGAGGCGGCGCGGGCTGGCGAAGGCTTTGATTTCGCCGTACGCAAGCTCGGCGTCTTTCAGGCTCTGCTCAATGCCGTCGGCAAATGCCTGCATCAAGGTCGATAGCGCTTTCGGGGGCAGCTCTTCGGTGCCCAGCTCAACCAGAAAATCCTGAGCCATTACTTCTTCTCCTTCTGCGCTTCCTGCTTTTCATGTAGGTGGGCCAATACGTCGTTGCGGGCCTGTTCGGTGGCCAGCGGGAAGCCGAGGGCGTGGCGCGCGTCGAAATAGGCCTGGGCTACTGCTCGTGCCAGGGTGCGCACGCGCAGGATAAAGCGCTGGCGCTCGGTGACGGAAATCGCGTGGCGTGCGTCCAGCAGGTTGAACGCGTGGGAGGCCTTCATCACTTGCTCGTAGGCCGGCAGTGGCAGGCCCAGTTCGATCAGGCGCTGGCTCTCGCGCTCGCAGTGATCGAAGGTGTGGAACAGGAACTCCACGTCCGCGTGCTCGAAGTTGTAGTGGGACATCTCCACTTCGTTCTGATGGAACACATCGCCATAGGTAACCGGGGTGCCATCGGCGTTGCGTGTCCACACCAGGTCGTAGATAGACTCCACACCCTGAAGGTACATGGCGATGCGTTCGATACCGTAGGTGATCTCGCCGGTGACCGGATAGCACTCGAGGCCGCCCACCTGTTGGAAGTAGGTGAACTGGGTCACTTCCATGCCGTTCAGCCACACCTCCCAGCCGAGGCCCCAGGCGCCCAGGGTCGGGGATTCCCAGTTGTCTTCCACGAAGCGGATATCGTGCACCGCCGGGTCGATGCCCAGCGCGCGCAGGCTGTCCAGGTACAGATCCTGGATGTTCGCCGGCGACGGCTTCATCACCACCTGGTACTGGTAGTAATGCTGCAGGCGGTTGGGGTTCTCACCGTAGCGGCCGTCCGTGGGGCGGCGGCAGGGCTGCACATAGGCGGCGTTCCAGGTTTCCGGGCCGATGGCG
Organism: Microbulbifer sp. SH-1; assembly: GCF_011326135.1. NCBI lineage: Bacteria > Pseudomonadati > Pseudomonadota > Gammaproteobacteria > Cellvibrionales > Microbulbiferaceae > Microbulbifer > Microbulbifer sp. SH-1. Next base: position 3,353,956 of record NZ_CP046948.1, on the reverse strand, counting down.
CGCAGGAAGGTGGCGGGGTGAAAGGTGCCGGCGCCCACTTCCATATCCAGAGGCTGTAGAATGACGCACCCCTGGCGCGCCCAGTATTCCTGCAGGGTAAAAATCAGTCCCTGAAAGGTGCTCAGATCCTGCGCGGGGCTAGATCCGCTGGTTTGTTGCTCGGACACCACACTCTCCGGTTTCAGCTGGGTGAAAAGACAAGGGGCGCAATTATAGCGGTAGCGGGTTGCGCACTAAACAGCGGGCGCGACAAAAGCTCAACGGGAGCGAACCATACTGAAAAGTCGCAGCGGCGATGGATTCGAGAAGGAAGTACCGATTTTGGATATCAAAGGGCAACTGGCGGCGGGCGCATTGAAAATGGTGGGCCGGCTGCCCCTGCGCTGGTCGCGCCGCCTCGGCAGCGCCGTGGGCCGCGTGGCGGTGTGGAGCCGCGGCGACAACCTGCGCATCAGCCGTATCAACCTGCAGCGCTGTTTCCCGGAGATGCCCGCCGCTGAACGGGAAAAGCTCGCCCGCGACAGCGTGATCAACACCGCCATCACCGGCTTTGAGGTCGCCAGCCTGTGGCGCCAGCCCTGGAGCCGGGCGGAAGATGTGATCGTACGGGTGCGCAACCAACAGCTTCTGACCAGCGGCGTGCGCGAGGGCCGCGGGGTACTGGTGCTGGCGCCGCATATCGGCAACTGGGAAATCTTCGGCCAGTTTCTGGCCACGGTCGGCCCCACCACTAGCCTGTACGCGCCGCCGAAAATCGCCGCGCTGGACCCCCTGATTCGCGAGGGGCGCGAGAAAACCGGCGCCCATCTGGTGCCCACCAATGTGCGCGGCGTGCGCGCGCTATTAAAGGCACTGAAGGACGGCGGCATCGTCGGCGTCTTGCCCGACCAGGAGCCGGAACTCTCCGGCGGCGACTTCGCCCCTTTCTTCGGCCACCCGACCCTTACCATGACTCTGGCCTACAACCTGATCCAGCGCACCGGCTGCAAGGTGGTGTTTGGCTTTGCCAAGCGGCTCGCAGACGGATTTGAACTGGTGTTGCTGCCGGCGGAGCAGGCGATCTTCAGTGAGGAAGTGAAGGTGTCGCTGGCGGCGCTCAATCGGGGTGTCGAGTCTTGTATCGCCGAGGCGCCGGAACAGTACCAGTGGGAGTACAAGCGCTTCCGGCGGGTGCCGGAAGGCAAAAGCGGCATTTACCAGAAACAGCGCCGCTGATTCGAGCGGCATTTTTCTGCATATCCTTCTTCTTCCTTCTTTTTAACTCCTCCCTAGCCCCTCCCTCATAACGGAGCCTCGTTGCGCGAGGCCCCGTGCAGTCGCCGTGGCGGGTATCTTCCCGAATTTTTCCTATTTGGTGGCAAAGCGCGTCTCTTGAATCCTGCCTGTGTACAGGCGATGAGCAATTATTTTACCCGGGTAAATTGACCATTATTAATATCCGGGTAATAATCAATTCACATAGCGGATTCGGAGAGAGAAATCATGGCAGGGGAGTATGTCGCGATACACGACAAGGCGCTGATTGCGAGAGGGGACCTGGAGACCATCGTGCGCCAGACCAAAGCCATCGGCGGCGATATCGAGCCAGTGGTGTTTGAACTGGAGACCTGCAAACGCGTCGATCTCGACTGGCACGGCGATGCACAAAGCGTCATCGACAATTTGCCCGGTGCAGGAGCGCCGGGCTCTAACAAGCGCGGTCGCCCGAAGCTTGGGGTTATCCCTAGAGAGGTGACTCTGCTGCCCCGGCACTGGGACTGGCTGGCAACCCAGCGCGGCGGTGCCTCGGTGACATTGCGGCGGCTGGTGGATAGCGCAATGAAAAGTGCCTCCACCGAAGAGCGCATCAGTATGCAGCAGAATCAACTGTACGGTTTGATGTCGGTGCTCGCTGACGAGCCCGGATTTGAAGAGGCGGCGCGCGCGCTGTATCGCAATAGCAAGCGAGGTTTTGAGTCTGCAATTGGCACCTGGCCCGAGGATATCCAACAGCTACTGGTGGAGAAATTTGACGCCATCGGCGCGCTGCACCGGGAAAAAAACGATGACTGAACGCAGAGAAGACAACAAATTCTTAAGCGGATCCCTCGGCTCGGTTTTTGCAAAAACTGCGGCGCCCATCATTTTGATAATGCTGGTGAACGGATCCTTCAATCTGGTGGATGCCTACTTTCTGGGAATTTTTGTCGGTGCCGACGCGCTGACGGCGGTAACTTCAATGTTCCCCGCAGTGATGTTGGTCGTCGCTTTATCTACTCTGGTTTCAAATGGCTTCGCGAGTGTTATGGCGCGCATACTGGGTGCCGGCGATAAGCCGGCAGCGAGGGAAGCATTTGCGCAAGCCATTAGTTTGTCGCTATTGGTGTGTCTGATACTTATCGCACTATTTCTGATGTTCGGGAAACAGGCGGCACTACTGGCAAACGGTGGTTCGGCTAAATTGGCGCACATGAGTTACACGTATATTTCAATACTTGTTTTGTGCTCGCCGCTGATGTTCATCCTTAACATCAACGGCGACTCACTGCGTTGTGAGGGACAGGTCGGTTTTATGGCGCTGATATCGCTGGCTTCCGTGCTGTTCAACGGCGTACTCAATTACATATTTATTGCGCAACTAAATATGGGTGTGGCGGGTTCCGCCTACGGTACGGTAGTGGCTCAGTTGCTGTCTTTGCTGGTGGTATTCAATTTTCGCCGAAAGAAAAAAAGTCCTGTGAATATTCAGGTAGTGCAGTTTTCACTTGCGCGAAGCCGCTGGAAGGAATTTCTCGCACTTGGCGCGCCGTCGAGCCTGACATACGTTGGGTTGGCGCTGTCGTCAGCGGCAATACTGTACAACCTGCAAATCTGGAATCATGGAGACTACGCAACCACGGTGGGTGCCTACGGAATTATTACCCGCCTGATGACCTTTGTATTTTTGCCACTCCTGGGTCTAAGCATGGCATTTCAAAGCATCACCGGAAACAACATTGGTGCGAAAAAATTCCAGCGCACCAACAGCGGGATAAAAATTGCGATTCTATCCGCCCTGATTTACTGCCTGCTGATCGAAGCCTTGATATGGCTGATAAAAGACCGCTTTGGATATTGGTTTGTTGACGATGTAGGTATCGCCAAAGAAGTTGCCCGCATTCTGCCTATTTCCACGCTCGCACTTTTCTTGCTGGGGCCGTTAATGATGATCAATATGTTTTTCCAAAGTATTGGTGATGCCGCACGCGCCAGTTTTTTGAGCCTGTCAAAAACCTACCTGTTTGCACTGCCGCTGGTATTTCTGCTGCCTATGAAGTTTGGTGAAACCGGAATCTGGCTTGCCGGTCCGGTCGCGGAGGGGCTGGCCCTGTTGCTCACGCTGGGGGTATTGTTTCACCGCGCACAGCGGCACCAGTATCGCCTGGGTCTGTTTTATACCGCCGCAGATACGGTGTAGCACGCCCTGGGCGGCGAAGTATGCGCTTCTGGCGCCGTCGGCGTGCTGTCGGACCAGGAGCCAGGCCTCTCCGGTGGCGAGGTCATCCTCTTCTCCGGTCACTCGAGCTTTCCGTTCCAAAACCCGCCAAAACAATTCAATTTCAACCTGATTTCTTGACTCACCTATAAAACGATCTCGATATGTAATGGCGTGTAATAATGAAAACGTTTACATGGTGGATTAGCGCTGATAACTTTCCTTTGCAATTTAGATACAAGGCGATGCATTTCTCCGTTGTGGAGAGTGCCGGCGCGGAGCGTTAAGACTGGCATAAGCCGCACCCGTAATTGTGTCTGTGGGGACGCGGGACCGAGTGGCAGCGGCCTGTGTTGCTTTTGAAATAAATGACGTCACTCGAGAGTGGAGAAAGGGAGTTTTCCATGCGTTTTTTTGGAGTCGGGGCAAAATTTTGGGGACAAGCGGGCTTATTGCTGTGCATGTATTTCGGCATAGCCGATCCGACATCTGCTGCGGTGACCTTATCTATAAGTGATGGTGCTCAGAGTGTCGATGGAAGTTTTACGATTAAAGTAACAACCACGCGATCATGCAATTATTATGCTAGTGATTATTGTAAATACGCCATTCAAGAGAAAAAAGATGGCGGTAATTGGAAAACGTTACCCAATGTTGATCTAAGACAAAGCTACTATTTTTTAACGGTAAATAGAGAAACGGCGAATTATCAGTATAAAGCCTATGTTATTGACTTTGACTATCCGCAGCCACCTCAATACGGCGAGCCGCATGTAACAGAAGAAGTGTCAGCGATAAAAAGTGTCGCCGTTACCCTAAAGCCCTCCTCCCCCGGTGCCGTATCCCTATCCAATGTAGAAAGCGGCACCGTCGACACTTCCGGTGCGTTCAAAGTAAGCTGGGGGGTTGCCGGTAGCTCGCCCAAAAGGGATGGCTACCAAATCCAGCAGCAATTTCGCGCAGAGGGTGGTAGCTGGAGCGGCTGGTACCCGAGCAGTCCTTCCCGCACGGGCAATGAGTATATTTGGGCGCAGCAACTCCACGAACAAAGTACATTGCCGGATGGTGATTACCAGCACAGGATCCGTACCTACGTCAATGTGGGCAGTTACTCCAACGTGAGTGATTGGAAATACTCAAGCGCAATTACTGTACGCAATAAACCAGAACCGGTAACCGGTCTTCACTCCACCGTGGCTGCTCCCAGTAGCACCTTCTACATGAAGTGGGATGAGGCTTCTTACACTGGTAGTGGGGACTACGAAGATATTGTCTACCAGCTCCAGTGTAAGGAACCAGATGATACCGACTACGGCTTCGATACCTGCGGCTCCAGCAGTCTCAGCAGTACCTCAAAGCCGATCGACCTGTCCGAGGGAAGCAAGGGTACCTACCTGTTCCGGGTTCGCGCATGCAACGGCCCCATTCCTGCAGGTTGCCCGGACTGGAGCGGCGCGCAAACGGTATCTGTGCCTGTAGATATTCCCATTCCGGTGCCACTGACACCGCAATGGGATATCGAGCCGTTGGATCGCAATTACGGCCAGGTAGCCATGAGCTGGAAGCAGCCGGAAGGTTCCTGGCCGGTGAAGGACTACATACTGCAGCAATGGTGCTTGGCAGGTAAGGATAATTGTGGCGTTGATGGTTGGGGTGACATAACCCCGGATGAGGAGGGCCCAGAAAGCGGCAGCTATAGCGCCCAGGTGGAACTCAACGATCAGTACCAGTACCGAGTGGCTGCATGTAATGAAGTGGGGAAATGCTCCGCCTGGCTGAAGACTGCGGACTGGGTCAAGATCCATAATCCGGAGGGCATCGTCGATGTGTTGGAAACCATTTCCACCACTGTGCCAGGCAGTATGCCCTACAGTACCGATGTCACTGCCACCGGCGATGCGGTAATCCGTATCCCCGTGACGGCCGCCCCCGGGGTTAACGGCCTAGCGCCAAATATTTCCTTGAACTACTCGGGTTTACGCTATCACGAGCGGAACAGGGAGCAGTTGCCCGAGGACATTCTTGGTTACGGGTGGCGCCTTGGCGGATTTTCTGAAATCCGGCGCTGTATTACTGGTCAGGATCTCAGCGCGACTCATATCACCCTTGATACCAACGATTCCCTCTGCCTGAACGGCGAACCACTGGTACTAGTGAATGGAACGCACTGGCAGAAGGGCGCTATGTACCGCACCTGGCGCGACAGCGCCCGGTTAATCGAACTCAAGGAGACCACTGAGGGTAAGCCCTGGTTCCAGGTAAAGACCGCGGATGGTCGAAATCTGGAGTTCGGGGGTACTCCTGAGAGCCGCCTCAGGGTAGGGAAGTCACCTTATTTCGCCTGGAGTATCAGTAAGGTCACTGACGCCTTCGGTAATGCCATGGAGTATCACTACCACCGCGACCTGGCCGAGGGCATCAATTATCCGCTGGAGATTGTCTATGGCAATGACGGCGATGCGCGCATCCAGTTCGAATACGGCCTGCGCACCGACATTCCGCCGCAGCAGCTTTCCGAGACCATCGACCAGGGGCAGCTGGTGCTGCTCTACCGTATTCTGGTAAAAATCAATGAGGGAAGCTTACGCGAGTACCGCCTGATTTCTGAGGATGAGGGCCAGATAGAAAATTACCGCCGCCTCAAGGAAGTACAATTGTGCGGCCTCACCGAAAGCGGCGCAGTGGATCAGTGCCTGGAACCACTCAAGTTCAAATGGAAGGAGCACGAGCCGGGCAAGTTCGAATACAACATGGATTTCCCGACTGGCGTCGAAATCCTTACCGACAGTCTCGGTGCGACTACGGAATTCCTTTATCGGGGACTGTCCGTAGGCGAGACCGAGGGCTTTATCGTCAACAGCCCCTTCGGTTCAGAGAGTGGCATTTCTGTGCCTGACGCCTATTCTCTGTCACCCAGCTACCCCGATATTGAACAGCCAGAAAGGGGCATCTACCGCCTGGTAGTGAGCAAGGTTATTCGCTCTAACGGCCTTACCAACGGTACCCATGAAACTGAGTACCGCTATCAGGGCACGGGTCTGATGAGCAGCAGAAACTGGGGATTCCTCGGATTTCACGCGCAGAAGATCCATGACCTGGAGAGCGGCATCATCACCTATCGACAGTTCCGCCAGGACTTCCCGCACTTTGGTGCCACCGCCCGCTTGCTGCAGTGTCATGGCGACTGCGCTTCCGGAGAGCTGCTCACCAGCCAGCGTTTCCACTACGATTCCGTCGAACTAGCTGCTGGCGGCAACATCCTGCAAACGCCCTACGTCAGCCAGTTCCTGGAGGCACAGTTGGAAGGTGGGCAATTGTTGGGCTACCAAGAGCGTACGACCACGTTGGAAACGGAAACCCCGGATACCGGACTGGGTGCGCTGGTCAAGCGCCGTACTACCACCAAGCGCATTGTCACATCCGCCGTGGTGGATGATAGTGATCCCACCTTCTGGGGCGAGGTCAAAACAGCACAGATCAATAGTGCGGACGTGCAACGCACGAGTCAGACCATCACGGATTTCTTGAACCGTACTAGCTCTTGGCTGATCGGCTTCACCGAACTTGAAACTGTACGCCAGTACCGCGGAGATATTGACGGGGAACTGGATCTGGAGAAAAGCGTGATTGCCGTGCCTTGGCCTGGCACCAACAGGCCCGGCAGCATCGAGCAGTATCCCGGGGATACCCAGTACGCACTCAAGGTTGACTACACCTATGACGGCAGTGGCAACCTTAAAACCGAGGTAGTCAGTGGTGCCGACGTTGAAACCCGTACTACACAGGTGCTTGAATTTCTCGACAACCGCTACCCGACACTTATTGAAAACCCGTTGGAGCAACAAGTTACCGTAGGTTACGACGAGAGATTTGGCAGGGTGGATCAGATCACCGACGCTAATTTCCGCACTACTGGTATTACCTACGACCCTTTCGGTCGCGAGGAGGTGCGCAACAATCCGGACTCCGTGGAATTTACCAGTACCTATGAAGCATGTAGTGCTTGCGAAGCTGTGAACGGGGTCAATCCGCGTTACAAGCTCACCACCAACTCCTCAATCACGCCTGGGGTTACTCGCTATTACGACACTCTAGGCCGCCTGCTGCGGGAGGAAACTGAGGGCTTTGATGGCAGTACCTCCCGGCGGGACTTCGCTTACAATACGCAGGGCCGCCTCGACTACCATACCGAACCCTATCTCTCAACTGAGAGCATGCCGCCGTTCACCGCAGTCGAAGAGTTCGACAACCGCGGCCGGGTGCGCAAGCTGAAAAAGCCGGACGACGCCCGGGTAACCACCAGCTACTCAGTGGAAGGCGGCCGTGTCAAAGTCCGTGTGGAAGAGCAGGTGCTGGACGCGGACGGCAACCTCGCGGAAACCCAGGTCAAAGAACGTTACTATTTGGTTACAGGCGATCTGGATAAAACCATCGACGCGGCAGGAAGCACTGACCAAGTCACCACCAGCTACACCTACTATGGCAGCGGCTTACTGGATACCGTGACCGTGAATGGTGATAGCGGTGACTTCGTTTCCAGCTTCAAGTACGACCTCGCCGGCTACCGCACCCAGATGACCGACCCCAATCTGGGTATAGTCAAGAGCGCATACAACGCACTGGGCCAATTGGATAATCAGACCGACAACAAAGACCAGAAGATTGAATACAGCTACGACCTGCTAGGCCGCCTCCTCACCCAAACGGACGCGGATGGTATCGCCGAATGGACCTATGACCCAGCCAACGGCGTGGGTGCACTCGGCAGTCGCAGCTACAGCCAGGGCGGGGTCCCAATTTTCTCCGAAAGCTACACCTACAACGCCAAGGCCCAGCTGGAAACTGTGAATACCTCGCTCAAAGCCGGCGGGCTCAGCCGTACATACCAGCACGGTTACAGCTACTACGGTGCGGGCGATGGGCGTCTGCAAACGATCTCCTACCCCAACGGTGCCGCCGTAACCTACGACTACGGCACCGACAGTCGCGGCTACCTGCATGAAATCCGCGACCAGAACGATAACCCCATCAAAACCTTCAACCAGCTCAATGCCCGCGGCCAGGTGGAGCAGGAAGTTTACGGCAACGGCCTGGTAACCACCCGCAGCTACGATCCGGTAACTGGCCGCTTGTCCACTATCAACACCGGCGGGGGCAGCATCCAGAATAACGAGTACGAATGGCGAAGCAACGGCGCTCTGGAGAGCCGGCTGACACGCACGTCTGTGGGCGTAATCGATAAGGAGGAGGGCTTTACCTACGATGGCCTTAACCGTCTGCTCGACACCACCGTTACCGCCGGTGGCGCCACCAGAACCCTGAGTACCCGCTATAGCAAACTGGGCAATATCACCAGCAAGACCAGCAGCCATCCGGGCGACACCCAAGTTACCGGTTACCAGTACGGGCAGACCCAGAATGCCGGTCCCAATGCTGTCAGCAACGTTACCATCGATGGCGTAATCCACACGCTACACTACGACCTCAACGGCGCCATCACAAAATACGATTCCGCCAGCGGCGACGACAAGTGGATCACATGGAACGCCCGGCAGCTACCCACAGAGATCGTCCTCGGCAACAGCAAAACAACGACCACGCCCACCGCCCGGGACAGGTTCCAATACGGTCCCAACGGGGAGCGCTTCTACCGCGAAACCAGTTGGTGGGACGTCACTGCGAAGCGACTGCGCACCGAGCGGGCCTTTGTTCTCGGCGACTTCGAGGAGCAGCTGCCCGCCAACGACCCGGACTATCGGCGCATCGATAAAACCCGGCTCGACGCCAACGTGGTCCATATCGTCGCTTATCCCGCCGGCGGTGGACGGGAAGAGTTCATGGAATACCTGCACCGGGATCACCTGGGATCTGTCGAAAAGATTACCGACGAAAGCGGCCTGGTCATCCTGGACACCGCCTTCGAACCCTTCGGGGCCAGGAGGAGCGCGGACTGGCAGGGCGAAATCAGCGAACAGGAACTCCAGGATCTACTTATAGCTCAGGGCTTCACCACAAGACGGGGCTTCACTGGCCACGAGCATTTGGACAGGACCGGCCTGATTCATATGAATGGCCGAATCTATGATCCGACACTGGGTAGGTTCCTGAGTCCGGATCCAATTGTTCAGGCGCCCACTTACAGTCAGAGTTGGAATCGGTATAGCTATGTGTTCAATAATCCACTGAGTTTGGTGGACCCAACTGGCTATAAGTCATGTAGCCAAGAGGGGCTTGAGGAGAGCCTAGAGCGTGTAGGTGGGCTGCGCGAATCGAATGAACCAGGAGAATTCGTTTACGTTTGTTGGGGGGCGTCCGACGACAGCTCGGTTTCTGTTGAAAGCCCGGCTCCTGACTACACCCCAGTTCCGGATTACAGCTCATTGCCGGTTTACGACCCATTGCCTGACTACGTGCCCGACCATAATCCAGGAGTGGGAACAGGTGGGGGCTCAGGTAAGAAGAAGGCGAAGAACAAGGCGCAAGAGCCCAGTTGTGATGAAATTGAGTGTGTGGAGGTGAGTGCACAAGAGAGGACTGTCGTCGGAGGGGATATCACGGGATTTGATAGCTGGCATTATGATAGTGAACTGAATAGCTCTGATGCGCTGCTTGTTGGAGTATCTCTGGCGCCTGCGTTTGCGCCCGTAGTAGTAGAAGCGCTTGGTGTTAGGGCGACCGCCCACGGTGCAGCGAGAGTTGGAGCAAATGCGACTCGTGCTGGATCGCTTACCAGATGGGAACTCTTTAAAACCCGAATCCTTGGTGCTTCGACAGTGCAAGCAGATGGCGCGAGTGTTTATTACCGAGCATTAGAAAGTGGTAGATATCATTTCGCTGTCTACGGAGAAAATGGCCTTATTACGTCTGGGAACTGGAGTGCGAAAAGCGTAGTGAGGATGGCAGAGAGATATGGATGGAAGAACTTCCCATGAAGCTGACATGTTGTTTTTGTGGTGACCAAATCGTCAGGACAGCGGTAGATCCTTTGATAATTGATATGCGATCTGAAGGGGCTGATGAAGAATCCCGAGAGGATACGCAATCATTTTATTGCCATGCCGCTTGCTTCGAGTCCAGACTTTATAGTCAGATGGTGCCATTCAGATGGTTTTCTGACTCTCCTCCAGTCAATAAGACAAAGACATGAGCTAATCACGGGGAAACATCCCGAGTTGTGTTCCTTCAAGATTGCTGTACTTGGCAGCGGCCAACTGCAATTACGATGTCGATAATACTCTCATGCACAAGAGAAGTGGGGCACAAGCGATTTCGTTAAACACTACTTCACTGGTGGTGGCCAAGGAGTGAACTTGGGGGATGTCGGTTTAGGTGAAGATTTTAAGAATACGCCACAAGTTAAGAAAGCAGAGGCAGGCTTGAAGTTGTTCTTGAAGTTGAAACTGAGAACATCGGAGAACGATACGGTTCTATTTCAGGATACGTTTTTCCTCCACGATGTTGGTAACAATAACATGGCTAACCCTTTGTTTAGCCTGGGAAGCGGTTGGTTAAATATGGATGCGATATGCTCAGGAGGCTCCTGCGATATGCGTTTTCATTACAGTGATTATTTTAGGGAGCCGCTTGATATTAAGAATATAGAAGTTCGAGGTGGTACACCCTATCCCATAAATTACTACTACGATGATAGTATGTAGGTTTTCTATGAAGCGCTTCATATTGATTTTGCATTTGTTTTTTTGTGTTAGTTGTACGAGTGACTATGACGAAAGCCTTGGTAATGGGTACTTTTTTGTAGCTACAAATAAAAACAACCACTACATCGTGAAAAATGATCGAATGATCGTTGGGTCAAATGTTTCTAAATATAAAATGTTCGGGATTTATACAGTCGGCTACCGAGAAAAGCCCACGAAGCCTGATACTAACGTCGGTAGTTCTGAAAAGTACGGATACTTTATATTAAATATTTCAGATGGGTTACTTGTTGAAGGGCTTTCCAAAGACGCATATCTGAGAAAAATAGAACAATTTGGAATTGCAGAGGCAAGAGTTTTATCTAAATGAGCCTCTTGCACAAGAGGGGAGTTTCCTTCGTGATACGTTCTCCCGAGTTAGTGCGAGGGTGTTCATAGTTCTGTGTCATTTCTTTACCAGTGACCGAAAAGAGATGACACAGAATTCTGAACACCAAGTTTACATATGTAAAAGATGAGGTAGTTGCCGATCAGGTCGCCGCGCGAAACGCCACAATTACCGGCAGCCGCGCGGCGCGCCAGGCGGGGAAGAAACCGCTGGTGAAGCCGATCAGCAGTGCCAGTTGCGTGCCCTGGGCGAACAGGCCTGGGGACATCTCAAAACTGAATACCACCTGGGTAAAGCTGCCGCCGAGGGTTGAGGCGCTCAGTCCGTCGAAGAACAGGAAGGCGGCGGCGGAGCCGAGCAGGCCTCCGGCGGCGGAGAGTACCAGGGCTTCGATCATGGTGCCGCAGAACGCGGACAGGTTGCTGAAGCCGAGGGTGCGCAGGGTGGCGATCTCCTTGGCGCGATCGGCCACCGAGGTATACATGGTGTTGAGTGCGCCGGCGAGCGCGCCGAGGGCCATAATGGCGCTGATCACGCGGCCGAAAATGGCCATGTATTCCAGCTGTTTTCCCTGGGCGGCGAAGTAGGCGCTTTCGGTTTGTACCTCCAGATTGAGGCGCGGCTCTAGCTCGATGGTTTTTTCCAGGCCACTGATGTCTCCCGGTGTCTCCAACTGTGCTCGAATGGTCTGGTAGCTGCTGCCGCGGTCGTAGTGACTCTGGATCACCTTAACGTCCGCCCACAGCTCGCTCTCGAACACATTACCGCCTGTGGTAAATACCCCCACAACGGTCCACACATTCTTGCCGAAGCGCACTTCCTCACCGAGGGCGAAGCCATCGAACTCGCGCAACACGCCGGTGCCCACGATCAGTTCGTTGGTACCGGCAGTGAACAAGCGTCCCTCTACCAGTTGCATGTTGCCGCGCATTGCCATGCCCGTAGTGTTAATACCGCGCAGCGGGATATTCGCTTTGGTGGCCGAGGATTTTTTCAGGCCGTCGACGATTACATAGAGTTCCGGCGATACCAGCGGTGCGCCCTCTGTATCGCGTGCAATACCGGGAGACTCCTCAATCAGGTTGACCTGTTCGCGGGTGATCACGCTGTTGATTTCCGCTGCGGATCCCTCGCGCATCATTACCGCGACGCGATCGGAGCCGGCACTGTTCATGGTGGATTCAAACCCTTTGGCCATGGCAAGAAATGCCAGCAGGATAGCCACTACCACGGCGGAGGCGAGCACCATCGCCAGCGACATCCACAGGCGTCGCGGCAGGCTGCGGATATTCATCATCGCCACGGTGCCAATCTGGGCAAAAAGTGAGGTCATTGTGTCAGCTCCGATTAAAGGCGGTGATGATGTTAAGACGCAGGGCGTTGTAGGCGGGCACAAGCCCGGTCACCAGTCCCAGCAGGATCATATACAGCACCGCCTGGGCAACGATGTCACCACCCATGGCGAGATTCGGCAGGAACTGCGCCATGGATGACTTGGCACCCTCGATGATCAGCCAACCCATGGCGAGGCCGAGAAACCCGCCGATCAGCGCCACCAGCAGCGATTCCACCAACACCATACCGAATACCCGCGGTGCCGAAAAACCTAGGGTCTTCAGCACCGCGATTTCACCGGTGCGCTCACGCACCGCCAGTGCCATGGTATTGCCGACCACGATAAGAATGGTGAAAAACGCCATGAACACAACACCGAAAATAATCAGGCCGATGTTGCCGATCTGTTCGATAAACGCTTTGTTGAAGGCTTTTTCCGTACTGGTGTCGGTTTCTGCCTGGGAATTGGCAAAGGTGGCGTCGATGACGTCCGCGACCTGCTGGTTGATGGATGGGTCCTGGGTCACCAGTGTCATCCAGCCGATCCAGTCGCCGCCGAAGGTCTGGGTTTCCATAAAATACTTGTAGTGGAATACGGCGTAGCGGGTATCGTAATTCTCGTCGACACCGTCAAAAATGCCGCTGACCACAAATTCCCAGCTGTGGCCGCCGTCCTTGTGGGAAAAAATATTCGAAGACAGCGGAATCTTGTCGCCGATCTTCCAGCCCTGGGTTTCCGCCAGCTTTCTCCCGATCAAAATACCCTGGCGCGTCTGCAGCCAGGCGGATTTTTGCTCCGGGATAACCACCACTTCGTTATATACCCGTAGATAGGATTCCGGTTCCACCGCCATGGTAATGATCTGGTTTTTTGCGTCCTGATAAAAACCGCCGAACCAGTTCAGGTGGGTGACTTCCTTTACGCCTTCAATCGCAGCAACTTTTTGGTAATAGGCGATGGGAAGCGGCTGGGTAAAATTGATGCTATTCACCACCACCAGGCGATCGTCTGCGGCGAGGTCCACACCGGAATCCAGTGCGCTTTTCAGTGTTGTCACCGCACTGAAAATCAGAAACGCGATAAAGATTGCGAAGCAGGTCAAAAACAGTCGCAGAGGTTTGCGTGTCATGTTTTTGTAGATGAGGTAGAGATCGTTCATGCCAGCACTTCCTTGTGCACGAATTTTCCTTTGTCGAGGTGCACGGTCTGTCTGGCATAGGAGGCGGCCGCCGGGTCGTGGGTGACCATGACGATGGTCTTTCCGTGGTCGCGGTTGAGCAGTTGCAGCATTTCAAGAATTTCATCGGCGGTAGTGCGGTCGAGGTCACCGGTGGGCTCGTCACACAGGATCAGTTTCGGATCGGAAACGATGGCGCGCGCAATGGCGACACGCTGCTGCTGGCCACCAGACATTTCACTGGTCATGTGTTTTGCGCGGTCGGAGAGACCCACCAGTGCCAGTGCCGCTTCTACACTGCGTTTGCGCTGGGAGCGCGAGAGTCTGGTAAGCAGCAGCGGCAGTTCGACATTGCGTGCTGCATTCAGCATCGGCATGAGGTTGTAGAACTGGAAAATAAAACCGATGTTGTGGGCGCGCCACTGGGTGAGCTTGCTTTCACTCAGATTGTCCATGCGCGCACCGTCGAACCAGATTTCACCACCACTGGGTTGGTCGACGCCACCGAGCATATTTAGCAGAGTGGTCTTGCCGGAGCCGGAGGGACCCATGATGGCAAGAAAATCACCGCGGTCGATCGTCATGTTGAGATCGTTGAAGATGGATATCGTTTCCTTGCCTTTGACGAAACTCTTTTCCACCTGCTTGAGTTCAAACAGCGCTTCCTGTGACATCTTCAAACCCTCGATCAATTTTCTGTTTATTTGTTTGCGGCGTGGTGGTTGACAACCACTATTCGTTGCGGAGAAAGGCTACTTTCACACCCATATCCGGCAGAATTCTCGAATCCTTACTGTCGATACCGATACGCACCTGTACCGTGGCCTTGGCGCGATCGGCGGTGGGAATGATCGCGATCACTGTGGCGGGTATATCCCAGTCCGGATAGGCGTCGAGATTTGCGCGCACCTTTTGGCCGGCTTCCACGCGGCCAATAAATGCCTCGTTAACGTCCACTTCGATTTCCAGCGATTCCATATCCACGATGGTGCAGATGCCGGTGCGGGTGTGACCGCCACCGGCGGAACTGGGGGCGACAATTTCACCGGGCTGCGCATTCTTCTGGGTGACGACACCGGCAAATGGTGCACGGATGGTGTGGTCGTTCAGGCGCTCCTGCTGCCGGCGGACTTCCAGCTGGGCTACCTCGATATCTGCCTGTGCGCTCACCAGACTGGCCTGCAGGCTCGCCACATTGGCCTCCGCCTGCGACAGCTCGGCATGGCTGGAATAGTTGCGGTCAATCAACCCGGCGTAGCGCACCAGTTGGCGTCGGCCCTCTGCGAGATTGGCTTCGATACCGGCAGCGCGCGCCTCCAGCACTTTGACCTGAGCGCGGGCAAAGTCGCGATTCACCGCGGCCACCGCCGCGTCCAGGGTGGCGAGAACCTGGCCCTGTTCCACGCGCATACCCTCTTCAACCTCAACACTGGTGATCAGGCCCATGACTTCCGCGGACACCGTGGCCATACGCCGTGCGGTGATATAGCCGGAGGCATTCAGGATAGCCTCGGGGGATGCACTGTCTGCCGGAGGTGGCAGATCGAGTCTGGCGGGCGACGCGGCAGAGGATGGCTCTGCCGGCGGGGTGACGGTCTGGGTGCCAGTGGCGCCGTCGCCGGCGAATAGCAGTCCCGCCAGCAGTCCCGTCAAGGCAAATCCAACGCCAATCGCAAGTGCGGTGCGCGGTTTTACTCCGCTGTGTTCTGCGGGTGCGTCGCGATCGATTTTCAGCTGGTCCAGCAGCTCACTGGTAGTTTTTGCCATCTTGCCCGTTTTCTTATTGTTACTTCCATGAACGGGTTACTTTGGCAGAAATCCCCGGCGCTGACTATTGGCGGGCAGTCGCACAAGGAACGATTGTCGCGAATGACAACCGCATTCGGAAAATAAGACAGTGGCCGGTAAATCATGGGCCTGCAAATTGTTGGTGCCGATGGGCTGTGTTCGTATTGGGTTCGGATCAATGACCTCGACCCCATTGACCATCTTGATTGGGTTCCACAGATTGGTGCTCGATGCGGCGCATTGGCAGGCCGAGGTCTACCAATGCGCCGACCACTCGGAAAACACCGGAGGGAGCGGTTGGGTTTGCCCCCTCAAGCTTCTATTCGGGCGGCGCTAGCCAGCGGGATGTTGTGAACGCACCGGGTCACCCATCCCGCAATATTGCCCGCTCATGGCTGTTTTCTTTACAAGTCACCGATCAATACGGGTGCGCTTTCATTGCGTCGAAACACATTGAGTTTTCCGCATTCGGCAAAGTGGTTACCTGAAACCCAGGGCGCTCCGGGTTGGGTTACATCACTTTCCCAGCCGGTACCGTTGTTTAAATAGGATTTGAATTCGAACCAGCCACCGGCCGTGGCGGAGCAGTCCATATCCACGTCCAGCATCCAGTAGTGGTCGCCCCACTGGTTCAAGGGTGTCTCGCCATAGCCGTCCACATCCACGCGGCGCAAAGGGCCCCAACTGCTGTTCCATTGGCTGGTGGTCCAGTCAAGCGGGCTGCCTTCGCCACCGCTCTGTCCGGCCTCCAGGCCGTACCAGTCGAGATGGCTATCGTTTGCCTTCCACGGGGCCGTGGTGTCGTTTAGAAGGTTGCGATGTGTAATGGGGATCGCACATGCGTAATTGGTGTCCGTACAGTTGCGTCCCAACACATCGGCGGCATACTGGTGATCAATACCGCCGCGGATAAACATGTCCTGTCCAGCCTGGGCCTCGCCGTAGATGAATATCACCGTGCGCTTCCAGCCACCATTGTCAGTCACTGTTACTTCCAGTGTGTCGCTGCTGCTGGCACCCTGATCGTCGGTCACCGTTAACGTGAGTGTATAGGTGCCTGCCTGCTCAAAGCTGGCGACGGCCGTGGCGCTGTTAACTCCCAGTTCTTCCCAGGTGTACTGCACTATCTCGCCATCGGAATCGTAGGAAGCACTACCGTCGAGATGAACTGTCTCGCCCACTGCAACGGTCATGTTCTCGCCGGCAATAGCAACAGGTGGCTGATTGCCATGAGAGACCCCCGGTGCCAGCCAGTAGGTCATATTCCCCCGGTCCAGGTACACGCGATACTCGCCACTTACGCTGACATAGATGTCCTCGCCGGCCAGGGCAATGAGATTGTTGGCGGTATCCAAGCCATAGTTTTGACTCCAATCGCCGAAAACATCGAATTTGAAGCGCTGATCAGCCTCGCCGGTAAAGTTTACCGTCGCCACCCAGTGGTGATTGCCGAGGGGGATCATGGGAATACTGGTATCAAAATTATTGGGCGTCCCGCGAAAGTACATACTGGGATCGGAGCCGGCTAGCCTGACAGACAGGTATTTATATCGTTCATCGTACAAGACTACGGCGGCCTGGTCTGAGTATGACCTGATTAATACCGTGTTCGCACTGCCCGCTGCCATTGCGCCATTAAAGGTTGTCCCTATCGACAACACTGGGTTTCGGGGGCCGTGAAGTTCTCCATCAATCAACATTTCCAGATGATAGAACTCCCAGGATTTGAATAAAGTTTCACCTTGCCAGACACCCGGGAATATCTCTTCCATCTGGATGTTCAAGCCTTTTTCCAGATCTTGCACCGCCACATTTTCGGCACCCAAGGGGGATAACTGCGCGCCGAACTGGGCTATTTCGGAAGCGGTTTCAGTAATCACGCGTGCATTGTCACGATACTCGGTGTCTCCCAGTGGCTCGCCCGCATAAGTCAGCAGGGGGCTCGAGAAGTAGGGAATCCGGGAGCAGGGGGCATCGCAGGCGTTACTGTAGGACATGATCGTCCGCCATTGGCTTGTGGGGCTGCCGCTCCCGTGCCCGTAACGGAAGGGGTAAATAGTCGAATCCTGTTCCATATTGTGCCGGGCGCCCTGATTGTGGCCCAGTTCATGGGCGAAGGTCGCACCGCCACAGTGCACGCGCATCATGTGAATGGCGGAGATATTGGTGGAGCCAATGGCGGCGGCCATACCGCACCAGTTATTTATATGGTTGACCCACAGGCTCACGACATCGGCACCGTAGTTATTCCGCAATTGATGCAATTCATCCAGGCGCCCATCGAAGAGGTTTCCATAGTGGAATAGCTCCGATGTGCCTCCCGATTCGTTGCTTTGCAAGCCTTCGGCCCCTATCAGGTTTAGGCGGTGTGGAATCTGAGAGTTGGCATAAGCGTTGTTAGTGTAATCAATAGCCAACTGAATACGAGATTGGATATCAGAATAGTTTTGCGCTGCCTCCAGTGAGTAAACAACCAGTACATCGATCACTTCAGCGTGGCCATCATAGATCGCATCCGCCAGAAGAGAGGGCTCGGCATCATTGTTTACGAAGGTGTCGCCAGGGTCGGCGCCCCGCGATGGATCAAAACCCAGTACGTCGTCCTCAAGCGGAGGCAGGGCCGATCGGTCTATTTCGGCGAGGCTGTGCGTACTACCGCCGGCAGGGTGGATCTCATACTGCTTGCCACCGAATTCGATTTGACCGGTGACGTTACCGTATTTAACCACAAGAATAGCAAGGCTTCCGGGTTCGCCTTCAACGCGGCCGAACCAGGAAAAGTCGTTGGTGCCGCGTTTTTCCAAACGCTCTTCAAGCAGAACAATACTGGTTCCGTCAAACAAGGTTAATGCAATGCGCTCCGGAGCAGGGGAAGCCGTTTTTCTTTGATCTGGAGCGTTCAACCTGCGCATTTTCTGCAAGGTTGCCGTGTTAAGGGCTTTTTGCCGCTTAATATGTGGATTCTCTTCTGGTTTGGCTTGGGCCGAAACGCAGATGGAAAGGAGTAGACCGGTAGCGAGTATATAAAACCAACTTTTCATTTTGGTTACTCCTCAGCGCACTTGACGCGATAAATTAATAGTTGGCAGCCGTAAATATGCTCCGGAACACATAGGGGCAGGGGTGGTCGATTTTTTTTCGGGAAGTTGCATCGAAATAAACTCCATTTTGGATGCGGATGGTGTGGCCATTAAAGCCTGCTATCAGAATCTGGCCTGCTAGCAATCCGCGATTTTGGAGATCTTATTGATGGGACGCCTCCTCCTCATCGGGGGGGTAAGTGAAGCCAGAACCTGGGATTGGCAAGCGGCGGCACAGTATCGGCACTGTCCGGTGCCTATTGGGCGGGAGGTTACCGTGGTCTGTATCCGTAGTCTTAGTGCGGGAGCAGAGCGGAGAGCGGGGGCGGGGCGGAGATGAAATGGGGCGATTGTCGCGAATGACAACCGCATTCCGCAAAATAAGACCGTGGCCGGTAAATCATGGGCCCGCGGACTATTGGTGCCAATGGGCTATGTTTGTACTGGATTCTATTTTTCTAGTTTGAAGCCGGAATTTCCCAGCGCACCACCACAATGATCCATAAACGAAACCGCGCAGCGACGGAAGACATGACCAGTTCCCGTTGGCGCCACTTGCCCAATCTGCTGTCGGCGACAAGAATTGCTCTGATTCCCGTCATTGTCTGGTTGTCGCTGATCCACGAGCATATGTTGGCGCTACTGGTCTTCGCAGCGGGCGCGCTGACCGACCTGCTCGACGGCTACCTGGCCAGGCGTTTTGGCTGGCAGAGCCATTTCGGTTCCCTGCTGGACCCCATCGCAGACCGGGTATTTGTGCTGTGCCTGATTCCCCTGTTGTGGTATTTCGACGCCATTGGTACCGCATACACCGTTCTGGTCGTGGTGCGTTACACCATACAGCTGAGTGCGCTGCCGGTGTTCATACTGTGGCTGAAAATACCTTTTCGAGTGGTGCCGGACTGGATCTCGCGGCTGGCCGCGGTGGTTGTGTTTGCCGTGCTGGGGATGGGATTTGCGGATCTGCTGGCGATTGAGCTGTTCGATGAAAGCTCCGGCGCGGAGAACACCTTTGAGCACACCATGGATGCGCTGACCTTGATCGGTTGTCTGCTGGAAATCTGGATAATGCTCAAATTTATACCGCGCTACTGGCAGATCATTCGCGGTCGTCACGATACGTTCGAGTAGCGCGGCTCGGGCATGGTCGGATAGATACATGCCCGTGTAAAACAAGCGACGAGTCAGTTGCGCCAGAACGCGGGTGTCAGCAATACCAGCAGTGTGAAAATTTCCAGTCGCCCGGCGAGCATCGCCAGAATCAGAAAAATCTTCGCGACCTCGTTCACCTCACCATAATGCGCCGCCGCATCGCCCAGTGCCGGGCCGATGTTGCTGAGGCAGGAGGCGACGGTAGAAAAGGAGGTGACAAAATTCTCCCCGGTCGCCATGACGACAATGGTGAGAATAAAAAACGACAGGATGTAAACCGCAAAAAATCCCCAAACGGCGTCGGTAACGCGCGGCGGCACGATCTTCCGATTGACCTTGATTGGCACCACCGCGTTGGGGTGCACCAGGCGATTGAGTTCACGCAGACCAGACTTCACGATCAGCATTACGCGCACCGCCTTGATACCACCGGAGGTGGAGGCGGCGCAGGCACCCATGATACCCAGCATCAACAGTACATACGGCAGGAATGCCGGCCAGGTGGCGAAGCTCTCGGAGCCGAAACCGGCGGTGGTGCCGATGGAAACCACCTGAAAAATCCCGTGCAGAAAACTGCCGCGCATGTCAAAGGTACCGGATACATACAGATAGCCGACAATGATGGCGCAGGCAGCGAGTGTCACCAGAATGTAAAAGCGGAACTCGGAGTCTTTCCAGTAGTGTTTAACGGTGCGGTTGCTGAAAGCGTAAAAGTGCAGGCCGAAGTTGATCGCGGCGGTGAGCATGAAAATGATGGCGATGGTCATGATCGCGTGATTGTGAGCGTAGAAGCCCATACTGGCATCGTGGGTGGAGAAGCCGCCGTTGGCGACGGTGGAAAACGAGTGGCCAATGGCATCGAACACGCTCATGCCTGCCCACCAGTAACCGATGGCGCACAGTACCGTGAGGGCAATATAAATTACGAACAGAGCGCGCGCCGTTTCCGCGATGCGCGGCGTCAGTTTGGTGTCTTTCACCGGTCCGGGAATTTCCGCCTTGTACAGCTGCATACCACCGATGCCGAGCATTGGCAGAATTGCCAGCGCAATGACGATGACCCCGATGCCGCCGAACCACTGCAGCTGCTGCCGGTAATACAGAATGGCTGGTGGCAGGGTATCGAGACCGACAATGGTGGTGGCGCCGGTGGTGGTAAGGCCGGAGATGGATTCGAAAATGGAATCCACAATACTCAGGTCCGGCTGTGGGCTGATGATCAGGGGCAGGGCGCCGAAGCAGCCGAGGATCAGCCAGAACAAAGAGGTCACCACGAAGCCGTCGCGGGTGCGCAGATCCTGCTTCAGGTCGTGCACCGGCAGCCACATGAACAGACCGGTGAGCAGGGTGATACCGAAGGCGATACTGAAGGCGGTGTGGGTGCCGTCGTCGTACCAAAGGGACACGCCGATGGGCGGCAGCAGTGTCAGGCTGAATACCGTCAGCAGAATACCGAAGACCCGCGCTATGACTGCCAGGCGCATTTAACCGTTCACCGCCGGGCAGTTCCCGGTCAAATTGTTGTTCATCACTCTTACCACCGTCAGAAAAAGCCGAAGCCAACCTGGAACAACTGTTCCACATGGCGGGTGTGGCGGCGGTCGACAAGAAATACGATCACGTGATCGTCGGTTTCGACGACGAGACTGTCGTGGGCGATCAGAACCTGACTCTCGCCGTCTCGCTCGCGCACTATGGCGCCGATACTGGCGCCTTCCGGCAAGTCGATATCTTCGATTTTGCGGCCCACGACTTTGGAGGTGCGACTGTCGCCGTGGGCGATGACTTCGATGGCTTCGGCGGCGCCGCGGCGCAGGGAGTGGACATTGACCATGTCTCCGCGGCGCACATGGGTGAGCAGGCTGCCGATGGTGTTCTGCTGCGGCGAGATGGCGATGTCGATCTCGCCACCCTGCACCAGGTCTACGTAGGCGCGGTTGTTGATCAGCGCCATCACCTTGCGGGTGCCAAGGCGTTTGGCAAGCAGCGAGGACATGATGTTGGCTTCGTCGTCGTTGGTGAGGGCGAGGAATACGTCGGTGTCTTCGATGTTTTCTTCCAGCAGCAGGTCCTGGTCGGAGGCGCTGCCGTGCAGCACGATGGTGTTGCTCAGGGCTTCCGATAGGAACAGGCAGCGGTCGTGGTCCTGTTCGATGACCTTTACCGAGTAGCGGTTTTCGAGTTTGTGTGCGAGGCGCAGGCCGATGTTGCCGCCGCCGGCGATGGTGATGCGTTTGTAGCCGTGTTCGAGCCGCCGCAGTTCGCTCATGACGGCGCGGATGTTCTGGCGCGCGGCGATGAAGAACACTTCGTCACCGGCTTCGATGACGGTGGAGCCCTGGGGGATGATGGGGCTGTTGCGGCGGTAAATGGCGGCGACGCGGGTGTCGACCTTGGGCATGTGCTCCCGCAGGTAGCGCAGTTGTTGGCCGACGAGCGGGCCACCCTGGACGGCGCGCACGGCGACGAGCTGGACGCGGCCGTCGGCGAAGTCGAGGACCTGCAGGGCGCCTGGGTGTTCGATCAGCCGGGAGATGTATTCGGAGACGATCTGTTCGGGGCTGATGAGGACGTCGATGGGGATGGCGTCGGTGTTGAAGAGTTCCGGGTATTGCAGGTAGGCGGCGGCGCGCACGCGGGCGATTTTGGTGGTGACGCGAAACAGGGTATGGGCGATCTGGCAGGCGGCCATGTTGGTTTCGTCGTTGTTGGTGACGGCGACGAGTATGTCGGCGTCTTCGATGCCGGCTTCCTGCAATATGTCTGGGTGCGAGGCGTGGCCGTGGACGACGCCGATGTCGAGCTTGTCGCGCAGCTCGCGCAGGGTTTTCTCGTCGCTGTCTACCAGAACAATGTCGTTGCGTTCGGAAGCCAGGCTTTCCGCCAGTGATCCGCCGACCTGGCCGGCGCCGAGAATGATGATTTTCATAATTGGTGTTTTGGCCTTTGCGCTCTGAACCTATGTGGTCCTTTTAAGCTGGCGCGGTGGCGTCGGGACACCGGGTGGGGGTTTTCAGGACCGCTGTGAACCCATCCCTGGGCGCTGCGGCGCAAACTTCCTGTTTGCGACGCTCCTGAAAACCCCCACCCGGCGCCCCGACTTCAACTCTTACTTTTGTACTTCGTAAGCAATGCTGGTCGGCAGCCGGGCAATCAACTGTTTGCGGTGGCTTTTTCCAGCTTCGCATAATAGAAGCCGTCGCCCGCATGTATGCCGGGCAGCAATTGTATACCCGCTTCCTGCGGCAGCCCCCAGGGCTGGTCGTTCAGCAATTGCGGCGTATTGTCCCTCGCATCCGGTGTCTCCGCAATGAAGCGCGCCACCTGTGCGCTGTTTTCCTCGGGGAGTATGGAACAGGTGGCGTAGAGCAGGGTGCCGCCCGGTTTGAGCAGGGGCCACATGGCATGCAGGATGCGGCCCTGGAGTTCGGCCAGTTCGGGGATGTCGTCGGGGCGGCGCAGGAGTTTGATGTCCGGGTTGCGGCGGATGACGCCGGTGGCGGAGCAGGGGGCGTCGAGCAGGATGCGGTCGTAGGGTTCGCCGTCCCACCAGTGTTGGGGCTCGGCGGCGTCGGCGCAGATGAGTTGGGCACTCATGCCCAGGCGCTCGAGGTTTTCGATGACGCGGTCGAGGCGCTCTTCTTCGACGTCGAGGGCGCTGAGGTCGAGGTCGGGTTGCCGCTCCAGCAGGTGGCAGGTTTTGCCGCCGGGGGCGGCGCAGGCGTCGAGGATTCGTTCGCCGGGCTGCGGGTCGAGTAATTCGGCGGCAAGCTGGGCGGACTGGTCCTGGACGCTGACGAGGCCGTCGTCAAAGCCGGGCAGGCGGGTGACGGCGACGGGGTTTTCCAGTACCAGGCCGGCGGCGGAAACTTCGCAGGGTTGGGCGGGAATACCGGCGTCGATGAGCTGTTTGAGGTAGTCATCGCGCGACGTTTTCGACAGGTTCACCCGCAGGGTCATGGGCGGGTTGCTGTTGTTGGCGGTGAAGATGGTTCTCGCTTCCGTTCCCCAGGCTTTCTTGATGGCCTGTTGCAGCCACTCCGGGTGCGCGGAGCTGAACTGGGGGTTGCCCGAGAGTTTGCGGGTGAGCGCTTCCTTATCCCGCAGGGCATTGCGCAGCACACCGTTGACCACGCCGCTGGCGTGGCCGAGTTTGAGTGCGCGCGCCGCTTCAACGGTGGCGCTGATGGCGGCGTGGTCGGGGATGCGGGTGTATTCCAGCTGGTACAGCCCGACCAACATCAGCGCTTCCAGCTCTTCATCTTTTACCGGCTTGCGCAGCAGCTTGGCCAGTAGCAGCTCCAGGCGCGGGGCGAAGCGCGCGGTGCCGTAACAGAGTTCCCGCAGCAGCGAACGGTTCTTTCCATTGGCCTGCTCGTCGTCCACCTGCTTTTCCGCCCACGGCAGCAATCGCTGCAGCGAGCCGCGGTCCTGGTACAGGCGACTGATCACACGCGCCGCCAGCGCCCTTGGGTCATTCATGGCCGGTACCCAGTCTGATGCCCTTTGCGAACAGGTCGCGGTAGCCCTTCAATATTTCCGCCACCGGCAGCGCCTTCTTGCCCGGCAATTGTAGTTGAGTCAGGCGCAACGCCTCGCGCCCACAGGCCACCAGAATGCCCTCGTCGTCCGCCGACAGAATCGTGCCCGGCACATCGTTGTGGCAGCCCTGTTCCAGCCGGGCACTGTAAATACGCAGGCGCTCGACGTTGCCCTTACTGTCGGCAAACTCGGTCCAGCACACCGGGAACGGATTGAACGCGCGGATCAGGCGCGCGAGCTCCGCGGCCGGGCGCGCCCAGTCAATGCGCGCTTCTTCCTTGGAAATCTTGCCCGCGTAATTGGCGAGCGCGTCGTCCTGCACCTGCGGTTGCGCCGTGCCGGATTCCAACTGATGAAGTGCGGCCAACAGCGCCGGCCCACCGAGACCCGCCAGCTTGTCGTGCAGACTGCCGCCGGTCTCGTTTGCCGCGATCGGCGTCCGCACCTCCACCAGCACCGGCCCAGTATCCAGCCCCGCCTCCATCTGCATGATCGCCACGCCGCTCTCCGCGTCCCCGGCCTCCACCGCCCGCTGAATCGGCGCCGCCCCGCGCCAGCGCGGCAGCAGCGACGCGTGCACATTCACACAGCCGAGCCGCGGCGTATCCAGCACCGCCTGTGGCAGGATCAGCCCATAGGCCACCACCACCATCACATCCGCATTCAGCGCTGCCAGCTCCTGTTGCGCCTTTTCATTGCGCAGGGACAGTGGCTGGTACACCGGAATGTTGTGCGCCAGTGCCAGCTGTTTCACCGGACTCGCCAACAGCTTCTTGCCACGCCCAGCGGGGCGATCCGGCTGGCTGTAAACGGCGATCACATTGTGCTCGCTGTCGAGCAGGGTTTGCAGATGTACGGCGGCGAAGTCAGGCGTGCCGGCAAAGATGATATTCAGGCTCATGAAAAATCTTTCAGATAAGAAGGGTTGGGCTCGACTACGAAGCCCATAAATACGATGTGAAGTCGGTGTGCCGGGTGTGGGTTTTCAGGATCGTCGCAAACAGGATGTTTGCGCCGAAGCGCCCAGGGATGGGTTCACAGTGGTCCTGAAAACCCACACCCGGCACACCGACGCCACCGGACCAGCTTAAAACTAGGCCCCTTGCCGGTGGGCCTTTTCGAGCTTGGAACGGATACGGTTGCGCTTGAGCGGCGAGATGTAATCCACAAACAGCTTGCCGTCGAGATGGTCGATCTCGTGCTGGATGCATACCGCCAGCAGCCCCTCGGCCTCCAGCGCATAGGCCTCGCCATTGCGATCCAGCGCCTTCAGGCGGATCTTGCGCGGGCGCTGCACCGTCTCGTAGAAACCTGGTACCGACAGGCAACCCTCATCGTACTTGTGGATCTCCGGATCCAACACCTCAATCTCCGGATTGATCAGCACCAGCGGCTCGCTCTTATCTTCCGACACATCGATCACCACAATGCGCTCATGCACATTGACCTGCGTCGCCGCCAGCCCAATTCCGGGCGCTTCATACATCGTTTCGAACATATCCTCAATCAGCGCACGGTGCGCATCTGTCACCTCGGCGACGGATTCGGCCACCTTGCGCAGACGGGGATCGGGGAATTCGAGGATTTCCAGTTTGGCCATAACACCTGTGACAAACTTCTAGTCTTAGTGGAACTTGCGCTGATAACATAATGATCGCGCTTGAAATTTGCTGAACTATTTTGCTGATAAAAGGGCCTCTGCCGCATTCTGGCCACAAAGCCAGCGGGCATCGTATATCCCCTTTTGCGGGCGGCATCCGCCGCTACCGGTCCAGCACTGAGAGATTATAGCGATATAAACTCCCAGCGATAGCGATATAGCCCCGCAGCAAACCATTAGGCCGACAGCGTTAGCGACAAAAAAGCATAGGAATGCTTCCATGAAAAAAATAATTCTGGCCGCCGCCGCCACTCTGTTGGTGACCTTCGGCCTGCAGGCGCAAGATGTACGCCTGAAGCCTGACCACCCGGACACCTACGTGGTGCAGAAGGGCGACACCCTCTGGGATATCTCCGGGCGCTTCCTCTCCCAGCCCTGGTACTGGCCGGAAATCTGGCAGGTAAACCCCCAGGTTGAAAACCCGCACCTGATCTATCCCGGTGACCGCCTCAATCTCGTCTATGTGAACGGCCAGCCGCGCCTTGAACTCGAGCGCGGCCCCACCGCCTACAAGCTTAGCCCGGCCAGCAACAACCGCCTCGGCCCGGCCGTGCGTCGCGAGCCCATCGACTCCGCCATCCCCGCCATCCCGCTGGATGCCATCAATGCCTTCCTGTCCCGCACCCGCATAGTCGGCCCGGGCGCTTTCAGAGGGGTGCCCTACGTAATCTCCGGCCAGGATCAGCGCATCCTGATGGGCGCCGGCGAGAAAATCTACGCGCGCGGCGATTTCCGCGAACCGCTGCCGTCCTACGGCATCTACCGCCCCGGCCCGGTGTACGCCGACCCCTACACTGGCGAGGAGCTGGGCCAGCAGGCACTGGATGTGGGTTCCGTAGACCTGCGCCAGCTGGATGCGGACAACGCCAACACCGAATTCGCGGTTGCCACCCTGGACGTCACCCGCACCAGTCGCGACATCCGTCTGCAGGACCGCCTGCTGCCGACAGAAGAGCGCGCCATTGACGCTCTGTTCCAGCCCGCCGCCCCCGAAGTACCGGTAGACGGCGTAATCCTCGGCGTCGAAGAGGGCGTGACCCAGGTGGCCAAATACGACGTGGTCGCCATCAACCGCGGCCTGCGCGAAGGTATCGAGCCCGGCCATGTCCTTGCCATTTACAAGCGCGGCGCCACCGTGCGCGACCAGATTGCCCGCCAGAATGTGAAGCTGCCGGACGAGCGCGCCGGCGTGCTCATGGTATTCCGCAGCTTTGAGAAAATGAGCCTCGGCCTGGTGCTCGAAGCCGACAAGCCGCTGGCCGTAATGGATTTAGTCCGTAATCCGTAAGCGACAAAGAAGAAGGGTGCCTCAAAAAATTTGGATTTTTGTGCGAGAGCAAGGAGGCACCGCGCGCAAAACCGGAGCGTACACGTAGTACGTGAGGATTTGAGCACGGAGCCGACGCCGCGCTCGTGCAAAAAGACAATTTTTGGAGGTACCCGCGCATGGATGCGTTGACCGCTACACTCTCCCTTTTAAGGCTCGAGGGCATAGGCCCAGGTCTCTACTGGCAACTGGTAGAGCGCTTCGGCTCCGCCGCCGCCGTCTTGCAGCAACCCCCGCAAAACCTGAATCGCAAACTGCCGGAGCGCGCCCATGCGCAGCTGGCGGAATTCCAGCGCCGCGGGCCCGAGAGCGAGCTGGGGCAATGGGCGCTGGCCGAGCGCGCGCGCTGCGCCGAGCTGTGCGTTTACCTGTTGCATCGCGACGATGACATCTACCCGGCGCTGCTGAAAGAAATCCACCGCCCGCCGCCGGTACTGTATGTGCGCGGCAATCCGCACACCCTGTCGCTGCCGCAAGTGGCGGTGGTTGGCGCGCGCCGCGCCAGCCGCGCCGGGCTCGACAATGCGCGGGACCTTTCTGCCGACCTCGCCGCCTCCGGATTCGCGATCACCTCTGGACTCGCGCTGGGCGTGGACGCGGCGGCCCACAGCGGCGCGCTGAAGGGCGGCGGCAAGACCATCGCGGTGCTGGGTACTGGCGTCGACCGCATCTATCCGGTGCGCAACGCGGTACTGGCCGAGCAGATTCTCGCTGCTGACGGTGCCATCGTCAGCGAAATGCCGCTCGGCAGCGCGCCGGAGGCGGGCAACTTCCCCCGGCGCAACCGCGTCATCTCCGGGCTGAGCCTGGGCACTCTGCTGGTGGAAGCCGCGGTGCGCTCCGGTTCGCTGATCACCGCGCGCCTGGCGCTGGAGCAGAACCGAGAGGTATTTGCCATTCCGGGGTCGATTCACAACCCGATGGCGCGGGGCTGTCACCACATGATCAAGCACGGTGCGCACCTGGTGGAAACCAGCCGCGACATCGCCGAGCAGCTGGGCGGCTTGTTGTCCGGCATGGCGAGCCAACCGGGACTGTTCGATGACGACAGGTCAGAAGTTTCCCAGCTCACCGCCGAACAGCGCCGGATCGTGAGCGCCCTCGGCGGCGATCCGCGCAGCATCGAGCAGCTGGCGCGGGATACCGGATGTGAGACCGGCGAGCTGATGGCGAGCCTGCTGCACCTGGAGCTGGAAGGTCTGGTGGAATCGCTGCCCGGCGGTTACCAGCTCACCGGCAGTGGCGTGCGCGCGCTGCCAGGCTGAATGCGCTTTTCCAGGCTGAGGGCGCTGGCCGGATGGGTGAAAAGCCGCTAGGGTCACATCTGTCATTTTCAGGGAGTGTCCATCCATGTGGCCGTTCAAATACCTCAATTCACTCCGGCGCCACGCCGCCGTCATCACCGGCGCGCTGGCGTTCACCTTTGCCGCCAGTGCGAGCGCCAAAAAAGGCGATATTTACCTCGACAAACTGAACCTGCCGCAAGGCTTCAAGATCGAGGTCTACGCCAAAGACATCCCCAACGCCCGCCACATGGTGCGCGGCGACAAGGGTACCCTGTTCGTGGGCTCTATGGGCGAGGGCAAGGTGTACGCGGTTGTCGACAAGAACGGTGATCAGCGGGCGGACGAGGTGAAGGTCATCGCCGAGGGACTGACCCGCCCCACCGGCGTCGCTTTCAAAGACGGCGACCTGTATGTCAGCGCCGTCACCAGCATCCTGCGCTTCGATGATATCGAGTCCCGCCTCGACAACCCGCCGGCGCCGGTCACCATCACCAGCCAGTTCCCGGACAAACACCACGGCTGGAAGTACATCGCCTTCGGTCCCGACGGTTGGCTCTACGTGCCCATCGGCGCGCCGTGCAATATCTGCGACGAGAAGGATTACGCCAACATCCAGCGCCTGAAAATCGACGGCGATAAGGTGACCGCCACCGAAACCTGGGCCGAAGGCGTGCGCAACACCGTCGGCTTCACCTGGCACCCGGTTACCAAACACCTGTGGTTCACCGACAATGGCCGCGACATGCTCGGCGACGATATTCCGCCCTGTGAACTGAACACCGCGCCGGTGGCGGGCAAGCATTTCGGTTATCCCTACTGTCACGGCGGCGACATCCTCGACCCCGAATTCGGCAACGGGAAAAGCTGCAGCAACTACGTGCCGCCGGTACAGAAGCTGGGCCCGCATGTGGCGCCGCTGGGCGTGAAGTTCTACACCGGCGGCCAGTTCCCGGAGGCGTATAAAAACCAGGTCTTCATCGCCGAACACGGTTCCTGGAACCGCAGTCAGAAGATTGGCTACCGGGTGACGCAGGTGACCCTGGACGAGCATGGCCGGGCCACCGGCTACAAGCCGTTTATCGACGGCTGGCTGCAGGGTGAAGAAGTCTGGGGGCGCCCGGTGGATGTGCTGGTGATGCCGGATGGCGCGCTGCTGGTGTCCGACGACTACGCCGGTGCCATATACCGGGTAACTTACGAGGGGTAATTGGCGCCTCACGCAGGGCCCCTCCGTCCGCTCCGGTGGTTGCGCCGCAAAAAGGGGCCCGGGGGGCGCCAGCCTTGTCTAGGCTGGTACTATCCGATAAATTGCGGCGCTTCCTGAGAGCCGCGGTGCCGGCCAACCGCCGCATCACAAGACCTGAAAGAGTCCCGACCCTTGTCAGAAATCAGCCCCTCAATCCTTCACTGCGCCGGCCTTACCATGGCCAATGCGGTGCGCGCCCTGTTAGCGGGTGGCGTGATCGCACACCCAACCGAGTCCGTGTGGGGGCTCGCCTGTGATCCCCACAATCCCGATGCGGTTGCCCGACTGCTGCGGCTCAAGAATCGCCCGCTGGAAAAGGGCTTGATTCTGGTGTCCGGCGACGTGAATCATTTTTCGGGCCTGTTGCACAACCTTTCCGGTGACCAGCGCGCGCGCATCGACGCCACCTGGCCGGGCCCGGTTACCTGGCTGGTGCCCCATTTTGACCAGGTGCCGGCCTGGGTCAGCGGTGTGCATCACAGTGTTGCCCTGCGCCACACCAACCACGGCTTCACTGCGGCACTTTCGCGCGCCTTCGGTGGGCCTATCGTATCTACCTCTGCCAATCCAACCGGCTGCCAGTCGGCCAGGTACAAATATCAGGTGTTGCGTTATTTCGGCGACGAGCTGGATTTTGTCGGCGGCGGAAATACCGGTGGCCGCTCTGCGCCCAGCGAGATCCGCGACGCCTCCAGCGGGCGGATTGTGCGCGCCGGTTGAGGCCCGCCCCGTCCACCTGGTGACCTAACCCCTCACTGCCATTCACATCTAGCTGCGTGCATAAATCCATGACAACAGTGAATATCCAGGCCGTCAAAGACTATCTGCTGAACCTGCAGGATCGCATTTGTGCGGCGTTGGTGGATGTGGACGGCAGCGAATTTTTTGAAGACACCTGGGAGCGCGAGGGCGGCGGCGGTGGTCGCACGCGGGTGCTTGAAAACGGTGATGTGATCGAAAAAGGTGGGGTGAATTTTTCCCACGTATATGGCGACAAACTGCCGCCGTCGGCGACGGCGGCGCGCCCGGAGCTTGCCGGCCGCTCGTTCGAGGCGATGGGGGTGAGCCTGGTGATCCACCCGCGCAATCCCTATGCGCCGACCAGTCACGCGAATGTGCGTCTCTTCGTCGCACAAAAGGAAGGGGCGGAGCCGGTGTGGTGGTTCGGCGGTGGCTACGATCTGACGCCCTACTACGGTTTCGAGGAAGACGTGGTGCACTGGCACCAGACGGCGAAGAATGCCTGTGCGCCGTTCGGTGCAGAGGTTTATCCGCGCTTTAAAACCTGGTGCGATGAGTATTTTTATCTGAAACACCGCAGCGAGGCGCGCGGTGTGGGCGGGCTGTTTTTCGACGATTTCCACGAGGGTGGTTTCGACCATGCGTTTGGCCTGATGCGGGCGGTGGGCGACAGTTATCTGGAGGCCTATCTGCCAATTTTGAACCGACGCAAGGATATTGAATACGGTGAGCGCGAGCGAGATTTCCAGCTGTACCGCCGCGGACGTTATGTGGAATTCAACCTGGTGTTTGACCGCGGCACGCTGTTTGGGTTGCAGAGCGGTGGGCGCACGGAATCCATTCTGATGTCGCTGCCGCCGGAGGTGCGCTGGCGATACGACTGGCATCCGGAGCCCGGATCTGCTGAAGCAAAGCTATATACAGATTTCCTGCCGCACCGGGATTGGGTCTGAGATTTTGAATAGCGCTGGTGGCGGTGCCGCTACCGGGCTTCCCTTTGCGAGACACGGGCTAGGCGCCCCCTCAACCCATCCCTGGGGACTCTTCTAAAACACCCCTGTTTTAGAAGGTCTCGCAAAGGGAATCCCGGCATCGACACCTTCTCGATTATTTCAGTGGTATTTTTCTAATAGGGAATCGCCATGCACAAGGCTCGTCTGGAAGACATCAATAAACTGTTCCTGGAATACCGCCGCCTGTTCGAAGCGCGCGATGCGGAGAAAATCGCGGACTTCTATCGTTTCCCCATTCATTACTATTTTTCCGATGGCAAAAAGTCTCAACTGAGCCGCGAGTATTTTGTCGGCCGTGTGAAAAAGCTGCTGCGGCTGTATCAAAAACTCGGCGTGAGCCAGATCGTCGGTGCGGTAACCGATGTGATCGAGCTGAATGAAAACACCAGTCTTGCAACCCTCAACTGGGTGTTGCTGGATACCAGTGGCGAAAAGCCGAAGCAGATTTACAGCGCAATTACCCGCTACATGGTGTGTGAAGTCGCCGGCAAGCTGAAAATCGACGGGCTGATCGGTGTCAATGAAACACTGCAGCTGAAGAATGCGCTCCGTCAGCTGTAAACATAATTATTGAATCAGGTTTAATGGTCATGGATCGATACGCCGTCATCGGCAACCCCATCAAACAGTCTCTGTCGCCGGTGATTCACACCGCGTTTGCGCAGCAGACAGGTCAGCAACTCGAATACGGCAAGCTGTTCGCGGAGGTGGACGGCTTCAAAGACGTGGTGGATGCGTTCTTTGCGGCGGGGGCGAAGGGGCTGAATATCACGGCGCCGTTCAAGCTGGATGCATTTGAGTATGCCGACACCCTGAGCGAACGCGCGCGCACGGCGGGGGCGGTGAATACGCTGGCATTGCAGGGCGATGGCAGGCTGCTCGGGGACAATACCGACGGCCCGGGGCTGGTGTCGGATATCCGCAATCACCTGGGCTGGAGCATAAAGGGCAAGAAGCTGCTGGTGCTGGGAGCCGGCGGTGCGACCCGCGGCACGCTGTTGCCGCTGCTGAAGGAACAGCCGGCGCTGCTGCATATCGCAAACCGCACGGCGGCCAAGGCCGAGCAGCTGGCGGACGATTTCTCCGCGCACGGCAGCCTGACGGCGAGCGGGCTCGAGGATATTCCCGCGGGGTTTGACCTGATCATCAATGCCAGTGCCGCGGGGCTCTCCGGGGAGCGGCCGCAGATTGCCGAGGTGGTGGTAGGGCAGGGCTGCTGTGCCTACGACATGGTGTACGGCGCGGAGCCGACACCGTTCATGCGCTGGGCGGCCGATCTCGGCGCGCAGACCGCCGATGGCCTGGGCATGCTGGTGGGGCAGGCGGCGGAGGCGTTTTACCTGTGGCGCGGGGTGCGCCCGCAGGTTGAGCCGGTGCTGGAAATGCTGCGCGGTGAACTGCGCAAGAAACTGGCCGCGACCGCGAAATAAACCTTCGCGCTATCCCACCATTTTCCCGGGACGGTTTTCATTACTGAACGGTCACAGACAGGTGTCGTGACCGTCTCGCCACACTATCTTTCCGCTGCGGGCCGCACGATTTTATCGGCGCCGGTCATTTTTCTGCGGGATTTTTCAGAAACGTCGGCAAATTGCCGTGAGCAGGGCGTAATAAGGCCGGATGAAGGCGCGGTGCAGCGTGCTTTCTGGCTGTTTTTTGGTATCCTCTCGCCCCTTAATTTGGGCCGGGTCGGGCACGCCCTTGTGGTGAGACCCGTTTCCTCCCTGCCCATCCCTGGTATCGGTGGCGAATAACGCCCCGGCGCTCGTGAACCTCTGGAGTTAAGCGCACGTGAAACAGATTCCCTTCGAAACAGTCACCATCGTGATGGGGTCCCAATCTGACTGGCCGACCATGCAAATGGCGACCAAGCCCCTCACCGAACTGGGAGTCCCCTTTGCCACGGCGGTGGTTTCCGCCCACCGCACGCCCCAGCGCATGGTGGAGTTCGCCACCACCGCCCACGAGCGCGGCACCAAAGTGATCATTGCCGGCGCCGGCGGTTCCGCGCACCTGCCGGGCATGATTGCCGCCATGACCCCGCTGCCGGTGATCGGCGTGCCGGTGGAGAGCAAGTTCATGACCGGCATGGACAGCCTGCTGTCTATTGTACAGATGCCCAAGGGCGTGGCCGTGGCCACTCAGGCGGTGGGCGCCTCCGGTGCCTACAACGCGGGCCTGATGGCGGCGCAGATGCTGTCCCTGTCGGACCCGGAGCTGCAGCAGCGTCTGATTCAGTGGCGCGAGAGCCAGAGCGCCGGCGTACCGTTCGAAGTCGAATAAGACTGGCGAGAACGGAGCAGAGAAGACGTACGAATTCAGAGGTATACCGGAAATGACCGAGAGACGAGTAGGCATTGTCGGCTGCGGCCAGCTGGCGCAGATGATGGCCCAGGAAGCGCGCCCGCTGGGCATTGAATTCAGTTTCCTCGCCGAGGGCGGTGAGAACACCACCTGCGTGGAGGGGCTCGGCACGATCGTCGACGCCTCCAGCGGTGCGGATATCGAGGCCCTGTACCGCGCCATGGGCGAGCCAGAGGTGATTACCGCCGAGCGCGAGGGCGTATCCGTGGAGCTGCTGCGCGCGCTGGAAAAATTCTGCCCGGTCTACCCGCGCCCGGACGCGTTTGAAAAAACCCAGCACCGCCTGCGCGAGAAAACCGCCATCACTGCCGCCGGCCTGCCGGTGGCACCGTTCCTGCCGGCCAGCAATTACGCGGAGATCTGCGCGGCGGTAAAACAGCTCGGCTACCCCTCGTTCATCAAAAGCTGTGAACACGGCTACGACGGCAAGAACCAGTGGCGGGTGAACAGCGACGAGGATCTCGCGGCCATCGCCAACGATGTACCCGAATCGGAATACGTGGTGGAGCAGGGCATTCACTTCTCCCGCGAAGTTTCCCTGATCGGTGCGCGCACCGCCGACGGTGCCGTGATCACCTACCCGCTGGCGGAAAACGACCACTACCAGGGCACCCTGCTGGTCTCCACCGCACCGGCGCCCCACGTGAGCGAGGCGCTGCAGCACACCGCCGAGACTTACCTGGCCACTCTGATGAACGCCTGGGACTATGTGGGTGTGCTCGCCATGGAGTGCTTTGTTACCGACGACGGCCTGCTGATCAACGAGCTGGCGCCGCGGGTGCACAACAGCGGTCACTGGACCCTGGCCGGTGCCGATACCAGCCAGTTCGCCAACCATGTGCGCGCGATCCTCGGCATGCCGCTCGGCGAAACCCACTGCGAGCGCGTGGCGGTGATGATCAACATGCTCGGCGTCGACAAAACCCCCGCACTGCCGAACGAAGGTGTGTGGTCCTACGGTAAGGAACTGCGCCCCGGGCGCAAGATGGGCCACGTGATCCTGCTGGACGACACCCAGGAAGCACTCGCCGCGCGCATCGACAGCATGCTGGAAGAGTTGTACGGTCCGACGAAAAGACCCGCCTGATCGGGCAAAATAACAGGAGATAATAAGTGCGAGAATTCCTGAAAAACCTGTCGGTGTGTTTTGCCGCGGGCTGTTTTGCCGGCCTCGCCTATGCGCTGGGCCTGTGGGCGCTGGGGCACTACGGGATTACCCGCGCGCTGTCGGTGGATATCGCCCCGCATCTCTCCAATGCCTATATCTACCAGCGCGTGGTGTGGGGCGGTGTGTGCGGCCTGATTTTCCTGCTGCCGTGGCGCAAGAGCTGGGTGGCCCGTGGTTTTCTGCTGTCACTGATTCCCGCCGGTATTCTGTTGCTGCTGTTGCTGCCCATGCGCGGCTTCGGCATCGGCGCGCTGGCCCTGGGGACGCTGACACCGCTGGTGATTATCCTCGCCTGTGCGGCCGGCGGTATTGCCGGGTCCGGGCTGTTGCGAGCCCAGGGCAAATAAACCTCACAGAGCGGGCGAGGGCTGTGCGCAATCTCAGTCTCGATCAACTGCAGCTGTTCGTCAGCGCGTGCGAGCTCGGCTCCTTTTCCGCAGTTGCCCGCCAAACCGGTCGCGCCCAGTCCGCGGTGAGTGCCCAGATACAAAACCTGGAGCTCGATCTCGGTCTCGCGCTGTTCGACCGCAGCGGCAAATTCCCCAGACCCACCGATGTAGCCCTCGCTTTGCTGCCGATGGCCCGCCTTTCGATTGGTCAATTGCGTCGCCTGCAGCAGGCTGCGGACTCCTATCAGGGCGGCGAAGAGTCGCAACTCAGGATTTTGTTCGAAGAGCAGGTCATGCCGGACCGGCTGAACGACATGCTCGCGGCATTTGCCGAACAGTTTCCGAACACCCTGATCCACGCCAGTAGTGTCGACGGGGAGTGGGCCATCGACCGGATCAGCCGAGGTGAGGCCGATTTCGCTTTCGTTACCGCACGGGGTGGTTATCCGGCCGAGGTGGACTCCAATAATCTCGGCCAGCAACAGATCCTTACCCTCGCTGCGCCGGACCACCCTCTCGCGCAAATGCCGCTGGCCAGCCTCGCCGAGGCGGCAAATTACCGGCAGATTCTGATTGCCAGCAGTGCCAGCGAATCCGCCCTCGATCCCCCGTATACCCAGGTCGCCGCCCAATGCTGGTTCACCGATTCCCTTTTGCAGGGGCTGGAACTGGCCGCCAAGGGGGTGGGTTGGGTAAACGCGCCCTTCGAGCTGGCGCGCCCCTACTTGAAAAGTGGTCGGTTGGTGGAGTTGAAACTCACCAGTGCACTTTCGGCTTGGAGCCTCGGTGTAGACCTGCTGTGGTCCAACCGCACAGCACAGGGCGTTGCCGCACGCTGGTTTGCGCGGGAAGCGCATCGTCTCTACGGCAACTACTACAGCCCTCCCCAGTAGATCTCTCCCTGATCGTTTTTCCTATCTGAATTTCCGATAGATACCAACTTTTACTGAAGGATATTCCAGTAGAAACTTCGCGCATGATCAAAAGTGGCGGAGAGGTATTTTCGTGAGCGAATTTTGGCAATGGATAGGCAACAGCCTGGTGCTGGGTATTGGGGCGACGCTTGTCTGCGACATCTGGGGGCAGTTCGTGCGCCTGGTCACGGGTATAGCTCCGCTGGATTGGCGTTTGGTGGGGCGCTGGATCGGGCATATGCCACGCGCATTCACCCACGACAATATCGGCAAGGCACAGCCCGTCAGGGCAGAAACGGCGCTGGGCTGGAGCGCCCACTACCTGACAGGTATCGCTTTGGCCGCCGCAATGCTGGGTATTTATGGCAACGACTGGGTGGCGGCACCGCGGCTTTCTGAAGCGCTCGCCTTCGGTCTGGCTACCGTGCTGCTGCCATTTTTTGTGATGCAGCCGGCACTGGGTGCCGGTATCGCTGCCGCTCGCACACCCCGGCCGATGCGCGCGCGACTCCTGAGTGTGCTGACTCACGGTGCATTTGGCGTGGGACTTTGGTGCAGCGCGGTGCTGGCGAATTTTTTCCAATAGTTATTCGTTGATGAAACCCGGAGGTGAATTGTGGATGACAAAACCGCACAACAACAACTGGCAGAGTTTGGTGAATATTACCGCTACGATGTGGGGTATCTGCAGGATTTCCTGCAGCTTGCGCCCAAGGGTTACGAGGCGTTCCAGGGATTTCAACCGCTGTCCCTATACCGCGACCAGCTGCCGCTGGATATTTACTGGGTGAGCCGGCTGGCGTCGATGCAGATAGCGGACTGCGGCGAGTGCCTGCAACTGACCGTGCGCATGGCGCTGGAGGCGGGGCTGGATAAAAATCTGGTAAAGGCATGCATCGAGGGCGGCAGCCGCCTCCCGGAAAGTCTCAAGGACGTCTATGACTTCGCCAGTGCTGTCGCCAGCTACCGCGCCATTGACCCGCAACTGGATGCGCGGATCGACCAGCAACTGGACAAGGCTCAGCGTATTGAGCTGGGAATCTGCGTGGCGACGGCGGCGGTTTACCCGACCATCAAGCGGGCGCTGGGCATTGCCCAGCGCTGCAGTCTGGTGGAAATTGAGTACGCTGCGTAATCGCGGGCTCAATTAACCCGGGGAAACTGCGGGCCTTACGGAAGCGCGCGCGAGCGGTTGGCACATGCAGTGCACGCCGCCACCGCCGGCGGTGATCATGGAAATATCCGGGTCGATGACGGTGAGACCGCGCGCGCGGCATTTCTCTTTCAGTTCGGTGTTGTCCGATGGCAGCATTACGCGATCACTGCCGAGCGCGACGACGTTGACGCCCAGTTCCATTACTTGCGGGTAGGAGATGTCGATAATCTCGAAGTTGCGGGATTTGAACCACTGCACCAGTTCCGGCTCCACCGCGTCCACACACACGGCTACTAATTTGTCGGCGAGTGCGGCGACGAGCACGTCCAGATGCAGGAAGTAGGGGTCGAACTCGTAGCCTTTTACTTCCCAGCCTTCTTTTTCGATCCAGCTTTTCATCTGCTTGAAACCCTGCGGTGAGGTGCGCTCGCCGGAGTGGCCGCACAGGATGACGCCGGGCTCGAGCACCATGAAGTCGCCGCCCTCTAAACTGCCGGCGGTGATGATGTCGTAAATCGGGATGTCGAGTTCTTGGTAGGTCTTGACCACGTCGACCCATTCGCCACGGCGCCAGGGGGAGTACATCTGGGTGACGATGGGGCCCCAGGGGGTCATGACGCTGCTGTCGCGGGCGTAGAGTTGGTAGGGGAGGTTTTCGTCGGCGGGCAGCAGGTGGGTGGTGACGCCGGCGTGTTTGTAGGCGTCGAGCATTTCCTGGTGCTGGCGTTTGGCGACATCGGCATTGAATTCGCGGCCGAGGCGCACGGAGCGGCGGGAGGCGGCGTTGCCCATTTGCCAGGTGTAGTGGTCGATGGGGCCGACGAGCAGGTCGGTGAGTACGCCGTACTCGGAGTCGATACCCCAGCGGGCGAGGGGGGCGGTATCGCCATTGTCGTTGCGGTGTTTGTAAGTAAATTCGGTCATTGTGGTTCTCGCGAGTTCTGTGGTTTTTAGGAGCGCTGTTTTGGCTCTGTGGCGCTCTTGCTGCTGGTGGCCATTCGCGAGACACGGGCTAGGCGCCCCCCCTCAACCCATCCCTGGGGGCTCTTCTAAAACATCCCTGTTTTAGAAGGTCTCGCGAATGGCCCCCGGCAGCAGGAGCTTCGCGTTGAATTTCTTTACTCTGTAAGAGAAAAATCTAAACGGCGCTGTTTGCCATTTTCAGCATGGCGTGCAGCAGTACATTCGCACCCGCTTCCAGATCTTCCGGCTCCGCATATTCCGCTTCGTTGTGGCTCAGGCCTTTTTCACAGGGCACGAAGATCATGCTGGTGGGCGCGACGCGGGAGATGTACACGGAGTCGTGGCCGGCGCCGGAGACCATTTCCTTGTTACTGTAGCCGAGCTCGGCGACAGCGGAGCGCACGGCTTCCACGCACTTTTCGTCAAATTTCACCGCGGGTGAGCGCCATTCGTCGCGGATCTGGTGTTCGAGGCCGGTTTCGTCGGCGATGCGGGCGGCGATTTCGCGGAAGCGCTGGTCCATGGTGTTGAGGATGTTCTGGTCCGGGTGGCGCAGGTCGACGGCGAGGACCAGTTTTTCCGGGACGGTGTTGCGGCTGCCGGGTTCGACGCGGATGTCGCCGAAGGTGGCGCGGGCCCAGGGGGCGTGTTCGGCGGCGAGTTTGTAGAGGGCGTCGAGGATGCGGTGCAGGCCCATGAAGGGGTCGCGGCGGCCTTCCATGGGGCTGGGGCCGGCGTGGCAGGGTTGGCCGATGAGGGTGAGGTCGTACCAGTGCATGCCCTGAACGCCGGTGAGCACGCCAATCTGCTTCTGTTCTGCTTCGAGGATCGGGCCCTGTTCGATGTGGACTTCGAAGGCGGCGCTGAGGGGGCGCGCTTGCGCGGGCGCTTTTCCTTTGTAGCCGATCCGCGCGAGTTCTTTGCCGAAGGTTTTGCCTTCCTTGTCGGCGCGCGCGTAGGCGTAGTCGAGGTCGAAGTTTCCACTCCACACGCCGGAACCGATCATGGCGGGGGAAAAGCGCGCACCTTCTTCGTTGGTCCACACCGCGACTTCCAGCGGGGCTTCGGTTTCGATGCCCGCGTCGTTCAGGGTGCGCACGACTTCGAGGCCGGCGAGTACGCCGTAGACGCCGTCGAAGCGTCCGCCGGTGGGCTGGGTGTCGAGGTGCGAGCCGGTGAGCACTGGCGGCAGGTGGGGGTTATTGCCTTGGCGGCGGGCGAAGATGTTGCCCATTTTATCAATCGTGACATCGCAACCGGCGTCTTTGCACCAGTGCACGAAGAGGTCGCGGCCCTGTTTATCCAGGTCGGTAAGCGCCTGGCGGTTGCAGCCGCCCTTTTCGGTGGCGCCGATTTGCGCCATTTCCATCAAAGAATCCCACAGGCGCTGGCCGTCAATGCGCAGTTGGCTGAAGTCGGTCATCGAGTCGTCCAAAAGCAGTAGATTTTTAGAGGAGCCGTTGTGTGTATCCAAGGTCCGGTACATCAGGTTTAGTACAAATGGCTGTTGCCATTCTGCCGCGGCAGCGAACTGATGATTGTTGAACTCGGTGGCCGCCCGCGATGAAACTGCGGAATGTCGAAGGGCTAAGTGCAGTAACTGCTGTGTTTTTCGCTAGCGAAATACCCGCGTATCACCTGTTGCGACTCGGGCCCGGGTGAAAAATTGCGCACCTGAATG
Organism: Microbulbifer sp. SH-1; assembly: GCF_011326135.1. Classification (NCBI taxonomy): domain Bacteria; kingdom Pseudomonadati; phylum Pseudomonadota; class Gammaproteobacteria; order Cellvibrionales; family Microbulbiferaceae; genus Microbulbifer; species Microbulbifer sp. SH-1. The sequence goes on along the minus strand of NZ_CP046948.1, from coordinate 3,313,473 downwards.
TTATTCTTCCGCGCCAAGTAGCAACAAAGAACACAAAAACACAGGAGATTGCGGTGAAAAGGACTTTTCTCGGGATGATGTTGATTCTCGCCGGTGCTGCGCTGCCGGCACAGGCAAATTTCGACAAGGCCATGGAGGCCTACACTGCGGGAAACTTTACCGAAGCCTACCGCAGCTTCGACGCACTGGCCGCGATCGGCGACTACGGTTCGGCATTCAATATCGGAGTCATGTACTACCGGGGCGAGTATGTTGAGCGCGACCCTGTAGAGGCCTGGGCGTGGATGCAGTTGGCGGGGTCCGAGTCTGACACGGAAAACATGTTGCTCACTGCTGAGAAAGTCTTCTCAGGCCTCAGTGTGGCGCAGCAGCAGGCGGCCAAGGCGCGTCTGGATGCGCTGCTGGACAGCTATAGCACAGAAGTACTGAGCAGGGAGTTAGCGCCGGTACTGCTTTCAGACGATGAGTGCGACGTGGACCGCACACCGGTGTCGAAGAAGCAACCGGTATACCCGTGGAGAGCGTTGCGCGCAGGGGAATTTGGCCGCGTGGTGGTGGAGTATTCGGTGATGCCCGGTGGCCACGTGCGGGATGTGGGGGTAGTGCAAACCTCCGGGGAGGAATTTTCGCAGGCCTGCCCGAAGCACAGCAGTATCTGGCCAGCAGTCCTGGGGCAATGCCTGAGGAAGAGCGCCGCGCCCACGCCATCCGCTGGCTAAAAAACGCTGCGGCCAATGGCCACTATTTCTCGGGCCTGCTGTTGGCATGGGAGCTGGTATCCGGCCCGGGCCAGATTACGCAGGAAGAGTTGTCGCACGCGGAAAAGCTGGTGGCGGCGGAGCCTGTGAATTATTTCGACAAGGTCCGCATCCTGGAGACCGAAGCGGCTGTGGCTGCCGCGCGGGGCGATTTTCCGCGCGCACAGCGGCTGCAGAAGAAGGCCGTGAAGATTGCCGACCGGCTGGAGTGGGACCTGCGCGATGTGCACCATCGGATGGAGGCCTACAAGCGCAAGGAAAAATGGGTTGGACCCTACTACTACGATATTGAACTGGAGCCGACGCCACTGCAGGCATCGGCGCAATAACCGCGATGTGCAACCGGGGCCGGCGTACATGGCAACATTTGCTGTGCGCCGGCGGCCTTTGCGTCAGCCTGCGAGATATTCATCCTTGAGTTTTACGTAGTTGCCGGCGGTGTAGGTGAAGAATTTTTTCTCCTTTTCCGACAGTGGCCGCGCTTGTTTTGCCGGCGAGCCAACATACAGATAACCACTTTCCAGCCGCTTGCCCGGCGGTACCAGCGCGCCGGCGGCGAGCACGACTTCGTCTTCGATAACCGCGCCGTCCAGTACAATCGTGCCGATGCCGATCAGCACCCGGCTGCCCACGGTGCAGCCGTGCAGGCAGGCCTTGTGTCCGATGGTGACATCGTCACCGATGGTGAGCGGCCAGCCGCCTTCGTTGAAATCGCTGGCGTGGGTAATGTGCAGCACTGCGCCGTCCTGCACGCTGGTGCGGGCGCCGATGCGCACCCGGTGCATGTCGCCGCGGATTACCGCCATCGGCCACACGGAAGAGTCGTCACCGAGTTCCACGTCGCCGATCACACAGCTCTGGGGGTCGATATACACCCGCTCGCCGGGTTTCGGGCTGTGGCCCCGGTGTTGACGCAATGTTTGGGAATCGGGCTTGGACAAGGCTGACCTCCACTTGGGCAATCCACTAAAATACGGAACATATGTTAACCCTTCTCCACGAGCCTCGCCCGGGCGAAGCTCGCCCACCGTCAAGGAATGCCCATGTCTGACACGCCGTCGTCCAACCCGCTGCTCGCCGCTCCGGTACTGCCGCCGTTCGATACCGTAAAGCCGGAGCACGCGGAGCCGGCCATTAGCGCGTTGATCGGGAAATGCCGCGAACAGCTGCAATCCAGCCTGGAAAAGGCCGGAGAACACCCTGTATGGGAGGAAACCCTGGCCCCGCTGGAGGAGGCTCAGGACCAGCTGAGCAAAGCGTTCTCACCGGTTTCGCACCTGAACAGCGTGCTGAGCGGTGACTGGCGCGCGCCCTACGAGGCCTGTCTGGCGAAGGTGACCGAGTACTGGACCGAACTCGGGCAGAACGCCGAGCTGTACGCGGTGTATCGCGCGCTGGCGAAGTCGCCGGATTTCGCGTCCTGGCCTCAGGCCCGCCAGCAGGCGGTGCGCCACGGCCTGCGGGATATGCATCTGGGTGGCGTGAGCCTGGAGGGCGAGAAGCGCACGCGCTATGCCACTATCAGCAAGCGCCTGGCGGAGCTGAAGAGCCGGTTCGCGAACAATGTGCTGGACGCCACCAACGCCTGGACCCTGAATATCACCGACGCAAACGAACTGGCGGGGATTCCGGATTCTGCACTGGCCGCGGCTGCGGCACTGGCGGAAGCGAAGGGCAAACAGGGTTGGCTGTTGACCCTCGACGGCCCCTGTTTCCTGGCGGTGATGACCCACGCGGAAAATCGCGCGCTGCGCCAGAAGGTTCATTACGCCTACATCACCCGCGCTTCCGATGTGGGCCCCAACGCCGGTGAATTCGATAACGCCAATGTGATGGCGGAAATCCTCGCCCTGCGCGCGGAGCAGGCGCACCTGCTGGGTATGAAGAACTACGCCGAGCGCTCGCTGGCGAGCAAGATGGCGGAATCACCGGAGGAGGTGGAGAAGTTCCTGTGGGATCTGGCCAAGCGCGCCAGGCCCGCGGCGGTGCGGGAATTTGCCGAGCTGCAGGCCTTCGCCACCGCGGAACTCGGTCTCGACAAGCTGCAGCCCTGGGATATCGCCTGGGCTGCGGAAAAACTCAAACAGGCCCGCTACGCCGTGAGTCAGGAGGACCTGCGCCCGTATTTCCCCTACCCGAGGGTACTCGCAGGAATGTTTGCGGTGGCGGAAAGGCTATTCGGCGTGGTCGCCGAGCGGGATGACACGGTGGCCAGCTACCACCCGGATGTGCATTTCTACTGGCTGAAGCGCGGCGGTGAACCCATCGCCGGCTTCTATCTCGATCCCTACGCCCGTGAGAAAAAACGCGGTGGTGCCTGGATGGACGACGCGCGCGTGCGCCGCCAGGCCATCGCCGGCCTGCAGCTGCCGGTGGCCTATCTCGTGTGCAATTTTTCTTCTCCTTCCAAAGACGCACCGGCGCTGCTGACCCACTACGAGGTCACCACCCTGTTCCACGAGTTTGGCCACGGCCTGCACCATATGCTCACCCAGGTGGATGTAGCGGCGGTGTCCGGCATTAACGGGGTGGCCTGGGATGCGGTGGAACTGCCCAGCCAGTTCCTGGAAAACTGGTGCTGGGAACCGCAGGCCCTGGCGATGATTTCCGGGCACTATCAGACTGGCGAGCCATTGCCCCAGGTCATGTTGGATAAAATGCTCGCGGCCAAGAATTTCCAGTCGGCGATGTTTACCGTCCGCCAGTTGGAATTTGCACTGTTCGATTTCCTGCTGCACTCGCGTCCGGAGGGGGCAAATACTGAGGAAATCCAGCGGCTGATCAACGATGTGCGCACCCGGGTGTCGGTGGTGCCGGTATCGCCGGACAACCGCTTCCAGCACAGTTTCAGCCATATTTTTGCCGGCGGTTACGCAGCGGGTTACTACAGCTACAAATGGGCGGAGGTGTTGAGTGCGGATGCGTTTTCCCTGTTTGAGGAAAACGGCATCTTCGACGCGGACACCGGCCGGAGATTTCTCTCCACCGTGCTGGAGCAGGGCGGTAGTCGCGACGCGCAGGACCTGTTCGCAGAATTTCGCGGCCGAGCTCCTAAAATAGATGCGCTGCTGCGTCACTCCGGTATTGAATAAGTCGGGTATTCAGCCAGTCAGGCTGTAAAAGAGGTAGACCTTGAGCGAAGAATTTGAAAAGCCGGTAAAGCGTCGCTTTATTGCCGGTGCGGTGTGTCCCCGCTGCAGTGCCATGGACAGAATCGTCAATTACAAACTGGGCGATAAAAATTATCGCGAATGCGTGGCCTGTGGTTTCAAGGATGAGATCCGATTGCAGGCTTCGGCGCGGGAGCTGGATACTCGCGTCAACCAGACTGCCGACAGGGAAGTGGAAGAAACCGCGGTAAAAATACTGCTGCCGTCTGGCAAGACGGATAATAAAAAGTAATCCACAGAAATCGATACCCTTGAAAAAACTTTACCCGCTGATCGCACTGGCGATCGTTGTTGTAATAGCCGGATTGTATGGTCTGGAACAATACCGCAAGTTGCGCGAACAACAGCAGGCGCAAACCGCCTACCTGATTACCCGCTGCGTCAATCAGGGGTTGCTTTCACTGTTTTCCCTGCAGGCAAACGACTGGCAGAGCAATCCCGGACAGTTGAATGAAGAGGAGGAGCGCCTGAAACAGCGGGTAGCCGCACTGCCAGATACGGTTGGCGTACAAAAGCCATTCGCAGACTGGCAAGGCGCATTGGATGTGTGCGACCGCCTTACGGTCAATTCCAACCGTCAGCACCGGACCATTTTTCGCCCGCTCACAGAAATGGCAAAGAAGGATATCTGGCGTCTGGATACGGCGAAGAGCGAACAGTTTCAGGAGCGGCGGATAAAGGCGATTTACCGCACCAGAATCGCAGCGGAAGCCGCCGACCGCTATCTGGATGATCTGCGGGCGGATGTGAAAAGGCTGCTGGATACCAACCGGATATCACCGGAGGCGCGTGCGCTGACGGATCAGCAGCTGCAGAAGGCCATTTTTGACAAGTACCGCAAGGGACAATTCAGCAAGCAGCGGGTATTGCAGTATCTGGAACGGCAGGAATCGTTCTACCAACTGCTGACCGATAACCCGAAGGGCTTTACCCTGCGCGGTGGCAGTCTGTTTTTCTACAATAAAAACCTCCACCGCCAGGCGGATGATCTCAACCGTGCGCTGTTACAGGGTGAGGTGGATTTTTTCAGCAATTGGCGTCTTATCGTCCAGCATTGAGAAGATGCTAGTGGTTTGCCGAAACGGTAAATGATTCGGCTTGGAAGTACTGTTAGTGCGAAAGATCAAACTGCTGTGCCAGGGATGGCGTGCTCAGTTCAATCTGCATATGGTTGGCGAAATCCGGCCACTCTCCCGGGGCATCGTCGTAGCGCTGCTTGTAAAGGATCATCGAAACGAGCCGCGCGGGATCAAGTGCAGTCGGCTCAAAGCGCTGCAGCAGCACGCATGCCAGGTCGTCCAGTTGGCAGGCCAGCGCTTCCCCCAACAACTCGCGCACAACCAGATTGGCCACCAGCGGGTCCATCGGCAGCAGCGGAGTACCGCACAAGGGCTGCAGCACGTCATTGATTTCTTCCATGGTGCGGTGGGCGAGATAAGCCTCGTCGAGAATGGAACCGAGCCCATGCTCATAGGGTTGGCGCTCGGGGATTTCACTGAAACTGTGCAGAATGAGTTCGCGCACCGGATAAAAATCGAGGCCGCCGGCCTGACACAACTGATCCAGACGCTGTAGCCAGCCGGGAATGACCTGGATGTAGCGGATCACAAAACAGGTGAGGTGCAGTGGCGCATCGCGCTGTGGCAACTGAATGCTACGGTGCAGGTTGGGCAGGGTGTCGTGCAGGGAGCGCCGGAATCGGCCCCTGGCCTGTTCCGCGGCAACCGCGCGGTCGATGCACTGCTGGATCAAGTGGTAATGGTCAGACATACATCAAAACGAAAACGGCGAAACCGCCTCCCCGTTTCTTTGTCGATCAGTACCTGCTGGACCCCCGCAATGCCCGGATCGGGCTGTGTCCAATAGGGCGGACAAGACGGCTTAACGATGGAAGAGGAATCGGTACCGTAGCTCCAATTACAGCCATGATTTGTTTTTAGTGTAGATATAAAAATAGACCATCAATCCGGTGGATCGTGCGACAAACCACAAAAACAGGCTGAACCAGACGCCAACATTGTCATAATGGCGGGTAAACCACCAGCAGGGCAAAAAAACCATCACGGTGGCGATAAACATCGTGTTGCGCATCTGTCGGCTCTTGCCGGCGCCGATGAAAACCCCGTCGAGCTGGTAGCTCCATACCGCCACCAGCGGCAGGGCACAGAGCCAGGGGTAAAACGCCTCTGCCGTGCGCAACACCGCGGAAATATCCGTAAACAGCGGCAGAATCCACTCCCCTCCCACCACCAGTAACGCGCTGATCAGCAGCGCCGTGCCCAGTGCCCAGACACCTGCGGCTGCCGTGGTGCGGCGGAACTGTGTAGCGGAACCGCGGCCGACCGCGCGTCCCACCAGAGATTCGGTGGCGTGGGCAAAACCGTCCAGCGCATAGGATGTCATCATCAGTAGCTGCAGCAGGATGGCATTGGCCGCGAGCACGGTGTCGCCCAGAGCGGCGCCCTGAGCGGTGAAAAATGTCAGAGTGAACAGCAACAGACAGGTGCGGATGAACAGATCGCTGTTGATCCGCAGCAGTTCCTGCCAGGGAGAGATGGCGCGCCAGGGCCAGAAATCCGCTTCCCGCAACATGCCGGCCATTTCGCTCAGGGCTTCGCCGTGGCGCCTGCCGAGCAGCCACCATGCCAGCGCAAAACCGCACAGGTCGGCGCTCACCGAGGCCCAGGCGGCGCCGCGCGCGCCCATGTTGAGCCCGAGGATCAGTAGCAAGTCCAACAGAATATTCAGCAGATTGGCAGCGACCAGAATGACGAGCGGTGCGCGGCTGTCCTGGCGGCCGATAAAAAATCCGAGCAGCGCGAAATTCGCCAGCGCCAACGGCGCACTCAGCAATCGGATTTGCAGGTAGGCGCGGGCGTGGGGCGCGGCGTCGGCGCTGGCATTCATCCACTGGGTGATCGCCGCTAGCAGCGGTGATGCCAGTAGCAGCAACAGCGCACCCAAGGCGCCCGCGAGACACAGTGAGCGCAGCAGCCAGCGCGCGCCGCCGTCGTTCGCACGCGCCACCAGACCGGTGGTGCCCATGCGCAGGAAACCGAAGGCCCACAGCAGCATGGAGATTACGCTCGCGCCAATGGCGACGCCGGAAAGATATTCCGGGCTGGGCAGATGTCCGAGCACTGCAGTATCTACAGCACCGAGCAGTGGCACGGTAATGTTGCTCAGAATCATGGGCCAGGCGAGATACCAGACCCTCAGGTAGGGGGTGGTGCTGCGGCGCGAGAGTCCTCTCGAGCCCGGGCGCAACCGCACCGATAATTTCTTCATACAGCGTGGCGGTGAATTGACTTTCTTCTGGTGATGTGTTTCTTTTGGTCAGTGCTAGATGCGACAAAAAGACACAGGTTGTTGGTTGTACCTTCCGGGCGACGACATCTGAAGTAAAAATAACAAGTTGCACTGACGGCAGTATCGCGCAGCTGCGGCCTCCCCGGGTTGTGCGAACAGTGTATGTAGTCTTGGTTTACTACAGCATGTCCACATTTTCATGTGTGGATTTTTCCCGATATCCCTATCGGGGCAGACTCCAGTTCTCCCAGCAGCCAACCGCTGTCACAGGGTTTTGCTATCTTGTTGGTTGCAGCGCCGCGACCCTACACGCGTCATTGGCCGTGTGACAAGCAGCGATGTGACCGCAGGACCGCGGCTCGCGAGAATAACAAACATGGAGATCTGCAGGCGATGTTGATGGGCTTCAAACGGCTGTTCGCCTTCCCGACTGTCTCGGCCTTCGCTTCTACCGCATTTGCCCAGGAAACGGCGCAAAAAGCGGAAGAGGGCGTAGCGCGCTGGGGGGTCAATATGACCCAGGGGGTAACCGAGGTTTCCCGTACCACTTACGATCTGCACATGCTGATTTTCTGGATCTGCGTGGCGATTGGCATAGTGGTGTTCGGGGTGATGTTCTACAGCATGTGGCGCCACCGCAAGAGCAGGGGGTACCAGGCGGCGCAATTTCACGAGAGTACGCTGGTGGAACTGGCCTGGACCATCGTGCCCACGCTGATTCTTATCGGCATGGCGATTCCCGCCACCAAAACCCTGTACGACATCTACGACACCAAGGAAGCCGATCTCGACATCATGATCACCGGCTACCAGTGGAAGTGGAAATACGACTACCTGGGTTCCGATGTTTCCTTCTTCTCCAATCTCTCCACCCCGCATTCCCAGATCAGCAACCAGCAACCTAAAGGCGATCACTACCTGCTGGAAGTGGACGAGCCGCTGGTGGTACCGGTGAATAAAAAAATCCGCTTTCTGATTACCGCCAACGACGTGATCCACGCGTGGTGGGTACCGGACCTGGCGGTGAAGAAAGATGCGATCCCGGGTTTTGTGAATGAGTCGTGGACCCGTATCGACGAGCCCGGAATTTACCGCGGCCAGTGTGCGGAACTGTGTGGCAAGGACCACGGTTTCATGCCCATCGTGGTCAAGGCGGTACCGGAAGACGAATATCACTCCTGGTTGAATGACCGCGCAGAACAGGCCGCGCTGATTAAGGAATTGACCAACAAGACTTTCACCTTCGACGAGCTCTATGAGCGCGGCAAAAAAGTCTATGCCAGCACCTGCGCCGCCTGCCACCAGCCCAATGGTCAGGGCGTGCCCGGTACCTTCCCGGCCATTGCCGGTTCCAAGGTCGCCACCGGCGGCATGGAAGGTCACATGAGCATGGTGGTGAACGGTTCGCCGAAGAATCCGGCGATGCAGGCCTTCGGCGCCCAGCTGAATGAAGTGGACCTCGCTGCGGTCATCACCTACCAGCGCAATGCCTTCGGCAACAACATGGGCGACACCGTGCAGCCCATCGACATTCTCAATTTCAAGAATAAGTAAGCAGGAGCCGAAAGGAGTTTAGTTATGGCACACGGTCCCAAACCCGGTTTTACCCGCTGGCTCTACACCACCAACCACAAAGACATCGGCTCGATGTACCTGTGGTTCAGTTTCGCGATGTTCCTGCTCGGCGGATGTATGGCGCTGGTAATTCGCGCCGAACTTTTCCAACCCGGCCTGCAGATCGTGCAGCCGGAATTCTTTAACCAGATGACCACCATGCACGGCCTGATCATGGTGTTCGGTGCGGTGATGCCGGCATTCGTCGGCCTCGCCAACTGGATGGTGCCGATGATGATCGGTGCTCCGGATATGGCGCTGCCGCGTATGAACAACTGGAGTTTCTGGATTCTGCCGTTCGCGTTCGCGATGCTGGCATCCACCCTGTTTATGGAGGGCGGTGCTCCGAACTTCGGCTGGACTTTCTACGCTCCGCTGTCCACCGAGTACGCGCCGCCGAGTGTGACCTTCTTCATTTTCTCCATCCACATCATGGGTGCGTCTTCGATCATGGGTGCGATCAACATCGTCGCCACCATCCTCAATATGCGCGCGCCGGGCATGACCCTGATGAAGATGCCGCTGTTCGTGTGGACCTGGTTGATTACCGCCTATCTGCTGATCGCGGTGATGCCGGTGCTCGCGGGCGTGGTGACCATGATGCTGATGGATATTCATTTCGGCACCAGCTTCTTCAGTGCCGCCGGCGGTGGCGACCCGGTACTCTTCCAGCACGTATTCTGGTTCTTCGGCCACCCCGAGGTGTACATCATGATCCTGCCGGCCTTCGGTATTGTGTCGGCGATCATTCCCACTTTCGCGCGCAAGCCGCTGTTCGGTTACAGCTCCATGGTGTACGCCACCGCGTCCATTGCGTTCCTGAGTTTCATTGTGTGGGCGCACCACATGTTCACTGTGGGTATGCCCATCGCCGGCGAACTGTTCTTCATGTACGCCACCATGCTGATCGCGGTGCCCACCGGGGTGAAGGTGTTCAACTGGGTGACCACCATGTTCCGGGGGTCGATGACCTTCGAGACGCCGATGTTGTTCTCCATCGCCTTCGTGATCCTGTTTACCCTGGGTGGCTTCTCCGGTCTGATGCTGGCGATTGCCCCGGCCGACTTCCAGTATCACGACACCTACTTTGTGGTGGCGCACTTCCACTATGTGCTGGTGCCGGGTGCGATCTTCTCCATCACCGCCGGTGTGTATTACTGGCTGCCGAAGTGGACCGGCAACATGTACAACGAGGCGATGGGCAAGGTGCATTTCTGGCTCGCGTTTATCGGCCTGAACGTCACCTTTTTCCCGATGCACTTTGTTGGTCTCGCGGGTATGCCGCGGCGGATTCCCGACTACGCGCTGCAATTTGCCGACTTCAACCAGATTGCCAGCGTGGGCGCCTTCCTGTTCGGCGCGGCGCAGATCGTGTTCCTGTTTAATGTGATCCGCACCGTGCGCGGTGGCAAAAAGGCTACCGATGAAGTCTGGGAAAACCCGCAGGGACTGGAGTGGACTGTGCCCTCGCCGGCGCCTTACCACACCTTCAGCACCCCGCCGGTTGTGCGCTGATTTTTTGAAGTACCGACCATGGCAATGAGTGCAAATACCAGAACCACCGCCAAGCTGCTGACCCTCGCGGTCGGCATGCTCGGCTTTGCACTCTTCGTGATGCCGCCATTGTACGACGCCTTTTGTGAAATCACCGGGCTCAACGGCAAAACCGGCGGGCGCTACGAAGCGGTACCCGCTGCGGTAGATACACAGCGAACGGTGAAGGTGCAATTTGTTGCCAGCAATAACGAAAACATGCCCTGGGAATTCAAACCCGGGGTAGTGGAGTTGAAGGTGCATCCCGGCGAGGCAGTGGATACCGTCTTTCACGCGCGCAATCCCACCGATCGCGATATGGTCGGCCAGGCAATTCCGAGCCTCGTGCCTTTCAAGGCCGCCAGCTATTTCCACAAGACCGAGTGTTTCTGCTTCAATCAGCAAACACTCGCCGCCGGCGAGACCGCCGAGCTGGGTCTGCGTTTCATCGTCGACCCGGACCTGCCGCCCGGCGTGAATACCATAACGCTCTCCTACACGCTGTTTGATGTCACGGACCGGATAGCGCAACAGACACAAAACAAGAAAGCGGATGCCTCCCCAATTTGAGCCCAGATTTGAGCCCAATGTAAGACAGGCACCAAGCGAGAGGGATAGATAACTATGGCCACCGAAAGCAGCTACTACGTTCCCGAGCAGTCCCGGCTGCCTATTTTTGCCACCATAGGCATGTTTCTAACCGCATTCGGCGCCGCCAACTGGGTCAACGGCGGCAGCTCGTACATATTCTTCGCCGGCGCTCTCGCCCTGGCCACGGTATTGTGGTTTTGGTTCGCCGCCGTTATCCGCGAAAACATGCAGGGGCTGAACAGCGACCAGCTGAAACGCTCTTATGTGTGGGGCATGGGTTGGTTCATTTTCTCCGAAGTCATGTTCTTCGCAGCCTTCTTCGGAGCCCTGTACTACATCCGCACCTTTACTCTGCCGTGGCTCGGTGGCGAAGGGGACCGCGGTTCCTCCAATATGCTGTGGGAGGGCTTCCAGAACACCTGGCCGCTGATGGTAACCCCCGATCAGGCGGTGAGCGGTGATGCCGCCAAGGTGGTCGGCCCCAAAGGCATTATCGATCCCTGGCACCTTCCGCTGCTCAACACCTTTCTGCTGCTGGCTTCGAGTGTCACCGTGCATGTGGCGCATGTATTTCTGAAAAAGAACAAACGCCAGGCATTCAATATTTGGCTTGGCATTACCGTGGTCCTCGGCGCCGCCTTCCTGTTCTTCCAGGTCGAAGAATATCTTGAAGCCTATCAGCACCTCGGGCTGACGCTGGAGTCCGGTATCTACGGCACCACCTTCTTCATGCTCACCGGCTTCCATGGCGCCCATGTCACCCTTGGTACCATCATGTTGCTGATTATGTTGCTGCGCTCAGTAATCGCTCACCACTTCAAGCCGAACGATCACTTTGGCTTTGAGGCGGCCAGTTGGTACTGGCACTTTGTGGATGTGGTGTGGGTGGGACTGTTTATCTTTGTTTATGTATTGGGTGCGTAAGTCGACCAGAGAAGCGAGGCCAGAAAATTGGGGCGAAGGTAAGTCACCTGGGGGAGATTTCGCAATCTCCGCCAGGTATATCACCGTCACAGAAACAGTGACTAATTAGTATTTTTTGGCCCAGGGCGCAGTATTGGAAAGAATGCCGCTATAAAATCCATACCAGATGGCGAGCAGCAACAGTGCCGCGAGCGTGATGCGAATACCCAGCGCGTAAAGTGTGCGCTTTGATTCGGGCGCGCCCATATCGCGCAGTAGAAATACCAGAGCGCTGGTCAGGCTGGCCAGCACGGCGACAAACAACAAAACAATTATTGCTTTTAGCCACATAATCAAACGCCATTTATTGAAGTACTTATTGGCATGACAGCTTCCAGAACGCCGCAGGCATTGCGCGGCAAAGCGTTATCGAGCGGAACAGCAGGTCACTCCGCTGACATTGGACAACCATCGCGAGCAGCCAGTGTAGCATTTATCCGCAGTTGGCCACTCAGTATCCTGTGCCTGTGTTTTTTTCCATTGTTGCTCGGCCTCGGTAACTGGCAACTGCAGCGCGCGCAGGAAAAGCAGCAGATACTTCGCGACATAGACGCTCGCCTCAGCGCACAGCCGGCAAGAATATCCGAGCTGCGCCAAGCACAAACCTATACCCCTGTGCGTCTGCTCGGCTTTTATACCGACGAATATTTCTACCTCGACAACCGCACCCGCAACGGGCGTACCGGTTATGAAATTCTACAGGTGTTCGAAACCAACAGCGGCAGTGGTAGAACCCGCTGGCTGATCAACCGCGGCTGGCTTGCCGCGGGTACAGACCGCGGACAGCTACCTGATGTTGCCTATCCACTCGCTGCCAAGGTCATTACCGGATTCCTGTATCCCGTTCCGCAAACCACCCAGACAGAGGGCGGGAATAGTTCCATTGAACCGCACGGCCGAATCCAGCAATTGGATGCGGCGCTGGCCGATAGGTTGAATCTCACCCGCAGCTCCTGGCATATCCGGCTCAGTGCAGACTCGGATACCGCGTTCGTTACCGACTGGCAACTGGTCAACGTCAAGCCACAGAAACACCATGGTTACGCGCTACAGTGGTTTTCCATGGCTTCGGCACTGGTCGTGCTTTGGTTGCTGACCGCGACCAATGTCAGGCTGATAGTGCGACAAAAGTGGTTTAAAAAGACGGCGAAACAGACATAATCAATCCATAACAATAACGAGCGCCGCATTTGGACCTTGCTCGGCAGGCCTACTGCTACGGAAGGCAATTTGAGGGCAGCGGCGCTACAGCGAGGTAGACGTAGTGACAGACAATATTCACTCGCAAACAGCGCCGGCTGGTGTGCAGGCCGCAGGCAGCCCGCAGGGCCAGAGAGGGCTCGGGCGCTGGGCGGGCACCGCGGTGTTCAGCGCCGTAGCCTTACCCATGCTGGCCGCGTATATCGTGTTTTACACCGGCATTGGCATGCCGACGGCCACCGTCAATCAGGGCGAGCTGCTGGTACCCGCAAAGAATGTTGCGGAAGTTGAACTTTCGTCCGCCGATGGTGAGCAGATTGCTCTGGCAAGCGAAGACCCGAAGTGGCGCTATCTGATTCTCGGGTCAGAGCACTGTGCGGACGAGTGCGAAAAGCTGCTCTACACCACCCGCCAGGTGCATATCCGCCTTGGCGATAAGGCCCACCGGGTCGAGCGTATGCTGGTCACCGAGGAACCACTCAGCGAGTTGCACCAGGCTGAACTGAAAAACCAACACCCGCGTCTGCGTTTCGCCACCGCCGACCGACAGCAATTGGAGCGCTGGCTCGCCGACAGTGATCACCCGCGGCTGAAGCGTCCCAGCGTGCTGCTGGTGGACCAGAACGGCTTTGCCATGATGGTTTATGACAATCATCACACCGGCAACCAGCTGCTGAAAGATGTTAAACGACTGCTGAAGTACTCCTACGAAAAATAGCGTCGGGAAAGAAACCGCGGCACAGCGGCGAAGAAAAGCCAGGAGAGAGCGCAATGGATGTCGAATCCGATGTCACCGAACTTCGAAAAAATTACAAGAAAGACTGGCGCTTCCGCCTCGCGCTGATTGGCACCGGGCTCGCGCTGGTGGTTGTGGTTCTGGGCGCTTTCACTCGTCTCTCCCACGCCGGCCTTGGGTGCCCGGACTGGCCCGGATGTTACGGCCATTTGCTGTGGCCCACCGAGGGCCACGAAATTGACGCGGCCAATCAGGCTTTTCCCCACGCTCCGGTAGAGACCGACAAAACCTGGCCGGAAATGGTACACCGATATTTCGCGGGCATGTTGCTGCTGTTGGTGGCCGGCCTCACCTACATGTTCTGGCGCCGCCGCGGCCACCGCGGGTTTGTTCAGAGTCACATACTGCTGGGGCTGATTGTGCTGCAGGCGGCATTCGGCATGTGGACCGTCACTCTCAAATTGTGGCCGCAAGTGGTTACCGCCCATCTTCTGGGTGGCATGGCCACACTGGCGGTGCTGTGGATGCTGGCAGAAAGGCTGCGCTACCGGAAACGCCAGATACCACCGCATGAATTCACCGCGCTGCAGAACCTTCGCCCGCTGGCGGTGGCGGCGGTTATTGCAGTGGGTTTGCAGATCGCCCTCGGGGGATGGACCAGTTCCAATTACGCGGCTCTTGCCTGCCCGGATTTCCCCACTTGTCACAACCAGTGGTGGCCGGCTGCCGACTTCAGTCAGGGCTTTAACATTGCGCAGCAGATCGGTCCGAACTACCTGGGTGGTGCGCTGGAGGGCGAAGCGCGCACGGCTATCCACCTGACCCACCGTATTGGCGCCATTATTGTCAGTCTTTTGGTGTGTCTGGTGGCGCTGCGCGCGTGGCAGGCGGGTTCGCCGCGCTGGGCGCTGGGACTGGTTGCGGTTCTCGGGTTGCAAGTGGCCCTGGGAATTGCGAATGTGGTGATGTCGCTGCCACTGCCAATCGCGGTGGCGCACAACGCAGGCGCGGCGCTGCTGCTATTGAGCTTGCTGACATTTTGTTACCGGATCAATACGGTGCAGCCGTCGATAAGAAATTACGCGTAGCTAAAACATATCGCCAAATGGAATTTGGCAAAAATAATAATCACAACGAGGTGGTAAGCATGAGTATCCAGGCAGTAAGTGTTCATCGCGCCGGCTGGCGCGACTACTACGAGCTCACCAAGCCGCGGGTGGTGATGCTGATGATCCTCACCTCGGTGATTGGCATGCTGTTGGCGGTGCCGGGTATGGTGCCGCTGGATATTCTACTGCTGGGTAATCTCGGCATTGCGTTGTGCGCCGGCTCCGCCGCCGCGGTCAATCATCTGGTCGATCGCCATGTGGATATAAAAATGGCGCGCACTACCAATCGTCCGGTCGCCCGCGGCCGGGTCGAGCCGCACAAGGCGCTGTTGTTTGCGCTGGTGCTCGGTTGTATCGGCATGGGGATTCTCATTGCCTTCGTCAATCCGCTCACCGCCTGGCTCACGCTGTTCTCCCTGTTGGGCTACGCCGTGGTCTACACCATGTTTCTGAAGCGCGCGACGCCGCAGAATATTGTCATCGGCGGACTCGCCGGCGCGGCGCCGCCGCTGCTCGGCTGGGTCGCAGTGACCGGCGACGTGCACGGCCATGGTCTGCTGCTTGCGCTGATCATTTTTGCGTGGACACCGCCGCATTTCTGGGCGCTGGCCGTACACCGCCGCGATGATTACGCCAAGGCGGAAATCCCGATGCTGCCGATCACCCACGGCGTGCACTACACCAAGATTCATATCCTGCTGTACACCATCATCCTGTTTGCCGTGAGCCTGTTGCCATTTGCCACCGCTATGCTCGGCTGGATCTATCTGCTGGGTGCGGTGGTGCTCGGTATCGGCTTCCTCTACTGGGCGGTGGAAATGTTGCGGGATAAAAATCCCAAGGCGGGCATGGAAACGTTCAAGTACTCCATCATTTACCTGATGGCGCTTTTCTGCATTATGCTGCTGGATCACTACCTGGTGGCGCTGCCGACCAGCGGGGTATAAACATGAGCAGTCAGGTTCAGCACACGCCCGAGCAAAAGCGCGGCATTCTCATGACGGTCGTGGCCATCACGCTGTTTATTTTTGCGGTACTCGCGGGCTTTCTGCACAAAATGGGGCAGCCGCGGGTGATCACGGACGCAGAGCTGCGGGCCAACGGCGCCATCAAGCTGGAGCGCCCGCGCATTCTGGATGAATTCGAGCTGCTTGCGGACACCGGCGAGCAATTTACGACCAAACAGCTGGCGGGCCGCTGGACCCTGGTGTTTTTCGGCTTTACCCACTGCCCGGATGTGTGCCCGGCCACCCTTTCGACTCTGAACAGCTTTTACCTGACGCTGGACGAAGACACGCGCAAAGATACGGATATTCTGCTGGTGTCCGTCGATCCGCAGCGGGACCGGCCGCAGCAGCTGCACGACTACGTGCGCTACTTCAATCCGGAGTTTGCCGGTGTCACCGGGGAGTTTCTCAATCTCAAACGTTTTGCCAACCAGCTGAATGTGCCATTCAACAAAGTGCCTCTGGAAGACGGCAATTACACCGTCGACCATGGCTCCCAGGTGGTACTGATCAATCCCCGCGGTCACTACCACGCTTTTTTCAAGGCGCCGCTCGATCCTGCAAAAATGAAACTGACGTACCGCTCCATGCGCACAACCTTTAACGGCTGACAACAGATTCAGGGTGTTTTTTTCGAAGCAGGTCTCACGACGGACATCGTGTCCTGAATTTGCAGGCGACAGCCGCTATGATGGCGCCAAATGTCCCTTTCTTGAAAATTGAAAATGGATTTTCTATGTTTTCACTCAATGTCCAGCAGGGCGCGCCAGTAATTCGCACTGCGGAACCCTTCGACAACAAAAGCCTCTGGCTGCCCGCTGCCTTTCTCTGCCTGCTCGCTATTCCCTTTGGCTGGATCGGCGTATTTGCGCCGGCTATCTGGCTTGGGCTGGTGGCGATCGAAAACACCGCAGGCTGGAAAAAGGCCGCGAGCTTTTTAATCTCCGGACTTCTGATGCTGGTGGTCAACAGCGGCGTCATTCCGGGTAATGAACACATTGCGGTGCTTGCGCCATACAGCGACGCCGAAGGCAATCTGATTTACGCGAGCTTCCGCCCGGCCAAGGCGGCCATTGCCCTGACTATCGTTGTGTTCATGCTGATGCGGCCACAACCATTGCGGCGCGCCGACCTGCCGCTGATGTTCGCGGTAATCGCGGTCCCGATTGTGGCCGGCGCATTCCTGATCGGCGTTGCCCCCAAGCTGAATGCCACTATCGCCATCGCCGCGCTGATTAATCTGCTGGTCGTGTGTATTGCCGAGGAGGGATTCTTCCGCTGGGTGTTCCAGCGCGGCCTGAATACCTGGCTGAAGAAATGGAAATGGGTGGGCACATGTATCATCGCCGCCATTTTCACTGGCCTGCACACAGGTTGGGCCGCATCGCCCACTTTGCTGGCGCTGGTTGGCGTCGCGGGGCTTGGTTACGCGCTGGTATGGCAGTTGCGCGGGAGCTTCTGGGCCTGTGTGCTCACCCACTGGGGTGTGAACCTGCTGCATATGACGCTGCTGAGATATCCCGGCTGAATGCCGGGATACGGGTTTTAATCACACCGCCTCGCGACGACAAAACTGCCCCAGTAAAAACAGAATTCCCGCTGCCAGTACAATAGACGGCCCCGCGGGGCTGTCCCAGATTACCGAGGCAGCGAGGCCGAGTAGCACGGATACACAACCGATCACTGAAGCGAAACCGGCCATTTGCTCCGGGGTCGAGGAGATCCGCCGCGCGGTAGCCGCGGGAATGATCAGCAGGGCGGTGATCAGCAGTACACCTACCACTTTCATGGCGATGGCGATCAGCAGCGCCAGCATCAACATCAGCGCCAGGCGCACTCTTTCAATGTTTACGCCTTCCACCGCAGCCAGCTCCTCGTGCAGGGTGAATGCCAGCAGCTTCGGCCACAGCCGCCACAATAGCAGGGCGATGATCACCGCGGCGGCGGCCATCAGGATCAGGTCGCGGCCGGAGACCGCAAGCAGATCGCCGAGCAGCAGCGACAGCAGGTCCACATTGATATCCAGCAGGCTCACGGTGACGATCCCCAGTGCCAGCATGGAGTGGGAGAGGATCCCCAGCAGCGTATCTATCGACAGATTCTGGTGGCGGTGGAAGTACACCAGCAACAGCGCCAGCAGGCAGCTGCTGGCGCCCACCGCGAGGGTGGACTGGATATGCAGTACAAAACCGAGGGTTACGCCGAGCAGGGCGGAGTGGGCGAGGGTGTCGCCGAAATAAGCCATGCGGCGCCACACCGCAAAGCAGCCGAGCGGGCCGCTGACCACGGCGACCAGTAGTCCGGCGGCGAGGGCGAACCACAGAAACTGGCTGTGCAGCAGCTGGGAAAATTCGTTCACGGTGCGTCCTGGTCCGGTTTGTTTTGGGTATGGTTGTGCCCGTGGGCGTGATTGCAGGCGCTGTCGTCCACCACCTCGCCACCGAGGCCGTGCTGGTGATTGTGCTGGTGGGTGTAGAGCGCGAGCTTGTCGCCGAACATCTCCAGGTACACCGGGTCCCTGCTCACCTGCTCCGGGTGGCCGTGGCAGCAGATATGCTGGTTGACGCACAACACGCGGTCGGTGGCGGCCATCACCAGGTGCAGGTCGTGGGAAACCAGCAGTACGCCGCAGTGCAGTTCGTCGCGCAACTGCGCGATCAACTGGTAAACCTCGCTCTGGCCGCCCACATCCACCCCCTGGGTGGGTTCATCCAGTACCATCAGTTGCGGTTTGCGCGCAGCTGCCCGGGCCAGCAGCACACGTTGCATTTCACCCCCGGAGAGATCCGCCAGCCGCGCATCTGCCAGCTGTGGCGCACCGACGCGGGCGAGGGCATCGGCGATATTCACTCCATCAATTCCCAGTTGCAGGAAGCGTCCCACGGTCATTGGCATGGTGGCGTCGATCTGCAGGCGCTGTGGCATATAACCCAGACGCAGGCCGGGACGGCGCTCCACTCGGCCGGAAGTCGGTTTTGTCAGCCCCAGCAGCAGGCGCAACAGAGTGGTTTTGCCGGCGCCGTTGGGGCCGATGACGGTGACAATCTCTGACGGGTGCAGCTCCAGGGAAATATTCCGCAGCAGTTGCCGCCCGGCGATTTCCAGGCCGAGATTGTGGGCGCGGATAAGCGGTGCGGGTGCGCTCAGGGGAGACTCCAGATCGGGTGTTTAGCTAACCGGGATGGGTGAATTCGGCTGGCGAGTGTAAGCCGGGTGTGATTATATCGCACTATTTTTCGCCAACCCGGGACTCGCACCCGGTGTCGAACCAGGTAGTCATGTTGAAGTTTCTGTCTCAGCGGGCATCGCTGAAAACCGCCGTTATCCGTTTGCTTGTCCCCGCGCTGGGTGTGCTGCTGCTGGCGTGCGGAAAACCGCAGCCCGATCGGCCCGCACCCGGCGCGGAGATTGTGGCAAGTGTCGGCCCGCTGGCGATGATCACCCGGGAAATTGCCGGCCAGGAGGTTCCTGTTCGTCAGCTTATACAGGGCAGCGATCCCCACCACTATGCCCCCACGGTCACCGACCGCATGGCGATGGAAAAGGCCCAGCTGGTGATCTGGATGGGACCGGCGATGGAATCGGTGCTGGCGCGGCAGATGTCGCTGCTGCCGGCGGATCGCCAGCTCGGCCTGCTGGAAGCCGGAGGCTATGAATTTGATGGTGCGGAGGAGGACGACCCCCACCTGTGGCTGCGCCCGCGCAACGCGGCGGTGATGGCCGCGCATATCGCCACGCGCCTGGGCGAACTGAATCCCGCACAGGCAGATGCCTACCGCGCGCGCGCGCGGGACTTCTCCCGCGCCATGGCCAACCTGCAGAAAGTGCAGGACCGTGCGCTCTGGGGCTACCGCGATGTGCCCATTGTTTCTACCCATAAAGCCTACGGGCATTTCTTCGGCGCGGCCGGAGTAAAAGTGGAAAGCCTGGGTAGCTCCGCCAGCCACCAGCACGGCGCCCGCAGCATGCTCGAGAAACAAGCGGCAGTGCCGGCCGAAAGCCGCTCGGAGACCACACAGAGCGGTTTCGTGCGCGGCTGCCTGTTCGGCGAGGTCCCGGCCAATGACCGCGACCGCCAGACCGCTGTGCATCTCAAGCTCGGCTATCAGGCCCTCGATCCGCTGGGCGCACTGCTGCCCGCCGATGCGGACTATCGCCAGCTCATGGAGCAACTGCTGGCGGATGCGCGTCTGTGCCTCAGCCGTGTGCCCGACCGCAGCCGGTGAGCGCGTCGGCGCCTGGTCGACTCCAACGAATCAGGACGGCTCCTGCTGTGCATCGACGCCCTCGGCTTCCTGCGCCGGCTGACGTTCCCCGGCTTTTTGTTCCAGCTTTGGCGGCTGCTCAAGTTTGACCGGCACACTTTCCGCGCCCGCCGGCACCAGTTGCCCCTGCTGCGGGTGCGGCGATTCCCGAGCGGCGGTTTCCTCACCCGCGATGGCATCCTCGCGACGCACCGCTGCCAGTTGCTTGCGCAGGGACTTTTGCAGATGTTGTAAGAGTTCCTGGCGCTGTTGTTTCGCTAACTGCGCGGCGTCGATTTTGCCTTCGGCGACCTGCTCCGCCATCTTCGGCGCAGGGTAGCCAATGACCTCCACATGCTCCATGGCGTGATCCGCAGCCTGTGCGCCACCGGCCAGAACCGCAGCCAGCAACACCGCGGAATAAAGGCGGGGTTTCATGGTGATTACCTCTGTGCGTCTTCCCTGATACAAGCCTAGAAGCCCCCGTGCGGGTGGTGGTGACACTGCGATGACTGGCGCGATGCAGGCGGCGGAAAGAAAGCGGCTGAAGGAGCGTGATGGAAAAGAATGGGCGCGAGCGCAGCGAAATCCGGCGAACGCGGTTATCCTGTCGCCCTGCCATTTACCTGCAACCGAATTCCCCGATTTTCTATGAGCAATGACAAAAACGCCGCAGCACCCCTGATCCTGGTCGACGGCTCCTCCTACCTTTACCGCGCCTTCCACGCCCTGCCGCCACTGGCTACCAGCAAGGGCCAGCCCACCGGTGCCGTGCGCGGGGTGATCTCCATGTTGCGCAAGCACCTGAAAGAGCATCCCGATAGCCCGGTGGTGGTGGTGTTCGATGCCAAGGGCAAGACCTTTCGCGACGAGCTGTTTGAGCACTACAAGTCGCACCGCCCGCCAATGCCGGACGACCTGCGCGCGCAGATCCAGCCGATCCACGACATCATCGATGCCATGGGCCTGCCGCGCCTGGTGATCGACGGTGTGGAAGCGGACGACGTGATCGGTACCCTGGCACTGCAGGGCGCCGAGCTGGGCATGGATGTCATCATCTCCACCGGCGACAAGGACATGGCGCAGCTGGTGCGCCCCGGCGTCACCCTGGTGAACACCATGTCCAACACGGTGCTGGACGTCGATGGAGTAAAAGAAAAGTTCGGTGTGGGGCCGGAGCTGATCATCGACTTTCTCGCGTTGATGGGCGACAAGGTGGACAACATCCCCGGTGTACCCGGCGTTGGTGAGAAAACCGCGCTGGCGCTGCTGCAGAATCTCGGAAGCCTGAAAGACATCTACGCAAATCTGGATGCCATTGCTTCGATCAACGTGCGCGGCGCCAAAACCCTCGGCAAAAAAATGGCCGAACACAAGGACGCCGCAGACATGTCCTACGTACTTGCCACCATCAAGACCGACGTGGCGATGGAGCACAGGCCCGATGCGCTGGCCAATGGCGAGCCGGACAGCGAACGATTGCGCGAGCTGTTCACCGAACTGGAGTTCCGCAGCTGGGTGGATGAGCTCGGCGGCGGCGGGGATGCTGAGTCGGCGGTGGAAGCGCTGGCGGTCGAGCGCAACTACAGCGTCATCACCGATGAAAAAGAACTGGATAACTGGCTGGAAAGACTGAAGAGCGCTGAGGTGTTTGCCTTCGACACCGAAACCACCAGCCTCAACTACATGCAGGCGAAACTGGTGGGGGTGAGCTTTGCGGTGGAAGCCGGAGAGGCCGCCTATCTGCCACTCGCCCACGACTATATGGGTGCGCCCGCGCAGGTGGACTTGGACAGCGCGCTCAACAAGCTCAAGCCCATTCTCGAGAGCGAGAAGTACCGGAAAGTCGGCCAGAACCTCAAGTACGACAGCCATATCCTGGCCAACTACGGTATCGAACTGCGCGGCATCGCGCGCGATACCATGCTTGAGTCATACGTGCTGAACAGCACTGCCGGTCGCCACGATATGGACAGCCTGGCGCAGATGTATCTCGGTGAAACCACGATCAAGTTCGAGGACATCGCCGGCAAGGGCGCCAAGCAGCTCACCTTCAACCAGATCGAACTGGACAAGGCCGGTCCCTACGCGGCGGAGGATGCGGATATCACCCTGCGCCTGCATCGCGAGCTGAGCAGTCGTCTCGAAAAAGAGCCTAGCCTGGTAAAAGTGCTCGACGAGATTGAAATGCCACTGGTGCCAATACTTACCCGCATCGAGCGCAACGGGGCCTATATCGATGCGGCGATGCTGAAAAAGCAGTCCGGCGAGTTGGAACAGAAAATGCGCGAGCTGGAGCAAAAGGCATTTGAGGAAGCGGGGGAAGAATTTAATCTCGGTTCCACCAAACAGCTCGGTACCATTCTGTTTGAGAAACTGCAGATCCCGGTGATCAAGAAAACTCCCAAGGGGGCGCCGTCTACCGCGGAGCCGGTGCTGCAGGAACTGGCGCTGTCCCACCGGCTGCCGGCACTGATCATGCAGTACCGCGGCATGGCCAAGCTGAAAAATACCTATACCGACAAGCTGCCGCTGATGATCGACCCGGCCACCGGCCGTGTGCACACGTCTTACCACCAGGCGGTGGCCGCTACCGGGCGCCTGTCGTCTTCGGATCCTAACCTGCAGAACATTCCGATCCGCACCGAGGAGGGCCGCCGTATCCGCCAGGCGTTTGTGGCCGATCCGCGCATCAACGGCGGCAGCGTGATTGTGGCCGCCGACTATTCACAGATTGAACTGCGCATCATGGCGCATCTGTCTGGCGACAAAGGTCTGCTGGAAGCCTTCGCCGAGGGGGCCGATATCCACCGCGCGACCGCTGCGGAGGTATTCGAGGTGCCGGCGCAGGAAGTCAGCGACGAACAGCGCCGCCGCGCCAAGGCAATCAACTTCGGCCTGATTTACGGCATGAGCGCCTTCGGTCTCGCCAAGCAGCTGGATATTCCGCGCGCAGATGCACAGACCTATATCGACCGCTATTTCGCGCGCTATCCCGGGGTCCTCGCGTATATGGAAAATACCCGCAAGCAGGCGGCGGACAAGGGCTATGTGGAAACCCTGTTCGGCCGCCGTCTGTACCTGCCGGAGATCAACTCGCGCAACGCCATGCAGCGCCAGGCCGCCGAGCGCACCGCGATCAACGCACCGATGCAGGGCACCGCGGCGGACATCATCAAGCGCGCGATGATCGCGGTGGACGGTTGGTTGCGCGAGGAAAAACTCAAGACCCGCCTGATCATGCAGGTGCACGATGAGCTGGTACTGGAAGTGCCGGCGGACGAGCGCGAGCGGGTGGTGAAGCGGCTTCCGGAATTGATGCAGGGGGCGGCGAAACTGGATGTGCCGCTGATTGCGGATCTGGGAGAGGGGGCGAACTGGGATGAGGCGCACTAAATGTAAGAGTCCCGGAACTTGGATGCGAAGGTGCCGATGCCGGGTACTGCCTTGTGAGACCTTCTAAAACAGGGATGTTTTATAAGAGCCCCCAGGGATGGGGTCACGGCGTGTCTCACAAGGCAGTACCCGGTAGCGGCGCCGCCACAGCGTCCCGTTTCAACGCGCCACTAAATATTTTTTCGATTTTTTTCAGAAACGGCGGAACTACCCGAAAACGGGGCTCTCTAAGAAGCAGATCGTTGGATTGCAACATCATCCCCAAAGCTTAGTCAGAAGCCCCTCGCCCCGAGACTACCCCCATCGGGGCTTTTTTTTGCCTGAATTTTGAGCGACTGATGGCGCGTGTGCCTGAACATTACCTACAGGCGCGGGTTTTGATCACCTGCGGGGGAATAAAGTCTCAGAACAGAAATAATATGCCCCCGGCTGGGAGAAATGTGGGATACAGTTTCAGCATCCGACAGTGGCGAAAAAAGTGGGGAACCTTCGCCGCCGAGCTTAGTCTTTGTATTGAAGGAAATGCATCGGATGCAGTGGAATTTGGGTGAGAACCCAAGGATGCGCCCGTCCCCCTGGGCGCATTCCCCAAGTGCCCGTCCCCAAGGGCACTGACCCCTGGCCGGCAGCTGCAATCTGCCGGCTTTTTTTTGCCTGTCTTTCCGACAAGGTCACTTCTTCATTCCGGTTTGCACCGGGAAATCGGGTACTTAATTACAGTCTAGTAGAATTCTGGCGGAGCAAGCCTCCTGTGCTGAGCAGAGCCCTGATTTAACAATTGAAAATGATAATGCTTCGCATTAGCATTGTTTCAAGTAGACTTTCTGTAGCCCGGAACGAGGAGTTGCCGTGAACCTGAGATATCTGTGTGCCAACCACCGCCAGTGGTTGATGAGTGATGCGCGCCGCGCGGAGCAGGCGTGGCTGGACTGGCTGGAGCGGGGCAGCCTGCTGTGCGAGGAGGGGCAGTTCGCCGAGGCGGTGCCGTTTCTGGGGTGTGCGTTTGAGTTGGCAGACTTCCTGCTCGGTGCGCGCGCACCGGGATATTCTGTGGCCGCGATGCGCTTTACCGACAGCGCACGCCTGTTGATCGACGCCTACCGCCAGCGCGGTGACAGCGGGCACGCCAATTATGTACTGGTCACCTCCAGTTCCCGCCTGGCGCGGGAGTTGGCGGACCGCGCCCGCTACCAGCTGACGGCGGACTGTATTCGCACGCTGTACACTGCCGAGGCGAGCATTCCCGAGCCCTGGCGCGGGCGCGTTCGCGATGCGCGGGCCGGCGGGGTCCAGGCCGCTGTGGGCAGTGCGGCAACAAGGTTGCACTGAAAGAGGGGGGAGCCCCATGTCCGCGCGCGACAATTACCTCAAGATTCAGATCAGCCAGCAGGCGCTGGCGTCGTTGATTGCCGGCCGCCATCTCACCGCGGAACAGCTGCGGGGGTTAAACCCCGCGGCCCGAAGGGTGTTGCGCAGGATTCTACTGGACAGCCTTAAAGAAGAGGCGTTTGGCAGCAATCCCTGAGCCCACCTGCGCCACTGCCTGCCGTACACACGTTTAATCCGAGTTGCCGTCCTCGCTGCCGGCGTCTTCCTCATCTATCTCCTGTGGCTCTCCCGCAGGCAGCGCCAGCCACTGGTTCAGGCGCTGTTCGAGCTTTTCCAGCCCCTGGCGTTTGGTGGCCGAGAAGGTCTGCACCGTCACATTGGTAAACAGGTTGAGCGCCTTCAGCTCCTTTTCCACCGCAAAACGCGCGTTGTTGGCGGGGCCGTTCTTCAGCTTGTCGGCTTTGGTCAACAGGATATGCGCCGGCAGGCCGGAGCTGACCGCCCAGGTCAGCATATGCAGGTCAAACTCCTTCAGCGGCTGGCGGATATCCATCAGCAGCACCAGCCCCTTCAGGCAGCGGCGCTGTTCCAGGTAAAAAGCCAGGTGGCGCTGCCACTCGTCCTTCATCGAGCGGGTTACCTTGGCGTAGCCATAGCCGGGAAGGTCGACCAGGCGCTGATGTTCAGTCAGTGAGAAAAAATTGATCAGTTGGGTGCGCCCCGGAGTCTTGGAGGTGCGCGCCAGCTTGCCGTTGTTGGTAAGCGCGTTGATGGCGCTGGACTTGCCGGCGTTGGAGCGCCCGGCAAATGCCACTTCGGCACCGGAATCCTCCGGGCATTCGGCGAGGGTGGGCGCGCTGGTAAGGAATTGCGCGCGGCGAAAATTGATTTGTTCTGGATTGGATTCAGACATGAGTCTTCCCGGTACACTCAGATGGCGCGCAAGTATATAATGCCGCGGTTTTATCGTCGCTGATGGCTGCCGGGCGTATGGTTGCTGCCAGCAACGAAGATCGGATGCAGAACCTCAGCGCGCAACAGGACGACGTATGAACAGCATTATAAAGAAGGCCGCTCTGGCTTTGGGGATGGTGGCGTTTGCCCAGTTGGGCCACGCCGCCGGTGACGCCAGTGCGGGCCAGGCCAAGGCGGCCGTTTGCGCGGCCTGCCACGGTGCGGATGGCAACAGCCCGGCGCCGACCTTTCCGAAAATCGCCGGTCTCGGTGAGAAGTACCTGCTCAAGCAGATGCACGACATCAAGGATGGCACGCGCAAAGTGCCGGAGATGACCGGCATGCTGGACAACCTGAGCGATCAGGACATGGCCGACGTGGCGGCGTACTTCAACGCCCAGAACATGCAGCTGTCCGGCTCCGAAGCGTTCTCCGTGATGCTGAACAGCGGTGACAACGTCGATGGTCTGGCGCTGGGTCGCAAAGTGTTCCGCGCTGGCAACTCAACCACCAATGTCCCCGCATGCATGGGCTGCCACTCTCCCACCGGTCAGGGAAATGCCCCGGCGGGCTATCCGCGTCTGTCCGGTCAGTATGCCGAGTATGTGGAAAAACAGCTGCGGGCTTTCCGCGAGGGCACCCGCGCCAACGACGGTGATACCCGCGTCATGCGCAGTGTGGCCAAGCAGTTGTCCGATGCCGAGATCAAGGCGGTCGCCAATTATGTGGCCGGTTTGACCGAGTAATCGGTAACAGAGCAGGATAAAGAGGCCGGTCACTGACCGGCCTTGTCGTTTTTAGCGTATGGTTTCCGGGTTTTGGGACGCGGTTTTCGGAAGCCGGGTTGCGCCGCCCGCGTGGAACTTCAATAATTCCCACGGTCTATATTCAGGCTGGCGTCAGCTACCCAGGCGGACAATGCCGGCGGTAAACAGAATAAACGTTTGGAGTGAGTACTTATGAGAGCCGTTGTCGCCCTATTTACCATGCTGCTGAGCCTCGCGGCCTGCGCCCAGGAAACCCCGGGGAAGTTCAACGCCGGCGAGTACTACGAAGTGCTGCCCCAGGCCGTCGCCCAGGACGACAAAAGCAAGGTCGAGGTAACCGAACTCTTCTGGTACGGCTGCGGCCACTGTTACCACTTCGAGGCACCGCTGCAACAGTGGAAGAAAGACATGCCCGCCGACGTGGCGCTGGTTAAGATCCCCGCTATCTGGCAACCGGTGATGGAAATTCACGCGCGTCTGTTCTATGTGGCCGAGGCCATGGGTGTGCTGGACAAAATGCACGACCCAATCTTCAGCGCCATTGCCCAGCAGCGCAAAATGTTTGCCACCCGCGACGGTCGCGAGTGGAAGGCGGACGATGCCGCCATCGCCGAGCTGTTCGACAAGAATGGCGCTGACGGCGCCAAAGCGGTGAAACTGATGGACTCCTTCGCCATCAACAGCAAGATCAAACAGGGCCAGGCCAAGCAGCGCGCTTACAAACTCTCCGGTACCCCGGAGATGGTCGTGGCGGGTAAATACCGTGTAAGCACCTCACTGCCAGGCTATAAGGGCAAATCCGACGGCCAGCAGATCATGCTGGACGTGGTCGACTTCCTGGTCGAGAAAGAGCGCGCCGAAAAGGGCTGATCGCCGCTACCGCCGAAACCCCGCCGCGCGCGGGGTTTTTTGTATCTGCGCGCCTCGTCCCCCCGGCCTGGCGCCGCCGCTGCTACGCTAAAGCGGGGTGCCGAAAAAATTCCGCCAGCTCTGGTTCCGCGCCGTTCGCATGACCCGATACCGCCCGTTTCATTACATCGCACTGCTGCTGTCCCTGTGGATCTGGATCGACCCCGCTTGGGCCCAGCAACAGCTCCCCGACAGGAAAAGTGAACAGGACATCGCCGCAAAAGCGCTGAGCCTATTGTCGTTCGTCGCCGTCGACTATGCCGAAGCAGTGGCTGACGGCGTTATCCGCGACCACAAGCTGTACCGCCAGCAGCAGAACAACGTCGATGTCGCCACTGCGCTGCTGCAGCAGCTGCCAGACAAACCGGGCCGCGCCCAGCTGGAGGACAGCCTCAAAGAGCTTGCCCGGCTGATCGCCGACCGCGCCGCTCCCGATCTGGTGCGCCGGCGCGCGAATGCCGCTGCCGATCGCCTCGCCGCGCTCTACCAGTTGCCGCGCTCGCCAGCGGAGTCCCTGCCTTCCGGTGACGAAGCTCAGGCGCTGTATCGGGACCGCTGCAGCCGGTGCCACGGCGTGCGCGGCGACGCTGCGCAACCGGAGCGGCGCCTCGACGACCCGGTGCGCATGGCCAATTTGAGCCTCTACGACTTCTACAACGTACTCGAACCCACCCGCAACGACGCCCATGATGCTGACCTGGACGGCGACCTCAGCAGCCGCCAGCGCTGGGCCCTTGCGGTTCTGGTTGCGGGCTTTGCCGCTCCCGATATCGCGCCGGCACCGCAGCTGGCAGAAAAATATCCCGCGCTTGTGGGCCTTCCCGGCATGGCGGTACTGCGCCCGGCAGAGTTGCCGGAAGAGGCCCGCAACGCCCTCATGTGGTGGCGGGCCCACCCTGCGGAAACCCGCCATCTACAACATCCGCTGGCGCGTGCCGCTGGTCTTCTGTACCTGGCGCAGGCGGCATACCGCGCTGGCGATATCGCTAGCGCCTACCACCAGTTGATGCTCGGTTTGCGCGAGGGCTACCTGGAATCCCGCCCGCAGTTGGCGGAACGCAACGCCGCGCTCACCGCGCAATTGGACCAGCAGTGGCAGGAACTGCGCGGCGCCATCCTCGACCAGGCGCCCACCAACGAAGTTATCGAAAAATTTCAGCGCCTGCAGAGCAACGTGGTGCGCGCCCGCGAGAAGTTGCAGCCAAGCACTGGCTCCGGGATTTATGGTTGGGGGGCATTGCTGTTTATCGCCGCGCTCGGATTGGGTGTGCTGCTGTGGTACCGACTGCGCTCTCGGCACTCCTAGTGTGTGTCTGGCGCGGAAACAAAGATTTTTGTCGCTTCCGCTGCCACAGTTGAGATTTACGTCTAGGCTTTTAATTAGGTTGTGCAAATAACCGCCAGTCGTAGAACCCAACAGAGAAGAGTGCCGCATGAAGTTGTTGCGTCAGTTGTCCTTCCGTCCTGTTCTCCTTTCGCTGCTGCAGGCCTACATCATTGTACTCGCAGTGTTCTTCCTGCTTCCCGCCATCGCCTCCGCCCAGGAGCAGACCGCAAATCAGGCTGCCGCCCGACAGTGGGCAGGCAACTGGCTCGTAGTCGGGCAGGGTGATGAACAGCTGGTGTGGCAGCTCAAGGCGGACGGCACCGGATTTGCCCACGGCTTTCGCGCCGATGGCCAGCTCACCCACGGTTTCGCGATCTCCTGGCGTATGGATGGCGACACGGTGCGCATCCGCACCGGTGGCACCCTGCACTGCAACAGCGGCATGGTGTACGCGCAATTTACCGGTTGGAGTCCTGTCACCCTAGACTTCAACGTGATTGACGGTCGTCACTGGCGCCAGCACAACGGCGGCATTCTCGCCTTCCAGCGCCGTCTACCCAATTGGGAAACCCCCAACCACGGTGCCGAATGCCCCAATCTGTACCGGGCCGACGGCAGGGATACCCAGCAGACCGCATCCGCGGGCAACCAATAAGGGTTGCCGGACACGCAGACCACGGCAAAACGTGGCGGCGCAGCGAAGTTTCCACCGTCAGTGCGGTCAGGTAAGACCCTCCGGCGGTGCGGAACTGCGGGCCGGACCCGATCGACGAAACCAGTTTCAGGGATGAATAAAGCGCAAGCGGAGACCGGCTGTGAAACAGCAACGCTTTATTCCCACACTGTTGCTGGCGGTATTCACCGCCCTTGCCCTGAGTGCCGGTGCGGCGCCCCAGAGCAGCGCACGTGCCACCGATGCGCAGGAAGGTGCCGCCACGCCGGAAGAAGAACCGCAGGAAACCGGAACAGAGGGCGACGCCGAAGCTGAGTACCGCGGCTGGCAGGCAAAATCCCGTCTGCAAGCCGATCAGTGGGTGGGCAACTGGCTGATTTCCCGCGACGGTGAAGCCCAGCACGTGTGGAGCCTGAACAAGGATGGCAGCGGCCGCTCCTACGCCTTTTCCGAGCAGGGCGGCAATATGGAGTTTGCCTACGGCTATGACATCCGCTGGTATTTCGATCCTTTCACCCAGATGGCCAACATCAAGACCGAGCGCCGCATCGTGTGCCGAGGCGGCAAGGTTTATCCCTATTTCCTCACCCTGAAATCCTACGAAAGTGATTACGCGGTAAAGGGCAAGTACGCCTGGCAGACCACCTGGACCGAAGCCAGCATTGGCACCAACTACCTGCATAAGTCCCTGGTGGTGTTTGTGGCGCCGTTGTCCGGCTGGCACAACCCGGAGAAAGATGCGCCCTGCCCGGTATTCCCGCGCATGGATATCGAGAAGGATATCGATCTGGCGCTGGATCGCTGGGACATGGAGGCGGCGCGCGAGCAGGAGCTGGTGGACACCACGCCCGTGGAAGGTGAACCCGAATTTGATGGCGAAGAGTTCGGCCCGGCCCAGAACACCCCTGCGAATAAGCCCGACGCGCCGCGGCAACAGCGCAAGCAGAGCGCCAAAGCCCGGGTGAAAGACCGCGCCGCCAAGCCCGGCAGCAGACCCCGAAAACGCCAGCCCAACTGATTCCAGATCAATCCGGAGACGCCCATGAACGCACAGGTAAAGATCGAGCAGCTATTGCAACGCCTGAGCCCGATTCTCAACCGGGAGCCGCTGGTGATGTGCGAGCTGAGTGAGGAGCAGTTGCAGCAGCTGCTCGGCGAGTGTCTGTGCATTTTTCGCGAGCGCGAGGGGCTGTGTGCGCTGCTGCCGCGGGAGGTCGCCGAGCGCGAAAACCTGGCCAGGGTAGGGGAATTCCGCCAGATCACCCTGCACTTTTCCTCCTGCCTGCAGGTCCCCGGACTCACCGCCATCATGGTGCGAGAGTTGGCGGATGCCGGTATTCACGCCAACGTGGTCTCCGCCCGCTACCACGAGCACATCCTGGTCAGCGAGCGCGACACCGCCCAGGCCATGCAGATACTGCACGGCATCAGCAACCGCCTGCAGTACAGCTGAACGCACGTAAAACCGCATCTAGACCGACACTGTGACGGCAGGGAGTGCCGCGAAGGAGCTCCCCCGCCGACCATGCATATTGCCTATCCTGCACCACTGCCCCACGGCCGCATTCGACAGTTGTTGCCGGATTTCTTTGTGGTAAGGGGCAGCGCGCGTATCGCCCCCGGCGTGGTGGTCAATCGCAACATGGGCATAGTGCGCAGCGGTGATGATCTATTGCTGGTAAATCCGGTGCGCCTCTGTCCCACCACAGAAGAGCGCCTGCGCGATCTGGGGCGGGTGCGTCAAGTGGTCCGCCTTGGCTACTACCACGGCTGTGACGATCTCTACTACCGCGACCGTTTCAACGCATTCTTCTGGCGCCAGGCGCTCTCCGACCACTACCCGCTGCCGCCGGCGGACCAGCTGCTCAGTGACGGTGGTCCCAGCCCTATCCACGGCGGACGCGTGTTCGAATTCAGCAACAGCCAAGTACCCGAGGCGGCGCTGCTTATCCCCCAGGCCGGCGGTCTGCTGCTCACCTGCGATGCGCTGCAATACTGGGCCGGCTGGATCGGCTGCAACTGGGCGGGCAGGTGGGCGCTGCGCCTCAGTGGCGTCCATCAGGGGATGCTGGTGGCGCCGGCCTGGTGTCGCCGCGCCACCCCGCAATACGAGAACAGCCGGAGCTGGCTTGCCGCGGATTTCCGGCGGTTGTTGAGCCTGCCTTTCTACCATCTGCTGGGTGCCCACGGTGACTTCTGTGCCGACCGCGCCCACGAACTGGCCGAGCGCGCGATCGTCAGCAGTTTTGCAACTCTTGCGCTGCGGCACTGATCGCACCGCCTCCTCCTCTGAGCGTGAGCCGCCGCCGCGAAAGCGGCTCGCGTGTTAAGCTGCGCCACCAACCCTCCTACGAATAGCCAA
The DNA here is from genome assembly GCF_011326135.1 of Microbulbifer sp. SH-1. Classification (NCBI taxonomy): domain Bacteria; kingdom Pseudomonadati; phylum Pseudomonadota; class Gammaproteobacteria; order Cellvibrionales; family Microbulbiferaceae; genus Microbulbifer; species Microbulbifer sp. SH-1. The sequence continues at coordinate 3,281,522 of NZ_CP046948.1, read as the reverse complement.
GCGAACGCAATCCATTCAGAGTCCAGCATGAAAATATCCGCTCTCGCCAGCGGCCTGGTGATCGCCAGTGCGCTGCTTGCCGCGTGCAACGGCGACCTTCAGCCCCAGTCGCTGCAGCCCCAATCCCAGACTGCATCACAACCTTCCATGCCATCCCAGTCCGGCGCCGACAGCGCGCGGATGAAACAGGACGTGGAGTTCCTGTCCGCCGACGCCCTCGCCGGCCGCCAGACAGGCAGCGCCGGTTACCAGCAGGCCGCGGACTATGTGGCCGCGCGCTTCAAGACCCTCGGTCTTCAGTCCATCACCGGCGACGACTATTTCCAGCCGGTGCCGTTTCGCGAGGCGAGCTGGGCCGGAGAGCGCGCAAGCCTGGTGTTGCACGGTCGCGACGGGGACGTCCGCCTGAAACTGGGTGAGGACTTTATCGCCGGGCCGCCCACCACCGCCGAGCAGACCGCCGTCAGCGGTGAGCTGGTGTTCGTGGGCTACGGCATCGAGGCGCCGGAGTTCGGTCTCGACGACTACGCCGGCCTCGACCTCAAGGGCAAAATCGCGGTTATCCTGGATGGGCGCCCGCCGCAGCTGCCGAACGAAGTGGGTGCCCACTACGCCTCCGGGCGCACCAAGCGCGAAACCGCGGCTGCCCATGGCGCGGTGGGCTACGTCACCCTCAACACTCCGGCGCGGGAAGCCCGCCGCCCGTTCGCGCGCTCCGCCGAACACCTGGCGGAACCGGGTTTTGACTGGCTGCGCGCCGACGGCGTACCGGGCAACGCGGTCGCCGGTATGCATCCCGGTGCGGTGCTGGATATGCCCGCGGCGAAGAAACTCTTCGCCGGCGCGCCCAAGGATCTCGATGCGATTTTTGCCGAGTTGGAAAAAGGCGAGACCCCCAAGGGTTTCGCACTGCCCGCCCGCGCGAGCCTCGCCAGCCAGTCGAGCCACAAGAAAATCCTGAGCCCCAACGTGGTCGGCCTGCTACCGGGCAGCGATCCGAAACTGAAAGACGAATACGTGGTGTTCTCCGCGCACCTCGACCATATCGGCGCGAGCGCCGCAGCGCACGGCGAAGAAAGTGGCCATGACAAAGTGAATAATGGCGCCCAGGACAATGCCGCCGGTATCGCGGTGATGCTGGAAGTAGCGCGCCTGTTCACTGAATCCGGTAGGGCGCCGCGCCGCTCCATACTGTTTGTCGCGGTGACGGCGGAAGAGGAGGGACTGCTCGGTTCCGATTATTTCGCCCAGCATCCGCCGGTCGCAGGCAAATCAATGGTGGCGAATATCAACCTGGATATGCCGATGCTGCTCTACCCGTTCCAGGATGTGATCGCGTTCGGCGCGGAGCACTCGAGCCTCGGCGAGACCGCGGCCCACGCCGCGCAGAAAACCGGTCTCAAGCTGAGCCCGGACCCGATGCCGGAGCAGGTAATTTTCGTGCGCAGTGACCACTACAGCTTCGTGCGCCAGGGCGTGCCGTCCATTTACCTGATCACCGGCCGCGAAGCGGTTGATCCGAAGATCAACGGCACCGAAGCACAGGTTGAATTCCTCAAATCCCGCTACCACCGCCCCAGTGATGAGGCGGATGAGCAGATCAGCTATGTGGCAGCCAAGCAGTTTGCGGATGTGAATTTCGCGATTGCGCGGGAAGTGGCTAACTCCGAGAAAAAGCCGAGCTGGAATGCCGGGGATTTCTTTGGAGATCTGTATTCTGCCCAGTGATTTTTGAAAAGTGCTTTGTCTGCCCTGCTGGGGCGGCAAAGCACTTGATTCTTTTACTTCGTCAGCGTTTCTTTTTTAGCACTACGGCAGTGCGCAACTTTTCCTTTCCGAAACTCGACATCTGCGAAATTTCCTCGCGCGCAATCGGCAGATACTGACTGTCAAGCGGATTGTCTTCATCATCCACATCCGGGTCGTGTACGTAGAAACACTCCGAATCCATGCCCGTCAGCGTTACCCAGTGCGGTACTTTTTTCCCATCCAACCGATAGGTGCTGATCAACAGCAATACCAGTGCACCTTGCTCCAACCAGTGCTGGCACTGTCCCTGGGTGAAATCCTGTTCCACGATACGCAAACCGTGTTCTGCCGCTTCTTGTCGGAAGTCCGTATCCACCTGCTCCATCACCCGCTTCTTCTTCGCATTTCGCACGCTGTCGATAAACAGGGTACCGCTCTGGTTCAGGTAGACCTCGCAATTGAAGCCACGCTTCTGCAGCGCCAGCGCCAGGCCAATGGGGTGGCAGCCGCCGTGTCCCGAAGTCATGAAGATGGTGGTGGCCTCGCGCCACAGCGCCAGTTCATCGCTGGCGTTGGGGGTGTAACTCGGATCGAGCCCGGCCATGGCCATCATCGCGGCGGCGGGGCCGCAGGTGAATTCGGTGCGCTGGCCGTACCAGGGTACTTCTGCAGTGTGCAGGTTTTCCGGACGGTAGCGGATGCGTTTCTGCATGCGCAGGGCGTTGCCGGAATCCTCATAGTAATTCGCGTAGCTGCCGAAAGTGCGGTAGCCCAGTTGCTGGTACAGCGCAATGGCGGCGCTGTTGTGCTCGGCCACCTCCAAACGCATGTAGAGGCGCCCGCTGCGGCTGCTGGCGTCTTCGGCGGCGGTGAGCAATGCTTTGCCGATGCCCTTGCCGCGCCCGGCGGGGCCGACAGCGAGAGAGTAGAGGCGGGCGAGGCGGGTGCCGCGACGCAGCAGCACCAGTACGTAGCCCAGCAGCGTGTCATCCTGCTCGGCCACAAGAAACACGCGGTTGTCGGTTTTGATCCAGTGGCGGAAGCTGCGCCGGCTGAGGCGGTCGCCACGGAAGCTGGATTCTTCCAGCACGCACAGCTGATCCAGGTCGTCGGCAACGGCGGGGCGGATGGTGTAATTGGGGGGAGACTGTGAATTCATCAAAAGGTCGGTCCGGCGAAAAAAGCCGGAAATGGTGTACAGATGCATGTGATTAAAGCGCCAGCGAAGAAGTGCGGCAATAGCTGCGGATAAAAAAGACCCGCTGGAGCGAGGAAGCTCCACCGGGTCTTTACTTGGCGGCCTGCTGGGGCAGCTCGCCGGTCAGGCTGGATCAGTCGGCATAGCCGGTGTGGGAGTTCTCCAGTGCGTAGAAGGTGGCCTGCACATAGTCGCTGCCCGTGCCGGTGTTGTTCTGGTTGTACACGCCGGCCTTGAAGTAGTGATACTGGTCACTGGTGTCGTAGCCGCTGCCGCTCATGTTGACCACCTGGGTAACGTCCGCCTTGCCCTGCCGTGAAATGGTGACGGTCAGGGTGTTGCCTACCACCTTGATCTCGTAACTGAATGTTTCATTCAGGGCGATTCCGTCGGACGGATTGGCGGCACTGCTGGAACGGCTGCCGATCATGTCGTACCAGGTATCGCTGCCACTCTTGGGTTCGTGCGCAATGTAGATCGAACCTTTGCTGTTGCCCGGCAGCTTGCGATAGTAGAGCCGCAGGGGCTCGTCGTTGTTGGCGTGAATCTGGCCGACGATCACGCGTCCCACCTGGCTGCTGTCGCCGGTGGTGGTGACATGGTTCACTGCAAGTGTTGCGCGCAATACACCATCGACACCGCCGGCGGCCGTGCGTGCGGAGGAAGGCGCGCTGCCAAAGACCCAGTTATTTTTATTCACGCCCTGGGTACTGATACTGGTATCGCCACGGCGTAACATTTCGCGCAATTCCGTACGTGTATAAGAGGTGTTGGTCGAGGTTTTGTATCCGTTGATGGGGCAGCGGAATACCATGCCGCCGTCGGACCCGGTATAGAAATAACTGCTGTTCTGGTAGCCACTGTTCAACTCGCTTTCATAAATGGAGTCGGCCTTGCCATCACCATTGCTGTCAGTTGGCACGCTGACGTACCAATCGCCGAGGTCAAAATTGCTGGAAGGTGGCAGGGAGGGGTCCAAGGTACCACCAGAACTGGAACCACCGGAGCTGCTGCTTGAGCTCGAGCTGGAGCTGCCGCCGGAGCTGGAGCCAGAACCGGAATCGCCGCATCCGATCACATCCACTTCGAGAATACTGTTCCAGGCGTTGGCATTGTTGCCGCTGCCGGTAATGCGCACATAGCGCGCGCTGGAATCCGTCACATCGTAGCTTTCGAAATCGGCGCTGTTGCCACTGGACTCGCCGTTAGAGAGTACGCTGGTCCAGCTGCTGCCATTGGTGGATGTCTCGATGCTGAAAAAGCTGCTGCGCTGGTCGCCCTTGTACCACGCGATATCCACACCTTTCACCGTACGGACGGCGCCGAGATCAAGCGTAAGCCACTTCACGCCAGAGGAAGACCAACGGGACTCATCCGCCAGGCTGCCGTCGATGGCATTGCCGGGACCGTGCCCATCGTTGCTGCCGTCATCGCCGGCAGAGGCAATAGAAAGATCGCTGTTGCCGGTGCAGGCACCGCCGCCACTGGAGGAACTGCTGCTGGACGAGCCACCGGAGGAGGAACCACTGCCAAGATTTTCCAGCGCGAAGCTGTCGAAGCGTCCTTCGGCACCGTTGTAGGCGCCAAACACCGTTACCGATTGAGCGCTGCCGGAATTAAATTCGACTTCCAGCTTTTTCCATGCACCGCTGTTGGTGTTCGCCTGGTGTGTACTGCCATTCACAACGGCACCCAGGGTGCCCGCACCGTCCACATAGGCGCTGAGCCGGTAGTTGGTATTGCTGGACACAGTTACCAGCTGTTCCATTTTTGCACCGTTGCCGGAGAGCTTGGCGGACTTACTGCCGGCATAGGCAACGCCGGATATCGCCGAGGGATCGGTATCGCTCCAGTTTTCCCAGTCGCTTTCGAAACCGGGATTTTCAATGGATGCTGACGCACTGAGTGCAAACGCGGACAGAAGAGCCGCACAGCTGTTTTTCATCGCCATTATTGGTTTTGAAACTTTCATGGAAGCCTCATTATTGATGTTGTCAGTGGTTGAAGTTTTCCGTGGCACAAACTGCGTACCGCAGACAATTATTGGATCGTTGACGCCCACCAACCAAGAGGGCGTGCTGGATCCATACTGCAAAACGGTCTTGAGAAAATGCGGACTTGCCGCTTATTACCCTGTGAGTTCTGGGGATCGGGGTGTGATCTGGGAACTGACCACCGCGAAAAGGGAAATTCCGCGGTGGCCCCAAACCTTAGAAGTTGGCGCGAATCCCGAGCACAAAGCGGCGGTCGTTTTCCATAACCTGGAAGACTGAGCCATTGGTGCCGGTATTGATGGTGGGTTCTCCAGTCAAGTTGGTGACGTTGGCGATAACAGTGATGTCATCGGTAATGTCATAACTGGCCGAGAGGTCCAGTTGCGCGAGATCTTCGCGGTAGTCATTTCCCAGGGTCGGATCGTCGGAGCCAGCGCCCAATGCCAGCTCGCCCAGAGGCAGCACGCGCTTGGTTTCCTCGGCATCCAGGAAGCGATCACGAAAGGTGTAGGCCAGACGAATCGCGAGACCTTCGTACTCGTAGTACAGCTGGGTGTTGAAGGTGTTCTTGGAAATGTCTTCCATCGGCACACCGTCCGGCGTAGAACTGTCGGCATAGGTGTAGTTGGCGCTGATACCCAGGCCAGACCAGCGGCCCGGTAGGAAGTCGAAGGCCTGCTGATAACCCAACTCGATACCCTGCACCTTGCCGTCTTCACCGTTGGCAACCTGGTCAACCAGAATACCCATTTCGGAAACCGGGGTATTCGCATTGGCAAACTGGATGCCGTCCGCCTGCCAGCGGCAGATTTTTTCGTAGTCGGATTTGTTGGTCAGTGGGACGACAATCTCCGGCAGGTTTTCACACTGGTAGCTGCGCGTCAGGAAAGAAGCTACGTCTTTGTAGAACAGGGTGGCGGACACCATATTGCTGCTCCAGTAGTGCTCGGCGGCGATGTCGTACTGGGTTGCGCGGTAGGGTTCCAGCTCCGGGTTGCCGCGGCTGGCCGCGATGTAGGCATCGCGGAACGCATAGGCTGGGCTCAACTGTTCAAAGTCGGCACGGCGCATGACTTTGGCGGCGGCAAAACGCATCAGGGTATCTTCGGTGATATCCCAGGTGACGTTCAGGCTCGGCAGGAAGTCGTTATAGCTGGCGCCGTCGCTGACCTTCTCATACACGCCATCCACACTCTGGTAGGCTGTCGCGTCAATGTCGGTGGACACGTAGCGGCCGCCGACGACCGCGCGCACATCGCCGAAGTCCAGATTGGCCTGCAGATACATTGCGGACGTGTCTTCCTGAATGGCGGAATAACCGGCTTCGTTGAAGGCGAGGTTGTCAGCGAGGGTTCCGTCGATCTGCATATTGGTACCGGCCAGCAGCGCCTGAACGATATCGAAGGTGGCTTGCTGGTCTTGCAGAAGTCGGGTATCGAAAGAGGCGAGCTTCGCCAGGTCATAGGCACCGGCGCGGCCGGTGTGCTCGAACGCATCGCCGGTGAAATCGTACTCGGTAATCGCGTTCGGGAATTGCGCGGCAATATCTTCCATCCAGATGATGTCCGGATTGCCGTCGCTGTCTGTCAGGCTTTTGAAAATGTTGTCGATACGGAACAGATATTGTTCCCGCTCATAGTCGCGGCTGGTGACGCGCACACCGGTCTTCAGGGCGGACACCCACTCGAGGCCGAAGGGCTGGGCGTACTCCAGGTCGAAACGCAGAGCGTCTTCCTGGTTGGCAACGTAGGTGCGGGTATCGTCGTAACGGCGGAACGCCTGGTTCTGCTGGTCGGCAAACACATAGTCGTCCGCGAAATCGACAATCGGCGCACCGTTGCTGTTGTTCACGAAGGTTACCGGAACGTACCACTGGTTCTCGGCGGTGTGACCGTCACCTTCTTTCGCGCGATCGGTACCGCGGAAGCGGAACTCGGAGAAGGGCGTGTAGCTGTCGGACTCTGCAGTGGCAAACTCGCCGGATACTTTCAGCTTGTCGGTGAATTCCCACTCGCCGCCGAAGGCGTGGCTGTAGGTTTCGTTGTTGCGGAAGCTGGAGCCTGCAGTCAGCAGAGGTTGCACGGCCTCGTAGGTGAAATTCTGCAGTTCACCATTGGGACCTTCGTGGGTCACACCAGGCGTTGCGACAGGAGTGCCACCCACGTGCAGCAGCGAAAAGGTTTCCTGACTGCCACTGCGCTCGGTGGCAGTCAGGTCCAGGTAGAACTGACCCTTTTCGGAAGCCGGCGCCCACTGGAAGGAAAGGTTGAACGCGGTGCGCTCGCGGTCTTCCGTACGCGGATTGTAGGTATGTTCGCGGGCGTAAATGTAATTGCCGGAAGGTGTGTTCTTGGCAGCGTCCGCTGCATCGATGACACCATCATTATTGAAATCCACCGGGCCAACCATCAGTTGGACGAGTGACTCGTCGCGGCGCAGGGTGCGATCCTGATAAGACAGGGATGCCATGGCGCCAAAGGTACCGGCGTCGCCCAGATCCCAACTGTCGCCAAAAGAGGAGCTGATGATCGGTGCCCAGTGATCTGCCTTGTCCGCATACTCGCCCTGCGCGGAAATCGAAGCGCGCGGCTCGGCAAGGTCGAGGGGGCGTGCGGTTACCAGGCTGATGGTACCGCCGAGGGCGCCCTCAATCATTTCCGGTGTGGGGGATTTGACCACTTCCACTTTGGACAGGAAGTCTGCGGGGAAGTCCTGGAAATCGATCCCACTGCGGCTGTCACCGAGTAGCGAGCGACCGTTCACTTCCACGCGGTTTTGTTTCAAACCGCGGATAGATACTTCAGAACCCACACCGAAATCGCGATTGATGGAAACGCCGGTAACGCGCTGCAGGGCTTCGGCGATGTTGTTGTCGGGGAGCTTGCCGATATCTTCGGCGACGACAGCATCCACCACGCGGGAGTCATCACGCTTGGCGTCGGCGGCGGCTTCCATACTGTGACGGATACCTGTGGTAACAACCTCTTCCATCACCGCGGAGTCCTGAGACATGGCGCTGGAAGCAAAGGCCATGGTGGATGCGGACAGCATCAGCAGGCCGAGGTCTCTCATCACGTTTTGCCTAGTAAAGTTTTTATAGTTTTTCATCGAACAGGTTTCCTCTCATTAACAGAACTGATTTATGTTTTTATGAAGTTCAGTCGCTGGAGTTAAACCAATCCGGGAAAACCTGTCAATATTATAGGTATTACCAATTGGTAAGATGGCTGGCGTTATTTTTGGTTAAGTTATTGATTTGTTAAGGAAATAAATTTTTTGCGGCTGGCGCAAATATCCATGTAAAAATAAAATAAACCCGGTGATTTCAGTGTTTTTCCGCATTATCGGAAAGAGAAGGTAAATCTGTCGGCGATGGCTATTCGCAGAACTGGTTAACCACTTGTGCGTGTGAAGCGGAAAAACGGAGGATGATGAACAGGTGATGCCACCGCCAGCTTTCGCCGGGGTGGTGAAAATGCACTGGCTACCTGGGCGGTAGCCAGTGGAAACAGGAGTTCGCTCAGGCGGCCTGGTCAGTGCGCGGCATGGCGGACACAGGAATGACGGCGCCGCGATGCTGGATTACGGTTGCCGCCAATCTATGGCCGCTTTTTGCCGCCACTTCCACATCCTCTCCCGCGAGCCTGCGTGCGAGGTAGCCGGCGTTAAAGGAGTCCCCCGCGGCTGTGGTATCCAGTGGTGTGACCTTCTCCGCTGGCACCAGCAGCGGTTCGCAATTTTGGTGCGCGATGATGCAGCCGTCCGCACCCATCTTGAGAATGACTTCCGCCACACCCAAACCGTGCAGACGGTTGATGATGCTTTCCGTGCTTGCGTCGCCGAACAGCGCGGCCTCATCTTCCATGGTGGGCAGCGCAATATCGGTCAGCCGATAGATCTGTTCGTAGGCCTTGCGCGTCAGCGTCTCGCTGCCCCACAGGCGCGGTCGATAATTCCCGTCGAAGATTACCTTGCCGCCCGCGAGGCGAAACACCGCGAGAAAATCGAACAGGCATTCGCGCCCGTAAGGCGACAGAATGGCGAGAGAAATTCCCGAGAGATATATCGCGGAAAAACTTCGCAGCTGGTCGAACAGTTGCCGTGCCGCCGCCGGATTATCCAGCAGGCGGCGGGCCGGTGAACGATCTCGCCAGTAGTGGAAGGTGCGCTCGCCGGTCGCATCGGTTTCGATCAGGTAAAGTCCGGGCGTGCCACCGGCCTCCCGCTTTACCAGATCGCAACCGATCCCTTCCGCCTGCCACTGCCGGATCATCCAGTCACTGAGATGGTCGTCACCCAATGCCGTCACATAGTCCACTGCGGTACCGAGCCGCGACATGTACAGCGCCGTATTCAGGGAGTCGCCGCCGAAAGACAGCGCAGCGGCGAGCCGCGCCTCGCTGTCGGGACTGCGGCAGTCGCTGCCCAGATTCATTTCGAGCATGCACTCGCCAATTACCGCTATGCGCTTTTGCATCATCGGACGCCTCTATACCTCAGTACACTCGTTGCCTTGAAAATCTTTTGCAGGGCTGCCGCGACGGCAAGCCCCTGCAATCGCCGACATCAGGAGAAGAACAGGCCACCGTTGATGTCGATATTGGCACCGGTGATGAAGGAGGCTTCATCGGAGGCCAGGTAAGCCACGGCATCGGCCACTTCACAGGCCTTGCCTTCGCGGCGCAGCGGGGTTGCATTGGCGACGTTGGTACGCACCGCGTCTTTGGTGAACACGTCGTGGAAGGTAGTACTGATCATGCCCGGGCACAGGGAGTTCACGCGGATATTCTGCGGGCCCAGCTCTTTGGCCATAGCGCGGGTAAAGGTCATTACCGCACCTTTGGAAGTGGCGTACGCCGACGCACCGGCACCGCCGCCATCGCGACCGGCCTGGGAAGCGAGGTTCACAATGGCACCACCATCCATGTGCGGAACTACGGCCTTGGTCAGCAGGAAGGTGCTGTTCAGGTTCAGGGCGATGACTTTGTTGAAGAAGTCTTCATCCATTTCCGCGAGCGTCTTGCGCTCTACCAGGCCACCGGCAACGTTCACCAGGATGTCGATCTTGGAGCCGAACGCTTCCTGGGAAGCGGCCACAACGCGCGCCACATCTTCCTGCCTGGTCATATCACCCTGCACGATGATGGCTTCACCGCCAGCCTGCTGAATCTCGTTCAGGGTTTCTTCCGCAGTCTGCACATTGCTGAAGTAATTGATGACCACTTTGGCACCCTGTGCCGCCAGTTTCAGCGATACGGCCTTGCCAATATCGCGCGCCCCACCACTGACGATGGCTACTTTGTTATTGAGTTTCATAGTGACTCCTGCTTGTAATTCAAAAATTCGTTTTTTAAAGGATGACCGGATAACGGAGATTCAACTCGCGGTTTCAGCGATTTGCTTTTTTTCCTGCTTGCTGCGCACCGGTGTGATACGCCCCCCGACAAACAGGACAGAGATCAACATCAGCGGAACCAGCGAGGCACCGAGAATGAAGAAAGGTGGATAATAGGTGCCGTCATTGGTAATGATCGGAACCATCTGAATGGCGGTAATCACACTGATGACCCCGACAGCACCGCTGATGCCGGCAAGACTGGCAACACTCTTGCCCGAGAAATAATCGCTGGGCAGTGTCTGGATATTGTTGATCGCCGCCTGGAATCCGAACAGGATCACGGTGATCAGTGCCAGCGCCGCCGCGGGCGTGGATGCCACCGTGGTCGCGAGCAGAGCCGGCAACATACATACGCCGCCGAGCAATACCACAAACTTGCGCGATTTATTCACACTCCAGCCAGAGCTCATCAGCCTGCCGGAAAGCCAGCCGCCAAACAGCGCTCCGGCCGCCGCACCGCAGTACGGGATCCACGCGGACGCGCCGATGGCCTTCACATCGAATCCGAACTTGTCGTTCAGGTACAGCGGCAGCCAGGCCACGAACAGCCACCAGATCGGCTCGATAAAAAAGCGCGCAAGAATCACACTCCAGCTCTGGCGATGCGACAGCAGTTCCGGGAGACTTGGAACGTACTCGTCTTCAGTATCACTGTTCTTGGAAATCTGCCCGGACAGAATCAGCTCGCGCTCTTCCTGGGTAATCCACGGGTGCGAATCCGGGCCGCTTTTGTAAATGATCAGCCACGGCACCAGCCAGACAAAGCCGAGCAGTGCCACTACAACGAAGGTCGCTTGCCAGCCGAGGAAGGCGTACAGGAAGGCTACGAGCGGCGGAGCAATAATACTGCCGGCGGAGGCACCTGCACCGAAAATACCCTGAGCCAGCGCGCGCTCTTTTGCCGGGAACCACTCGGCATTGGCCTTGGTGGCACCGGGCCAGTTGCCTGCTTCACCGAAGCCCAACAAGGTGCGGAAAATACTGAAACTGGTAACGGAAGTTGCCAGTGCGTGCAGAGCAATGGAAATGGACCATACAACAATCGACAGCATAAAGCCGATGCGTGTGCCGACCGCGTCAAACACCCGGCCGAATACTGCCTGACCGACCGCGTAGGCAATCAGAAATACACTCATGATATTGGCGTAGTCGTGGCTGTTCATGCCGAGGTCGTCGGCTATACCCGGCCACATGACCGACAATGCGGTACGGTCGATATAGTTGATGATGGTGGCGATGGCCACCAGTGTCACTATCGTCCAGCGTAAATTCTTCATTATTATTATCCTGCTCAGAGGTTAACGAAATCTTCCCGGTAGGGACTGAATGTGTCGATCAGCACGCCGGCCTTTTTGCACACGGCCCCGTGCTCCAGATGGGGGGCTATGTAAAAGCTGTCGCCCGCGGTGAGAATTTTTTTGTTGCCGTCTACCTGCACCTCAAATTCACCGCTTTCCACGTAACTTACCTGGGTGTGCGGGTGTTTGTGCACGTAACCGATACTGCCTTCCTCAAACCAGACCCTGACTACCATCAGGTTTTCGTCGTAGCCGAGGATCTGCCGTTTGATGCCGCCACCAAGATCCTCCACTTCCACTTCCTCTGACAGAACAAATGCGTCCGTCGCGGGCATAGTTACCTCCGCCATGACTTAATCTCTGATTGTTAAAAGTTCGGCGCGGCCGGTGAGCTGGTAGGGGTTGCCGCGAAATGTAAACGGTTTGCCCGAATCTGCCGTTGCCGATACATCGGTATTGATGGCGAGCAATAATTCATCGCCGTTTTTCAACGCTATCACCACCAAATCCAGGCTATCGATGCGCTGGTGTGTAAGCCCGCGCACCTTGCTCTCGGCCTCGAGCGTGAATTCTTTGGATGGGTTGTACTCGCCGTGCGGCTCGAGAACACTGACAAAGGTATGCGCGCGAGTGTCTTCACGTCGGGCGATAAAGGCTTTTTCCGAACGCAGGTTGAACTCGGGATCATTGGCGCCGAGTTCGGTGAACAGCAGTTCTGTTTTGCCATCCGCAATGGTGGAGTGGGTGTAAAAACGGCCGTTGTCGTTGAGCCAGGTAACCTGCGCAAGACCATTTTCCGGCTTGCCGCGGGCTTTCAGCCACAGATGCTGATAGCCGTTCTGCTTTCCGAGCGCTGAAATACGGTCAGTGAATCCGCGCAGTGTGAAGCTGGTATCCACGAGCTGTCCGTTGTAATGCAGCGGCAGATCCAGTTGATGATTCTTTTTCGCCTGCACATCAAACAGGTCGATGGCAAAGGTCGAACCGGTCTCGGCGTCATTCACCAGTGCCATGGTGCGGGTCAGCACGACCTCCGGGTAGGCGGATTCGATACTCGCCGAGCTGATTTTCACACGGTCATCTGCGTGGAAGAACCGCAACTCGGGATGGTTATTGTTACCGACCTTCAGGTCGCCATCGAAGTGGGATCGTTCGTCCACCACCACCGTGTTGTGCGCGATCGTCTGCTTCGCATAGGTTTCGTTTTCCGGCAGATAACGGCCGCCGTTTTTGGCTTCGACATTGAGAAAACGGGCCGCCCCATAGTCAGTCACGATTTCGGAACCGTGGTCGTAAAACTGCCAGGTAAGCTTGTCGAAATGCCCGTGACCCATACCCTGGGCTGCGGGTTTGAACAGAAGTGCCTGCTCGCTGCCACTGTTCCCGCGCATCACTACCAGTGCACCTTCATCGCCGTCCTTGCCGTCGCGGAAGGCGGCGGAAATGAACGGATACGCCTGCGCCTTGCCCGCGTCCAGGTCCTGCGCCACTTTCAGACCGTCGCCGGTCAGTACGATCTGCTGTTGCTTCTGCGCGATATCCAGCAGTTGCGGATTGGCCGACTTCCCGTAGGCAATCGCAACGCCCTGAACCAGCTCGGCGGTGTCGATACCCTTGCTTTTAATGGCGTCATTGATGGGAAAAAACAGCCCGTTATAACTGAGCTGGATGGTGGTATCGATGGCCTTCATGAGCGCGCCGTCGCGGTAGCCGAAAATATCGCGCTCGGGTTCGTTGTTGTCGATAGCTTTGGCAAAGGTTACGAACGGCATCAGCGCATAGCGCTGGTAATAGGGGCCTTCGTTGTAATAGCCATCTGGTGAAAACAGCGTGTTCAACTGTTGCAGGAAACCGCCCTTACCGGACTTTTCCAGATCCAGTAGTGACTGTTCCACCAGCTCCTGCTCATCCAGAACATAACCGGTCATACCGACACCAGCGGTTAGCCAGGTGCCGTGATTGTGTACCTTGTTGAAGGTTTCCGGCGATTCGACAGAAAGAAAACGCGCAACAGGGCGCAGCACACCCTGCTCGATTTTTTCCGCTTCTGATTCCGTAAGCGCTTCGCGCACCAGGTCATAGGCCTGGATGGTGTACACCAGCCACACCGCTTCGTTCAGGCTCTGCCAGAACAGCTTGCCCGGATTATCGGCCCCAGGACGACGCTTCGGGTGCAGCGGCAGGGTGGGGTAGAGCTCTGCGTACGCAAGCAGCGTATCGCGCACGCGCTTTGCGTATTGGGCGTCGCCGGTGATCTGGTACAACACGCCGGCGTTGTACATCAGCTGGTAATTATTTTTGTGCTGCTCGTGGGTATAGCCGCCGCCGGCGTCCGCGGGCACGGGCACCGCGACAGGAGCCTGCAGCGCCAGGTCTACAGACTTCCGGGTACTGAGGAACGCATCGCGGAAGCGGCCGGGTGTCTGTACTGCGCCCTGCATGGCGTCAACATCACTTGCGTTGATCACCAGGTTCGGATGCACCGCGGCAAAGGTTGCTAATGGAAGCAGTGCCACACCCAGAGCAGATATTTTAATGGTCGCAGCAATAGCGGAACGCAGCGAGCGGGATTTTTTTATGGTGCGTTGAACAATCATTTATTACTGGATCCGTACAGCCGCGTTTCAGCGCACTTGGTTATTGGCCAGAACAGCCGTGTGCTCACCCTCGGCCACCAGCTCCTCGATTGCCGGCCCCGGGGTCTTGTTGAACTGGTTGTTGGCAATCCGGGTAACAGGTTCACCAACGGTGTGCTCAATCACCACACCGGCACTATCGGCAATGGTGTTGTGGTTGATGTCAGCGACCTGCACACCGTGCAGTCTGATCAGCGCCTGCGCCTTGTTGCGCTTGCCGAGACCGGATTTTTCGACGTTATTGTTGCTGAAGTTGACGTGTGGGCCGAACGTACTTTCGTCGGTACCGCCGCGATACACATTCGCCAGTGCCCCCTGGACATTGCGGAATGTATTGCCGGTGATATCGACATACTCGGCGTTGTAGATGCCGAGGTCGTCGCGCTCTTTGTCCAGCTTGAGCAGGTCGCCAGTGATGTTCTCGAATATGTTATCGACAATCGTGATCTGATCGGCGAATGCGCGACTGCCGGAATCAAACAGGTGATAGGAGTGGTTGATATCCAGATTTTCCACTCTGGAATTTTTCAGGCTGAAGCGATAGTTCTGCAGCATGCCCCAGGGCAGGGTGCGCACCAGGGTATTGCCGGCTGCATCCGGGCTGTTCGCTCCGGAAATGACCAGTCCATCGAGAGAAAGGCTGCCGCCGTCGGCAATTTCGAACATGACCGGTCGCTCGGACATCAGTGTCACTTTGCCGGCTTTTTTGGCCTTGATGGTAACCGTCTTCTCAATCTGCAGCCGTTTGCGTGCGTTGTAGCTGCCATTTTCCAGCAGCAGAACGTCCCCATCCCCGGCCTTTTGCAGGGCATTGAAAATGGCATCTTCACCGGGGCGTACGGCAATGGTCTTTCCGCTGTTGAATGGTGTGACAGGTTCGGACTTCGGGTACCAGGATGCACCCGTCATTTCCCTGGTGGTGACCGCAAGGTTGCGGGAAACACCCGCTTCCTGTGCGGAAGCATCGACCGGATACAGAAGTCCGTTGGCGGCGCGCTGTAACCGGCTCACTTGTTTATCAATGCCGGCTGCAATTTTGGCATCACCGAATCCGTTGGATGCGTTATTGCGGAAAGTAATTCCGGAAATATCGTCGAAAATGGAGAAGGGCGACTTCCCGCTTTCGGCGTAAAACAGGTTGCCGGAAAATTCCGAATCCTGTGGTACCGCGCTTCGCTCCGCATCGCTGCCCGCGGCCAGGTGAATGTGGTCGACATTGATAAAGCTATTGCCTTCCACCCGGGCATTGACCACCTGGTGGTAGCGATTGATGGGAGAGTCGGGAACACCGTTCATCACGGTGAACCCACTCCCGAACCGATAGCCTGTGAGACTCTCGAGATAGTTGTTGCGCACCGTCTGGTCGCGATTGATCACCCGGATCCCACCGGTGTGATCCACGCCGTTACCCAGGAACACGTTGCCTTCGATAAGGTTGCCGTTGCCGTGGCGGAGCGTGAGGGTTCCGCGGGACTCGAAGAAGGTGTTGTTGCGAATGGTGTTCTTTCCGGATTTGACGGAAATGATTTCCACCTCTCCGTCGCAGCGGTCGAAGAAATTGTTTTCGATCACGGTGAAGGAGTCGGTCAACGAGTAGTGGCTGGTACCGATACGCAGGGTCTCACCACCGTTGGAACCGAGAATCGGGCGCGGGCCAAAGTAGTTGTGGTCGATGCGGTGGTGATTCTCCTGGCTCGCTTCACTGTCGAGGCGAACGGCCAGAGTCACACCCACGTTGCGTTTACCGGCAAGGTGGTTGTGGTCGAAGCGGTTGTTTTTGCCGTAAATGGCAACCCAGTAATCGGATTCGGTGCGTTCCGGCTTGCTGAAATCTTCAATCACGACTTCGGTCACGCGGGAGTGGTTGGCCAGGTGCTCTTTATTGCGGCGAAAGGAGACGACTTCACCGCTGGGAGAAAATCCGTCTTTGAAAACAAGTCCGGAAACTTCCAGATATTCACCGGCAAGTCGCAGATTGGATTGGCCGGAGAGGATCACTTTACCTTTGTCCTCCGCGGTCAACGAGATGGGATTCCCTTTCTCACCCTTCCCTTGAAACAGAACCTCAAAATCCTTCCATACCCCATTGGCTAGTACCAGGGTGTCACCGGCTTTCAACTTTTTGACGGACTTGGCGTACTCCTGCTGGTTGTTGACCAGATATTCCTCGGCAGTTGCCTGCACGCAGAAAATGGATGCCTGTCCACAGGTGAGCAGGGCGGCGGCCAGTAGCTGTTGGATTCGTGAAGTTCTCATGATCACCCGGGCAATGTCCTCAGTGTTATCACTGCCGGCGCCACTCTTGAATCATTTTTGAGCGTTCTGGCCGGAGCTGTTATGCGGCCAGACTAAATTGGTAAAAAGTATCTGTCAACCAATCTGGGCGACCAGTTAGGGCGAAAGCATAAATCCATACGGAAAAATGCGCGGTTTTGGTTCGTTTGCAGTTCTTTTGGTCAGGGGTCAGACCAATAGCGGCTTTTTTTTTGAAAATTGGTTGACGGTGTGGTGGTATGGTGAGACTTTGATCTCACCAGTGAGCGGACAGTCGTGGCAAAGCCTCGAGTCTGGTCTACAGGCTGGATAAAAAAACCGCGATGCTGATGAGAAAAAAGGCGCCATACAGGCGTACTTTGTTAATATCCACAAGCGCAGACTTCCCCGGGGGTAACAATGCGTAATAATAATAACGACGCAAATGATGTAATGGCGATCGAGAGAAAAGGCAAAGCGCGCTTTGCCGAAAACAGTTTCAAAAAATCACTGCTGGTGAGTGCTGTTGCCGCTGCCTCATATATGGGTGTGGCACAGGCGCAGGAAGTAGCAGGCAGTGACCAGGCTCTGGAAGAAGTGGTTGTCACCGGCACCCGCGCGACCATCCAGACCACCATTGATATCAAGCGCAATTCCACCACCATCGTTGACGGTATGTCTGCCAACGAAATCGGTGACCTGCCTGCGCTGTCCATCGGTGAAGCGCTGGAGAACGTGACTGGTGCTTCCTCCCACCGCGAAAATGGTGGTGCCACCGAAGTTTCCATCCGCGGTATGGGCCCGTACCTGAGCGCGACCACGTTTAATGGCCGTGTCGCCACCAATGGCAGCGGTGACCGCTCGGTGAACTTCTCCCAGTTCCCTTCCGAACTGATGAACAAAATTGCGATCTACAAAACCCAGGATGCAAGCCTGATCGAAGGCGGTGTGGCGGGTCTGATCGCCCTGGAAACCCTGAAGCCTCTGGAATACGGGAAACAGCGCATCCAGTTTGATGCCAAGGCGAATGTCAACCCGGACCAGGCAAACCTCGACGATCCTATGGCCGGCGATATCGGTTTCCGCGGCACCGCCAGCTATGTCGACCAGTTCGAGTTCGACAATGGCATGGCCTTCGGTGTGTCTCTGGGTTATGAGCGGAGTGATATCTCCCAGCCCGAAGCGGAGATGAATTCCTCCAGCCCGAGCAGCACGCCGCCCTCGCTTTACGCGTGTCTGAACGATCCGAATGTGACCAATGAGGGGTTCTATCGTTCTGCCGGAGATTGTGAGGATCAGACTGGTACCGGTGCGAAATCTGACCAGGGCTACAACACCAGCGTAGATCCTGAGACCGGAAAGGCGGTCAGTCATGGAAGCCCTTACGCGTTTGTCGGCAGCTCCAATGGTTACAAGCAGAACGACACCTCCGACAAGCGCGATGCGGTGTTTGTGGCGCTGCAGTTCCAGCCCAACGACAAGACCGATATCAATTTCGATCTGCAGCAATCCGAGCGCGTGCAGGCGGAAGAACGTCAGATTCTGAACTTCGCCAACATGAAGCGGGTTACCCCGGGCGTTACCGCAGAATCTCTGGTGGTGACTGATACCGGTACGGTAATGAAGTGGGCTGGCGAAACTGCCATCGAGTCCAACAGCGAACTCTTCTCCCGCACCGAGGATTACCTGGGTTACGGTCTGAACGTCTCCTACGACGTTAGCGACAGGCTGACCGTTTCTGCGGACTACGCTTTCTCTGAGACTACCCGTGAAGAGCTTCAGGTCGGCATCCGTACCCAGTCCGACAAATTTGACATTTACGGCGAAGAAACTCCCGGGAACTATCGCCCGATGGTCTCCTGGGACAAGACGTCCGGTATTCTTCAGTATGAAATTGCCGATTTCGATGTCAACGATCACTCGCTGTTCTCCGATGCCTACCGGATTCGTATCGACAACGATGTAGATCGTGTCAACACCACCGAATCCTTCCGCACCGATTTTGACCTTCGTGTTGAAGGCAGCTTTATCACTGGGGTCAGCGGCGGTCTGCGCTTTGCCGAACTGGAATACCTGGATCTGGGCAGTGCGCGCGATGAATACAGTATCTCCCGCGGTTCTGCAGCTGGTGCAGCGGCGATCAAGGAGATCAATGAGACTTGTGCTGTCGCTTTCCAGGAAGACAATTTCCTGAACAGCGTGAGTGACGGAAACCTGATCACGAATGTTGACGGCGATGGCAACGTGACCGGCGGCACCAACAGCTGGGCGACTTTTGATACCCAGTGTGTTTCCGACATGATACTGGCGTATGTAGGTGAAGGTTTCGCTTACCCGGAGCTGATGAACGGTACGGCCGACGTTACTGATGTGACCGAGACCACTACCGCTGCCTACGTCATGGCGGATTTCGAGAGTGCACTGAAAGGCACTCCGCTGCGCGGCAACGTTGGCGTGCGTGTAGTGCAGACCGAAGTCGAGTCTGTGGGCTATCGCACCCCATACGAAATCCTTGAAAGCGACAGCGGCGTGCTGTCAATGAGCCCGATTTCCGATGCTGATCTTGAGCGAGTAACCGCTGGCGGCGACTACATCGAAGTGTTGCCGAGCCTGAACGTGATTGCCGATCTGCGCGAAGACCTGATGCTGCGTGGCGCGGTGTACCGCGGTATGTCGCGTCCGGACCCAAGTGACCTGGGTTACAAGCGTACGTTCAATACCAACACCTCTGAAGAGGTGACTACCATCAACGAACTCCTGAGTGGTGTGGATGGCGATGGCAACCCGGATATGCAGCCGCTGATGTCCTGGAACTTCGATGCTGCCATCGAATGGTATCCGAACGATGACACCATGCTGGCGTTCGGCATCTACCACAAGAACTTCCAAGGTGGCTTCGAGACCACGCGTATTACCGAAAGCTTTATGGTTGACGGTCAGCAGTTGAATGCAGACTTTGACATTGTCCGCACCAACGAAGATACCAGCACCATGAACGGTATCGAGTTCACCGGTACCCACCGTTTCTCTTACCTGCCGGGTTACCTGAGTGGCCTGGGTGTGAAGGCGAGCTACAACTTCGCTGACTCTGACTTCGAATTTGAAGACAGCCAGTATGGTGATTCCGTAGTGCTGGATGAGAGCGGCAATGTGGTTTCCCAGAACATCGGTATCATAGCGCCAGCGAACCTGCCGGGCTTCTCCGAGCACGTGTTCTCCGGACAGCTTTACTACCAGATCGGCGATTTCGATACGAGCCTGATCTACAAGTACCGCAGCGAGTACTTCCAGCCTTACACCAGCAATGGTACCCGTCTGCGTTATGTCGGCGATGTCGGTGTGTGGGAAGCGAAAGCGTCTTACCGGCTCACCGACAATGTGCAGGTCAGCCTGGAAGCTATCAACCTGTTTGATGCGCCGAAGGAACAGTATTTCTTCACCACCGACAACCTGGGTGAAGTAAACAGTTACGGTCCGCGCGTATTCCTGGGCCTAAAAGCGAAGTTCTGAGAACTTCGCAAGTTTGTCAGATTGGATGTCTCTTCTCCATCCCGGCGGAACCACCCGCCGGAATCAATTTGCCCGCCTAGTGCGGGCTTTTTTGTGCTCGACTATTTCCGGTAGCTTGCGGTAAATAAAAAGGTCATCCCGCGGATACACTCCGCGGGATGACCTTTAGAGAGGCTGGTAGGCCCGGAATTAAATCCCGGCACTTTCGCCGAGCCGGTCGATGGAGAACCGCTTGCGACGCTCGGAAATTTCCCGACGTACCACCTCAACCGCCTTAGCCTCCGATGCGTCATGCAGTGCGTTCAGAGAGCGACTGAAATGCAGGCGCATGGCGCGGCGCGCGGCGCCTGCGTCGCGCTCTTCCAGCGCTTGCAAGATGGCCTTGTGCTCGGCGAGGCGTTTCTGCCCGTCCTTTTTACATACAGACTTATGCACGTACTGAATATCCGGCGACTGCCCCTGGATATCCCATAATTTCGCAATCGTACTCATCAGGACCCGGTTGTTGGTTGCCCGAGAAATCACCTCGTGGAACTTGCGGTCGGCGCGCTCGGAGGTGAGATTGCCCTCTTCATTCTCCCGCACCATGTCCCGGTAGGCATTGCGCAGCTCTTCGAGCTGGTCATCGGTAATCATGGTCGCCGCCAGTGCTGCCGCCTCGCCCTCGACTAACACACGGGCCTCAGTCAGTTCGAACGGGCTGAATTCCTTGGTGTCGGTGAATGTGTTGACGGGTTCAATAACATACACACCGGAGCCGGTACGAACGGAAACGCGTCCCATGACCTCCAGCGCAATAATGGCCTCGCGGATACTGGGGCGGCTGACGTCGAACATTTCCGACAATTCGCGCTCAGAGGGCAGCCGTACACCCGGCGGATATTCTCCACTGTCCAGCAGCACTAGCATCTTTTCCACTACCTGCTGATAAATACGGCGGCTATTACTCAAAAATGCAGTCTTCATATATGGCGTTCTTTAGTGTAACTCCAGGCTACAGCTTGCTATTCACAACACCGGGATACTACCACAATTGGTCTTACAGGCAATCTCCACTGGTATGATGGCTGATGGTGACAGGTTGCTTTGCATGTTTGGTCTGGGTGACGGTAGGCGCTGTTCAGCGGGCTGTGGCGGCTGCTGTCAGGGAACTCCAGAGGCACAGACGCGAGGTGTAAATAGTATTAGGCAGGGGCAAGAATTTCTTCTATCTTTCGCAGGTCAGACGGGCAAACTCGGCCCTTGTCACTCCCACCGCACCAGCGTGTATTCCCTATACCGAGGCATTCTCCCTATTCATGTCCCAGGTCCTCATTGTGATCGACAAGCCCGAAGACTGGGCTCCCTATTACCCCAGTGAGCGGGTTATTACTTTTGCGGATTACCTTGCGCTGCCCGCGCGCCAGCAGCGGGTGCGCGTGATCAACCTTTGTGGCAGCTACGACTACCGCAGCGAGGGCTACTATTGTTCGCTTCTGGCGGAGGCGCGCAGCCACAATGTGCTGCCGAGTGTGCGCACCCTCAATGATTTGGCATTGCCGCAGTTGTACAAACTGCAGTTGGCGCAGGCAATGCCCTCGCTGGCAAAGTTGAAGCCGCCAGCCTCGGGTGCTGAGTGGGTGGTGAAGTCTTACTTTGGCCGCTGCAGCGAGCCGTCCCTGCAACCGCTGGCGCGGGTGCTGTTCGACCGCTTTGCCTGCCCGGTCCTGGAGATCCATCTGCGCGCTGATCCCCAGTGGGAGATCGTCGAGCTGAAAGTGTGTTCCCACAAGGAACTGAGCGAGTCGGAAGAAACCGAGTTTGCCGAGGCGCTGGACAACTTCAGCAACAAGGTCTGGCGCCAGCACCGCAAGCCGGCCAACAGCCGTTACGATCTGGCGATCCTGGTGAATCCGGAGGAAAAATTACCGCCTTCCGACGGCCCGGCGATCAAAAAATTCGTCAGTGCCGGGCGCGAACTGGGGTTGTCGGTAGAGTTGATCGGACCCGGAGACTACATGCGTCTGTCGGAATTCGACGCACTGTTTATTCGTGAGACTACCGCCATCGACCACCACACCTATCGCTTTGCCAAAAAGGCGGAAGCAGAAGGCCTGGTGGTATTGGACGATCCGACCAGCATCATGCGCTGTACCAACAAGATCTACCTCGCTGACCTGTTCGAAAACAACAAGGTCCCGGCGCCGCGCACTCGTATCCTGCGCCGTGGTGACGAGGAGGGAATCCGTCAGGCGGCGGCAGAATTGGGCCTGCCGATGGTGGTGAAAATCCCCGATGGCGCCTTCTCCAAGGGCATGGTGAAAGTGAACACGGAGGCCGAGCTCGGTAAGCTGGATGAGCTGTTTGCCGAGTCGAGCCTGCTGCTGGCGCAGGAGTTCCTGTACACGGAATTCGATTGGCGCATCGGTGTGCTCGACAACAAACCGCTGTACGCGTGCCGCTACTACATGGTCAAGAACCACTGGCAGATCTACAGCCACACCAACAAGAAGAGCGTCAGCGGTGGGTTCGACACATTGCCCACCTTCGAGGTGCCAAAAGCGGTGCTGCAGGCCGCCATCAAGGCCACTAAGCCGATCGGCCGCGGTCTTTACGGGGTCGATGTAAAGGAGTCCGCCGGTAAGGGCTATGTGATCGAGGTGAACGACAACCCGTCTATCGACAGCAGTGTGGAAGACAAGTATCTGGGCAAGGAACTGTACCGCCTGATTCTCCAAGAGTTCATCCGCCGTTTGGAGGCCAGGCGGGCTGGACAGCAGAATGAATAAAGACCCAATACCCGCTCACGCAATCTGTCGGCAGAGCTCCAGCCAGCGCTCGATACCAGCGCTGCGGTACTTTTGCCGATGCAGGGCGAAGTAAAATTCGCGGCGAAAGTCCCTATGCGGTACGGGGAGCTCAACTAGTGCGCCTCGCTTGAACGCATCGGTGAGGGAAACCCGCGACAGGCAGCTGATGCCGAGGCCGGCTTCCACCGCGCGTTTGATTGCCTCTGTGTGTTGCAGCTCAAGACGGATGTTCAGTTCCGGCAATAATCCGGCCATGGCGCGCTCGAAGGTCTGGCGGGTGCCGGAGCCGGTTTCCCGCAGAATCCAGGTCGCCGTTTTCAGGTCCTCGTCGTCAAGCCGTGGGCGGCTCGCCAGCGGGTGCTCCGGTGCACAGAACACCACCAGTTCGTCATTCCGCCAGGGGATCATCTCCAGGTCGGGATGATTGAGTTCACCTTCTACCAGTCCAAGATCCAGCTCGAAACTGAGTACCCGCTGTGCCACCGCCGAGGTGTTGGCCACTTCCAATTCCACCCGTGCTCCTGGCTGTATCTCCATATAGCGGGCCATGATCCCTGCCGCCAGATAGTTGCCGATGGTGAGCGTTGCGCCGATTTTCAGGCGCCCGAGGTCACCGTGGGCCAGCAGCGTGTCTTCCAGTTCCCGCGCCCGTTCCAGCAGTTCCTCTGCCCGCGGCCACAGCTGGCGCCCCAGCTCGTTTAGGCGCAGGCGTTTTCCGGTCCGCTCGAACAGACGCAGGTCGAACTGCTGCTCGAACTCCTTCAATGCGGTCGATGCGGCGGACTGGGACATGTTCAGGCTCTCGGCGGCGCGGCTCACATTCTGGTGATGGGCGCAGGCGAGAAAGACTTCCAACTGGCGCAGGGAATAACGCATAGGGAGGGTCGACCCTTCATCAAACTAATAGATAAGGAATATCGAAATATCCCATTTTGCCTATAGATATACCAGCGCTAGAATTCACCCAGCAAAAAGGTCAGGAATAAGTGGTTCTATAGTTATGTCAAATTTGAATAAGGAGACGGTGCTCGAAGTCCATCACTGGAACGACACCCTTTTCAGCTTCAAGACCAGCCGCGATCCGGCGTTTCGCTTCGAAAACGGCCACTTCACCATGATCGGCCTGGAACAGCCGAACGGCCGCCCCCTGCTGCGCGCTTACTCCATTGCCAGTGCCAACTACGAGGACGAGCTGGAGTTTTTCAGCATCAAGGTGCCGGACGGCCCGCTGACATCCCAGCTGCAGAAGATCAAACCGGGTGACGAAATCTTCGTCGGTCGCAAGCCGACCGGCACCCTGGTGGCGGATCACCTGTTGCCGGGCAAGCGCCTGTGGCTGCTGTCTACCGGCACCGGACTTGCGCCGTTCATGAGCATCATCCGCGACCCGAGCGTGTACGAGCGCTTTGACCAGGTGATCCTGACCCACGGCGTGCGCTATAAATCCGAGCTGGCGTACCAGGATTACATCGAGAAAGAACTGCCGGAACACGAATTCTTCGGCGAAATGGTACAGCAGGGGCTGTTGTATTACCCCACTGTTACCCGCGAGGCCTACCGCAACAACGGCCGCCTCACCGACCTGATGCTCTCCGGCAAGATTTTCAGTGACCTGAATCTGCCGAAACCAAACCTCGAAGAAGACCGTTTCATGCTGTGCGGATCACCGTCCATGCTGAAGGATCTTACCCGTATCCTCGATGAATGGGGCTTCAGAGAGACCCGTGCAGGCGTTCCCCACGAGTACGTTATCGAGCGCGCTTTCGTCGAGAAGTAAGCGGCAGGGCAGGGCAGCGGCGTCGGTACTTTGAGGTAATCGCGTGAAGGATTGCGCAAGGACAGAAACGGAATTCTGTATTTCCAAGTGTCGACCCCGGTGCCCTGCCACTTGCCCGCACAATGCGGGCGCCGGCCGGTGAAAGGGCAAACTCTGTTTAATGACCACCCAGCGGGTGGTTTTTTTGTGCGCGCCAGCACCACACCCCCGCATAGCACCGTCGGGCTGATCGCGTTGTCAGTTCAATCGGGGCCGACTCTTTGGTAGGTCGCAAAAACTGACGTAAAGCTTTTGAATTGTCACGATTCCCTGATAAAGTGTGACGAATGTCTCGACCTGCCCCGTTATTGTCGCAGGTCGTTCGTTGCGCTGTTTTATTTACCTGTTTATAACAGTGCTTGTTATTAAGGGTGCTTGGTGTCGAACTCCGAGTCGGACCGAACACAACAGCTTGTGCAAGGATTGCATGCAGTTGATCAGGGACTGGTCAGAAAGGCTATTGATCGATAGCCTGCCGGCAACATTCGCCCCCATTCCCCTTTCCAATCCCGCCTGACTGTTGTCTCAGTCGCCTTTGCTGATGCCTGCGTCGACCCCGGTCGTCCCATCCTCAGCATCCCGGAATTAGCCGGTTCCGGGGCGAGGCCTGTGCGCCCCAAATATGCCGTATTAACGGGCATTCACCGCGCCGCTTGCAAAAGCAGTGCGGGCGCTGATCTCCGGTCCCTAAAATTTTGTGACGTACAGAGTACATGGATATGACTCACGAGAATTTTCTACCGCATCAGGAGGCGCTTGAACGCCCGGTGTTTATTGTGGGTCCCCTCCGCTCCGGCTCTACGCTATTGCGCTTGCTGATGGATCAACACCCGGATACCAATGTGTTTGGTGAGTTTGAAGGTGCCGTGTCTCAGGCACACGGTGACCAATGGCCAACGATGCCGAGCTATTGGCACTTTGTTAACAGCGACAGACAAACCCGGGCGCTGGATCTGGAGATCGACCAGAGCCTGGACTACCCGGCGCTCGTTCGGGATTTTCTGCGACAGCTTCATCAGCGCAAGCCCCGCAGACTGATCGGTGCCTCCGTTCACTCGCGTATTGATCTTCTGCCAAAAATATGGCCGAAAGCGCGCTACATCAACCTAATGCGCGACCCGCGCGATGTCGCAAAATCTTGTATCGGAATGGGCTGGGCGGGAAACACCTATGAAGGTGCCTACTTTTGGCAAAAGGTTGAGCGGCACCGCGCCGCCCTCAACGCTCAGGTGCCCGGAAGCCAGCGCCTGGAGGTTCGCTATGAGGACCTTGTGAGCAATCCGGAAGCAACGCTGAGTCGGATTTGCGACTTCCTGGAAATTAACTTCGATCCAAAAATGCTGGAGATTGAGGGTCACACAAGCTATAGCTGCCCTTCCGCAAAGTACGCTAATCAGTGGCAGGGAAAAATGTCTGAGCGGGATATCCGCTGGGTTGAGTTGCGCCTGGGCGGGCAGATTGAGGCGGCGGGCTATGTTCGCCACAAACCAGCGCATTCTTCGCTCAGTACCAGCGAGCGTATCCACATTTTTGTCCAGAATCGCGTTTACAAAGCCAGATATCAGATCAAAAAATGGGGTTTTGGACTCTGGGCCCAGTACATTCTGGCACGCAAGTTGCGAATACAAGGATGGCAGGACCGCGCGCGTGAAAAAACCAACGCCATAGACATTCAATATCTCAAGTAAATCCTTCTGTCGAACCCCGTTTGCCGCCTGAACGCAATTGATTGCCCGGGCTGAGAATCAGCATGGATAGCGAAAAAACCGTCAAGCTCAGTATTGTAATTGTCAATTACAAGACTCCACAGATGCTCATAGACTGCCTGGAAAGTCTGTTGCCCGAGCTGCACACGATGAATGCAGCGTGTGGCGAGGCACGGGTGGTTATTGTCGACAACAAGTCAAACGATGACTCCGTTGCGCAGATTGCCGGTTGGCTATCCGCGCAGAATCCATTCACACAAACTCGAATCACGTTGGTGGAATCGCCTCGAAATGGCGGGTTTTCCGCAGGTAATAACCTCGGCATTGCGGAGGTAGCTGCCTGTTACTACCTGTTACTCAACAGCGACACAATAGTGCGGCCCGGTGCAATCACAACGCTGGTCAAGCGAATGGAAGGGGATTGCAGGCTCGGTGCACTTGGCCCGCGTCTGGAATATCTTGATGGGCGCCCACAGGTCAGTCGCTTTCGCCGCAGGGGGGTAACCAGTGAGCTGATTCGCGGCGCACAGCTGGATCTCATAACCAGAATCTTCCGCGCAAAAAACACCGCGATCGAACTCGATGAACCCGAACAGGAAATTGATTGGATCAGTTTTGCCTGTGTTCTGCTGCGCGCGGATGTCATCGCACAGGTGGGCGATATGGACGAGGGCTTCTTCATGTACTTCGAAGATATTGAGTACTGCCTGCGTATAAAGAGCGCCGGTTACGCCATTAAGCAGGAGCTTGATGCGCGCGTGGTCCATTTGCGTGGAGGAACGTCAAGCGTCAAAAGGAACGACAGCAACCAACAGCGCATCCCCGCCTATTTTTATCAGTCGCGCTCCCGCTATTTCACCCTGCTGGGCGGAAGACGCAAACTTTTTTGGGCAAACATCGCCTGGTATACAGGGCGGCTGTTGAGGTTGTGCAAGCGAGTGGCCAGGTCTACGGTAGGTCCGTCGATTCCCTGCGAGTGGGCCGATCTTTGGCGGGGCTTCTTTACATCACAGCGGCAACATCCGCTTCCAGTTTTCAAGAACAACCGCCAGGTCACGTAACAGCATGTTCACTCATACATCCGCCAAAATGCCACATTTTGTCATTATTGGTGCAATGAAATCTGCCACAACGACACTTTACGAACAGCTGCGTTTGTTGGATGGCATATTCATGCCAGACCTGAAAGAGCCAAACTTTTTTAGTGACGACAGACAGTACAAACGCGGCTTAGATTACTACCGGAAGCTATTCGAAGCGGCGAAAGAAGGTGACATTATTGGTGAGGCGAGCACGCACTATACAAAGCTACCCACCTATCCAGACACCCTGAAGCGCTTGTCTGGTGCATTGCCCAATGCAAAGCTCATTTACGTTATGCGGCATCCTGTCGACCGCCTGGTATCGCAGTACATCCATGAGTGGAGTTGCAACAATATTCGCGTTGACCTAAATGAAGCCATCGAGCGACACCCGGAGCTGATTTCATACAGTTGTTACCACCAGCAGCTGACACCGTATCTTCTGCACTTTGGTGCGGAGAACATTCTTCCGGTTTTTTTTGAGCGGATCAGAGCATATCCGCAAGCGGAGTTGACTCGGGTAGCGAACTTTATCGGATATACCGGAAAAGTGTGCTGGCATGAAGCACTGTCACAAACCAACGTTTCATCTGAGCGATTGCGCAGCACTGCATTTAGTCGTTTCCTGATCAAGAATCCATTGCTTACAGCATTGCGCAGAGCATTGGTTCCAGCCCAGGTGCGGGAGGCGGTGAAATCACGCCTGCGCATGCGAGACCGCCCGCAACTCAATGAAGCCAACAAGAAGAAGCTAAAAACAGTGTTTGATACTGAGCTCGCAAAGCTCGGTGATCTGCTGGGCATGGAGCTAAGCACCGACCGTTACACGGAACAGGTTCTGAGCCGGACCCCGGATTGGAACCCACAACCGCAGCGTGAAAAAGTGGCATGAACCTATGAGTATCAACGACACGCAAACTGCGCTGAGTAAAATCCCAGCGATTGGTTTTGTCGTCATCGGCAGAAATGAGGGGGAGCGTCTGCGTCGCTGTATCAGTTCTATCCTGGAGCAATCATGGGCACTGCGAAGAAGTACTGGCGCTGACTCTTCGCCTGCGCGAGATGACGGTATCGCCGCGCATCCTATTGTCTATGTGGATTCCGGTTCGACAGACGGCAGTGTGGAATTCGTAAGATCGGCGGGTTGCGAAGTCATAGCGCTGGACGATGCCGTTGCGTTCACCGCAGCACGGGCGCGGAACACTGGATTGAAACATCTCGTCCAGAAATTCCCGCATGTCGAATGGGTGCAGTTTGTCGATGGCGATTGCTTAATGCAGCCGGGTTGGCTTTCGAAATCTTCCGCGTTTTTATCCGTAAATCCCGAAGTTGCGATCGTTTGTGGTAGGCGCAGGGAGGTCTATCCACAGAAATCGATCTACAACGCGCTCTGCGATATGGAGTGGGATACGCCGGTTGGAGAAGCAAAAGCCTGTGGCGGTGATTTTCTCGCCAGGCGAACTGCGCTTGAATCGGTCAACGCCTTCAATCCGAACATGATTGCCGGTGAGGAACCGGAGATGTGCTTCAGGCTGCGCAAAGAAAACTGGAAAATATGGCGAATCGCTGATGAGATGACATCTCATGATGCGGCCATGACAAGCTTCCGTCAGTTCTACCTGCGCAACATTCGCGCCGGGTTTGCCTACGCCGAACGATGCGCCATGCACGCGACAAAAAAAAATCCCTACTGTGTGAGAGAGGTTGCAAGTATCTGCCTGTGGGCATGTGTAATACCACTGTTGGCACTTATCTTTAGTGTACTCTCACCGCTTGCTTCTCTGCTCTTGCTGGCGGCATACCCCGCGATAGTACTGCGAATTTTTTTGAAACGTATTAAGTTGAGATATTCACTTCGAAGATCCTTCGTCTACAGCATACTTATCCCGCTGGCAAAATTTCCGCAATTCTTGGGTGTCCTTCGGTACGCTGCTTCGCGACTTTCGGGTAGACGCACCGCCATTATCGAATACAAGTAGACCGTCATGACTAGCAACTTTTCATCACTGAACATCGGGCTTTGCCGGATTGACATGATAGACATGGACCGAGCTCTATCTCAGATCGTGGCGATGCGACAGAAAAAATGTAAAGGGTATGTGGTTACCCCGAACATCGATCATCTTGCGCGCTTGGCTGGGAGCAGGCGCAGCGGCAGTCTGCAAAGGGTCTACGTAAACGCGAGCTTGTCGTTATGCGACAGCCGAATCCTGGAGTTTATGCTGAAACTGCACGGCAACCGGATTCCCGAAGTGGTTACCGGCAGCGATCTGACGGCGAGGTTGTTTAACGACGAACTAAACGAAAAAGACAGCGTGTATATCCTGGGTGGAAGCGATGAAATTCTCATGCGAATAAAAAACCGGTATCCGCGTATCAATATTACGCATCACAATCCAACAATGGGTTTCATACGGAAACCTGGTGAGGTCGACGCCATTGTGGCGCATATTGCCGAAGCGGATCCGGATTATGTGTTTCTGGCAGTTGGCTCCCCGCAACAAGAAATACTCGCGAATCTGCTGCAGAACACAGATGAATACCGAGGGGTCACTTTGTGCATCGGCGCTTCGATCCTGTTTCTCGCCGGAGCGGAAAAACGTGCACCGAACTGGATGCGACAGCTGCGTCTGGAGTGGTTATATCGGATGAGCCAAAATCCGTCCAGGTTGACGATACGCTATCTGAAAAACGCCCTTTCCCTGCCAGCCATCAACCGCCACCTGGCGAGAAATTTACAGGGCACCACATTATGAACAGGGAATCCAACCGAGAGAAAATATCTGCGCACAATAGAGATTATGTTGTTGTATCGCCCTGTCGAGATGAGGCCGAGTATATGGAGCGGACTCTGGACAGTATCGCCAGACAATCCGTAACCCCGAAATTATGGCTTATTGTTGACGACGGATCGACGGATAAGTCACTCGAGATTCTGAAAAAATACTCGGAAAAATATTCTTTTATAAAAATTCTCACTCGAGAAAATCGCGGATTTCGCAGTGTGGGCCCGGGTGTGGTCGATGCATTCTACGCTGGGCTGAAAACACTTAATCTGAACGATTATGCATATGTCTGCAAACTCGATCTAGACCTGGAACTGCCGGAGCGCTACTTCGAGACGCTGATGGAAAGGATGGAAGCTGATCCCAGATTGGGTACCTGCAGCGGCAAGCCATACAACGAGAGGGACGGGCGGCTGGTCAGTGAAAGGCGCGGAGACGAAATGTCGGCAGGGATGACCAAGTTCTACCGTATCTCCTGTTTCGAACAGATTGGCGGATTTGTTCGCGAGGTCATGTGGGATGCAATCGACTGCCATAAATGTCGGCAGCTGGGCTGGTATGCACGGAGTTGGGATGAACCCGATCTCAACTTTACGCACCTGCGGGTAATGGGATCCAGCCAGCACGGCGTGCTGAGGGGCCGGTCAAGGCACGGCTTTGGGCAGCATTTTATGGGCACGGGCTGGGTGTATATGCTGGCTACCTGTATGTACCGGGCTATTGAATATCCGTTTCTGATCGGTGGCGCAGCCATGTTCTATGGCTATATACGAGCGCGGTTGCGGTGCGATGCCATCCTCCAAGACCCGGAACTTGTGGCGGAAATCCGCCAGTTTCAGTGGCGCTCCCTTTTTGTTGGAAAGTCGCGGGCCACGGCATTTATTGAGCGAAAAAATAACACCCGATGGAATCCTGAGAATCTCTCAGGTGGCAGAGCCCTGTTGCGCGCTCGTATAAGTCCGGCAGGCGAACCCGGCACCGGACACACCCAGGGGGCGCAGCCTGGGTCTGAGGAGGTGAAAGGATGCTAAATGGCGAGCAGGACAAACGGCCCATTGCCTACCTGGCTCCGGAGATCCCGGGAGCGTCCAGCACCTTTGTCTACAACGAAATCATTGAGATCGAAAACTTCGGTGTATCGGTACGACCTTATTCTCTACATACAGTAAAGGCGATGGTAGGCGATACACGGCTTAGCGAATTAGCACAGTGTTGTGAATATCTCTATGCACAGTCGCCGTCGAGCTTGTTCAAGGCAAACGTAAATGTCTTTTGGCAATCTCCCCGGAAATACATTGGTGCGTTCATCCGGTGTAACGGCGATGCGATTAAATGCCTGAGCAAGCCACGGATTGCGGCGGGTTTGATGTACCGCTTTTTTGTTGCCGGTGTTCTAGCCCACCGGTTACTCAAGGAAAACGTCAGGCATCTTCACTGTCATTTCTCCCATATCGCCACTGATGTTGGTATGTACGCTGCGTTGCAATCCGGCACTCCTTTCAGCTTTACGGCGCACGCCAACGATATATTTGAACGCGGCTACCTGTTGAGAGAGAAGGGGGCTCGCGCGAAATTTGTTGCGACAATCTCGGATTTCAACATCAAATACCTGACGGATGCGGGTATCGTCGCCGACAAGTTAAAACTTGTCAGGTGCGGGGTAGATATCGAAAAATTCGCTCCGCGTACTCCTGTCGCAAAAAAACAGGAAGTAGCCACCATCGGTTTCCTCGGGCGACTAGTAGAGAAAAAGGGAGTCGACCTTCTTGTCAGTGCCATACGCCTGCTGCTAGACAGCGGCGCGCATGTTCATTTGCAGATCATGGGTGAAGGACCATTGGAGCCGACACTTCGCGAGCAGGTGAAAACCCTGCGGCTTGAAAAGCATGTGACATTCGGCGGTGCTCTACCACACCATCAGGTGTCGACCTGGTTCGAACATATCGACTACTTCGTCTTTCCCGGGAAAATGGATTCAAATGGCGATATGGACGGGATACCGGTCGTACTGATGGAGGCAATGATGCGCGGCGTCCCGGTAGTGGCAACGAGGGTGTCGGGAATCCCGGAGCTGGTGCGCCGCAATGAGACGGGATATATCGCATCCCCTGATCCGGAAGAGCTTGCCAATGCGCTCCTTACCGCGTTGTCTGAATCGGAAGAGGAGAAAGCCAGCAAGATCTGGCGTGCGATCAATCTGGTCAAGACGGAATTCAACCTCGCGCATAACGCAAAGTTGCTTTTCCACTATATCTGTGCAGACAAAGCTGAGCGGGAATGCCAAACATCCTTGCCCTGCTAGCGCTTCTATGCTGGCCTTTCGTCTCGCTAATCCTATACTGGCGCTGCAGTGCGTTGACGGCTACCTTCTGGACCATTTTTGGGGCATATATGTTTCTGCCGCAAAAAGTCGAATTCGTCCTGCCTTTAATTCCGAATATTGAAAAGGAAAACATCGCCGCCTATTGCACTCTGATTGGCTGCCTGGCAGTAAGGCGGATACGGTTCCGTCTCCTCTCAGGGGCGCGCGCCGCTAAGGTAGTGGTTCTTCTTGGATTAATGGTCCCAACCTTTACGGTGCTGACAAACCTTGATCCAGTATTCACCGGAGTTCAAGTCAAACAAGCACTTTCGCCAAAAGACACGCTTTCGATGACACTCCAGTTTGTTTTCACATTGGTGCCCTTTGTGCTGGCGGCGTTGTTGGTCAAGGACTTCAATGATGGCGTAAAAATTCTGCGTCTACTAGCCATTGCCGGACTGATCTATTCACCATTGATGCTGATCGAAGTGCTGTTGAGTCCACAGTTACATACCTGGATTTACGGATTTTTTCCGCATGCGTTCGATCAGCAGATCCGATTTGGCGGATACCGTCCGGTGGTATTTATGGGGCATGGACTTATTGTTGCAAATTTCACCGTCGCGGTACTGATAGCGATAACCGCGCTGTTTAAGATCAGGCAAAAAATACTATTCATTCCTAACGTCATTTACCTTTTCTACGGCTTTTTCTTATTGCTTGTATGCAAATCTGTTGGCGCTTGGCTGCTCGGCTTTCTGGGGCTAACTCTTCTTGTCTTTTTCCCGTCTCGCCTGTCCATGTTAATTGCATTTATCCTTGCATGTACCGTATTCCTCTATCCCGTCCTTGCTATATTCGACTATATCCCGCGCGAGTCGCTGTTGGACCTCGCTGAAACATTCGGCTCCGATAGAGCGGCTTCGCTTGAATTCCGTTTCAACCACGAAGAGATCATGCTCGCGCATGGCAAAGAGAAATTACTGTTTGGGTGGGGAGGCTGGGACAGAAATCGCATAGACGGCGCCGTAACCGATGGCTATTGGATCATCATATTTACGCAATTCGGCCTGCTTGGTTATCTCGTATACTTTGGTTTGCCCATGCTCGCAGTAATGAATGGAAAGAAGGAAGGCGCACGCAGTAGGAGCCCACTGGAAAAACAGGTGTCCGCGGCATTCTGTGTGCTAATCGCCATGCTGATGATCGACCAGATTCCCAACGCATCGCAGCATAGCTGGGTATTTTTTCTATATGGTGCGGCAACCGGCCTGTTTGCGTCTAAACGAGAAGCCGCCTTTTCGAAGGGAGGTTCACATGCCAAGAAACATCGCCAGCATCAGAGTATTTCCCACATTTCTGGTGAGCAGGTATCACGCGAATACGGATGGATAGAGAAATGAATGGCGCTATGCCCCAAAAGTCGAACAAAAAATACAAAGTACTGTTGGTTATAGAAAGTTGCAACCCGGAGCTGAGTTCCGTACCTCTTGTCGGCTACAACTTCTTCAAGTCAATTGCACAGTTTGCCAATGTACATCTAGTAACGCACTGTAGAAACAGGTCCGCCCTGAGTCGCTTCGGTGTGGCGAGCAACGTTACCTACTATGAACAGACTTGGCTGGAAAATGTCTATTACCGAATCATTCGTCGTCTGTCAACATTCCGAGGTCAGACTGTCTGGCCAATCAGACACTTACTGCAGTTTCCTATCTACTTTTTCTTCGACCGCTTTGTTAGTAAAACATTTTCTTCATCGGTAAAGCGTGGTGACTACGACCTGGTGCATGCGCTAACACCAATTATGCCCCGTTACCCCTACCGTATTCTCCGCTTCTGCAGGAATGGGGAGCACAGGACGCCATTTATTCTTGGGCCTGTAAATGGTGGAGTTCCTTTCCCTGAAGCTTTCAAACGTATTGGCCACAAGGAATTCAGCTACCTCAATTGGTTGCGGCGCTTGGGATACTGGATGATTCCGGGTTATCGCTATACCTACTTACAGGCTGACATTATCCTAAGTGGCTCAACGTACACGGACACTTGGCTCAAGAGCACTTTCACTGGGTCAGCGGATCGCATGCAAATTATGTATGAGAATGGCGTACCAGGTTACTTCTATCAGAATACTGAACGACAAGAACGAGACAGCGATAAGCTACGTCTTCTGTTTCTAGGTCGTCTCGAACCCTACAAGGGTTGTGACATGTTAATTGAGGCGATTGCGGGCCTGACAGTATCCGAGCGCCAGAAAATAAAGTTGGCAGTCGTTGGTGATGGATCACAGAAAGCCGGTCTTGAAGCCTATGTAGAAAATTCTGACTTGTCGGACACGGTGGAATTCCGTGGTTGGATCGCGCACTCCGAGGTGCGTCACGAATATGCGGCCTCCGATCTATTCTGCTTTCCTTCGGTGCGCGAATTTGGTGGGGCGGTAGTTATGGAAGCTATGGCGTCAGGGCTTCCATGCATCGTTGTTGATAATGGAGGCATAGGTGAGTATGTAACAGAAGACTCCGGCGTGAAAATCTCCCCGCTTGGAAGAACCTATGTAATCGAAAAGCTGCGTCAACATATTCGGAGACTAGCGAACGATCGGGCGCAGTTAGGCGACCTGGCGCGGTGCGCTAGAGTCAGGAGTGAATTATTTTCCTGGGATCGCAAAAGTCGTGAACTAGAGGAGGTATATGACCGCGCACTAGTCACCTGCGGTGGGACGGGAAAGCTGGCGCCCCAGTCGACATATTGAATGCTTGTATCTAGGCATGGGCTGGAAATTTACTGTTTTATTTGAGGCTACGGCGCAGGTTGTTTCATCGTTTTTCTGGCCGGCAACCACTGCACGTAATCGCAACCAAACGTCGAGATATTAATATCTGGTTGCAATAATCTATTAGCCGCTGATGAGGTTGAATTTAGTGGCGAGGAGTCGTAGGCAAGATTTCCCGTTCGTGGTATTTGAACCTTATTTTTCTTGGTAGTTTCTTCCTACAAAAAGATTTTTTCTGTGACTATATATGGGATGATTTAACGAATTCCTGATTGTTAATCGATTAATCTCGTCAGCGCGTGGAAAAGCAAAAGGCGTAAACCATACTTTTTTTGCATTTTATCCACAGCGAATGACGAGGTAGCGAATGGTTAGGTACGCAATGTACGCGTTGATCGTGTTCATATGTACAGCCTGTGGTGGCTGGGATCCATCCGGTCCGGGAAGAAACAGAGCCCCTGTCATCGAGTTGTTGGGAGAAGGCAGTGTTCAGATTCAACATGGCTCATCTTACAGTGACGCCGGAGCGACGGCGCGTGATAGAGAAGATGGTGATCTCACCGATAAGATCGAGGTTGCCGGCCTGCCGATCCCCACTTCCACCGCTGGCAACTACGAAGTTCAGTACAGCGTCACCGATAGCGCGGGTGCATCGGATACTGCGGTTCGTCAGGTAATTGTTGCAGAGAATAATGCGCCTACCATCCAGTTGAATGGTGAGGACTCAATGGAAATAGAGCAGGATGCGGCCTTTTCGGATCCGGGGGCAACAGCAAGCGATGAAGAGGACGGAGACCTTACTGCCACTGTGCAGGTAGCAGGTGAAGTTAACACGGCGATTGTGGGCTCCTATACCCTGACTTATAGCGTGGTCGATTCTGCGGGTGCCGATGCCTCGATCACCAGATCCGTAACGGTGATTGCAAAGCCGTCGCCGTATGCGCATATTCCAATTACTGTAGACAAGCCGGGGTTCACAACGGTTACGCCTTTACCGGATTCGCGGCTGGTCTATGTCAGCAGTAGTTCCGGTGATGATACGAATGATGGCCTTACACCGGATACACCGGTGAAATCTATAACAAGGGGAAAGAGCCTGCTGCGCAACGGGAACCCAGATTGGCTGTTGCTGAAAATAGGAGACCAATGGCAGGAAGGCTTGGGGAAGTGGGGCAAAAGCGGACGATCCTCTGGTGAGCCAATGGTAGTAACGGCATATGGTAGTGGTTCGATACGACCACTGCTAATGACCGGGTCCGAAGACGGGTTACGCGTATCTGGTGGCGGCAGCTCGCCGGAGGTTGTGGACAATCTGGTTATCAGTGGGCTCCATTTTTACGCCGAAACCCGGGACCCAAACTCCGAAACCTTTAGCGAGGTCACATTAAACCGCGGGATCAACTGGTATCGCGGTGTAACCTCACTATTGATTGAAGATAATTACATCGGGTACTACAAAGAGGGCATTCAGATCGATGACCTCGACAATCTGAATATTAGCGGAGTGACCATACGCAGAAATATTATCGTTGATTCGTTTGCCGCAAGTGCCCATGCACAGGGTATTTACATCGCGAGAACCGAAGGCGTTCTTATTGAGGAAAATATATTTGACCATAATGGCTGGCACGATTCATATCCCGGCGGTGAAGCAACAAAATTTAACCATTCGATTTATATACAGAACAACAATCAGGATGTGACGATAAAAAATAACATCATTTCCCGAAGCTCTAGTCATGGGATGCAACTGCGTCCGGGCGGGCTGATAGAGGGAAACTTCCTGATAAGGAACCCAATTTCAATACTGCTGGGATTATCCGGTTCGGAGGGAATCGGTGGTCATATTCTCAATAACGTTGTCTTGAATGGAAATGATATTTCGCCGACAGAGCTGCGGGGCTGGGGAATAGATTTCAGTACGCAGAGTGATGCGACTGTAGAAGGCAACATCGTGGCTCACGTCATGAGTGAAGCAAACAACAGGTTTGGGATTCGCGAATCCGTAAATGCGAGTTATATCAGTAATGTTACGTACAAATGGGAGTCAGGAACGGAAGATCCCGGGAATTATTTCGATCCTGAACGATCAATCGAGGAGTACGATCTACTGGTAGGCGGGGAGGGAACATTCGATTCATTCGTGAAAACCATCCGGGCCCAATCTAGATTAAACTGGAACCCGGATTACTCCGTTGAAAAGTTAAGAAAGTTCTTCAAAGATGGATTTAGTGAAGAAAGTCCTTAGCTGTTGAAAACCGAAGGAGCTAGTTCTGAACGGAAAACGCCTCTTGGAAATAGCTCCTGATGTTTTCTACGTTGTACTTGGGGTTCGGTTTACGCAGAGAGTGAGATCGGATATTGCTAATAAAGGAGACCAGCGTACCATCGCCCCCCACATGCTTGTCGAAGTCGAGAATCGTTACGGAAGGATTAGAGAAGCGGGCTTCTATCTGGGATTGCTCGCCCCATTCGAAAACTACATTTCCGGATTGAGCGGATAAACTGTTCTCGCTGATTGCCATGGGGTTGTTGGAAGTTGAAGCCTCATGTGCAACGATATTTCCGGTAACTTCGGCGGAGACAATCTCTGGAGTTATATCAATCCCCCAACCTCTGGGGTCGAGTTCAGTAATATCGTTTCCATGCAAAACGACGTTATTTTTAATAATGCCTGGATCTCCCTGAGAATTATCTCCGGAGAGCATCAGGCTGATCGGATTGTGTACAAGAACATTGCCTTCCAACAAGCCGCCGGGGCGAAGCTGAACGCCGTTGCTTGAGCTGCGAGTGATAATATTATCGACGATGGATATATCGCGATTGTCGAATTGCACATAAATACTGTGATTGAACTTCGTCGGCTCTGCGCCAGGTACGTCGTTATTCCATCCAACATGATCAAACACATTGCGTTCTATGCGAACGTGATCGGTCTGTTTTAGGAAGATCCCTTGTGAATGTGCATCTATTGTATGGTAAGAATCCACAATGACATTGTTCTTGATAAGCACATTTCTGATGTCGAATCCGTCGCTCTCCTGAAGAGTGATTCCTTCTTTATAGAATTGAATCAAATTGTCTTCGATTAAAAGGCCATTGGTGCCTCTTAACCACACAATCGCGCGGTCGGCAGATGCACCCGTGAATTCCGATGAGTTCGGATCGCGCGACGCTGCGTAAAAGTGCAGCCCGTGAATAACTAGATAATTCACATACTCCGGACTCCCGCCTCCACCTTGAAAGCGGAAAGCGGATTCGTCATGCGTTCGGAGTAGAGGCCTTGCTGCTCCGGCGCCATAACTGGTGATGACCATTGGCTCGGACTGGCTGCGACCGGATTTGGCCCAGGCACCGACGCCGGTTTCCCAGGAATCACCGGATTTAAGCGCAAGCCAATCTGGAAAGCCATCTCTCAGAAGCGAAATACCCTGGCCGATAGTTTTTACAGGAGTTTTTGACGAGAATCCGTTGTTAGCATCATCGCCTTCGCTGCTGCTGACGTAGACGATACGTGTATCGTCGGCAGGCAAAATTTGTGTGTAATGTTCGACCTTGTGCATAAGTGGAAAATAATCATACACAAGCACATTGGCCGTATCGGTAGCGGTGTTGCCGCTTTCAGATGTAACCTTCAGTTCAATCTCGTAACTGCCGATAGAAGTCGCGCGGAGTACTGGTGTCGCGCTACTGGCTTTGGCCAGGGACGCGACTGAGTTTGCTGGCCCGGATTTGATTTCCCAGCTATAAGTCAAGGCGCCGCGACCGGGATCCGCACTGCCACTGCCGTCAAGCTGAATATCTAGACCCTCCGGGGCTGAATAACTGCCGCCCGCTTCCGCAATGAGCGACGCGCTCTGCCGGTCGATTACCGTCACTGTTACGGAATCCGTGTCGGACAAAACGCCATCGCTTACCGAGAGCTGTATGTCGTAACTGCCGGCTACATCGGCGGAGAAGTCAGTGGAAACAGCGGAAGCGGGGGAGATAACTGGGTTTGAGCCACTCGGTGACGACACGATATTCCATGTATACGTCAAAGAATCGCCGTCTGGGTCGTGGCTGGATGCACCACTTAGGGGCACTGACTGCCCGGATTCGGTAACCTGATTACCGCCGGCGTTAGCTACCGGCTCCCGGTTTTGGGGCATGGCGGTTTCGCTCGTACTGCCACCACTGCCGCAGCCCGTCAAAAGTGCACCAATAACGCCAATAGCGAGTAGATACTTCATTATGATAGATCCATATGAGTCATGTCCGGCACATCGCCGTGAATGCAAAAAAACGTCCATATTCAATTTGTAAATTGCAGCAGTGACTGGGCATTGGAACAATGCTTGAAAATGATCCCAGGCAAATCAGGTAATTTGCCGATTGATTTGGTCATTGAAGGTGATAGTAAACCAAGCCGTTGAAGCGATAAACGTATTAAACCGCAATCCTTGTAGCATATTCGGCAAAAAAATCGTGCGAGAAACGAATTCTTCGGTGATTTACAATGAAGGGTAAACGGCGATAAAATCCTCACCTAATTTCGAGGTGAAATCACGGATGAAAGTCACTTTCGCTTTTCCCGTCCCTTCTCTCTGTGGGGGCTGCCGGGTCGTCGCAATTTATGCGCAAGCGCTCGCCAACAATGGCCATGAAGTTACCATTGTGTGTCCTTCGCACAAGAATGGTGGGATGGCCGCTACACTGAAACGCCTTATGAAAGGCGATATCTTTCCGAGAGATCATCTGGCCCATTCACACTTCTCGAATCTCGCGGGTGTCAACATCATACAGCTCCCTCCGGCTAAAATGTCTTCTCCGTCTTTTTATCCCCGGGCTGACGTTCTGGTAGCGACATGGTGGAAAACGGTGGAGTGGATTGCCGGATTCCCCGAAGAAAAAGGGAAGAAGTGTTATTTTGTCCAGCACCATGAAGTGCATGACGAGCAGCCACGGGAACGTGTGGAGCGCACGTATAAGACTCCGTACCCCAAAATAGTCATTGCCGAGTGGCTGTCAAAGGTAATGGCGGAACAATATGATGACCACAGAACTCACCTGGTACCCAACGCGGTTGATCACACGCTCTTTTTCAGAGAAGAAGATACAACCGCTGCTGCATTCACGGTATGCAGTATGTACTCGGAAACCAGGTTTAAAGGCGTCGACATTACTCTGTCTGCATTCTCTCGTGTTCGCGAGCGGATTCCTCAGGCACATATGATCATGTTTGGTGCTGAGCCATTACGTGATGGCCGCACCTTGCCCGAAGGCGTTGAGTTTGTGCTGGCACCATCGAGGACGAAACTCAGGCAAATTTATGCTAGCTCTCGCGCCTATGTTTTTAGCAGCCGCAGTGAAGGGTTTGGTCTACCAATACTGGAAGCGCTCGCGTGCGGATGCCCAGTAGTCGCAACGGATGCCGGGTGCGCGCCGGAATACATTCGCAATGGAGTAAATGGCTATATCAATGAAATAGATGACGTTGATGGCCAGGCTAACAGTATCGAAAGTATTCTTCGCCTGGAGTCGACGGCGTGGGCGACAATGTCGAAAGCGGCGATTGATGCGGTGGCAAACAGTAGTTGGAGCAATTCCGCAAACGCCTTTGAGAAGGTGTTGGCGTGTCTGACTGCCGCGGAGATGCCCCTTTGTAAGGATGCCGTTTGATGAGCTCAGCAACGCAGGTTAGCCAATTACCGCAAAACGCGTTCAGCGGGCGTAGACTTCGCACGGCATCCTTTTGGGTATTTTGCGGTTACGCAACGGGGCAAATGCTTAGGTTGCTCAGCAATCTCGTAATGACAAGGATGCTGGCTCCCGAGATGTTTGGAATCATGGCGCTGGCTAACGTAGTGATCGCGGGTGTACAGATGCTTACGGATATGGGGATCCAGAAGAGCATCATTCAAAGCAGGGAAGGTGACCAGAAGCGCTTTCTGAATACCGCTTGGGTGT
This sequence comes from Microbulbifer sp. SH-1, assembly GCF_011326135.1. NCBI lineage: Bacteria > Pseudomonadati > Pseudomonadota > Gammaproteobacteria > Cellvibrionales > Microbulbiferaceae > Microbulbifer > Microbulbifer sp. SH-1. The sequence continues at coordinate 3,240,286 of NZ_CP046948.1, read as the reverse complement.
TACAGATCGCACGCGGCGCGTGTCTAGCGGCCATAGTATGCGGATTTGCGTTGGCTCTGTGGTTGATCGGACCGGGCCTACCTGCTTCAAGTGTGTACTCTCACCCTGATTTGCCGATCGTGTTGTGCATACTGGCAAGCAGTCTCATCATTAGCGGATTTCGCTCAACAAAATCTGCGGTTGCAAACAGAAAACTGCATATGGGACGGCTCACCAAAATCGAGCTGATGGCCCAAATCTGCGCGTTTATGACAATGATTGTCTGGGCCAGTTACTCCCCGGACGTCTGGGCTCTAGTTGCCGGCACAGTGACCGCGAGCATAGTAAAAATCGGTGTCGAGTTTTTGTGGTTGCCGGGTGAAACCAACCGGTTTCAATGGGACAGGCGATATGCAGGGGAGATTTTTCACTTCGGAAAATGGATCTTTGCGAGCTCTCTTTTAACTTACTGGGTTCTTAACGGTGACAGAATCATTCTGGGGTTCGACATAACCGCGCGCGAAATGGGTATTTACTCCATTGCGATATTTGTGGTGGCTTCGGTAAGAGACACGACAAACAATATTCTCCAGAAAGTTATGTACCCAGCGTTGAGTCGTGCGCTGCAGGAGGGGCATGATCATGTTGCGGTTTATTACCGCTTCCGGTTGCCTCTCGATTTCCTGATCTGTGGCTTGTGCGGATTTCTTGCAGTAGCCGGCGAGCAAATTATCTGGACACTGTATGACGAGAGATACAGTGAGGCAGGTATGTTTCTGGTATTTCTGTCTGTAGGGATGTTGGGTGACAGGTATCGCGGATTGGGGCTCTACTATCAGTCCCAAGGTAAGCCGAGGAAAATGATGCCGATCGCGCTGTGGCGCGCCGTACTCTTCACTCTGGGATTACCGCTCGCGCTGCATGAGTATGGTTTTTTTGGCGCCGTGGCTTTTCTCGGAATATACCCGATTTTGACGGTACCACTCTTACTCTACCTCAAGTACAGGGCGGGTTTAATGCGGGTTTCCCGGGAAATTGGTTATACCGCATTTATACTGCCGGGTGCGGCTGCCGGATATTTGTTCAACTGGGGGGTACAGTACTTTACTGGTTGAGAGAAATAATTGGTTGAGAGAAATATGCGAGTGAACCAATTATCCGCAATGCGCCGAAAGACCCGTACCGAGGTCGTCGATGATAAGTTGCGTGCGAATCATTGCACCTTTCGTATTTAAGTGATACTCCGTGTCGAAGAAGAGTTCCCTGGGGAAAAGGTAATCCGCCGGCCTTCCTACGTAATGAACGCCCAGGTCGGAGAATAAATTCACGGTCTTTCCCAAGAACTCCAGAAACCTCTCGGACTCATACTCTTCAAATTTCATCAGGCTCGGTGGCCCGCCAATTACACAGACACCACTTTTTCTGGCCCAGTGAACGTAGTCGCGTATAAGATTTTTGGAGTAGTTGGATATTTCGGCATTACCAATATCTTTTGGTGTCAGCCGCTCCAGGCGGCTTGAGTAATCTCTCGATTTTTCCAGCGTGTTGTTTGTTTGGTCTCCCGAAGAATCTACGTTGTGAACATTATAAACCGTTGAAGAATTCCCCAAATATCGGTCACTCCCTCCGCGCAATCCTTCAATGATCCTTGCTATTGACACGTTGGCAAAGCCCAAAATTTGTTGCTGTATGGGCAAGGTATGAAGGTACTGTGGATCTCTTGCTAACACGAAATCCATTAATTGCGCAGACGGCGTATCTTCCTGCTGATACAAATCAAGCTCCAGTGGCAGGTAGACAATGTCGCCTCTACCTAGCGATCGCTTGCTTCGCTCGAGTATATACTTCAATCCCAAGCCAGCATGAACGCCAAGGTTAGTGGTGGGGATCCGCAACCTGCTTTCCAGCAACGAAGAGTTAATGCCAAACAAACTGTTCGAGCCCGCCACAATTAATAACTTATGCCTATTTTCCTGGCTGGCATGTCGTTCTTTTACTGAATATAGGTCGTAAGCCCACTTTGAGCTGGAGGTCGGTGTGCCCATCTGCATGATTACCAGAAATACCAGCAGAGCAATACCCACAAAAGCGCCAGATATGAATGCAATAGCGTGTCGCATAGAGTTCAGAAGTTAAAATAGAGAAACTCGCTATCAGGAGCGAGCACCAGAATTTTAAGACATATTGAGAAAACGATCCCCAGAAGAGTCATGCATGAGGTGGTCAAGAATAAGCGCCTTCGAGAGTTCACTGTACGGTCAGGTCTTGTCATTAACCAGTGTGAAATTTCCGTTGAATTTGGTGCGAGGAATGCCAGAACGGCGGCGACAAGAATAACGACGAAGCCTTTTATATGAGGGAAAGAGCCGAGGTTGGAGTCTGGTACGACAACAGAAAACGTTGAGAATAACTGCGGCGCTATGTTGTATATCTCGCTGGGTAATGCCAGACCATGAAGTCCAAAGACGCCGCGGAGCATAGCGACGGCGCCGTTTAGAGACTCTGCACGGAAGAATATCCAAGCCAGAGATACCAATAGAAAGGTAAATATTACACCTGTGACACCTGAAATAGCCTTGAGCAGACGGCGTTTGGGCGATGAGCCCTGACTGATAATATTTTCTGCGTCGTCCAGACAAGCGGTATTGTTTTGTATCGAGGCGTTGGAGCCGGAAACGTTCACATAATTGGACGGAAAAGTCGCGATTACTTTTGCGTGTAGATATCGCCATTGATGATTTGCGACAAGATACACTCCGTGTAGGCCGCCCCAGATAATGAAGTTCCAGCCCGCACCATGCCACAATCCGCCGAGCAGCATAGTTGTCAAAAGATTAAATGAACGGGAGCCTTCTCGGCTTCCCCCAAGTGGTATATAAAGGTAATTCCGCAAGAAATTTGATAGCGTGATATGCCAGCGTCGCCAAAATTCGATAATGTTGGTTGATTTATAGGGTGAATTGAAGTTCCGCGGAAGCTCAACGCCGAACATCTTTGCGAGCCCTACGGCCATATCCGCATAGCCACTGAAGTCAAAATACAATTGGAATGAGTAGGCCAGTAGACCGCCCCAGGCTTCGAGGAAGGTTGGTGATGTACCATCGTCTGCGGCGTTGAATACGGGGGTCGCATAGGGGGCGAGTTGATCCGCAAGAATTACTTTTTTGGCGAGTCCGATAACGAATAAACATACACCAAAGTTTATCTGTTCAACACGTATTGAGCGGATGGCGAGCCGAGAAAGCTGACCTGCAACCTCTTTGTGTTGAACGATCGGTCCGGCGATAAGTTGTGGGAAGAACGATACGAACAAAAGGTATCGACCGAATTCATATTCTGGCCGACCACTGCGATAGGTGTCTACCAGGTAAGCAATCTGCTGAAAGGTAAAAAAAGAAATGGCTAAAGGCAGTATCAAATCAGGTACTGAAATTTCCGTATTTGTAAGCTGGGATACGGTGGTGGCAAAAAAACCTAGGTATTTGTATACGGCAATGGCCGATAGATTTCCGATGACGCCTGAAACAAGCCAAACCTTTTTGTGAAAAGATAACGCTACACGTTTCCCAATGAGAAAGTTTACCGATATAGATCCTAACAATAGACCAAGATACTGAGGTGCCCACCAAGCGTAGAATAATAAGGAGGCGAGTGCGAGCCATGTGAGGGAAGAGCGAAACAGGTGAAAACGGCGTAAAAGATAAAACCCGAAAACTACCGCGGGTAGAAAAACAAAGATAAAAGGTAGGGAATTAAATAGCACGCTTGTTCAACGCCGTATTCTTGTAAATTTGTCATTGTGTTTTGGGAGGCGCATCAGATATGCGCTTCCAGGTGTTTGGCCACTGCACCGACATGCGTCGCCTGCAACATTGAGTGGTGATCTCCAGGTACTTCATAGATAGTCAGGTCGTCACAGTACTTGTTCCATCCCAGGTCTTTCGATGGGCGTTCCCCGTATAGATATTTCCTGTCCCGGGCTTTAATCAGCGTGATAGCGCCGCTGATCTTTGATAGCCGGGTTGTAAAAATTGCGTTCTTTCGAACCTGGTGGCGGGTACGGATATTGTCCGAAACCGCATTTTGGGATCGTTCGTCTTCTGTAGTCTGCGTCGACAGTTTGATAATTCCATAACGCTCCCTGAAACGATCAAGGAGATAGCCTGGCCCCTCGTTAATGGCTCTCTTTAAGTGTTCAGAAATACGAAAAGATAATTTCCTATGCGTGGTGAAGACTTCGGGAATAACTGTGTCTAGAAGCCCCGTAAACTCAATTTTGTGCCCCATCGCCTTTAGCGATCGTCCGACTTCAATAGCGATTATTCCGCCATAGGACTTCCCGGCAAGGAAGTACGGCCCTTCGGGTTGTAGCTTGCAGATTACCGATAGGTAGAGCTGTGTAATTCCCGCGATGGAACTGGTGCTTGTGGCAGCTGCAGATTTTTCACCATTAACGATGAGGTCTACCTCCTCCGGCAGGTATACAGCGTAAATAGCTCTCTGGGTACGAAGCGCTTTGGCTAACGCCATGTACTCCACCACACCATTAATTAGTAAAAGCGGGGAGAGATCCCTACGGCCGGGCTTTAGCATCAGATATCCGGGGTCTGCATCACCATTCGCGCGTTGACTCACCGATCGACTCGTTATTGTATTGGCAATTTGTCGCACCGTTCTGTTCGAGATGATATCTGCCATCGAGACATTGCAATTGAGTTCAGTGGATATCCGTGCCATTGCTCGAACGGCCGCTATGGAGTCGCCGCCGAGTTCGAAGAAATCGCTGTTTGCATGGATATATTGTACCGGTAGGAGATCTCGCCAAATACTTGCCAGATGTTTTTCAAGCTCGCCAATCAGTGGTTCGCTAGCTGACGATTCGAGAACCTTACAAGTGCCTGGCTCAGGAAGATTTGCTCTGTCGACTTTGCCATTGTGATTTGTCGGCACGGCATTAAGTTCCAGATAAAGCGATGGAATCATGTATTCTGGTAGGTGTTTACGTAGACAGGTTTTTATGTGTTCGACCGGTGGCAATGATTTATTTGTGGCGACCAGATAAGCGATCAGTGTAAGTGTATTCGAGTCAGCGCTCGCATATCTGGCGGTTACAACACAGTCTTTGATGTTACCAATCCGTTTAATCGTACTTTCGACTTCCAGTAACTCGATCCGGTTGCCATTCAATTGGATCTGAAAGTCCTCTCTGCCAATAATTTCGTACAGTCCGTTCTCATCTATGCGCACCATATCGCCAGTAGCGAAAAAGCGCTTGCCGTGGTGCCAGAAAAATTTTTCTTCATTTAAATCATTGCGGTGCATATAGCCAGAAACTACCCCCGGGCCTGCTACAAACAGTTCACCCACTTCGCCGGGAATAACCGGGCTCCTCTGCTTGTTAAGAACTATCAATTGGACGTTGTGTTGAGCTACACCAATTCTTGTTTTTGACGGTACGGCATCCCGTACGGGCCAATAGGTCACCATGCAATTGGTTTCACTTGCGCCGTAGTTCACATAAAGCTGTACCGCGGGAAGCAGCCTGCGCACCCGACAAAGGAGGTCCAGTGGCACGTTGTCACCGCCGGTGAGTATGCGTTTTAGTGACGTAAGCACGGCGATTCGCTCGGGTACTTCCTCTATATAGTCAATCAGCCTCGCCAAAAGAGAAGGGACAAAATGCCAGACCGATACCTTTCGGGCGGCAGCGAACAGCTTTTCCGGGTCCAGGATATCGGCGCGTTGCGCGATCAGCGTGTAGCCGCCACAGGTGAGTAGGGCCAATAGCTCAAAGGTGCTAATACTGAACGAAGCACCCGCGACCGACAGAATTCCAAGATCATCGCTCAGTTCGAAGCAGCGAACGGAAGACGACATCCCGTGTGCCAGGTTGCGTTGGGAAGAGATGGCACCCTTGGGACGCCCGGTAGTGCCTGAGGTAAAAAATATGTGCGACTCGTCGTCAAGCTTGACTGGATGGGGGCAAAAATGCTCTTCATGTGGGATACCGTCGGTTTGTACCGCAGAGTAACTGTAGAGACGTTCTACGAGTTCTCCGTCGATCTCACATGAAAATTCTGTAAACACATGATCCGAACAAATAATCCCGGAAGGCTCCACATCCTTAAGAATCAGGTCGATCCGCCCTTTGGGAAAGCCGGGATCGATCGGTACATAGGTGGCACCAAGCATATGAATGCCAAGCAGACAGCTGACCAGTTCCGGGCTGGGGTGCATCAATACGGCCACCCGAGATCCCGCTGTTACCCCGAGCCTGAGAAGCCCCGCTGCAGCCTGCCTTGCGGATAAAACGAGAGTGGCGTAAGTAATATTCTGGTCATCATAAATAAGCGCGGTTTTATCGGGCGCGCGCGCCGCGTTACGTTCTATCCGCCGGACTACGGGAATATCGCCATCCGCGAGGGCGGACTGATCCGAAGGCAAAATAGCTGCGTCACTACTTTTACCCTGCACGCTAGTGATCGGCGTACTACCCACAATGATATCGTCCATAGGTGGCGGATATTCGCTTAACAGAAGGGGTTAACCGAAGGTCTCCTCGTGTCAGAAGGATGTCAGAGGGTCTTCATAGGAAACCGTTCGGAGGTTGGCTTTACTGGCGTTTACAGCCGAGACCAAGTATCAAGCCGGTGCCAATTCTTCGCGAGCGCAGGCTTGCGATACATTGCCAGGTGCTGCAACCGGCTTGCTTTCCGGTGTCCAGTCAGATGGCATCAGGGAAAAATCTATAAGGGTGGATGTATCGCCGGTATTGCGCGCGTGTTCGATGCGCTGGTAGAAGTTCCTGCCCGTGTTTGGCGGCACGCTGGTGCTCATGCTGGCGCCCTGTTTGGGGCGCTCCACGTATTCCGGAAACGACATTTCTGCAGCGTTTTGCTTGGCGTAACCTTTTCCAAAGAGTTGTTTAAGTTCTCCAAAGCCGTCATTGCTTACAAGCTGTTGGCCGCGGAGGTTTACGCCCTTGGAAATTGCGTGAGAAACAAACTGCTCAAGGTCTTCGGTATCGAAAGCGATGTGCTGTACGCTATGGTCGCCGTGACAGTCGGCAAAGGCTGTCACCTGACTTTTTTTATTGCGATCAATTCCTTCAACCAGAACCACACCAAAAGAGGCGAAGTCGATGCACCAGAGTTTCATACTGCTATCTGGATCATCTGGTCGCACGTCATCGACGCGCTTGGTAAGTTTTCCGCCCTCAACTTCGATGTGGTACCAGGCCCACTTTTCGATCATTCCCTTTTCTACCGCGTAGGCAATGTGATCAACTCTGCTGACTTTAGACATTCCTTGTCCCCCATAAGAATAAGCACGTCCTTGCCGAAAATAAAACGGAAATGAACGCCGTCTAATATGGCAGCGCCAAAAATAAAGTCAACCGAAAATTACCGTGAGCTAGCGCCCAAAATTCTTAGGTAGCATCTTGGTTTTGTCAAAATTGTGCACTTGGCACGGTCCGCTGCCCCAAAAAAGGGAAATAGAAAAAGAGAAGGCGCACGATTCATCTGTAATGGCTGTGTAATGGCGTTGATGAATATCATGCCAAAACGGATGCCTGGCGCGCTTGAGCAGATAAGTGCGTCAAATTTAGTTGAGTTGTGTCACAGTTTGAGCGGATAATCGCCGGGCACTGGAGTGCGCTACCGAATGGCCACGGCGCCAATAAAAATTACCTCTTTCTAGAAACGAAATTCGGCCCAGTATATGCATTGACATCTACGGGAGATGGTTAAAGGGGTATAACACAATAAAGGTAGGAACCACTGCTCCCCAGCAGTGACGTCGGTGTTTTTGCCGACCTTGATGAGTACATGGAATAGTTTGGGGCCGATGCCTCGTAAAATCAGGGGGTTCTTGTGGAACAGGGATGGGTCCGCAATCGTCAGAGTCGTATTACCGCGCTTTATCGCTTGTTCGATGTCCTGCTTATCCAGGGTATTCTTTACGCGTGTCTCACATTTTTTGAGGTCCCACCGGGTAAAGACTGGCTGATAGCAGGTCTGCTTGCGTCCGTCAGCTTTGCATTTATAGCGGAATCGGTAGAGCTATACAGATCGTGGCGGGGTGAGACGTATGTTCGAATCCTGGGTACCGTCACAGTTGCCTGGGTAGCTGTGTGCATTTTTCTGATTCTTCTCGCCTTTTCATTCAATACGTTTTCCGCCGATTACAAGCGACCCGCAGTAATTGCATGGCTTGTATCTACATTATTTGGCCTGGCTTTCTGGCGATTCTGTCTGCGTCAGGTTCTGTTTTCGATACGCTTGCGCGGACGCAATACCCGTAGCGCTGTCATTATTGGCTGTACCGATGCCGGCTATAAGCTGGCGGATGACTTGATGACGAATCCACAGTTGGGCATACACGTAGTCGGTTTTTACGACGTTCCAGAGTTCCAGGATCGCAGCGCAAGAGAGCGTAATTGCACCCGGTTTCCCATTCTCGGCACGGTGGATGAAGCGGTTGCCAAGGGGCGCGCCGGAGGTCTTGATGTCGTATTTATTGCATTACCGATGCGGGCAGAGGATCTCATCAGTGAAACACTGGATAAATTTTCTGACACTACTGCGACCGTCCACATTCTGCCGAACTTTTTTGTGGCCAAAATGCTGCATGCGCGCTGGCATCAGGTTGGAAGCAGCAGCCTGCTCAGTGTATTTGATACGCCAATACAGGGTTTTGATGGTTGGCTTAAGCGACTAGAGGATCTGGTCCTCGCATCAATAATTCTCACTGTCATTTCACCGCTTATGTTGTTTGTGGCGGTAGCCGTAAAGCTTTCATCTCCGGGACCAATCATCTTCAAGCAGCGGCGCTATGGTCTCGATGGCAGAACAATATATGTCTGGAAGTTCCGCAGCATGACGGTAATGGATGACGGCGACGAAGTACAACAGGCGAAGATTGGTGATCAACGAATTACTGCTGTTGGAAGAATACTACGACGCACGTCTCTGGATGAGCTTCCGCAATTCTTCAACGTTCTACAGGGTACCATGTCAATTGTTGGTCCCAGACCACATGCGGTCGCGCACAATGAGGAGTACCGGAGTCTGGTTAATGGCTACATGCTTCGCCATAAAGTGAAGCCGGGAATTACGGGGCTCGCACAGATCAAAGGTTTTCGTGGAGAGACAGATACCCTGGACAAAATGAGCCGGCGTGTCGAGTACGATCTCGAGTACATTCGCCGATGGTCGATATTGCTTGATCTGCGCATAGTATTTTTGACTGTTTACCGTGGTTTCTACCATAAAAATGCGTATTAAAGGTTGTTTAATGACATCACGATAGCAGCACTCAAAATACAACAGGACAATGAAATGAAGCTTGTACAAGTCGACACACTTGCATTTGCTTTTATACGCTGTCGCCGGAGGAGCAGACCTCGCATCATACTTCTGTGGACCTTGATGGCGGCGAGCCAGTCAGGATTTGCCGTTACGATAGCGTTGCCAGCAAACATCGAACTAGACAGTACGGCTACCGTAGAGGTTCAATACGATGACAACGTCTTCCTGGCGGCAGAAAACGAGCAGGACGACTGGGTCACAAGGACGATGCCTGCGCTGGACATCTCAAGAGAGGGCACGGCGACCAGCTTTTCCGGAAGTTTCTCCTTGGCCAATAGCCACTATCGCAACAGCAGTCGACAGAGTTTTAATGATTATGTAGGAAATTTCGACTGGCGGTGGCGTGCGGCGAATTTTCTCGAAGTGCAGACGTCGGTCAACTATACGGATTTAGCGCAAACAATTAGCGGGAATCCGGATGGTGGTCTGGATCCTATCTTGATAGAAGGACAGAGAACGCGACGGCCAAGCGCAGATGTTACCTTCGTACTGGGACGCCAGGGTAGCAGTGCACAGGGAGTTATTCGCCATGCTAAGCAAAAGAACGCATTTGAGGATCCCGCGCGGGATTTTGCAACGGCACGTTCTTCGATCGACATGAATTATTCGCCCAGTAACCGAGTAATGCTGGGAGTTCAATTGGCGAATACTGAGTTCGATTATGTTGATCTCGGTGTGGTTCCGGATCGCGACAGCCGAGAGATTCTTGTACTGGGTACTGCGGAGTACAGACTGGCGAAAACCAGGCTGGGGCTAAGGGCGGGGCGCCTGAATAAGGACTTCACGCTTAATGAGCGGCAAGACTTCGCTGGCCCTCGCTGGGATGTATCAGCGTCTTGGAGCCCAAAAACATACAGCACGCTTTCAATTACCACCGGCAGAACGGTGCAGGAGTCACCGGGTACTGCGGACTTTGTGGATGTCGAGAGCAGTGTGTTTTCCTGGTCGCACCAGTGGACCGGAACTCTTGACAGCACACTTTCTTATAGTCGCACGGTGGGAGAATTTGTGGGGGAAGCCAGTACCAGCAACGTGTTGCGATCGAACCTCATGATTCGCTACCAACCGGCAGACTGGCTGAGGCTTTATATGGGATTCTCGAGGCTGGAAAACCAGATTTCCACTACGGCGAGTGGTATTGAGAACAGTCGGTATATGTTGGGTGTGGAAGCACCGCTGTAGAGCGCAATGGATATAGCAATATGCACAGCATGAGACGAATTCTCTTTTACCTGGTTGTTACAGCGTGGTCTTTTTCGGTGGCTGGAGAGCTTACTGCGGATACGGCGGAATATCGTATGAATGCGGGAGACCGGATTTCGATCCGTGTATACGGAGAAAGCGACCTGAGCGTCGACGCTATACTCGGTGAATCTGGAAGTATCAACTATCCATTTTTGGGTGAGGTCGAAGTGGCCGGCCTTACGCCGACAGAGCTTGAAGCAAAGATATTCAAAGGTCTCGAAGGGGACTACCTGGTTAATCCAAGTATCACGGTGACGATCACGCAGTATCGTCCGGTATTTATTTATGGTGAGGTTCAGGTTCCGGGAGGATACAGCTACCAGCCCGGCCTCACCGTGGGTAAGGCTGCCGCATTGGCTCAGGGGCTTACCGAGCGTGGTTCCGAAAGCCGGATATATCTTACCCGGGAGGGAATGCCGGAAGGCAAGAAAATGCGCGTCAGTTTGTCTACAAAACTGCAACCTGGCGATGTGATAACTATTGAGCAGGGGTTTTTCTGAATACAAGTATGGAGAAAAATGTAATCAACGCTGACGAGGCGGCCCCCTCTCCATTGGGGAATATAGATTTTATTGCCCTGTTTTTCGCTGTCTATGAAAAAAAATGGTACATCATAGCTTTTGCGCTAGTGTTGACGGCCGCGGCCTATTTTGCTGTCCAGAACATCCGCGACAGGTATCAAGCAACAGCTACATTATTAATTGGAGGCAGTGAGGCCAATCTCATTTCCATCCGCGACGTGTATGACGTTGGCGCGCAACGTAGAGAGTTTCTAATGACTCAGGTGGAAATGTTGCGATCGCGGGGTATTGCAGAACGTGTAGTGGACTCTCTGAACCTTGAAGATCATGATGAGTTTAATCAGCCAGTGAAGCCCACTCTCGTCGGAAGGCTCAGGGCGCTGATTGGGATGGAGGCCGAACGGCCAATCGTCGATCCTGCAACTCAGTCGCGGCAGAAGCGGGAATTCATCGTCAACAGTATCTCCAAAGGTATTGTGGTTACACCGGTTAGAAATACCCAGCTGATTAAGCTCTCCTACGAAAGCTACTCCCCAAAACTGGCGGCCGCAATACCGAATGCGGTTGTAAACGCGTATATCGCGGAACAGCAGAGGGTCCGCGCCGATGTCACGGAAAAGGCAACCAGTTGGCTGAGTGAGAGGCTTGAAGGTTTACGCGGTAAGCTGGAAGCGTCCGAGCAGGCGCTGAATCAATTCCAGCAACAGGAGGATCTTGTCGATCTTCAGGGCGTTCGCGGGCTGGCATCGCAGGAACTGAATGAAACGATGGATCAGTTGCTTGAGGCGAAGCGGGAACTGAAAGATGTCCAGTTACTGTACAGTCAGGTGCGGCAAAAAAATCTCCCCGAGGAGGCTTTGCTGAATCAACCTGAAGTTCTCAATAATCCTCTGGTCCAGGCGGCGCGTCAGGCGGAAACCAATGCATTGCTTGGGGTCACGGAATTGGCGCGGCGCTACGGACCAAAACATCCTGTCATGCAGGCAGCGCAGGACGAGCTTGACAATGCGCGTGCGCAATTGCGCAGTGAAATAAGGAAGCTTGTCGCGAGTATCGAGGTCGACTATTTCCAGGTTAAAGGAAAAGTCCAGTCGCTTGAGGAGGAGCTCTCCCATGCTAAAGCGGATCTGCAAACTGTCGCGCAAAAGGAAATTCGCTACGATGAGCTGAAGCGGGAAGTGGATGTCAATACTCAGCTTTACAATACCTTCCTGACACGCTTCAAGGAAACAAGGGAGGTATCCGGCTACGAAACAGCAGCGGCGCGTCTGGCTGACCCCGCAATTGTACCGCGCCGCGCAATGGCGTCTAAAAAGCGCTTGCTGATATTGTTCGCCTTTGTTGCCAGCGCGGGCTTGGGTGTCGCCATCGTCGTTTTACTGGATCTGCTGAAGAGTGGAATACGCGATCCGCAGGACGTAAACAGAAAGCTGGGTTTCCCCTTGATGGGGATGGTTCCCAAAGTTGCGATAGCCGAGCATGACGCGCTGCCTTTGTACAGCTACTTTGACGCTGGACACGGTCAATTTGCAGAGGCAATTCGCTCACTTCGGACCGGCGTGGTTCTTTCCCGTGTTGAGAACAAAGCCGAAGTTATCTGTATTACTTCTTCCGCTCCATCCGAGGGGAAAACAACGGTTGCCATCAACTTGGCATTCTCGTTGGGCCAGCTGGAAAGGGTGCTGTTAATTGACGCAGACATGCGACGGCCCTCCATTGGCCGTCGCTTCGAAGTGGCACCAAGCAGACCGGGCCTCGCTGATCTGCTCTCGGGGCGTTTCTCTATCGACGAGTGTATTGTCAGGGACAAGAAAAGCGGCATTGACATCATCCCCGCGGGCATCCGTCCGGAAGACCCACAGCGACTGCTGGGATCGGTACAATTCCAGAGTGTGCTGAAAGAGTTGCGGACCAAGTATGACCGCATCCTTATTGATACACCGCCTGTCCAGGCGGTAAGCGATGTGCTGGTAATTTCCAGGTATGTCTGTTCGCTGCTCTATGTAGTGCGGGCCGAAGACACCCGCATGGGTATCATTCGAGCAGCCATTTCCCGTCTACTCAGTCTTGGTGTCAAGCCGGAAGGAGTCATTCTCAACAGTGTGACCATGGATCGCAAGAGCGCCTATTCCGATCAGTATTATGGATACTATCCCGAGTACTCTTAGTGGCGAATGTTTTAGTCGCGATTATTTCGCATTCCGGTGGGGGGTGATTGACCCGCTCGCCCGCGTTATGCGCCCTTGCAGTTGATACCGATACCTGCGGCTTTACGGACATACAGTATTCATGATCGACCTGCATAGCCATATCCTCCCTGGAATCGACGACGGCCCCAGGTCATTTGCCCAGAGCCTGGAACTTATCCGGGCTTCGGCGGCAAATGGTATTACCCATATTGTGGTTACGCCACATATCCATCCCGGGCGCTACTTGAACACTTCCCATTCGCTCGAGCTGGCTTTCCGGGACTTCCTTTCTTGTCTGGCGGCCGAGGAGGAACTCGGCGTTCAGCTGGCCCTCGCTGCAGAGGTGCGGATCTCTGACGAACTCTTGTATATGGCCTCCAAGCAACAGCTTCCCGCGTTGGGGCACTGGGAGGGGGATCTGCTTGTACTGCTGGAGATGCCACACAGCCATATCCCTGCTGGCGTGACCCAATTGGTTGAGTGGCTCGCCCAGCGGAACATTCGCCCGATGATCGCGCATCCCGAACGCAACAAGGATGTTCTGCGCGATCTCGATCAAATCGAGCCCTTGGTCAGAGCGGGCTGTCTGTTTCAATTGACCGCCGGTGCGCTGGTCGGACAATTTGGCGAGCCCTCGCGCCTCTGTGCGGAGAAATTACTGAAGAAGGGGCTGGCAACGGTACTTGCCACCGACACGCACCACCTCTATCGGCGCCCACCAAATCTGGCAGAGGGGCGGCATGCGGCAGAGCAGATCATTGGAGAAACGCGGGCGTGGGCTCTGGTTCAAGACAACCCGGTAAAAATTGTCGGCGACCGCTTGTTTGCCAAGCGATAGTTCTGGCGAATCCGTTTTCTTAACGTGCAGCTCTCATACCACTAGGCCAGTGTCAGCATACCAGCTGGGATAGGCCGAGCCTGGCTGGCGGCAACGGCTACCAGGTACTCATTGCCACTTGTGCGGACAAGGCTTCGCCGCAACATTCCTTCGTGACTTTCTTTCATGGTTTTGCTGTAAGTTGCTGCGATGTAAGCGCGTGTAATTGACGGCATCCCGGAATCGTGTGTACTTTTGTATACATCGCAAGTCAGGGATTGCCATGCTTAACAAGACACAATCCATATCGGCGCGCCTTTCCGCGGACGATTACACCTACCTCATGTCCATCGACCGCAATGGCGCTATAACCCAGAGCGAAAAGGTGCGCGAGCTTATCGCCATGGCGCGGGAGTCTGTGGGTGTGGAGAGTTTTGTCCGCGCCTACCTTGCCGCCGGCGAAACCATGCTCCCGGTAAAAGCCAGATACGCTGACGAAAACCGGCGCAGCCTGCTGGTTGAGGCGCTGCTGGAACTCGTGACCGAGGGCGCCGCCGCAATCCAGGTATGTACTGGCGAGGAGCAGATCGCCCCTGCGCTCGAGCATAAGGCGCTGCCGATAGTCGATGCGTTCATGGAAAAAATACTGCTGGTGGCGCTGCAGGATGAGCCGCGACTTATCGATAGGCAGGCGGCGGCCATCATTCGCCAGCGCCTGACGGATTTACTCAAGCGCTGACACTGCGGAAAGCTCCGGTGTGAAAATATTTGCATACAACGATTGACTGACAACAAACACGAGGAAGGAACAACATGAAAGAAGGACTGATAAAACGCATTTCCCGTATCATTTCTGCTTCTGCCAATGCCCTGGTGGACTCAGTGGAAAACGCTACGCCGCAACTGGTAATGGAGCAGGCGATCCGTGAAATCGACGATGCAATCGCCGAAGTGCGCGATCAGCTCGGCAAAGCGGAAGCGGCCAAATATCTGAGCAGCAAGGCGCTGAACGATGAAAATGCGCGCCATGCAACGCTCAGTGAGCAGATTGAGGTGGCGGTGCAGCAGGGCCGCGACGACCTGGCGGAGGCCGCGATTGCCAAGCAAATGGATATCGAAGCGCAGATTCCGGTACTGGAAAAAGCCATCGCGGAAAGTGATCGGGAAATTTCCGAGCTGAGTTCCTATATCAGTGCGCTGCAGGGCAAAAAGCGCGAGATGCGCGAGCAGCTACGCGATTTCATCAAGGCCAGCGAGCACGTGAGCAACGGCACCACTGCGGAACAAACAGGCAGCAGCCGCACCACCGCCAACAAGGTGGAGCAGGCCTCTGGTGCGTTCAACCGTATTTTGGAAAATGCCGGCGTGCCCACCTCCGAGTCGAGCGCCGATACCAGCAAGCTGGCGGAGCTGGAAGAGCTTTCGCGCAGCAATCGTATCAAAGAGCGTCTGGCGAAAATTAAAACCCAGGCGGAGGTCTGATGGCGTTCTTTCTGCAAGATGGCAATCAGCTGTTCACCGGCGCCCTGGTGTTGATGTTGATGATTGCCGTACTGGAAGGCGTGATGACGCTGATCGGTGCCGGTATTTCCGACATGCTCGACAATCTCTTGCCCGATGTAGATCTGGACACACCGGATACCGAGGCGGGGGGCGTGCTCACCAAGCTACTCGGCTGGTTGCGCTTCGGTGAAGTACCGGCGTTGATTCTGTTGGTGGCGTTTCTGGTGGGCTTCGGTGTGACCGGCCTGTTGATCCAGATGATTGTAGATTCACTGTTCGGTCTGTTGTTGCCCGGCTGGCTGCTCGCAGTACCGGTATTCATGCTTGCGCTGCCACAGGTGCGTTTTGTTGGCAATCTGCTGCGCCGCTTTGCGGTGGGCGATGAGACCGAAGCCGTAGGGCGAAAATCCTTTGTTGGGCGTGTGGCGGTCATCACCATCGGCGAGGCCGCGCCCGGCTCACCGGCGGAAGCGCGCTTCAGCGACGAATTTGGCACTACCCACTATGTAATGGTGGAGCCGGATGATGGGGAAACCTTTTCACAGGGAGAAAAGGTGTTGCTGGTGGAAGATTGCGGAGCCCGTTTCCGGGTGATCCGCCCAGCCAGCCAGCACCTGACGCAAAACAACTAAATTGGAGAAAGTTACGTGATTCAGAATCTTTCCAGTATTGCGATCATGGCGGGGGCGGTGCTTATCGGCCTGATCGTTATCGGCACTATCTTCGCGCGCCTGTATACCCGCGCCTCCAAGGAGCGTTCTTTTGTGCGCACCGGTATGGGTGGACAGAAGGTCATCATGAATGGCGGTGCACTGGTGCTTCCGGTGCTGCACGAAATCATCGCGGTCAACATGAATACCTTGCGTCTTGCGGTTTCGCGCAAGGAGCAGCATGCGTTGATCACCAAGGACCGTATGCGCGTGGACGTGCTTGCGGAATTTTACCTGCGGGTGAAGCCGGACATCGATGCTATCGCCAATGCCGCGCAGACCCTGGGTATTCGCACCCTGGACCCGGAAGCGCTGAAAGATATGATCGAGGGCAAGTTTGTCGACGCCTTGCGCTCCGTGGCAGCGGAAATGCAGATGGCAGAACTGCATGAGCAGCGCAGCCAGTTTGTACAGAAAGTCCAGCAGGTGGTGTCTGAAGATCTGTTGAAGAACGGCCTTGAGCTGGAGTCTGTGTCGCTGACCGGCCTCGATCAGACCAGCAAGGAGTTTTTCAATCAGGACAACGTGTTCGATGCGGAAGGTCTCGCTAGCATGACGCGCTCCATTGAGGCGCGCCGCAAGGAAGTGAACGACGTCGAGCAGGAAACACGAGTGCAGATCGAGACCAAGAACCTGGAAGCCGAGCGCCAGCGTCTGGAGATCGAAAAAGAGAAGCGCTACGCCCACCTGGAGCAGCAGCGCGAAATAGAAAACCGCGAAGCGGCCCAGAAAGCCGATATGGCAAAAGAGCTGGCGGCTCAGGAAAAGGCCGCGCGTCAGGCAGAGATCGAGGCGCAGCGTGAAGTGGATCAGTCCCGCATCGCCGCGGAGCAGGCCACTCGTCTGTTGGAAATCGAAAAGGAAAAGCGCTTGCAGGAGCAGGAAATTGAGCGCGAGCGCATTCTCGAAGAGCAGCGCATTTCCAAGCAGAAATCCCTTGAAATTGCCGAACAAGAGCGCGCCATTGCGGTTGCGGAAAAATCCAAGGAGCAGTCACTGGCCGACCAGCAGGCCAACGTCGCTCGCGCTGAAGCCGTTAAAGCGGAAGAGCAGGTGCGCACCGCCAAGGATGTTGAGGTAGCCGAGCGCGATAAGCGCATTGAGATCATCGAGGCGCAGAAAGAAGCCGAGCGTCAGGCCACCGCCATCAAGGTGGCCGCGGAAGCGGAAAAGGCGGCCGCTGAAGACAAGGCCGAGGCGCTGCGACTGCAGGCAGCGGCTGAGGCGGAAGCCGTGCGTATCAAGGTTGAGGCGGATCGCGAGAAGTACGCTGTGGATGCAGAGGGTCAACGCCTGATGAACGAGGCCATGAACAGCCTTAGCGAAGCGCAAATCGCGCTCAAGCGTATCCTCAGCCTGCACGATGCACTGCCGAACATCATTCGCGAAAGCGTGCGCCCAATGGAGAAGATCGACGGCATGAAGATCATATCTGTGGAGGGGCTGAATGGAATCGATGGCCGCGCCAGCCGCGGTATCCTCGACAGCGATGGCGAATCCAAAGGGCAGAGCCTGCCCGAAGCACTGGTCGGCAGCGCTCTCAAGCACCGTGCCATGGCGCCACTGGTGGATTCACTGTTGAAGGAGGCCGGTGTGGGCGATTTCAGCAAAATGACCGAACCCCAGATCTGATTCTCGTTACGCGGATCTTTTCTGACATGCCCGGGCCGCTCAGTCGGCCCGGGGTTAAGCGATCAATCCCGCCCGTAAGATTGGTACCGCAATCTCCGATTCGGTCACCAATTTCCTCTTCACTGCCCTTTGCCTGTCCTATTACTAGTTAGCCTCGCGGCGCAGTCCTTGACATTGGTTACATGCGTAACTAAATTCGTTGCACCTGAAACCAAAGCGACCTTCGCTGCCACAAGCGGCGCCTCAGGTCCTATATAAGATCTCGCATAAGGAGGATCACATGGCCGATTTGTTCGAAAACCCAATGGGCCTGGACGGCTTTGAATTTGTCGAATTCACCGCGCCGGAGAAGGGCATCCTGGAAAGCGTATTCGCGGCCATGGGCTTCACCAAAGTGGCCCGCCACCGCACCAAAGACGTGGAATTGTGGCGCCAGGGCGATATCAATTTCATCACCAACTATGAACCGGGGAGTCACGCGGACTACTACGCCCGCGAGCACGGTCCATCCGCTTGTGGCCTGGCGTTCCGGGTGAAGGACGCCACCTTCGCGTATAACGAAGCACTCAAGAAGGGGGCGCAGCCGGTAAATGTGGCAACGGGTCCGATGGAGCTGCGGCTGCCGGCCATCAAGGGTATTGGCGGTGCCACTCTGTATCTGATCGATCGCTATAAAGAAGGCGAGAGTATCTATGACATCGACTTCCACTGGCTGGAAGGTGTCGACCGTCACCCCGAGGGCTGCGGTTTCCACACCCTGGATCACCTGACTCACAACGTCTATCGCGGCCGTATGGACTACTGGGCCAAGTATTACGAAGATCTGTTCAATTTCCGCGAGATCCGCTATTTCGATATCAAAGGCGAATACACCGGGCTGCTGTCCAAGGCCATGACCGCGCCGGACGGCAAGATCCGCATCCCGCTGAACGAAGAGGCGGCCGGTGGCGGCGGCCAGATTGAAGAATTTCTGATGAAGTACAACGGCGAGGGCATCCAGCACATCGCTTTCGCCTGCGACGACCTGGTGGCCTGCTGGGATCGCCTGAAAGCCCAGGGCATGCAATTCATGACTCCGCCCCCCGAGACCTACTACGAAATGCTGGAAGAGCGTCTGCCGGGCCATGGTGAGCCCACGGCGGAACTGAAAGCACGCGGTATCCTCCTCGACGGTACCACCGAGGGCGGCCAGCCCCGTCTGCTGCTGCAGATATTCTCCGCCAACATGCTGGGTCCGGTGTTCTTTGAGTTCATTCAGCGCAAGGAGGACGAGGGCTTTGGCGAGGGCAACTTCAAGGCGCTGTTCGAATCCATTGAGCGCGACCAGCTGCAGCGCGGTGTGATCGGCGGCAAAGGCAAAGAAGACGCGGCCTGAGACGGCCGCGTATCGGGAGGCCATCTATGGCAATCAAACGTATTCACCACGTGGCTTACCGCTGCCGCGATGCCAAAGAGACGGTGAAGTTCTACCGCGATCTTCTAGGCATGGAGTTCCAGCTGGCCATCGCTGAAGACAGGGTGCCCTCCACCGGGGCCCCGGATCCCTACATGCACGTATTTCTCGATGCGGGCCAGGGCAATGTGCTGGCGTTTTTCGAGCTGCCCAACTCCCCGGACATGGGCCGCGATGAGAACACCCCGAAGTGGGTGCAGCACATCGCGCTGGAAGTGGAGAGCATGGACGAGTTGCTGGCGATGAAGCAGAAGCTTGAGGAGGCCGGTGTCGATGTGCTCGGCCCCACCGATCACACGATCTTTAAATCCATCTACTTCTTCGACCCCAACGGCCACCGTATCGAGCTCGCCGCCAATACTGCCAAGCCCGGTATGCACAAGGAGCTGAAGCGGGTGGCGCAAGACATGCTGGAAGAGTGGTCGCGCACCAAAAAAGCACCGCGTCATGCGGCGTGGATGCACGGCGACACAGAATTCAAACCCCTAGATCCTTGATTTAGTTCCTTAATCGAAACAAAGAGGAAGGCACAGTGAAGTTAGCCAGCCTTAAACACGGACGCGATGGCAAGCTCGTCGTCGTCAGTGACGACCTGACCCGCATGGCGGAAGCCGGCGAGATCGCGGCCACATTGCAATCCGCCCTGGACAACTGGGCGGAGTTCGCCCCAAAGCTGGAAAGCCTGCAGCAGAGGCTGAATCGCGGCGAGATAGAGGGAGAAGCCTTCGACCAGGCGCTGTGCCACTCGCCGCTGCCGAGGGCCTATCACTGGGCGGATGGTTCCGCCTATGTCAATCACGTGGAACTGGTGCGCAAGGCTCGCGGTGCGGAAATGCCGGAGAGCTTCTGGACAGATCCACTGATGT
>NZ_CP046948.1:2742500-3215000 GCF_011326135.1 Microbulbifer sp. SH-1 | reverse complement strand
ACGACAAGGGGGGTGAAAAACCTCCCCGCCGGAAGACCAAGGGTTCCTGTCCAACGCTAATCGGGACAGGGTTAGTCGGCCCCTAAGGCGAGGGCGAAAGCCGTAGTCGATGGGAAACAGGTTAATATTCCTGTACTTGCAATTGCTGCGATGGAGTGACGGAGAAGGCTAGGCCAGCATGGCGATTGGTTGTCCATGTTTAAGGTCGTAGGCTGGGGGATTAGGCAAATCCGGTCCCCTAAGGCTGAGAACTGATGACGAGTCTCTTTTAGAGACGAAGTGGTTGATGCCCTGCTTCCAGGAAAAACTTCTAAGCTTCAGGCAATTGCGAACCGTACTCTAAACCGACACAGGTGGTCAGGTAGAGAATACCAAGGCGCTTGAGAGAACTCTGGTGAAGGAACTAGGCAAAATGGTACCGTAACTTCGGGAGAAGGTACGCCGGTTTTGGTGATGGGACTTGCTCCCTAAGCTGAGGCCGGTCGAAGTGACCAGGTGGCTGCGACTGTTTATTAAAAACATAGCACTCTGCAAACACGTAAGTGGACGTATAGGGTGTGACGCCTGCCCGGTGCCGGAAGGTTAATTGATGGGGTTAGCGCAAGCGAAGCTCTTGATCGAAGCCCCGGTAAACGGCGGCCGTAACTATAACGGTCCTAAGGTAGCGAAATTCCTTGTCGGGTAAGTTCCGACCTGCACGAATGGCGTAACGATGGCCACGCTGTCTCCACCAGAGACTCAGTGAAATTGAAATCGCTGTTAAGATGCAGTGTACCCGCGGCTAGACGGAAAGACCCCGTGAACCTTTACTATAGCTTTGCACTGAACTTTGAGCCTACTTGTGTAGGATAGGTGGGAGGCTTTGAAGCAGGAACGCCAGTTCTTGTGGAGCCATCCTTGAAATACCACCCTGGTATGTTTGAGGTTCTAACTCTGGTCCGTAATCCGGATCGAGGACAGTGTATGGTGGGTAGTTTGACTGGGGCGGTCTCCTCCCAAAGAGTAACGGAGGAGTACGAAGGTGCACTCAGCATGGTCGGAAATCATGCAATGAGCATAATGGTATAAGTGCGCTTGACTGCGAGACAGACATGTCGAGCAGGTACGAAAGTAGGTCATAGTGATCCGGTGGTTCTGTATGGAAGGGCCATCGCTCAACGGATAAAAGGTACTCCGGGGATAACAGGCTGATACCGCCCAAGAGTTCACATCGACGGCGGTGTTTGGCACCTCGATGTCGGCTCATCACATCCTGGGGCTGAAGCCGGTCCCAAGGGTATGGCTGTTCGCCATTTAAAGTGGTACGCGAGCTGGGTTTAGAACGTCGTGAGACAGTTCGGTCCCTATCTGCCGTGGGCGTTGGAGATTTGAGAAGAGTTGCTCCTAGTACGAGAGGACCGGAGTGAACGAACCTCTGGTGTTCCGGTTGTCACGCCAGTGGCATTGCCGGGTAGCTATGTTCGGACGGGATAACCGCTGAAAGCATCTAAGCGGGAAGCCTCCTTCAAGATGAGATCTCCCTGAGACTTCGAGTCTCCTAAAGGGCCGTGGAAGACTACCACGTTGATAGGCTGGGTGTGGAAGCGTTGTGAGGCGTTGAGCTAACCAGTACTAATTGCCCGTGCGGCTTGACCATACAACAGAGATGGTTACTAACGAACGGATTGTGAAAGCAACCGAGAGACGCGCAAGCTACTCGCAAGAGATCGACTTGCGGTGTATTACTACAGAATGTTTCGCCGACTTATTTGGGTTGATTGTTATCGCTGAATACAGCGAAGGCAGACAGACAATCAAACGGTAGCGCAGGGCACAGCCCGTAAGACCAGCACCAACCCAAGCCAGTTTGCCTGACGACCATAGAGTTGTGGAACCACCTGATCCCTTGCCGAACTCAGAAGTGAAACGCAACATCGCCGATGGTAGTGTGGGGTTTCCCCATGTGAGAGTAGGTCATCGTCAGGCTTCTAAATAAAAGAAAGGGCCACCCAAACGGGTGGCCCTTTTTTTATTTTGGATACGATGAACTCCTCCCACGACCTCGCAGCGCACCGCGCTGCCATATGAAAGGTCGTGCGCGACCCCGGCAGCACCAAAGGTGCGGGCTTGGGGCGCCCGCAGGGCGTCGCACCGCTCGCCACCCACTGTAGGTCATCGCTCTCCCCGCCAGCACAGGCCCGGATCAAAACCAAAAAGGCCCTGACCGCCAACGCACAAACACCTACTTCCCCCGAATCAAAACACCATCACCCCGAGCACTCCTCAGATCACCCCGAAAACCACCCAAATCCACCACCGACGCTTTTTTAAACGCCTCCCCAACCCCAGCAACCACGGGCTTCAGCCTCAATATCCCAAACTTATCCCCAGCTATATCCATGAATTCTGTGGGAAACTCTGTAATCCACAGGGGTAATTCACAGACGGCGCATGGAAAGTAAAGGCATGTTCCTGCGTATCGTGTTGAGCTTGTCCGCCTTCAGCACCGTGGTGATTACACCTTCTCCCTCTCCCATTTCTGCAAGAATTTCTCCCCACGGATCTATGATCGCAGAATGCCCCCAAGTGCGGCGTTTGGGAGAGTGTTGCCCTCCTTGCGCCGCTGCGATGATGAAGCAGCCGTTTTCAATCGCGCGCGCGCAGTAAGGTCATCCAGTGCGCCTCTCCGGTGGTGTGGGTGAAGGCGGCGGGGACCATGAACAATTCGGCTCCGGTCGCTGCCAATTGCCGGTAGAGTTCGGGAAAGCGCAGGTCGAAGCAGATGCTGAGTCCCAAGATTGCCCATGGCGTAGCGGCACACACTGGGGTATTGCCAGGTTCAATACTCGCTGACTCTGTATAACGACCGGCCGCATCGGCGACCTGTACATCGAACAAATGCATTTTGTCGTAGCGCGCGCGGCATTCGCCACAGTCGTCATAGAGTAAAAAAGCGGAGCGGCTGCGCTTTCCGGGTACCTCGGTGCCATCGACGCGCTGCAACAGGGAAACGGCACCGGCGGCGATCCAGAGGCCCAGTTCGCGGGACCAGCGTTCCAGGGCGAATTGCACGGGATGCCGCTCCGGGCTGGCCGCACCGCGGGCAAATGGCTCGGCCGCGGAAAAGCTGCCTGCGTCTGCGAGGTGCGCAAAGTTTTCCGGCAGTAGTACCAGTTGCGCGCCATGATCTGCCGCTTGCATGAGTAGTTCGTATGCGCGCGCGAGGTTGGCAGAAACGTTATCACCGCTGACCATTTGTATTGCACCGACACAAACATCTTTCACGATCTGACTCCATTCAATATTTTTGCGGTAGAAGCCGCGAGGCGGAGGGTTACTTGCAGGCAGGAGTCTCCGCTGTCGTGCTATGGTTCACCGCGTATCCAAACTACCGAATATTCACTGAGGGAATGCTCAATGATACCGAGGTTCGCCCGTACTCTTTTCCTGATCATAGTCGCAGGTTGGCAGCTGATACCAGCAGCGCAGGCCGCTACCGCCGCCCAGCAGTTACAAGCAGTGATCGACGATCACTGGCGATACAGCCTGCGCGAGGACCCCATCACCGCCAGTCGCATGGGGCAGGAGGGTTATGCTGACCGCTTGCCTGGAGTGTCGGGAAAGGACCGTGCCCGCCGCTTGCACGCGGAGCGGCAGTTTGTCGACCGCCTGCAGCAAATCGACGCTAATGCGCTGAACGCGTCTGAGCGGGTCAACCGGGATCTGCTGATTTGGGTGCTGAAAAACTCCATAGAGGCGAACGAGTTGTACCTGGACCGCATCCCGGTCAATACCTTCTACAGCTTCTGGAATGCTGCACTGGATGCCAGCAACGGCCTCACTATGTCGCAGGTTACTGACTACGAAGACTATATAAAGCGCATACGGGACTTTGGCCGGTACTTTGATGAGAATCTGGCTAATATGCGCGTAGGTATAAAAGATGGATTTGTGCTGCCAAAGATCGTTGTTGAGGGTATAGCGCCTACGGTACGCGCTCAGGTATACGATGATCCGGCCAAAAGCAGCCTCTACGAGCCCTTCAGAAATTTGCCGGAAACATTTTCCGCGAAAGATAAAACGCGTCTGCAGAAGCAGGGTAAAGAAGCCATTGCCAACTACGCGGTTCCTGCCTTTGATCGTGTTGCGACCTTCCTCGAAGGCGATTATATGGATGCGGCCACCGATTCACTCGCTGCGGAAGATCTGCCCGGCGGCAAGGACTACTACCGCCATGCAATCCGCACCTATGTGACGATGGATATGGACCCGTCAGAAATTCATCGCATCGGGCTCGCGGAAGTGAAGCGAATTCGCGGAGAGATGGACGCGCTGATAGCCCGCTTGAATAAAGAGGGCGAGTTCGACGGCGGTTTCGAGGAATTTACCGAGTTTCTGCGCACCGATCCCCAGTTTTATGCGAAGTCCCCCCGGGAGCTTTTGAGTGAGGCCTCGTATATCGCCAAGCGGATCGATTACCGCCTGCCGGAGTTTTTTGGCAAGCTGCCGCGCCTTCCGTACGGAGTGGTGCCGGTACCCGATGAAATCGCCCCAAACTACACCACGGCGTCTTACAATCCCGCTGCCATCGGTGGTACCCGCGGTGGTGCTTACTGGGTGAATACCTACGCTCTCGACCAGCGCCCGCTATACGAACTGGTAGCTCTGACCCTGCACGAAGCCGTTCCGGGCCACCACTTGCAGGGCGCATTGTCACAGGAGTTGGGGCATGTACCGGACTTCCGGCGCAACCTGTACCTGAGCGCCTTTGGCGAGGGCTGGGCCCTGTATAGCGAGCGTCTCGGCGTGGAAATGGGGGTTTACGAAAATGCCTATCAGCAGTTCGGCAGGCTCAGTTACGAAATGTGGCGCGCTGCACGCCTGGTGATCGATACCGGTATTCACTCCCAGGGTTGGAGCCGCCAACAGGCGTTGGATTTCCTCGCTGATAATACATCCCTGTCCAAAGCGAACGTGCGCGCGGAAGTCGACCGCTACATCTCATGGCCGGGCCAGGCACTGTCCTACAAAATGGGTGAAATCAAAATTCGCGAACTGCGGGCAGCCGCGGAAAAGGAAATGGGTGAGCAGTTTGATATCCGGGCTTTCCACGACGCGGTACTTGCCAACGGTGCGCTACCGATGGAAATGCTGGAAGTGCAGATGGAGCGGTTCATCGCGAAAAGCAAAAGTTAACGGCAGAGGGCCCCGGCAATGGTAACGGGGCCTAATTTGCGTTTGCTACCCGGCAGCGGGAATCCCAATCCCGAAATCGAACGATATATCCAGAATAATGCGATTTTTCCCGGCTCCGCCCGCTCGTATAGTGGCGCCAATCCACCACAAGTGAGGAGGGCAGAATGCTTTATTTACGGCGTGCCGACGAGCGCGGCAAAGCAGACTTTGGCTGGCTGGAATCCCGCCACAGCTTTTCCTTCGGCCATTACCACGATCCGAAACATATGGGGTTTTCCGCCCTGCGGGTGATCAATGACGATACGGTCGCACCGGGTGCGGGGTTCGGTACCCACGGGCACCGGGATATGGAAATCATTTCCTACGTGCTGTCCGGCGCTATTGCCCACAAAGACAGCATGGGCAATCAGTTTGTCGTTCCGGCGGGTGACGTGCAGCGTATGACCGCAGGTACCGGGGTGACCCACTCGGAGTACAACGACTCAAAGACCGACCCGCTGAAGTTTTTGCAAATCTGGATTATTCCAAACCAACGCGGTCTGGAACCGGGCTATGAGCAGAAAGCGATTCCGCAACGTGGACCGCTCACCCCGCTGGTCACACCGGATGGTCGCGATGGCTCGCTAACGGTTCACCAGGAGGCGAGCATGCACCGTCTTCAGTTGCCCGCTGGGGCAAGCTTTGCCCTCAGTGCGGAAAAAGGCGTGGGTTATTTACACCTGCTTGAGGGGGATGTGGAGGCAAATGGCAACCACCTCAGCGCCGGTGACGGCCTCGGAACACTGGATGAGCCGCTGTCACTGGAAGCTGGCGCGGGCGGCGTGACGGCACTCTGGTTCGATCTGCCACGGGGCGATAGCTGACCATCGAGTTGCTCAACGGCAGCCCCCTGTTCTGGGGGCTCCCACTCCTCGGCGCCACCCTGATGCCATTCTCGGGCGCGGCGCTACTGGCTGATACGCTCTGACCGCGGGCGCCCACCTACTCCCGGCCTACCCGGCTCCCAGACCTGCCCGGATCATTCGTGACTCTCCGGCCGTCGCGTCTTTTTCGCGGTTGGCGCAGTACGGTATTGCGCAGTGTCAATTCATGTAATATTGTAAGTTACATGAAAAGAGACAGCAGACTATCCGGCGTATTGCACGTGCTCCTGCATATGGCCGAGATCGACGGGCCGGCAACTTCCGAGTCACTGGCGGACATGATGCAGACCAACCCGGTGGTGATCCGGCGGATTCTGGCGGGCCTGCGCAATCAGGGACTGGTGCGTTCGGAAAAGGGGCACGGCGGCGGCTGGCGGCTGGCAAAAGACCTGGAAAGCGTCACCCTGTACGACATTCACATCGCCCTTGGCTCTCCCGGGGTACTCGCCCTCGGGCACCGCACCGAAGCGCCGGGCTGCCTGGTAGAGCAGGCGGTGAACAACGCCATGGGGGAGGCCTTCAACGCGGCGGAAGCGCTGTTGCTCGCGCGATTCCGCGAGATCACCCTGGCGTCCCTAAGCCGCGACTTCCATCAGCGGATGCAGGTGTGCACCGGGTCCGACCATACATCCTGACTCCCAACTCTTTCAGTAACTGGAGGTGCTCCAATGTCCCCATTTGATGTCGCTGTTATCGGTGGTAGCTATGCCGGTATGACCGCGGCCCTGCAATTGGCCCGCGGTCGCCGCAAAGTACTGGTGGTGGATGCCGGGCAGCGGCGCAACCGATTTGCGGCCCATGCCTATGGCATTCTCGGTCAGGACGGTCGCCCACCGGCGGAGATCGCTGCGGATGGTCGCGCCCAGTTGTTGCGTTATCCCAACGTCACCTGTGTGGAAGCCACGGTGGAGTCGATAGAAAAAACCGCTGATGATTTTCAGTTGCAGACACAGCAGGGGGAGGTCTACCACGCATCGCGTGTGATACTCGCCACTGGCGTCAGTGATGAGCTCCCGAATATTCCTGGCCTGCGGGAGCGCTGGGGCAGAGCAGTATTCCACTGTCCTTACTGCCACGGATACGAACTGGACGAGGCACCGCTTGGCGTTCTCGCGGTGGGTGAAATTTCTATGCACCAAGCGTTGATACTCCCGGACTGGGGGCCCACCACTTTCTTTATCAATGGCGCCTTTGAGCCGAGCGCGGATCAGTTGCGTCAGCTGGTCCAGCGCAACGTCACGGTGGAGCGAACGCCGGTTGAAAAAATTACCGGCGGGCGTGCCGCCGTTAACCTGCAGGACGGTCGCATCATCGAGCTGTCTGGACTGTTTGTTGCAACACAGCTTCGGCACCCACGCCCACTGGCAGACCAGCTCGGCTGCGCATTCGAGGAAACACCGATGGGCGCCGTTATCCAGACCGACGCTATGCAGGCGACATCCATAGCCGGTGTGTTTGCCTGTGGTGATTCCGCGCGCGCCGCGGGCAATGTCACCTTTGCCATGGCAGACGGTGCCATGGCAGGGGTCGCGGCGCACCGCTCGTTGATGTTTGAAGGCCTGAATATCTGATGGCAGTTGGCGCCTGACGATAGAAAATAATGAGAGTCGGGCAAAAAATTCCTCTTGTCTGCGCGGGCGGCTGAACGCAAACGCCGCACTTTCCTGTTTTTCGTGGCATGCATGTTGCTACGCCCTCTTTACACAACAGCACAAAAGAGGGCGGGGAAATGACACGAAGAATCCATCCGGCGGTATCGGTATCAATATCTGCAGTGGCCCTGAGTGGTGCGCTGGGGGCGCTGCCGACCGTGGCGCAGGAGGCGAAGGCGGAGGCCGGGCAGATGGAGGAGGTGGTGGTGCAAGCGCGGCGCACTTCACAGGCGGATCTGGCCATTGGTGAAAATGAAGTGAGTCAGACCGTGGGCGTGACGCGCGACGAACTGCTGTCTGCGCCGGCGGGCATTTCGGGTCTGAAAATGCTGGAAAGCCTGCCTGGATTCAATGTACAAACCGACGGTGCGCTTGGTCTGTATGAATTCGGCAACTCGGTGCAAGTGCGCGCATTCAGCCTGTCCCAAATTGGCTTTGTGCTGGACGGCGTACCCATGGGCCGCTCCGACGCCTTTGGCGGCAGCCCGATTTTCCGCTACGTAGACAATGAAAACCTGGGATCGGTACTTGCCTCACCAGGTGCCGGCGACGTCTCCATGCCGAGTTACTCCTCCCTCGGTCCCATTGTCTCCTACAGCACCACCGAACCCGACAAAGAGGCCGGCGGCGTGGTGTCGCTGACCGGCGGTGACGACAATCTGCTGCGCAGTTTCCTGCGGCTGGACACCGGTGATATCAACGGTTTCAGCGCTTACCTGAGCCGTTCCAAAACCGACAGCGACCTGTGGCGTGGCCCCGGTACCATCGACCGCGAACATATCGAGGGCAAGGCGCGTTACGAGTTCGATGAAGACACCTACATTCAGGCGGCGCTGGTCAGCAACGATTTCCACGATTACGACTCGCCCTCCGGTACCGAAGCTCAGTTCGATGCGGATTACTATTACGCCTACGAAGGCGCATTGCCGGAAGGCTGTATCAACCCGCAACCCGGCGTGTACGACTACAACGGCGACGGCACTATCGACGATCAGGACTTCACCCCGGTCAATACCGGTGGCAACTGTACTTCCTACTACGAAGACCGGGTGAACATACGCAAGGACAAACTCTATTCCCTGTCACTGTCCACTGATCTCGGCCAGGATATATATCTCAACAGCATCTGGTATCTGGAAGACAAGGATGGCTTCGGTGTATCCCCGGACAGTTACACCAATTCCCTGTCCATCTACCAGGAACAGGCTGCCGCAGGGCTGGACGTGATTCATCCTCGCGGCGTGCAATACGGTTACTCCGGTGTGGGTGGCGAGCGCCAGGGTTTCGTTACCGGTATCGACTGGTACCTCGGCCAGCACACCCTCAGCTTTGGAGGCTGGTACGAAGACGAAACCTACAACCGCACCCAGCTGCGTTACAACAAGATCGGCGGCAGTGCCGATGGCACAGTGATCTGGGATGAAGTCGCGTATTATCGTCGCAACTACACCAGCGTACGCGAAACTGTGCAGCTGTATCTCAAGGACACCATCGCACTGCTGGATGATCGCCTCAACATTGAGGTGGGCGCAAAAGCACTGGCTATCGATTACCGTCTCGATGGTTACCGCGATTACGCTGACTACGAGATAGACGGTGCCCCCGGGTACGGTCCGCAATCGATCACAGCGGAATATTCCGACAGTTTTCTGCCCATGATTGGTGCCGTGTACAACCTGAATGACACCGACCAGTTCTTCGCTTCGTGGTCCGAGAGCTTCGCGCTGCCGAAAGGCGCAGACGATATCTTCTCCGTGGCCACTAGTTTTAAGGCACCGGCACCGGCGGGAGAGACTGCGGAAAATATCGAGTTCGGTTTCCGCACCAGTCGCGCTCAATACAACGGCGCACTATCTGCGTACTACACCACTTTCGACAATCGACTGGTGGTCGGCAATATCCTGAACCCCGCCACTGGAGAACCGGAGTCCTTTTATGTGAATGCGGGTGAGACCACCGCCTGGGGTATGGAGCTGTCCGGCGTGTATATGCCAGCGATATTTGAGGAACAGCTCTACTTTAACGCCAACCTGAGTTACAACCACGCGGAGCTATCCGATGGATTTGGCAGTAACCCCGCGGGCAGCCTGCTGGCGGATAGCCCGGAATGGCTGTTTACCGGTGGCATCACATGGGAGCCCACGCTGTGGATGGTGGCTAACTTCTCTGTGAAATATACCGGCACGCGCTACGCGGATTATGCCCAGCAATTTGAGATGGACGACTACACCGTGGCCAGTGCCTACGTGGATATCACTGGGGATGAATTCGGATTCAGTAATACCAGTCTGCGTATGAACCTCGATAACGTATTCAACACTGAAGCACTGTCGTTCGTGTATGCGGGATCTCCCTATTATCGTCCACTGAGTCCGCGCACTTTCCAGGCCACCGTTACCTACAATTTCTAATCGGAAGTAAATACGATGTACAAAAATAATCTGCTTAGTCTGGCGCTCAGTGCTGTGCTCGCTGGTAGTGCCGGCGGTGTACTTGGTAAAACGAAGGTCGATCAGGACACGTTGCAGCTGCACGACAGCCTGCTCACCATGGATACCCATGTGGACATCGACGTGGCCAACTTTACCGCCACGCGCAATTACACTCGCGATCTTGGCACCCAGGTCGATCTGCAGAAGGCGGAGCAGGGCGGGCTGGATGCAATCTGGTTTAGCGTGTACACCGGCCAGGGGGAACTGAATGACGCGGGCTATGCGAAAGCACTGGACAATGCGCTGGCCAAGTTCGATGCGGTGCACCGCCTGACCGAGGAAATTGCCCCCGGAAGAATCGGCTTCGCTACCACTTCTCATGAGGTGCGGACGCTGAATGCCGAAGGCAAACTGGCGGCGCTGATTGGTGTGGAAAACGCCTATCCACTAGGTACCGACCTGAGCCTGGTACAGAACTTTTACGACCACGGCGCACGTTATATGTCGCTGGCACACAATGGTCACAGCCAGTTCGCTGACTCCAACACCGGTGAGGAAAATGATGAGTGGTTGCATGGTGGTTTGAGCGATCTGGGACGGGATCTGATAAAGGAAATGAACCGGGTGGGTATCATTATCGACCTTTCGCACCCGTCGAAAGCCGCAAACATGGAAACCCTGCGTCTGACCAAAGCACCGGTGATAGCGTCGCACTCTTCCGCACGCGCGCTCAATGATGTCAGCCGCAACCTCGATGACGAAGAGCTGCTGGCAATCAGAAAAAATGGAGGGGTAGTGCAGGCGGTGGCATTTTCCTCCTATCTCGACAGCAACAAGGACGCTGCGTGGAAAGAAAAAGCCATGGAAGTAATGGCCCGGGAGGCGGGAAAAACCGGCTTCAAGATCCTCGACTGGAACGAAGTCAAAAAGCTGGACCACGATGCCCGCCACGAATATATACATGGCTTTATGAAACTGCGCACCCAGGTAGCACCCTTGGTTGAGAGGGAAGTTGACCCTCTGGTACCGCCGGTAAATGTCAAAGACTTCGTCGATCACATCGACTATCTGGTGAAAAAAATCGGTATCGAGCATGTGGGCATCAGCTCGGATTTTGACGGCGGCGGCGGTGTATCCGGCTGGAACGACGCTTCCGAAACTCCGGCAGTGACGCAGGAACTTCTCGCCCGCGGATACAGCAAAGAGGACATCGCGGCGCTGTGGGGTGGTAACCTGATGCGGGTGATGGATGCGGTGGCGGCGGTGGCGCAGTCCCTGCAAAATCCATAACGCAGGTCTGCATTCCAGAAGCACTGATGGGCGCGGCACAGAAGCCGCGTTTCTGTTCCCGTTCTGTCACAAAAGTGCGCTACGGTGAGGCACCAAATTCCATGAAAGGGAACCGCCAACGTGACCAGCTCCGCTCGCCGCCGTTTTCTCAAAGCCATACTCGCCACCACCGGCAGTGTTGCCGTATCCACGCCATTGCAGGCCATGACCCGGCCGCAACTGCCCTCCGAGGTCGCCTTCGATTACGGCGTAGCCAGCGGCGATCCGTTGCAGGACGCCGTGATCCTGTGGACCCGGGCAACGCCGCTGGACAACAATCCCAGCGGACCATTGAAAATCACCTGGGAACTGGCTGCTGATGCGGAGTTCAGACGGATAGTTCGCCGTGGTAGTGTGGAGACCGATCTCGCGCGGGACTACACCGCCAAGATCGACGTGCGCGGTCTAGAGCCGGATACCAGCTACTACTACCGGTTTATTGGTGGCAGTGCGCAGAGCCCGATTGGGCGCACCAAAACCCTCCCCGCGGAAGGCGTGGAGCAGGTCAAGCTCGCTGTGTTTTCCTGCTCCAATTATCCCGCCGGTTACTTCAATGCCTATCAGCTCGCCGCGCGGGCAGACGACTGGGACGCAGTGTTGCATCTGGGAGACTACATCTACGAATACGGCGCGGGTGGTTACGCAACGGAGAAATCCGAGCAAATTGGTCGCGCGCTTCCCGCAGACAACAACGGGGAAATCCTCAGCCTCACGGATTACCGCAAGCGCTACGCGTTGTACCGCACCGACGCCGGCCTGCAGGCACTGCACGCGGCAGCACCGTTTATCGTCGTGTGGGATGATCACGAAATCACCAACGACACATGGAAAGGCGGGGCGGAAAACCACAGTGCGGAAGAGGGCGATTTCTTTGCGCGTCGCGCGGCCGCGGTGCAGGCGTATTACGAGTGGCTGCCGATCCGCCCACCAATGGGAGAGCGCAACCCGCAGATCTATCGCAGCTTCCGCTTCGGCGACCTGCTCGACCTGCACATGCTGGATACCCGGGTGATTGGCCGCGACCAGCAACTGCAGTTCTCCTCCTACCTGGATGAAAGCGGCAATCTCGATGCCGAGACGTTTGCCGCGGACATGGCCAGCCCGACGCGCACCCTGCTTGGAAAAAGCCAGCGCGAATGGTTGCAGCAGACTCTCAGCGAATCCGGCGCACACTGGCAATTGCTCGGCCAGCAGGTCCTGATGGGGAAAATGCATCTGCCGGTGGAACTGATGACCAGCTTTTACCGGGGCGGAAATGAAAATCTCACCGGGGAGTTGATCCGTCTCAAAGCCGCGAGCCTGCGCGGCGAATCCCTGACTCCTGCGCAGTTGGCAAGGCTGCAGCGGCAGGTGCCATACAATCTCGATGCCTGGGACGGTTACGCCGCGGAGCGCGAAGAACTGTACCGGCACATGCGCGCGCTGAACAAAAACATCGTGGTGGTGGCCGGGGATACCCATAACGCGTGGTTTAACCACCTAAAAGACGGCGATGGGCACATGGTGGGGTTGGAATTCGCTACCCCCAGTGTGACCTCGCCAGGGATGGAAACCTATCTCAAACTCGACGAGCAGGCGGCGCGGGAACTAGCCGATGGCATGTCGCTACTGGTGGATGGCCTGCAATACTGCAATTTGCACCAGCGCGGTTATATGTCGCTTACATTCCGTCGCGATGGCATTGAGGCGGAGTGGAAGTACGTGGACAATATCGACAGCATCGAGTTCGCGGAGGCAGGCAGCCACAGGGTTAATCACAGTCTGCTGCAAAATACTTAGGAATAAACGGGCGCGCTGTAGGAGCCTGCTTGCAGGCGAAGGTTTGTGTCGCATCTCCTGTTCGCCTGCAAGCAAGCTCCTACAGCGCACAAGCGGATTCATTACAGCAAGAATGCCCGCGCGTTACCGCGCGGGCATTCTTGTTTGCAGGTGCCGCTCAGAATGCGCCGAAGCGTTTGTTGAACTCGACACTCACCATTCGCGGCGCACCCGCAATATAGGTGGGAAAGCCGAAGGAGCCGCCGGTATTCCCGGCATCCATGATGTACTCTTCATCCAGCAGATTGGTAGCCGCCAGGGTCAGCGCCCAGTTGCGATCACTGGCAGCGATGCCCGCGCGCAGGCTCAGCAGGTCCACCGCGTCTTCTTCGTACTGGTTGGCAATATCGAAGTACACCGACGAGCGGTAACTCCAGTTGCCGCTGCTGGTCAGCAACAGCGCTCCACTGATTGGAGTTTCGTATACGTAACCCACGGCGGCGGTCAGCTCTGGCTGCAGACGGAACTGGTTGCCCGCGTAAGTACCATTGCCGGCGTCGCTGTCGATACCCGCATCGATCCAGGCGGCGTTGGCCACCAGCTGCAATTGCTCCGTCGGGTACCAGCGCAGTTCGGCTTCAAGACCTGTGTTGGTGGCGGAGCCGGCGTTTTCTGTGCGGGTCTGTCCGCTGTCCTGGTCGATCACGTTGACCTGGAAATTTTCGTAGTTCTGGTAGAAAGCCGCCAGGGAATAGTCCAGTGGTGAGTTGGCCAAGCGTCCCTTGATCCCCAGCTCATAATTGTCAATTTCCTCGGAGGGCAGAATACTTTCGGTACCGGAAGACATATCGATGACTTTTGAGCGCTCCCCGCGGGATACGGTCGCGTATACATTGACGCTGTCATTCAGGGCATAGAGCAGGTTGAAGCGGGGCAACAGGGCAGAGTTGTCGGTATCGCCACTGAGCGCCTCGCCGCCGGTATTGGGGATCAAGCCGAAGAAGAGGTCGCTGTTGATACCCTGGGACGCCAGGATCGCGGAATTCGGCAGGGCACTGTAATAACCGGACTCGCGCTCTTCCTTAACCAGTCTCGCGCCCACCGTGGCTTCCAGATTTGGGGTTACCTGGTAGGCGATATCCGCAAACAGGCTGAGGTTGCTGTTGTCGGCGCTGTTGGCAAAGTGGCTTTCATAGGGCAGCGCGGCAATGGCACCGCCGGTCAGCAGCGCGGTGGCGTCGGTGTTGCAACTGGCGATGTCGGCAGCGGCCAGTGCACCGGCGCAGCTGAGGAAGGTGCCCTCTTCACTGGCGAAGCCCACAAACTGGTCGGCGCTCTCTTCAAAGTAGCTGGCACCGACAAAACCGTTGATACGCTCACCGCTGAAATTCAGGCGCAGTTCGTGGCTGGTCTGGTCGCCGCTGGCGTCCTCGGAAAAATTCAGCATTTCAAACCCGGTGCCATCCGCGTCGAATGCTTCCAGGGAATCGTAATCCCGCTGTGCGCCGATATAGGTGAGCACCAACTGGTCGTTGATATCCCAGCTCACGGTCGCATTGAAGTCTTTTACCGTGCGGTCCACGCCCACGTCGTTCATGCCCAGCACGTTGTTGTCGGGCACACTCAGCGCGGCGTCGTCGGTAAACAGCAGCTCGCGGCTGACAAAGGCAGTGCCGGGGTCTGTCGCCTTGTCGTAGTTGTAAACCAGATCGATGGTCAGGTCTTCACTGGGGGTGATGCGCAGGCTCGGACGGAACGCCTCGCGCTCGTAGCCGTTCAAGTCCGCTTCGCCACTGGTATTTTCAACATAACCCGCGCGCTCGCGGGTGGTGAACGCCAGCCGGCCTTGCAGCATTTTATTGCCGCCGGTGACCATACCCTCAAGCTTGCGCATATCATAATTACCCGCGCCCACGGTCAGCGAAGAGGCAAAGTCCTGCTGCGGTTTGGCGGTGATAAAGCTCATGGCACCGATGGAGGCGGCGGTGCCGAACAGCGTTGCCTGCGGGCCCTTCACCACCTCCACGCGCTCCATGTCGTACACCTCGAAATAAGAGGCGCGCGAGCGGGATACATCGGTCCCGTTCAGGTACACCGATACCCGCGCCGCACCGGGTGCACTGCCGTCATCGGAGGTGATACCGCGGATCACATAACCATTGTTATTCACGCTCTGCTGCTGTACCACGAGTCCCGGTACCATGTCGGACAGGGTGTCGAAGCGATCGATGCCCAGTGCCTCCAGAGTATCTCCGTCCAGGCTGCTGATGGTCACGGGCACATCCACAATGGATTGCGCGCGCTTCTGCGCGGTGACGATCACTTCTTCAAGATTTTCCGGTGCGGTTTGTGCCTGCAGCGGCAGTGCCGCTGCGGCAACCAGTGTTGCCAGGATGGACAGGGGGAATGATCCCTTCAACGGATGGTTCATGATAACTCCAGCTTTTATCGTGAGTGGTGCCAAAAGCCGGATGTTAGTGGTGAATTGATACGGCCTTGTGACCGGGCTGTGACAGTCCCTCGAATGATGCCGGGGCAGGCGATGCGGCTGGCTCCAGAAATACTGCTGGATCTTTTATAGTGGGCCGCTCGAAACAACCGGGAATTTACCGCGATGACACAAAGCCGCAATGTGTGGCGCACCGAAAAGGCCGGGGCTGTTCGAAATACGGCGATTCGGAATCTGGGCGAGATTGCGTTAACCGCCAAGTGGGGGGCGGAGGGGTTCGATGGTGACCAGGTCGCCGGTTTCCACTGAGCCGCTGTCCTGCTCCAACACAATAAAGCAGTTGGCGGCGGCCAAGCCGGAGAGAATGTGGCTGCTCTGTGTACCCATCGGCTCGACGCACAAACCGGTGGTTGGATCGTTGCAATAAAAACCGCGCTGGAAGTCGGTTCGCCCCGGCTTTTTTTCCACCGGTTTGAGCAGTTTCGCCCGCAGAGTCGGCGCACCGGACCAGCTTCCCCCCTGCATCGTTTCCAACGCGGGTACCACCAGTTGGTAGAACGTCACCAGCGCTGATACCGGATTTCCCGGCAGGCCAAAAAATGGGATACCGGCCAGTCGCCCAAAGGCAAAGGGTTTCCCGGGTTTCATGGCAACCTTCCAGAATCCGATTTCTCCCATTTCCTCGAGTACTTCCCGGGTGTAATCCGCTTCGCCCACGGACACGCCACCCGAGGTGACGATGGCGTCCGCCTCGCGGGCGGCCTGCGCGAGCTTTTCCCGGATAACGTTTTTATCATCCGGGAGTATGCCCAGGTCGAGTATGTCGAGTTTCAGTTCGGATAACGCAGCCAATAGGGCGGTGCGATTGCTGTCGTATATGTCACCCTTACCAAGGGAATCTCCGGGCTGCCTGAGTTCATCGCCGCTGGAGAAAACGCCTATTTTGGGGCGTCGTACCACGTTCAGCGTAGCGATGCCGGCGGCGGCCAACAGCGCAATATGCGGCACTGAAATACGCACGCCTGCGCCGAGCAGTATCTCGCCTGCGGACACGTCCTCGCCGCGGCGGCGGATATGCGCACCGCGGCGCACCGCGCCGTGAATATGAATGTCATCGCCGTCTGCGCTGACATGTTCCTGCATCACTACCGCATCGGTACCCGCGGGCAGCACCGCGCCAGTCATGATACGCACGCAGGTTCCCGGCAACACTTCACCGGTAAACGGCGCACCGGCGAACGATTTGCCGATCTGCCGTAGCGGCGCCTGCGCATCCAGGTCGGTGCTATGCAGCGCGTAGCCGTCCATCGCCGAGTTATCACAGGGCGGCAGGTCGACGGCGGAGCGCACACCAACGGCCAGAATCCTGCCGACGGCATTTTTCAGCGAAACAGTCTCCACTCCCGCTACCGGTTTGATTTCCGCAAGCAGGCGGCTGCGCGCCGTCTCTATGGGCATCAGTCCGGGCTGGCTACAGCAGTCCATCATGGAAGATTACCTCGCGAAACATATTGTTGTCGCAGCGATTGCTGTCAGTGGGCGCCCTGGTTGCGCTTCTGATTCACCATCCATACCGCCGCTTCCACACGCGAGCGCATGCCCAGTTTTTTCAACAGGTGTTTTACATGCACCTTGACGGTGGCGTCGGAGATGCCGAGTTCGCGGGCGATCAGTTTGTTGCTGAGACCGTCGGCAATCAGCTGCAGGATTTCCAGTTCGCGACTGGTAAGTGTGGACAGCAGATCGGCACCGGTCCGGTCGGGTTTGCGCAGGGCGGTGGCGAGAATTTCGGTGAGGCGCTGGCTGATGGCGAGCTTGCCGTGGGTCGCGGCGAGGATCTGGTCGAGGATTTCTTCCGGGTCCATATCCTTCAGCAGGTAGCCATCGGCCCCTGCGCGGATGCAGGCGACCACATCGGCGTTGTTGTCGGAAACCGTGAGCATCACGATGCGTGCGGTAACGTCGGCGGCGCGCATTGCGCGCAGGGTGTCGAGGCCGTCCATGCCGCGCATGTTGAGATCCAGCAGGATGATGTCGGGGTCGCACTCTGCTACCAGCGCCAGTGCGCTTTCGCCGCTGCAGGCTTCGCCCACCAGTTCCAGTTTCGGTTCCAGGCTGATGAGCTGCACCAGCCCTTTGCGAAACAGGGGGTGGTCATCGACCATCATTACGCGTGCAGTTGAGGGCATGGCTTTTTCCCTGTATCAGATCCCTGTCGACTACCGGATGTATGCGAATCAGTGATGGGTGCATGGTATCACAGCGGTTGGCACAAAATTGCAGCTAACCCCAATGGGGTATTCCGTTGCCGCCGTGGTGTCGTCAGGGTAAGTGGCGGTGCTTTTGTTTGCATCGGGCGACATGACCGGGCGGTTTGCATGGCGCGGAAGCCGGGCGTCCCGGCAAGTGCATGAGCGGAAAAATGCTGGGAGAAAAATAGGTACTTACTGATGGTAATTGAGCGCGGCGGGGCGAGCTGCCAAAGTCGAATCTATAACGGTTTGCCACCCAGGAGGCGCAACAGTGTCCGATATTCATGTCTGGTCCCCGGAGGATCGCCACTTCTGGCAATCCAGCGGAAAAACGATCGCCAATCGCAATCTGTGGATTTCCATTCCATGCCTGTTGAGCGGATTTGCGGTGTGGTTGTACTGGGGCATCATCACGGTGCAGATGCTCAATCTCGGATTTCCCATCGCCAAGGCGGAATTGTTTTCCCTCACAGCGATTGCGGGTCTTACTGGTGCCACCCTGCGAATTCCCAGCAGTTTTTTTATTCGCCTGTGCGGCGGGCGCAACACCATCCTGTTTACCACCGCGCTGTTGATTATCCCCGCGCTTGGCACCGGGCTCGCGCTGCAGAATCCGCACACCCCGCTGTGGATGTTCCAGTTGCTGGCACTGCTGAGTGGTTTTGGCGGAGGTAATTTTGCCTCGTCCATGTCTAACATCAGTTTCTTTTTCCCGCGGGAAAAACAGGGATTGGCGCTGGGATTGAATGCGGGGCTCGGCAATTTTGGCGTGACCACCATGCAGATCATCGTGCCGCTGTTCATGACCTTTGGCGCCTTTGGCGCGCTCGGTGGTGACCCGATGGTGCTGGTAAACAGCTCGGGGACCCTGATTGGCAAGATTCCCGCCGGCACCGAGGCCTGGATTCAGAACGCCGGGTTCGTGTGGCTGCTGTTGTTGCTGCCGTTGATCGCTGCGGTCTGGTTTGGCATGAACAACATCCGCACCGAAGAGGTGTCGCCGGATATCGGCAGCTCACTCGGCAGTTTTGCCAGGATGACCGGCATGCTGATGATCGGATTGGTGATGGCAGTGCTGGGACTGTGGCTGCTGCTGCCGGAAAGCGCCAACGGATCGGGCTGGGGTATTCCCAAGGAGCTGGTGCTGGTGCTGGTGATACTCGGCACCCTGTATGGCATGAAGGCGCTGCCGGGAGAAATCCGCAGCAGCCTCAACCGTCAGTACGGTATTTTCCGCAACAAACACACCTGGGTGATGAGTGTGATCTACACCATGACTTTTGGCAGTTTTATCGGTTTCTCTGCGGCCTTTCCCCTCGCGATCAAGGTAATCTTCGGATACAGCCACGTAATGGTCGACGGCGTGTTGACCCACGACACCGCCAACCCCAACGGCCCCAGTGCACTGATGTACGCGTGGATGGCGCCGTTCATCGGCGCCCTGGTACGGCCGGTGGGTGGCTGGATTGCCGACCGTCTCGGCGGTGCGCTGGTGACTCAGGTGTGCGCGGTGGTGATAACCCTGTGCGCGCTGGCCGCGGCCTATTACATGAAGGCGGCCTACGCTTCGGCGACCCCGGAAGAATATTTTGTGCCTTTTTTCCTGGTGTTCCTGCTGTTGTTCGCAGCGACCGGAATTGGCAATGGTTCCACCTTCCGCACCATCGCCATGGTGTTCCCGAAAGAACAGGCGGGCCCGGTGCTGGGGTGGACTTCCGCGGTGGCCGCCTATGGCGCTTTCTATATTCCGCAGGTGCTGGGTGAGCAGATTGCTGCCACCACCCCGGAGTACGCGCTGATCGGTTTTGCGGTTTTTTACGCAGCGTGCATTGTACTGAACCAGGGGTTCTACCTGCGTAAAAACGGAGAATTCTACAATCCCTGACTCGTTTTAAACGGTGTCGTCTTTGGGGAGAGGAATCTCCCCCTTTTTTATTTTTCCGGAGAGCTGGTTCGATGTTACAGATCACCGACAAGGCGAAGGAGAATGCGCTCGACCCGTTGTGGCGCATGCCGTTTCGGCCGCTGTTTCTTGGGGCCGCGATATGGAGCTGTGTGGCGCTGGCGCTCTGGCTGCTGACCCTGTTGGGACAGGGTAGCGCCGTTTTGCGTGTGAGCCCGCAGTGGCACGCACATGAAATGCTGTTCGGTTTTGCCGGCGCGGTGGTGGTGGGTTTTGTGTGCACCGCCAGTCAGACCTGGACTGGATTGCGTTCACCAAGCGGGCGCGCGCTGGTCGGCCTGAGCAGTTGCTGGCTGCTGGCGAGGCTGGGGTATCTGATCTGGGCGGTGCCGCTGTGGCTGCCAGTGGCGGCGGAACTGGCGTTTTTTGCCGGTGCCGCCTGGGCGGTGGGGCGCCGGGTGATCGCCGTGCGCCAGTGGCGCAATCTGTTCCTGATCCCCGCGCTGCTCGCATTCGCCGGGCTGTCCGCATGGCATGCACTGGCGCAGACGCAATCGCATTCGGTGGCCGTGCTGGCGCTGCTGCTGGTGACTTCCATGGTGTTGGTGTTCGGCGGCCGGGTGATTCCGTTTTTTACTGCGCGCCGCTTTGGGGAAACGGCGCGGGCCAAATGGACGTGGCTCGAATTCGCCGGCCACGGCCTGTGCATTGCCCTGCTACTGGCGGTGGCACTGTCGTTGCCGAAAGCCTGGGCGGGGTGCGCGGCACTGGTGTTGGGGCTTATCCAGATACTGCGCTGCGCGCGCTGGCGGGTGGCATTGATCTGGCGCGAGCCGATGCTGTGGTCACTGCATATCGGGTACTGGTCACTGGTGTGCGGGCTTCTGCTGTTGGGCGTCGCCTGGTGTGGGCTGTTGCCGGTCAACATGTTTCTGCTGGAGAGCGCTGCAATTCACACCATGGCGGTGGGCGGCATTGGTAGCGTGATCCTGTCGATGATCTGTCGCGTCACCCTCGGGCACACCGGGCGTTCGCCAATGCAACCGCCATCCGCCACCGCCCTGGCGTTTGTGCTGTTGCTGGCGGCGGTGTTGGCGCGGGTACTGCTGGCGCCGGCAATGGTGGCCTACTGGCTTTCCACCGCCCTGTGGCTGCTGGGGTACGGCATCTTCCTTTGGCGTTACGGCCCCATGCTGCTGGCGCCGCGCACCGATGGGCAACCGGGATGACGGAGCTTCTCTCCCCCGCCGGCACCCTCAAAAGCCTGCGTTTTGCCTTCGCCTACGGTGCCGACGCGGTGTATGTGGGGCAGCCGCGCTACAGCCTGCGAGTGCGAAACAACGAATTCAACCGCCCGCAGAATCTCGCCGCGGCGATTGATGAGGCTCACGCCCTGGGCAGGAAAATCTATGTGGCCAGCAACGTGGCGCCGCACAATGACAAGCTGCGCAGCTACCTGCGGGACATGGAACCGGTGGTCGCCATGGGCCCGGATGCGCTGATCATGTCCGATCCCGGGCTGATCCTGCTGGTGCGCGAGCGCTGGCCGGACATGCCGGTGCACCTGTCGGTGCAGGCGAACGCGGTCAATTGGGCGACGGTAAAATTCTGGCAGCGCCAGGGGCTGACGCGGGTGATCCTGTCGCGGGAGCTGTCTCTCGACGAGATTGAGGAGATCCGCATGCGCTGCCCGGAGATGGAGCTGGAAGTCTTTGTGCACGGCGCATTGTGCATGGCCTATTCCGGGCGCTGCCTGCTGTCCGGTTATATTAATCACCGGGATGCAAACCAGGGCGCCTGCACCAATGCCTGCCGCTGGGAATACAACGCCCACTCGGCGCGGGAGACCGAGACTGGCGACCTCGTCGTCGCGCAGCCGCCCAACACCGATCCCGCCCCAGTGCTGTTGCAGGAAAAGAATCGCCCCGAAGAGCTGATTCCGGTGTACGAGGATGCACACGGTACCTACATCATGAATTCCAGAGACCTGCGTGCGGTACAACATGTACAGCGCCTGGTCGATATGGGGGTTCACTCGCTGAAAATTGAAGGCCGCACCAAATCCCACTACTACGTAGCGCGCACTGCGCAGGTCTACCGTCGCGCTATCGACGATGCCATCGCCGGTCTGCCATTCGATTTTTCCCTGATGGAAGACCTCGAGCACCTGGCCAACCGCGGTTATACGGAGGGCTTTTATCGCCGTCACCTGCCGGGTGAATTCCAGAATTACGAAAAGGGCGTATCCACTAACCCCAGACAACAGTTTGTGGGGGAGGCGCTGGAGGTGCGCGACGGCTGGATAACCGTGGCGGTTAAAAACCGGTTTGAACTGGGGGATGAACTGGAGCTGATTTCTCCCGCGGGCAATTACCGCTTTCGCCTGCAGCAGCTGCAAAGTCACAGCGGCGAATCGCTGATTGTCGCTCCCGGTTCCGGCCACCAGGTACGGCTGCCACTGCCACATGCATTGCCGACATCAGGCAGTGGTTTCACCCTGCTGATGCGCCACAGCGCCTGAACGATCACGCAAAAAAAAGCTGCACGGATATTCTATCGGTGCAGCAAGTCCTGTGAGTGACAGCCCCGGGTCTCCACGGGGCTGTGATGGTAATCCGTATTTACAGGATATTAGAGGCTTGGACGTCGTTTGAAACTACCGGCGGCTGGACGCCGATATTGAGCAATCCTTTCACCACCTGCCAGCTTACCGCCAGTGCACCGATGATAAACACCACATCACCGATGGTACGTATCCAGCGCAGCGTCTGTAGCAGGTCGCCCTGCATGAATCCTTCGCTGCGCGCATACCACAGACCTTCTGAAGCGCTGGCAACAAACTGGATGATACCCACCGGCAACAGGCTGGTGAACAGCATCATGCCGAGGCCTATATTCATCCACCAGAACGCGGTTTTCATCAGCTGTTCGCCGAATTCCAGATGTGGGCGGATATAACGCAGTATCAGCAGTACAAAACCGAGGGCGAGGAATCCGTAGACTCCGAACAGCGCCGCGTGTGCGTGGGTGGCGGTGGTGTTCAGCCCCTGCACGTAGTACAGCGAGATCGGCGGGTTAATGGAGAAGCCCAGCACGCCGGCTCCGAGCATGTTCCAGAAGGCCACGGCGACGAAGAACATGAGCGGCCACTTCAACCGCTGCATCCACTCCACGCGGTGTTGCAGGCGGTAGTGCTCCCAGGCCTCGTAACCGAGCACGATCAGGGGCACCACTTCCAGCGCACTGAAGGTCGCGCCCACCGCCATTACAGGTGTGGTGGTGCCGGAGAAATACAGGTGGTGGAAGGTGCCGGGTACGCCGCCGAGCATAAACAGTGAGGCGGAAGCCAGTGAGGCGATAGTGGCTATGCGCTTGGATATCAGCCCCATACTGCAGAAGATGAATGCCAGTGCAGCAGTGGCGAACACTTCAAAGAAGCCTTCTACCCACAGGTGCACGATCCACCAGCGCCAGTACTCCATGATGGAAATATGTGTGCGCTCGCCATAGAAGAAGCCGGCGCCGTAGAACAGACCGATGGCGGCGACAGAGGCAGTGAGCAGGACCAGCAGGTGCTTGTCGCCGGGCTGGCGCAGTGCCGGCACGATCGCGCGCAACATCAGCACCAGCCAGAAGGCGATGCCGGTGAACTTGCCGATCTGCCACAGGCGGCCGAGATCCACATACTCGTAACCCTGGTGGCCGAGCCAGAAATTCCAGTTCTCCGGCATGATCTGCGCGATGGCCAGATAGTTGCCGATAAAGGAGCCTGCAACCACCGTCACCAGCGCCCAGAACAGGATGTTGACACCGAGCTTCTGGAATTTCGGATCCCGGCCTCCATTGATAATGGGCGCCAGAAACAGACCCGCGGCGAGGAAGCCGGTGGCGATCCAGAACAGTGCCGCCTGAATATGCCAGGTGCGCACCAGGCTGTAGGGGAACCATTTGGACAGTTCAATGCCGTAGAACCCCTGTCCCTCTACCGTGTAGTGGGCGGTGAGACCGCCGAGAAAGACCTGCAGGGTAAACAGCGCCACCACGATAAACAGATATTTGCCCAGCGCTTTCTGCGAGGGTGTCAGCGCGATAGTGGTGAGCGGATCTCTGTGTGGCGGGGTCGGTTCTATTTCATCCTCGCCGCGCATAAAGGCCCAGCCCCACACCAGCCCGCCGA
Organism: Microbulbifer sp. SH-1; assembly: GCF_011326135.1. Classification (NCBI taxonomy): domain Bacteria; kingdom Pseudomonadati; phylum Pseudomonadota; class Gammaproteobacteria; order Cellvibrionales; family Microbulbiferaceae; genus Microbulbifer; species Microbulbifer sp. SH-1. The sequence continues at coordinate 3,190,950 of NZ_CP046948.1, read as the reverse complement.
TCCCGGCGATCAACAGCACCACACTGACAATGGACCAGACCACGTTTTCTGCCGTGGGCACGTTGTCGATCAGCGGCTCATGAGGCCAGTTATTGGTGTAGGTGGCCTCACCGGGGGTGCGCTCGGTGGCGGCCGCCCAGGCGGTCCAGAAGAAAAACTCGCCCAGGCGCTCACGGCGCTCCGCACTCGGCAGCGTATCCTCCTTCATCGCATAGCTGCTGCGGGTCTGCTGTAGTTCCGGCGCGCTGCCAAACAGACGATGGTAGTAATCGGCCGTGGTCTCGATCGCTTTTACCCGGCGCTCGCTCAATACCAGAGTATCGCTGGCCGCGTCATAGCTGTTGTGGCGGTAGGCCTGCTTGAGCTGGTACTGCAACGCATTCTGCTGTGCGGGCTCCAGTTCGCGGTAGGACCTGCCGTATTCATCCTGTGCTGCCAGGTCCAGCCATGCGAGCAGCTCCCGGTGCAACCAGTCGGCCGTCCAGTCCGGTGCCTGATAGGCGCCGTGTCCCCAGATCGAACCGAGCTGCATGCCGCCCACAGACTGCCACGCGGTCTGGCCGTCGAGGATGCTGTCTTTTGTCATCAGTGGTGCGCCGTTTTCCGAGACCACCGTCTGCGGAATCGGCGGCGCTACCCGGTACACCTCCTTGCCGACATACCCCAAGATCCCGAAAGTGACCCCCAGTACCGCAATCAGCGTCCACCAGAGTTTGTAGTACCTGTTCATAATTTCCCCTTACCCATGTTGTGTGTTCGGTTGAACTTATGCCGCCAGGTGGCGTGCAAACAGAATGTCGTTTTCCAGTTGGATGTGTTTTTGCAGATCGCGTTTGAACGCCTGCAGCCCCGTGTACAGTCCGCGCCAGCTGTTGCAGACACCGTCCGGTGTAGTGATGGTGTCGGTGAGTGCGTCGATGCGCTCAATGGCCGCGGTGTGGTCGTCGTGTTCACCCAGCATCACCCGGATAGGCCCACCGGCCATGGCACCCTGGCCGCGACTCAACATCGGAAACAGGATCAGCTCCTCTTTCTGCATGTGCTGCTCTAGCTCCACGGCCATGTTGCGCAGGTGATCGGCGAGGCCGATGGGGCAGGCGGGGTGCTCGAAGTGGGTGTGCTCCACTTTTTGCGCGAGGTGCACCAGGTCCCGCAGTTGCCGGCGGTGCACTTCGTGGTAGCGCTGCAACAGGTGTTCGATCAGCTCGTGGTCGTCGGCCTCGTGCCAGTTTTTTTCGTCGCGCTCGGCCACCGGCTGGGCGATCAGGGTATGCAGCTCGCCCAGTAGTTGGTCCCGATCGAGACGGGGGGTATCACCGGCAAATATCCCGCGCAGGGTCTTGTTCCCGCCGCAGCAGGAGGAAAGGTTGTGACGATTGAACAGCGCCGTGGCGCCGGGCAGCTCCCGGGCGAGTGTGGCGATGGGGATATCCAGTAGATCCATACTTTCTCCTTGTGCGCCGCGGGGCGCGGTGGGTGGAAGGTTGCGGGAGATGGCCGTCAGTCCTCAAAAAAGATGTATTTAATTTGCATCTTTTTGTGCGAGTGTACGCCTGTGGTTTAAAGATGTAAAATAAATACATGTTTTGTTGGCGGCTATTTGTGGGTATGCGATGAACAGAAAGCGCGACACGCCAGATCGGCACCGGGCATCGACGCTGGCGACCCCGCGCTACCGGCACCTTTACGTGATATTGGCCTGGTGTTGTCTGGCGCTCGGAGTCCGTCCGCTGCTCTTGCTGGGGGTGGCGTTACTGTTTTGCGCGGTGCTGGGTTTTATCTGGCGCCTCCCCACGACCATTGAATCTGGATTGGGCACTTCGCCTCAGGAACGGAAATAACCCGGATCAGAAAATTCCGGGCAGAGACACTTATGCACATTACCCGTTACACCGATTACTCACTGCGTGTACTGATCTACCTGGCCGCCAACGACGGCAAACTCTGCACTATTGGTGAAATAGCCAAGAGTTACGACATTTCCAAAAACCACCTGATGAAGATCGTCCAGGACCTCAATGCCCGGGGCTATCTATTGGCGGTTCGCGGAAAAAACGGCGGGCTCCGCCTGAATGCGGATACAGACACCATCAATATCGGGTCGTTGGTACGGACCTTTGAGCAGGGCAGCAAACTGGTGGAATGCTTCGGCAGCGACAACCAGTGCGCGATTACCCCGGCCTGCCAGTTGAAGGCCATGTTTGCCGAGGCGATGGAAAATTTTTTTCGCACCCTGGATGCCTACACCCTGCAGGACCTGGTGGGCGGGAAGCGCAAGGCGGCGGTGCAGGAGCTGCTTTTTATCAACGCCGCGTCGTGAATAAGGGATTCAGGCGGTTTTGATCAGCCCGTTGGCAGCAATGGCGCGATAGATTTTCTGGCACAGGCGGCCGAATTTGTTGACGTCGCCGAGGGTGGGAATTTCACCGCGGTCCAGTTTCTGTTCCCAGTCCACGATTTCCCCATCCAGCAGTTCCAGCAGTTTTTTCGCACAGCCCTTGCAGGGACCGGCGCAGAGTTCGGCGGCGGGCATGGTGAACGGCAGCGTGTCGCGCGCCTGTTTGATGATCTGGCGGATTGCGGTGCGGGTATCCGGTTTTGCCGAGGGTCTGGTCTCCGGGTTCATCGGCGACTCCATTTGTGTAATTTCTGCGGCACAAGGATGTGCCGCAGTCTGACGCGAGCCCTGAAATACAACAAAATCCACGCATCTTTGCCGGTATTTCAAGGGCGACAATCAAATAGTTCACGACGAAATATTTGATTGCCGGTTAATAGTCAGCCAATGGGCAGGACGCGTTTGCTGATGGCTGCGGAAATGATGAACATGAAACACACCGCCGCCGCGGTGGTGAACGCGAGACAGCGTGACAGCTGTTGCGGTGAGCTGCGTAGCGCCGCAGCCCCGCACATCACATATCCCACCAGCGCCACCAGCTTCGCCTGCAGCCAGGGCTGGGTAAGCGGTATCCACTGCCACATCCACAGCAACCCGATGGCGCTTGCCAGCAGCGCGGTATCGAGCAGGTGTGGCAGCGCGCGCGCGGCGCGATGTTTGATCCAATTGGCATTCCCCGGGTGTGCGCCGATGCGCAGCGCGAGGCCAGTGCCGGAGAGCAGCGCCAGAGTGATGTGCAGGGTTTTCAGGGTCGGGTAATCCACGGAACTTCTCGATCGGGTTGCGGTGTGTCAGGCATGCCAGTGCAGCTTGCGCTCGCGCGCATAGTCCGGGGTGAAGTGAAACTGCACCGCGGTGCCGCCTTCGGCGCGTTGGCAGATTTCGATGGAGCCTGCCAGGCTGTGGGCGCGCTCGCGCATGATCGACATGCCGAAGTGATCGCGCTTCTCCGGGGATTCGCCGATACCGATACCATTGTCCTCCACGTGCACGTGGATCTCACCGTAAAAATCCATGTTCAGGCGGATCTTGATGTGATCGCCGTGGGAGTGGTACACCGCGTTCTGTGAGGCTTCACGCACCAGCTGCAGAAGATGGATTTCCTCCTGCGGAGTGAGCGGCACTTCCGCCAGGTTGTACTCCAGTTCGATGCCGATTTCCGGGTGTTGCTCGCGGTAGTGCTCGATCGCTTTCAGCAGCGCGCCGCGCAGACCGCCGTCGGCAATCTGCAAGCGGAAGGTGGTGAGCAATTCGCGCAACTGGCGGTAGGAATTCTGCAAGCCGCGCTTTAGTTCCTCGATGATTTCGCTGATGTCCTCCCGGCTGGTGTCCTCGGACTTGTTGCAACGGTTGAGGCGTGCCACCTGGATTTTCAGGTACGACAGCGACTGCGCCAGTGAGTCGTGCAATTCGCGCGCGATGATGCTGCGCTCATCCAACAGTGCCGCGCGCCGCTCCTGCTCGCCACGCTCGCGCAAGGTGCTGGCGGTGGTCAGCGCATTGGCAAACGCACTCAGGTGCTGTACCTGTTGCCACGGCAGCTTCTGCCCCGGGGGCTGGCTGCACACCAGCACCCCGTAATTGCGCGCGCCACTCTCCAGTGGGAAGCGGTAGACGTTGGCCTCGTCCGGCATTTCGATATCACAGCCGCGCGCGCAGCTCTGGCAGTCGACGGTACCACAGGCGGCATTGTCATCGCCGTGTGTCAGGTGGCTGTAGGGCGTGTCGCCCTCCGGGGTCATCAGGCACAAGTCGAGATTATCCAGGCCCGTCACTTCACTGAACTCCTCCAGCCACTGCTGCAGGCCGCTATGACTGATTTCGCCCTCGCTGATGGCACTGGCGAGCCGGAACTGGAAATTCAGAATGCGGTGGCTGTGCTGCAGCTCCGTGGTCTTGATTTTCACGCGTTTGGCGAGATCGCGATGGGTTTCCTCGATCACTTTGCTCATGCCGCTGATGGTGTCCGCGAGCAGGCCGAGCTCGTCGTCACTTTTCAGTTCCAGGTTGTACTGGAAATTGCCGCGCGCGATGTTGGCGCAGCAGTCGGTGAGCTGTTTCAGCGGCTGCTCCACTGAACGCGACAGGGTGAACAGGGACAGGTACACCAGGGTAACCGTGGCGAACAGTGAACCCAGTTGCATCAGTCGCAGCAGTCCCACGGTGGCCTCGGCGGAGTGCTGAAAAGCCAACACCAGCGCATCCACCTCGTCGACAAAATGTTCCGCTACGGCGATGACAGCTTCGTGGTCCGATACCTGTTCACCGCTGGCAATCGCGAGCATGTAGGGGCGGATCTGTGTTTCCCACTGCGCGCGCACGCGCGCGAATTGTTCGGCCCCGGCCTGGCGGTCGTTGCCGTTGAGATCAGAAATGCCACCGATTTTATTGAGCCGGCTGGTCAGTTCATCGGCCGCCAGGCGCGCAGTATCGGGATTGGTGTTGATGGCGCTGGCGGCGAGTTTATAGGCGAGCATGCGCACCGAACCGGACTGGTTGACCGCGGCGGCGTCGTTTTCGGCAGCATCGGAAATAACGTAGGAGGCCACCATTGAGCTGACCGCCACCAATGCAGTGGCGAGCATCAGCGCTCCGATGCGGAACACCACGGATTGACGGATGCGGTTGAAAACTCGAGTGGGCATGGGCAGGCCTCCGAAGGCAACTGGCCTATTCTGCCAAAGGTTGTGGTTAGAGGGAGTACCTCTAATGAGCCATATATCTTCCGCTCAGTGGCAGGCGCGACGGAGGCGGGCGGCCGGCGGCGCGCTTACTGGATTTCCAGCACCGGTCATTCATATTTCCCTACCCACAAAGGGGTAGGGCGGGCCGGTAATACGGCGGAATTGTACCACTTTTGGTGCAGTGCCTCTTCCCGAGACGAAATTTATAGTCGGCCCCAGCTCGCCATTTCTGGCCCGTTTGTTCGTCTTGGAGGCCCCATGAGCCACTTTCTGGATCGACTCAAATATTTCAAAAAACGTACTGAACCCTTCGCCAATGGTCACGGTGAAAAAAACCAGGATGACCGCAGCTGGGAAGATGGCTATCGCCGCCGCTGGCAGTTCGACAAGATCGTGCGCTCCACTCACGGCGTCAACTGTACCGGTTCCTGCAGCTGGAAAATCTATGTGAAGGATGGCCTGGTCACGTGGGAGACCCAGCAGACCGACTATCCGCGCACCCGCCCGGACCTGCCGAACCACGAACCCCGCGGCTGCCCGCGCGGTGCCAGCTACTCCTGGTACATGTACTCTGCCAATCGCCTCAAATACCCCAAGGTGCGCAAGCGCCTGCTGCGCCTGTGGCGCGAGGCCAAGGTACAACACAGCGACCCGGTGAACGCCTGGGCCAGCATCGTCGAGAACCCGGCCAAGGCGAAGTCCTACAAGGAGCGGCGCGGGATGGGCGGCTTCGTGCGCGCGCGCTGGGACGAAGTGAACGAGATCATCGCCGCGTCCAACGTCTACACCGCCAAGGTCTACGGGCCCGACCGGGTATCCGGCTTCTCACCGATTCCGGCCATGTCCATGGTGTCCTACGCCGCCGGCGCCCGTTACCTGTCACTGATCGGCGGCAACTGCCTGAGTTTCTACGACTGGTACTGCGACCTGCCGCCGGCCTCGCCGCAGATCTGGGGCGAGCAGACCGACGTGCCGGAGTCCGCCGACTGGTACAACTCCAACTACCTGATCGTGTGGGGCTCCAACGTGCCCCAGACCCGCACCCCGGACGCCCATTTCCTGAGTGAAGTGCGCTACAAGGGAGCCAAGACCTGCGTCATCACCTCCGACTACTCCGAGTGCTCGAAATTCGGCGACACCTGGCTGGCGCCGCGCCAGGGCACCGACGCCGCCCTGGCCATGGCCTTCGGCCACGTCATCCTGAAGGAATTCCACGTAGACAAGCCGAGCGCCTACTTTACCGAATACGTGCGCACCACCACCGATATGCCGATGCTGGTGACGCTGGTAGAGCGCGATGGCCAACTGGTACAGGATCGCTTTCTGCGCGCCTCCGACCTGGTGGACAACCTGGGCCAGGCCAACAACCCCGAGTGGAAAACCATCGCCATCAACGACGACGGCCGCCTGGTTTCCCCGCAGGGTTCCGTGGGTTATCGCTGGGGTGAAAAAGGGAAGTGGAATATCGAACAGCGCGACGGCGCCGACGGTTCTGAGCTGCAACTGAAGCTCAGTCTGAAAGACTGCGCCGATGACGCGCGCGATGTGGCCTTCCCCTATTTTGGTGGCCAGACCCACGAGTACGACTATTTCCAGCACACCGATCACAGTGACGTGATCCAGCACCGGGTACCGGTGAAAAAAATCGCCGGTGCCGATGGCCGCGACATTCTGGTGGCCAGCGTGTTTGACCTGACGCTGGCCAACTATGGCGTGGAACACGGCCTCGGCGATCCCAACTGTGCATCCAGTTACGACGACGACAAACCCTACACCCCGGCCTGGCAGGAGCGCGTCACCGGCGTCAACCGCAGTGACGTGATCCGCGTGGCTCGCGAGTTCGCCAGCACCGCAGACAAGACCCGCGGCCGTTCCATGGTGATCGTCGGTGCGGCGCTGAACCACTGGTACCACATGGACATGAACTACCGCGGCCTCATCAACATGCTGATGCTGTGCGGTTGTATCGGCCAGAGCGGCGGCGGCTGGGCGCATTATGTCGGGCAGGAGAAACTGCGCCCGCAGACCGGCTGGACCCCGCTCGCCTTCGCTCTCGACTGGCAGCGTCCGCCGCGGCACATGAACGGCACCTCGTTTTTCTACAATCACGCCAGCCAGTGGCGCTACGAAAAACTGGACATGGAGGAGGTGATTTCACCGCTCGCCGACCGGTCCAAGTGGAGTGGCTCCATCATCGACTTCAACAGCCGTGCTGAGCGTATGGGCTGGCTGCCGTCTGCGCCGCAGCTGGGTGTGAACCCGCTGCAACTGGTGCGCGACGCCGAGGCCGCCGGCATGAGCGCGCAGGACTACACGGTGCAGCAACTGAAAAGTGGCGCACTGAAATTTGCCTGTGAAGACCCGGACAACCCGCAGAACTTTCCGCGCAACCTGTTTATCTGGCGCTCCAATCTGTTGGGCTCCTCCGGCAAAGGCCACGAGTACATGCTGCGGCACCTGCTGGGCACTCGCCACGGGTTGATGGGCAAGGATCTCGGCGAGTCCGGTGGCAAGAAACCGGAAGACGTCAGCTGGCGCGACCAGGCCGCCGAGGGCAAGGTGGATCTGCTGGTAACCCTGGATTTTCGCATGTCCACCACCTGCCTCTATTCCGACATCGTCCTGCCCACCGCCACCTGGTACGAAAAGGACGACATGAACACCTCCGATATGCACCCGTTCATCCACCCGCTCAGCAAAGCGGTGGACCCGGCGTGGGAGGCGCGCAGCGACTGGGAAATCTTCAAGGGCGTGGCAAAGAAATTCTCCGAACTTTGCCCTGGTCATCTGGGTGTCGAGAAAGATCTGGTGACCCTGCCGATCCACCACGACACACCCGCAGAAATCGCGCAGCCGTTCGGCGTAAACGCCTGGTGGAAGGGCGAGTGCGATCTGGTGCCTGGCGTTACCGCGCCGAGCCTGGTTGTGGTGGAGCGGGATTTCCCCAACACCTACAACCGATTCACTTCCATCGGCCCGCTGCTGGAAAAACTCGGCAACGGCGGCAAGGGCATCAGCTGGAATACCGATGCGGAAGTGGATTTCCTGAAAAAACTGAACCGCACTTACAGCGAAGATTCTGACCGCGACGGCCGCGCGCGCATCGACAGCGCCATCGACGCCGCGGAGATGATCCTGTCACTGGCGCCGGAAACCAACGGCCAGGTGGCGGTGAAGGCGTGGAAAGCGCTGGGAGAATTTACCGGCCGCGACCACACTCATCTGGCCAGGCCCAAGGAAGAGGAAAAAATCCGCTTCCGCGATATTGTGGCGCAGCCGCGCAAAATCATTTCCTCGCCCACCTGGTCCGGGCTCGAAGACGAACATGTGAGTTACAACGCCGGCTACACCAACGTGCACGAACATATTCCATGGCGCACCATTACCGGCCGCCAGCAGTTCTACCAGGACCACGAATGGATGCGCGATTTCGGCGAGAACCTGTGTGTGTACAAACCGCCGATCAACCTCAAAACAGTGGCACCGGTGTTGAACAAAAAGTCCAACGGCAACAAGGAAATCCTGTTGAACTGGATCACCCCGCACCAGAAGTGGGGTATCCACAGCACCTATTCCGACAATCTGCTGATGCTGACGCTGTCCCGCGGTGGTCCCATCGTATGGATGAGCGAAACCGACGCAAAACTCGCCGGTATCGAGGACAACGACTGGATCGAAATCTTCAACGTCAACGGGGCCATCGCCGCGCGCGCGGTGGTGTCGCAACGGGTGCCGGACGGCATGGCGATGATGTACCACGCCCAGGAGCGGATTGTGAACACCCCGGGGGCGGAAACCACCGGCACCCGCGGCGGTATCCACAATTCAGTAACCCGCGCGGTGATGAAACCCACGCATATGATTGGCGGATACGCGCAGCAGTCCTACGGTTTCAACTACTACGGCACCGTGGGCTGTAACCGGGATGAATTCGTGATCGTCAGGAAAATGAACAAGATCGAATGGCACGACGGTGAAGCCGTGAAAGAGGCCCCGGACACTGCGGAGGTAACACAATGAAAGTAAGAGCCCAGATCGGCATGGTGCTGAACCTCGACAAGTGCATCGGCTGTCACACCTGTTCCGTCACCTGTAAAAACGTGTGGACCTCCCGCGAGGGAGTCGAGTACGCCTGGTTCAATAATGTCGAAACCAAACCCGGCATCGGCTACCCCAAAGACTGGGAAAACCAGGACAAATACCAGGGTGGTTGGGTGCGCAAAAAGAATGGCAAGCTGGAACCCCGCCAGGGCGGCAAGCGCCGTGTGCTGGCAAATATTTTCGGCAACCCCAACATGCCGGAGATTGACGACTACTACGAGCCGTTCGATTTCGATTACCAGACACTGCACAAGGCGCCGGAGCAGAAGCACCAGCCGGTGGCCCGTCCGCGCTCGCTGATCAGTGGCCAGCGCATGGAAAAAATCGACTGGGGTCCCAACTGGGAAGAAATCCTCGGCACCGAATTTGAAAAGCGCAAAAAGGACAAAAACTTCGAGCAGGTGCAGGCAGATATTTACGGTGAATTTGAAAACACCTTCATGATGTACCTGCCGCGGCTGTGCGAGCACTGCCTGAACCCGGCGTGCGTGGCGAGCTGCCCGAGTGGCGCCATCTACAAACGCGAAGAAGACGGCATCGTGCTGATCGATCAGGACAAGTGCCGCGGCTGGCGCATGTGCGTGTCCGGCTGCCCTTACAAGAAGATTTACTACAACTGGAAAACCGGCAAATCCGAGAAGTGTATTTTCTGCTACCCGCGCATCGAGTCCGGCCAGCCCACCGTGTGCTCGGAAACCTGTGTCGGCCGTATCCGTTACCTCGGTGTGTTGCTGTACGACGCCGACCGCATCGAGGAAGCCGCCGCAGTGGAAAATGACAAAGACCTGTACAAGGCCCAGTGCGATATTTTCCTCGACCCGTTCGATCCGAATGTGCAGGAAGCCGCGCGCGCCGAGGGTATTCCCGAGGCATGGCTTGAGGCCGCGCAGAATTCACCGGTGTACAAGATGGCCATCGACTGGCAGATCGCACTGCCGCTGCACCCGGAATACCGCACCCTGCCGATGGTGTGGTACGTGCCGCCGCTGTCACCGATCCAGAATGCGGTGCAGGCTGGGCACGTCGAGACCATCACCGTGGGTCGCAACGCGGAGATTCCGGATCTTTCCAACCTGCGCATTCCACTCAAGTATCTCGCCAATCTGCTCACCGCCGGCGATGAGCAACCGGTGGCGCGCGCACTCGAGCGCATGATTGTGATGCGCGCCTATATGCGCGGCATCCACGTGGACGGGGTGCAGGATCGTGAACTACTGGAGGAAGCCGGTATGAGCGTACAGCAGGTGGAGGAAATGTACCGCTATATGGCGCTGGCCAACTACGAGGACCGCTTCGTGGTGCCTTCCAGCCACAAGGCTTACGCGGAAAATGCCTACGACATCAAGTCCTCCTGCGGTTTCAGCTTCGGCAACGGCTGCGGCACCGGCAACGACAGCGTGAACATTTTCGGTGGCAAGTCCCAGACCGTGCGCCAGGTGATTCCCGCGAAAATGGTCGACTGAGGAGATGACTGTGGAAAACACCATGAGAATTTTGCGGCTGGTATCGCGGCTGCTGGATTACCCGGACGAGGCCCTGTATCGGGGGCTCCCCGAGGTCACTGCATTCCTGCACTCACAGGAGCTTGTCGACAGGGTGCGGGAGCCGCTCCTGCGCTTTGTCGACCATTTCAAACAGTACGACCTGCTCGACTGGCAGAGCGAGTACGACGGCCTGTTCGAGCGCGGCCGCGCCGTCTCGCTGCACCTGTTCGAGCATATTCACGGCGAGTCCCGCGACCGCGGCCAGGCGATGGTGGACTTGATGGCGGAGTACCGCGCGGCGGGGCTGGATCTGGCGGAGCGCGAGCTGCCGGACTTCCTGCCCACCTACCTCGAATTCTGTGCCACCCAGGGTGAACAGGCCCTGGGCTGGCTCGCCGATGTGGGCCACGTGCTGGCACTGGTGGCCGCGCGCCTGCAGGAAAAAAATTCTCCCTACGCCGAGCTTTACGCGGTGCTGATGTCGCTGGCTGAAGTATCGGTGGACATGGAGGCGCTCACACAAAAAGTGCGCGGTGAAGAGCCTGACGACACCCCGGAAGCTATCGACAAGGTGTGGGAGGAGGAGATGGTCACCTTCAGCGCGAACCAGGCGAGCACCTGCGACCAGGCTCTCAGCCGCCCCGATGCCCGGCAATACCGCGACGACAGCGCACTCAACTGGGTGGAGGCGGACGCTGCCAGCACCAGCCCGGCCGCCAACGTTACCGGCGGTCAATAGGAGTTCAGCATGAATTATCTCAATACACTTCTGTTCAGCATTTACCCGTATATCGCCCTCACCGTCTTCCTGCTCGGCAGCCTGGTGCGCTACGACCGCGACCAGTACACCTGGCGTACCGGCTCCAGCCAGCTGCTGGAAGCGCGCCAGTTGCGCATCGGCAGCATCCTGTTCCACGTCGGGGTGCTGGCGGTGCTTGCCGGACACTTTGTCGGCCTGCTCACGCCGAAAGCGGTGTGGCATTTACTCGGCGTCTCCGCCTCTGCCAAGCAGATGCTGGCGATGGGCGCCGGCGGCCTGTTCGGTACCATCTGCTTTATCGGCATGACCATCCTGATCCATCGCCGCCTCACCAACCCGCGGGTGCGCGCCACTTCCTCGCGCATGGATATCGCCATTCTGCTGTTGCTGTATGTGCAGCTGATTCTCGGCCTGCTCAGTATTTTCGTCTCCGCCGGACATCTCGACGGCGAGGAAATGTTGCACCTGATGAGCTGGGCCCAGTCCATCGTCACCCTGAACGGCGGCGCCGCGGCGGCCTCCATCAGCGGTGTGCACTGGATTTACAAGGTGCACGTGTTCCTCGGTATGACCCTTTTCCTGCTGTTCCCGTTCAGCCGCCTGGTGCATGTGTGGAGCGTGCCGGTGCAGTACTTCCGTCGCAATTACCAGGTGGTGCGCGCGCGCCGTGTGAGCGAGCTGTAACCGGCGATGCGTATGCACAGCAATGTTCTCAGAACAGGCTTCAGGCTCGGCGTAACCGTGGCGAAGCGGCTGCCATCGCGGCCGCTGGAGCTGGCGGCGGTGACCATGCTGAACCGCCAGCTGGCAGAGGAGCTTATTGCCGGGGAGTTCGATTTTCTCGACGGGCGCCAGCTTGATATCGCCGTCACCGATCTCGGCCTGCAACTGCGCATTGGCAAGCGCGCGGCGTCCCTGGTGGCGTTACCCCGCGCGAAACCCGAGTGTCGCGCCGACGCCACCATTGCCGCCTGCGCGGCGGACTTTCTCGCGATCGTCAGCGGCCGTGAGGACCCGGATACCCTCTTTTTCCAGCGCCGCCTGACCATCAGCGGTGACACCGAGCTCGGGCTCACCGCCAAGAACCGCCTCGACGCCATCGACCGCGGTCGCATACCGCCGGCGCTGCAGCGCGCCATCCGTGCAATGGCGGAATCCCTTGCGCCCCGTGTGGCATAGCAACCGGGTTGCATAAAACGTCGGAGAAAAATATGGAACTGGTGTGTCCCGCCGGCAGTCTGCCGGCCCTGGAAGCCGCCATCGACAACGGTGCCGATGCGGTCTACATCGGCTTTCGCGACGAGACCAACGCACGGCACTTCGGCGGTCTCAATTTTGATGAGCGCCGCGCGCAACAGGCGCTTGCCAAAATCCGCGCGCGCGGCCGCCGCCTGTTCGTCGCCATCAATACCTATGCGCGCCCGGACAGGTTCAGCCGCTGGCAGAGTGCTGTGGACCGCGCCGTGGATCTCGGCGCGGATGCGGTGATCCTCGCGGATATCGGCCTGATGGATTACGCCGCCGAACGCTACCCGGATCTCGCCCTGCACCTGTCGGTGCAGGCCTCGGCCACCAGCGCCGCAGCGCTGTCGTTTTACCGGCGCAATTTCGGCATCCGCCGCGCGGTGCTGCCACGGGTGCTGTCACTGAAACAGGTGCAGCAGCTGGCTCGGACAAGTCCGGTGGAGCTGGAGGTGTTCGGCTTCGGCAGCCTGTGCATCATGGCCGAGGGCCGCTGCCATCTCAGCTCCTACGTCACCGGTGAATCGCCGAATATGAACGGTGTGTGCTCGCCGGCAAAAGCGGTGGAGTGGCAACCGACGCCGGCCGGGCTGGATGCACGTCTTAATGGTGTGCTGATCGACCGCTTCGGCGCCGGTGAAAACGCCGGCTACCCCACCCTGTGCAAGGGCCGCTTTGTGGCCGACGACCGCACCGGCCACGCGCTGGAGGAGCCGGTCAGCCTCAACAGCATGGCGCTGCTGCCAGCGTTGTGTGCCGCCGGCATAAAGGCAATCAAAATCGAGGGCCGCCAGCGCAGCCCTTCCTATGTGGCGCAGGTGGTGCGCACCTGGCGCGAGGCCATCGACCGGCTGGCCCGCGGGGGCGAATTCCACATCGATCCGCGTTGGGCGGATACCCTCAGTCGGAACTCGGAAGGCAAGCAGACCACCCTCGGGGCCTATGAGCGCCCCTGGCAATAATCGAACGCCCCTGGCGGTAACCGGATTGCGGAGAAGTTTTTTATGCGCCTGTCCCTGGGACCCAACCAATTTTACTGGCGTCGTACCGATATCAACCTGTTCTATGAACAGATGCTCGAAACTCCGCTGGATGTGATCTATCTCGGCGAAGTGGTGTGCGGCAAGCGCGATGAACTGCGCGCGGCCGACTGGATCGAATTGGCCTGTGCACTCGCCGACAACTCGGACAAACAGGTGGTGCTGTCCACCCTCGCGCTGCTGGAATCCGGTGCGGACTTCAGCTGGGTGCGCAAGGTCTGCGACAACGGTCGCCTGCTGGTGGAGGCCAACGATATGGCCGCGGTGGAACTGCTGGCGGAGGCCGGCCTGCCATTTACCTGTGGCCCGGCGATCAATCTGTACAACCACCGTGCGGTGGCGCAACTGATGACTATGGGCATGCAGCGCTGGACCGCGCCGGTGGAAATGAGCGGTCACCAACTGGGTGAAGTATTGACCCGGCTCACGCACAAACCCGAGGTCGAAGTGCTCGCCCACGGCCTGCTGCCCCTGGCCTATTCTGCGCGCTGCTTTACCGCCCGCCATCTCGGGCTCAGCAAAGACAACTGCGGCCGCCGCTGCATCGAATTCGCCAGTGGTATCCCGCTCACCTCGCAGGAGGATCAATCGCTGTTTGTAATGAACGGCATCCAGACCCTGTCTGGCGAACCCGTAAACCTGCTGAGACAGATGGACAGCCTGCGCACCACTGGCGTCGACCTGCTGCGCCTGTCGCCGCAGGTACACGACATGCGGGCGGTGATCGATGCCTTCGACCGCGCCCGAAATGGCGACACCGATCTGACATTGTTACTCCTCGGCGTCGATGGTTACTGGCGCGGCCAGTGCGGCTTTGACCTGATTGCATCGGGCTGAGCGTTCGCTCTCCGTTTCCGGACACACTACTGGAGATTCTTATGAGCCCACTATTGGCAAGCGACAAAACCGCGGAGCAGCAACTGTTCTTCGCCCCGGTCACCGTCAATGGAATCGAGATTCCACACGCGCACATTTATGCGGAAATGCAGTACTACCCCGCACCCACCCTGCAGGAGGCAGCGTACCGCGCCGCCCGCGCGCTGGTACTCGGCCACCTGCTGCGCGCCGAGGCCGCCGCACAGGGATTGTGTGCCGAAAACGAAGACATCAACGGCGAAGCTTTCGAGTCCGTCGTGGAGCAACTGCTGGCACAGTCACTGGATATCGCGGAAAGCAGCCGCGCCGAGCGCGAAGATTTCTACACCAACAACCGCCACCACTTCCTGTCGTCCCCACTGGCGGAAGTCCGGCATATCCTGCTCCCGGTCACCCCCGGTGACGATGCGGCGGTCGATGCACAAGAGACGCTGGCGCAAAAGCTGTTGCAGGAAATCACCCTCGCCGACGATCCGCTGGTGACCTTCTGCAATCGCGCGCGCGCGGATTCCGCCTGCGAGTCCGCCAAAACCGGCGGCAGCCTCGGGCAGGTCAGCGGCGGCCAAATGGTGCGTGCCTTCGACCAGGCCGTCTTCACCGGCAATACCGGCCTGGTCCCCCATCCGGTGCGCACCGAATACGGTTGGCACCTGATTTACGTGGAGCAGGTCCAGCTCGGCCGTCAGCTGGAATTCGACTATGTGGAAGAAAAAATCCGCGAGTATCTGGCCGAACGCCGTCGCCGCGCGGCGCTGGATGCCTATATGCACGGCCTGGTGGCCGCGGCGGAGATTGGGGGGATTGATATGCTGGCGGAGGCGGGAATACCGAACTGAGTCAGATCTCCAATCCAGAGTAAACACAGCCGGGGTCGAATCCATGATTCGGCCCTGTTGATTCGAGCGCGTGCGCTGGGTGATAGCGCCCGCCACCGGGGGAGGTTGCCTATGACCGACAAAAAGAGTTATCGCGAGTTGCCACTGGTCTATGCCTGTTCCGGCTGCTCCAGCGCCGCACAACTCACCAACGCACTGGCGGTCAAGCTGGACCGCATGAAACTTGCGGAAATGTCCTGCATTTCCGGCGTCGGCGGCGAAGTGCCGGCACTGTTGCGGATTGCCAGATCCGGCCGTCGCAAACTGGTACTGGACGGCTGCCCCCTGCACTGCGCCAGCAGCTGTCTCAGCCGCCAGGGCATCGTGCCCGACGTACACATAGACCTGTCGCAGGAAGGTGTGCGCAAAAAAATGCACACCGATCCCGCCCCGGAAGAAATCGAGCGGATACTGCAAACGGTGATCTCGCCGCGGCTGGCGGAGCTCGAGGACAAGTAAGCGCCGGTGGGTTTACTGGCGGTGGATAAGTGCGCGGTGCAGTGCGGGGTCGAGACAGTTTTCGGTGTTGCACTTCTGCACGACCAGTTCATCAATTCCGATTTTTTTCAGTTCGTACCGTATCTGTGCGATTTCTTTCTCAGTGGTGAGGGACGGGTGGCGGGTCAAGCGGATCTGCAGGGGGACCCGTGCATCCGCCAGGAGTCTGGCGCTTTGCCAGGCGGCTTGGCCGCTGTTGCGCACCCTGGTGATGGCGGCGTAGTTCTGTGGCAGGGCTTTGATATCGAGGCCTACCCAGTGGAGTTTGGGAATGAGTGTTTGCAGTCGTCGCGGGTAGATGCCGGCGGTGTGCAGGCCGATTTTGAAGCCCATGGCGGCGACCTGGTCAATGGCTGTTTCGAGGGCGCCTTGTGCGGTGGGTTCACCGCCGGAGAAGACCACAGCGTCGAGCAGGCCGCGTTTTTGTTCCAGGTGTTGCAGCAGTTGTGGCCACTGGTAGAGGTCGTCGTTTTTTGCCGGTAGCAGGCCGCCGTTGTGGCAGTAGCGGCAGCGCCAGGGGCAGCCCTGGCAGAAGACGACGGCCGACAGCGCGCCGGGGAAGTCGATGGCGGTGAAGGGAGTGAATCCGCCTACGCGTAGTTGTTCTTTCATCGTATGGGCGTCAATCCGGTGGCGGTTCTATCGCGCGTTCTATGGTGTGCTGCAGCCGGGCCATCCTTGACCCGGTTGAACGGGCTGTTTTTCCACAGCCCGTTCAATCGCGTGTGTCAGCCGGCTTTCTTTTCCGCGACAAAATACTGTCGCTCCGCATGTTCCGACTGCTTGCCCGGATTCCAGAATGACACCGGGCGGTGGTAGCCCATTACGCGGCTCCATACTTCGCAGGGGGTGCGCTCTTCATCGCGGAGCGTGATCGTCTTGGTTTCCATGGTTTTTCCTCTTTTGTTTGCTGTGGTTGGGGTCAGTGTGGGGTCAATCAGTGTTCACCGCATTTGCGTTTCTGTGCGATCAGCTCTTCGTCGCACTGCGGGCAGAATGGGTGTTCGCCGCTCAGGTAGCCGTGTTTCGGGCAGATGGAAAAGGTCGGCGTGACGGTGATGTACGGCAGGCGGAAGTTTTCCAGGGCGCGGCGCACGAGGGTGCGGCAGCTGTTGGCGTCGGGCAGGCGTTCGCCCAGGTACAGGTGCAACACGGTGCCGCCGGTATAGAGGGCCTGCAGGGATTCCTGGCGGCGGAGGGCCTCAAACGGGTCGTCGGTGAAGCCGACGGGCAACTGGGAGGAGTTGGTGTAGTAGGGCGCCTGTTCGCTGCCGGCCTGCAGGATGTCCGGGTAGCGCTTTTTGTCCTCGCGGGCGAAGCGGTAGGTGGTGCCTTCGGCGGGAGTGGCTTCGAGGTTGTAGAGATGGCCGGTAGCTTCCTGGAATTCGGTCATGCGCGTGCGGATATGTTGCAGCAGCCGCTCGGCGAAGGCGTGGCCTTCGGGGCTTGTGATGTCGTCGCGACCGGCGCTGAAGTTGCGGATCATTTCGTTGATGCCGTTGACGCCAATGGTGCTGAAGTGATTGCGCAATGTGCCCAGATAGCGCTTGCTGTAGGGGAAGAGGCCGGCGTCCATGTGGCGTTGAATGACCTTGCGTTTGACTTCGAGGGAATCGCACGCGAGTTCCAGCAGTTGGTCGAGGGCTTTTATCAGGGCGGCTTCGTCGCCGGCGTGCCGGTAGCCGAGGCGCGCGCAGTTGATGGTCACTACGCCGAGAGAGCCGGTCTGCTCGGCGGAGCCGAACAGGCCGTTGCCGCGTTTCAGCAGTTCCCGCAGGTCGAGCTGCAGGCGGCAACACATGGAGCGCACCATGTTCGGACTCAGGTCGGAGTTCAAAAAGTTCTGGAAATAGGGCAGTCCGTAGCGCGCGGTCATCTCGAACAAGCGCTCGGCATTTTCGCTGTGCCAGGGAAAGTCCGGGGCGATGTTGTAGGTGGGAATGGGGAAGGTGAACACGCGGCCGCGGGCGTCGCCCTCGCTCATCACTTCGATGTAGGCGCGGTTGATGAGATCCATTTCCTGCTGGAGCTCGCCGTAGGTGAATGGCATTTCCTCGCCGCCTATCACCGGCACCTGTTGGCGCAGGTCTTCCGGGCACACCCAGTCGAAGGTGAGGTTGGTAAATGGAGTCTGGGTACCCCAGCGCGAGGGTACGTTGAGATTGAAGATCAGCTCCTGCATGCACTGGCGCACTTGTGCATAACTCAGCTGATCCTTGCGCACGAACGGCGCCATGTAGGTATCGAAGGAGCTGAACGCCTGGGCGCCGGCCCACTCGTTCTGCAGGGTGCCGAGGAAGTTGACGATCTGGCCCACGGCGCTGGACAGGTGCCTGGGCGGTGCGGACTCCACTTTGCCGGGCACGCCGTTCAGGCCCTCGTTCAACAGGGTGCGCAGGGACCAGCCGGCGCAGTAGCCGGCGAGCATGTCGAGATCGTGGATGTGCAGGTCGCCGTCGCGGTGGGCGGCGCCGATCTCCGGGGTGTAGACGTGGTTGAGCCAGTAGTTGGCGATCATCTTGCCTGCGCTGTTCAGGATCAGGCCGCCGAGGGAGTAACCCTGGTTGGCATTGGCAGCCACGCGCCAGTCCGCCTGCTGCAGGTATTCGTCGATGGAGGCCCCTACGTCCACCAGGGTCTGGCGGTCGGCGCGCAGTTGCTGGTGGCGGCTGCGATGGGCGATGTAGCCGCGTGCGGTGTCCAGATGGTTGTTGCTGATCAACACCTGCTCGACGATGTTCTGGATGGCCTCGATATCCACCGGCGTGTCGCCGTCGTAGCGGTGGCCGATGACCTTGACCACCTGGGCCGACAGCAGCTCCGCCTCATCCTGCCCGAAAGCACCGGCGGCCTGGCCGGCGGCGAGAATGGCGCGGGTGATGCGATGGCGGTCAAACGCCAGGGTGCGGCCATCGCGTTTGCGCACCAGGTATTTGCCGGTGCCGCCCGTGCGCGGTGCGCCGCCGGGTGATCCTGCGGCAGGGGTGGGAGCGTTGGCGGAAGCAGGCGTGGGGTCGGGCATGGGGAACTCTCTCTCACTGTTTTTGGCCATGTTAGCGGCGCGCTTGCGGCGAGGATTGATCTGGGTCACCAGATGTGGTGTTTTTTTGTTTTTCGAACACAACATGTTGTGATTTTTGAATGCGTGGCGTCAGGGCGAAGAGAACAGTGCCAGCAGCGCCAACAGGGTCACGCCCCATAGGGCACACAGCAGTTTCCAGAACAGGGAGGCATGCTGGTGGTGCAGGTCGGAGGGGTCGTCCCGCAGATACCGCGGGTTGGGGTTTGCCAGGTCCGCCATGAAGTCGTCGAGCGTGTGGTAGCGCTGTTCCAGATCAATGGCGCAGCCGCGCGCCAGGGCGCGGTCGAACCACAGCGGGATCACCGGGTTGAATTGGCGCGCATCGCGGTAACGCAGGCGCTCGTAGTCACCGCGCGCGCGGCAGTCGTTGATTTCTTCGCCGTAGGGCAGCTGGCCGGTGAACAGTTCGTAGGCGATGGTGGCGAGCGCGTAGAGATCGCCGCGGATGCCGGTATTGCGGCCAAGCAGGGTGTGCGGGTCGGAATAACTCGCCGTGCCGAGTGCGCTGCTGTGCTGCAGCGGGCGGAAGATCTCCGCGGAGCCGGCTATGTACACCGAGCCGAAGTCGACGATGCGGGCGTGGTCGTCGCGGTCGATCAGGATATTGGCGGGGCGCAGGTCCTGGTGCACCGTCTCCTGGTCGTGGAATGCCTGCAGGCCAGCGGCGATCTCCTGCAGCAGACGGAAGGCGCGCGTCGGTTTGGGGAAGCGGTTGTGTTGCATCCACTGTGCCAGGGTTTCGCCTTGGATGTATTCCATCAGGTAGTAGAGCGCGGTGCGCGGCCGCTGCTGGCGGAGCACGCGCGCCACCCGCGGGTGCTGGATACGCAGTCCCACCCACTCCTCCTGCACGAAACGGTCGATGTAGTGCAAGTCGTCGGCATAGTTCGCCGACGGAGTCTTCATCACCAGTTGCTCGCCGCTGGCGGTATCGCGCACCAGGTAAAGCTGGCTGCGCGGGGAGGCGTAAAGTTCGCGCTCGACCAGGAAGCCGTCCAGGCGCATGCCGGGTTCCAGGGGGGGCGGGAACGGCAGCCGGGTGAGCTGGCGGCTGTACTCGTCGAGTGTGGTGGCGGGCAGTGCAATGATCTCCAGCACCACCGCACTCAGGTTGTCGTCGCTGCCGGCGAGCAGCGCCTGCTGCACTAAGGCGTTCGCCTTGTGCTGGGCGCTGGCATCGGGCGCGCTGAGAATATCGCGCAGAGTTTCCTCGGGCAGGAAATCGTGCACGCCGTCGCTGGTGAGCAGCAACCGGTCACCGGGGGCGAGTTCTATACGGCCGTAGTCCACCTGCAGCGCGGTATCCATACCGAGGGCGCGCACCAGCATCTGGCGCTGGCGCCCGAGTATCACGGTGTGGTCGCGACTGGCCTGGCGCAGCTCGGCGCCGCGCATATGGTAGATGCGGCTGTCGCCGACGTGGAAATAGTGCGCGGTGCGGCTCTTGATCACCAGTGCGGAAAAGGTGCACAGGTAACCCTTCTCCTGCTGGGTGAAGGCGTGGCTCAGGCGGTAGAGCTTGCTGTTGATGCTGGTGAGTGCCTTCTCGCCGGCGCGCGCCACCGGCCAGGTATCGGGCACGTTGAAGTAGTCGCTGACGAACTGGCGGGTGGCGGTTTTGCTGGCGTGGGCGCCGGCCTCGGCGGAGCTCACGCCGTCGGCTACCGCCGCCACCGCGCCCAGGTATTCGCGCAGGTGTGGATCGTCCGGCCAGTGGAATATCGCCGCATCCTCGTTGTCGGGCTTGCGCCCGGCGAGTGTGGCGAGGCCACTTTCGAGCAGTGGCGCGCTGCCGCCGCTGTCATTTGACGGGGCGGGTTTCGCTCCCTGCTTACTGTTCACTACCCGTTTTCGCACCACGCCCTGCGTCATGCTCCGTCTCCGGTTTATTCCACATTGATCAGTTGCACACTGCCGTCCGGCAGGGTCTCGGCGATGGTGCCGGCGGGCTCGTCGAGGAACCAGCAGATCCCGGCGATGACCGCGGCGGACCCGGCGATAATCAGGAAGAAGTTGCTGTAGTCGACGTAGGACAGCGCGGTCAGGTACACCACGCCGCCCACATTGCCATAGGCTCCGGTCATGCCGGCGATCTGGCCGGTCATACGGCGCTTCACCAGCGGCACGATCGCGAACACCGCGCCCTCGCCGGCCTGCACGAAGAAGGAGCAGCTCATGGTGGCGAGCACCGCGATCCAGATCCACCAGGTGCCGGTGATCTGACTCAGCACAAGGTAGCCCGCGGCGAGCCCGCAGATCAGCACCATCAGGCTGCGGCGGCGGCCGAGCTTGTCACTGAAGTAGCCACCGGTGGGGCGAGATACCAGGTTCATGAACGCGAAGCCGGAGGCCAGCAGGCCGGCGCTCACCGCAGACAGCCCTTCAAAGGTATCCAGGAAAAACAGCGGTAGCATGGACACCACCGCGAGCTCGGAACCGAAGGTGACGAAGTAGGCAAGGTTGAGAATCGCTACCTGCTTGAATTTGTACTTCTCCAGCTCCGGCACGCCGTGTCTGAGGTTGTCCCTGTTCACCCGCCAGATCTGCTGGGTCTGGAACGCGAACAGCAGGGCCAGCACTGTCCACAACAGATAGGTCGTCTGCTGGCTGAGCAGTGCCACCCCGAGCGGTGACAGTTTGTAGACAAGCAGTGCCAGCGCCAGGTACATGGGGATGTTCATCAGCAGGTAAAAATGGAAGTCCCGCTTGCTGGTGACTTCGAGGCCGCCGCTTTTCTTCGGCTTGAAGTAGGTGGAGCCCTTGGGGGTGTTGCGCGCGATACGGAAGTAGACGATACCGTAGAAGAAGGTCAGCACGCCGGTAGAGGCCAGCGCGTAGCGCCAGCCATCGTCGCCGCCAAACAGCAGCGCCAGGGTCGGCAGGGTCATGGCGCCGGCGGCGGAACCGAAATTGCCCCAGCCACCGTAGATGCCTTCGGCGAGGCCCACCTGTTTGGCCGGGAACCACTCGCCCACCATGCGGATGCCGATCACGAAGCCCGCACCCACAAACCCCAGCAGGAAGCGGAACAGTGCCAGCGCCTCGTAGCTGCTGGCAGACGCGAATCCCATGCACAGGAAGGAGGAAATGATCAGCAGCATACTGAAGATGTGCCGCGGTCCGAAGCGGTCGACGAGAATACCGATCACGATGCGCGCGGGAATCGTCAGTGCCACGTTCAGGATCAGTAGCGCCTTGATCTGCTGGCTGCTGAGCTCGAAGGCCTCCTTGATGAACACTATCAGCGGCGCGTGGCTGAACCACACCAGAAATGTCAGGAAAAATGCAAACCAGGTGATGTGCAGCGTTTTTATCTTCGGGTCTCTCAACGAAAAAAATTGAAAGTGGCCATCGTCTGTCTTCATCGCCGCGCAGCTCCTTGTGAATTCTGGAAGAAAAAAATCAGCAGGTTCGCGCCGATGCTAGAGCGTTGGCGGCGGAGGAAAAGCGCGCGGGAGTGGTAACTCCGGTAGCGGCTGGGGTGGAACTACTCACTTGGGGAGAGGTGGCGCGGGGGAAAATCGCGGGAAAAATGCCGCAAAAACGTGGGCGCCTACCCTGAAGGAGGTAGGCCGGAGAGGTGGGTGCGCGGGTGCGGTGTCATTGGGGGTAAAGTGGCGTCGCCAACCGCACGGCTGCGTAACATATTCCCGACCTGCTTTATTCCCGAGGAATACACCCCATGCACTACACGCAACAGCTGGCCGGCCGCGCCCTGATCGCCGCCACTGCCCTGTTCACCGCCAATTTCTCCGTGTGGATTCTGTACGCGGTGATCGGGCTGGATTTCGCCACGCGCCTCGCGTTGTCCGCCACCGAGTTCGGTGTGCTGTTGGCGGCGCCGATGCTGAGCGGTGCACTGCTGCGTTACCCGGCGGGTCTGCTCAGTGAACGCTGTTCCGCGCGCCGGCTGCTGGTGTGGCAATCGCTGCTGCTGGTGCCCGCGCTGCTGTTGCTGCCGCGGGTGCATGGTTATGTAGCATTGTTGTGGCTCGGGCTGTGGCTGGGGATTGCGGGGGTGAGCTTTGTGTTGGGGGTTCGTTACCTGAGCCCCTGGTTCGAGTCGCGCAATCAGGGTTTTGCGCTCGGCGTATTTGGCGCCGGCAATGTGGGGGCGGCCATTGCGCTCGCCTGCGCGCCGGCGGTGGCCAACTGGCTGGGCGACGCGATGGTGGGGCCGGTATTCGCCGCCGGTTTGCTGCTGGTGACGCTGCTGTTCGCGCTGTGGGCGCCGAAGGAAACACCCTATATGCGCAGCCGCCGGCAGCCGCCGCTGTCGTTCCATCTCGAGCCGCTTACCGACCTGCGGGTGTTGCGCTTCGGGCTGTATTATTTTTTTGTCTTCGGCAGTTTTCTCGCGCTGCTATTGTGGCTGCCGCGCTATTACGTGTCCGCCTACGGCGCGGACACCAAAACCGCCTTGTTGCTGACGCTGCTGTTCGCCACCCTGTCGAGCTCGGTGCGCGCGGTGGGCGGCTGGTTTGCCGACCGTTATGGCGCGCGCGCGGTGAACTGGAGCGTGTTCTGGACCTGTCTGGTGTGCCTGTTCTTCCTCAGTTACCCGCCCACCAGCATGACCATCCACGGTGTCGAGCGGGATGTGCAACTGAATATCGAGGTGGGCATTGAACTGTTTACCCTGTTGATCCTTGTAATCGGTATTGCCCAGGGCTTCGGGCGCGCTTCGGTGTACCGCATCGTGTTCGACAAGTACCCGCGGCAGATGGGCAGTGTCAGCGGGCTGGTGTCCTCCATCGGCGCGCTCGGCGGCTTCAGCCTGCCGGTGCTGTTCGGCCTGGCACAGGACATTGTGGGTATTCACAGCGCCGCATTCATGGTGCTCTACGGCGTACTGGCCTGTTGCATGCTGGTGATGTATCTGGCGCTTGAACGCGAGCGCACGCGGGAGCGGCTGATGTTTGCCCGTGCGCATAACTTTCTGCACGACGCCGATACGCTGCCGGATCTGCCCCTTCGGGAGTAGCGTGGCGCGACCGGGGGAGTAGCGGCGCCGCGCTGTGCCACTTTCGGGTGAATTTCCCGCACGGCGCAGTCGCGATAGTTTCCCTACCCGGAACTGTCATCGCCGCTGAGGAAACCCCATGAAAACATGCCGCCTTGCCCATGCCGTCCGCCACACCCTGTTCATCGCCGCCGGCAGTGTCGTTACCCTGCCCACCGTCGCGGAGACCGTGAACACTGTCACCGATGCCCTGATGGGCGGCGACGCGCGCCTGGGGCTCCGCTACCGCTTCGAAGGCGTGGATCAGGACAATTTCAGCGAGGACGCGAGCGCCTCCACCCTGCGCTCGCGCCTCACCTGGACCAGCGGCGACTACCGCGGCTTCACCGGCGTGCTGGAACTGGATGATGTCAGCGCCATCGGCAATCCACACTACAACTCCACCATCAACGACAACAGCACCTACCCGGTGGTAGTGGACCCGGTGGGGACCGAAGTCAATCAGGCCTATATCCGATACCGCGGGGAAAACTCCGTGGCAACCGCCGGCCGCCAGCGTATCAATCTCGACGGCCAGCGCTTTGTCGGCGGTGTGGGCTGGCGCCAGAACGAGCAGACCTATGACGGATACCGCTACCAGTACGGCTCGGAAAAGAGCCTGCAGCTGGATTACAGCTACGTATACAACGTCAACCGGATTTTCGGCGAAGACAGCGTCAATGCCGACCTCAGCGGCGATATCCAGCTGTTCCATGGAAGTTACCCGGTGACAGAGCGCCACAGGCTCAGCGCGTTTGTCTACGAGCTGGACTTCGACCGCGCGGCAAACGCATCCAGCCGAACTCTGGGCGTCGACTACAAGGGTGGCTTCGGCCCGCTCAAGGCCAGGCTAAGCTACGCCAGACAAACCGAAACCGGCGACAGCGCCCTGGCGTACAGTGCCCCCTACTATCTGGCGGAACTTGGTGCGGCGCTGGGCACGGTAAACATGTGGGTTGGCGGCGAAGTGCTGGGGGCCGACAACGGCAGCGGCTTTGCCACGCCGCTCGCCACATTGCACAAATATCAGGGCTTCGCCGACAAGTTCCTGGCAACACCGGCAGATGGCGTCGAGGATCTGTATGTCGGTGTCGCCATGAAGGTTGCAGGAGGCAACCTCGACATAACCTATCACAGCTTCAGCGCCAGCGAGGGTGGGGCGGATTACGGCGGTGAGTGGGACCTCAGCTTTGCACGCAAACTGACCGAGCAGTTGAGTGGCGAAATCAAGTACGCCAGTTACCGTGCCGACACCTTCAGCGTGGATACCGACAAAGTGTGGCTGATGTTCACTGCGAATTTCTGAAGCGCAAACCCGGGTTGTAAAAGGTTGTGGATGACGTTTTTCAACAAGCCGCTAAAACGGGGCTCTCCTGCTCGCGACATACACTCCTCCCCCGGGAGTACCACCATTGCCCCGAGCGGAATAATACGGTGTTGATACACTGACTGCGGTTTAAACACCGAGTCCCTTTACCTACACGGCCACTGCCGCAGGGTGCCGGGACCGTGGCCATACCGGCCACCAGGGTTGCGCGGGAAACCGCGCGGCCTCCTGAATCTGGAAAGGCGTTTAATGTTACAAGACAGTTTTGGGCGCAGGTTCTACTACCTGCGCCTGTCCGTGACCGACATCTGCAATTTCCGCTGCAATTACTGCCTGCCGGATGGCTATCAGTGCGGCCAGTCGAGTGCGCGGGAAAATCCGCTCAGCGTTGTCGAGGTGGGCACGGTGGTAGGAGCCTTTGCTTCCCTCGGCACGGAAAAGGTACGCCTTACCGGCGGAGAACCGTCGCTGCGTAAAGATCTGGAGCAGCTGATCGAAACCGTCAAAAGCGTCGACGGCATCCGTTGTGTCGCCATCACTACCAACGGCTACAGACTCCCCATGGAAATCGACGCCTGGCAGCGCGCCGGGCTGGATCAACTCAACGTCAGTATCGACAGCCTGGACCCGCAGCAATTCCGGGCAATTACCGGCCACGACAAGCTGGATACAATCCTGTGTGGTATCGACCGCGCGCTGGCACTGGGCATTCCCACCAAAGTCAATGCGGTGTTACTGCGCGAGCACAACTTCGCCGAGTACAATCACTTTCTCGAGTGGATCCGGGTCACACCGGTGAGCCTTCGCTTTATCGAGCTGATGCGCACCGGCGACAACCGCGATTTCTTTGCCAGCAACCATGTAGCCGGCAGCGATATCGAAAAGCTGCTGCTGCGCACCGGCTGGGAGCAGGTGGTGCGTCCCCGCGATGCCGGGCCGGCGAAAGAATACGCCCATCCGGACTATGCCGGTCGCATTGGCCTGATCATGCCCTATAGCAAAGATTTCTGTGTCAGTTGCAACCGGCTGCGCATGTCTGCCCAGGGCGCGCTGCACCTGTGCCTGTTTGCAGAGCAGGGCATCGATCTGCGCGATGCCATCGGCGGCGGCGATCACCAGGCGCTGGCGGAGCAGATCCGCGCCGCCGTGTGTGGCAAGAATGCCAGTCACCAGCTGGCCAGCGGCTTTACCGGTGCCACCCGCAACCTGGCGATGCTGGGAGGCTGAACGGTGTCCCGGCAGTTCACCAGTTGTGGCGCGCGCCAGCTGACGATGCCTGTGCGTGCGCAGAGCTTCAGCAACATGAATACCCCCGCCGAATACGCGGCGAACTACCCGCAACAACTTTTACCTGAATCAGACTGAACGGACGGACGCATTATGGCTGGACACGCTGAACAAACTTTCGAGCCCCTCAATATCGCGGTGTTGACCGTGTCCGACACCCGCACCAGCGACAACGACACCTCCGGCGCCTATCTGGTGGATGCGCTGCAGCACGCGGGCCACCGGCTGATGGAAAAACTGATCGCCCCCGACGATGTGTACCAGCTGCGCGCGGTGATCTCGCGCTGGATCGCCGAGCCGCAGATCCAGGTGGTGCTGGTCACCGGCGGCACCGGGTTTACCGATCGCGACTCCACCCCGGAGGCACTGCTGCCACTGTTCGACAAAACCGTGGAGGGGTTCGGCGAACTGTTCCGGCATATTTCATTCGGCGAGATCGGCAGTTCCACGGTGCAATCGCGCGCACTCGCCGGGTTGGCCAACCACACCCTGATCTGCTGTATGCCCGGCTCTACCGGCGCCTGTCGCACTGCCTGGGAAGGCATCCTGCTCCAGCAGCTGGACTCGCGTCACCGCCCCTGTAATTTCGTGCCGCATATCCGCGCGGCGCAGCCAGCCTGCGAATCCCGGGAGTGATGGGATGAGCCGGTTGACCCATCTCAACGAGCGCGGTGAGGCAAACATGGTGGACGTCACGGATAAAGCCATAAGCGAACGCAGTGCCCGCGCCGAAAGTGCCGTGCACATGAGTGCCGAAGCGTTCGAGCTGCTGGTGACCGGCAGCAACAGGAAAGGCGATGCACTGTCAGTGGCGCGCATTGCCGGTATCCAGGCGGCGAAGAAAACCTCTGAGCTGATTCCGCTGTGCCACCCGCTGGCACTGACCAAAGTGGACGTGGAATTTGAATTGTTGCCCGAGAAGCACTGCGTGCACATTTTTAGCTACTGTCGCCTTGCCGGCCGTACCGGGGTGGAAATGGAAGCACTGACTGCCGCCGCGGTGGCGGCACTGACCGTCTACGACATGTGCAAGGCCGTGGACCCGGCAATGGAGATCGGCCCCACCCGCCTGGTGGAAAAATCCGGCGGCAAACGGGGGCACTGGCACTGTGATGAGGTGACACATGGTTAAGGTTCTGTTTTTTGCCAGCCTGCGCGCGCGCCTGGGCACGGCCGAGCACTGTTTGGAAGATTTTTCCGGCAGCGTGGCCGAGTTGCGCAACCGTCTCGGTGAGCTGTTCCCTGACTGGCAGGCGCCGCTGCAAGCTGCCGATATTCAGGCGGCGGTCAACCAGGAGATCGCCGCGGCGACTACCCGGATTACCGATGGCGATGAAGTCGCATTTTTCCCGCCGGTCACCGGAGGTTAAGAGGCGATGGATTTTATTGACGTCCGCACGGCGCCCTTTGCGGTGGGCGATGAGTATGCGGCACTGCGCGCGAACAACCGCAGCGACGGAGCCAGCGCCCTGTTTGTTGGTTCGGTGCGCGACTTCAATGCCGGGGTCGGTGTCAGCGGCCTGGCGCTGGAACACTATCCGGGCATGACCGAAAAAAGCCTGCAGCGCATCGTCAGTGACGCACGCACCCGCTGGGAACTGGGCCGGGTGCGCCTGCTGCACCGTGTCGGCGCCATGGCCGTGGAGGAGGATATCGTATTCGTGGGAGTAACCAGCCCCCACCGCCAGGCGGCGTTCGCTGCCTGCCAATACATTATGGATCGCCTCAAGACGGAGGCCCCCTTCTGGAAGCTGGAATCCGGCGAGACCGGCGACACCTGGGTGGCCGCCCGCGACAGCGACCGACGGGAGCTGGAAAAGTGGGCCCGATAGCAATGTGAATTTTCGATGGGAAAACTACGTGATCAGTCATAAAGATCGTATCCGCTACAGTCGCCAGATCATGTTGCCGCAAATGGGCGAAGCGGCCCAAGAGAAGCTTGCCAGTGCCCGGGTGATGGTAGTGGGGCTGGGAGGCCTGGGTTGTCCGGCCGCGCTATATCTCGCTTCAGCAGGTATTGGTGAACTGCATCTGGTCGATGGAGATACGTTGGCGCTGTCGAATTTACAGCGCCAGATCCTGTACAAATCAAACCACATTCACAAGCCTAAGGCGCTGGTTGCCGCCCAGCAATTGGGGGCCGTGAACCCACATATCCGGATACTGCCTTATGTAAAAAAGGCAAGCGAGGCCTGGCTTTCAGAACACGCGTCTCGCGTGGATCTGGTACTGGACTGTACCGATAACCAGCGAATTCGCCAGAGTATTAATCGGGTCTGCAGGGAGATGGCGGTACCCGTGATCATGGCCTCAGTGCAGGGCTTTTCGGGTCAGTTGGTAAGCTTTGATTTTCGTCGAAAGGGTTCACCATGCTACACCTGTTTTTTTCCGGATACTGAACAGGAACGAGTGGATAACTGTGAGACATCAGGTGTTATTGGACCTGCACTGGGAATTGTCGGTAGTGCTCAGTCACTTGAAGCGATCAAGTTATTGGCGGGCCTGCCACTTGGCAGCCTGGATACCCTGCAAGTTTTCGAGGCGGAAACGCTCGACTGGCGCCGCCTCTCGCTTGGGAAGGAACGATGTGCAGGTTGTGCGGAGCCTATGGCGATAGCGCGTTGAGCGCACATCTTTCCGCATGCACGACTAGTGGTTCATATAGTGGTTCATACGCTGCTGCGGACCCGCATGAGTGAGGGCGGCGGGCCGGCTCAAAGTTGCAACCGCCCACCGAGGAATTCGAGAAAGGCCGCAATCCGCGGCGAAACGGCACCGCTTCGATAGTAAACCGCCTGCACCGGCTCGCGCGGGTTCGGGCTCTGCAGCGCTTCGCCAAGCACACTGACCAGATGCCCATGCGCAATGTCCTGGCGAACCATGAAATTCGACAGCAGGGCGATGCCCTGACCGGCGAGTGCCAGTTGCCGTATGGCTTCCCCGCTGCTGGACGCGATTTGTGGCTGAAATGGCTGCGGTTGGCGAAACGGCAGAATGTTGAGGTGCGCGGCGTCGGCAAATCCGATCAACGTATGCTGCTCGAGATCTGCGATGTGCAGCGGCGTGCCCGCTTGCTCGAGATACGCCGGGCTCGCGACCAGGTGTAACGGGCTGCGCCCCAGCAAGCGCGCGTGCAGATTGGAATCTTCCAGCGTACCGATGCGAATAGCCAGATCGGTGCGCCGTTCGATCAGATCGATGATCTGTTCGTTGGCAATCAGCTCCAGTCGGATTTCCGGGTAGGCCGCGCGAAATGCCGGCACCAGCGGCACCAGCTGGTGCAGCAGGAACGGCGTGGCGGCATCCACCCGCAAACGGCCAGCGGGGCGGCGATGTTGCACGCGCAGATTTTCCTCGGCGGAGGTCAGCAGCTGCAGGCCATCGCGAATGGTCGCGACAAAACTCTGTCCCTCCTCGGTCAACTCCACCCGCCGCGTGGTGCGGTTCAGCAGCGTGGCTCCCAGCTCGAACTCCAGGCGGGTTACCGCGCGGGATACCCGGGCTACCTGGATATCCAGCAACCTGGCTGCGGCGGAGAACCCGCCGGTATCTACAACTGCCAGCAGGATTTCCAGGTCTTCGGTGCGCGAGACTATTGTCATATCTGCAAAATTCTTTTGTGTTTGCCACTATTTTTGTGAAAGGTAGCCATCGCCATACTCCGCCGCAACAGAAACCTGCGGAGTGATTGATATGCCCCTTGCATTACTGGCACTGGCGCTCAGCGCCTTCGCCATTGGCACAACGGAATTCGTGATAGTCGGACTTGTGCCAACCATCGCCCATGACCTGGCGGTGTCCCTGCCTTCAGCGGGGTTACTGGTCAGTCTCTATGCCCTTGGTGTCGCCGTGGGCGCACCTGTGCTCACGGCGTTGACCGGGCGCTGGAACCGCAAGGCGGTCCTGCTGAGCGTAATGGGCCTGTTTACCCTGGGTAATCTGCTGGCCTGGCTGGCTCCGGGCTATGGTTCGCTGATTGCCGCGCGCGTCGTGACCGGACTGGCACATGGCGTGTTTTTCGCCATCGGCTCTACCATCGCCACGAGTCTGGTGAGCAAAGACAAAGAGGCTGGTGCCATTGCTCTGATGTTTACCGGACTCACGGTGGCGCTGGTTACCGGCGTGCCGCTCGGTACCTGGATCGGGCAGCACTTCGGCTGGCGCGCCACTTTCCTGATCGTGTCTGCGCTGGGATTGATCGCGCTGGTGGGCAGTGCGCTGCTGGTGCCGGCCAATCTCAGGCAATCCACGCCCGCCAGCTTCAAACAGCAATTGGCAGTGTTGACCGAACCGCGCCTGCTGCTGGTTTATGCGATGACCGCGCTGGGCTACGGGGGTACGTTTACCGCATTCACCTACCTTGCGCCGATCCTTGAACAGGTCAGCGGTTTTGCCCCGGTGGCGGTCGGGCTGATCATGCTGGTGTACGGCGTGTCCGTTGCGGTGGGGAATATCTGGGGCGGCAAACTGGCGGATCGCCGCGGTCCGGTGGCGGCGCTCAGTATCATTTTCACCGCACTGGCCGCGATTCTCACCCTGTTTACCTTCACCGCGGGCTATCCGCTGGCGGCGGTGCTGACGGTGCTGGTCTGGGGTGCCTTTGCGTTTGGCAACGTGCCCGGGCTGCAGGTGTATGTGGTGCAGCTCGCCGAGAAACACGCACCACAGGCGGTGGATGTGGCGTCGGGCCTGAATATCGCCGCGTTCAATATCGGCATTGCCATCGGCGCTGTGCTCGGCGGTGCGGTGATCGAGCACCGCCAGCTTATGGATACCCCCTGGATCGGCGCGTTGATCGTGCTGCTTGCGCTGGTGCTGACGCGCCTGTCCGGTCTGCTGGATCGCCGTGACGCAGGCCGCACGGCGTTGGCGGCTGGTGGTAATCGCGGATAAGCAACCGCGATAACAACACGTTAAAAAATGATGACCGAATTTGAATCAGCTTGAACGGAGTAGAAAAAACCATGGCGCAAATACCCGAATTTGGACTGGGCACCTTCCGGCTCGAAGGTGAACAGGCCGAGCAATCGGTCAGGATGGGACTGGAACTGGGATACCGCCATATAGATACCGCCCAGATATACGGCAATGAAGCGGATGTAGGCAGGGCGATTGCCGGCAGCGGTATACCGCGCGCGGAAATTTTCCTGACCACCAAGGTGTGGCTGGAAAATCTCGGCGAGGATCGCTTTCTCGACAGTGTGCGTGAAAGCCTGCAAAAGCTGCACACCGACTATGTGGACCTGTTGCTGACTCACTGGCCGGCGGGAGAGCCGGGGCCGCCGATGGCCGACTATCTGAAGCGATTGTCGGACACAAAAACATCCGGCCTCGCGCGGGCCATTGGTGTATCCAACTTCACCACGACACAAGTAGAGGAAGCGGCCGCGGCTCTGGGCGAGGGCGTAATCGCGACCAATCAGGTGGAAATACATCCCTATTTCCAGAACCGTCGAGTGGTTGAGTACTGTCGCCAATGTGGTATTGCCGTCACCGGCTATATGCCACTGGCCTATGGCAAGGTACTCAATGATGAAACTCTGGGACAGATTGCCGAGAGCCACCGAGTCGGCATTGCGGAAGTCGTGCTTGCCTGGAGCTTGGCGCGGGGCGTTGTCACCATTCCCTCGTCAACCAACCGGACGCACCTGGCCAGTAATCTCGCCGCACAGTCTCTGCAGCTGACGCCGGCAGAACTGCGGCAAATAGATGCGTTGGAGCGGGGAGAGCGGCTGGTGAATCCCGGGTTTGCCCCGGCGTGGGATGATTGAGCCCTGTGCCGAGTTTGGTGGTGTGGCGCCCCGCGAGCCATAAACGAGAAAGGCCACCCGGAGGTGGCCTTTGCCTAGTGGCCCGAGAGGATTAGCTTCGCCCTTTGGACTCGCTGCTCTCCGGCGCTTTGCGCCTGCGAGTCGAACCTGGGATTTGGTCGAAACCCGCGGACAAGGGACGATATATAAAAAGGCCACCCAACGGGTGGCCTTTTTATATATGGCCCGCCCGAGAGGATTCGAACCTCTGACCTTTGCCTCCGGAGGGCAACGCTCTATCCAGCTGAGCTACGGGCGGAAAACGCGCGGCGGGACAGCCAGCGCGGACGCGGATTATACAGAAGCCGGGGGGCGGGGCAAAGGCCGGATTTGAGTGCCCGGCCATCCGGCTGTCTGTGGGAGGTGGCGGGATGATCGGAGTGCCGGCGGCGGGGTGTCGAATACGTCCCAAGGCGGGCGTCATCTGCCGCGGGGTTAGCCGTCACGTGTTGGGGGCGTTTGGGGTCTGCTCGAAGCTGATAGCGGCTGCAGGCGGCGCCTTTTGCTGCGCCAGGAGGACAGTACCGAAGTGGATTTTAGCCGCGCAAATAGTGGGCACCCCGGAACCGGGCGATACCTTTGAGTTAAAACGGTGCGGAAACCCAAGGCGGGGCCAGATAGTGGTGCTGTTGACCAGCAACCGCCGCGAATAGGATGAAATCAGCATCGCACATGTCAGTGAAATTGCAATCGGGGTGATCCTGTGTGGTTGCGGCAGGCACATGGGCGGTCAGGATTCCTGAGAAAAACCTGACCGGACGGTTAATGATTGGCACGGTCGTTGCTCTTTATGGTGCAAGGATTTACGGAATACACATCAGCAACCATAACGACCACCGAAGACCACTGGCCGGCAGACCTGTCAGTCCGGGTGCGGTGCTAAGGAATCTGACAAATGAGCAAGGCCTTCACTCATACCCTCCTCGCGACCGCCATTGTCGCAACCCTGCCCGCTGTGGCCGTTGCTGCTGAGAGTGAGACAAGGCACAAAGCGGCGGTGCTGGAAGAAGTCACCGTGACGGCCCAGCGTCGCAGCGAGGGTCTGCAGGAAGTGCCAATTTCTGTGGCCGCCCTGTCCGGGGAGCGCCTTGACAGCATGTTCACCGCGGGCGACGACATTCTCGCGCTGGCGGCGCGAGTGCCGAATCTTTATGCCGAGTCTTCCAACGGTCGCGCCGCACCGAGGTTCTATATTCGCGGCCTGGGCAACGCGGATTTCGATCTCGCCGCGTCGCAGCCGGTGTCCATTGTCTTTGACGACGTGGTGCAGGAAAACGTGGTGCTGAAAAGTTTCCCGATTTTCGATGTGGAACAGGTGGAGGTGGTGCGCGGTCCCCAGGGTACGCTGTTCGGCCGCAACACCACCGCGGGTGTGATCAAGTTCGACAGCCGCAGGCCCACCTGGGAAAGCGACGGCTATATGAAAGTGGCGGCGGGGGAACTGGGCACCGCGAATATCGAGGGCGCCTTTGGCGGCGCGCTGGTAGAAGACAAACTGGCCGGCCGCCTGTCTTTGCTGAGGCAGGAGCGCGGCGACTGGATCGATAACCGCTACACCGGTGAAGACGATGTGATGGGCGGCTTCACCGAGCTGGCGGCACGCGGGCAGTTGCTGTGGACCCCGACGGATAACTTTTCCGGGCTGCTGAATGTGCACCAACGCGATCTCGACGGCACCGCCAGCGTATTCCGCGCAAATATCTATGAACAGGGTGCGCAGGGTGAACTCAAGGAAAACTTCGACCGCGATTCGGTGTACTTCGACAATGGTGACAACAACCCGCAGAAATACCAAAGCGCCGGCTCCTCCCTGAAGCTGGAATGGAACCTGGGCGATATGCTGCTGACCAGTATCTCCGCCTACGAGCGTGCCGACGGCTCCAGCAAAGGCGATATCGACGGCGGTGTGGTAGGCGACGGCCCCGGCTTTATTCCGTTTGATGCGCTCACCGAAGACCGGGCGGATGTCTCCCAGCTCACTCAGGAAATCCGCCTCGCCAGCAATACCAATGATCCGCTGCAGTGGCAGCTGGGTGGTTTCTATTACGACTCGGACCTGGATGTCACCAGTATCGATGGCTTCTACGGCGCTACCACCGTCCGTCACGGCAACACCTCCTGGGCGCTGTTCGGCCAGACCTCCTACGATTTCAGCGATGCGCTCACCGGCACCCTGGGCCTGCGCTACACCTACGACGAAAAGTCGCTGGTGGTCGGTGAGCAGAACGTCGACGGGTTTGCCCTGGTCATCGATGCCGCCAGTATCCAGGACTACGAGCCGGTGGAGATCGACGATGGCCAGCTGAGCTGGGAGGCCAGCCTGAACTATGTTCTCAATGACGAATCCAGTGTCTATGGCCGTATCGCGGAAGGCTTCCGCGCCCAGTCCATCCAGGCACGCGATGTGGCGTTCGAGGGCAGCCCATCCATCGCCGACTCGGAAACCATCACGTCCTTTGAAGTGGGTTACAAGGCGGACCTGCTGGAAGATACTCTGCGCCTCAATGTCGCGGTGTTTTACTACCAGATTGACGATATCCAGTTGACCGCCGTTGGTGGCGGCGGCAACTTCAATCGTCTGCTGAATGCGAACAAGGGCGTGGGCAAGGGCTTTGAGGTAGATCTGGAGTGGGTGGCGACGGACAATCTGCTGCTTACCGCCGGTGCCGGCTTCGCGGATACCGAAATCCAGGATGCCGGCCTTACCACAGCCTACTGTGGGTCCGGCCAGTGTACCGTTACCGATCCGGTGCCGGTTGACGGCCTCGCCATGATCGACGGCAATCCTTTCCAGTCCGCGCCGGAGAGCGTGTTCAATTTTACCCTGCGCTACAGCCTGCCAGTGGGCAGCGAAGGTGAAATGTTTCTGTTTACCGACTGGGCCTATCAGGGCGAGACCCACTTGGCGCTATATACTGCTGAGGAGTACACCATCGACAACCAGTTTGAGGGCGGGCTGCGCCTGGGGTACACCAGCTTTGTCGGCGACTACGAGGTGGCGTTGTTCGGGCGCAATATTACCGACGAGGAAAACATCAAGGGTCAGATCGATTTCAATAATCTGACCGGCTTCGTCAACGACCCGCGTGTCCTCGGGGTGGAATTCCGCAAGAATTTCTGATTCGCATTCAATTGCCACATTCACCCGGTACACTCTTTTCTGGGCGTGTTTTCCGGGTTAATCCTGTTTCTGCAGCTGGAGTTTTATCGTTACCATGGCCAAGCGATTCAAGCCTGCCATCTTCCGCACACTGGGTATCTGCGCGAGCCTGCTGGCGGGCATTGTGAGTCCATCCGCCGGCGCGGCTGAACAATGGTTCGAGGCGTTCAAGGCCTCCGCCGACGACCGCGATCTCTACCGTTTTCTCTACGCATTGCCGAAGGGTGGAGACCTGCACAATCACCTGACCGGCTCCAACTTCAGCGAATGGTGGTACCAGCTGGCCACCAATAAAAAACTGAACGGCGGCTACGAATACTACACCCGCGTGCGCATCGACAACTGCGCCGGCTACGGCCACGACATGTTCGGCATGGCCCCCTATCTTATGTATTTCCGCAATCTGCAGGCCTCCAGTTATCAAGCACTTTCCGATTGCGAAAAAGGCGAGTACAAAAAAATCGACGCGCTGGATCCAGGGGAAAAAACTGCCTGGATGAACAGTCTGCGCCTGGATAAAAAGCACGAGGGACGCGAGGAATTTTTCCAGACCCACTGGCAGCGCCTCAACGATCTCGGCCGCAACCCGTACATCAATGCCGAGATGCTGGTGAAAAATATGCAGGCCTTCGCCCGCGAGGGTCTCAGCTATCTCGAGACCATGGAAGGGACCCGCTTTTATACCCGCCCCGACGGCAGCGCGTTTACCCCGGACGAGGTGGCGGATATTTTCCGCAAACGGCTGGCGCAGTCCGATGCCGTAGCCACCGGCGTGACTGCGCGCATGCAGTATTACCTGTTGCGATTTATCGGCAACGCCGAGGAAGACCTGGAATGGATTTACCGCTTTGTGAATAAAAATCGCGACCTGTTTGTGGGAATCAACATGGTCGGCCGCGAGGACAACGACAAAGGCTACCCGCTGCGTTTCCTGCCCACCCTGCGCAAGTTGCGCCGGGATATTCCGGGCATCCCGCTGGCGATTCACGCCGGCGAAGTGGATGAACCCAATCACCATGTGCGCGATACGCTGTTGTTGGGCGCTTCGCGGATCGGCCATGGGGTAAACCTGATTAGCGACCCGGACACCATGCTGCTGATGCGCAACAGCGACTATCTGGTGGAGATCAACCTGATCAGTAACCTGCTGCTGGACTATGTGGATGACTACAGCCAGCACCCCTTCCCGGAATACCTGCGCATGGGCATTCCGGTGGCGCTGTCCACCGATGACCGCGGCATGTGGGATTCCAATATGACCGATGAATATTTTGTTGCCGTCAAAGAGTTCAACCTGTCGTGGGAGGAATTGACCTCCCTGGCCCGCAACTCCCTGCAACACAGTTTTGCCGACGACGAAACCAAGCGCGCACTGTTACAGGACTATGAAACTCGGCTGGAACAGTTCAAGAAGCGCTTCCAGCGCCACGGCTCCGCAGCACTCGATGACGTGGTACCGCGCAGCCACGGCTTTATCTGCAAGCACTACAAACTCTGTGAATTCTCCACACCGGTCATGGCCGCCAATTGAAATTATTGACGAGAACCCGCGAGAAAAATGATGTTGAAACATTCGCTCTGTAAACGAACGCTGTCCTCTGTACTGTTTTCGCTGCTGGTATTGGCAGGATGTGAAAAAAAGGCCGAAACGCCCGCGGAAAACCAGAGTACCCAATCGTCTTTGCCGATTCCGGTGAAAGTCGTGGTGGTGAACATGTTTGAAATCGGTGAAGACGAGGGGGATACCGCCGGCGAATTCCAGCTGTGGAAGGAACGCCAGAAGCTGAGCCAGCGCTTCCCGTTTCCGCAATCCCACCACGACCTGTTCCTGAATCCGGAAACCGGCGTGCTGGGTATGGTGACCGGCATGGGTACCAATAAATCCTCCTCGGCGGTGATGGCGCTGGGCCTGGATCCGCGCTTTGATCTCCGCAAGGCCTATTGGCTGGTGGCTGGTATCTCCGGTTTCGATCCGGCGGATGCCTCTATTGGTTCCGCTGCCTGGGCGGAGTGGCTGGTGGACGGCGATCTGATGCACGAAATCGACAGTCGCGAACTGCCGGAAGATTGGTCCACCGGCATTTTTCCACTGTTCAGCAAGGGCCCCTACCCGGAGAAACGCCCGCCGAATCAGGGGGAGGTGTTCCGCATCAACGGCCAGCTGACCGAATGGGCATTTCAGCTTACCAAGGATATCGATCTGGGGGATGACGAGACCATCGCCGAGAATCGCAAAAAGCTCACCGACTTCCCCAACGCGCAGCGCAAACCGTTTGTGCTGAAGGGCGACAATCTGGCGGGTATGACTTTCTGGCACGGTGACCACCTGAACCGCTGGGCGAACCAGTGGGTGGACTACTGGAGTGAGGGGCAGGGCAGCTTTGTTTCCTCGGCGATGGAGGACACCGGCACCGCTCAATCCCTGGCCTACCTCGACCGTGCCGGCAGGGCGGACTACAACCGCCTGATGGTCCTGCGCACCGCCAGCAACTTTACCGTGCCGCACCCGGGAATGACCGCAGCGGAAAGCCTGCTCAGCGAGGGCGAGGACTACGCCGGCCTGCAGCTGTCACTGGAGAGCGCCTACCGCGTGGGCAGCCGCGTGGTGGATACCCTGGTGAACGACTGGGACACCTATCGGGACCAGATGCCCTACGCCGCAAACGCCCACTGACTTGCCCGATTTCCCCCCACCGGGGCAAGCGGATGCGGCACAGGCCTTCGCAGGGGCCGGCGCTATGCTTATAATGCGCGGCTGTTTGACAGAGGTTTGTGGCGATTGCGCCGAAATCTACGGGCCGGCTTGGGCCTTCAGGGGGATTGGATGAGAGTAGTTTTGAATTTCGTGGCGGCCCTGGCCGTAGCGGCTGGCGCGGCCATGGCTGTGGCCCAGTCTGTGGATGAACAGATCGCCGAGCGCATTGCGCCTGCTGGTCAGACCTGCATGAAGGGCGATGAGTGTGCGGCGGCAGCGCCCGCGACAGCGGCCTCTTCCGGCGGTGCCCGCAGCGGTTCTGATGTATACAGCGGCCACTGCGCCGCCTGTCACGCGACCGGTGCGGCGGGTGCACCCAAGTTCGGCGACGCCGGCGCCTGGGGTCCGCGTATTGCCAAGGGTATGGATACGCTCTACACCCACGCGCTGAACGGTTTCAACGCGATGCCGGCGAAAGGTCTGTGTATGACCTGCTCCGACGACGAGGTAAAAGCGGCCGTTGACCATATGGTGGAAAACAGCAAGTAAGCGATCGCTTACCGTCGAGAATAGAAAGGCCGCTCAGTGAGCGGCCTTTTTTGTTTCTGGATTGTGCTGGATTTCTCTCGCCCGTCACACCGGCGCGGGCCGGTGCCCAGTGGGGCTGGATGCCGGATCGAGTCCGGCATGGCGGAGATAGTCACTCGGGCCATCCATGGTCGGTGTGCCGCATCACCTCGCCCTTCGGGCAGCCTTCGGCTGTGCTAAACAGCGTTCCGGCCGCTCCAGGTATTCACGGCGCCTTCGGCCCTGCCGTTTAGTCAAACATACTCAGCAGCGACCCCAACGTCTCCGCCCCCTTGGCCTGGTTCTGCTCCGGCGTCGCCTTGCCAAATCCCTCGAACACGCAGTCTTCCTGCGGCAGTTCGTCGAGGAAGCGGCTGGGGGTGGTGTCCTGGTTCTCGCCGAACATCTTGCGCTTGCCCGCCAGGGTCATGGTCAGGGTGCGCTGGGCGCGGGTGATGCCCACATAGGTGAGGCGGCGCTCTTCCTGGATATTGTCGTCCTCGATGCTGTTGCGGTGCGGCAGCAGGTTTTCCTCCATGCCGATCATGAATACATGGGGGAACTCCAGGCCCTTGGCCGCGTGCAGGGTCATCAGGCTGACCTTGTCGGTGGCTTCCTCTTCCTCCTGGCGGTCGAGCATATCGCGCAGGATCAGCTTGGAGATGGCCTGTTCCAGGCGCACATCCTGCTCCAGCTCGTCGTCGGTGCCCTCCATGGTTTTCATCAGGCTGTCCAGCAGCCAGTAGACGTTCTCCATGCGCTTCTCGGCGACCTTCTCGCTGCTGGCGTTCTGCGACAGCCAGCCGGCGTAGTCGATGTCGTCGAGCATTTCGCGCAGGGCGGTTTCCGGGTTGTTGTCGACGCAATTGCGGGCGACACCCTGCAGCCAGTGGGCGAAGCGGTTCAGGCGCTCGTAGCCCTGCTCGGTGATGTGCTCCTTGAAGCCGATCTCGGTACACGCCTGCAGCATCGACACCTCGCGGCCCTTGGCGTAGTTGCCGAGCGCCTCCAGGCTGCTGGTGCCGATCTGGCGGCGCGGGGTGTTGATGATGCGCAGGAAGGCGTTGTCGTCGTCCGGGTTTACTAACAGACGCAGGTAGGCCATCACGTCCTTGATCTCCGCGCGGGCGAAGAAGCTGGTGCCGCCGGACATTTGATACGGAATTTGGTTTTCCTGCAGCTTCATTTCGATAAGCCGCGCCTGATGGTTGCCGCGGTACAGCACCGCGAAGTCCATAAACTTGGCGCCGCGGCGGGCCTTCTGCAGGAAGATCTCGTTGGCGACGCGCTCCGCTTCCTCGTTCTCGTTGGTGGTCTTGAGCACGCGGATTTCGTCGCCGAGGCCCTTGTCGGACCACAGCGCCTTGTCGAATTCGTGCGGGTTGTGGGCGATCAGGTGGTTGGCCACCTTGAGGATGCGGCTGGTGGAGCGGTAGTTCTGTTCGAGCTTGATCAGGCGCAGGTTTGGGTAGTCCTGTTTGAGCTGGCTCATGTTCTCCGGGCGCGCGCCGCGCCAGGCGTAGATGGACTGGTCGTCGTCGCCCACCACGGTGAGGCCGCCGCGGCTGCCCACCAGCAGTTTCACCATCAGGTACTGGGAGCTGTTGGTGTCCTGGTACTCGTCCACCAGCAGGTAGCGGATCTTGCGCTGCCAGCGGTACAGCAGCTCCGGATCGGATTCGAACAGCTGCACCGGGATCAGGATCAGGTCGTCGAAGTCGACGGAATTGTAGGCCTTGAGTGCCTCGCAGTAGCGCCCGTAGGCCACCGCCATCGCCTGCTCCCCGGGACTCTGCGCCAGTTCCAGCGCCTTGCGCGGGGTGAGCATGTCGTTCTTCCAGTTGGAGATCTGGTTCTGCACCCGGTCCAGCAGGTCGGTGTCCAGATCGCCGTCGCGCAGCATCAGCTCCTTGATCAGGCCGCGGGCGTCCTCGGCGTCGAAAATGGAGAAGCCGGGTTTGAAGCCGGCGGCGCGGTGCTCCTTGCGCAGGATGTTCAGGCCCAGGTTGTGGAAGGTGGACACGGTGAGGCCGTGGGAGGCCTTGGACTTCTTGCCGTCCGGGCCCACGATCAGCTTGCCGACGCGCTCTTTCATCTCCCGCGCGGCCTTGTTGGTGAAGGTCAGTGCCGCGATATTTCGCGCCTGATAGCCGCACTCTTCGATCAGATAGGCGATTTTGCGCGTAATCACACTGGTCTTGCCGGAACCGGCGCCGGCCAGTACCAGGCAGGGTCCATCGACGTATTTGACAGCTTCCGCCTGGCGCGGATTGAGTTTGGTCATAGGGGTACAGCGGAGTTGGCAGCGACTGAAACAACGTGAAGGTGCGGATTCTATCAGCCGCGCCCCGGGTTGGCTGCGCCCGGGGTTGGATTTATATTGACCAACGCGACGAGAGAATTACCAGCGAGCAGCCAGAGAGAAATCCTGCTGCGCAGGCTCAGATAACAAAAAGCAGGCCGAACCATGAAGACCAGTACACCGCTGTCCCTGGTGGACCAATCCCGCAGTGAAAGCGCCTTTGGGCGCCTGATGCATTTCTGGCGCAAGACCTTGGGTCTGTCCCAGGAGCAGCTGTCGGAAGACCTCGGGGTCTCCACCCGCCATATCAGTTTTCTGGAAACCGGCCGCTCGCAGCCGTCGCGACTGGTGGCCGGCGCCCTCGCGGAATGCTTCGGCCTGAGCGCCCGCGACCGCGCCTACCTGCTCACTGCCGCGGGCTTCTCTGCCGACCAATCGGTGTTTGAGACCCCGGAACTGGCGGTGTGGATGAATAAGTCCATGCAGAACGCCATGGCGCGCGCGGAGCCCGAGCCGGCATTTGCGCTGGACAACTTCGGCCGCGTGATTTCGGTCAACCGGGCCTGGCTCGCCTTCTTCCTGCCGCGTGTGGACCCGGCACTGCTGGAGGCGCCCAACATGTACGAGCTGGTGATGAATCCCAATGGCCTGCGCCCATACCTGCACAATGGCACAGCCTTGTCCTGCGGCCTGGCCCTGTACCTGACCATGGAAACCCTGCAGAGCGACTCCCCGGAGGGCTGGGCCATGCTGGCGCGGCTGGAGGCCGCGGGGGCGCTGCCGGACAACTGGCCGCAGCTCGCGCGCCGCCTCATCCACACCAGCGATTACCCGCTGGCACTGAACACCGGCGAGGGCATCGTCAATCTCACTGTGTATAACGATACCCTCTCGTCCACCTCGCAACTGGTGCAACCGCGCCTGCTGATCGGCCGTATCTACCGCGACGACAACCGCCGGGTGGTGAGTGACGCGGAGCTGGCGGCGGTACCCGAAGATCACCCGCTGCTGTACCGCCAATTGCTGCGCGCCGGATCATTACCTGATAAATAATGGCCGCCCTCGCTGGCCGCGCCTAAGCTCGAAACACTGGATAACAATAAAGAGCAGCAGGCGATGGACCAGAGCAACTCCACCGATACTTCCCTTGATGCCAGTGCGTCGCAACGCGGCTGGCGCTGGGGCCCGTTTACCTTCCGCGTACCCTTCCTGCATTTAAAGTTCGTGCCCTCGCAGTTCGTGCAGGGTGTGGTGGTGGCGAGCGGCACCAGCCTGATCATGGCACCGGTGCTGATCGGCTACTTCGGCCTCAGCTTCGAGGAATCCCTGGCACTGCTGTTGCTGGCCAACACCATCCTGTGTGCGTCTTTCCTGCTGTTCGGCGAGCCTTTCGCACCGGGGATGCTCACGCCCGCCTTCCCGCTGGTGCTCACGTTCATTGTCGGCGGCTACCCCGAGGGGCCGGAGCGCTTCCAGGTGATGACCGCGCTGTCGCTGTCGCTCGCCGCCATCGCCACGGTGTTCAGCTTGTCTGGACTATCGCAGCGACTGATGCGCGCGCTGCCGGTGGCACTGAAAGCGGGGATCATTTTCGGTGCGGCGATCTCCGCGCTGGACCGGGTGTTCGTGAAAGATATCGCGCTGTTCCAGAGCCATCCCGTCAGCGCCACTACCGCGCTGGTGGTGGCGCTGCTGTTTACCTTCTCAGCGCCGGTACAGATGCTGCGCGCGCGCCACAAGTGGCTCGACAGCCTGTGCAGCCTCGGCCTGCTGCCGGGTTTTGTCGCCGCCGCGGTGGTGGGGGTGATCGCCGGCGAGATCCACTTCGATATCCGCTGGGGTCTGTTCATTCCGCCGGTGACGGAAACCCTCGCCAAGGTCTCCCCCTTCAGCATCGGCTGGCCGCCGCTGTCTATGTATGTGGACGTGCTGCCGCTGGCATTTGTGGCCTATGTGATCCTGTTCGGCGACTTCGTCACCGGCTCGGAAATGATTCGCAGCGCGCAGCCAGCGCGCGGTGACGACCCCATCGACGCGGACTTCGGCCGCAGCCAGCTGGCGGTGGCCGCGCGCAATGGAATCTCTGCCGTACTCGCGCCGCTGTTTCCCTACCAGGGCCTGCTGTGGACCGGCGTGCACGCGGTGATCATCCAGACCTGGCGCCGCGGTCGCGACAAAATGGCGGACCTGCACAGCGGCATCGGCTCCTACTACGGCTTCGGCCTGCCGCTGATCTACCTGTGCTGGCCCTGGATCAGCCTGATCAAACCCATCATGGCCATTGCCCTGATGCTCACTCTTGCACTCACCGCCTTCGCCTGCATCCTGGTGGCTGCGCCGCTGGTGAAGAAACCGCTGGAAATGGTCTGCGCGCTGGTGATCGGCTATATGCTCGCCATGTTCGACGTGTGGACGGCGCTCGCCGCCGCGGTATTCCTGTTGATCTGTATCAACGGCAGCCTGCCGCGCCGGAACCGGAGCGCCGAAGTGGCAGGCGCGGTGCAAACACCAGAATAACTTTTACCTCCAGGGCGGATTTGTCTATAAAGGCACCTCAACGAGGTGCCTTTTTTCTTGCTGCTATCGAGCAAGCTTCAATATCCATGCTTCAACAACGATGCTTCAACCGATAAGCGGTTATCACCGCGACGACGAAAACCACTGGGTGGCCCAGCTCGCCTGCGGCCACAACCAGCACGTGCGCCACGATCCGCCCTGGCAGAACCGCCTCTGGGTCACCACCGCAGAGGGCCGTGCGCGGATGCTCGGCCATAAGCTCGACTGCAGGAAATGCGACGAGGGCGCGCCTGTTGATGAACGTCCGGATGAACAACCGCGAGAAGACTGCTAATGCCGAAGATCTGGGTCGATGCCGACGCCTGTCCCACCGTCATCAAGGAAATCCTGTTCCGCGCCGCCGAGCGCACCCAGACTGAGTTGACGCTGGTTGCCAACCAGTACGTGCGGGTACCGCCGTCGCCCTTTATTCGCGCACTGCAGGTAACCGCCGGTTTCGATGTTGCCGACAACGAAATCGTACAGCGCTGCGAGTGCGGAGACCTGATCATCACCGCGGACATTCCACTGGCGTCGGAGGTGATCGACAAGGGCGCCACCGCGCTCAACCCCCGCGGCGAAAAATATTCCAAGGCGAATATCCGCGCGCGCCTGAACATGCGCGATTTTATGGAAACCCTGCGCTCCAGCGGCGTCCACACCGGCGGCCCGCCGCCGCTGGGGCAGCAGGAGCGCAAGGCGTTTGCCGATCAGCTGGACCGCTGGTTGGCACAGGCCAGAAAAAACTAACCCGATAACCCGCAAGGTATAGCGATGGATACGTACGGAAATCGACTGGTTCCGTTTCACCAAAAACACTTGCCGAAGCTGATGAGCTGGATTGGTTCGCAGCAGCAGTGCACCCAGTGGGGTGGCCCCGGTTTTCGCTACCCGTTTGATTCTCAGAGCTTTTCCGAGGACTGTCGCTGGAAAGAGCTGCCAAGTTTTGCACTCGAGAATGCGCAGGGCGAACTGCTGGCGTTCGGACAGTTTTATAACCGCCTCGACCACTGCCATCTTGGGCGGCTGATAGTTGCGCCGTCCGCGCGCGGGCGCGGCGTGGGGAAGCAGCTCGTGCGCGGACTGGCG
Organism: Microbulbifer sp. SH-1; assembly: GCF_011326135.1. NCBI lineage: Bacteria > Pseudomonadati > Pseudomonadota > Gammaproteobacteria > Cellvibrionales > Microbulbiferaceae > Microbulbifer > Microbulbifer sp. SH-1. The sequence continues at coordinate 3,146,115 of NZ_CP046948.1, read as the reverse complement.
GCTCAGGGCCGTGAGGCACTGCATTTCACGCAGTGCTCGCTGTTTGTATTGAAAAATAATTCCGCGGCGAAGGCACTGTACGAAAAACTGGGCTTTGAAGTGTGTGATTATCCGGAAACCGTGGACTGGTTGGATGAGTGTCACTACATGATTGCGCCGATGGAAAAATTACTGGAAGTGGAGCATTAAGGTGAAAAATGGTTTCGGTGCACTTGTGCAACAAATTTTCCTCGCGGTTGCCGCTGCCACAACGGCCATCACCGCCGCCGCAACGGAGCAGCCACTGCCACAGCTCAAGGCATACGAGGTGCCGGAACCCTGGCGCACGCCGGTGGTGCCGCTGCAGATTGCCGAGCACACCTGGCAGATCGGCACTGAGGAGCTCACCGCCCTGCTGGTGAAAACCGATGCCGGAGCGGTGCTGATCGACGGCGGCATGCCGCAGGCGGCACAGCATCTGCTGGCGAATATGCGCAAACTCGGTATCGAGCCTTCGGAACTCAAGTTTATTTTCCACAGCCACGCGCACGCCGATCACGCCGGCCCGCTGGCGGAAATACGGCGTATCTCTGGCGCGCGCCTGGTGAGTAATGCCGAGTCCGGGCGGCTGCTGGCGAGCGGCGGTGCAGGGGATATTCACTTTGGCGACGGGTTGATGTTTCCGCCAGTGAACGTCGATCGCTATGTCCTGGATGGCGAAACTGTCGAACTGGGGAATGTGCAGTTTCAAGTGCATTTTATTCCTGGCCACACTCCCGGCAGTATGGCGTGGACCTGGCAGGACAGGCGCGATGGCAAAGTTGTGGACATCGCCTATGTGGACAGCTTGACCGCGCCGGGATATCAGTTGCTCGACAACCCGCGCTACCCGCACCTGCTGAACGACTTCCGCTTTACCTTCGCTAAGGTACGCGATCTCCCCTGCGACCTGTTGCTGACACCGCACCCGGGCGCCAGTGGCTGGCGCTATGTCGAGGAAGCAAAACAGGAAACAGAAATGGACTGCAAAAGCTATGCGGTGCAGGCACAGCTTCAGCTCGACAAACAGCTGGAAAAGCAGCGTCAGGAAAAAAAGCAGGACAAACACTGATATGCGCATCGAGCCAACAACGCAGCGCCTGCAACTGCGCCAGTGGCGGGACAGCGACCGCGTACCGTTTGCGTTGATGAATGCGGACCCGGCCGTGATGGAATTTTTTCCGGCACTGTTGAGCCGCGCCGAGAGCAATGCGGCAATCGACCGTCAGATCGCGCATATCGAACAGCACGGCTGGGGATTCTGGGCGGTGGAAACGCTGGAGGACCAGCAGTTTATCGGTTTTGTCGGCATCAAAAACGTGACCGAGGATATGCCGTTTGCGCCGTCCGTGGAGATCGGTTGGCGTCTGTCGAGGAGGGCCTGGGGCAAGGGCTATGCCACCGAGGCGGCACGCGTGTGTCTGCAAGTGGGGTTTGAGGAGTTGGGTTTGAGTGAGATCGTCTCGTTTACCGTTCCTGGAAATTTTCGTTCGCGCTCGGTGATGGAAAAACTGGGTATGCAGCAGGGCGAAAACTTTCTCCACCCGGCACTGCCGTCGGGGCATCCGATGCAGGAACACGTGCTTTATCGGTTAACAACCACGTTGTAGGAGCCTGCTTGCAGGCGAATGGTCCGGAGCACTGATCGGTTCGCTTGCAAGCAAGCTCCTACAGGGTGCCGCGCTAAACGGTTGCTATCGGTTTGCGGTCGAGATTGCGGTACGCCAGCGCTTCGGCAATCTGTGATGTACCGATATTTTCCTGTCCGCACAAATCGGCGAGCGTGCGCGCCACTTTCAGTACCCGGTGGTAACTGCGTGCCGACAGGCCGAGTTTCTCCACCGATGCGCGCAGCAATGCACTTTCCGTTTTGCCCAGAGAGCAATGTTCATCCAGCTCGCGGCCTTTCAGTTCTCCGTTTATTTTCCCCTGCCGCTGCAACTGGATTTCCCGCGCGGTGCGCACCCGCTCGCGCACGGTCGCGGACTTTTCCCCGGGCGGGGACTCCTGCAGTTGCGCGGCGCTCATGCTGGCCACTTCCACCTGCATATCGATGCGATCCAGCAATGGGCCGGAGAGTTTGTTGCGGTAGCGGTGTATCTGGTCCGGGGTGCAGCGGCAGCGGGTTTCGCCGAGATAGCCACAGGGGCACGGGTTCATCGCCGCCACCAGCTGGAAATCCGCGGGAAAGGTGACCTGAGCGCGGGCGCGGGAAATCCGCACTTCGCCGTTCTCCAGCGGTTCGCGCAGGATCTCCAGCGCGGAGCGGGGGAACTCTGGCATCTCGTCGAGAAACAGCACGCCGCGGTGGGCGAGGCTGATTTCTCCGGGGCGCGGGTCGCTGCCGCCGCCGACCAGTGCTGTGGGAGAGGCCGAGTGGTGCGGTGCGCGAAATGGCCGCTGGCGAATGCGCGCGAGCCCGGCGCTGGAATAGAGTGCGGCCACCTCAATCAGCTCGCGCTCGGTAAGTGGCGGCAGGATACCCGGAAGGCGACTCGCCAACATGGTTTTTCCTGTACCCGGCGGACCGTAAAACAACAGGTTGTGACTTCCGGCCGCGGCGACTTCCAGTGCGCGTCGCGCCTTCAGTTGGCCGCGCACATCCGCCAGATCTGCGCACAGTGCCTCCTCTTGCGTCTCGTCACCTACGGCATCCGGCAGCGGCTCGCGCCCGTGCAGCTGTGCGCACACCTGCAGCAGCGAAGAAGCGGCTTTGATGGGCGTGCCGATCAGTGCCGCCTCGGCGGCGGACTCGGAGGAAATCACCAGGGTGCGGTCGCAATCGCCACAGGCCATGGCCGCGGGCAGGGCGCCGGGAATAGGGCGCAGGCTGCCGGATAGGGCCAGCTCGCCGATAAATTCATACTGTTCAAGTGTATCCCCGGGCACCTGCCCGGAGGCCGCGAGGACGCCGATTGCGATGGCGAGGTCGTAACGACCGCCGGCCTTGGGCAGGTCCGCCGGAGCCAGGTTGACGGTGATGCGCCGCTGGGGGAACTCGAAATGACTGTTGACGATGGCGCTGCGCACCCGGTCGCGGCTCTCGCGCACCGCGGCCTCCGGCAATCCGACAATATTGAATGCCGGCAGCCCGTTGGCGAGATGGGTTTCCACGGTGACCAATGGCGCGTGAATGCCCAGTTGTGCGCGGGCATAGGTGATGGATAGGCTCACTTTCTTTCCCTGAACAATGGTCTTCCCTGAAATTCCGGCGCGGTTCCGGATTTTTTGACCAATTAGTTTTTGTCTTCCAGTTGCTCTTCAAGCGCTTTCAGTTGCTGTTCAAGATGGGCGAGCTTTTCCTCGGCCCGCGCCAGTTTGGCGGCCTGGATATCGAACTCGCGCTGGCTCACCAGCGGCAGTTTTCCCAGCGCCACCTCGAGCGCATCGCGCAGATCGCCGCTGACAACTGCCCCTTGTTGTTGCAGTTCGCTTAATAACTGTTGCAATTTTTCCGCGGCCACGCGCAATTCTCCACTACAAATTCCAGCTTCAACAGCGGCAAATATTACCGCAGCCCCTAATTCCCACCAAGCCGCGAAACACATGCCCACTATTGGGTCGCAAGCCCCACAAGTCACCGCACAAATGCGCCATCTGGGTGCAGGTTCAATTTTGGTGCGCACTTATTTTGCGCATCGGGCTGGCCCCAGCCGCACGCCCAGCGCCAAAAAAAACGGCTAACTCACTGATTTAAAAAAGGAATTCAAGAGTTGGCACCAACCCTGCAAGTACTCCGGTACGAATCGTCCTGGCAAAGAAGGCAGGGGATAGGTCTTCTGAAAGAAGTGCCTGGACGAGCGCGGTGTGTACCGACTCCCAGGTGATGTCCCCACCGCAAAAAAATAATTCAAAACAAGTATTTCACACAGAGAACCAGGAGAACCAACGTGCGATTCCATATGAATAAAAAGATTGCAGCGGTATTTACAGCAAGCGCTCTCGCGTTCGCCATCGGCAGCAGCGCGGCGGTGGCTCAGGAGGCCGGTATCAGTGCCAGCGCCAATCTCGGCGTGGTGAGTGACTACCGCTTCCGCGGTGTTTCCCAGTCTGACACCGGTCCGGCGATTCAGGGCGGCGTGGATCTGGATTTTGGCAACGGCATTTACCTGGGCACTTGGGCCTCGCAGGTGGACTTTGCCTACGGCAGCAACGAAACCGAGTTTGAACAGGACTTCTACGGCGGTTATGCCGGCGAAACTGCGGGCGGCATTGGCTACGACGTAGGTTACATCTACTACGCCTACCACGGCAGCAATCGCGATGAGGACTACCAGGAAGTCTACGGCAGCCTGAGCCTTGGCGACCTGAGCCTGGGCTTCGCCTACTCCGACGATTACTGGTACCAGGCGGGTGAATTCTATTACCTGAATGCCGGCTATTCCTTCAGCCTGGCTAACGACATCGCGCTGGATATCAGTGCTGGTCTGAACCTGTTCGACGAAGAAATTTATGTGAACACAGACTCCTACATCGATTACACCGTTTCGGTCAGCAAGGAGTTTGGCGGCCTGGCATTGTCGGCCTCGCTGGTCGGCACCGATGCCAGTGAAAAGGAGTGCTGGGGTTACGACTGGTGTGAGCCGACGGTTCTGGCTGGCGCAACCTACAGCTGGTAACCGGAAAAACGAACGGGCCCGCTCTTTGGAGTGGGCTTTCATCTTAGGGGGAGACCATGAAACTGGTAACCGCAATTATCAAACCATTCAAGCTCGACGCGGTGCGCGATGCCCTGGCGGAAGCCGGAGTAAAAGGTATCACCGTGAGTGAAGTGAAGGGATTTGGACGGCAGAAAGGGCATACCGAACTCTACCGTGGAGCCGAGTATGTAGTGGATTTTCTGCCCAAAACCATGTTGCAGATCGCCGTTGACGACAGCCAGGTAGACGCTGTGCTGGAAGCCATCGGCAGCGCGGCACAAAGCGGCAAGATCGGCGATGGCAAGATCTTTGTTGCAAACCTTGAGCAGGCAATCCGTATCCGCACCGGTGAAACCGGCACGGAAGCGATCTAACAATCAATAACGATTGCCAAAAAACGATTCTTTGATCAATAGAAATAACTGCCGGGGCAACTCGGGAAAGTTTGGGTTAAACGGAGCGAAAAATGGAAAATCAAATTTTTCAGTTGCAGTACGCAATTGATACATTTTATTTCCTCGTGTGCGGTGCACTGGTCATGTGGATGGCGGCAGGCTTTGCCATGCTGGAAGCGGGCCTGGTGCGTTCCAAGAACACTACGGAAATTCTCACAAAAAACGTGGCGCTATTTGCCATTGCCAGCATCATGTATCTGATCAGCGGTTACGCCATTATGTACGATGGCGGCTGGCTGCTGAACGGCATTGAAGCCTTCGATCTGGAAGGCGTGCTGGCGAGCTCTGCAGAGAACGGTTTCGAAGGCGACTCCGTCTACTCCGGTGCTTCCGACTTCTTCTTCCAGGTGGTGTTTGTGGCGACTGCCATGTCCATCGTCTCCGGTGCGGTTGCCGAGCGCATGAAGCTGTGGAGCTTCCTGCTGTTCGCGGTAGTGATGACCGGTGTTATCTACCCGCTGGAAGGTTCCTGGACATGGGGCGGCAAAGAAGTGTTCGGCCTGTACAACCTGGGTGACCTGGGCTTCTCCGATTTCGCCGGCTCCGGCATCGTACACATGGCCGGTGCTGCCGCTGCTCTCGCCGGCGTACTGCTGCTGGGTGCGCGTAAAGGCAAATACGGTCCGAATGGCGAGATCTACGCCATCCCCGGTGCCAACCTGCCGCTGGCCACTCTGGGTACCTTCATCCTGTGGATGGGCTGGTTCGGATTTAACGGTGGTTCCGTGCTGAAACTGGGCGACGCTGCCAACGCGCACTCCGTGGCCATGGTATTCCTGAACACCAACGCCGCTGCCGCTGGTGGTGCCGTTGCCGCGCTGATCACCGGCCGCATCCTGTTCGGCAAGGCCGACCTGACCATGCTGCTGAACGGCGCGCTGGCTGGCCTGGTGGCCATCACCGCTGAGCCCTCCACCCCGACCGCCCTGCAGGCTACCCTGTTCGGCGCCATCGGCGGCGTGCTGGTGGTCTTCTCCATCATCACCCTGGACAAGCTGAAGATCGACGACCCCGTTGGCGCCATCTCCGTGCACGGTGTGGTGGGTCTGCTGGGCCTGCTGTTGGTGCCGGTTACCAACGATGGCTCCTCACTCAGCGGCCAGCTGATCGGTGCCGCCACCATCTTTGCGTGGGTATTCATCGCCTCCTTAATCGTCTGGTTCGCCCTCAAGCTCATCACCGGTATCCGTGTGACCGAGGAAGAAGAGCAGCAAGGTGTTGACTTGGTCGAGTGCGGAATGGAAGCTTATCCGGAATTTATGAGCAAATAAGCGCTCATAATATCGCTGCCGGGTCTGTGACCAGGCCCGGCAGCAGCAAGAATCTTCCGGCACCGCTTCACTGTTGGGCCGGTGCCCGAAAGAAACAATATCAGGGGATAAGTCAATGAAACTGATTACGGCTGTCGTGAAGCCATTCAAACTGGACGATGTGCGCACCGCGCTGTCTGAGGTTGGCGTACAGGGAATGACCGTGACCGAAGTGAAAGGCTTCGGCCGTCAGAAAGGTCACACCGAGCTGTACCGTGGCGCGGAATACGTGGTGGACTTTCTGCCCAAGGTGAAACTGGAATTGGCGGTGGACGACAGCATGGTCGACAGCGCCGTGGAAGCGATTACCAAGGCGGCCCAGACCGGCAAGATCGGCGACGGCAAAATCTTTATCACTGCGCTCGAAGAAGTCATCCGCATCCGCACCGGTGAAACCGGCAGCGAAGCGGTCTGATCAAAGAACCGCGCAAATTGTTTACCAGCCCTGCATTGCAGGGCTTTTTTGTGCCCGAAAAACGCGTATAGAGAGACCGCCGGCGGCGCGGTGTAAAAATAATCGCCCAGAACAAATGTCGTCAAAATTCTGGCGTGCAAATTTGCATAACCAACAGCAATAAATTGCCTTAAAACTGTACAAAAAAACTCTACCGATAATGGGAACCTTTTCTGGCAGGCTGCTGGGACACTGCCTATAACTATTTCGCCGCAGGAATTCTTCTGCCCGCTAGGTTTTATTTGCAGAAATTGCACGGCGCGGCCGCCTGCAGTTTCAGGGTGAGTAAAACGGAAGGGCAATTGCGGATGTATCTGTAAGTAGGAAACCGCGGCAGCAGGGGTATTCCCTCTGTAACAAGGGGTATCAAGTTACAGGGTAATTGACATGAAAGACGACCAATACAGCGTTCGGGCAAAGGACTCCGAGGAATTCGGCGAAGAACGCTCCATCACCTCCCGCCAGCGGGCCCGCAGTGAACTGAGTGCCGAAGTCGAGGCTTTTCTCGCCAGCGGCGGTGCTATCAATGAGATAGCACCGGACATCACCGCGGACCCACCTCGCAAGCCGCAGCCGAAGTACGGCAGTCGGCCCATCTGAGAGTCATGCGTTACGGGTGATACTGGATACCGGCTCCGCCGGTAGGACTGCAACCGCGTCACCCCGGCTCCGGCCGGGGTCCAGTTTTCCACCGGCGGCGTTGCCAGGAATTCGTTTTGCGCACAGCGGGCCGGAGCCGAATGGTCTCAGCTGCGCGCCAGCAGGTCGGGCAGCAGGCGCTCGAGAATCTCGCCGATATAGGACAGGAACAGGGTGCCGAGACTGGAGCGGTAGTGGTTTGGATCGCTGGAACCCACCGCGAGTATGCCGAGCTGGTTGGCGAGCGGCACCACTGCGGCGGAGGCGACGCGCTCGGCGTCACTGCCAAACAGAAAACCTGTCTCGGTGGGGCGCAGGGTGCCGCATACGGTGCGGCCGTTGCGCAGGATGGAGCCGATGGCGGTTTCCGCACTGGCGCGGGAACAGCTGCGCGCATCCCCCAGCTGCTTGCCGGAACCCGGCAGCGGCCCGAACAGGGTGAGCGCGGTCACTTCCACATTGAAATCGTTGCGGAAGCTCTGCAGCAGCGCGCGCGCGGCTTCTGCCACCGTGCGCGCTTCCAGCAATGCCAGAATCAGGCGGCGGCTGTGCATGAACAGCTGATCGTTGTCGCGGGCGTTTTGCAGCAACTGGTCGAGGCGCTGGCGCATCTCGATGTTGCGCTCTCGCAGCAGGTTGGTCTGGTGGGTCATCAGCGACACGGTCTTGCCGGATTCCCGCGGGATCTGGATCGTCTCCAGCAGCTCGAGGTTTTCCGCAAAGAAGCTGGGGTTCTGCATCAGGTAACGCGCCACCTGCCGCGCCAGCAGCTTCTTGTTGCGCTGGTTTTCGCTGTTGGCGGCTTCCTGCTTTTCCAGGTTGGCCTCGACGGCGCTGTCGATCAGGGGGGCGTCGCTGTTCTCGGTCATTGCGGTGTCGTTGCTCGGTCGCTGGTCCGGTGTTCTCTGGATTAAACCTCTATCCGGCTTAAACCACTATCTGTCCGTGATATACCGCGGTCGCGGGTCCGGTCATGGTAACCGGCTCACCGGGGCCGGGCCAGTGGATTGTCAGGGTGCCGCCGGGCAGGGTGATCTCCAGTTCTTCATCCACCAGGCCGCGGATGCGGGCAGAGACCATGGCGGCGCAAGCGCCGGTGCCGCAGGCGCGGGTCTCGCCTACGCCGCGCTCGAATACCCGCAGGCGCGCGTGCCCGCGGTCGATGATCTGCAGAAAGCCCACATTTACGCGGGCGGGAAAGCGTGGATGACACTCAATGGCGGCACCGAGGCGCTCCACCGGTGCGCTGTCGACATCTTCCACTAGCAGCACTGCGTGAGGATTGCCCATGGACACGGCGCCGACGGTGTAGGTTTCGCCATCCACCTCCAGAGGGTAGGTCTCGGCCTGGATATCGGCCTGGAATGGAATCTTCGCCGGCTCCAGAACCGGCGCGCCCATGTCCACGCTTACCTGATCCGCGCCCTGCACGTTCAGCTGCAGGACACCAGCGGCTGTCTCCACCAGGATCTGCTCCTTGCTGGTGAGGCGGCGCTCGCGCACGAAGCGTGCGAAACAGCGCGCACCGTTGCCGCAGTTTTCCACCTCACTGCCGTCGGCATTGTAGATGCGGTAGCGGAAATCCACGTCCGGGTCTCGCGGGGCCTCCACCAGCAGCAGCTGATCGCAGCCGATACCGGTGTGGCGGTCGGCGATCTGGCGGACCTTGTCCGACGTCAGTTTTACCCGCTGGGTGATGCCGTCGATCATCACGAAATCGTTGCCGAGGCCGTGCATTTTGGTGAACTTGAGCCGCATGCTGTTTCTCATCAGGTCTGGGTCCCGGCCGGCGCCGGGACGACGGGGTCCTATGTCATTCCGGCGCAGGCCGGAATCCAGTGTTGCAAGGTGGGCCGGTAAATGCGGCCCGCCATCTCGGTTTACATGGAATCTTTCGCCGGCACCGTGGTTTCGCCGCGCACCAGATCCGCGAGGGTCTCACGCGCGCGCACCAGATAGGTCTTGTCGCCGTCCACCAGCACTTCCGCGGCGCGGGTGCGGGAGTTGTAGTTGGAGCTCATGGTGAAACCGTAGGCGCCGGCAGAGAGCATCGCCAGCAGCTGGCCCTGCTCCAGCGCCAGTGGGCGGTGCTTGCCGAGGAAGTCGCCGGTTTCACACACCGGGCCGACGATATCCCAGCTCTCGGCCTCGCCGTTGGCTGGCGTCACCGCGACGATATCCTGCCACGCCTGGTACAGCGCCGGGCGCAGGTTGTCGTTCATGGCGGCGTCGACAATGGCGAAGTTGTGGCCTTCGGTGCGCTTCAGGTACTCCACCCGGGTCAGCAGTGCGCCGCCATTGGCGGAGATGGAGCGGCCGGGTTCCAGCACCAGTGCCAGGTCGCGCCCGGCGAGTTTCTCTTTTACCGCGCCGAGATAATCGCTGACCTCCGGCGGTTCCTCGCCGCGGTAGCGCACGCCGAGGCCGCCACCGAGATCCAGGTGTTTGAGCGCGGTGCCGTCTTCCGCCAGCTCATCGATCAGCGCCAGCAATCGGTCGAGGGCATCGAGGAAGGGGGCGAGGTCGGTGAGCTGGGAGCCGATGTGGCAGTCCACGCCCACGGCGTTCAGGTTTGCAGAGGCGGCCACCTTGCGGTAGACATCGCGGGCGCGTTCGATGGCGATGCCGAATTTGTTTTCCTTGAGGCCGGTGGAAATGTAGGGGTGGGTCTTGGCGTCCACATCCGGGTTTACCCGCAGGGAGACCGGGGCCACCAGTCCCAACTCGCCGGCCACCGCGTCGAGGCGCTCGAGCTCCGCTTCCGATTCCACGTTGAAGCAGTGCACGCCCACTTCCAGTGCGCGGCGCATTTCCGCGGCGGTTTTGCCGACGCCGGAGAACACGACCTTTCTTGGGTCGCCGCCGGCCATCAGCACGCGCTCCAGCTCGCCGGCGGAGACGATGTCGAAACCCGCGCCCAACTGCGCCAGCACAGACAGGACGCCGAGGTTGCTATTGGCCTTGATGGCGTAGCAGATCAGGCCCGGGTGATCGCCGAGGGCGTCGGCATAGGCCTTGTACTGGCGCTCGAAGTGGGCGCGGCTGTAGACGTAGGTGGGGGTGCCGAACTGCTCGGCGATCTGCTCGAGGCTGACGCCCTCGGCCCACAGGCTTCCCTGCTGGTAGTGGAATTCACTCATTTGGTTACTGCTTCTGCTTCCGTGTGTTGCTCGGACGGTGGTTGACTCTGGTCTTTGCTCTCGTCTTTTCGCGCACCGGCTGGCTGGCCGTGGCTGTGGGTTCCGTTCGCAGCGGGCGCGGCCGGGTCCTGGGGCAGGTAGAGCGGGCCCTTCTGGCCGCAACCACCCAGCAGGGTCGTGAGGGAGGCCATGACGATCAGAGGGAACAGCCGTGTGCGCATTCGAAATACCTACCGCATCCGCGGGACGAGAAGACTGGAAAAGCCTGCTAGTATAGCGACCCCTTGGTATGAACAACACCGTAACAGAAGTAACCGGATCATGAGCCAGCCCGCTTCCCAGGCCGCCTACAATGCCGCCATCGAACAGACCCTGATTGCCATCGAGGATGCGCTCGACCATTGTGATGTGGATATGGATTACGAGCGCGCGGATGCGGTACTCACCATTACCCTGGAAGACAGCGGTACCCAGGTGATTCTGTCGCGCCAGAGTGCGGTGCAGGAACTGTGGGTGGCGGCGCGCTCCGGGGGCTATCACCTCAAATTCGAGAATCCCGGTTGGAAGTGCACCACCACCGGTGAAGACCTGCCGACCCTGCTGGATCGTGTACTGACCGAACAGCAGGGTGAAGCCGTTTCCCTCGGCCTTTGATTGATTGCACCCTGTAGGAGCCTGCCTGCAGGCGAAGGGGGGAGCTCTGTAGTTGGTTTGGTGGCGGCGCCGCTACCGGGTAAGCCTTTGTGAGACACGCCGTGCACCCATCCCTGGGGGCTCTGCACCGCCATCCATGGCGGTGAAGGTCTCACAAAGGCTTACCCGGCATCGACACCTTCGCGAAAACTATTGTGGTCCCATCCTAATTTTCTGAAGGGAATTTGGTTTTCACATAAGGCCCAATCACCTCAATCTTCTCCACCCACAGCGCGCCGCGATAATCCGCCGGTAAAAAATCCAGCTCCCGCGGTTGGTAGATCCCGTGCATGCCGCGCCCGCGACCTGCGAAATCCAGCTCCATCACCAGCGATCCCGCGTCATCCATGCGCTGCATAAAGCGGTCCGGCCAGCCCCATAGCGCCCACTGCCAGGTGTTCGGCGCAACCACGGCGCCGTTGCGGCAGGCTTCCGGCACATAGCCGGTCCAGCCCAGCATGATGTAGCGATAGGTGCACTGCTGGACGCTCTCGCGGCTGAAGACCCAGGCGTCCGGGCGCAATTCGCGGATTCTCGCCATCACTTTTTCGTTGCCATATACCCGCAGCGGACCTTGAGTGGGCAAGTTGTGCTTGCGCAGGTATTTGTGCAGCAGGTGGGCTTCCTTCACGCGACCGCTTTTGATGTTGATCAGGAATTGCTTGTCGGGGAATGCCCGGAATACCTCTTCGAGTGTCGGCATCAGTCCCACGCCCTTGCCGCGAAACGGATAGGTTTCGCCGTTGTCCGGGGTGTAGCCGTGGCCGATGTCCAGGGTTTTCAGGTAGCTCATGGGATGGTCGCGGGTGGTGCCGGTGCCTTCGGTGCGGCAGTCGAGGGTCCAGTCATGAAACACGGCGAACTCGCCATCGGTGGTGGGGTGCACGTCGATCTCTACAATATCTGCCCCGTAGTCGAACGCCGCTTGCATGGAGGCGAGGGTGTTTTCCAGATAGTCGTGCTCGGGCGCGTAAACGCGGATTGCGGTGCAGTCGTCGCGGCCGAGATTGTCTTTGCTGTATGTCTGGTAGACACCGCGGTGGGCGATCAGGGTGAGTTTGCCGCTGGGTTTTTCGGCGAGCCACGAGGCGTTGCTGAGGTAGACGGCGATGGCGAAAGCGGCAGTGCCGAGCAACAGGTATTTGCGCATGGGGGCTTCTCTCCTTGTGATCGCGGAGAGTCTAGCGGGTCACGCACGTGGGAAAGTGGCGCCGGGCGGGATGAATTGTGGCGAATAATGGCGAGAGGGGGGAATACACCTTGTAGGAGCCTGCTTGCAGGCGAACAGCGGCTTTATCGCAAGCAGCCATATGGGGCAACCCGACCCGGCCATCCCTGGCCGGGCGCCCGTGAGAGCAGCGAGCAGTGCTCGCGCCACGCTCTCACGGGCCCTACAAGGAAATTACGGATCAGCGTGCGCCGAGCAGTTTGCGCGCGCGCGCACAGGCCGCGCGCACCTGGTTCGGCGCGGTGCCGCCGATGTGGTCGCGGGCGGCGACGGAGCCTTCGAGGGTGAGCACGTCAAACACATCCTCGCCGATCGCGGAGGAGAACTGCTGCAGCTGCGCCAGGCTCAGCTCGGCCAGATCGCAGTTCTGTTCGATGGCAAACGCCACGGAATGGCCGACGATCTCGTGGGCATCGCGGAAGGCGACGCCCTTGCGCACCAGGTAGTCGGCCAGATCGGTGGCGGTGGAGAAACCCTTGCCGGCGGCGGCGTACATGTTTTCTTTCTTTGGCTTCAGCGCCGGCGCCATATCCGCGAAGGCGCGCAGGCAGTCGAGCACAGTGTCGGCGGCGTCGAACAGCGGCTCTTTGTCTTCCTGATTGTCCTTGTTATAGGCCAGCGGCTGGCTCTTCATCAGGGTGAGCAGCGCGATCAGGTGGCCGTTGACGCGGCCGGTCTTGCCGCGCACCAGTTCCGGCACGTCCGGGTTTTTCTTCTGCGGCATGATGGAGGAACCGGTGCAGAAGCGGTCGGGCAGGTCGATGAAATCGAACTGGCTGGAGGTCCACAGCACCAGCTCCTCGCTGGCGCGGGACAGGTGCGTCATCAGCAGCGCGGAGAAGGCGCAGAATTCGATGGCGAAGTCGCGGTCGCTGACGGAGTCCAGGGAGTTCTCGGTGGGCGCGTCGAAGCCCAGCAGCTCGGCGGTGCGGGCGCGGTTGATCGGGTAGCTGGTGCCGGCCAGCGCCGCCGCGCCCAGCGGCGAGCGGTTGACACGCTTGCGGCAGTCCATGAGGCGCTCGTAGTCGCGGGTCAGCATCTCGTTCCAGGCCAGCAGGTGATGGCCGAAGGTGACCGGCTGCGCACTCTGCAAGTGGGTGAAGCCGGGCATGATGGTGTCGGCATTCTGCTCGGCGAGATCCACCAGGCCGGTTTGCAGGCGGGTCAGTTCGGAAGCGATCTGGTCGATGCGGTTGCGCAGCCACAGGCGGATGTCCGTGGCCACCTGGTCGTTGCGCGAGCGGCCAGTGTGCAGCTTCTTGCCGGTAGCGCCGATGCGCTGGGTGAGTCGGGATTCGATGTTCATATGCACATCTTCGAGTTCCACCGACCAGGGGAATTCGCCGGCCTTGATCTCCTCGGCAATGGCGTTGAGTCCGTCTGCGATCTGCTGGAATTCGTCCGCGGTGAGCACACCCACTTCCGACAGCATCTGCGCGTGGGCCAGAGAACCCTGGATATCCTCAAGGCCCATGCGCTGGTCGAACATCACCGAGGCGGTGAAGCGCTCCACGAAGGCGTCGGTGGCCTCGCTGAAGCGGCCGCCCCAGAGCTTCGCTGCAGGGTTCTGTGCACTGTTTGCGGAGGAATTGTCGTTACTCATGCTGCCTCTGGTGTGTGTGGATTGGGATGTCGACCCGGTGGTAGAACTGCGCGTTTGATGGCGGTATCTTCACCGTCTCAGAGCGAGCCCAAAATAAAGATAAGGTGTTATGACATCATCCCGGCCCGCGCAAGCGGCGGGCATTATAGCGCAGCAAGTTCACGAAATTGCCCCTGCAGGCAAAGATTCTGCGTGCCCGGAATCCTGCAGCCCCCCGCATTTCCTCCCCGATCTGTGCGGCGTGACCGGTGTGGCCTCTCTCGTCCTGATGGGCGAGCTGTTGGCGCTGGTGCTGGTACTGGCCACCGACGGGCTCCACCCGTTCAACTGGCAGCGCCTGGGGCTGGTGTCTCTCACCGTGCAGTGGGTGATCCTGCCCGCGGCTGCCATCCTGTGCCGGTTGCGCCCGCGTCTCGCGCGTCTCTCCCACAAGGTCGCCGCCGCGCTCAGCTATTCCACCGTGCTCGCGGTATTGCTGGCGGTGCTGCTGGCGCAGCACTGGTGGGTAGCGGATATGGAGGGGAGGGCGATCGATGACTGGGGCCTGCTGTCCAACTTCCTCGTCGGCGCGATATGTGCGGGTGTGGTGCTGCGCTATGCGTATGTGCAACAGCAGCTGCACAACCAGCAGCAGGCGGAACTGGGCGCGCGTATCGAGGCACTGCAGTCGCGTATTCGCCCGCACTTCCTGTTCAACAGCATGAACAGTCTCGCCAGCCTTATCGCAGTGGACGCGCCGCGTGCGGAAAAGCTGGTGGAAGATCTGGCCGCACTGTTTCGCGCGTCACTCGCGGACTCAAAGCTGGTTCCTCTGGAGCAGGAAGTTGCGCTGGCCCGGCGCTATCTCGAAATTGAATCCCTGCGTCTTGGAGACCGTCTGCAACAGGAGTGGCAGATTGATGAGATGCCGCCGCAGGCGCAGCTGCCCTCCATGCTGCTGCAGCCACTGTTGGAAAATGCGGTACTGCACGGCGTGGCCCGTCTGCGCCATGGTGGCAAAATAGAAATTGCGATTCGCCAGAATCATGCCGGTCGTCAAAATGTCATTGGCAGCAGCGCGCGCGAGCTGCTATTGTCGATTCAGAATCCTATTGCAGTTTCCGAATCAAAACCTGAGACGGAAAACACTCCCGGTGTGAGCACCGGCAACGGCATGGCGATGGAAAATGTTCGCCAGCGTCTCAGTGCGTTTTACGGCGACCGCTTCCGCTTCAGTGCGGAAGCGCGCGACGGGGAACACGGTAAAGAGTACCGCGTGGAATTGCGGCTGCCGCTGAGCACTACGCCTTCCACGACGAACGCCAGAATAACTGAGCCAGCAACCACTCCAGCAATGAAAGAGGTGGCCCGATGAGCGCCGCTGAAAGCCCGCTGGGGGTGCTGATCGTCGACGACGAACCGCTGGCGCGGGCCAGACTGGCCCGACAGTTGCAGACTATTGATGGTTGCCAACTGCTGGGAGAAGCTGCCGATGGGGAAAGCGCGTTACAACAGCTGGATTCACTCGACCCGGACCTGTTGTTACTGGATATCGAAATGCCCGGAGAAAACGGGCTCCAACTCGCCGCACAGATCACCGCCCGCCCCAATCCACCCGCGATCATTTTCTGCACCGCCCACGACGAGTTTGCGCTCCCTGCCTTTGCGGTTGCTCCATCGGGTTACCTGCTCAAGCCCGTCAGTGTGGAGCAACTGGCACAGGCGATTGCCCAGGCGCGAAGACTGAGCAAACCGCAGCGTCAGGCACTGCATACGCACACGCCGCAATCAGAGCCGCCACCCGCCAGCGGCCGCCGCCAGATCAAGGCGGTAAGCCGCCGCGGCGTACAGTTATTGGACGTGGATGACATCCGCTGCTTTATTGCCGAAGATAAATACGTGATCGCCCACCACAGCGGTGGTGAGACACTGCTGGACGAATCTCTTAAAGAGCTGGAGGCGGAATTCGGCGAGCGCTTTGTACGGGTGCATCGCAACGCGATAGTGGCACAGGATTACATCACCGGCCTGCAAAAAACCAGCGACGGTTATCGGGTGAGCTTGCGCGGTGTTCCGCTGGAGCCGGCGGTGTCCCGACGCCTTCTGGGGCGCATCAAATCACTGCTGTCGGAAATGGCCTGAGGTTGGGTCAGGTTTCCCGTCAGCTACTGCGCACCGCCATCCAGACTCCACTGGCAATCAGAATACTGCCGCCGAACAGGTTCAGTGAGCGGTTTTCGGGTTTATTTTGCAATATTTTTTTGGCGCGTACGGTGATCCATACATAGATCAGCATAACGCCGCCAACAGCGAGGGCGGTTACCACCAATATGGTGACAGCGTCCATCACACCGATGTCATGCATAGGCAGAAATGCCGGAAAGAAACTCAGGTAAAACAGAATTGCCTTGGGGTTGCCCAGAGTGGTGGTAAGACCGAGTAGCAGGCTGCCATAGCGCGAACTCTGTATTTCCGTAGCCGGCTGGGTATTGGTCTTGCGACGGGCGCATATAAGACTGAATCCCATCCACACCAAGTAGGCAGCGCCGAGAAATTTCAACACGACAAAGGCACTGCCCATTGCGTCCGCAATATAAGCGAGCCCTGACAGGCACAGAGCGATAAACACATAATCGCCGAGCACGATACCTACTGACGTCAATACCCCGTGAAGCACACCACCGCTGACCGAGCGCGCGACCACCGCGAGTACTCCGGGGCCGGGAATCACCGCGAGAACGACCATGGTTCCGAAAAGTGCCAGCGCACTGATGAGCGTCATTGTAAATTTCCAGTTCAGAGCCCGCCGGTTACATCGACAAATGTACCGGTGGAGTAAGTGGCTTCATCGAGCAGCCAGGCGATTGCCGATGCGACTTCTTCGGGTTGTCCGCCGCGCGCCAGTGGAATGCGCGGTGCCAACCGCGCCAAGCGGCCGGGTTCGCCGCCGTCGGCGTGCATTTCGGTGGCAATAAATCCCGGGCGCACAGCGTTGACCCGGATTCCCTGGCTGGCAACTTCCTTGCTGAGACCGATGGTCAGTGTATCGACGGCGCCTTTGCTGGCGGCATAGTCTATGTACTCGTAGGGCGATCCGCTGCGCGCCGCACCGGAGGATACATTGACGATGGTGCCGCCGCGACCACCATTTCCGGTGGACATACGCCGGATGGCCTCCCGGCAACAGAGCAGGGTTCCGGTGATATTGGTCTGCAGAATGCGGTTGATACGCTCGGCGGTCATGTGTTCCACCCGCGTCTGCGCCATCAGCATGCCGGCGTTGTTGACCAGCGCGGTGAGCATCCCCAACCGCCGATCGACTTCCACAAACAGCCGCTCCACGTCCTCTTCCCGGGAAATATCCGCCTGCACTGCAATGGCCTTTGCTCCCAAGGCGCCACACGTCTCCAGCACGCTCTGTGCTTCAACTGCTCTTTGTCGATAACTTATGCAGAGGTCGTAGCCTTTTGCGGCCAGTAGTCTGGCGGTAGCGGCGCCAATTCCGCGGCTGCCGCCGGTGATCAGGGCAATCGGTTTCACGGCAACATCAACCCCGCCTCCGCCAGGCGCCCGCGCAATTCGTCCATGCTGCCGCGGTATTCCCAGTACATGATGCGGCCGTGGGAGCCTGTGACCAGCAGATACTGCTCGCTGATGGACTGGATGCGGGTTGGCGCAATCAATTTGGTCATGAATTCTGGCTCATCGACCTTTTCCACAATTTCGCGATTGTTCTCGTCGTAGCCGTGTACGACGAGGGCGGTGCGGACTTCCAGTTCCAGAAATTTCACGGGAGGTTCCTGTATGTCGCTTTGTAGGAGCCTGCTTGCAGGGCCCGGGAGAGTGTAAAGCGAGTGCTGCTCGCTGCTCTCTCGGGCGCCCGGCCAAGGATGGCCGGGCCGGAATCTGCCCCAGGGATGGCTGCTTGCGGTATGGCCATTGTTCGCTTGCAAGCAAGCTCCTACAGGGAAATGTTTCAGTAAATGCGCGGGCCGCCGCCGCCATCGGTATCGCTGGCGAGGCTCAGTTCGTCGGCGGCGCTGTTGAGGTACTCGGCGTCGGACTCGGACTTGAGCTTGATCATCAGGCGCAGGTCGTTGGCGGAGTCGGCGTGCGACAGCGCGTCTTCATAGGTGATCTCGCCGCGGTCGTAGAGTTCGTACAACGCCTGGTCGAAGGTCTGCATGCCCTGTTCCACGGAGCGCTTCATCAGTTCCTTCATTTTGTGCACTTCGCCCTTGCGGATGAGATCCGACATCAGCGGGGTGTTGATCATGATCTCGAGACAGGCGCGGCGGCCGTCGCCGTCCGGGGTCGGTACCAGCTGCTGGGCAACCATGGCGCGCAGGTTCAGTGACAGGTCCATCCACAGCTGCTGGTGCCGGTCGGCGGGGAAGAAGTGGATGATGCGGTCCAGCGCCTGGTTGGCGTTGTTGGCGTGCAGGGTGCACAGGCACAGGTGGCCGGTTTCGGCGAAGGCGATGGCGTGGTCCATGGTTTCGCGCGAGCGCACCTCGCCGATGAGGATGACGTCGGGGGCCTGGCGCAGGGTGTTTTTCAGGGCGGTCTCGAAGGAGTCGGTGTCGAGGCCGACTTCGCGCTGGGTGACGATACAGCCGCGGTGCTGGTGGATAAACTCGATGGGGTCTTCGATGGAGATGATATGACCCTTGGAGTGCTCGTTGCGGTGGCCGATCATGGAGGCGAGGGAGGTGGATTTACCGGTACCGGTGGCGCCAACGAAGATGATGAGGCCGCGCTTGGTCATGGCCAGTTCTTTGAGCTGCTCGGGCAGGCCGAGTCCGTCAATGGTGGGGATTTTGGTTTCGATGCGGCGCAGCACCATGCCGACGAGGTTGCGCTGGAAGAAGGCGGAGACCCGGAAGCGGCCGACGTTGCGCAGGGAGATGGCGAAGTTGAGTTCTTTGCTTTCGATGAACTCTTTTTTCTGCCGCTCGTTCATGATGCCGATGACGAGTTCGCGGGCTTTTTCGGGGGTGAGCGCGGTGGTGCTGACGGGGACGATTTTGCCGTGCAGTTTGATGGAGGCGGGCACACCGGCGGTGATGAACAGGTCGGATGCGCCTTTTTCAGTCACCAGTTGTAGGAGTCGTTCGATTTCCATTTTTTAGCACCACTTTGGGTTGTTCTATTGCCCGGGGTCCTTTTTAGCAGGTCCGGTGGCGGCCGGGCACCGGGTTCGGGTTTTCAGGACCGCTGTGAATACATCCCTGTACGCTTCGTCGGCAACTTCCCTGTTGCCGACGATCCTGAAAACCCGAACCCGGCACCCGGCCTTCAATTCGGGTTTTTGTACTTCGTAAGCCGTATAGCTTTCGACTTGGTTAATTTTTCTCTTCGTCATCCCGGCCTTGAGCCGGGATCCAGTCTTTCCGTCGCTGGAAAACTTCCTCAGAAGTTCTCCGGCATCTTCGCCTTCTCACGCGCCACTTCACGGCTGACGATGCGCCGTTCCACCAGGTCCTGCAGGCACTGGTCCATGGTCTGCATGCCGACGCTGGCGCCGGTCTGGATGGCGGAGTACATCTGCGCGATTTTGTCTTCGCGGATTAGGTTACGGATGGCGGGGGTGCCGCGCATGATTTCGTGGGCGGCGACGCGGCCGCCGCCGTTGCGCTTGAGCAGGGTCTGAGAGATTACTGCCTGCAGGGATTCGGAGAGCATGGAGCGCACCATGGACTTTTCCTGCGCGGGGAATACGTCCACCACACGGTCGATGGTTTTGGCGGCGGAGGTGGTGTGCAGGGTGCCGAAGACGAGGTGGCCGGTTTCGGCGGCGGTGAGGGCGAGGCGGATGGTTTCGAGGTCGCGCATCTCGCCGACGAGGATGATGTCGGGGTCTTCACGCAGTGCGGAGCGCAGGGCTTCGGAGAAGCCGTGGGTGTCGCGGTGGACTTCCCGCTGGTTGACCAGGCACTTTTTCGATTCGTGTACGAATTCGATCGGGTCTTCGATGGTGAGGATGTGTTCGTACTTGTTGTCGTTGATGTAGTCGATCATCGCGGCGAGGGTGGTGGACTTACCGGAGCCGGTAGGGCCGGTGACGAGGACCAGGCCGCGTGGGGTGTCGGAGATCTGTTTGAACACTTGGCCCATTCCCAGGTCTTCCATGGTGAGCACCTTGGAGGGAATGGTCCGGAATACGGCGCCGGCGCCGCGGTTGTGGTTGAAGGCGTTGACCCGGAAGCGGGCGACGCCGGGGACTTCGAAGGAGAAGTCGGTCTCGAGGAACTCTTCGTAATCCTTGCGCTGCTTGTCGTTCATGATCTCGTAGATCAGGCCGTGCACCTGCTTGTGCTCCATGGGCGGCAGGTTGATGCGGCGGACGTCGCCGTCGACCCGGATCATGGGCGGCAGGCCGGCGGAGAGGTGCAAGTCGGAGGCGTTCTGCTTGGCGCTGAAGGCGAGGAGTTCTGTAATGTCCATACTGCTACCTTTATTGTTCTCTTAACTTACTCTTGTCGATATGACGCGGGCGCAGTGAGCGCATAGAATGCCCGCCGAGCAAAATTTGGGTCCCAGTATATGCGCAAAGGGTCTATCGCCGAAAACCTCAATTCCGTGACTGAGCGGATCGTCACAGCCTGCCGGTTTTGTGACCGCAAGGCGGATGCTGTAACCCTGCTGGCGGTGTCGAAAACCCGTCCGGCGGCGGACTTGCGCGCGGCGTTTGCCGCCGGTCAGCGGCATTTCGGAGAGAATTATCTGCAGGAAGCGCTGGAGAAACAGGAGGCGCTGACTGACCTGGATATCGTGTGGCATTTCATCGGCCCGCTGCAGTCCAACAAGACCCGGGATGTGGCGACGCATTTTCACTGGCTGCACACCGTGGACCGCCTCAAGGTGGCGAGACGCCTGTCGGAACAGCGCCCGGGCGCGCTGCCGCCTCTGAATGTCTGTCTGCAGGTCAATATCGACGGGGAAGACAGCAAGTCCGGCGTGGCCCCGGAGGCGCTGCCGGCACTGGCGGCGGCGGTGGCGGAGCTGCCAAACCTGCGGCTGCGGGGGCTGATGGCGATTCCGGCGCCGCGTGGAGAGAACGAGGATCAGCGGGTTCCGTTCCGGCGGTTGGCGGCGCTGCTGGAGGCGTTGCAGCGACAGTTACCGGAGCAGCCGCTGGATACCCTGTCCATGGGGATGTCCGGGGATATGGAGGCGGCAATATTCAGTGGTGCCACTATAGTGCGTATCGGCACGGACATCTTCGGTGCCAGGAAATAGCGGCCGCGTACTGCGGTGTATTGAAAGCGTGAATTCACAAGGAGTCAGCGATGTCTCAACACAGAATGGTTTTTATCGGCGGCGCGGGGAATATGGCCGGCGCGGTGATCGGCGGCATGGTGGCCAGTGGATACCCCGCGGACAACATCATGGCGACCGGCCGCGATGAGCAGAAGCTGCGCGACTTTGTCGCGCGCACTGGTGTGCGCGGCAGTACCGATAACCACATCGCCATTCGCGACGCCGACGTCATCGTGCTGTCGGTCAAGCCGCAGGGAATGAAGGATGTGTGCGAGTCCATCGCGGCCGATGTGAGCGTTCGCAAACCCCTGGTGATTACCCTGGCGGCGGGTATTCCACTCGCCGCCTACCAGCGCTGGCTGGGTGCCGGCGTGCCGATCATTCGCGCCATGCCGAATACCCCGGCGCTGGTGGGCACCGGCGTGACCGGCCTATACGCGGGCGAAGGCGTCACCAGTGAGCACAGATCCGTCGCCACACAGATGGCGGATGCGGTGGGCATCGCCCTGTGGGTGGAGGAGGAATCCGGTATCGATCAGGTGATCGCGGTGTCCGGCTCCGGCCCCGCCTACTATTTCCAGTTTATGGAATCCATGATCGACGCGGCGGAGAAGGCCGGCATGAAGCGCGCCGACGCCGAGCGCCTAACCTTGCAAACCGCACTGGGCGCGGCGAAACTTGCGGTGGCAAGCCAGGTGGACGTCGCGCAACTGAAGCGCAACGTTATGTCGCCGAATGGCACCACTGAGCGCGCGATCAAGCGCTTTCAGGAGGGCGGCCTGCCGCAGCTGGTTGCGCAGGCGATGGGCGACTGCGCCGCGCGCGCGGCGGAAATGGCACAAGAACTGGATAACTAACAGGCTGTTGAAGAAGGTCATCCCGGCCTTTTTTAACAGCCCGCGAACAAGGACTATTGATGGTCAGCACCTTCAGCAATATCGGCGTATTCATTCTCGCCACCCTCGGCATCCTGTATCTGTTTGCGGTGCTGCTGCGCTTCATGCTGCAGCTGGCGCGGGCGGATTTTTACAATCCCATTTCCCAGGGCATCGTGAAGATTACTAACCCGCTGTTGCGTCCGCTGCGCAAGATCGTCCCCGGCTTTTTCGGCCTGGATATGGCCTCACTGGTGCTCGCGTTGCTGGTGGGCTGGGTAATGATTCTTGGGGCGGGGTTTCTCGCCGGTGTCGGTATGCTGAACCCTCTGTCGGCGCTGCTGTGGTCTTTGCTCGGCTGCCTGATGACGCTGATCGCGATCCTGTTTGTAGGCATGCTGATTTCCATTGTGGTCAGTTGGGTCGCACCTCACAGCGCTAACCCCGCATTGGTTCTGCTGCGGCAGTTGCTGGAGCCGGTGTACGCGCCGGTGCGCAAGATCATCCCGCCGCTGGGGGTGATCGACATCAGCCCGATCTTTGTATTTATCCTGCTGACGGTAGCAGACAAGCTGCTTTTGGGGTTTGCCCAGAGTGCCGCAATGCCGCAGCTGGTTTACAACCTGTTCTGGCACATCCCCTTTTAACGGAGCGCCTGAGAACGAGTGCACAAGCGCCTTGCGACAGCCGGCGGCGCTGGAGCGCCGGCCATTCGCTCGCTGCGTTTCAGGTATCCGTCGGCTGGCACAAGAACCCCAACCAGTTCGCGAAACGCCAGTTATGGGCTTTCGCTCGCCGTCGGCATACTGGAAAATGATTTGAATACACCGAAGCAGTAACAATAAGAATACTAAACATGGAAGATGCGACCTTGCGCCAGCACATTGCCGATTACGACCGGTGGAAAAAGAGCCTCGACACCCAGTTCAGCCGCTTCAGCCATTGGCTGGAAGAGCACTTCCCCAACTCTGCCGGTGCCCGTCAGGTGGTTCAGCAGGCACGCCAGCTGCTGGTGGACGACCAGTTCACCGTGGCGTTGGTGGGGGAGTTTTCCCGCGGGAAAACCGAGCTGATCAACGCACTGTTGTCCCACACCTACGGCAAGCGTCTGCTGCCGTCGCGCCCCGGGCGCACCACCATGTGCCCCACGGAAATCCTCTGCGACGGCACCGAGCAGGCCTCGGTGCGCCTGCTGCCCATCGAGACGCTTGCCACCAATACCAGTCTTGAGAGCTTCCGCCGCATTCCACAGAAGTGGGTGAATTTCGACTTCGACCCGGACGACGCCGAGGCCACCCGCGATGCTCTGATGAAAGTCGCCTCCACCAAGGCGGTGACCCCGGAAGAGGCCGCCCGCTACGGTTTCGACCGCCGCCACCTGGACGGCAACGGCAACCTGGTGCAGATCCCCGCCTGGCGCTACGCGCTGATTTCCCTGCCGCATCCGCTGCTGGCACAGGGCCTGCGCATCATTGATACCCCGGGATTGAATGCACTGGGCAACGAGCCCGAACTGACCCTGTCTACGCTGCCTGGTGCCCAGGCGGTGGCCTTCCTGCTCTCCGCCGATGCCGGTGTCAGCGGCACCGACCTGAACATGTGGGAAACCCATCTGGTGCCGCTCAAGGAGCACCGCGGCACCGCAGTGATGGCGTTGCTGAACAAGATCGATGTTCTGTGGGACGATCCGGACGAAGATTGTGAGCAGATGCTGCGCAAGATGCGCGCGGAAGTGAGCAAGCTGCTAGATCTGCCGCAGGAGAGTGTGGTTGGCGTTTCCGCCAAGAAAGCGCTGCTGGCACGCGCCGAGCACGATCCGATACTGCTGCAGCAGAGTCGCTTCGGGGACTTTGAACAGCTGTTGGTGCAACGGCTGCTGGATCACCGCCAGAAAGTCGCCAACCACCGCTCGCTGCACCAGGCGCTGATGCTGATGGCGGATACCCGCGATCTGCTGAAGCGCCGGCTGAATAGTGGCCGCGCCACCCTTGAGCACCTGAAGCGTCACGCCGGTACCAGCCCGGATCAGGTCGAGGAGCTGAAGCAATTGCATCAGACGGCCAAGGAGCAGCACAAGTACTGTCACCAGGAACTGCTGACGCTGAAATCCAGCCAGCGCATGCTCTCCCGCCAGCGCGCCTCGCTGCTGGCGCCGGTGTCCAGCCAGCAGCTGCAGCAACTGATTGATGAGACCCGTCATGCGCTGAACGAGCGCTGGTCCCCGCTGGGACTGGCGCGGGCGATTGACGGGTTCATGGGTGGGGTGGAGCACCAGTTGGCCAACCTGGAGCGCGAGGTGGATCAGGCCAACCGGCTGGTGGACGCGATCTATGAGCGCTCCAGCCTGAGCAATATCAATCCCGCGGAACATCACTTCGATGTTGCCGGCTTCCGCGCGGCCCTGCGCGGTCTGCACCGGCAGGCTGCCCAGCTGCGCCGTTCGCCGCAACTGTTGCTGGCCCGTCGCAACCGCCTCACGGAGCGCTTTATAGCGACACTGGCCAATGAAGTGGGGCGGGTATACAGCCAGATGATTTCCGCGGTGGACGGTTGGCTGGAGCAGGTGCTGGAGCCGCTGAAGCAGCATGTGCAGTACCAAAAACATCTGCTGAACCGCCATCTAATCAAGCTGACGGAGTTGAAGCAGAAAACCCAGAGCAAGCGCACAGATCTGCGCGCGCTGGAGGAGGAGTTGTTGCGCAACCACAGCGCGCTCGGTGCATTGGAAGATCTGCTCAAGCAGACTCAGGCCGCGCCGCAGCCAATTGCGCCGGCGCCGCGCGCCACCAATGTCACGCCGATGAAGATCCCCGCCAACAGTTAACTGTACTCTCTGTCGGCTTCGGCAACTTTGCTCTGGTTCAGTACCGGTTCGCCGGATGCTGTCTCCCTGTGCAATGTTTCGATAAAGGCGTCGATGTGCGCGTGCGTTATATGCGGGTCCATCATGGCCGCTGTTTCCGCCGCCAGCGGCTCCATCCTCTCCGCCCGCTCGTCGATCAGGTGGGCAGCCGTCAGCCACGCCGTTCGCAAACCCCTCTCCTTGCGTCGCGAAAACTGCTGGAAGTGCCATATGGTATTTGCCCGCAGCAGCGCACTGTTGCCACTGTGTAGCGCTCGCACTTCCTCCCTGAAATGATTCGCTGCTTCATTTCCCATCTTTGTCGGATAGCGCCGGAAGCTTACCAGCGGGCTGGTGGCGCCCGGAAACAGAACATGGTTGTCGCCATATTCCTGCAAGCGGGTTTTCAGGTAACAGGCGCGGTCGATGCTCCCGGCGGCAAGGTGTTGCAGACCGTGTTCTCCCAGCTCCGTAAAAGACGCGACCAATCCCTCCAGGCTATACAGCTTGGTGGCGCTGGCCGGGGATGAAACGCGCTGCGGAAAACCGGAATCGGGCTTGGATTCCAGTCGGGTTGTATCCGTGTCGGGCACCAGAAGGCGCAGTTGCTTGTAATTCTTGACGATCAGCAGGGAAAGCGGCAGAGGGGAATATCCCCAGCGACCGAGATTGATGGAGCAGCTGTCGCTCTGCGCGCAGGCAGCCAGTGCGCCGCGAATGGATTCGATAGCGGTCGAAGCGCGTTCTGGTAGCACCAGGGGATTGCGGCGAAAGTCGTAATTCCGGAACAGCAATAGCGGCCAGTGCAACGGAATATCCAGATGTATATGCGGTCGATTGAGTACGCCATACTGCTGCCGCAAGCGGTCGGTCTCCTCTAATATCGCGGCTACCGGATCGGGTGCGCCGGTATAAAGCTGCCCTGTGCTGAGCAAAATACCGCCGATTGCAATCCCCCGGCGAAAGCAGCTCTCAAGGTAGTTCATCACCCTGTCGACGTCAGTTTCTCCATCAGTACGGGTGGGAATTCGCGTAAGGCTGTGCCGGGAAAGCAAGCTCATCGTAAGGTAAGCCTCCACAGAGCTGCAGTATCTGCCGGAGATGATGAGGCGAGAGTCGCGGCCTTGGTGGTTGACCATTTCATGACTGCCGTGGGCGAGCAGGAATCCGTACCACTGGGTCAGGTCGTGGCTGAGATCAAATACGCCGGAAGTATCGATTCTGCTGTAGCCCAGTAGCCGGGATATCCTGTCCAACAGCTCATACTCGCGAAACCGGATGCGTGTTTCCACGTCTCCGCTATCCACCCTCTGTGCCAGCGCGCGCTGGACTGCGGTAACAGCGCTGCGGCAGGATGGTGCGAAATCCAAAAAAGGCCTGGTTGCAATCCGCCTGTCATTTGTCGGCAAAGAAAATTCCCGGCGAATGACTTTATCCAGATTCTCTGCAACAGCATCGTTGCTGAAGCTCGACATCCCCACCGCTCCAATTTTTCGTGTTGCAGGTAATTTACCGGTAAAGCGGCATGTTGTATTTATCGGTCCAAATCGGACGCAAATCTCATTTCCATAGTGCTTACTACTTAGATATATCGGACGAACGATCGAAAATCGGGTGACAAATTTCCCGCTATTGAACAGATTGGTCGAGCTCCGCCGAGCGACGGTCGCCTTACGCAAATGTTCAAATATGGAGGATTAAACTGTGGAAGTTACTGCCGACGTAAAGGTTGCTGACGTTGATTATGAAGCGTCACGCGTTCCTGCAAAGGGAAGGTATTCGGAGCAGGCGCGACAGGAGCGCTTGCAGTTTTTGCAGCAAAAAACAAAAGTACCTCTGGTGGAGGTGGGCCGCTGCACAAAGATTCGTACGCTGGGTCGAGGAACATACCGCAGAAATTCGAGAACAGGCGCTGAGAGCGTCCCGTCATGCGGAGCTGGTTGCACTGGAACCCTCAGTGCTCGGGCGTACTGTGCATCTGACGTTTGAATACACTTGTGGTGATGCCAGTGGCCAGAACATGGTGACGGCGTGCACCTGGTCGGCGTGCCAATACATTCGAGCACAACTCGCACAGAGCACTCTAATGCCGCTGAAGAGCTTTGCCATTGAGACCGGGCATTCCGGTGACAAGCGCGTCACGGGTTTAACTTTGTCACGGGGGCGGGGCATCCGAGTGACCGCGGAGTGCGTATTGCCGGCACAGGTTTTACGTGACGAGTTGAAAGTTGAGCCCGCGGCGTTGGACAAGTACTTTCGCTTGCTTTCGTCTTCGGAAGCGGCTGCAGGGAGTGTGGGTTGCTGTATCAATATTGCTAACTCTATTGCCGGTGTGTTTATCGCTACCGGCCAGGATATCGCCTGTGTACACGAGTCTTCTGTGGGAATTTTTCACCTTGAATTACAGGCGGATTCGAGCATATACGCGAGTATCACGCTTCCGTGTCTGGTGGTAGGTACGGTTGGCGGGGGGACCGGGGTGCCGCAGCAGAACGAATGTCTGCGGATGTTTGGCTGTGCGGGAGCGGGCAAGGTCATGCGGTTCGCCGAGTGTATTACCGCGTATTGTATGGGGCTGGAGCTGTCAACGATGTCTGCTCTCGCCTCGGATCAGTTCGCCCAGGCCCACGAGCGCATGGGGCGCAACCGTCCGCAGTGATCTGAGGGCATCGGTCGCGGCGATATCTGGCGGACCGGTCTGTTCAACCGAATCCGAAGGCCTCAAAATTCAACAGGCTTTCCTTCACGGCGGCGCCGCCGGGATGTCCCTTGATACTGTTGTCGCTGCCGATCACGCGATGACAGGGCAGAATGATTGGCAGCGGGTTGGCGCGGATGGCCTGCCCCACTGCGCGAACGCTCTCCGGCCGGCCGAGGCTGTGTGCCAGTTGACCGTACGTCCAGGTTTGGCCGAATGGGATATCCCGCAATTTGCGCCACACCATTTTCTGAAACTCGGTGCCAACATGCCGGCACGGCAGGTCAATTTCGCGGCGCTCGCGGCGAAAGTACTGTTGCAGCTGTTCATGGCAGCGCAGCAGCAGCGGTGTCCCGTGTTGCTGCCAGCTGGGTTCGATTCTGTTCTGATCTATGGCAGACGCGAAACACAGTGCGGCTAGTGACGATTGGTCAGCAGCGACGATTACCTGGCCGACCGGGGTATCGAACTCCTGGTAAAACAACATCGTGAACCCTCGTGCTCCAACCTTCCGTGGTCGAGGAGATAGTACGGCTTTTTTTCTTTGCGGGTGAAGGGGGCGGGCCCAGAGTTGGCGCCGCAAACTGCCCGAATTTACTGGGCTCCGCCACTGTGATACGGGGTTAATTCGCTGGGTGTTTTCCCGTACACTGCGCTCCTCTCAGTATTGCGGAAGCTTCCTGTGCCATCGGAAACAGCCAAATCCCAACACCATCGTCTCAGCGCCGGGTCGGTCGGTCTGGTCGAGCCTAAAAGTCACACCTTTCCCGGGCCGTTCAAGCTGGCCTGCGGCCGCGTTCTGGATGAATACACGCTGGTGTATGAAACCTATGGCACCCTGAATGCCGATAAAAGCAATGGTGTGCTGATCTGCCATGCGCTTTCCGGCCACCACCATGCTGCGGGTTACCACAGTGAAAACGACAAGCGTCCAGGCTGGTGGGATCACTATATCGGCCCGGGCAAGCCCATCGACACCGACAAGTTTTATGTAGTGGCGCTGAACAATCTCGGCGGCTGTCACGGCTCCACCGGCCCGGCGTCCATCAATCCAGCCAGCGGTAAACCGTGGGGCCCGGACTTCCCGCCGCTGCGCGCACGGGATTGGGTGCACAGTCAGGCGCAGCTCGCGGATCTCTTGGGTATTGAACAGTGGGCGGCTGTGGTGGGCGGCAGTCTCGGCGGTATGCAGGCGATGCGCTGGTCGCTGGAGTATCCACAGCGGCTGCGTCACTGCGTGGTCATTGCCTCGGCGATGAAACTCTCCGCGCAGAATATCGCGTTCAACGAGACCGCCCGCCAGGCGATCACGTCCGATCCCGACTTCTGCGACGGGCGTTATCTGGAGGCGAACACGCTGCCACGCCACGGCCTGGCGGTGGCGCGTATGATCGGGCATATCACTTATCTTTCCGACGACGGCCTCGGTAAGAAGTTCGGGCGCGAACTGCGCTCCGGCACTTTCCAGCAGGGCGTTGAGGAACTGGTGGAATTCCAGGTGCAGAGTTATTTGCGCTATCAGGGTGATTCCTTTTCCGGCAGTTTTGATCCGAACACTTACATTCTGATGACCCGCGCCCTGGATTATTTCGACCTGGCGCGCGAGTACGATGACGATCCGGTAAAGGCATTTTCCCACGCGTGCTGCAAGTTCCTGTTGGTGTCGTTCACGTCCGACTGGCGTTTTGCACCGGAGCGCTCGCGGGAAATTGCCGATGCGCTAATGCACGCCAATGTTCCCGTCACCTACGCGGAAGTGGAGTCGCCCATGGGGCACGACGCCTTTCTGCTGCCCAACGAGCGCTATGAAAAGGTCTTTGCTGCCTATATGAATAATGTCGCCAACGAAGTTCGCGCGGAGGTGTCGGTATGACGCGCAAGGATCTCGACATTATTGCCGACTGGGTTGCGCCCAAGTCCCGGGTGCTGGATCTCGGTTGTGGTGACGGCGAGCTGTTGGTGCGGCTCGCGCAGCAGAAAGGGGTCAGCGCTTATGGCCTCGAGATCGACCCGGAGCAGATCCAGAAGTGTGTCGAGCGCGGCGTGAGCGTGGTAGAACAGAACCTGGACAAGGGGCTTGCCAACTTTTCAGACCAGAGTTTCGACACCGTTGTCATGACCCAGGCGTTGCAGACGCTGCGGTTTCCCCACCTGGTGGTGGAAGAAATGCTGCGGGTAGGGCGGGAATGCATTATCACTTTTCCCAACTTCGGACAGTGGAGGGCGCGCTGGCATCTGGCGTTTTCCGGGCGCATGCCGGTCTCCGACTTATTGCCTTACGAATGGTACGACACACCTAATATTCACTTTTGTACTTTCAAGGATTTCGAAGTACTTTGTCGTGACCACCACTGGCGGATACTGCACCGGCAGGTGGTTTCTGAGTCGCCGGTTTCCGCGATGTTGAAAGATTTTTTACCGAATCTGTTCGGTGAAACGGCGATTTACCATCTGACTCGCTAATATTGTCCACAAGAAGGTTGTAAAGCGCGTCATCGCAGGCTTTTACTGAGAGCGCTCTGGCGGCGAGGCGACGACAACATATGAAAATATTCAGGAGGACGCTGTGAAACGTCTGTTTGCTGCTTTTATTTCCATAGCCCTGCTATTGTGGGCGGCCGCAGCGGCGGCGCAGGGCGCCAAAATTATCGAAAACTTCCAGGACTTCGGTGATTACCGGGTCACCTACTCGGTGTTCAACAGCGATTTTATTTCCCCTGATATCGCCCGCCAGTACAATCTGGTGCGCGCCCGGGACCGCGCATTCGTCAATATTTCTGTGAGCAAGAAGGGCGATTTGAAGGGCATGAGCGCTGGCGTCTCTGGCAATGCCACCAATCTCATCCAGCAGTCCCGATCGCTGGATTTTCAGGAGGTTCGCGATCAGGATGCCGTGTATTACCTGGCGCCCTTCCGTTTTGAACACGAAGAGACGCTCACATTCAATATTGACCTGGTACTGCCGGACGGCAGCACCCAGGAGCTCACCTTCCGCCGCCAACTGCACAAGAACTGAGCTGCGGTAGGCGGTATTGCCGCGGGCACATGTGCTCGCGGTCGGCACATTTCGGTAGTCAATCACCCATGGACAAGATCGTTCTCGCCAGCGGCAACGCGGGCAAACTGAGAGAGTTTTCCCAGCTGTTTGCAGGCTGGCAGATTGCGGTATTGCCGCAGTCAGCGTTCGTTGCTGAGGAGGCGGTCGAGACCGGCCTCAGTTTTATTGAGAACGCGTTGATCAAGGCACGCCACGCCAGTCGCGCCAGTGGTTTGCCGGCGCTGGCGGATGATTCCGGACTCGCGGTTGATGCGCTCGACGGTGCACCGGGAATATTCTCCGCGCGCTATGCCGGTGCCGACGCCAGCGATGACGACAACAATCGCAAACTTTTAGACGCTCTGGAAAATGTGCCCGCGGATCGCCGCTCCGCCAGTTTTCATTGTGCACTGGCTTTTGTGCGCACCCCGGAAGACCCGGTGCCGCTGGTGTGTACCGCGCGCTGGCAGGGGATAATTCTGGAGAGTCCCGCGGGTGATCAGGGCTTCGGTTACGACCCGCTGTTCTATGTTCCCTCGGAAAAATTGACTTCTGCACAACTGCCGAGAGAGGTGAAGAACCGCCTCAGCCACCGCGCCCAGGCAGTAAGGAAATTCGAACAACTGTGGCACGAGGAGATGGTGTTGCCGGAAAAGCCGGCGGTGGGCGACGCCGGCAAGATGTTGTTCTGACCTATGCCCGAGATCAACGATTTGCTCCCGCTGCGGCTGCCGCCGCTCAGTCTCTACGTGCATATCCCCTGGTGTGTCCGCAAATGCCCGTATTGTGATTTCAATTCTCACGAATTTGCCGCGGGCGAACATATAGCGACGCGCCATACTACGGGAACGGAGCCCGACGGGGGGCAGTTGCCGGAAGTGGACTATGTGGATCAGCTGGAGCGGGATTTACGCAGCCAACTGCCCTGGGTGCAGGGGCGGAAACTGGGCTCGATCTTTTTTGGCGGCGGTACGCCGAGCCTGTTTTCGCCGGCCGCGATCGGACGGATTCTGGATCTGGCGGAATCCCTGGTGGGCTTTCACGAGGGCATCGAAATTACCCTGGAGGCCAATCCGGGCACCTTTGAGCAGGCCAAGTTTGCCGGCTATCGCAGCGCCGGTGTCAATCGCCTTTCTATCGGCGTACAGAGTTTCGACCCGCTGCAGCTGCGCAATCTGGGGCGTATCCACAGTGGATCCGAGGCGGTGACGGCCGCCACCCAGGCGCGCAGCGCCGGTTTCCACAATATCAACATCGACCTGATGCATGGCTTGCCGGGACAGTCGGAGACCGATGCACTGCGGGATCTGCAGCGCGCGGTGGAGCTGGGTGTTGAACACCTTTCCTGGTACCAGCTGACCATTGAGCCCAACACCGCTTTTTACTCCGCACCGCCGGTAACGCCCGGCTCGGAGCAAATTGCGGCCATCCAGCAGGCGGGCCGCGCATATCTGGCCGAACAGGGTTACAGCCGCTACGAGGTCTCCGCCTATAGCCGTACCGGCCTCGCCTCGCGGCACAATCTGAATTACTGGTCTTTTGCCGACTATATCGGCATCGGTGCTGGCGCCCACGGCAAGTTCACCCTGACCGAAAGCGGCCGTATCATCCGAACCCAGCGTACCCGCGCCCCGCGGGACTACCTGGCTCTGGGCTGTGGTATGGGAGAGGGCGGGCTCGAATTTCCCACGCCGAGAGTCAGCGAGGTGGCTCCTGCAGAGCGGCCACTGGAGTTCCTGATGAACTCCCTGAGACTGACGGCGGGGGTCCCGGCCGACACCTTTCCGGCGTATACCGGCGTGCCGCTGGCGGCATTGGCGCGGGAGTGGGCGTCGCTACAAGCCATGGAGCTGGTTGCCCCCATTGGCCCGGACATCGTTACCACCCCCTTTGGTTACGACTACATCGACGAAATACTGCAACGCTTCCTGCGGGCGAAGTGAGCGCGCTGTTGAACGGTACTTGAAAAGCGGCCAGGCGCCCGCATATACGCTCAAACGCCAATCATGGCGGAAGCATTTGCCTTGCGGGACCCGCGGACCCTACTTATCATGTCTGCCGGCGCAGCCGCTGGGCCCAAAGAACCAGAACCACAGGAAACCACTATGAGCGCGAATATCGTCAACGTTACCGATGCAGAATTTGAAGCCGAAGTACTCAAGGCCGAAGGCCCTGTACTGGTAGACTTCTGGGCGCAGTGGTGCGGCCCCTGCAAGATGATTGCGCCGGTTCTGGAAGACCTGGCCGGTCACTACGGCGACAAACTGAAAGTTGTCAAAGTGGACGTGGATGCCAACAAGGAAGCTGCGGCCAAGTACAACGTGCGCGGTATTCCCACCCTGCTGCTGTTCAAGGGCGGCAATGTGGAGGGCACCAAGGTCGGCGCTCTGTCCCGCGCACAGCTGACCGAGTTCATCGACAGCCAGATCTGATTCCCCGGGTCCGAGTCCCTGTCCTGAGGCGCCTGGTGCGCCCCAGGACGTTGGCGAGGGTTTCCAGCGCGGAAGTTCCCGATAACAGAGGCTGCCGGCGTGTGAAATAGGCCTTGCAGGATGCGGAACTGCCGTTATACTGCCTAGTAATCAAGTTAACTGTTCAGTCCAGATCTGAGCCAAGTCGCCAACCCCGCTGTCGATCCAGCCTCTCCGGCGCAAACTCCTCAAGTTGAACGACCCCTACCTGGCGCCTTTGCCAAATCAAGCGTGCCACTGGTGAGCGGTAATCCGTTTTCCGAAGAGTGATGAATTGCGTGCGGTCAGCCAGTCCGTCGACAGATCTTTACGGGCAATATCAACATCGAACTTTCAACTCCCCCCGCAGAAACATCCGGCGCGTCCGCGCCAACGGATAGCAGAAACCTTAATAAAGCAATTGGTATGAACCTTTCTGAATTAAAAACAAAACCCATTGAAGAACTGATTGAAATTGCCAAAGGCATGGGGTTGGAAAACCTCGCCCGTTCGCGCAAACAGGACATCATTTTCAATATCCTCAAGCGCCACGCCAAAAGCGGCGAAGACATATACGGCGAAGGCGTATTGGAAATTCTTCAGGATGGGTTTGGTTTCCTGCGGTCAGCCGACTCCTCCTACCTAGCCGGCCCCGATGATATCTATGTTTCCCCCAGCCAGATTCGCCGCTTCAACCTCCGCACCGGCGACTCCATTTCCGGCAAGATCCGCCCCCCCAAAGAAGGCGAGCGCTATTTTGCCCTGCTGAAAGTCAGCGATATCAATTTCGACAAGCCGGAAAACGCCCGCAACAAGATACTGTTCGAAAACCTCACACCGCTGTTTCCCAATGAACGCCTCACCCTCGAGTGCGGAAATGGCTCCTCCGAAGATCTTATCGGCCGCATCATCGACCTGATCGCACCTATCGGCAAAGGCCAGCGTGGCCTGATTGTGGCGCCGCCTAAAGCCGGTAAAACCATCATGTTGCAGAACATGGCCCAGGCCATCACCCGCAACAACCCGGAGTGCCACCTGATCGTTCTGCTGATCGACGAGCGCCCGGAAGAAGTTACCGAGATGCAGCGCTCCGTGCGCGGTGAAGTGGTCGCGTCCACCTTCGACGAGCCGCCGGCCCGCCACGTACAGGTCGCGGAAATGGTGATCGAGAAGGCCAAACGCCTGGTGGAGCACAAGAAAGACGTAGTGATCCTGCTGGACTCCATCACCCGTCTGGCGCGCGCCTACAACACCACCGTACCGAGCTCAGGCAAGGTACTGACCGGTGGTGTGGATGCGCACGCGCTGGAGCGCCCTAAGCGCTTCTTTGGTGCAGCACGGAACATCGAGGAAGGCGGCAGTCTGTCCATCATCGCCACCGCTCTGGTGGATACCGGTTCCAAGATGGACGAAGTTATCTTCGAGGAGTTCAAAGGTACCGGTAACATGGAGTTGCAGTTGGACCGCAAGATTGCCGAGAAGCGCGTCTATCCGGCCATCAACGTTCGCCGCTCCGGTACTCGCCGTGAAGAACTGCTAATGCCGGAAGGCGAGCTGCAGCGCGTGTGGATTCTGCGCAAATTGCTACACGATATGGAAGATCTTGCTGGCACTGAATTCCTGATTGATAAATTGAAGGACTTCAAAACCAACGACGAGTTCTTCCTTTCCATGAAACGGAAATAACTTTTCAACGAACAAGGGCTGACGGTTTGCGTCGGCCTTTTTTCTATTGTTTGGATAAATGTTGCAATGCGACGAATGAGGCGGGAAATTACGCCGATTCCTGTTGAAATAGCAGGGCGTTAGGCATATAAAGGCCAGCATTGCGGCGTAAATGACCAATGTTTACGCCAACCGAATTGGTCACAGGCGGCTGGGAAGTCGGCTGATTCCAGACCAATCTCAAGTGGATAACGTGGTGGAGCTGGTTATCCAATTGTGAATGCTCGACAGCCCACTTACCTCTAGTGAGACTTTTTTGTGAATATCTATATCGGAAATCTGGCCTACGGCGTAACCTCTGACGATCTGCACCAAGCTTTCGGTGCGTTCGGTGAAATCTCCCGGGCTACTGTAATCACTGACCGGGAAACTGGCCGTTCTAAAGGTTTTGGTTTCGTAGAAATGCCTAACGACGACGAAGCGCGTAAGGCTATCGAAGAAATGAATGACAAGCCGCTGTCTGGCCGTAACATCCGTGTTAACGAAGCCAAGCCGCGCGAAGACCGTGGCGGCGACCGCCCACGTCGTCCTCGCTTCTAAGTTTCTACTTAGATGCTCGACAACCCGCAGCGAGTGCTGCGGGTTGTTTAACTCCTCCTTTTCGTCTTTCGCCATACCTCCCCGGTACGGCGCGCCGTTCCTGTTTGTTTGCTCCCTCCTTCCAATTTTCCCCATTTGATCCGGACTGTTTTACACTTGGTCGCTAAATTTTCTCGTCGACCGGTAACACATGAAATACAAAGACCTGCGCGACTTTATCCATTTGTTGGAAAAGCGTGGCTTGCTGAAACGCATCAAGTATCCAGTCAGCCCATATCTGGAGATGACGGAAATCGCCGACCGTGTATTGCGCGCTGGCGGACCCGCGCTGCTATTTGAAAATCCCACCGGCTACGACACCCCGGTAATCGCCAATCTATTCGGTACCCCGGAGCGTGTTGCGCTCGGCATGGGGCGGGACACGGTCAGTGAGCTCAGAGAAGTCGGTGAGCTGCTCGCCTTTCTAAAGGAGCCTCAGCCACCGGCAGGATTAAAGGACGCCTGGGAAAAGCTGCCTGTTTTCAAGCAGGTCATGAATATGAGCCCGAAGGTGGTGAACAGGGCGGAGTGCCAGGAGATAGAGCAGGACAGCGACGACATAGATCTCACCCGACTGCCGATCCAGACCTGCTGGCCCGGTGATGCCGCACCGCTCGTCACCTGGCCTCTGGTTATTACCCGCGGCCCCGAGAAGAAGCGCCAGAACCTCGGTATCTACCGAATGCAGCTGATCGGCAAAAATCGTTTGATTATGCGCTGGCTCTCGCACCGCGGCGGCGCACTGGACTTCCGTGACTGGCAGCAAAAATTTCCAGGAGAATCCTTTCCTATAGCCGTGGCGCTTGGGGCCGATCCGGCCACTATCCTCGGTGCCGTTACGCCGGTGCCGGATACCCTCTCTGAATACGCGTTTGCCGGGCTCCTGCGTGGAAGTAAAACCGAAGTCGCCGAAGCGAAGCTCAGCAACTTGCATGTGCCCGCAAGCGCCGAATTTGTACTGGAGGGCTTCATCTATCCGGAAGACATGGCGGATGAAGGTCCGTATGGCGATCACACCGGCTACTACAACGAGGTCGACCGCTTCCCGGTATTCACGGTGGAAAAAATCACCCATCGTAAAGACCCTATTTACCACAGCACCTACACCGGTCGCCCACCGGACGAGCCCGCCGTTCTGGGCGAGGCATTAAACGAAGTTTTTGTTCCCATACTGCGCAAACAATTCCCCGAAATCGTCGATTTCTATCTTCCCCCGGAAGGCTGCTCCTACCGCCTGGCCGTCGTCACCATGAAAAAACAGTATCCTGGTCACGCCAAGCGGGTAATGATGGGCGTGTGGTCTTTCCTACGGCAATTTATGTACACAAAGTTTGTCATTGTCACCGATGACGACGTCAATGCCAGAGACTGGAAGGACGTGATATGGGCAATGACCACGCGTATGGACCCTGCACGCGATACCGTCATGGTGGAAAACACACCCATCGACTATCTCGACTTCGCTTCCCCGGTTTCCGGACTCGGCTCGAAAATCGGGTTTGATGCCACCAACAAATGGGAAGGAGAAACAACCCGAGAGTGGGGAAGACCCATCGTCAAAGATTCGCAGGTAACCCAGCGGGTGGATGAAATCTGGAGTAAGCTCGGTCTGTAACAAAATTTGAACGGCGAAAGGGAATTCGCCGATGATTTCAGGGAATGAGTGATGAAAGTAATAAAAACAATGCGTCCCAGCGAGCGCGGAGCCAAAAGATTTCTTGAACGATATGGCGAGCGCTTGTGCACTGTACGTTACCGTGCATCAGATTGCGGCACCACGGTGTACACGACCGTAGAGGTCATTGTTGATACCAGACCGCGGTCTGCCGAGGGAGTCAGTTCAAACTACCCCAACGCAGTCCGTCAAGCGGAAGCAGTAGCGCTCAAAATTAGCTACGAAGAAACCGAACAGCGGCGCGCAATCAAACATGCCGGTGGCAAATGGAGTCGACAGATACAAGCCTGGATTACGCGCCGCGACGAGGCGATAAAACTCGGACTTGCTCACCGGATTGAAGAAGGCCTTGTTGAACTATGTACCGATATTGACTGGAGCGTGGAGATTTAGGTTATATATAGACACGGGTGTGCATATCTAGACATCATTCTCCAATCTCTGTGTCTATATATGCACACGCTCATTATTAAAATGTTAACTGATATTAAGCAAGGAAGGTATTAATGTTGAAGTGCTTTAATTGGGCGC
This sequence comes from Microbulbifer sp. SH-1, assembly GCF_011326135.1. NCBI lineage: Bacteria > Pseudomonadati > Pseudomonadota > Gammaproteobacteria > Cellvibrionales > Microbulbiferaceae > Microbulbifer > Microbulbifer sp. SH-1. The sequence continues at coordinate 3,108,281 of NZ_CP046948.1, read as the reverse complement.
AATTTTTACATGGAAGTGGTCATAATTATTATGAGCATCAAGAGACAAAAGAATTATACGGAAAGCAGTTACTGAGTTTGAGTGCCAAGCTACTTTGGGCAATGTTTGCTCCATTTTTAGCTTTGGCTGTCAATCCAGAAAAATTTGATCCAATTTATTTTGCAGCCGCAAGCCTAGGCCTATTTATTTCAGGCTTGTATCTTCGGCATCAAGGGCTGAAAATTATTGATGAATGCAAGTGCGGTAAGTTCGAAATTTATACCGGAGAGTAATCAGTTAACAAGCAGCGGCAGAGCGACAGCCAACGCTACGCACATTTTGTGTTACTCGCTGTCGCTCAAACATTAACACAAAATACGCTCCGCGCTGTCTGCGCCTGCGCTGGGCGTTATGAGTCTCTATGAATATCGCAGAAGGAAATTTAATCGTTAAGATGTTGGAGAAACGTTGCGGACAATTGACGTTAGTCCACTTGGAAAACGGCGAGCTACTAAATGTTAACGATATTGCGTGGGGTTATGACATGGGTGATGATTTCGCGCATATCACCACAAATATTAGTCCACCCCAAGAGGGTGTGGAAGTCAATTTTTTCTATGTCAATGAAGTTTCAAAGCTATTAGACCCAGGAACGGGCAAAACAATACATGAGCCAGAATCGCAGTAAACTCATAACAAGGCCGGGCAATTTACTCCGGGCCTTCGGCCCTCCGTGGGACAGCTTACCTTGTGCACGTTTTGCGCGGGTCGCTGCGCTCCCATTTTCGCGCAAAACGCGCACAAGGTAAGCTGCCCCTGCCGGCGGCGTTAAGGCATTAGCATCATATGAAGAAAGGTACATGCAGCGCCTGTAATCGTCAGATTCAGAATACAAGTTTTAATATCTGCATGTATTGCGGCGCTGAACTCCAAGATGATCAGAAATTCTCTGAGTCTGAAAAAATAGCTCTAAAAAAACAAAATGAGGCGCTAAAGAGTGAGTTGCGTCAAAAGAGAGTAAAGCTAAATGTAACATCAATCTCGAATTACGGGTTTGATGGAGGGCTGGATTTCGGTGGCTCTGATGCTGGCTGTGAGTGAAGTCTGCCTTAACAAACGCAAGCAGTTTGCTACGGCCCTTCGGGCCTCCGCGGGACGCCCAACGCTATGCACGTTTAGTGCGGGTCGCTGTGCTCCCAGTTTCGCACAAAACGTGCATAGCATTGGTCGCCCCTGTTGCGGGCGTTAAGGCACCGAGTTACCCATGAAGATCGTGCGCGATACAAGGTTAGAAGAGTTCAAACGAATTGAAGATCTACTATACGGGATCAACTACGAAGTTTGGTTCAACCTCTATGGTCCTACCAATCCCGATGTGCCTTTGGAGGAGATCCTGAGAAAATTGATCTCGGAGAATTGTAGAATATCCGATGTAGTGTCTTCGTCCCCACAGAAAGTCGTCTCCGAAATTATGGAAATGGTTTTTTATGATGGAGACAAAAGTGCAGGTCCGTTGGAATTAGAGTCAAAAAAAGCAGAAATAGCCAAATTACTGAGTAATGTATTTACACGAATAAATATTGAGCAAGCAGAGTCGGTTGCAAAGTTTGAGTTTAAGAAAGGTCATCCGGCTTATCCTGTATTTTGGGATTTTGCTTGTGATATACAATCAAAGGGGCAGCGCTGGGTATTCATTGGTTCTAGCAGTGACTAGCCTTAACAAAGCAATGCAGCCGACGGCCAACTTTGCGCACTTTTTGCGCGGTCGCTCCGCTCCCATTTTCGCGCAAAAAGCGCACAAACTTGGCCGCGGCTGATTGCGGCGTTATGAGTCCCTATGAAATGGCAGCCAATTACTGAAGCTGAACTGGAGAAGGTGATAGAGCTCCAATGTTCAGACCTTGATCAAGGTGACCTAGAATACTTCGAGAGTATTAGAGTTCCTTTGACCTATATAAAAATAGAGCGGTGGGGTAACTCAGAGTTAGTATTTATGGTTGCTAAATCTGGATCGAGCGTTGTCTATTACGAAGATATAGAAGAAGGTTTTGAGATTTCTGGCCTTAACGAGGAGGGGGTTGTCATTGGATCTAGCAAAAATCAGTTCACGCTGGAACATGTGGTCAACCAACTCCGTGCCACTGACTCATAACAATCACGGGCAGTGAAGCTCCGGCCCTTCGGGCCTCCGCGGGACGGCTTACCTTATGCACGTTTTACGCGGGTCGCTGCGCTCCCATTTTCGCGTAAATCGCGCATAAGGTAAGCCGCCCCTGCCGTGGGCGTTAGCGTTGAGGGCGAAATTAAAAGAGTGTCGCCGCTAATGATGCTCAGTGCATTCTAATTTTGAATGTAACTTCATCGTAAAAACGGCGGCCTTTGATGCATCTACGAACAGTCGTCAAAACGACTTCAGTGAAACATTCTAAAGGCATTGTGCCAGGCGGCTCTGGAAAGTCCGGAGCAAGTTGAAAAGGCGGTAAGAAAGTAGGTCGGTAGTTTCAGAGTTCTGTGTTCTTGCCAAAAAAACAGGTAAAGTGGTTGCGTCGGCTTCGGAGTCCCGGTTCAAAAAGGCCGTGCCAACTGGAGCCGCTAACCATGCGCTGCACTGGACGGCCTACTTTATGCACTTTTTGTGTGGGTCGCTACGCTCCCATTATCACACAAAAAGTGCATAAAGCAGGCCGCCCGTGAGCGCGGCGTTAAGTGTCCATGGAAGCAGAAGAAATATCGAAAGTAGAGATAGTTGAAAGCGGTGAGATGTACGTCATTCTGAAAAGTGGTGGAAATCCGATGTATCGCCACATCTATCGTGAAGCCGCAGAGGTGTACTGGGACGAAAGTATGAAAGGCTTTAAATCACCTCCACCTAGAAAGTGGAGCTATTCAGATTGGTACGAGCATATAGTAAGCGTTGCTGCTTCCGGGTTGGGTATTTCTTTGTATCTCACAAATAATACAATCTGGAAAAATGTTCCAGAAAGTACCATGTCAGAGATACGTGCCAAGTTCCACACTTAACAAACGCAAGCAGGATGCTACGGCCCTTCGGGCCTTCGCGGGACGCCCAACGCTATGCACATTTTGTGCGGGTCGCTGCGCTCCCAGTTTCGCACAAAATGTGCATAGCATTGGTCGCCCCTGTTGCGGGCGTTATGGTTCAATCGAGTAATAAGAAAAAATTAATGAGCACAACTACGGAAGGCAATTTCAATTCGGAAGTCACCTCGCATGAAAAAAGTGATCTGAACATATTTCTAATGTTGGTTCTGTCATTTTTTCTCGGAATCTTCGGCGCTCACCGATTCTATGCAGGCCGCTATGTTTCAGCTGTCCTTCAGCTATTAACTCTAGGTGGTTTGTGTATTTGGGCATTCATTGACTTTATCATTATTGCGTTTGGTGAATTCAAAGATCGTAACGGTCTTAAGGTTAGGTACTCTTAACAAGAGCTCCAAAAAAGAGTACAAAGCAGCCTCGTGCCAAAAAACCATAACAATCACAGGCAGTTTGCTACGGCCCTTCGGGCCTCCGCGGGACGGCTTACCTTGTGCACATTTTGCGCGGTTCGCTTCGCTCCCATTTTCGCGCAAAATGCGCACAAGGTAAGCCGCCCCTGCTGTGGGCGTTCTGGCTGTAGAAAAACTCTAAAAAGCCGGGATATTTTGATAAAATCTACCGATCCAATTCGGGGATTCCGTCATGCCGAACTTCAAACCGTACAATTACGACCAAGATGCGATGGTTGTGATCAATTTCGAAGAGCAATTACAGCCGAACACCTTCGAGTTTACACTTCATCACCTCATAGACAACCATATCGACCTGTCCGCCTTTTACGACAAATACAAGAATGATGCTGGTGGTCGCTCTGCGTACGATCCGGCGATCCTACTGAAGGTCATTTTGTTCGCCTACTCCAAAGGCATCACTTCCAGTCGTGAGATCCAGTGGCAATGCGAACACAATATTATCTTTAAAGCCCTTTCCTGCGATTCAGTGCCGCATTTCACCGGTATTGCGAGCTTTATCAGCAGCCACCCCGATGCCATTGAGTCAGTCTTTGAGCAGGTGTTGATGGTCTGCGACCAAGAAGGTTTACTGGGAAATGAGCTTTTTGCGATTGACGGCTGCAAAATGTCCTCGAATGCCAGTAAGGCGCACTCTGGTACATTTAAGGAGTTGGAGCAGAAGCAGGCAAAGATCCGAAAGAAAATCCAGCATTGCCTTGCAGAGCACAAGAAACTGGATGGGCGCAGACCTGCAGAGCGTGAGCGTAAGCAGCGGTTGGAGCAGGCGAGTGAAACGTTAAAGAAACACTTTGAAAAGATCGACAACTTCCTAAAGACGCAAGCCCCAAGGATGGGGCAAGGCAGGAAACCGAAAGAAGTCAAAAGTAACATCACCGACAACGAATCCGCGAAGATGACGACGAGCAAGGGCACCATTCAGGGCTACAATGGTATCGCGGCAGTCGACAAGAAACATCAAATTATCGTTGAGGCGCAGGTATTCGGCGGGGGACAGGAAACCCACACATTGAAGCCGATACTCGATGGTATCAACACGCGCTATCGGAACGCAGGCATTAGTGAAGGTATCCTCGATAATCAAGTCGTTATCACCGCGGACACCGGATTTTCCAGCGATTCCAATAACGAGTTCTTAAAAGACCAGGGAATCAATGCTTACATTCCTGACAACCAGTTTCGCTCGCGTGATAAGGCTTTTGCAAAGCAAAAGGAGAAGCACGGCAAGCGCCATCAAGATACGGTCAAAGGGATTAAACAAGTTCTACCGGCAAGTGAGTTCAAACTGAACAAGAGGCATAAAACGTGTGTCTGTCCCGCAGGAAATGAGATGTTGCTCTATAGAGAGCAATACGTCAGTGGGGGCAAGTATAAACTCCACTTCGAGGGGCGGCTGACAGACTGCCGAAATTGCCCGTTAAAAAACCAATGTATGCGCAACCCAAGTTCTGCGGATACGCGGGAAGGCCATGGGCGACAAGTGTCTTTTACATGGACAAACGGTAAGACGGCCACAGACTGGATGAAGAATCGGATCGACAGCCTGGAGGGAAAGACAATTTACAGTCATCGGATGTCTGTGGTCGAACCCGTATTCGGGAATATTGGTACTAACAAAGGATTGAGTCGATTCTCGCTTCGTGGAAAGCGCAAAGTTCAGGGGCAGTGGCAGATGTTCTGCCTGGTACATAACATCGAAAAGCTAATGAAATATGGCGCTATCCATTGAATCACAGAGGGATCCACAGTAATTGGCGTAAAATATGTTCTGATCGCATATGATGCGTGATTCTGCAAAATCTCTGTGATTAAATCATGGTCACCAATAATTTCAGGATAGCTAGTAGACAGGGGCTTGCTAAACCCGTTTTTCTACAGCCTCGTTATGTGAGTATGAGTTCGAGATCACAAGTGGCAAAGAAAGGTTTTGTTTCAAATAAGATTAAGCCATGGATTGAGGCTAGAGAAAAATATCAGCTATCTCACGCTCAAATACAAATGGCAAGAGAGCTAGGTCTTAGCCCAAAAAGCTTTTCGAAAATGGATGCAAATAGCCAGGAAGAATGGAAATTGCCTCTTCCAAAATATCTCGAGCATTTGTATCAAAGTAAATTTGGAAAGTCGTCTCCAGACGATGTACGCTCGTTAGAAGTAAAAGATAGAGAAAAAAGAGAGAAAAAGGCAGCAAGAAGATCTCTGCCAGATACTGGTGGCTCCGAGTGAGATTCCACATAACAAACAGCGGCAGAGCGACAGCCAACGCTACGCACCTTTTGTGTTACTCGCTGGCGCTCAAACATTAACACAAAATGCGCTCCGCGCTGGCTGCGCCTGCGCTGGGCGTTATGAATCTCGGTATCGAGTAGAGAAATGAATATAGATATAGACAGTTTGTCGGAAGATGAGTTAATCGCTCTAAATCAAAGAATCGTTGAGCGGCTGAAATTTCTCGAATCTATGCACACTCATAAAGAGATGATGCAATTCAATCCGGGCGAGAAGGTTAGCTTCGAGCCTCCAGGTCGCGGCCGGCAAATCGGAACGCTAGTGAAGTACAATAAAAAAACGGTAACGGTTATTACGGACGGCGGCCAGAAATGGAATGTGTCTCCTCATTTACTGAGCAAAGTTAAAGAGGTACAAAGTGGGGCATCTGGCTCAGGTCAGGTAATTGACCTTCTGAGCAAGAAATAATTCATAACAATCAGCGGCAGAGCGACAGCCAACGCTACGCACCTTTTGTGTTACTCGCTGTCGCTCAAACATTAACACAAAAGGCGCTCCGCGCTGGCTGCGCCTGCGCTGGGCGTTACATGTCATGAAAATAAAGTCACTGCCAATTTTCCTGTGTAGTTTTTTCTCCGTACTTGCGCACGGATCAGAGATAATTGTTTGTGTACCACTTAAGTTGTCATATCAGCAGAGTAGTGGTGAGCTCACTGTTCTTCCAAAATCTGATGAGGAGATATCTGGAGGGCTCTCTGGCTACATCTGTAACAATTCGAGATCTGCATGTAGTAGAGTACAGTTAATAGTAAATATGCCGTCAACTCTTAAAGTGCCTAAAGATGGAATATCTAACACTATGCTCTACTTCCAGTCAGAGCAAAATGTAAAGGATAACTATGGTGGCTGTCAGTGGCCGGTAAACATGTAACAAACGCAGGCAGTTTGTTACGGCCCCTGGCGGGGCCTCCACGGGACGTCTTACCTTGTGCACATTTTGCGCGGGTCGCTACGCTCCCAGTTTCGCGCAAAACGCGCCCAAGGTAAGCCGCCCCTGCTGCGGGCGTTATGAGTCAAAGAGAGTATGAGCGTAGATCTATTTTCGTTAGCTGAAAAAGTCCATGATGAGGAAACATTCGTGGAATTTCTACGTGAATTGATGAGGGATAGAGAGAAAGAGATTGCTCTTGAAATAGAAAGCCCATCGTCGCCATATGGAGCGGGTGCTCTCGGTTGGCAAAATATCACCATCGAAGGATTTCTAGAAAGTGCAATAGCGTGGTCCGAAGGTACCAATCACCCTAGTGAGCACTATAAAAAGCCTGGCAACCCATGGGCAAGAGCAGCACAAATAATCCATGCAGGCAAAATCTATGAGTGACCAAACTCATAACAAATAAGGATATGTTGCGCTTGCCGCAACATATCTGGTTGTTGAACGAGCCCGGCCAGCTCTATTCATGTAAATAAGTCGAAGGAGGATGGGCGGGGAAGGCCAACGTTAACCGCTAGCCTTTTCTACGGGCGAGCAAGACCCTCGCCCGGAAGGCGATAAAAAATTCGTTGTTACATCGTGTATTCGCTCCTTTAAGTTAGGCCCGTTAATCCTCGTGTTGGTAGCATCCGTGCTCTATCCGTTTTTATCCGGGCTGGGCTTTGCGAGGATAGATACCGGTCACCCGCATAGGGCTTCGGCAGTGAGGGCAAGGCAAACTCGCGGTTTTCTTCGTCGGTGGTGCAGGCCTCTGCACCTTCAGTACCCACTGTAGAATGTGCATAACCGCCTTCGCGTTGCCGTGTAAGTACCCATAATCTCGGGCACGGCGAAAGCCCTTTGGCAGGCAGTGTTGCAGGATTAGTGCGATGAACTGCTCACCGGTAACGGTACGGGTTTTCCATTGGTGGGTATTGGCGTCACGGTAGCGAAAGGTCACGTTGCAACCGTCATCGGACAAGATGTTGGTATTGCTAATGACACCGCGATACAGATAGCGCGCAAGATAGCGCAGCGCTTCCGTGCCTTTGCCGACACGTTTACATTGCGCCACCCATTTCTTTGGCGTTCTGCCGGGGGTTATCCCGGCCTGAAAGAGCGCCTTAAGAAACGCACCTCGAAAGGCTTTTGCCAAGGCGCGTCCATTAAACAGGTATTGGCCACGGACTTTGCACCACTGTCGGCGCGCTTTATTAACCGCTCCACCGGGTACCACAATATGAACGTGCGGATGGTAGTCCAGACGGCGAGTGTGGGTATGTAGGACAGCGCAGAAGCCCAGCTCTCCGCCCAAGGTACTATCGTTTTTGGCAAAGGTTTTGAGTGTCTGCGCGGCACAGCGCATCAGCAAGTCATAGCAAGTGCTGCGGTACTGTCGAACGACACCCCGCAGCTCCTTGGGAAGCGTAAAGGTGACCATGTAATAGTTCACCGGCAAGCGTTTTTGCTCCTGGCGTTGCAGCCAGGCTTGCGTACTCTGGTCCTGGCAGAGGTTACAGGCGCGATGTCCGCAGGAGCGTGGCGTGTGGGTGTTATGAGAGCAACGTTGGCAGGTCCATGCCATCTCACCGTAGGGACCTTGGCGGCAGCCCTCGATAGCGTTGAGGGCGGACCACTGGTCGCGACTGAGCGCGTGACCGAACTGCTCGATAAAACGGTGGCGGTAGCGTTGAACAATCGTTTGCAATGTCATGCTACGCCCCCCATACCACGTGCAGCTTGGCCAGCAGGCCGTTGATGCGCCGATCGGTATCGTTTTGCGTATAAGTGGATAGCTGGGTGTACAGTGCGGTGGTCTTGGGGCACTCGTGCCCCATCTGCTCTTGGATCGCCCGCAAACCCACGCCCGCGTCGGTCAGGAGCGTGCCATAGCAATGGCGCAAGGTGTGGATGGTAATCTCTTTGCGAATACCGACGTCGCTGACGATGGCTTTGAAGGACTTCTGTGTGCCGCCACGGTCCATAGGCTCACGAGCCTGGTGCTGCTCCTCGGGTGTGCGTCCGCGAGGAAAGAGCAGCGTGGGATTGCGATGTGTGACCCAGTACGCGCGCAGTGCTTCCAGCGTCATCTTGGGCAAGAAGACGAAGCGGTCCTTCTTCCCCTTTGCTTGACGTACGTGCAGAAGGCCGCGCTCGCTGTCGATGTCGGCCACGCGAATGCCAAGAGCTTCGCCCAAGCGCAGGCCCATGCTAAAGCAGGTGAGAATGAAGGTCTGGTATCGCCGCTCGCGGGTACCATTGATCAATCGCTCCAGCTCTTTGAGTGTAAGCACGTCGGGGAGGTGCTTCTCTTGAGGTGGTTTGACAATATCGACCCACTGCCAGTCGCGCTTAAGTACATGCTTGTAAAAGAACTGCAGGCCATTGCGATCCACCTTCACCGTTGACCAGGAGTGGGTGCTGATGAGGGACTCGAAATAGCCCTCAAGCTGCTCTTGCGTGAGGGTGTCGGGTGGGCTGTCAAAATACTCGCAGACGCGCCGTATGGCACGGCTGTAAAGATCAATGGTTGAGTCGGCTTTGCCCTGTCGTTTGAGTGCGCTAAGATGTTTTCGGTACAGTGAATCGAATCGTTTTTGCTGTGCTTTGTTCATAAAGATATTCCCCTAGTTGTCGTGCTCGGGGGTGAGCACGTAGGGGAATTATCTTTATTTACTGGGGGTTGAGCTTTGCCGCGTAGCGGCTTCGTTCAACAAGGCGGTCCAACCTCGTTCCGCTTCGCTCCACTGGACAGAATTTAAGTAGCTTTTTTGTGGTTTTACTTCGTAAAATCTTTCCACAAAAAAGCTACTTAAATTCTGCCGTTTACCGCAACGTTATAAGGCTTCATAGATATGAGTGAAGAACAACAATACGTTGAGTGTTGTACTCACGGAAAGCAGCAGGCTACATATGTATGTCAGCATGTCGTGGAAAGTCTTCGCGACGGAGAGCCGAGAGGGTTCTGGTCGGCTGAGCCAGAACCTGGCGATGTGCGCCCAGATTCATGGTGCAGTGCTTGCGAAGATAAAGTAAATAGCACTGGCGGTGAGTGGAATGATGAATCCGAAGCATTCGCTGGGGTAACACTACTTTGCGGCGCTTGCTATGACCGCGCTAAAGAATTGAATAGTAATAATTAGCTATGGTGCAAGGGCCTTATAACAAGCGCAAGCAGTATGCTACGGCCCTTCGGGCCTCCGCGGGACGCCCAACGCTATGCACATTTTGTGCGGGTCGCTGCGCTCCTAGTTTCGCACAAAATGTGCACAGCATTGGTCGCCCCTGTTGCGGGCGGCTCTGGATAAAGTGGCTGCGGCGACGATCACAGAGGCATCGGTTGAGTTGGGAGTTCGCTGAATGATTGTTGCAGCGTTACCCGCTTCCGGCGGTAAGATTATTAGCCATGAGACCTGCGAAGGTGATGACTTGAGGAGCCGGATGCGTTAATCGCGCACGTCCGGATCTGTGGGGGGGGCGACGGTGGTAACTCCGTCGTCTACCCGACCTTCGGTTTGCCCCAGAGCACAACGTTAGCTGAAGTAAGAAATCGAGCAAGAATTATCGAAAATGATACCGTCAACAAAAATATCGCTAACAATTTTAGAATTTGGCAAATCGTTGATTAACCAATTGCCGCAAGAACACACAAAACAGGAGTTTGAAGCCGCCATCGGTATAGTGATTGTTGTATGGAATGCAGTAGTAATGGACACATGGAAGGCGGATAATCACTTTGAATCTGATTTGCTTGAAAGAATCAGATCAGAGCCGAAGGAATATCAGCTTGTCATAAAGCGGCTGATAAAAAGAAAGAAGAAAAAATTTGGTAATGATCCTCGCGGTGTCGGTAATCACTGGGTTAGAGAGGAAGATGGAGAGTTTATTTTTGGTTGTGAGGCGAGGCTGGATGTTGAAAACGTCCCCTCTACAGGCCCTGTCCACTGAATCCACAATAGCAGCTAACGAAGCACTGCAAAGGACGTCTTACTCTGTGGTGCGCCGAGCAAAGCTCAGGCGCAGGGAATGTTGATCGACAAGGAGGATGATTAACGGAAACTGTGCGTTGGTTTCCCGTGGGTGCAAGTCCCACCCGGGCAAGGCTGGTCCCCACCCGGAAGCGAGTCTTGGACTGCGCACGGCGACGTTCGCGGTTAAGCGTAGACAGCGAGTCAGTAGGCCACGGTGATTGAGCACCGAAATAGGCAAATCGTGGGAGCCGACGTTTTCACAAAGACGGAAGGCTATAACCATACTCTGTATCGACCTGGAGTATTGGCTCACCGGTGTCGAAGAGCCTGGCATGCTGGCAAGGAAACCCTGGGAACTCGGGAGGTCTGTTTTGTTCCTTGGTGACAACCACCTATGGCCGGTGGTTAATAAATTGGCCCATCGCAGTCAGGTGCCGGATTGTGATAACGGAATTTCAGGCACCAAACCAAGGTACCGCGGCCGAACGATAAAAAGGACGTCCGCGAGAAGATAAAGCAGAAATCGGAGCTTTCCATAGTACCGTTGAAGCGGGCGAACCGACATCCGCCGGGAGCCAGTGGAGGGAAGGGAAAGCCAACCCATCATGTCCTCAGGAGGGAAACATGTCGCAGACGCAGAGCGCGAACAGCATGTCCACTGCACTCCTGAGGTTAGCGACGCTGGGTCAGGAACATCCACAGCGGTGCTTTACCAACCTGAACCAGTACCTGACCCAAGACCTGTTGCGAGCAGCCTTCCACCAGACTCGCAAGGATGGTGCGGCAGGGGTGGACGGGCAGACGGCAGCCGACTACGGGCAGCGGCTAGATGAGCATCTCGAGAGTCTTTTAGCCCGAGTCAAAGAAGGCAGCTATAAAGCCCCGCCGGTCAGGCGCAGCTACGTGCCGAAAGGCAATGGCAAGCGTCCGATCGGCATCCCCACCTTTGAAGACAAAGTATTGCAGCGAGCCGTGGTCAGAATCCTGGAAAAGCTCTATGAGCCGATCTTCCACCCATACTCCTTTGGCTACCGACCGGGCAAAAGTCCGCATAAGGCACTGGAGCAGTTGCGACAGCAACTGTCTGAGTCGGGTGGAGGCTACGTCATCGAGATGGACATCCAGAGTTTCTTCGACACTCTGGACAAACACCAGCTGAGGGTATTCCTCCAGCAGCGGGTAGGAGACGGCGTATTACTGCGCCTGATCAACAAATGGTTAAACGCCGGAGTTATGGAAGCGGGAAGCATCCACTACCCGGAACAGGGCACGCCGCAAGGCGGAGTTATCTCCCCAATGCTAGCCAATGTGTACCTGCACCATGTGCTGGACCAGTGGTTTGAGCAAGAGGTGAAGCCCCGTCTCATCAGCAGCGCAAGTCTGATACGATTTGCGGATGACGCGGTTCTGTTGATGAAGAATGCCGAGGACGCTGATCGGGTCATGGCCGTATTGCCAAAGCGGTTCCACCGCCATGGCTTGGCCCTGCACCCGGAAAAGACCCGTGTTACCAGATTCAAGCCACAAGAGAATGTCAGTATCGACTTTCTAGGCTTTACGCATTACTGGAAGCGGAGTCAGCGCGGAGGCTGGAGTATCTGCCGTAAAACCATGAAATCCCGGTTTGCGCGCAGTATCCGGGCCATCGGCAACTGGTGCAGCGAGAACCGTCACCTGGCCCTGCCAGAATACCATGCGGCCCTCTGTCGAAAGATCAGAGGTCACTATGCGTATTTTGGTATACGAGGTAACAGTCAGGCCCTCAAGCGTTTCTTGTATGTTGTCAGGAACACTTGGGTAAAGTGGCTGCGGAGGCGTTCACAGCGCCATCGGCTGAACTGGAAAGCGGTAGAGCGTCTGTTGCTGCGATACCATCTTCCTGCGGCGCGTTTAATAACCATTAACCTGCGAATGTGATGGGTTGAGGAGCCGGATGCGTTAATCGCGCACGTCCGGATCTGTGGGGGGCGGTGATGGTGACATTGCCGTCTACCTGACCACTTTATGCGCGGTCGCTGTGCTCCCATTATTGCGCATAAAGCGCCCAAAATTGTCCGCGTCTGAGCGCGGCGTTATTGTTTTGGCCCGCAGAGCCGCCGCCAAATAAATTTTGGTTTGCTTGGCAGGCAAATAAAAAATATTCAACTCCGTAAAGGCTGGATCTCAAGCAATGGATTTACGAGACGATTTTAATTTCCTTCAGAGGTATCCATTCTAAAAGTTGGATGGAGGCGGCGGGGGTAGTAAAGTGGAGTGTTCTGGTCTGACTAGGGCCTGTTCACACTAAATTCTGTATAATTGCGGGATGGAACTCTATAGTGGACCCCATTGGCAAGACACTTTTCCCACAGAGTTTAAGCTGCAATCATCTCCTCACTCACAGCTGAACAGCGCTGCCCTGTTGCCGCTGGCGAGGGAGCTCCCTCGCAGTCCGGTGACCCCGTAGACTTCTTCTTTGATCCACCAAATTTATCCACGATCATTGCTCCACCACCCTGTCCGCTGACGTATACCTCGCTCGGAGTTTTGTTCCCCAGCGATTGATGTGGCCGCTCAGCATTGTAGAAGGCAAAGTAATTCGTTATGCCGATAATCAGCTCGCCCATACTGGCGTAGCCCTTCAGGTATACGTCTTCATGCTTGACGCTTCGCCACAACCGCTCGACAAAAATATTGTCCAGAGCTCGGCCACGACCATCCATACTGATCGACACCTCTTCGCGCTTGAGCACCTCCGTAAACCCGCGGCTCGTAAACTGTGAACCTTGATCGCTATTGAAGATCTCAGGCTTGCCGTATTTCCGCAAAGCATCCTCCAGGCAATCAACACAGAAGGCGGCATCCATGCTGTTGCTAATGCGCCAGGACAGCACTTTACGGCTATACCAATCGATAATCGCCACCAGATAAGCAAAGCCCCGATCCAGACGGATATACGTCACGTCAGTACTCCATACCTGGTTTGGTCGGGTGATCGGAACACCGCGTAATAAATATGGGTACACCTTGTGCTCTGGGTGCTTCTTGCTGGTCGCCGGTCCCGGAGCCATACCCGCCAGACCCATTTGTCGCATCAGGCGCTGAACACGCTTGCGGCTAATCTGGTGGCCTTGTCTCCGCAGGAAAACCACCATCCGTCGACTGCCGTAGAACGGACGGTTTGTATACTCCTCATCTATCAGGCGACATAGCAAGAGATCATTGGCATCGGCATTCAGCTTCACAATATCCCGCTGCCTATACGTAGTGGCACGCGATACTTCCGCCAGTTCACACTGGCGTTTCAGCGGTAATTCATCTGCCTTGTCAATCCAGCCCAGCCGCGCTTCCCGACTCACTCGCCCAACTTTTTTTTGAGCCAGTCGACCTCCATCTTCAGGCGACCTATTTCGCCGTACAAACGATCTTCCTTGCCGTCGTTATCCTTGGTAGGCTTTGGGCCTCGCTTGGTCTCGAACAGTGCACTGGTATTTGCCAGAATCTCTTTTTTCCACTGTCCGACCAAGACAGGGTGCACTCCGTGCTCCTGTGCGATCTCACTGATCGTCTTGATACCCCGCACGGCCTCCAAGCCAACTTTGGCTTTGAATTCTGGTTTGTGGGCTGTACGTTTTTTGCGTTCACTCATGGCTATCATCCTCTTTGGGTGACAGCTTAAACTACAGTGCTCTGGGTGTCTCAGATCTGGGGTCCACTATACTCTCAGCAAAACAATTCAAGATCATCGAAGAATTGCTACCTACCCAGCGTGGCAATGTAAAAATTTCTAACTTGCAGGTATTGAACGCCATTTTGTACATCGCCGAACATGGCTGCAAATGGCGTGGACTACCTAAGCGGTTTGGCCGTTGGCACAGTATCTACATGCGCGCAAATCGCTGGGCCAAGCAAGGTGTGCTGGATCGAGTATTTTTTGCACTCCAGGAAAATAACGTAATCAACATCCAAGTGGATCATGTTTCTCTTGATTCGACCGCTGTAAAAGTGCACCCAGATGGCACCGGAGCGTTAAAAAAAACGGTCCTCAATCTATCGGCAAGTCACGAGGCGGATGGACCACCAAAATTCATATGGTCGCAGCTGGTCACAATCGAGCCGTAGCATTCTCCCTCTCGCCTGGGCAAGCTGGAGATGCGCCTGAAGGTCGAAAACTACTGAAATCTCTTGAAAACTGCGGCTGGGATGGTGCCAAAGTGATCATGGATAAAGCATACGAAGGTGATGAAACCCGACAGTTGGTCTTTGATCTTGGAATGGAACCTGTCGTGCCCCCCAAGAAAAATCGACTGAGCGTGTGGGAGTATGATCGCGAGTTGTACAAAAAGCGGAATGAAGTGGAGCGACTATTTCGACGGCTTAAAGGCTTCAGAAGAATTTTTTCTCGATTCGACAAGTTGGATGTCATTTTTACGTTTTTCATTCACTTTGCTTTGATAGTAGACACGCTATTTAGTGTGAACAGGCCCTAACTCGTCCCCGGGACTGGGCCTTATATGCGATTTCTGTTCGTCGGCTCACAGGTTTGCGCTCGGGCTTCCTTCAGACAACTTCTCGCGAAGTTGCCCTTGCCGTCGGCTAGTAGTTATGATCACTGGTAGACCGGTGATCTGGCTCTCCTACAGAGGACTTTCACCTCATTAGTTCATGCCCATGCTGGGCGTACACAAACCGCGGCAGAGCGACAGCCAACGCTACGCACCTTTTGTGTTACTCGCTGGCGCTCAAACATTAACACAAAATGCACTCCGCGCTGGCTGCGCCTGCGCTGGGCGTTATGCATCTTAGAGAGTTGAAGTGAATATCGCAGAAATGGAAGAAAAGAAGAAATTCCCGAAGGAAATCGCAATCTCGTTGGTTTTCGTTGGTGTACTAGTTTCACTGGCCCCAATTGCCATTGTTCAAAATGAGAAAGCAGTATTAACTGTAGTTTTTGGCCTTCTAATGAACTTCGCCCTTATACCTTCCATTTTTCTATTATTTGGTGGTATCCAGAAACTACGTGATAGGCAGTTCAATTTGTGGAGCGCGTACTACCTTGGACTCTTTGTTGCCATAATTTTGGCTGCACAGAAGCTGGCGGCGTAGTAGCCATGCATAACAAGGCCGGGCAATTTACTCCGGGCCTTTGGCCCTCCGTGGGACAGCTTACCTTGTGGTGCGCCGAGCAAAGCTCAGGCGCAGGGGATGTTGATCGACAAGGAGGATGATTAACGGAAACTGTGCGTTGGTTTCCCGTGGGTGCAAGTCCCACCCGGGCAAGGCTGGTCCCCACCCGGAAGCGAGTCTTGGACTGCGCACGGCGACGTTCGCGGTTAAGCGTAGACAGCGAGTCAGTAGGCCACGGTGATTGAGCACCGAAATAGGCAAATCGTGGGAGCCGACGTTTTCACAAAAACGGAAGGCTACAACCATACTCTCTATCGACCTGGAGTATTGGCCCACCGGTGTCGAAGAGCCTGGCATGCTGGCAAGGAAACCCTGGGAACTCGGGAGGTCTGTTTTGTTCCTTGGTGACAACCACCTATGGCCGGTGGTTAATAAATTGGCCCATCGCAGTCAGGTGCCGGATTGTGATAACGGAATCTCAGGCACCAAACCAAGGTACCGCGGCCGAACGATAAAAAGGACGTCCGCGAGAAGATAAAGCAGAAATCGGAGCTTTCCATAGTACCGTTGAAGCGGGCGAACCGACATCCGCCGGGAGCCAGTGGAGGGAAGGGAAAGCCAACCCATCATGTCCTCAGGAGGGAAACATGTCGCAGACACAGAGCGCGAATAGCATGTCCACTGCACTCCTGAGGTTAGCGACGCTGGGTCAGAGGATATTCCTCCAGCAGCGGATAGGTGACGGCGTAATACTGCGCCTGATCAACAAATGGTTAAAAGCCGGGGAATGGAAGCGGGAAGCATCCACTACCCGGAGCAAGTTTAATAACCATTAACCTGCGAATGTGATGGGTTGAGGAGCCGGATGCGTTAATCGTGCACGTCCGGATCTGTGGGGGGCGGTGATGGTGACATTGCCGTCTACCTGACCACCTTTTCCCCGGTCGCTACGCTCCCCTTTTTGCGCAAAACGCGCACAAGGTAAGCTGCCCCTGCTGGCGGCGTTATATTTTTTGGCCATGAATAAGAAAGAAGAGTATTTGCTGAAAAATTACCAAAGTCTCATGAAGCCATATGAGAAAATAGTGGCTCGCTGGCTAGTTGAAGAATGGAATGGTATCGACCAAGAATTGCCAAAGTGGCTCATTAATCGAGTTCGATTGAATTTTACAATGAGAGATTTTGGCAAGCCCAATTCAATGGCAAGAGTTATTTGTCTTAACTTATTGGAAAATCACAGGCATGACATATCGCTGCCAGCAAACAAAATATAACCAGGCCAGGCAGTACGCTCCGGCGTTACGCGCCTCCGCAGGACGGCCTACGCTATGCGCTTCGCGCATAAACAGCGTAGGCCGCCTCTGCTGGCAACGTTAATAGAGTATTAACATACGATGAAATTAAAGTTGACCTTCACATTACTTTTTTCTGCATCAGTCCTTGTCGCTGGATGCGCTAGTCAAGAGGACATGTTGCATGCGGATCTTTGGTCCGGCGATCCAAGTTCCTATGAAATTAAAGCAGCCGAGAGTGTTCAAGATTTAGGAAAAACACCCAGAGATAAAATGTTGGAACAAAGAAGGGAGGCCGATAGAGAAAAGAGTAAATCTACAAAAGATAATCTAATCGGTTACCTCGTACTCGGCGGAGGTTGATCCGAGGGTGTTCAAAACTCTGTGTCAGCCAATTAGCCTCACAGGCTGATGTGTTTTTCCAAGCGATTCGGGAAGTGAATTGTCAGTTGCGATAGCGCCAGGTTCCAGTTCTGAATCGGTTGCGTCCAGCGCTCAGAGGCTTTGAGTATACCGGCGTACAGGAGCTTGAGTAAGCCGTTCTCGCTGGCGAAGCCACCCTTGGTTTTGGTCAACTTGCGGTACTGCCAATGAACCGCCACGACGGCATTGGTGATGGATATCGCGGTGCGCACATAATCCGGGTATTTAAAGTAGGCTGACAGCGTCGCCCACTTGCTGCGCCAAGACTTGATAACCATCGGATACTTATCGCCCCACTTGGCCTCCAGCTCACCCAGAGCGCTGTCTGCGGCATTCAGCCTTGCGGCTTTGTACACGCACTCGAGGTCAGCCATCAAGGCCTTCTGGTTCTTGGACGCAATGTACTTCAGCGAGTTGTGGATCTGGTGGATGCCGCCTTTACCAGTGAGGTCTTTGCCTTCACACAGCGCCTTGATGGCGGCATCCATATCGAAAGTTGGTTTTGTCATAGGTCATCTCTGTTCGGTCAATGCTAAAGAAATGACGCAGAATTCTGAACGCTACTAGGGCCTGTTCACACTAAATAGCGTGTCTACTATCAAAGCAAAGTGAATGAAAAACGTAAAAATGACATCCAACTTGTCGAATCGAGAAAAAATTCTTCTGAAGCCTTTAAGCCGTCGAAATAGTCGCTCCACTTCATTCCGCTTTTTGTACAACTCGCGATCATACTCCCACACGCTCAGTCGATTTTTCTTGGGGGGCACGACAGGTTCCATTCCAAGATCAAAGACCAACTGTCGGGTTTCATCACCTTCGTATGCTTTATCCATGATCACTTTGGCACCATCCCAGCCGCAGTTTTCAAGAGATTTCAGTAGTTTTCGACCTTCAGGCGCATCTCCAGCTTGCCCAGGCGAGAGGGAGAATGCTACGGCTCGATTGTGACCAGCTGCGACCATATGAATTTTGGTGGTCCATCCGCCTCGTGACTTGCCGATAGATTGAGGACCGTTTTTTTTAACGCTCCGGTGCCATCTGGGTGCACTTTTACAGCGGTCGAATCAAGAGAAACATGATCCACTTGGATGTTGATTACGTTATTTTCCTGGAGTGCAAAAAATACTCGATCCAGCACACCTTGCTTGGCCCAGCGATTTGCGCGCATGTAGATACTGTGCCAACGGCCAAACCGCTTAGGTAGTCCACGCCATTTGCAGCCATGTTCGGCGATGTACAAAATGGCGTTCAATACCTGCAAGTTAGAAATTTTTACATTGCCACGCTGGGTAGGTAGCAATTCTTCGATGATTTTGAATTGTTTTGCTGAGAGTTCCATCCCGCAATTATACAGAATTTAGTGTGAACAGGCCCTAGGCAACCACCTGCGCGCCGAATAAAGAAATTACAGTTATTACTTGAGGCCGAGTCGGTTTACTTTTTTAGAAATTTGAAAAATGCTTTGATGTAGCGGTCGAAGGATTCATATTGCGGTACATGGCCGACATTTTCTAGCTCTACCAGTTTCGCGTTTGGTATTGCCGCGGCGGCTTGCTTACCTAGCAGGTCGTAGCGACCGAGCGTTGGCTGTGCTGACTTCGGTGCTCGGTTGCGACCGATGGCAGTTTTGTCACGGGTTCCGATAATCAGCAGTGTGGGTACTCTGATGTCGGATAATTCGTACACCACCGGTTGTGTGAATACCATGTCTGATGTGCGTGCGTCGATAATGGCGATCTTCTCGGCATCCTCTCCTATTGTCCAGCCGCCCTGGATATCCAATAGCGAATTGTATTCTGGCTTCCAATTGCCTGCGAAGTAGGCCTTGGTCATGTAATTTTTGACGCTGTTCGGCGTCTGCAGTTTCTCCGCTGCTATGGCGTCTTCAATGGGTTGATAGGGCACAATCTGCTTCCAATCTTCGAGGCCGATCGGGTTGATCAGAATGAGCTTTTCTACTTGTTGCGGATACATGAGAGCGAAACGGGTGGCGAGCATGCCGCCCATGGAGTGGCCGGCGACCAGCACTTTATGAATGCCCAGGTGCTTTAGTAGGGCGTTGGTGTGGTTCGCGAGGGCCTGGAAGCTATATTGGAAAGTAAGCGGTTTGCTGGATTTCCCGAAACCTATCTGATCCGGGACAATGACCCGGTAACCTTGCTCTCTCAGCGCTTCAATGGTTGTCTGCCAGTAGGCGCCGGAAAAATTTTTTCCGTGTAATAGCAGGATGTTTCCTTTGGAATGATCTCCGCTTGGTGTTATGTCCATATACGCCATGCGCAGCTTATCTTGGGCGTTGTTGGTCGGTTGCTGCGCTGGCAGTGTGAAGAAATTCACCGGGTAAGGATAGGGATAGTTGCTGAGCAGGGCATCGCGAGGTTGTACCTGATAATCCTGTGTTTCGCTCGCCAGGCAAAACGGTGCCTGGAAACTGAGAATGGCACACAATGCGCTGCAGATTCCGAATAGAAACTTTCGGCCTTTCATCTTTTTCACTATTTCGTTCGCGACGACTCGGGACGGAATCAATGGGTGCCGGCGCTCAACATGCCTGCACTCTGATCTGGCAGTGGCAATTGGGGTAGGTCGGATACCGCTTGCATCAATCCCTGCTCATAGAGCCGTGCGGCCTGGTCTTTTTCGCCGAGGGCATACAGCAACCGCGCGAGTTCCGCGGAAGTGGCGGGGTCGGAGCGCAGCAGCAGGCTCTTTTCAAAATACTGCCGGGCCTTGCCCCAGATTTCGTTGCGCAGACACAGGCGGCCAAGACAGGTGAGGAGGTCGGCATTTTCACCGTATTCTTTCTGCCAGCCGTCGGCGACGCCCAGTTGCTGGCTGGCATCGGCACCGGTGAGATTGCCGTACAGGCGCACTGTATCGCCGCGCCATTCACGATTGAGAATCCAGCGCAGGTGTTTTTCCGCTTCCATGTCGTCGCCGACTTTGTGCAGCATTTCGCCGTAGAGATTGCGCAGCTCGATATTGCGCTGCCAGCGGCCATTGAGGCTCTGCCAGATTTCCCGCAATTTTTCCGTATCCTTCCGATTCGCCGCATCCCGCAGTAGGTTTTGGTACACCTCGAGCTCGAGCTGTTGCAGCTGAGATTCCGGCATGGTGCCGTATTTTTCCAACCGTGGCAGCAGTTCGCGCAGGCCGTTCCATTCGCCGATGTGGTAGTAGGCCTGGCGCAGCAGTTGCAACAGTGCGGGGTGATTGGGTTCCTGCTGCATGGCGCGCTGTAGGCTGGCGATGCATTGCTCGTAGTGCTTGTCGAGCAGTTGCATACGCGCCTGGCTGATGGCAACGGCGAGCTGGGTGTCGTCGCCGGTGGCCTCTGCTTTCGCAAGCAGTTCGTTGGCTTCGTCGCGGTAACCCAGCTCGAAGGCGCTGCGCGCGGCGGCGAGGTAATTGATGATTGGCGCATCGGAGCGAGCGGCGCTTTTCAGCAGCAAGCGGCGCGCGCGCGCCCAGTTGCCTTCCATGTATTCGACGAGGCCGTTGGTGAGGCGGCGTCGCGCGGTGCGACTGCGGCCAAAGCGGATCCGACTGACGCTGCCCTCAATGACGCGCGCAATGCTGCGCAACAGCCAGATGAACAGGAACAGTGCGAGGATTGCCAGCGCAAGTCCGCCCACGGCAACCCAAAGGTTCATTTCAATGCGTTTTCCGCTTTCACCGCCCACCATCAATAGCAGATAGCCAGGGTAGGAGCGCATGGCTTCTGCCAGCAGCGCGCCACCCAGCAACAGAACCAGGGTGAAAAATAAAAAGCGTTTCACGGTTGAATGCCTCCGTTACTGCTGTCCGGTAATTGCCCGGAGGAGACCTTGTGCATTCTGTCGATGTAATTGCGCAGAGCGCTCTGTGAGGCACTGAGATTTGGCAGGTCGGTTGTGATCTTTTCCTGGGCCAGTGACTCCAGTTCGCCCAGAATCACCTGGCGCTGAGGGTTGTCGACACCGTAGTCGAGCAGTAACTGGCGGGCGTGGTTGAGAGAGTCCTTGTACACGGCTTCGTCGGCGCGCAGCACCGCGAGTTCCGCTTGTTCCATGTTCAGGCGCAGGCTCTGGCGGAAGCGGGTTTCGCTTTGGGGCGACAGCAACACCGGGTCCACCTCGCCATCGCGAATGCGCACGGAGCCCTTGAGAAAATCGACGAAGTTGCTCCAGCTGGAGCGGAAGTGATTTTCGCCCACATCCTTGTTTTCCGCCTGATATTGCGCGGCGGCGGCGTCGTGTTGGGCGAGATCGAACTGGGGCTGGATATTCAGTTTGGTCATCTGCTCTTCCAGCGCGCGCAGGCGCAGATAGATGCCTTCGCGGTCGACATTTTCCGCGAGCTTGAGCGCGGTGATGTCGCGAGCGAGCTGCTGGCGCACGCCGTACAGATCCGGAAGGTCCACATTCCGCACGATGGTATCCACTTCCTGCAGCAGGCCGAGGGCGGCGCGACTGTCTTGTTCCAGCATCAGGCGCTGGTTGGCGAGCCGCAGCAGGTAATCGGCCTCCGCCAGCTGCCAGTCCTCGCGGCTGGCATTGCCCAGTTGGCTGAGGCGGTTGCCCTGGGCGGTGACGTTGCGCTGTAGTCCCGCGAGCTGCTGCTGCAGTTGTTGAATGGTCTGAGCTTGCTGCGCGAGCTGCTGGCGTAATTCACCGATTAGCTGTGCGCTGTGGTCCTGGGGAGGAACCGGTGCCGTTGCCGTAGGGGGTGTGGGGCGGGGGGTGTCTGGCTGCGGTATCGGTTGCTCGGGTGCCGGTTGTGCTGTGGCAGGTACCTCGGCGTTGGGCTGGTCGGTGGTGGATGGTGTCACCGGCGCGCTTTCGGCCTGCGCCGATGGGTTGGTGCCCGATACGCTGCGCGCGTCGCTGGCGCTCGCGATGCGTTCATTTGTTGTTAAGTACTGGCCGATCACGGGCACGGATTGCAGTTGCTGACTGACGTGCTGGCGCACGCCGGGCAGCACGTACCAGGCGACGACAGCTGCGGCGATCAGGGTGAGCAGCAGCAACCACAGCCAGAGCCAGCTGCTGCGTTTTTTGGTTGTGCGCGGCTTCGGAGGCGTCCCCGCCGTTTTCCCTGTGTCGGCTTTGGCGAAATTGCTTTTGGTCTCGGCCTTGCGGGTGACCAGCGGAATCTCTTGCCTGGCATCCGGGGTGCCGCTGCTTGCGTCGGTGTCCGTACGGGAGGAGGGCGGGACTTTTTTATCGCTCATGTCTATCGCTCAAAGACTTGTCTGCTCAGGGTGGGCGCCGGAAGGCGCGAACTTATGCCGGATGTGTCACAGGCGGCGCGGATGCCGAAGAAATTTTGTCGCCAAATTATAGCGACTGAAGCCAGTCTTTATACGAAGTCTGGCGCGGAAATGAAATTTTTTACCGAGGATGGCGCGAAACCGGGAATCGCGGGCGGGCTGTTAGACGGGGTGCCCAGCGGCGAGCACCGATTCCAGCGCTGCCAGCATGGCGTTGTCGCCGGCATTGGTGGCCGCGTGGGCGCTGGCGAAGCCCAGTTCGCGGGCGCATGTGGCGACACGCTGACTGGGGCAAATTAGCGGGCACTGCAGCAATGCCTGACGGCCGCTGGCACTGAGGGCGGCGGCGAAGTTGTCGAGGGTTTCGCCACTGTGTACGGCGATGGCGTCGGGCAGATGCGCATAGGCGCGCAGTTGTTCTGTGGCGTCGGCGGGGAGCAGGCGCTGGTACAGCTCGCAGTATTCGAGGCGCGCGCCGCGGGCCTTCAGGGTATCGCCCATCAGGGTGCGCCCGCCCTGGCCGCGGAAAATCACGACACGCTGGCCCTGCGGATTCCGCAGCGCGGGCAGATCCAGCAGCGCTTCCGAATCCATCGGGCTTGCGTCCGCTTCGAGCGGGTCGCTCTCCGGCTCGGCGCCGCGCGCGCGGATGGCGCGGGCGGTGGCGGCGCCGATGGCGTAGTAGCGCGGTCCCTGGGGCAGCTGCGGCCAGAAGTCATCCAGCCAGTCGAAGGCGTACTGCACCGCGTTCTGGGATACGAAGATCGCGTGTTCGAACTGGTCGAAATCCATCACCAGATTGCGGATCGCCTGGGCCTCGTCGCCGCCGGTAATCGGTGCAATTTCCAGCAGCGGGATGGCATCTACCCGGGCGCCGCGCGCCCGCAGCAGATCGCGAAAGCCATCGCTCTGGTGGGCGGGGCGGGTGATCAGGATGCGCCGGTCGGCGAGTGGGCTGGTCATGGGGGCGCAATCAGATCGCGGCGAGAATTTCGTCGGCGCCGGCCTGCAGCAGTTGCTCGGCGAGGCGGATGCCGAGGGCTTCGGCCTCTGTCGCATCGCCGTGCACTTCCGCATGCAGCATGGTGGCGCCATCGGGGCTGCCCACCAGGCCGCGCAGGTGGAGGCCGCCGTTGCCGTCGAGCAGCGCGTAACTGCCGATGGGCACCTGGCAGCCACCGTTCAGGCGGCGCACTACGGCGCGCTCGGCGGTGAGGCGGATGCTGGTATCGGCGCAGTGCAGGGGGGCGAGCAGCGCTTCCAGCGCCGGGTCGCGGCGGGATTCGATGCCCACGGCGCCTTGGCCGCCGGCGGGCAGCAGCACTTCCGGTTCGATATAGGCGGCGATCCGCGCGCGCATTTCCAGGCGCAGCAGGCCGGCAGCTGCGAGGATGATGGCGTCGTAATCGCCGGCATCCAGTTTGGCCAGACGGGTGTTGACGTTGCCGCGCAGGAACTTCACGTGCAGGTCCGGGCGCACCGCCAGCAGCTGGCACTGGCGACGCAGGCTGGAGGTGCCCACCACCGCACCCTGCGGCAGCGCTTCGATAGAGCCGAAGTGATTGCTCACAAAGGCATCGCGGGGATCTTCCCGTTCACAGATGACCGGCAGGTGCAGGCCTGCGGGGAACTCCATCGGCACATCCTTCATTGAGTGCACGGCGATGTCGGCCTGGCCGTCGAGCATGGCTTTCTCAAGTTCTTTTACAAACAGGCCCTTGCCACCCACCTTGTTGAGGGGAATATCCAGCAGCTGGTCGCCGCGGCTGGTCAATGGCAGCAGTTCCACGCTGAGCTCGGGGTGGTGCAGCTCCAGCTGTTGTTTGACGTAGTTGGCCTGCCACAGGGCGAGGGCGCTCTCGCGGGTGGCGATGCGGATCTTGCGGATGGTGTGGTTTGCGGGGGAATCGGACATGCGCGGGACTGTCGTGGTTGGGAATTCGCGCGCAAGTTTACCAGTTTGCGCGCGGGATTACTGACCGCTGTACTGGCGCAGCCAGTCCTCGAGGAAGATGCGCGCGGCGATGGAGTCCACCGGGTCGCTGGCGTAATGGCCGCGGTGGCCGCGCCCGCGGGCCTCCTCCTTGGCGGCGTGGGTGCTGAGGCGCTCGTCGGCGTACTCGACCGGCAGCCCGAGGCGGCCGTGCAGGCGCTGGCCGAACTTGCGCGCGCGCGCGCCGATTTCGCTCTCGCTGCCGTCCATGTTGAGCGGCAGACCCACCAGCAGTAGTCGCGGCTGCCATTCGTCCACCAGGCGTTGCACCTTGTTCCAGTCTGGTTGGCCGTCCTTGGCGCGCAGCGGATCCAGCTCGCGGGCGCTGCCGGTGAGGCTCTGGCCGTAGGCGACGCCAATGGAGCTAGTGCCGAAATCGAAGGCGAGGACGGTGAAGGGTTTGCTCATGGGAAAGAGGTTTGTCGGGTGCGTTTGTTGTCGGTGTTCAGGTGATGTCGGTGTTCAGGCGTGACCAGACTGGGAGCTTATTCCAGACAGATCGATTCCATGGCGTGCGGCGGCGGTGTGCCAGCGCTTTTCCATGGGCGTGGCGAACAGAATTTCCGGTTCCGCCGGCAGCGTCAGCCAGGCGTTCTCGGCGATTTCCTGCTCCAGTTGCCCGGGGCCCCAGCCGGCGTAGCCCAGTGCCAACAGCACATCGTCCGGGCCGCGGCCGGCGGCGAGGGATTCGATGATGTCTTTTGACGCGGTGAGGCTGATGTCGTCGGAAACCTCGGCGGTGGAGGCGAATTGCATACCGCGCCCATGCAGTACAAATCCTTGTTCCTGTGCCACGGGGCCGCCCACCAGTACCGGTTCCTGACCGCGCAGGCTGGCGTCTTCCAGCTCCAGCTGGCTGAACACCTCGCGCCAGGTAATGCGGCTCGGCGCGTTGACGACGATGCCCATGGTGCCTTCGCTGCTGTGCTCACAGATGAACGTCACCGCCTGCTTGAATCGCGGGTCCTGCATGCCGGGCATGGCGATGAGGAACTGGCCGCGCAGGCTGTTGTGGGTGAGGTCGCTGTCGAGGTTCTGCGGATGTTTAAAATGCATGGGGCTTAGTTTAGCTGTTTCGCTGCCGCGGGTGCGGTGAATATGCGTGAAGGTCGCGGATCAGCCGCGGCCGGGGGTGTCCTCGGCGGCGGTGGAAAATCCAGTCATTTCAAAGCGCCAGGTGCGGATGATCTCAAGACGGTCGGCCTGTTTGCGGATTTCCGGTGGGAAGGGCGCGAAGGGCGCGGCGAGACGCACGATTTGTTGGGCGGCGTCGTCGAGGATGCGCTCGCCGGAGGATTCAAGGATTACCACTTCCTCCACCGCGCCGGAAGGCAGTAGTCGCACCATCATGCGCAGGTCTCCGGTGATCTGGCGCGCCAGCGCTTCTTCGGGAAAGTTGTCGTTGCCTATGGCCTCCACTTTCTGGCGCCAGTCGTGCAGATACGCTGCGTCTGCCGCGGCCTTGGTGGCGACCGAAGTGAGTCTGCGCACCCGCGGGCGCTGGGCGATGGTCTGGCGAATTTTATCGAGGCGCGCCTGCAGGCTGGCGATTTCGGGGTTGGTGGGTGGCAGGTCGCTGGGGGCGTCGCCGCGCTTTTCTTCCGAGCGCTTGTCTTCCGCCGGCAGTTCCGGCGCCTGCTCGGGGCTGTCGCCGACAGTGGTGATCAGCTGGCGCAGTTGGTCCGCAGGGCGCGCGGCTTGCTGTTGGGGCAGCGGATTGACCTGGCGGATGCTGGTGTCGGCCATTTCCGCCTGGCGGTCGGTGGAAAGTTCTTTAGGGGCTTCGGCGGTGCCGCTCGCCTGCTGATTGTGCTGGGCCAGATAGTCGGCGTCTTCTGGGGCATCCAGGGAGCGATGCTGGGCGAGAGTGACCTCAAGGGTAGGCGGGGCCTCTTTCGCTTCGGGTGCGCTAAAGGCCACGCCAAAGATCACCAGTGCGTGCAGCGCGCAGGCCAGAAACAGGGCAAAGGTAAAGCGGTCGCCCTGGCTGGGGGGCGTCGTGCTGACGCCCGGATTGGTATGGAGTTGGCTGGCGGCTGCGGTCATTGTGGTTATTGCTATACTGCTGCTTTGTTATCGGAGGCTGCGGTCGTTGCTACCGTGCGTGACGACAGGCGCCAGTTTATCCCTTTTTGGCCAGCCGGTCTGTGATGGCGCGCATCAACAGTCCGCCGATGTCGGTGCCGTAGGCGGTGTCGATTTCGCGCACACAGGTTGGGCTGGTGACATTGACTTCGGTGAGGTAGTCGCCGATCACATCCAGGCCCACAAACAACAGACCTTTTTCCTTTAGCGTGGGGCCGACTTTGCGGGCGATTTCAAGATCGCGCGCGGTCAGTGGGCGCGCCTCGCCGCGGCCGCCGGCGGCCAGGTTGCCGCGGGTCTCCCCCGCTTGGGGGATGCGCGCCAGACAGTAAGGTACCGGCTCTCCATCCACCATCAGGATGCGCTTGTCGCCGTCCTTGATTTCGGGAATATACCGCTGGCCCATGATCTGGCGCTTGCCGTTGTCGGTGAGGGTTTCCAGGATCGCCCCTAAATTGCCGCCTTCTGGTTTGACATGAAAAATGCCGGTGCCGCCCATGCCGTCGAGGGGTTTGAAAATGGCGTCCTTGTGCTCGGTGTGGAAGGCGCGCAGTTGTTGCATGTCGCGGCTGACGATCAGCGGCGGAATGCAGTCCGCGAAGTGGGTGGCGAAGATTTTCTCGTTGCAGTCGCGCAGCGACTGGGGCTTGTTGGCCACCAGGGCGCCGGCGCGCTCGGCGGCTTCGAGAATATACGTGGAATAGATGTACTCATTGTCGAAGGGTGGATCGACCCGCATCAGAATTACATCAAGTTCGCCCAGTTCCACCGGCCGGCGCTCACCGAGTGTGAACCAGTTTTGCGGGTCTTCGAACACTTGTAGTGGCGAACCGTTACCCATGGGCTTGCCGCCGTCGAGATACAGGTCGGACTGCAAAAAATACTGCAATTCAAAGCCTGCGCGCTGGGCTGCCAGCAGCAGGGCGAGGGTGGTGTCTTTTTTGTAGGTGATGTTGGCGATGGGGTCCATGACCACGCCGAGAGTCTGGCTCATACCGGTTTCCGTATGCTGAATCTGCTGTGATGAATCCGAAGCGACCGGATTGCCAAGCCTGGAGAAAATGCCGGCGGTCGCGGGGGAGAATTCAGAGTCTGCCTCTGAATGTGTCTGGTGGCAAAGGTAAGAGCAGCGGGCGAGGTCTGCAAGCTCGTGTGTGGCAATGTCATCGGGTGGAACTGCGGTCTTGCTCACAAATTAATCATTGCCTGCCGTACACCCCGGCCGTCGCTAGATTCACTGTGGTATCTGTGATAAAAGTTTCCCCCTGATCTGCGCCCGCCGGCCGCGGCCATACGCAGCGACGATCAGACCCCGTCAAGAGGTTGCACATAAAGGCATGAATGCATCAGCAGCGTGTCTTAAAAATAAGTAAAGGGGACTTGGGAACACACTATGGAGCTCAACTGGGAAAGTCTCACCGTGATGGTGATCGACGACAGTAAAACCATTCGTCGCACCGCGGAGACGCTGCTGCAGAAAGCGGGCTGTACGGTGGTTACCGCCACTGACGGCTTCGACGCCCTGGCAAAGATCGCGGATTCGCGTCCGGACATCATTTTTGTAGATATCATGATGCCGCGACTCGACGGCTATCAGACCTGTGCGCTGATCAAGAACAACAGCGAATTCCGCAGCACGCCTGTCATTATGCTGTCGAGCAAGGATGGCCTTTTCGACAAAGCCAAGGGACGCGTGGTGGGCTGTGATCAGTACCTCACCAAGCCGTTCAGCAAGAGTGAGCTGCTGGGCGCGATTTCTGCACACGCCAAACCGCACCACGCTGCCTGAGAGATGGATCTCTCCGCGAGTGTGATACTTTCCGCGAAAATGGCGTAGACTATCGCGTCTGCCCTTCTCGATGTGCTGCGCACTCATAGAAGGGCAGGAAAGTTAAGAAAGTTAGCACCAAATAACAAAGTGTGTGGTCGCGCCCGATAGTTTTGAGCGCGATCGGTACCAACAACAACCGCCGGGCAAAAGAGCGATGCCGCAGGCGGAAACACCATCTCGGGGGAAATGATGGCCACTGTGCTTATCGTCGATGATTCGCCAACTGAAACTCACAAGCTGACCACAATTCTTGAGAAGAATGGCCACTCCGTACTGACCGCCACCAACGGCGAAGCCGGTGTTGGCGTTGCCCGCGAACAGCGTCCCGACGTAATCCTGATGGATATCGTCATGCCGGGGCTGAATGGGTTCCAGGCCACCCGCCAGCTGAGTAAGCACGGGGAAACCAGTGGTATTCCCATCGTTATTGTGACCACCAAGGATCAGGATACCGACCGTGTGTGGGGCATGCGCCAGGGCGCGCGTGCGTATCTGACCAAGCCTGTGGACGAGAGCAAACTGCTCGGCACTATTGAGGAGGTGTTGGCCTGAGGCCGACGTTGAGTGCCCGTGCAACCAACACTTACCCCCTATCTTGCGCTGGTTGATATTGCCAACCGTGCAAAAGCACAGTCAAAGGGGCTGCCCGCCCGCCAGGAGGTCAAGCCCTACTGGACGGGCATCGGATTTTCGATCCTGGGGCAGCGCTTCGTTGCCTCCATGGAAGACGTGGTGGAACTGCTGGAAGTACCTCAGTACACCTTTATTCCCGGAGTTCAGCCCTGGGTACGCGGGGTCGCCAACGTGCGCGGGCGCCTGCTTCCGCTGATCGATCTGGCGGCATTCTTCGGCGGACACCTGACCAGTCCGCGTCAGCGCCGCCGGGTGCTGGTGCTGGAGCAGGAAAAACTCTATGTCGGCCTGATTGTCGACGAGCTTCACGGTATGCAACACCTCGCGTTGGAATTCGGCAAACTGCCCCCGGCAGATCTCACCGACTCCTTTGCGCCCATGATCAGCGGCCAGTTTGAATTGCAGCAGGGGCGCTGGCTGGTATTTGACCTGCAGGCCCTGGTCAACGATTTTCAATTTGCGGATGCCGCGGCTCACTGAGCGGCGGTTTTCTGTTTTCGGGCACTCCTGTTTCAGACCGCTCTGGATCCGGGTGCCACTGAGGTGGGGCGCAATGTGTGCGCCAAACCGGTTGCAGTGGGTGGCTCAGGCTACTCAACCGCACAAAACCCGTCGTCGGCAAGCGCCGTTTTGGGGTACCCACAACGTTGGGTGAAAGGGGATGTGAGGCCGCGAGGTCTCGAAAGTGGTAATAACAAGAATTTGGCCTTGGGCACAGGTCCGCCAGGAGTAAATTATGAAAACAGGCTCCCAGAGTTCATTTTCCGCGCTGCGCAGTAACCCTGCCGCGCTGTTTATGGGTTTGCTGGTACTCGCCACACTGGCGGGACTGATCGTCAGCATCTACTTGGTGCAGAGCTACGGCGACCGGGACCAGAGTTACCAGGAAGATGTCGCGGAACTGCGCGCTCTATCCTACCAGATGGTGTCCTACGCACCGGCCGCTACTGCCGGTGATGAGCAGGCCTTCGCCGACCTGGAAAAAGTGGTCAACCAGATGGCCGCGACATGGAACGAGCTGCAGGGTATGGATCAGGGCAGTAAGCGCGCCCTGGAGCAGGAGCTGGCGGTCTACGGCCAGGTGTGGCGGCAGATGCGCGAGCAGGCCGACACCATTATCGGCAACAAGGATTCGATCATCTTCCTGAACGATGTGGCGAGCACCCTGAACGACTCGCTGCCGGAGCTGCAGGCGGAGCACAACAATATCGTGGAAATCCTGCTGGCCAACAATGCCCCGGCCAACCAGGTGGAGCAGGCCCAGCTGCAGGTATGGCGTGCCGAGCGTATCGGCCGGAACATCGACAAGATGCTGCGCGGTGGTGACGACGCGGAATCTGCCGCGGACCAGTTCAACACCGATGCCAGTCTGTTCGGTAAAGTGGTTGAAGGCATGAAGGGCGGTGACGTGGTGATGGGTATTTCCCGCGTAACCGACACTGAGGCGCGCGAGTCGCTGGATGAAATTACCGAGCTGTTTGAGTTCGTAAGCTCCTCCGTGCGCGAAATCTTCGAAGCCACTCCGGCACTGTTCGCCACCCGCCAGGCGGCGGATGGTATTGCGGCCTCCTCGCCGCAATTGCTGGAAGCCCTGTCTGTACTGAACGACCGTATCGGCGGCCTGTCCGGCGAGCGCCAGCCCAACAACCAGACCATCTTTATCGTTGCCGCCGTCTTCGTACTGTTGATCTTCGTGATGATGATCCAGGCGTTCTCCGGCACCCGCCGCAGCCTGCGCGCAGAATCCGAGACCAACGAGCGCAACCAGCAGGCGATTATGCAGCTGCTGGACGAACTGGCGGACCTGGCGGACGGTGACCTGACCACGTCCGCCACCGTAACCGAGGCCTTCACCGGTGCGATTGCGGACTCCATCAACTACACCATCGACCAGCTGCGCGTACTGGTAAGCCGAATCAACGGCGCGGCGCAGGAAGTGTCGTCCCTGTCCCAGGAAACCCAGCAGACCGCCCTGCATCTGGCCGAGGCATCCGAACACCAGGCCCAGGAAATTGCCGGCGCTTCCGCGGCGGTGAACGAAATGGCCGTGACCATTGACCAGGTATCTGCCAACGCCGCCGAATCTGCCCAGGTAGCGGAGCGCTCGGTACAGATCGCGAGCAACGGCGCCAAGGTGGTACAGAACACCATCAAGGGCATGGATACCATTCGCGAGCAGATTCAGGACACGTCCAAGCGGATCAAGCGACTGGGTGAATCTTCCCAGGAGATCGGTGACATCGTAAGCCTGATTAACGACATTGCCGACCAGACCAACATTCTGGCTCTTAACGCGGCGATCCAGGCCTCTATGGCGGGCGACGCGGGCCGCGGTTTCGCGGTGGTTGCGGACGAGGTTCAGCGCCTCGCGGAACGCTCCGCAGCGGCTACCAAGCAGATTGAAGGCCTGGTAAAAGCGATTCAGTCTGATACCAACGAAGCGGTTGTGTCGATGGAATCCACCACCACCGAGGTGGTGCGCGGTGCCCGTCTGGCGCAGGACGCGGGTGTTGCCCTGGAAGAGATCGAAACGGTATCCACCAACCTCGCGTCGTTGATTCAGAACATTTCCAACGCGGCACGCCAGCAGGCCTCTTCCGCAGGTCACATCTCCAACACGATGAACGTGATTCAGGAGATTACCTCGCAAACCTCCGCCGGTACCCAGGCCACCGCCCAGTCCATTGGTAATCTGGCCCAGACCGCTTCCGCTCTGCGCGACTCCGTTGCCGGCTTCAAACTGCCGAGCAGTGACGAAGTGGAGGCTGATGGTGAGCTGTACGATGGCGACCTGGCCCAGCTCTCGGAGGAGTTCCCGATGCTGGACGACGAGGCCGCAGATGACGAGCTCGATATGCTCACCGCGGAAGAGCGCAGCGACCGGGCGATGGCCTGAGCGACCGCAGATACTGATAACGAAAAGCGGACCTCCCCGCGGCCCGCAGGTGCGGGGGAGGTGCAGAGCAGCAGGCGCGCAGAGTAAGCAATTTCTAGCCCCTGCCAGCGAGCAAACTGAATTACCGAGGACCTGGCGTGAGTCGCGACAATCCCAATTTTGTGGCCCTGGATTGGCTGATAGGCGAAATCAACGAGACGCTGGCCCTCGCGCGCCAGCAACTGGAAACCTTTGCCTCGGATTCCTCTGCAACTGATGCCTCTGCCGACGGTTCAGCGCTGCTGAAAAATTGCCTGGGCCTTATCCACCAGGTTCACGGCAGCCTGCACATGGCGGAGCTCTCCGGCGCTGCCATGCTTGCCGAAGAAATGGAGCAGCTGGTACACGCCCTCGCCAGTGGCGACGTGGAAAACAGCGATGAAACCCGCGAGTTCCTCATGCGCGCGCTGTTGGAACTGCCGCTCTATCTGGAAAAAATCGCCTTCCAGCGCCGGGACAACGCGGTGCTGTTATTGCCCCTGCTGAACGACCTGCGTGCGGTACGCCGCGAGCGCCTGATCACCGAAGGTGCGCTGTTCGCACCGGATCTGTCCGCACTGGCCATTGCCGAGGGTGCGCGGCAGCCGCTGCTTGGCAATAACGCCAAATTGCAGGAGCTGGTGGCCAAGCTGCGCAAGATGTACCACGTGGCCGCCGCATCCCTGATTCGCGACGTCAACAGCGGCGAGAGCATCGCCTATCTCAATAAAGTGTGCGAAAAGATGGCGCTGCTCTACAGCGGCAGCCAGCGCCAGCACCTGTGGGAAATCCTGCGCGGCCTGCTCGAAGGCATTGCCGACCACCGACTCACCGTATTGCCGGCGCTGCGCCAGCTGCTGCGCCGCATCGACGTGGAGTTCCGATTGCTCAGCGGTCAGGGCGCACGGGTGCTGGATGCCCGTCCGGATCAGGATCTGATTCGCAACCTGCTGTTCTACGTCTATCTCTCCGGCCCCAATGGCCCGCGCGCCACCGCGCTGTATCGGAAATTTGCGCTCGACCGCGCGGTGCCGGGCACCCCGCGCCCGGATACCGAGGACGCGCTGGCCATGGGCCCTGAAGCCATGGGCACTGCCGTGGCAGCCCTGCGCGAAGAGCTCGCCAATGTACGCGAAGCACTAGACCCGAGCATTGCCAATGGTGAGCGTGCGTCGCTGTCGGATACCGCCATCGTTGCCAAGCGCATCGCGGACACGTTGGGCGTGCTGGGTCTGGAAAACCAGCGCACCCGCGCCCGTGCCATCTACGAACATCTGCGCGACGCCTCGCGCAGTGCTGACCCCGACGAACTGCTGATGCAGGCCGCCGCGGAGCTGGTGCAGCTGGATTCCGGTCTCGCCGCCGTGGTGGAGCGCGATCGACGCAACGACAGTGAATCGCCGCTGATGGGGGAGGCCACTGCCCGTGTGCTGCGCGAGGCTCGTATCGGTCTCGAAACCGTGAAGGAAGCCGTGGTCGAGTACATCGCCAGCCACTGGGATGCCGGGCATCTGTCGCTGGTGCCAAAGCGTCTGCAGGAGGTTTGTGGTGGCCTGGATATGGTGGGCTACCAGCGTGCGGCGGAAATTGTCGGGGCGTGCAAAAACTATATCGACGAGCGCTTGATAGGCGCCGGTGACCAACCCGATTGGAAGCTGCTGGACACTCTCGCCGACGCGGTGACCAGCGTTGAGTACTACCTTGAGCGCCGCGCCGATGGCATAGAGGACGCGGACATGTTGCTGGCGCTGGCGGAAGACAGTGTAGCGACACTTGGCTACGCGGTCGCCAACGGCGAGGGCGCGATTGAGTCGCAAGACGCGGTTGTACAAGACGGTACCGCTGAAGGCGCTGCAGAGCTGGTATTCGAAGACGCCGGTACCGCGGTGTACGGTTTCGGTGCCTCTGCGTTCGATGAGCATTCGGTTGACGACGCTGCGGCCAATGTGCAGCTGGATCTGCCGGCAGATAATGAAGAACCGGCCGCGCCCGATCATATTGAATTCAGTCTCGATCTCGACGATGTCGAATCCGTAAAAGACGACATTCCCGCAGCCGAACCTGCCTCTGTGGACACCGCCGAAGATCCCCTTGTGGGGCTCTCCGCGTCGCTGCTCGCAGAGACCGGCGCAGAGCCCGCCATCGCGCCCGGCGAGGATTCTTCGCTGCTGCTGGAAGAGAGCTGGTTTGCGACCGGCGAATCCGCCGACGTTTCTGACGTTTCTGAGCACGCCACTGAGGAAACCGCCGCAGTAGCAGCCGCGCCCGAAATTCCTGCGGCCGCCTCCGCGGTGCTGGAAGACGACGATGACACCAGCATTATCGACGAGGAAATTCTTGAGATCTTCCTCGAAGAAGCCGGTGAGGTGCTCGAAACCATCGATCACTACTTCCCGCTGTGGGCGGCGAACTTTGACAATCGCGACGCGCTGGTGGAATTCCGCCGCGGCTTCCATACCCTGAAGGGCTCGGGTCGTATGGTGGAGGCGCTGGAGATCGGCGAGCTGGCGTGGGCGGTGGAGAACATGCTGAACCGGGTGCTCGACGAAACCGTTTCCCCCGGGCGGGCGCACGTACTGCTGATTCAACAGGTCATAGCCAAGCTGCCATCCATGGTGGAGGGCTTCCGCACCCAGAGTGGGGATCCCGAGCCGGCGCGCACCGCCGAACTCGAAGGTTGGGCCGCGCAGTTGTCTCAGGGAGAGGTGCCCGAGGCGCTGCTGGCGGAACCGGGCATCGCGGTGCCCGAAATCGCCGAATCCATTGACGATGCCGACGACAATATCGACGACAACGCCCAACTGTGGGAAATCTTCGCCCAGGAGGCGGAGACCCATCTGTCCACCGTGGCTGAATTCCTGAGTGAAATGGAGCTTGCCGCGCCGGTCTACGGTATTCCCTCTGATCCGCTGCACCGCGCACTGCACACTCTGAAAGGCTCCGCACACATGGCGGAAGTCACCCCGGTGGCAGAGTTGATGGCACCGCTTGAGCGCTTCGTGAAGGAGTTGCGTACCTATCAGGTGGCGATCGACAGCGACATCTTTGAGCTGATCAGCGACGCCGCCAGCTATGTAAAAAGCGTGCTCAACCAGATCTACGGTGGCGAACCGCTGTTTGTGGAGCGCAGCGAGCAGTACCTCGCGCGGGTCGCCGAGCTGCAGGAGCGCGCGGTGGGGCACCTGATCCGCGAGCGCGAAGCCAACGAGCCGAAAGCGGTCGATCCGCAGTTGCTGGCGGTCATCATGGCCGACGGTATGAAGGTGCTGCTGGATGCGGACCAGATGCTGAATCAATGGCGCCAGCATCCAGGTGACAAATCCATTCTGCTGCCGGTGGCAGAGGAGCTGGATGTGCTGCAGCAGGCTGCCGGTCAGGCGCAGCTGCCCGCATTGCAGGAACTGTCGCAGTTATTGCTGGCGGTATACCGCCAGGTGATTGAAGGCCACCTGGAGGAGGAGCCCGCGCTGTGGGCGGCACTGGAGCAGGGGCACAATGAATTGCTGGATCTGGTGGATGCGGTAGCCGCGTCTACGGATCTGCCGCCAGTGAGCGAGGTGGTGGGTGAAGCGCTGCGCTATCTCGCGCAGGGCGACGACGGTGTCAGTGACGAGGATATTGACCTCGCGGAATACGGCATCGACAGCAGCGAGTTCAGCTTCGGCGACGAGGATATTGTCGTCGCGGACGCCGCTATTGCCACCGAAGCTAACGTTGAGACCGAAGTCGAAACCGAGGTTGAAACCCAGGCCGAAATTGATGTGGCGGCAGTGACTGCCGCCGGTGAAGATGACGAGCTACTGCTCGCGGATCTGAACTTTGACGATCTGCTGGCAGAGGAAACGGGTATTGCGGCTCCGCTGGCA
This sequence comes from Microbulbifer sp. SH-1, assembly GCF_011326135.1. Taxonomy (NCBI): domain Bacteria; kingdom Pseudomonadati; phylum Pseudomonadota; class Gammaproteobacteria; order Cellvibrionales; family Microbulbiferaceae; genus Microbulbifer; species Microbulbifer sp. SH-1. The sequence goes on along the minus strand of NZ_CP046948.1, from coordinate 3,072,208 downwards.
GCTGAAGAGATTGCCCTTGCGCTGCCCGCCGACAGCGAGGGCGAGTTTGACGACAGTGTGTCCGCCGCTGCGGGCGGTATCGAATTCGCTGGCGCAGAGGCTGGCGTCGGCAGCGAAGCCGCGGAGTCTGAATCCGCGCCTGTGGCAGAAACTGCGCCGACTCCGCGCGCTCCGGAAACCGTTGTGCTGGAGGCGGGTAACGACGTCAGTGCGGCCATGCTCGCCGATGTCGATCCGGACGTGGTGGAAGTCTTCCTTGAGGAGGCCGGCGATCTGATGGACGAACTGGAGGAGCTGATCCAGAACTGGGAGCAGTCGCCAGAAGACCAAACGGCGCCGGAGGCGCTCAAGCGGGTGCTGCACACGTTCAAGGGCGGCGCGCGTATGGCGGCGCTGATGGGACTCGGCGAAGTGGCGCACCGCTTTGAAACCGTGATCGAAAATCTTCCGAGCGGCAGCTCGCCGTCTACGGCCTTTTTCGTCGATGCTCATCGCATTTACGACCGCTTGGCAGCCGGTGTGGACACCGTGCGCGGCTGGATGGGCGGTGAGGCGCTCGAGCCTTTCTGTGCACTGCTGGAAACCCGCTGGGCGGACGGGCAGATTGCGGAGGACGCGGCCCCGGCGGAAGAGCCGCTCCCGATGCTACCGGTCGCCGAAGAGAGCACACCGATCGAGATAGAAGACGCACCAGAGGCCTCCGCCGACGACAGTTATGCACCGCCGGTGGAAGTGATCGAAAAAGCCTCTGTACCGGTACCTGTCGAGGCTCCCGCCAGCAATGTGCTGCCGTTTGTACGCAAGTCGAAAAATGTCGGTGAACACGGCGGTGGGCAGCCCCGCAACCAACCCCAGGAAATGGTGCGGGTCGCGTCCGAATTACTGGAAGAGCTGGTCAACCTCGCCGGGGAAACGTCGATTTCCCGCGGGCGCCTGGAAGAGCAGGTGTCGGAGTTCGGTCTTGCCCTCGATGAGATGGACTCGACTCTGAGCCGTCTAAACGAGCAGTTGCGTCGCCTCGACAAGGAAACCGAAGCTCAGATCCATTTCCGCCAGGAGCAGTTGGCGGAACAGGACGTGGACTTCGACCCGCTGGAAATGGACCGCTACTCGTCTATTCAGCAATTGTCGCGCTCGCTGCTGGAATCGACCTCGGATTTACTGGAATTGCGCCAGACCCTGGGCAACAAGGCGCGGGATACGGAAACGCTGTTGCTGCAGCAGTCGCGTGTAAACACGGAATTGCAGGAAGGTCTGATGCGCAGCCGCATGGTGCCTTTCTCGCGCCTGGTGCCGCGGCTGCGCCGTATCGTGCGTCAGGTAAGCGCCGAACTCGGCAAACAAGTGGATCTGGTGTTCTCCAATGTGGAGGGCGAACTGGACCGCTCGATGCTGGAGCGCATGGTGGCGCCGCTTGAACATATGCTGCGCAACGCCGTTGACCACGGTATTGAGCCGCCGCGGCAACGTCGCGACGCCGGCAAACCGGAGCGCGGTCGCATTGCCGTGGCGCTGGCGCGGGAAGGCAGTGAGGTGGTCATCACCATCAGCGACGACGGCGCCGGCATTAATCTGATGCGGGTGCGTGAAAAGGCCATTGAGAGCGGTCTGATGCGCGCGGACGCCGAGCTGTCCAACAATGAGATCATGCAATTCATCCTGCAGGCGGGATTTAGTACTGCGGAAAAAGTGACACAGATTTCCGGCCGCGGTGTGGGCATGGACGTGGTGTCTGCAGAGATCAAACAAATTGGCGGCAGCGTTACCATTGGCTCCCAGGCCGGCAAGGGCACGGAATTTGTGGTGCGCCTGCCGTTCACCGTGTCGGTCAATCGCGCGCTGATGGTAAAAGTGGGGGACGACCTGTTCGCCCTACCGTTGAACACCATTGAGGGTATCGTGCGGCTCAGCCCGTTTGAGCTGGAGCACTACTATCGCACCCCGGAGGCGCGCTTCGAGTACGCCGGTGAACCCTACCAGGTGAACTATTTCGGTAGTCTTTTACAGTCCAGTGCGCAGCCGCGACTGGCGGTGGAAGACATGCAGATGCCGGTACTGCTGGTGCGCTCAGAAAACACCGCGATGGCACTGCAGGTAGACGCGATCATGGGCAGTCGCGAGATTGTGGTAAAAAGTCTCGGACCGCAGTTTGCGACGGTGCAGGGGGTATCCGGTGCCACCGTGACCGGTGACGGTACTGTGGTGGTCATTCTCGACGCTCATGCGTTGTTGCGTAAGCACGCCGCGCTGCTGGCGCGCCCGGAGACACCGCTGCTGCAGGAAATAGCCGCCACCGGTGGCCGCGAAGAACCGCAGGCGCAGAAGCTGGTGATGGTGGTGGACGACTCGGTAACCGTGCGCAAGGTGACCACCCGCTTCCTCGAGCGGGAGGGCTACCGGGTGATCACCGCCAAAGACGGCCAGGATGCCATTATTCAGCTGCAGGACGTGATTCCGGATGTGATGTTGTTGGATATCGAGATGCCACGTATGGATGGCTTCGAGGTGGCGCGCAACATCCGCGGCAGTCATCGCCTGCGGGAGATTCCGATCATCATGATCACCTCGCGTACCGGCAAGAAGCACCGCGACCATGCGCTGTCACTGGGGGTGAACCACTATCTGGGTAAACCCTACCAGGAAGAAATTCTGCTGGGCGCAATCCGCGACTACACCGAAGCGGGGGTGAGCGCCTGATGCCGGTGCCTGTCATTTACGAATCTGTTGAAGCCCGAGTGCGTGGCGGAGAGTACACAGCATGAGCGGACCAGACGCCCTGCCAACCACTGAACTGCCGCAGGAAGTCAGCAGCCTGTTGTTGCCTCTGGCGGACGGCCACCTGTTGGTGCCGGTGGATACCCTGTCTGAAATCATCGCCCTGCAGAGCCCGGTATCTGCCTTCGACGCGCCGGACTGGTATATGGGGGAGCTGCACTGGCGGGAGCTGCGCCTGCCGTTGGTATCGTTCGAGGTGATGCGTGGCAATCCCATGCCGGTGCTGCGCAGTAACTGCCGTATCGCAGTGCTGAGCAGCGGTAACGGTGAGGGCGACCTGCCGTTTTTTGCCGTAGTGCTGCAGGGAACACCCCGTCTGGTGCGGGTCACTCCGGAAGAGCTTGCAGCCCGTGAGGGCGAATGCGCCATGGGTGAATTGATGCATGTGGCGCTGTCTGGTGAGGTGGCGGTGATTCCGGATCTGCTGGCGATCGAAGAGGCCTGTCTCGAGTACCGGAACCGCCGCTGATTGTATCCACTGAATACCAGCCACAAAAAAACCGCCGGAAGGGCGGTTTTTTTGTGGCTGGTATTCCATTGGCCGGAGTTGGCGGGGCACATTCGCCTCAGAAGATTTCCTCTGGCAACCCTTCCTGGGCCTGCTGTTCACCGGCTGCGGGCGCCTCAGCCCCATTGGAGTATATGGATGGGTAATTACTGTAGGTCTCGCGTCCCGGCACCTTGTCGGCACGGAAAATCTCGAAAATACCGCCGCTAGAGGTGCGCAGCCCAGTGCGCGGGTTGATGCGCATGGTGACGATGGTGTCCGGCTGCGCCAGGTGCCGCTCCGGCTGGCCTTCGAGCGCGGTGCTCATGAAGTCAATCCAGATTGGCAGCGCTGCAGAGCCGCCATACTCGTTGCGGCCGATGGTGGAGTTATCGTCAAACCCGACCCAGGCACTGGTGGCCAGGTGGGGGCTGTAGCCGGAGAACCAGGCGTCGCGCGGACCGTTGGTGGTACCGGTCTTGCCGGCGATATCGCCGCGCTTCATTACCAGCGCCTTGCGCCCGGTGCCGCGCTTGATGACGTCTTTCAGCATGGAGTCCATGATATACGCGGTTTCTGCGGACATGGCGCGGGGCGCCCGTGGCCGAGCCTGTTCATCGGCCTGCAGCGGTGCCACTGGCAGGGTGCGCAGCTCGATGGGTTCGCGCTCTTCCGATATAGAGGCGTCCTGCTGCAGCGCCTGCAGGTCGATGGGTTCGGGCTCCGGGCCATACTCCTCGCTCGCTTTGCCGATTTCCGGGCACTCTTGGCAAACGGTCAGCGGCAGGGCCTGGTACACGGTATCGCCGTGCACATCCAGCACCTGGTCCACCAGATAGGGTTCTACGCGGAAACCGCCGTTGGCAAAGGCGGCGTAGCCGCGCACCATTTCCAGCGGAGTGAGCGCGGAGCTGCCGAGGGCGATGGACAGGTTGCGCGCCAGTTTGTCGCGCTCAAAGCCGAAGCCCTCGACAAAGGTGAGCGCGCGGTCCAGGCCCAGCGACTGCAGCAGGCGGATGGAGACCATGTTGCGCGACATATACAGCGCCTTGCGCAGGCGGGTTGGGCCGAGGAAGTCACCGCCGTCGTTCTCCGGGCGCCACACATCCTGCAGATTGGTTTGCTCAAAGATGATGGGGGCGTCGTTGATAATGCTGGCGGCGGTATAGCCGCGTTCGATGGCGGCCGAGTAGATAAAGGGTTTGAAGCTGGAGCCGGGCTGGCGCGCGGCCTGGGTGACGCGGTTGAAGTGGCTCTGGCGGAAGTCGTAGCCGCCAACGAGCGCGCGGATCGCGCCGTCTTCCGGTTGCAGTGACACCAGCGCGCCCTGTGCGGTAGGCACCTGGGTCAGGTGCCACTCCTCGCGGGCCTGGGGCGCCTCAAGCGCCTCCTCTTCCGTCAGCCCTTCCGGTGTGGAAAAGGGGTCGTCGGTGATTTCGGTGCCGGCAAGACTCTCGGCGGCATTTTCTATCGCTGCGGCACGGGCCTTTTCCCGTTCCTCAGCTACCTGCTCGGCGGAGATTACCACGCGGCGCAACCGCACTACGTCGCCGGGGGCGAACATCTCGTCGGCGGACTTAATGCTGGCGCCGCGGGCGTTTTCGGATATGTAGGGGCGGATGCTGCTGAGGCCGTGATCCCACGGGATCTCGATCACGCGGCGGTCGCGCAGCTGCACACTGATGCTGCGGGCGGCGACCGCGGTGACGACGGCCGGCTGCAGGCCGCCAAGCACCGGGATTTCCTGCAGCAGGTCCACCAGCTGGTCGTTGTCGGCCAGCAGTTCGGGGGCCAGGCGCTGTTCAGGACCGCGGTAGCCGTGGCGGCCATCGTAGGTCTCCAGTCCTTTCTGCAGGGCCTTGCGCGCGGCATCCTGCAGCTTGCTGTCGACTGTGGTGATTACCTGATAGCCGTCGGTGTAGGCTGCATCCCCGAAAAGCTCCACGGCTTCCTTGCGCGCCATTTCCGCCACGTAGGGTGCACTCATATCCAGATCGCGGCCGTGGTAGCGGGCGGTGACCGGCGCGGTAATGGAATTTTTGTACTCGTCCTGGCCGATATAGCCCAGGTCCAGCATGCGCTTCAGAATCCAGTTGCGCCGCACCAGTGCGCGCGAGGGGTTTGCCAGTGGATTGTAGGTGGACGGTGCCTTGGGCAGGCCGGCCATCATGGCCCACTGGGCGAGATTCAGTTCGTTAATGTCTTTGCCGTAATACACGTGGGCGGCGGCCTGAAAGCCGTAGGCGCGGTTGCCGAGAAAGATCTTGTTGATATACAGCGCGAGGATTTCGTCTTTGCTGAGTTCCTGTTCGATTTGCAGCGACAGCAGGATCTCGTTGAACTTACGGATAAAGCGCTGTTCCCGGGTCAGAAAGAAGTTGCGCGCCACCTGCATGGTAAGGGTACTGCCGCCCGACTGAATGGAACCGCTCGCCACCAGTTGCCGGAAGGCGCGCATCAGGCCCTTGATGGATACACCGCTGTGGGTATAGAAACTGTCGTCTTCCGCCGCCAGGATCGCCTTGATGAACATCTCCGGCGTCTGTTCGATGGTGACCGGGCTGCGGCGCTTCTCACCGAATTCGCCGATCAGTTTCATGTCCCGCGAATAGATGCGCAGCGGCGTTTGCAGGCGGATATCGCGCAGACTTTCCACCGAAGGCAGGCCCGGCTTGAGGTACATATAGATGCTGGAGAGTGCCATGGCGCCAGCGGCGGCACCGGCCAGAGCCAGCCACAACAGGGACAGCAGGCGGTTGCGGGCTTTTTCGGTCATGGAAATGCTTCTGTTTACGTCTTGGTCAAAATTGTCGGCACTGTTCGACAATTATACGAAGAATGTGCGCTGTTACCTATGCAAAAGGCGGTTGCGACGGTAATTTAAAGTGCTATACCATCAAACCTCCATAACCCACGGAAAAGATAAGAAAAATGGGGATGCTCCCTTTTCTCAACAAGGGCCCGAAAGCCATGCTTGGGCTCGATATTAGCTCCACCTCGGTAAAGTTGCTTGAACTGAGTCGCAGCGGCGACAAATACCGCGTGGAAAGCTATGCAACCGAGCCTCTGCCTCCGAATGCGGTAGTGGATAAGAATATCAATGACGTGGGTGCAATCGCCGAGGCCATTCGCAAGGTGGTGCGCCGCTCCAAGACCCGCCTGCGCCAGGCTGCAGTGGCGGTATCGGGCTCCGCGGTCATTACCAAGACCCTGGAAATGCCGGCGGACCTCTCCGACGACGCGCTGGAAGCGCAGATTGCGCTGGAAGCCGACCAGTACATTCCCTACCCGCTGGATGAAGTGAATCTCGATTTCGAAGTACAGGGTCCTTCCGAAAGAGGCGAAGGCCAGGTCGAGGTATTGCTGGCGGCATGCCGCAGTGAAAACGTTGAGCAGCGTGTTTCCGCGCTGACCCAGGCGGAGCTGCAGCCGGGCGTGGTGGATGTGGAGGCCTACGCCATCGAGCGCGCCTACACCCTGATGGAAAACCAGTTCCCGGCGCAGGAACAGCTGGTGGTGGCGGTTGTAGATATCGGCGCCACCATGAGTGCGCTGTCGGTGATGGTCGATGGCCGTATCGTCTACACCCGCGAGCAGTTGTTCGGCGGGCGCCAGCTCACCGACGAGATCCAGCGGCGCTACGGTCTGTCGTCGGAAGAGGCTGCATTGGCCAAGCGCCAGGGCGGTAGCGGCCTGCCGGATGATTACTATCCCGAAGTTCTGGAGCCGTTCCGCGACGCGGTGGTGCAGCAGGTCACCCGCTCCCTGCAGTTTTTCTATTCCTCCACCTCCTACAGCGATGTGGATTACATCCTCCTCGGTGGCGGTGTTGCCGCGATGGAGGGTCTCGCCGAACTGGTGGGGCAGAAACTGAACAAACCCACTCTGGTGGCCAATCCCTTCCGGGATATGAGTGTCGCGTCCCGGGTCAATCGCCAGTCGCTGGCCGGCGAGGCGCCGTCGCTGATGATCGCCGCCGGGCTCGCGATGCGCGAGAGGGAATTCTAAAACATGGCAAAGATCAACCTACTCCCCTGGCGCCAGGAATACCGGGCGCAGAAACAGAAAGAATTCCAGCAGGTTGCGGCGCTGGTGGTTATTGCCGCCGGTTTTTCCGTGTTCATGTGGATGAAAACCGTGGACGCGCAGATCGCCAATCAGAATGAGCGCAACCAGCTGCTGACCACGGAAATCGCCGCTCTCGACAAGCAAGTGCGCGAGATCAAAGACCTCAAGAAGCGACGCCAGGAGCTGATCGACCGCATGCGGGTGATCCAGGAGCTGCAGGGCAACCGCCCGCTGTCGGTGCGCTACTTCGACGAGATGGTGCGCGCAGCGCCGGAGGGGTTGTGGCTCACCAACCTGAAGCGCACCGGCAAAACCCTGAAAATCTCCGGTGTGGCGGAATCCAACAACCGGGTTTCCTCCTTTATGCGCAGCCTCGACCAGTCCGAGTGGTTTGAGTCGCCCAATCTGACCGGGGTAACCGCCAAGCCGGAGTTTGGTGAGCAGGCGAGCGCATTTGAAATGACGGTCAGCGTCAGCAGCCGCAAAAAAGAAGATGGCGACTCCGCCAACAATGGAGCGTAACCGTGGCGCTTGAAGATACTCTCAAACAGCTGAATCAGCTGGATATTAACGATATCGACTTTTCCCGTGTCGGTGTCTGGCCGCTGGCCGGGCGTGTGGCACTGTTGATCGTGATCGCCGCCGTGCTGGTGGGTGGTGGCTACTTCTTTATGATCAAAGACCGCTACAGCGAGCTGGAGTTCGCCGCCAACAAGGAGCGTGAGCTGTTTACCCAGTTTGAGCGCAAATCCTTTGAAGCGGCCAACCTGGATGCCTATCGCGAACAGCTGGCGGAAATGGAAGAGACCTTCGGTGCACTGTTGAAACAGTTGCCGAAAGACACCGAAGTGCCCGGTCTCTTGGAAGATATCGACGAGTTCGGTCGCGGCAGCGGCCTGACCATCCAAAAAGTGGCCCTTGAAGGTGAACAGGTGGGTGAGTTCTACGTGGAGCTTCCCATCCGCATCGAGGTGCAGGGTGGATATCACGAATTCGGTGCCTTCATCAGCGGCATCGCCGGTATGCCCCGTATCGTCACCCTGCACGACTTTGACATCCAGACCGGCAAGGATGGGGCGGCACTGTTGAACATGGTGATTAACGCAAAAACCTATCGCTACAAGGATCAGGGAGAAGAAGGATGAAAAAATACTTCGCTCTGACCGCGGCGCTGCTGGCACTTGCCGGCTGCAGCCTGGACGGCACTCACGGTGACCTGCGCGACAAGATGGCAGCGGTCAAACACAAGCCCAAGGGGCAGATTGAACCGATTCCGACCTTTACCCCCTACAGCCCTTACGTATACAGTGCGGCCGCCCTGCGCAGCCCGTTCCTGCGCCCGGTGCTGGAGGCGGACCAGCGTCTTGTCGGTCGCAAGCTCGACGTGGCGCCGGACCTGAACCGGCAGAAAGAATTGCTCGAACGCTATCCCTTTGACGCTCTCTCCATGGTGGGCACCCTGTCCCGCGGCGGCCAGCTGTGGGCACTGATCAACGATAGTGAAGGCGGTATTCACCGCATCACCATCGGCAACTACATGGGCAAAAATCATGGGCGTGTGGTCAACGCCTCATCGTCACAGATCGATGTACTGGAAATTGTGCCGGATGGCACCGGTGGCTGGATTGAGCGGCCGCGGGCTCTGACTTTGGAAGAGAAGGACAACTAAAAATGATCACCAAGCAACTCACCAGCGTATTGGCGCCGGTCGCCAAGGCACTGCCGCGCGCCACAGCGCTGCTGCTGGGCCTGCTGATTCTTCCGCTGGCAGCGCCGTCTCTGGCCAGTCAGCTGAACGATATCCAGTTCTCCGAGCTGCCGGGCAGCCGCCTGCAGCTGCGCCTGACCTTCAGCGATGTACCTCCGGAACCCACCGGCTACACCATCGAGCAGCCCGCGCGCATCGTCATGGACTTTGCCGGTGTGGAGAGCGTGCTGCCGGAGAAAAAATACAGCCTGGATATCGGCGCCGCGCGCAGTGCGGTGATCGTCTCCGGTGAAGATCGCACCCGCCTGATCCTGAACCTGGATGAACTGCCGGTATACACCAGTGAGCGCATCGGCAATCAGGTGGTACTGGAAGTAGGCGCTGACAGTGCGGCTACCGCCAGCGCGGCGGCCGCGCCGGTGCACAGCAGCACCAATATCGGCGGCAGCACCCAGTTCAAGGCGGCGAGTGGTGTAAGTATCAACAACGTGGACTTCCGGCGCGGCCAGGGTGGTGAGGGCAAAGTCATTGTCAGCCTGACCGACCCAGCGGTAAATATCGACGTGGAGCGCACCAAGGGCAAGATCGTGCTGACGTTCCTCGGCGCCGAGCTGCCGCCGGCGCTGCGCCAGCGTCTGGATGTGACCGATTTCGCCACACCGGTTAATGCCATCAGTGTGGACTACGACGGCCGCAACACCGTCATCACAGTTGATCCGCACGACGGCGACTACGACTATCTCGCCTACCAGGCAGACACCGAGTACGTACTGAGCGTCAAGCCGCTGACCGTGGCACAAGTGCGTGAGAAGCAGAAGGAATTCCAGTTCAGTGGCGAAAAACTGTCGCTGAACTTCCAGGACATCGAAGTGCGCTCGGTGTTGCAGCTGATTGCGGACTTCACCGATCTCAACCTGGTGGCCAGCGATACCGTACAGGGCCGTATCACCCTGCGCCTCGACGGTGTGCCCTGGGATCAGGCGCTGGAGCTGATCCTGAAGGCCAAGGGTCTGGACAAGCGCCAGGAGGGCAACGTGGTGATGGTGGCGCCGGCGGCGGAAATCGCCGAGCGCGAACGCCGCGAGCTGGAAACCCGCAAGCAACTGGAAGAGCTGGCGCCCCTGCGCACCGAGTACATCCAGATCCGCTACGCGGATGCCCGTGAGCTGTTCACCCTGTTCGCTGGCAACCAGGGCGGTGGCCAGGGCGGTGGCTTTGGCCAAGGCAGCTTCGCCGGCGGCCGCGAAGACCAGGAAGGCCGCAGTATTCTGTCGTCCCGCGGCAGCGCCATCGTGGATGAGCGCACCAACACCATCATCCTTACCGATACCGAAGACAAGATTGCCCAGTTCCGCGATCTGATCAACGCCATCGACATTCCCATCCGCCAGGTGATGATCGAGGCGCGTCTGGTGACCGCGAACACCGATTTCGAGAAGAGCCTCGGGGTGCGCTGGAGTTATCTGGAAGATCACAACATCGGCGACGACGCCATTGGTATTGGTGGCGGCAGCCAAATCGGATTGGTTTCCGATGGTGATGGCAGTGGTCCTGATCTTTCCGCACCAGAAACCCTGCACGACCCGATGTTGGTGGACCTGGGTGTTGGCAACCCGGCTGGCAGCATTGCCTACGCCATCCTGAAGGAAGATTTTCTGCTGGGCCTTGAGCTGTCGGCGCTGGAGGATGTGGGCAAGGCGGAAATCGTATCCCAGCCCAAGGTGGTGACCGGCGACAAACAGGAGGCGACCATTCGCTCCGGTGTGGAAATTCCCTACCTGGAGGCTACTTCCTCGGGTGCGGCGTCTGTGACCTTCAAAGAGGCGGTGCTGTTGCTGAACGTGACCCCGCAGATCACCCCGGACGACAACATCATCATGAACCTGAATATCGACCAGAACAGTGTCGGTGAGCTGTTTACAAACGTGATTACCGGTGCGCAGATTCCGGCGATCAATGTGAACTCGCTGCAGACCAAGGTGCTGGTGCGCAACGGTGAAACCATCGTGCTCGGCGGCATCTTTGAGGCGCAGTCCATTGAGGGTGAAGTGAAAGTGCCGTTCCTCGGCGACATCCCCTTCCTCGGCCGCCTGTTCAAACAGACCACCAAGCAGGAAGACAAGCGCGAACTGCTGATCTTTATCACCCCGCGCATCATGCAAGACGAGTTCATGTCTTTCAGCAAGTGATCAGCCAGCCCATCTTTCTCGTCGGCCCCATGGGGGCCGGCAAATCCACCATCGGCAAATTACTGGCAGCCCAGCTTGGGCTGCCTTTTGCTGATTCTGACAAAGTCATCGAAGACCGCAGCGGCGCCGATATCCCGTGGATTTTTGACGTGGAAGGCGAGGCTGGTTTTCGCCGTCGCGAGAGTGCGGTTCTGCATGATCTTTGTAGCGGTGAGTCTCAGGTGGTCGCCACCGGGGGAGGCATTGTGCTGATGCCGGAAAACCGCGCGCTGCTCAAAAACCACGGATTCGTAGTCTACCTGCGCGCAAGCCTGGATCAGCTGGTGGAGCGCACCTCAAAAAACAGCAATCGCCCACTATTGCAGGTCGCCGATCCGCGGGCAAAGCTGCAGGAAATTCTGCTTCAGCGAGAGCCGTTCTACGACGAGGTGGCGGATCTGGTGTGCGATACTGACGATTGCACGCCGAAGCAGGCGGCGCAGATGGTGGTTGATCGCCTGGCGGCCATATCCTCCGGCTGAGTTTTCCGTCTCGCAGCTCAACATCGCTCCCCCTGGGTGTTAGAGTGCGTCCCCGCAAGAATGAATCTACCGTCTAAATCCGTTTGTGCACCTGAGGGAATCGCTATGCACAGTCTCCACGTCGATCTGGGTGATCGCAGTTATCCCATTCTGATCGGTCCCGGTCTGCTGGGGGAGTCCGCGCACTTTGCCAATGCCATCCGCGGTCGCCAGGTGCTGGTGGTCACCAACGAAACCATTGCGCCGCTGTATCTTGAGAAGGTGCTCGCGGCTCTGCAGGGTTTCGATAAGGTGGACAGTGTACAGCTCCCCGACGGCGAGGCGTTCAAGACCCTGGATACCCTCAACCGGATTTTCGATACCTTGCTGGAGAGGCGCCACGACCGCAGCACAACCATAATCGCGCTGGGCGGCGGTGTGGTCGGGGACATGAGTGGCTTTGCCGCCGCCTGTTACCAGCGCGGGGTGGACTTCGTGCAGGTGCCCACCACACTGTTGTCGCAGGTGGATTCTTCGGTGGGAGGCAAGACCGGGGTCAACCACCCGCTCGGCAAGAATATGATCGGAGCCTTCTATCAGCCGCAGCTGGTACTCATCGATATCGACACCCTCACCACCCTGCCGGACCGCGAATTGTCCGCCGGTCTCGCGGAGGTGATCAAGTACGGCATGATCTGCGACGCGCCCTTTTTCGAATGGCTGGAAGCCAACATGGGCGCGCTGTTGGCGCGCGATCCCGCAGCCCTGACTTACGCGGTGGAGCGCAGCTGTGCGGACAAAGCCGCTGTCGTCGCAGAAGACGAACGCGAGTCCGGGCGTCGCGCTATTCTCAACTTCGGCCACACCTTCGGCCACGCCATTGAGGCGGTGCAGGGCTACGGCAAGTGGTTGCACGGGGAGGCAGTCGCGGCGGGAATGGTAATGGCCGCGGAGTTGTCGCGACTGCGCGGCTGGATCTCTGCAACCGAGACGGAGCGTTTGCGCGCGCTGCTAACCAAAGCCAATTTGCCGCAACAGTCTCCCGAAGATATGGTGGTAAACGATTATCTGCAGGCGATGTCGGTGGATAAAAAGGTGCAGGATGGCAAATTGCGACTGGTACTGCTGCATGCCATCGGCGATGCACAGATTGTTGCCGATACGCCCAAGGAGCAGCTGATTGAGGCTTTGCGCGCCTGCGGTGCGCGATGATGAATCGGTAGTTTTTTTAGTAGACTGAGGATTCTTTGACGGTAAAGATGTTTCAAAGAAGATAAATCGGTTAAAAGGCGCGACAACAGCGAAAAAAACTGGCGAATCTTGCAATTGCAGGGGGGCGCTTGTAATATTGCGCGCCCCCTCGGTAAAAGCCGGGGAAATGAGCCGATAACAACAAGCCGAGGCTCGCTGTCAGCGAGTAACACCCAAGCCCCTCACGCGGGCTTTTTTTGTCACTGGGGGTCCGAAAACTCAGTGGAATCTGCGGCACCTTCGGCTCGAAAGTAGATAAATATACCCCCGAGGCAGCCCTTGAGCCTGGCGAGAGTGCTGCGATCTGATGGATGGCCTGAATTGGCGTCCCGTCAGGGCGTAACGGGTAGCGATAACACTTTGAGGAATTCTATGGGTAGCGGTCTGTATCGATTGGATGAGTTCAAAGATAACTGTGGCTTTGGACTGATTGCCCACCTGAAGGGCGAAACCAGCCACAAGTTGTTGCAGACAGCGATTGAATCGCTGACCTGCATGACTCACCGCGGCGGTATTGCCGCCGATGGCAAAACCGGGGATGGCTGTGGCCTACTGCTGCAGAAGCCGGACGCATTCCTGCGCGCCGTGGCCAAAGAGGCGTTTGGTGGCGAGCTGAGTGAAAATTATGCCGTCGGCGCCATCATGCTGCCGCTGGACGATGCCAAAGCGGCTGCCGCGCGCGCTATTCTCGAGCGCGAAGTGGAAGCGCAGGGCCTGAACGTGGCTGGCTGGCGTCCGGTGCCCACCAATGCCGACTGCCTCGGCCCGATTGCGCGCGAGTCGCTGCCGCGCTTCGAGCATCTGCTGATCAACGACGCCGAACAGCCGCTGGGAGACCAGAAGTTTGCCGCGCGCCTGTTCGTGATCCGGCGCAAGGCGGAACAGCAACTGGGGGACGATACCTACATCGCCAGCCTCTCCACCGGGGTGGTTTCCTACAAGGGCCTGATGATGCCGGCGGATCTGCCGGCGTTCTTCCCGGATCTGGCAGACCCGCGCCTTGAGACCGCCATCTGTGTGTTCCACCAGCGCTTCTCCACTAATACCATGCCGCGCTGGCCGCTGGCGCAGCCGTTCCGCATGCTCGCGCACAACGGCGAGATCAACACCGTTACCGGCAACCGCAACTGGTCCGTGGCGCGCACGCCCAAGTTCAATACCGAGTTGCTGCCGGAGCTGAACGAGCTGGCGCCGCTGGTCAACCGCACAGGCTCCGACTCCTCCAGTCTCGACAACATGCTCGAGCTGTTGATGGCGGGCGGCATCGACATGCATCGCGCCATCCGCATGCTGGTCCCGCCGGCGTGGCAGAACGTGGACACCATGGATTCCGAGCTGCGCGCCTTCTACGAATACAACTCCATGCACATGGAACCCTGGGACGGTCCCGCCGGCCTGGTACTGACCGACGGTCGCTACGCCGTATGCACCCTGGACCGCAACGGCCTGCGCCCGTCCCGCTGGGTGATCACCAAGGACGACTTCATCACTGTTGCGTCCGAGGTGGGTACCTATCAATACGACCCCGCCGACGTGGTGGCCAAGGGCCGTCTCGGCCCGGGTCAGATCCTGTCGGTGGATACGCTCGAAGGCAAACTGCGCCACACCGCCGAAGTGGATGGCGAGCTGAAAAAAGCGCATCCCTACAAGCAGTGGCTGAAGGCCAAAGCGCGTCGTATCCGCTCCACTCTGGTCACCGCGCCGGTGGACAACAATTTCTCGTTCGAGCAGTTCAAGGTCTACCAGAAGCTGTTCAGCTCCTCTCTTGAGGAGCGCGACCAGGTGATCCGCCCGCTCGCGGAATCCGGTCAGGAAGCCGTGGGCTCCATGGGCGACGACACCCCGATGGCGGTGCTGTCGCAGGGCAACCGCTGTCTGTACGACTTCTTCCGCCAGCAGTTCGCGCAGGTCACCAACCCGCCCATCGACCCGCTGCGGGAAACCATCGTCATGTCCCTGGAAACCTGCCTGGGCCGTGAGAAATCCGTGTTTGAGGAAACCCCTGAGCACGCCGACCGCGTGATCCTGTCGTCGCCGGTACTGTCGCACATGAAGTACACCGCGCTACTGGACCTCGGCCGCGAGGAGTTCAAGGCGAAGGTATTCGACCTGAACTACGATCCCGCACAGTTGGACCTGAAGGGCGCCATCGAGAAACTGTGCCAGGACGCCGCCGACTCGGTGCGCAACGAGGGCACCGTGATCGTGGTGCTGTCTGATCGCAATATCGAAGAGGGCAAACTGCCCATCGATGCGCTGCTTGCCACCGGTGCGGTACACCACCACCTGGTGCACAACGGCCTGCGCTGCGACTCCAACGTGGTGGTGGACACGGCCACCGCGCGCGACTCGCATCAACTGGCGTGCCTGATCGGCGTTGGCGCCACTGCGGTGCACCCGTACTTCTCCTACAGCATCATCAACCACCTGATTGAAACCGGTGAACTGTTGCTGGACGCTGCCACCGCGCAGAAGAACTACCGCAACGGTATCATCAAGGGTCTGCTGAAAATCCTGTCGAAGATGGGTATTTCGGCCGTAGCCTCTTACCGCGGCGCGCTGCTGTTCGAGCTGGTGGGGCTGTCCCAGGACGTTATCGATCTGTGCTTCCCGGAAGCACCGGCGCGTGTGCTGGGCGCTGGTTTCGCGGAGTTGGAAGACGACATGCGCGCGCGCGCCGAGCTGGCGTGGAGGCCGCGCAAGAAGGTATCCGCCGGCGGTCTGCACAAGTTTGTCTACGGCGAGGAATACCACGCGTTCAACCCGGACGTGGTCAAAACCCTGCAGGAAGCGGTGCGCTCCGGCGACTACAGCACCTGGCGCGACTACGCGGCGCTGGTAAACCAGCGCCCTGTCGCCACCTTGCGCGATCTGCTGGGGCTGAAAAAAGACGTGCAGCCGATTCCGCTGAGTGAAGTGGAACCGGCGGAAAGCATCCTGCGCCGTTTTGACAGCGCCGCCATGTCCCTCGGTGCGCTGTCGCCGGAAGCTCACGAGTCCCTGGCTCAGGCCATGAACCGCCTCGGCGGCCGCTCCAACAGCGGTGAGGGCGGTGAGGATCCGGCGCGCTTCGGCACCGATAAGGTGTCGAAGATCAAGCAGATCGCCTCCGGCCGCTTCGGCGTCACCCCGCACTATCTGGTGAACGCGGAAGTGCTGCAGATCAAGGTGGCCCAGGGCGCCAAGCCCGGCGAGGGCGGCCAGCTGCCCGGCGGCAAGGTCAACGAACTGATCGCGCGCCTGCGCTACTCGGTGCCCGGCGTGACCCTGATTTCGCCGCCACCGCACCACGATATCTATTCGATCGAGGATCTGGCGCAGCTGATCTACGACCTGAAGCAGGTCAACCCGGACGCGCTGGTATCGGTGAAGCTGGTTTCGCGCCCCGGCGTCGGCACCATCGCCGCCGGCGTGGCCAAGGCCTACGCGGACCTGATCACCATCTCCGGTTACGACGGCGGCACCGCCGCGAGCCCGATCACTTCGATCCGCTACGCCGGTTCGCCGTGGGAGCTGGGGCTGGCGGAAACCCACCAGACCCTGCGCGCCAACGACCTGCGCGGCAAGGTGCGGGTGCAGACCGACGGCGGCCTGAAGAGCGGCCTCGACGTGGTCAAAGCGGCGATCCTCGGCGCCGAGAGCTTCGGCTTCGGCACCGCGCCGATGGTGGCGCTGGGGTGTAAATACCTGCGCATCTGCCACCTGAACAACTGCGCCACCGGCGTGGCCACCCAGAACAAGGACCTGCGCGACGAGCACTACATCGGCACCGTGGAAATGGCGATGAACTTCTTCAAGTTCGTGGCCGAGGAGACCCGCGAGTGGATGGCGAGCCTCGGCGTGCGCTCCATCGAGGAACTGGTGGGCCGTGTGGACCTGCTGGAAACCCTTGAGGGCCAGACCGCCAAACAGAAAACCCTCGACCTGTCGCCGCTGCTGCACACCGATGCACTGCTCGACAGCAAGCCGCAGACCTGTCAGCAACCGAAGAACGAGCCCTGGGACAAGGGCCTGCTCGCCGAGCGCATGGTGCAGGAAACCCTGCCGGCAATCGAAGCCCTGAGTGGTGGCGAGTTCAGCTTCAAACTGACCAACTGCGACCGCTCCATCGGTGCACGTCTGTCCGGTGAGATCGCCAAGCGCCACGGCAACCAGGGCATGGTGGACGCGCCGATCAAACTGAACCTGACCGGCGTTGCCGGCCAGTCCTTCGGTGTGTGGAACGCCGGCGGCCTGGAGATGTACCTGGAAGGCGACGCCAACGACTACGTGGGCAAAGGTATGGCCGGCGGCAAGCTGGTAATCCGTCCGCCGCGGAACAGCAGCTTTGCCTCGCAGGAAACCAGCATTATCGGCAACACCTGTCTGTACGGCGCCACCGGCGGCAAACTGTTCGCCTCCGGCTGTGCCGGCGAGCGCTTTGGGGTGCGGAACTCCGGCGCCTTTGCGGTGGTGGAAGGTGCGGGCGATCACTGCTGCGAATACATGACCGGCGGCATGATTGCCGTGTTGGGCAAAACCGGCGTCAACTTCGGCGCCGGTATGACCGGTGGCTTCGCTTACGTGCTGGATATGGATCGCGACTTCTTCGACAAGTGCAACCACGAGCTGATTGAGCTCAGGCGCATCAGCAGCGAGGCACTGGAGGAGTACCAGAGCCATCTGCGCGAAGTGATCGAAGAGTTTGTCGCCGAGACCGGCAGCGCCTGGGGCCAGGAACTGCTGGATAACCTCGACGACTACCTCAACAAGTTCTGGCTGGTGAAGCCGAAGGCGGCCAGCCTCGCCGGACTGCTGTCCGATGTACGCAAGCGCGGCGAATAAGGGGGAGATTTACCTATGTCACAGCGTCTGAACAACGATTTCCAGTTTATCGACGTTGGCCGGGTCGACCCCGCCAAGAAAGACATCATCACGCGTACTAACCAGTTCGTGGAGATCTACCAGCCGTTCACCGAGCGGCAGGTAGCCAGCCAGGCGCACCGCTGCCTGGACTGCGGCAACCCCTACTGCGAGTGGAAGTGCCCGGTGCACAACTACATCCCGAACTGGCTGCGCCTGATCAGTGAAGGCAACATCATGGAAGCGGCGGAGCTGTGTCACCAGACCAACTCCCTGCCGGAGGTATGCGGCCGCGTATGCCCGCAGGACCGCCTGTGTGAAGGCGCCTGTACCCTGAACGACGGTTTCGGTGCGGTGACCATCGGCAACGCCGAAAAATACATCACCGACACCGCGTTTGCCTTGGGCTGGCGCCCGGATCTGAGCGCGGTCACCAAGACCGACAAACGCGTTGCTGTGGTTGGTGCCGGCCCCGCGGGCCTCGCCTGTGCGGATGTATTGGTGCGCAACGGTGTGCAGCCGGTCGTGTTCGACAAATACCCTGAAATCGGGGGCCTGCTGACGTTCGGTATCCCCGAGTTCAAGCTCGAAAAATCCGTGATGCAGCAGCGCCGCGCCATCTTTACCGATATGGGCGTCGAGTTCTGCCTGGAAACCGAAATCGGCAAGGACATCACGTTTGACCAGTTGCTCGCAGACTACGATGCGGTGTTCCTGGCCATGGGTACCTACAACTACATGAAGGGTGGTTTCCCCGGTGAGGACCTGCCCGGTGTATACGACGCGCTGCCGTTCCTGGTGGCGAACGTGAATCGCAATCTCGGTTTCGAGAAGAGCCCCGAAGACTTCATCTCGGTGGAAGGCAAGCGTGTGGTGGTGTTGGGCGGCGGTGACACCGCCATGGACTGCAACCGTACCTCCATCCGCCAGGGCGCCAAGCGCGTGACCTGCGCCTACCGTCGCGACGAGGAGAATATGCCCGGCTCCCGCCGCGAGGTAGCGAACGCCAAGGAAGAGGGCGTGCGCTTCCTGTTCAACCGTCAGCCAGTGGAGATTGTCGGCAACGGCAAGGTGGAAGGCGTGAAAGTGGTCACCACCCAGTTGGGCGAGCCGGACGAGAAAGGCCGCCGTCGCCCGGAAGTGGTGCCAGGTTCCGAAGAAATCATCCCCGCGGAAGTGGTGCTGGTGGCCTTCGGCTTCCGCCCGAGCCCGGCGGACTGGTTCGGCGACCACAATATCGAAGTGGCCGAGTGGGGCGGCGTAGTGGCACCGGAGCAGCAGCAGTTCAAGTTCCAGACCAGCAACGAGAAAGTCTTTGCCGGCGGCGACATGGTGCGCGGCTCCGATCTGGTGGTTACCGCGATCTGGGAAGGCCGCCAGGCGGCTGAAGGTATCCTTGATTACCTGAAAATCTGATCGCTGGAATTTGGCCGGCAACTAAAATGAAAAGGGGCGCGCAAGCGCCCCTTTTCATTTGTGCGGCAAGTGAACGGATCACACCACCGTGTAACCCAGCACCACAAAGCCCACACTGGCAATCAGCGCCGCCATGATGGCGTAGGGCAGCTGGGTTAGTGCGTGGCTCATCACGGTACAGCCGCTGCCCTGGGCCGCCAGCACCGTGGCGTCGCCGTAGAAGCAGGCGTGGCTGCCGAAGGCGCTGGCGGAGAGCAGTGCGCCGAGCGCCAGCGGCAGCGGGCAACCCACGGCCTGGGCGAGCGGAATGATGATGGGGATGGTGATGGTGAAAATGCCCCAGGAGGAGCCGGTCGCAAAGGAAATCAGCGACATCGACAGGAACGCCACCAGCGGCAACCACTGCGCGGTCATCAGCGGTTTCAGGGATTCGATCACATACTGTGGCATGCCCAGGCTGTCGTTCACCGACTTGAACATGAAGGCAGTAACAATGATGGAGAGCGCCGGAATCATCAGCTTGAAGCCGTCCATCATCGTATCAAGCATCTCGTTCCAACCGATCACTTTCTGCAGTCCGAACAGCGGAATGGTGATGGCGAGCGCGATGATCACACCCTTCAGCACGTCGATGTCGTAATACCAGCTGAAAAACAGCAGGCTCACAATCGGAATGATGAAATTCCAGGCGTGGTGTCGCGGCCCCACCGGTGCCGGGCCGGCCGCGTGTGCCGGCAGCTCGTCGGCGGAAATATCCGGATCGCCCGCGGCGGTGCGCGCCTCGGCGCGCTTCATCGGGCCGATCAGCGGAATGCGGCCGGTGGCCACCAACGGTACCAGTATCAGCGCCAGCCACGAGTAGAGCATGAACGGGATGGCGCTGATGTACATGCTGAGGCCCTCACCCTGTCCGGCGATGTCGGCGGATTCCAGGATGCCGGAGAAGAATACGGCCCAGGTGGAAATCGGGATGAGGAAACACACCGGCGCGGCGGTGGAGTCGGCGACATAGGCCAGCATCTGCCGGGAAACCTTGAACTTGTCGGTGACTTTCTTCATCGACGCGCCAACCGCCAGTGCATTCAGGTAATCGTCGATAAAGATCACCAGGCCCAGGAACCAGGTGCTGAGCAGTGCGCGGTTGCGGGTGTTGGCCCGTTTCGCCAGCACCTCGGCGAAGGCATTGGCTGCACCCGAGCGGATCAGCAGTGCGATCAGGCAGCCGAACAGGCCACATACAAGAATGACCCAGCCAATGGTCTCATCGGCCATCACCGCCAGGGCGGTTTCGGTGAGCGGGGTCATGATGTCGCTCGGGTCGAGCATTATCAGTGCGAGGATAACACCGGTAATCAGGGCCGCCACCGGGCGCTTGGTGATCACCGCAGTGGCAACCACGGCTACGGTGGGAATCAGGCTGAGTGCGCCATAAGTTTCCATTCAATCGCTCATTGTTCAAATAAGAAAAAGAATCCGGCAGCCGCGACCGGCGCCAGCCACTGAACGTGGGGCGTCTTGCTGTCAGAGCAGCGGGCGGGCGAACGGTGTTCGGGTAACGCGAGTTGCGCCAGGGTGGGAGCCTTGGGGCGCGTTATTGTACGTGACGTTTGGGAAATCTGTATCCGCAAGAGTTTTGTTTTCCCGCTCCGCTCCCGGCTACAATGGCCGCCTTTTAGCCAGTGGCTCTTTATGCCTGTTGCACATGCCGGGGTCTATCCTGATGTGCACCGAGCCGTCCAGCGAGATACCCATGCCCGAGAACCAGTTTGCTCCGCTCCAGAACGATCGTTTCCTGCGCGCTCTGCTGCGCCAGCCTGTTGACCGCACACCGATGTGGATGATGCGCCAGGCCGGACGCTACCTGCCAGAGTACCGCGCGACCCGCGCCAAGGCAGGCACCTTTATGGATCTGTGCCGCAACACCGAACTGGCCTGCGAGGTGACCCTGCAGCCACTGGAGCGCTATCCACTGGATGCGGCGATCCTGTTTTCCGACATCCTCACCATCCCTGACGCCATGGGGCTCGGCCTTTATTTTGAGGAAGGCGAGGGCCCGAAATTCCGCAAGCCTGTACGCACCAGTGCGGATATTGCCGCGCTGGAAGTGGTCAACACCGCTCGGGATCTGGACTACGTTACCAACGCGGTCACCACCATTCGCCGCGAGCTGAATGGCCGGGTGCCGCTGATTGGTTTCTCCGGCAGCCCGTGGACACTCGCCACCTATATGGTGGAGGGTGGTTCCAGCCGGGATTTCGCGCGTATCAAGGAGATGCTCTACAACCGTCCTGAAGATCTGCATCAGCTGCTCACGGTGCTGGCGGACTCGGTGATCGACTACCTCAATGCCCAGATTCGCGCCGGTGCCCAGGCGGTGCAGATTTTCGACACCTGGGGAGGCGCCCTCAGCCATCGGGCCTACCAGGAATTCTCCCTGCAATATATGGCCCGCATTCTGCAGGGCTTGATCAGGGAACACGACGGGCGCCGGGTGCCGGCGATTCTATTCACCAAGGGTGGTGGCCAGTGGCTGGAATTGATGGCCGACGCCGGTGCCGACGCCCTGGGCCTCGACTGGACGACGGATATCGCCCGCGCCCGCGCCCGCGTCGGCGACCGCGTGGCCCTGCAGGGCAATCTGGACCCGGCGATCCTGCTCGCGAACCCCGCGCGCATTCGCGAGGAAGTGGCGCGGTTGCTGGAAGATTTTGGCCGCGGCAGTGGGCATATTTTCAATCTCGGACACGGCGTCACGCCGCAGGTAGATCCCGCCCATGCCGGCGCCATGTTTGAGGCGGTGGCAGAACTCTCGCCACAATATCACCGGTAACGGGAAAGGAAACGGGTTTGTTAGTACTCGCTGACGGATTTTCCGTGATTGTTGTCACAAATCAATTGTCAACCAGCGAGTAGACTTGTGTGACAATTCCGCCCCGCACCGGTTTGACCGGTGCGGGGTCTTTGTGTGCGGGTGCGCCGATATCCGGCGGTTGCCCGAGACCGTCGAGAAGAATACTCAGAACAAAAACGCGCGGCAGCAAATCAGTGGCAATCCAACAGGCGAAGGTATTCGTGGAAGACCTGCAGCGGGGCATGTTTGTGTCCCGTCTGGATCGCCCGTGGACGCGCACTCCCTTCGCTTTGCAGGGCTTCTATATCCGCGATCTGGAGGAAATCCGCCAGCTGCAGAAGTACTGTCGCTATGTGTATGTGGATGTGGTCAAGAGCGTGGGCGACGTGGGTGTCAAACTGCGCAAGATCACCCGCGCCGCCGGTGAGCAGAACGCCGGGTCGCAGACACCCGCAGCGAAAGGCGGTCACCGGCGTATTCCCGTTGCCATCAATTGCAAACCGGTGCAGATACGCCACAACACTTACGCAGTGCCTGAACCGGCGCGCCGCGAGGCCCCCAGGGCCAGGCAGCTGCACGAGCGCATCATCCGCGGTATGCACGAAGTCATGGTGCAGCTGAAAACCGACCGCCCACTGCCCACCGCCCAGGTGAACCAGACCGTGGGCCTCATGGTCGACAGTGTGCTGCGCAGTCCGGATGCGTTCTCCTGGTTGGCGCGGGTGCGCGAGAAGGACGAGCACACCTATAGCCACTCGGTGCGCGCCTGCGTATGGGCGGTGGTGTTTGGCCGCCACATCGGTTTGCGGCGCCAGGAGCTGGTGCAGCTGGGCGTGGCGACCCTGCTGAAGGACGTGGGCAAGCTATACCTGCCGGACGACGTGCTGAAGGCCGACAAGCGCCATCCCCGCGCGGAACTCGAATACCGCAAATTCGTGGATTACAGCGTGAAGCTGCTGTCCAGCGATCCAAATATCGACCACCAGATTCTCAACATCGTGCAGGCCCATAAAGAGCAGTACGATGGCAGCGGCTACCCTCGCGGCTTGCGCGGCGGGCAGATCCCGATATTGGCGCGCATGTGCGGCATCGTCACGTTCTACGATGAAGCCACCAATCCCCGCGGAGCGGAGTTTCCGCTGCCGCCGTCAAAGGCGGTGGCGCAGTTGTACGAGTTGCGCAATTGCGCGTTTCAGGAGCAGCTGGTGCTGGAGTTTATCCAGTCCATCGGCCTCTATCCCACCGGTACTCAGGTGGAACTCTCCACTGGCGAGCTGGCGGTGGTGGTTGAGCAGAGCCACGAGCGCCGCCTGAAACCCAAGGTGATGCTGGTGACGGACCGCAGCAAAAAACTGCTGGATAAACCGCGTCTGTTTGACATGGCCGCGGACGACGATCGCAAACAGGCGCTGGTGAACAAGGGCAAGAAATCCCTGGCGGAAGTGGGGCTGATCACTATCACGCAGGATCTCGACCCCAGTCAGTATCCGCATATCGACGTGGCCAAGGTGCGCGACCAGTACCTCTACGAGCAGCGCCTGCCAGCATTTATCACACGCTTCCTGCCTGGCCGCTAACGCCGATCCACTCTCAAACTTCAATGATCTTCTGCGCTTTTGCGTGAAGTGCGCACCCCCGCGAGGTATGCGGGGGCCGGGCGTATTCAGATCAGGTCGCCGAAATGTTCACCCATTTTCACTGGGGTTTCGGCGGTGAGCTCTTCCAGCCAGTTCACCTTGTCGGCGCCGAACAGCAGTACGACGGTGGAGCCGAGTTTGAAACGTCCCATTTCCTCGCCTTTTTTTAGCGCGATGGGTTTCTGCTCGTCGTAGCGGGTGGTGCGGATCTGGCGCTTGAGCGGGGCGACCTGACCGGCCCAGACGGTTTCGATGGCGGCGACGATCATGGCGCCGACGAGGACCATGGCCATGGGACCGGCGGCGGTGTCAAAAATGCACACGAGGCGTTCGTTGCGGGAGAACAGGCGCGGGACGTTGGCGGCGGTGGTGGTGTTCACCGAGAAGAGTTCGCCGGGGACGTAGATCATGCGCTGCAGCACGCCGTCGAGCGGCATGTGCACGCGGTGGTAGTCTTTGGGTGACAGGTAGATGGTGGCGAATTTGCCGCCGGTAAACTGTGCGGCCACTTCGGGGTCGCCGCCGACGAGTTCGAGCAGGCTGTAGTCCTGACCTTTGGCCTGGAAAATTCTACCGTTGTGGATGTCGCCCAGCTGGCTGATGGCGCCGTCGGCGCAGCCGGCGATGGTGTTTTCACCTTCGACGATGGGACGGGCGCCTTGTTTGAGGGCGCGGGTGAAGAAGTCGTTGAAGCAGGTGTAGGCGGTGTAGTCCTCTTCCTGTGCCTCGCTCATGTCGACTTGGTATTTTTCCACGAACCATTTGGTGAACGGGTTTTTGATGCCGCCGATGCGGGTTTCGGCGAGCCACCCCGCGGCTCTGGAGAGCAGGTGTTGGGGGGTGATGTATTGCAGGAAAATAAACAGTTTCGGGTTCATGTAGTTTTGTGGTCCCGTTGAAGTGGGTGCGGTGGCAGAGTTTTTGGGTGCTCTGTTTATGTTCGTGTGCCTGCCCTTTGCTTTGAATTTCTCTGCTTCGTTAGCAAATGCGCAATACCAATTTACCGTCATTCCCGCGCAGGCGGGAATCCAGAAGTCGACAGCACTGAGTCTAGTTTTCGATCGGCGTATCCGGCAGGTTGCCCCATTCACTCCACGATCCCGGATAGGCTTTGATGGGAAATCCCAGAGATTTCCCCACCAGCCAGGTAAACGCCGAGCGGTGGTGGCTCTGGCAGTGGGTGGCGATTTCGGTTTCGCCGTCGATGCCGAGCGCGGCGAGGAATTCTCTGGCGTCAGTACGAATACGCAGGTCGCGCTGCGGATCCATAAGCTGGGTCCACTCGCAGTTGATGGCGCCGGGGATGTGGCCGCCGCGCATGGCGACGAGACGTGCGCCGGTGTATTCCGCGGGTGAGCGGGCGTCCCAGATCTGCAGGTCGTTTTGACCCAGGCGCTGCTGGATTTGTTCCGCGTCGATCATCGGTGCGTCGTCGGCGATCTGGATGTGGATATCGCTGGGGGCAACGACGGTGTCTTCGCTGGTGAGCGGCATGCCGGCGTTTTTCCACGCGATCATGCCGCCATTCAAGTAGCTGTATTTCTTGTGGCCGATGACGTCGAGGGTCCACAGCAGGCGTCCGGCCCAGCCGCCGCCTTCATCGTCGCAGGCGACGATGTGGGTGTCGGGGGTGAGGCCGATGGCCTGCATGACTTCGGTGAGGCGCTCAATTGAAGGCAGTTTTCCGGGTGCCGGTGGGGTGCCGGCGAGCAGCGCCTGGAAGGGCAGGCCGATGGCGCCGGGGATGTGGCCGGCGAAATAGTTGGCCGGGGAGCTGAGGTCGACCACGCGGATTTCTTCGTGTTCCAGCAGTGGGGCGAGTTGCTCCGGTTCGAGGATCAGGGGGATTTGACTCACTGACGTTTCCTAATCTGTGTGGGCCTGCTATTCATTTTCCAGGCTGTTGCGCAGATGCTGGTAGCTGTCCATGCGCCGCTGGCTGATGTCGCCGCGCTTGAGGGCGTTTTTGATGGCACAGCCGGGTTCGCCCTGGTGGTTACAGTCGCGGAAGCGGCAGTGGCCGATAAACGGGCGGAATTCCACGAAGCCTTCCAGCAGTTCCTGTTCGCTCATGTGCCAGATACCGAATTCGCGGATGCCGGGGGAGTCTATCAGATCGCCGCCACTGGGCAGGTGAAACAGTTCCGCGGCGGTGGTGGTGTGGGTCCCTTTGCCGGTGGCTTCCGACAGCGCGCTGGTGCGCGCGTCGGTACCGGGCAGCAGGCCGTTGATCAGCGACGATTTGCCCACGCCCGACTGGCCGACGAACACACTGGTGCCTTGGGCGAGGGTGGCGAGCAGGCCGTCGAGACCTTCGCCGGTTTTGGTGGAAAGCTTGAGTACCTCGTAGCCGAGACCGGGATAGGGGGCCAGCAGTTGTTCCAGGCTGTCGCGGTTGCTGTCGTCGATCAGGTCTATCTTGTTCAGCAGCAGCAGCGGCTGTATGCCGGTGGTCTCCGCGGCCACCAGATAGCGGTCGATGGCGTTGGCGAAGGGCTCGGGGTAGGGCGCGATGACAATGAGAATGCGGTCGATGTTGGCGGCAACGGTTTTCATGTCGCCGTAGCGGTCCGGGCGTTGCAACTCGGAATGGCGCGGCAGGCGCGCGCCGACGACACCGAGGCCGCCGGTGGATTCGCCGGTGGCCGGGCGCCAGGCAACCTGGTCACCGGTTACCAACGTGTCGATATTTGCGCGCACATGGCAGCGCTGTCGCAGTGTGCTGCCGGCTTCACCTTCCACCAGCACCTGGCTGCCGTAGTTGGCGATGATGAGACCGGTCTGTTCCGGCCCCAGGTCACCCTCTTCTTCCGCGTGCTCGAAGCTCGCGTCGCGTTTGCGCGCGCGGGCTTCCCGTTCTTCCTGAATCTTGGCGATGCGCCACTGCTGGCGGCGGTTGAGTTTGCGTTTGCTCATAGATCCTGGTTCAGGGGCCGGGGTGGCGCTCGGTTTGTGGGGGGCGGCAGATTATAACTTGCATCACTGTAGGATTGCGGTACCTTGCCAATCTTGTAGATTCCAGCCCATTCGTCCATGCCATATTCATTTGCCGTCGGGTCTGGCGGCCAGACAGGAGACTATTGTGGATCAGAATAATCTGATCTGGATCGATCTGGAAATGACCGGTCTCGATCCCGAGAGAGAGCGCATCATCGAGATTGCCACGGTGGTGACGGATTCGCGCCTGAATGTGCTGGCGGAGGGGCCGGTGATGGCGATCCACCAGAGCGATGCGCTGCTGGCGGCGATGGATGACTGGAATACGGAGCAGCACGGGGGATCGGGGCTGGTGGCGCGGGTGAAGGAGTCGCCGTTCAGCGAGCGGGAGGCGGAGCGGGAGACCATCGAGTTCCTGAGCCACTGGGTGCCGGAGGGCGCCTCGCCCATGTGCGGCAATTCCATTGGCCAGGATCGCCGCTTTCTGGTGAAGTACATGCCGTTACTGGAGCGGTACTTCCACTACCGGAATCTGGATGTGAGTTCGGTGAAGGAGCTGGCCCGGCGCTGGCGGCCCGACGTGCTGGAAGGCGTTAAGAAAACTTCTTCACACCTGGCGCTGGATGATATTCACGATTCGATCAATGAGCTGAAGCATTATCGCGAGCACTTTTTTCGCATGAGCTGAGGTTTTTGGCTTCGGTGGTTTTTGGGTGGCTTGGAAGCTGGTGGGGCGGCGGCCGGGTACCGGGGGCGGGTTTTCGGGACCGCTGTGAACCCATCCCTGGGCGCTGCGGCGCAAACATCCTGTTTGCGACGCTCCCGAAAACCCGCCCCCGGTACCAGGCCTTCGCATCTGAGCGCGGCACTTCGTAAGCAAAATACAAAAGTCGAATTGCTTGCTAGCGGCAGATGCTTACGGAGTGCAAAAACTTGAATCGAAGGTGGAGTGACGGGGATCTGTTTCCAAAAGCGTCGGCGACAGGGACGTCGCCGACGCAGCGTACAGGGATGTATTCACAGCGGTTTTGGAAACAGATACCCGGCGCTTCGCCGCCACCAAACCTAAATCAAAGCTCCCAATGCTTCGGGCCAAAAACTCAAGATGCAGCCCGTTTGATTTTCCGTTTTCTACGCCGCCCACTACGCAATCGCTCCAAGGCCCACTCAATATGTTCTGCCACCATTGGCGTAGTGGTACCAAGAGACTCTTCCAAAACCGCAACAATTTCCTGGGAAAAATCAGCATTCCCCAAAGCTACCGCCAGATTCCGCTGCCACCGCTCAAACCCAATCCGCCGAATCGCCGACCCCTCGGTTTTCCGCAGAAATTCCTCCTCGGTCCACTTGAACAGATCCACCAGCGCACCACTATCCAGCCCATGCCGCGGGTGGAAATCGGACTCGCCGGTGGATTTGGCGAATTTGTTCCACGGGCAGATGATCTGGCAGTCGTCGCAGCCGAATACCCGGTTGCCCATGGGCTCGCGGAATTCCTCCGGGATCGGGCCCTTGTTCTCGATGGTCAGGTAGGAAATGCAGCGGCGCGCGTCGAGTGTATACGCGTCCACGAAGGCATCGGTTGGGCACACCTTCAGGCATGCGGTGCACTC
Organism: Microbulbifer sp. SH-1; assembly: GCF_011326135.1. Classification (NCBI taxonomy): domain Bacteria; kingdom Pseudomonadati; phylum Pseudomonadota; class Gammaproteobacteria; order Cellvibrionales; family Microbulbiferaceae; genus Microbulbifer; species Microbulbifer sp. SH-1. Next base: position 3,043,934 of record NZ_CP046948.1, on the reverse strand, counting down.
GCCGCATTGGTTCGGCTGCTCGCTCACATCCAGCGGCAGCGGCAGGTTGGTGTAGATCTCGCCGAGAAAAAACCAGCTGCCGGCACTGCTATTGATCACCATACAGTTCTTGCCGATCCAGCCGAGCCCGGCTTTCTCCGCCAGCGCCCGCTCCATTACCGGTGCACTGTCGGTAAACGCGCGTCCGCTCGCCGCGATGCCGCGCTCGTCACAGTAGCGGTCGATCTGCTGCGCCAGTTGCGCCAGGCGTTTGCGGATCAGCTTGTGGTAGTCGCGGCCGTTGGCGTAGCGGGATACGTAGGCCTTGCCCGGGTCTTTCAGTACCTGCACCGGCTGGGTGTCCGGGGGCAGGTAGTCCAGGCGCACACTGATCACCCGCAGTGTGCCTTCTTCCAGCAACTCCGGTCGCCAGCGCTTGGCACCGTGTGCGCCCATCCACTCCATATCGGCGTTGTAGCCCGCGTCCAGCCACGCTTGCAGCCGCTCGCCGTGTTGCTCGAGCTGGCAGTCGGTAATCCCCACCTGCTGAAAACCCAGCTCGCGCCCCCACACGCGGATCTGTGCGGCGAGGTCGGCCATGGTCTGTGGATCTGGGGAGTTGCTCATGGAGGCGTGGTCACAAAATTGGCGGTGGCGGTGTGCGGCGGTTTGGGGGTGGAGACGGTATAATCGCCGGTATTTTGCCACAGTTTAAAAATTGACCACAGGCCGCCTTTGGAAATTGTGCGAACAGATGCCGTCAGGTGCATGCGCAGCAGATTTTTAGAGGTGCCCCAAAGCTGGAATGCAGTAGCCACTTATGTCGGACACTATGGACAGTCAGAATCCCTCCCCAACAGAACCGCAAAAACTCTACCGCGCCGAGGCCGTGCGCCAGTTGGACGGACTGGTGATCAGCCAGCAGCAGATTCCCGCTATCGCGCTGATGAAGCGCGCCGGTCGCGCGGCGTTTGATGCGCTGCGCAACCGCTGGCCTGAGGTGAGTTCGATCCAGGTGTTCTGCGGCGGTGGCAACAACGGTGGCGATGGCTATGTCATTGCCGGGCTTGCCGCCCAGCGCCAGATTCCGGTGACCGTGTATGTGGGGGTGCCCGCCGACAAACTGAAAGGCGAAGCACTGGAAGCCCACGGTTTTGCCGAGCGCGAGGGCGCAACCCTGGTAACCAGTCTCGCCGAGCTGCCGGCGGTGGAGAAAAACACCGTACTGGTGGATGCGCTGCTGGGCACCGGATTCAGTGGCGAGCTGCGCGCGCCGATGGATGCCGCCATTGAACATATCAACCGCTCCCCTGCGTCGGTGTTGGCAGTGGACCTGCCCTCGGGCCTGAACGCGGACAGCGGTTTTGCCGCTGAGGCGGTGAGTGCGAATGCCACAGTCACCTTTATCGGCCGCAAGGCGGGTCTGTTTCTGGGGCGCGGGCCAGCGCTCGCGGGCGATGTAATTTTCGAGGATCTGGGTGCTGCGCCGGCGGTCTACGCGCAGGTGCCGGCGCAGCTCACCCGCTATAGCGGCGGCAGTCTGGAGCGGCTGCCCGCGCGCGCCGCGGACAGCTACAAGAACCAGTTTGGCCATGTGCTGATCGTCGGCGGTGACCACGGCTTCGGCGGTGCCGCGCTGATGGCATCGGAGGCGGCGGCGCGCACCGGCAGCGGCCTCATTTCGCTCGCCACCCGCCCGGAGCATGTAGTGGCGTCGCTCAGCCGCCGCCCCGAGGTAATGGCGCATCCGGTGGTATCCGGGCAGGAGCTGGAGCCCTTGCTGGAATCGCCGGATGTGATCGCCGTCGGTCCCGGTCTCGGCCACTCCCCCTGGAGCGAGCAGCTGCTGGCGCGCGCCGGGCGGGCGCCAGCAAAACTGGTGCTGGACGCGGATGCACTGAATATTCTCGCCGGCGGCCGCGTGCTCGCCGGCATCACGCGAGACGATTGGGTGTTGACCCCGCACATTGGCGAGGCGGCGCGACTGTTGGGAATTCCGACCGCGGAGGTGAGTGCCGATCCGGTGGCCGCCGCGCGCGCGATTCAGGAAAAATTCAGTGGCGTGGTGGTATTAAAGGGCGCAGGTACCCTGATCGCCCATGCAGACGGTGTGGACGTGATCAATACCGGCAATCCGGGCATGGCGTCCGGCGGCATGGGCGACCTGCTCACCGGTATTATTGCTTCGTTGATCGGTCAGGGTCTGGCGCTGCCGGCGGCGGCGCGCCTCGGGGTGTGGCTGCACGGTGAGGCGGGCAACCGCGCCGCGGCGGATGGCCAGCGCGGGTTGCTCGCCACGGATCTGCTGCCGCACGTCCGCGAGCTGGTGGACTGATGTCATGAGCTGGAAACCCGTGGAAAAAGCGTTGTACCTGGCCGACGAAGTGGCCACCGTTGCCGCCGGCGAGGCGCTGGGCCAGGCATGTATCGACACCGGTATGGCGGCGGGGCTGGTGATTTTTCTCGGCGGCCAGCTGGGCGCGGGCAAAACCACCTTCAGCCGCGGTGTGTTGCGGGCGTTCGGCCACCGCGGTGCGGTAAAGAGCCCCACCTACACTCTGGTGGAACCCTACGAGTTTGCTGACTTCCGCGTGTATCACTTCGACCTCTATCGTCTGGGTGACGCGGAGGAGTTGGAGTACATGGGGGTGCGGGATTACTTTGGCCCCGGCAGCCTGAGCCTGGTGGAGTGGTCCGAGCGCGGCATTGGCGTGTTGCCGGTGCCAGACCTGCGGCTTGAGTTGCAATTGCAGGGCGAGGGGCGCGAACTAAAATTGATGGCGGGAAGTGACGCGGGGGCTGCGGTTCTGGCCGGCGCACACTTCGCGAAAATCTGAACCGCGCTTCACGGATTGAGGCCGGCCAACGAATCGACAGGGCAATAATAATGATCGGAGCAGGGTTGCCGGTGCGACTTTCAACCATTTTGTTCGCGTGGGCGCTCTTCATAGCGCTGCCGTCGTTTGCCGCGGAAGTGGAGGGCGTGCGCCTGTGGCGCGCCCCGGACCACACCCGTCTGGTATTCGATCTGGACGGCCCCGCGGAGCACAAGCTGTTTACCCTGCAGAACCCCGATCGGGTGGTGATCGACGTGAGTGGCGCAACCCTCGGAGCGTCGATGGACGATTTGCCCCTCGCGGAAACCCCCATCTCCGGCGTGCGCTACGCCACCAAAGACAAGCGCGATCTGCGCGTGGTGCTGGATCTCAAGCAGCCGGTCAATCCCCGCAGCTTCGCCCTGCGCCGCCACGAGTCTCTGCCCGATCGCCTGGTGATCGACCTGCACGACCGCGACAAGGTGGAAGAAAAGACCATCGAACAGGTGACTGACGAACGGAAAATCCTGATCGCCATCGACGCCGGCCACGGTGGCGAGGACCCGGGCGCGCTCGGCCCCGGCGGGGTGCGGGAAAAAGACGTGGTGCTGGCGATTTCCCGCGAACTGCACAGGGTCATTGAGCGCGAACCGGGTTTCACCGCAAAGCTGGTGCGCACCGGCGACTACTACATTCCCCTGCGCGACCGGGTGAAAAAGGGGCGTCAGCTGAAGGCGGACCTGTTTGTGTCCATTCACGCCGATGCTTTTACCCGCAAGGAAGCCCGCGGCGCCGGGGTGTATGTGGTTTCCTCCCGCGGCGCCACCAGTGAGACTGCGCGCTTTCTGGCGCAGCGGGAAAACGAGTCAGATCTGATTGGCGGTGCCGGCAGCCTGAGTCTCAGCGACAAGGACGATACTTTGGCCGGTGTGCTGCTGGACCTGGCGATGACTGCGACGATGAACTCGAGCCTGGATATTGGCAGCAGCGTGTTGAGCTCCATTGGCAGTTTTACCCATCTGCACAAGAAGAAGGTGGAGCAGGCGAACTTCTCGGTACTGCGCAACCCGGATGTGCCGTCGATTCTGGTGGAAACCGGCTTTATCACCAACCCGGACGAGGCGCGGCGTCTGCGCGATCCGTCGTTCCAGAAGCGCATGGCGGAAAAGCTCGGCGAGGGCATCGTGGCCCATTTCAGGTCGCGCCCGCCGGCGGGAAGCTGGCTCGCGTCCAATGGCAGTCGCACCGACCGCAAGCACACGATTGCCCGAGGTGATACCCTGTCCGGCATCGCGGCCCGCTACAACATTTCGGTAGGGGATCTGAAGAAGGCCAATGGCATGGAGACATCCATGATTCGTGTGGGGCAGACGTTGACGATTCCTTCGGGCTGAGTTTTGTGGCTCCGCGCTGGGGCTATGGGGTACGCGCTAAGTGAGTGGCGCCAGGCTACTGGGGATGGGTTTTCAAAACCGCTGTGAATACATCCCTGTACGCTGCGTCGGCGACGTCCCTGTCGCCGACGCTTTTGAAAACCCATCCCCAGTAGCCTGTCTTCGCATCATGAATGTGTAGCCCACAGGTTTGCATATCGCTGACGGAGTACTGCCGCCTGAATTTAAGCTGGAGTGCCGGGGGGTTGTTTTTGGAAGCGTCGCAAACAGGATGTTTGCGCCGCAGCGCCCAGGGATGGGTTCACAGCGGTTCCAAAAACAACCCCCCGGTGCTCCAGCGCCACCATAGAACTTAGAACTTCCAAAAGAACCTGGCACAGACTGCCAAAATACCAAGATCCCAATGCCCGACAATATCCAGCTACTATCCCCTAGACTCGCCAACCAGATCGCCGCCGGTGAAGTGGTCGAGCGCCCCGCGTCCGTAATCAAAGAACTGCTGGAAAACAGCCTCGATGCCGGCGCCTCCAGGCTGGAAGTGGATCTCGACGGGGGCGGGGTTAAGCGCATCATGGTGCGCGACAACGGCAAGGGGATCGAGAAAGGCGACCTGCACCTCGCGCTCGCCCGTCATGCCACCTCCAAAATTCACGCCCTCGAAGACCTCGAAGCTGTCGCCACCCTCGGCTTTCGTGGCGAAGCCCTCGCCAGTATCTCATCAGTCGCCCGGCTCTCCCTCACCAGCAGCCGCGACGAAACCGGCAAAGGCTGGGTAGTGACCGCCGAAGGGCGCGAAATGGAAACCCAGCTGGCGCCGGCGGCACACCCTCGCGGCACCACGGTCGAAGTGCGGGACCTGTTCTTCAATACCCCCGCGCGCCGAAAATTCCTGCGCACCGAAAAAACCGAATTCAGCCGCGTCGACGAAACCATCAAGCGCCTCGCGCTCTCCCGTTTCGATGTCTCCATCAGCCTGCGGCATAACGGCAAGGGTGTGCACAACCTGCGCGGTGGTACCACCAGGGCGGAAATGGAGCGGCGGGTGGCGCAGCTGTGCGGCCCCGCGTTTATGCAGAATGCCCTGCATATCGACATGGAGCGCAGTGGGTTGCGCCTGTGGGGCTGGGTCGCGGAACCGGCGTTTTCCCGCTCTCAGGCCGACCTGCAGTTTTTCTACGTCAACGGTCGTGCCATCCGCGACCGCGTGGTGAGCCACGCCGTGCGCCGTGCCTTTGCCGACGTGTTGTACCACGGCCGCCATCCCGCGTTTGTGCTGTACCTGGAACTGGACCCGGCGGCGGTGGACGTGAACGTGCACCCCACCAAGCACGAAGTGCGCTTCCGCGACAGCCGCCTGGTGCACGACTTCCTGTTCGGCTCCCTGCACCGGGCGCTGGCGGATGTACGCCCGGGCGATAGAGAAACCCAGCGTGAGGAGCAGGGCGAGGATCTCGTGCCGCAGACCTCTGGCATTGCCGCCGGCGAGTTTGCCGGGCAGGAGCGCATGGCGCTCGCGCCGGCATCCGGCACTCCATCGGAAACCGGCTTTGCAGGTTATCCACAGGGCGGTTTCGGCGAGCGCCGTTCACCGGAGCGCATCCAGCAGCAGATGCAGGGGTACGGCGAGTTGCACAGGCCCTACGATGGCGGCGTGCGCGAGGCGCCGGTACCGTCTGCTGCGTCGTGGTCGCAGTCCATGCCCGCCGAGTCCGCGAGCGAGACGCCGCCCCTGGGGTTCGCGGTAGCGCAGCTGCACGGTATCTATATCCTGTCCCAGAACGAACACGGCATGGTGGTAGTGGACATGCACGCGGCCCACGAGCGCATCGTGTATGAAAAGATGAAGGCCGCCCATGCCGCCGGTGGCATTCAGGCGCAACCGCTGCTGGTGCCGGTAAGCCTCGCGGTGAGCGAGCGCGAAGCGGACTGCTTTGAAGAGCGCGAGGAAGTGTTCACCGCGCTCGGCTTTGTGCTGCAACGCGCCGGCCCTGAAACACTCATGGTGCGACAGGTACCTATTATGTTGCACGGCGCACCGGTGGAGCAGCTGGTGCGGGATGTACTCGCCGACCTGCTGGCGGAAGGCAGCAGCGACCGCATCGGCAATCGGATCAATGAGGTTCTCTCTACCATGGCTTGCCACGGTTCGGTGCGCGCCAACCGCAAGCTGAGCATTCCGGAAATGAATGCGCTGCTGCGGGATATGGAACGCACGGAGCGCAGCGGCCAGTGTAACCACGGCCGCCCTACATGGACGCAGGTCAAGCTGTCCGATATGGACAAATGGTTTATGCGTGGACAGTAAAAATCTACTGCGCGGGCACATGGCGGCGCCCATTCGCTACGGTTTGGAGATGTCAGGATGAGTTTGGGTGAGGTTCTTCCCCGTGCAATATTCCTGATGGGCCCCACTGCGTCAGGTAAAACCGATCTGGCCATGGCCATCAGCGAGCGCCTGCCGGTGGAGCTGATCAGTGTGGATTCCGCGCTGGTGTACCGCGGGCTGGATATCGGCTCCGCCAAACCCTCCCCGGAGGAATTGGCCCGCTACCCCCATCGCTTGATCGATATCTGCGATCCCGCTGAGAGCTATTCCGCCGGGCGCTTCCGCGAGGATGCGCTGGCGGCGATGGAGGAAATCACCGCGGCGGGAAATATTCCGCTGCTGGTGGGCGGAACCATGCTGTATTTCAAGGCTCTATTACAGGGCATGGCGGAATTACCACAGGCCGATCCGGCGTTTCGCGCGCTGATCGAAGCGCGTGCGGAGAAAGAGGGCTGGCCGGCGCTGCACCGGGAGCTGGAAAAAATCGACCCGGAACTTGCCGCCGAGCTGCACCCGAATCACTCGGTGCGCATCGAGCGCGCGCTGGAGGTCTACCACCTCACTGGCAAGACCATGACGCAATTGCGCGCGGAGCAGGAACGCACTTCACCACTTGCGCACTACCGGGTGCAGCAGCTGGCGATACTGCCGCGGGATCGCGCACTGTTGCACCAGCGTATCGCCCTGCGTTTTGAGCGTATGCTGGAGAGCGGTTTTATCGACGAAGTAAAAGCGCTGCGCGCGCGCGGCGACTTGCACAAGGATCTGCCGGCAATCCGCGCGGTGGGTTACCGCCAGGTGTGGGAATATCTGGACGGCGAGACCGATTTTGCACAGATGCGGGAGGCCGGCATCGCCGCCACCCGCCAACTGGCCAAGCGTCAGCTCACATGGCTGCGGGGCTGGCCGGAGCTGCATCCTATCTTTGCGCAGGACCCTGACGGTAAAATACGCAAATTCGATGAAATGTTGACAGAGGCCTTGAAATTTCTCGGTTGAGCAGCCATAACGTGAGGGAGCCGGTGAAGCCGGCCCAACTCAGTCAGTTATTCACAGAGCCTTGTTTATTTTTGGCTCTTTTTTATACGCCTCATTACCATGGCCGTCCTTAGTCCGCGGGATTCGCGGGCGCGATCGTGCGTCATCTGGCGGTTTATCTTTTGGCAAGGAGAAAAACGATGTCAAAAGGGCACAGCTTACAAGACCCTTACCTTAATGTTTTGCGTAAAGAGCGTATCCCGGTTTCCATCTATCTGGTCAACGGCATCAAGCTGCAAGGCCAGATCGAATCTTTCGACCAGTTCGTGGTGCTGCTGAAAAACACTGTGAGCCAGATGGTCTACAAGCACGCGATTTCCACCGTAGTACCCTCCCGCGCCGTGCGCGTACCGCTGATGAACCCGGCGGGTCCAGGTGAAGGCGCAGGTCCTGAGGCCGGCAGCGACACCTTCGGCTGAGATTGAATGCCGCGGTGTATCGGCCGCCGGTGCTCTTGTCGGGAAGCAAGAGGCGCCAAGGTATCCGAGCAGTGCGGTATTGACCTGAGCAGTGCAAATACAGACAGCGCCCCGGCTTGCCCGGGGCGTCTGTTGTTCGGTGCCAGTGACCTGGTGCTTTTTTGAACCCAAGAGAATAATCCTTGTTTTTTGATCGCCCGGAATCCGGTGAACTTGCGGTGCTGGTCCACCTGGAGCTATCCGCTATCGACAGCCCCGACGACCCCCGTGAATTTGAAGAATTGGCACTGTCTGCCGGTGCCGATCCGGTGGCCTTTATCTTCGGTACCCGCGCCACGCCAGATCCCAAAACCTTTGTCGGCAAAGGCAAGCTGGAGGAAATCAACGAGGTCGTGAAAAAGCACGGTGCCGAGTTGGTGCTGTTCGATCACACCCTGTCGCCGAGCCAGGAGCGCAACATCGAGCGCGAGCTGAAGTGTCGGGTGCTCGACCGCACCGGATTGATTCTCGATATTTTCGCCCAGCGCGCCCGCACCCATGAGGGCAAGCTGCAGGTGGAGCTGGCGCAGTTGCGGCACATGTCCACCCGCTTGGTACGGGGCTGGACCCACCTGGAGCGCCAGAAAGGGGGGATTGGTCTGCGCGGCCCCGGTGAAACCCAGCTGGAAACCGACCGCCGCCTGCTGCGCGCGCGCATTGATGCTATCGAAAAACGCCTGGACAAGGTGCGTCGTCAGCGCGAGCAGGGGCGCCGCGCGCGCTCCCGCGCGGATGTCGCCACCGTCTCCCTGGTGGGTTACACCAACGCGGGAAAATCCACCCTGTTCAACCGCGTCAGCGATGCGGATGTCTATGTCCGCGACCAGCTGTTTGCAACCCTGGACCCGACCATGCGCCGGGTTGACCTGCCCAACGTGGGGGCGATGATCCTCGCCGATACCGTGGGTTTCGTCTCCCATCTGCCGCACCGGCTGGTAGAGGCCTTTCGCGCCACGCTGGAAGAGGCGGCAAGCTCCTCGCTGCTCCTGCACGTGGTAGATGCCGCGGCGGAGAACCGCCTGCACCTGATTGAAGAGGTGCAGCTGGTGCTTGAGGAAATCGGCGCGGCGGAACTGCCGCACCTGATGGTGTACAACAAAATTGATCTGCTGGCGGACATGGCGCCGCGCATCGACCGCGACGACCAGGGCGTGCCGCGCGCGGTATGGCTGTCGGCGGCCACCGGTGCCGGTTGTGACCTGCTGGTGGAGGCAATTGCCGAGCGCCTCGGCAACCAGATGGTAAGCGGAGCAGTGGTGATTCCACCGCAACACGCACGTCTGCGCGCGCAGCTGTTTTCGAGTAATGCAGTGCAGCGCGAGGATTATCGCGACAACGGCGACATTGAACTGCACGTGATGTTGCCGCGCTCTGAGCTACAGCGATTGATGGCACCCTTTCGCGACGCCGCCAGTCCGCCTCAGTGGCTGCCGGAGAAACCGGAGCAGGAGCCCAAACCGGAAGACTGGGAAACCGGCTGAGAACGGACGTCGCGTAGAGACACTGCGTCGCGGGGGAAAATGCTAGAATTTCGCGACAGCTAACGATTGATAAATTGACAGAATTGGAGTGACCGATGGCCTGGAATGAACCGGGTGGTAATAACAAGGACCCCTGGGGTGGCGGCAATCGCAATAACGACGGCCCACCCGATCTGGACGAACTGCTGCGCAAGATGCAGCAGAAGTTGAATGGCCTGTTCGGTGGCAAGCCCGCCAGCGCGGACGACGGTCGCCCCGGCGGCGGCAGCTTCCCCTGGTCGCTGGTGCTTATCGTGCTCGCGGTGGTCTATGGCCTGTGGGGCTTCTATCAGGTGGATGCCAGCCAGTCCGCAGTGGTACTGCGCCTCGGTAAATATCACGAGACCGTTGGCTCCGGTCTGCACTGGAACCCGCCGCTGATCGACAATGTGACCAAGGTGAACATGACTGAGGTGCGCACCGAACGCACCACCGGCCAGATGCTCACCGAAGACGCCAGCATCGTGGATGTGGTGCTGCAGGTGCAGTGGCACATCGACGACGCGGAGTCCTTTGTGCTGCGCGTGGCCGATCCGCTGAAAAGTCTGCAGGAAGCCACTGACAGTGCTCTGCGCCACGTGGTGGGCTCCCAGACCCTGAACGGTGTTATTTCCCAGAACCGCAGCCAGGTTGCTGCAGATACCCAGCAGCGTCTGCAGGACTACCTGGATCTGTACCAGACCGGTATCCGCGTCGATGTCGTGAACCTCACCGACGCCAAGGCGCCGCGGGAAGTGCAGGACGCGTTCGATGACGTGGTGCGCGCGCGCGAGGATGAGGTGCGCCTGCAGAACGAGGCTCAGGCATATGCCAACCAGGTAATCCCGGTAGCCCGCGGTCAGGCCCAGCGCATGATCGAGGAGGCGGAAGCCTACAAATCCCGCGTTGTCGAGAGTGCCCGCGGTGAAGCTTCGCGTTTCGAGCAGCTCCTGACGGAGTACCAGCAGGCACCGGATGTCACCCGCGAGCGCATGTACCTGGACACGGTGCAGGATGTGATGAGCAATACCTCCAAGGTGATGGTGGATGTCGAGGGCGGCAACAACATGATGTATCTACCGCTGGACAAACTGGCCGAGGGCAGTGCCAGTACCGCCAGCCAGCGCACCCAGGTTTCTCCCCAGGTGATCGACGAGATTTCCCAAAGGGTCATTAACCAGCTGCGCACGGAAGTGAACAACACTCGCCGCGCCCGCGAAGTACGCTAAGGGAGACGAGCCATGAACAACAACAAGTCGCTTTTTGTCATCGCGCTGGTGCTGGTCGGCCTGCTGGTACTCTCCAGCAGCGCCTTCGTGGTCAAGGAGACCGAGAAAGCCGTGCTGCTGCGCTTCGGTGAACTGGTGCGCACCGACTACACCCCGGGCCTGTACTTCAAAATCCCCCTGGTGCATGAGCTGCGCAAGTTCGACGCCCGTATCCAGACTGTTGACTCCCAGCCGGTGCGGATGCTGAACAGCGAAAACAAGTTCATGATGGTGGACTCCTACGCCAAGTTCCGCATCGTCGACGTGGGCCGTTTCTACAAGGCCACCCGCGGTGACGAGCGCAACGCGGTGCGCCTGCTGGCAGAACAGATCAACAACCGCCTGCGCAACCAGTTCGGTGTGCGCGATCTGCACGAGGTGGTGAGCGGCCAGCGCGACCAGCTGATGGCCGACATCACCAAGAATCTGAACGAGACCGCGCAGAAGGATCTGGGGGTGGAAATCATCGATGTGCGCGTGAAGCGCATTGACCTGCCGCCGGAAGTCTCCGAATCCGTGTTCCAGCGGATGCGCACCGGTCGCGAACTGGAGGCCCGCGACCACCGCGCCAAGGGTCAGGAAGCCAGCGAGCGCATCCGCGCCAACGCCGATCGCCAGAAGGTGGTGATTGAGGCGGAAGCCTACCGCAAGGCGGAAGAGCTGCGCGGTGCCGGCGATGCCGAGGCGGCGCGGATCTACGCCGAGGCCTACAGCAAGAACCCCGAGTTCTACCGCTTCTCCCGCAGCCTCACCGCTTACCGGGAGTCCTTCAAGGACAAGAGCGATATGCTGCTGATGGCGCCGGACAGCGAATTCTTCCGCTACCTGAAAGACCCCGCGGGAAAATAAGCCGCATACCAATCCAGCCGGGACTGGCCACAGTCCCGGCAAATAGTGGTAAAATCCCTCAAACCGGGCCGGCGCCCGGTTTTTTTGTGTCGGTGCGGCGGACGCCAGTTTGCTGACTGCCCGGCCATTATGCCGTTCGCCGGAATTGAGGTTCCCGCGGTCGCCGAGACCGTGCTGTTATTTATCAAATACTGTCGAATGCCCACATCATGACCCAAGCTGAACGCTGGATGCTACCGGATGGCATCGCCGAGATTTTGCCCGCGGACGCCAAGCGGGTGGAAACCCTGCGCAGAAACCTGCTGGATCTCTACCATCGCTGGGGCTATGAAATGATCATTCCACCGATGGTGGAATTCGCCGACTCCCTGCTGATTGGCATGGGGCGCGATGTCGATCTCAGGACCTTCCGCGTGACCGATCAGCTTTCCGGGCGCAGTCTGGGTATTCGCGCGGACATCACACCGCAGGCGGCGCGCATCGACTCCCACAGCTTTCCCCGCAGCGGCGCCAACCGCCTCTGCTACGCGGGGCAGGTACTCTATACACGTCCGCGCTCGCCGATGGGGCCGCGCGCACCGATTCAGATCGGCGCCGAGCTCTACGGTGTGGAGAGCCTGCAGGGCGACATCGAAGTCATCAGCCTGATGCTCGAAACCCTGGGCACCGCCGGTATCCGCGAGATCCATCTGGACCTGGGGCACGTGGCGATCTTCCGCAGCCTCGCGGAAGCTGCGGCGCTCGACAGCGAGCAGCAGGCCGCGCTTATCGCGCTGCTGCAGAGCAAAGCGGTGGCGGATATCGAGCGCTGGGTGGAAGAGAATGTGGCCGACACGCAGGCGGCCAGCTGGCTGCGCGCCCTGCCGCGTCTCGCCGGCGGCTGCGAATGCCTGGCGCGCGCCCGCGAGCTGTTCAGCGGCGCGCCGCGGGCTCTGGTGAGCGCGCTGGAAGAATTGCAGCAGGTGGCCGATGCCGTGGCGCTCCGCTATCCGCAGGTGACCCTGTTTTTTGATCTCGGAGAGATGCGCGGTTACGACTACGAGACCGGGTTGGTGTTTGCCGCCTATTCCCCGGGTCACGGCCAGGCCCTGGCCAACGGCGGTCGCTACAATGGCATCGGCGCCGTGTTCGGACGCGATCGCGCGGCCACCGGTTTCAGTACTGACTTGGTCGCCATCAACGCTCTGGGGCAGAATGGCGCCCCTGAAGCGGGAGCGATTCTCGCGCCCGCGAGCGATTGCGCCGAGCTGTGGCAGATCGTAGGCGCGCTGCGCGCCAGCGGTGAAGTGGTGATCAGCGCGATGCCCGGGGAGGGCAGCGACGACACCGAGACCCTGGCCCGCTGTGATCGCGAGCTGGTGCGGCAAGGTGACACCTGGGTGGTGGTGCCGCGCGCCTGAACCCTAGACTATCCAGTTGATTCAAGAATTCCAGGCCGCACGACGGGCGCGGCCGCTCTTTTCATCCGCCCGTCCAACGTTGAACTGACGACACGAGATTTACGCACATGGGCAAGAATGTAGTGGTGCTGGGCACCCAGTGGGGCGACGAAGGCAAGGGCAAGATTGTCGATCTGCTCACCGAGAAAGTCGCGCTGGTAGTCCGCTTTCAGGGCGGTCACAATGCCGGCCACACCCTGGTAATCAACGGTGAGAAAACCGTCTTGCACCTGATCCCCTCCGGCGTACTGCGCCCGGGCGTGGTCTGTCTGATCGGCAACGGCGTGGTGCTGTCCCCGGAAGCCCTGCTGAAAGAGATGGGCGAGCTGGAAGCTGCCGGTGTACCGGTGCGCAAGCGTCTGCGCCTGTCTCCGGCCTGCCCGCTGATCCTGCCGGTGCACGTGGCCCTGGACCAGGCGCGCGAAAAAGCCCGCGGCGACAAGGCCATCGGCACCACCGGGCGCGGCATCGGCCCGGCCTACGAAGACAAGGTGGCGCGCCGCGGCCTGCGTCTCGGCGACCTGTGCAACTGGGACAACTTCTGCGCGCAGCTGAAAGAGCTGCTGGAGTACCACAACTTCGCCCTGACCCAGTACTACAAGGTCGAACCGGTGAGCTACGAGGATACCCTCAAGGTTGCCGAGACCTGGCGCGACGAGCTGGTGCCGATGATCATCGACGTGGCGGATACCCTGCACAAGGCCCGCGAAAACGGTGAGCACATCCTGTTCGAAGGTGCTCAGGGCTCGCTGTTGGATATCGACCATGGCACCTACCCCTATGTGACCTCTTCCAACACGACCGCCGGTGGCACCGCCACCGGTTCCGGTTTCGGCCCGCTGTACCTGGACTATGTGCTGGGCATCACCAAGGCCTACACCACCCGCGTGGGCGGCGGTCCTTTCCCCACCGAGCTGGATTGTGAAGTCGGCAAGCACCTGGGCGAAAAAGGTCACGAGTTCGGCGCCACCACTGGCCGCCGCCGCCGCACCGGCTGGTTCGACGCCGTCGCCGTACGCCACGCCATCCGCATCAACAGCATCTCCGGCCTGTGCCTGACCAAGCTGGACGTACTGGATGGCCTGAAAGAAGTAAAAATCTGTGTGGGCTACCGCAACGCCGCCGGCGAGGAAGTTCCGGTACCGTTCGACGCCGCTGGCTGGGAAGGTGTGGAGCCGGTGTACGAATCCATGCCGGGCTGGGATGAGACCACTTACGGTATCCGCCGCGAAGCAGACCTGCCGCAGACCGCGCGCGACTACATCGCCCGCATCGAAGAGCTGGTAGGCGCGCCCATCGACATCATTTCCACCGGTCCTGATCGTGTGCAGACCATCGTGCGCGAGACTTCTGCCCTGTGTGAAATGGGTATTCACAGCCCCAGCGTGTAATTCCTTTCCTGTCCGGAAACGGAGCTGAATCGGGGGCGGCGGCAATCTGCATCAACTTGTGATTGCCGCTGCATCCTCGGCTGCCGCATTCATCGGGCACCAGGTCTGCAGGCGCCTGTGCACGAAGTCCTGGGGCAGGCGTTCCTGCTCCAGTCTGATGCTTTTTCCCCCGCTCTGTAGCAGTTTCCATACCCCGCGTTCTTCCTCCGTCAGTGCCGGCGGGAAGGTAGTTTGTGGCGTTGACTCTTCCACCCCGAATTCCCGGAACCGCTCCAGGGTGTCCATATCCATCATCAGCGATTCCACATGCGGTTGATGCCGTCGCGCGTCTGCCAGTAGGGTCAGTCCCCAACTGTCCAGATCGCCCCAGTAGCCGATCCGTTTCTGCGCCAACCACGGGGCGCGCATCCACGCCAGGTTCCGTCCGCTGCCAGAGATGGCGATGGTGTCCGCAAGTAGCGGCAGTCCCAGGCCGGTGCCGGGAGAGGACTGGCGGTTTTCCACCAGCAGAATGTTGCCGGCGGGCAGTGGAAACTGTTCCAGCGTTGTCGCATCGAGTTGCAATAGGGGCAATCCGCCGAGCCGGGCGCGCACCTGTGGGCAGAGTGGGCGCACCAGCAACCAGCCCTTTGGGTTTTCCCGGCAGTCGAGCCAGGGCACCAGGCCACCGGCGGCGCCGACGGCGCCCTGGTGCAGTTCATCCAGAAGAGAGCTGATCAGCGGCTGCCAGCTTTCCACAAACTTGGTGTCGACGCCGGTGAGCGGCAGCGCGCGCAGATACTGCCCGCCACCGAGGCCTTCGCGCAGTTGCGGCAATAGCCGGGCCAGCAGTTGCGCGTCCTGTTCCCGCATCTGCTCCAGCGTCTCCAGATGCCGGGTGAGGGTGGGGAACAGTGAGTGATCGAGCGCCAATAGCGGCGCCATTACCTTCTGCCAATGGAGAGCGAGCGCCAGAGCTTCGCCGCCGAGACAGTCCAGCAGTGACTGCATCGAGTCGATCCGCAGTGCCACCGGCAGTTGCCAGTGGCCGAGCTGGCGGAACTGGCGGCTTTCCCACCGTACTTCTTCAGGTCTGGGCCATGTGCGCCACTGTTCCTGCAGAGTCTGCAGGCGGGCGAGCTCCGCCAGTGCCTCGGCACCGCCGGGAGGCTTCAGCGAAATCTGGATGGGAAAGGGGCGTTCGCCGATGAGGCGCTGGCGAAAATTGCGACGGTTGCGCCACTCCCGCTGCAACAGCCGCTCCCGCACCTGATGCGGCAGCAGGCCCCAGGTATTTTCGGGGTTTGCCTCGCTCACGCCGGCTCCACCTGGACCTCTGCCTCCGCTGCCAGTGATCGCTGTGCCGCCGTCTGCATGCGCTGGTCAATCTCCTCCCAGGTCACTTCGCACAACTGGCTCTCGTGGGTGTCTGCATTGCGCTCCGCGATCAGCAGAGCGCGTGCCGATTCCCTTGCCAGATTGAGGTTTTTGTAGGGCGTGATCAGGTTGACGTGGATGTGTAGCTCGCGGAATACCCGCAGCACGCGGCGGCTGACGGCCTCGGCGGTATTGGAGAAGGCCTCGTCGAGAAATACGGTGCTGTAGATGGGCTTATCGCTGCCATCCGGCGTGAGGACATACGCGAGGCTGGCGGCGACGATGACACCGGCAAATGCCTCTTTCTCACCGCCGGACTTGCCGCTGGAAGAGTCCAGCACGTCGCGGATGATCTGGTCCGCGCGCCCGACTTCCTCGGCATAGAACGACATCTGATGGCGCGGATCCAGCAGCCGCAGGCTTTCCAGGGTTCCCGCGCTGACCGGGTTACTGGCCTTGTCGAGAATCTGGATCACCTGTTTCAGCAGTGCGAAACGGCTCTCGTGATCGTCGCTGGCGCTCAGGCTGAACAGGCGCGTGAGTTGCTGGTTGAAATCGCGCACATGGGGATACTGGTCGGTGCGCGCGCACAGGCGCAGATAGCTGCCGGCCTTGAATTCGGTGCGCGCCAGCACCCGGTTGATCACCTCGATGCGCTCGCGGATATCTTCGCGCTCGGATTCGATCTTGGAGCGGATGCCCGCGAGGGATTGGGTAGTGTGGCGGTTGAGGCGCTCGCGGAACTGCTCCACCAGCGCCGGCAGCCCCTCGTCTTCCAGTGAGGCCAGATGCGTGAGGTATTCCGGCACCGCGTCCAGATTCCGGCCCCAGTCGCTGGCGACCGTTTCCCACTTGGAATAAAAGGTGGAAACGATACTGATAGCGCCGTTGCTACTGCTGGTTTTGCTGGCGGCAGCGCGGTTGCGCTCCTGTTCCAGCTCGCCGCGGTGGCGCTGTTCCAGCGCCGCGGCAGTTTCCAGATCGTCGGCGGAAAGGGCACCAATGCGTCTGTCCAATCGTTCGCGCAGCGCGTCGTCCATTCCGATGGCCGCTTCCTGGCGGGCGCTATCCAGCCGGCTCTCCGCTTCCTGCCGGCTCTTGTCGGTTTCCCAGATACGTTTGTTGTGTTGCGCGAGCTGCTCGCCGATCTCTTGATGCAATGCCTTGGCCTGGTCCCAGCGCTGTTTCGCCCGCGCCAGATCGCCGCGGTCGTTTTCCAGTTCCAGCAACAGCGACTGTAATTTCTCTACCCGCTGCTGCCACTCGGGCACATCGATCTGCAGCCAGCGGAAATCGGCGAGTTTTTCCCACTGCCGGTTGCGCTGTTCGATCGCGTCCATGGCCGCGCGCGCGGCGGCGACGGCGGGCACCTGTTGCGCGAGGGTGCTTTCCAGTTCCTGCAGGTCTCGCTGGATCAGTGCCAGACGGGATTTGTTGGAAAAACCCAGCGCCCAGGTGCGGCGGTTGTCGATACGGTGCTGATCCTTTTTCTCGAAGCGCCCCCGCTCCAGGTGGATCAGCCCCTGCTGGGTGATGGAAAACGGTGTGGCGTCCAGTGCGGCGGTGTTCGCCACGCACTGCAGGTCGAAGCGGGCCAGGTGGCGCTTCAGCCAGTCGCGGTAGCGGTGCTCGCGCCAGACAAGTTTGCGCAGGTAGCCATCGGCTTTGAAGTCGGCGGGTCCACCGTGATCGCTTGAGACCACCTGCGCGCGCACATGCAGTCCGGTGTGGCGGGCGTTCAGCCAGCGGGTGACCATCGAGAAGCGCTCCCGGGGCACTGCCAGCGTGGTGCGCAGGCCGCCGAGGGCGCGCTCGATGGCGCCCTGCCAGCCGCGGTGCTCCTCCTGCACATCGATCAGTTCGCCGATAAACATCAGTTCGCCGGCGGGGATTGCCAGTTCCTCGCTCATCTGGTCGCGCAGTTTCTGGTAGGCCGGGTCTATGTTGGAGTCCGGCCTGGCCTCGATTTCCCGGATCTGCTCCTGGAGTTCGTTGCGTTCGCTCTGCAGATTGCCGAGCCTGGCGCTGGCCTCGGCAAAAGCATCCTGGGCCTGTTGCCGCTCGCCGGCGGCATTTTCCAGCGCGGCCTGCGCGCGCTGCTGGTTGCTGTGAAACTCGACCGCGTCCAGTGTATCCGGCAGCTGCAGTGCCCGAGCCAGCTTCTGATAATCACCGGCGGCGCTGGTGACCTGCTGCAGTTGGCTGCGGGCCTGCTCCAGATCCTTTTTGAGCAATTCGATGCGCTCGCCGCCGGCCTGCAGGTAGTCGGCGTGGCGGCTCTCCACATCCTGTTGCGCCTGTTGTTCCCGCTGCTCCAACACCAGCCGCTGTTGATGCAGGGCATCCAGCTGTTTCAGCAGGGATTCGATGCGCTGTTGCCACAGGGCCGCGCACTGCTCGCCGAACCACACCGGCAGGGCCGCGAGGTCTGCGCTGCGCGCGTCCAACGCGGAGGTTGCCTGTAGGTAGGATTCCCAGGTCTGCGGCAGTGAGGCCAGCGCCTGGCACTGGGCGCGCACGTCGCACAGCTGTTCGTGCACGCTGTTGAGATCGTCGAACTCCGCCACCGCCTTGCGCGCATCGTCGCGCACACCGCTGGGCTCCAGTACCAGATCGCGGATCAGCTGGGTCAGGTCGTCAATTTTTTTCAGGCCCAGGGCGCGGGACAGCAGTGCCGGCGCGTTGCCATTTTCCATGTGCAACAGGCGGCGGTAGTTCTCCCGGTACTCGCCGAAGTGGTCGTCGCAGGGAATCAGCGTGGGGTCCTGTTTCAGGGTCTGCTTCAGTGCGCGGGCGTCGCCCTCGCCAAAGCTGCGCAGCATTTCCTCCAGGGTGTAATTGCGTTTGGCGACGAGATACAGGCGGGAGAGATCGCTCAGCGAATTGCCGGGTTTGGTGGTCCAGAACAGCGCGGCGAGGGTGATCTCGGAACCGTCGTCGGCGCGGTACAGAGCGCGCAGGGCAGTGGCAGTGGCCCCTTCGCGCTTGTTACGGGTGCGGGTCTCGGCGCCGTCGTGCTCCGATCCGAAGCTGCCGCGCATGTAGGAAAACAGCGAGCGGTCGCTGCGATCGCCCTGGGCGGCGGCGACGTTGAAGTGGCTTTTGCCGGCGGGCAGCAGCAGGGCCATCAGGCCGTCGATCAGCGTGGACTTGCCGGCGCCGTTGTCGCCGGTGATCAGCGTGCCGTGGGCATCGATACTGGCGGTGTGCAGACCGTGGAAGGAGCCCCAGTTGTACACCGAAAGTTCCGCCAGGCGTATCTGCCCCTGAGGGAAGAAGCCGTTACTCATGCTGGTCACCTCCGTTGCCGTCGGCCCCTGCCAGTTTGCGGTATTCGCCCAGCAGTTGCTGAAGGAAATCGGCGCTCACCAGATAGCGGATGGCCGGGGTGATTTCGAAACGCTCATCTTCACCGCGTACACTGGCGAGAATTTTGCGCTCTTTCAGTTTGGCGAGGGCGCCGGTGAGGGTGCGGCGCTCCAGGCGGCTGTTGTTGGTGAGCGGCAGGAACGGCGTAAGGCGGGCCTCGATCTGCTCCAGATCGATGATGATCTGGCGCTCGCCGCTGGTCTCGCGCTCTTGGAAATGCTTGCGCAACACCAGCAACAACAGAGTGTCGTACAGCGTGAGGGTGCGGGGCGTGATCAGGGTGACCACTTCCCCGTCTTCGTCGTCATCGGTGTCCTCCCGCTGCCGCAGTAAGGCGATGCCCGCTTTGTCGTCCAGCAACAGGCGCAGGTACATATTGTCCAGCTGCTGCTCGATACCGGCGCGGTACCGACACAGCGCTTCAAACAGCAGGCGCTTTTCCGCAAACAGGATCACGCCTTTTTTCAGCAGATAGACCAGGGCGCGGCGGGCTTCGTGGGGCAGGGCGGAGGAAGAGCCCGTATCCAATGATGAAGTGTCCGGTGATGCGGAATCCGCTGATTCGGCATCGGATGCCTGCGCGGTCGCCGCCTCGGCCATTTCCGCTGTTGGTGAAGTCTCGGCATGCCGGTCGGAAGATTGTCCGCTGCTGGCTTCGCGCCACTGGTCGAACAGATCCGGGGCTGAAATGGGGGTGTCCGCGCTCATAGGGACAGATCCTCGAGTTTTTGCGAAAACAGATCCGCGTGCAGCATATAGCGGGGAATGGTGGCCGTGATGGCGCCACGCCGGCGATCGTTGACGGTGATGGATTCCTGCTCCGGCAGGCGCGGCGCGTCGATCGCGCGGGCGACCCGCAGGCAGGCGACCAGCTCTTCCAGCCCCGCGTTGATCGGTCGCGCGGCCGTCAGCCCGGCAATGGTCTGGGGGCCTGTTGCGCGCAGCAGGTCGCGCAGTTCGATGGCGACTTCCATCACTTTCACCGCTTCCAGGTGTTGCAACATGGCGGCGTTGGGTTCGCGCCGGTTTGTGTGGGTCTCCACCGCGCTGGTGTCCAGCTGCTGATCCGGGGTGCGCAGTTGCATGCTGTCCAGAGTGCGTATCGAGGCGCTGCCACTGTCAAGGGTCAGCGCAGTCTCGGCGCGCAGGCTGATCTCACTGTGCGGGAAGTTCACCGCCAGCTGTTCCAGCTCCCGCAGCAGCCGGTCCACCGCACGGTTTTCCAGATGGGCGCCGCTCTCCACAAAGGCGCGCAGGCTTTCTTCAGTGCGGCGGCGCACGTTGAGCACCCGCTCGCTCTCGCGGCCCAGCTCGCGCATCAGGCGCTCGAGAAAGCGCCGCTGGCCCGGAGGCAGATGCCCGGCGGCGGGCCGGGCGAGGATGGAGTTGAGTTGCTCGCGCAATTCGGTACCGCGATTCTGGTCCATGAGCAGCTCAAAGAAGCCCTCGAAGGCGCGGCCGGCTTCGGACGACAGCAACAGCTGTTCCTTTTCCAGCAGGCCAGACAGCACCGCGCCGCGACCGCCACCGGATTCGATCATGTCCACCCGCAGGGCCTGATCCAGCTGGCGGATTTCGTCCTCCACCCGGCGGAAGTCACTGGTGAGCACCGAGGCCAGCTGGTACACCTCGCGGATCCGCTCACTCTGCTCCTGCTCCGGCAGCTGGCGTACGATCCCCGCGCGCAACTCGTCGATCTCCAGTTCCAGTTGCAGCCTGCGCGCCTCGAGAATGGCGATGCGCTCATCGGCATTGGGGCTGAGCGCCACCGCCAGATCGCGCACCGCATCCTGAACGATGCGCAGGTGCGAGGCGGTGGCGTGGGTCTCCCGCTGGTCGAGGCCGCGGCAGAAGCGCAGCGCCACTTCGCAGGCATCGGTTCTGGTGAGCTGATCGTCCAGCTCGCGCAGCCAGCCCGCCTGGATCCACTGGCGCAGATAGGTGCCGGCGGGGGTATCCGTTTCCCAGGTATTCGCCTCCCGCGAGCGCGCCAGTTCCGCGGCCAGCGCCGCCCTGGCCTGGCCGAAGGGCACTTCGCTGGCCTCGCGGAACAGATCCGAAACGAAGGCCAGGATATGTGGCGCGTTGTCCGCTCGCAGCAGCTGCCACGCGGCGTGCTCGCGGTAGAGGCGGCGGAAGCGGGCCTGGTGTTCGGTAAAGCTCAAGGTGTCTTGCCCCGCCGATTGCCGCGGTAGCGGGTTGGATGGATCATGGAGACAGGCATTGCAACAGAGTACGTTGGAAAAAAATTGTGATCCCATTATTGCCGAAGGTGCCGGTCACTGAAAGTTGCGCCTTGGCAATGCGGTGGCGGCTGGTTAGTCAGAATGACGAGGCGACGCCTTGGCACATATCCTGGTACCGTGCGGTCTCGATCATCGCTTGCGTGAAGGCGGTAAAATTTTCATTATTAGACCGCGTTTAAAATTGCGGTCACAAAAATTTGCCATACTGGCAGCGACTCCAGATTGGGAATTCATCATGTCCAGCAGCCTGTCTACCGCGGCGAACAGCCGTTACAGCCTTGCGGAAGAGATCGCCAACAGTATCACCCATGGTATTGGTGCCCTATTGGCCATCGCCGGGCTGGGCGTTCTGTGTGGTTTTGCGGCGCTGCGCGGCGATGCCTGGCATATCGTCAGCAGCAGCATCTACGCGGCCACACTGATTCTGTGTTTTTCCGCTTCGACCCTGTATCACAGCATCACCCATAAAAGCGCCAAGCAGGTACTGCGCACCTTGGACCACTCCGCCATTTTCCTGCTGATCGCTGGCACCTATACGCCGTTTACCCTGGTAACCCTGCGCGGGCCATGGGGATGGTGGCTGTTCGGGGTGATCTGGGGGCTGGCGCTGCTGGGGTTGATCATCCAGCTCACGCCGCTGAAAAAAATCCGCGCGCTGTCGATAACGCTCAGTGCCTTGATGGGCTGGGTGGTGATTGCGGCGATCAAACCGCTGATGGACAACCTCGCGCCCGGCGGCCTGTGGTTGCTGGTGCTCGGTGGGCTCTGTTACACCGGCGGCATCGGCTTTTACCTGTGGCGCGGCTTGCGCTTTCATCACGCGATCTGGCACCTGTTCGTGCTGGCGGGCGGCGCGCTGCATTTCTTTGCGGTGCTGTTTTATGTGATCCCGCCGGCGGCGTGATTGGTTGGCAGAAATTTTCCGTTGAAAAGAGTGTCGGCCTGGTCACAGCCTGAGTGGCTGACGCTTTTCCTCCCTTTCCGTTGACGGGCTTCCGTTCTACCCTTGTGCGAGCTGTTACTGCCAAGGAGTTGTCATGCTTCAGTCCCCCACGGCGCCACTGCGCCGCTTCGGTTTTATTTCCTTTCTGATTTCCGCGCTGTTGGTGTTGCCGCTGTTCGCCCATGCGGCGGCAGATCCCGGGTTTGAAAAGTGGAAACAGGAGTTCCGCAAACAGGCGCTGGCCGAGGGGATTACTGCGGAGACGTTCGACCGCGCCTTCAAGGGTATCGACTCCCCGGATCAGTGGGTGCTGGACAAGGCGAGCTTCCAGCCGGAGTTTAAGGCGCCGGCGTGGCAGTACTTCGACAACCGCATCACCAAGTTTGCGGTGAAACGCGGGCGCGAGAAGAAGCAGGAGCTGCAGCCCTGGCTGGAAAAGATCGAGAAAAAGTTCGGTGTGAACCCGAATATCCTGTTGGCGATCTGGTCGATGGAGTCGAGCTTCGGTGCGATCCTGGATAACCAGAATGTAATGCGCAGTGTGGTGCGTTCGCTGGCGACTCTGGCGTATGCCGATCCCAAGCGCAAAAAGTTCGGCACCAATCAGCTGCTGGCGGCGCTGAAAATTCTGCAGAGCGGTGATATCGACGAGAGTCATCTTACCGGTTCCTGGGCCGGCGCCATGGGCCATACGCAGTTTATTCCCACCAGTTACCAGGCGTACGCGGTGGATATGGATGGCGATGGCAAGCGCGATATCTGGAACTCTGTGCCGGATGCGCTGGCGACGGCGGCGAGTCTGCTGAGCAAGAATGGCTGGCGCAGCGGGGAGACCTGGGGTTATGAGGTGACGATTCCGGAGCGCAAGTTGCCGGCGGGTAAGTTGACGATTGCGGAGTGGGAGAAGCTCGGGGTGAAGCGGGTGCGCGGGCAGGCGTTTCCGCGTCCGGATGATGTGGCGGAGTTGAAGGTGCCGGCGGGGCGCGGTGGTCCGGCGTTTCTGGTGCTGAAGAATTTCTTTGTGATTAAGCGTTACAACAATTCTGACCGCTATGCGTTGGCGGTGGGGATTCTGGCGGATCAGATTGGTGGGGCGGAGCCGCTGACGAGGGATTGGAAGCGTCCGTTTACCAAGCTGGATCACGATGAGGTGGTGGAGCTGCAGACCAAGCTGAAGGAGAAGGGTTTCTACGACGGTGAGGTCGATGGCAAGGCCGGGGGCGAGACCCGCAAGGCGATTCTCAAGTTTGAGGAGAGCGCCGGGGTTGAGCTTCAGGGTTTCCCCAGCAAGGAAGTTCTGGAGCTTCTGCGCAAGAAATAACGAAGAGCTTTTTTCTGGCCCGCTGGCGGCCAGGCAGCGGGTGAAGCATTTCGAAACCGCTGTGAATACATCCATGTACGCTGCGTCGGCAACATCCCTGTTGCCGACGCTTTCGAAATGCTTCCCCCGCTACCTGTCCTTCACCTCAGGTTTAATCACTTCGTAAGCGAGGTTGCTGGGAGTTAGTAGTTCTCTTCCGGTAACAACGTATCCTGCAGCAATTCCAGATTTTCCAATACCTCGTTCGGCTCATGGAAATACGCCACGTGGTACATCGCCTCGCCTTCCTGCACCAGCGGGATGTTCTGTTTGCCGATGATGATGCCGTCGGCGTCTGCCACTACCTTGTCGAGTTCGTTGCCGTAGAGATCGGCGATGGTGGCGAGGGTTTCGCCTTTGCGCACGTGATCGCCGAGCTGGCGTTTGTGGTTGACGATGCCGCTGTCGCCGGCGCGCAGCCAGCCGCTGCGGCGGGCGACGAAGGGTTCGATGCCGTGGGGGGCTTTTCTCGGGGGGAGCATGTCCAGGTGGCGCAGAACGTTGAGGACGCCTTTGAGACCGGCGCGGATGCAGAGTTCGTCGAAGCGCAGGGCTTCGCCGGCTTCGTACAGCAGGATGCGCACGCCGAGGTCGGCGGCGGCCTGGCGCAGGGAGCCGTCGCGCAGGGTGGCGTTGAGGAGGACAGGGACGCCGAAGGCGGCGGCCATGGCGCGGGTTTGCTGGTCGTCGAGGTTGGCGCGGATCTGCGGGAGGTTGCTGCGATGTACGGCGCCGGTGTGCAGGTCGATGCCGTAGTCGCATTTGGAAACGATTTGGTCGAGGAAGACGTGGGCCATGCGCGCGGCGAGGGAGCCGCGTGCGGAGCCGGGGAAGGAGCGGTTGAGGTCGCGGCGGTCGGGGAGGTAGCGGGACTGCTGCAGTACGCCGTAGACGTTGACCACCGGTACGGCGATGAGGGTGCCGCGCAGGGATTTGAGTGCCTTGCTGTTGATCAGGCGGCTGATGATTTCCACTCCGTTCAGTTCGTCGCCGTGCAGTGCGGCGCACACGAAGATGGTGGGGCCGGATTTTTTGCCGCGTTGCACGTATACGGGAATGGCCATTTCCGTGTCGGTGTACAGGCGCACGATGGGCAGTTCGATTTTGCGGGTTTCACCGCGGGCGACGGGAATGCCGGCGATGGTGATGACATCGTCCATGGGTTTTGGTTGTTTCCGCGTGTGTCTGACGGGTAATTGTAGAAGTGACTTTCCGCTTGATGGAAGTCGCGATGATGGATATCTGTAGTTTATGGCGGTTGGGGTTTCGGAACTGTCATCGGCTGCTGTTAGAATCGGGCGTGGTCCGGACCCTGCGCGTTCGGGATTTTGGAAACTGGATGTACGGATGGCAATGAAACCTGAATTAATGAGGATGGCCCTGATTCTGGGGCTGTTGAGCTGTGTTGGCCCCTTTGCCATCGATATGTACTTGCCGGCGATGCCGGTTATGGCAGAGGAGTACGGCGTGCCGACGGCTATGTCCCAGTACACTCTGGTGTCGTTCTTTATTGCGTTTGGGATATGCCAGCTGTTCTATGGCCCGGCCGCGGATATGTTCGGACGCAAGCCGCCATTGTATTTCGGGCTGGTGCTATTTCTGATTGCCTCTGTGGGCTGCGCGCTCGCGCCGACCATCGAGTGGTTGATCGCGCTGCGCTTTGTGCAGGGGATCGGCGCGGCGTCGGTGATGTCGATTCCGCGTGCAATCATCCGCGACCGCTACACCGGTACCGAGGCCACGCGCCTGATGACCACGGTTATGCTGGTAATTTCCATTTCCCCGATGTTGGCACCTCTGGTGGGCAGTCTGCTGATGGCGCCGTTCGGCTGGCCTGCGGTGTTCTACGGCGTGGCCTTGGCGACCGTTGCGAGCCTGTTTTTGATTCGCTTTGCGCTGCCGGAAACACTGTCGGTTTCCGCGCGTACGCCGTTGGAACTGAGCGCCATGTTTGATGCTTTCCGGGTGTTGTTGCGCGATGCATACTTCATGGGAATGACGTTGATCGGTGGCGTGGGAATGGCCAGTTTCTTTGCGTTTCTGTCTGTTTCCAGTTTCCTCTACACGGATTATTACGGACTGACCTCCACTCAGTTCAGCCTGGCATTTGCGCTGAACGCACTGGGTTTTTTCACCGCCAGCCAGTTTGCCGCCAATCTGTGTGAGCGCTTCGGCGGGGTGGCCGTCGTCAAGTGGGCCGTGGTGGGGTTTGCGCTCAGTGCGGCGGTGAATCTGCTGCTGAATCTGCTGGGGATGGACGATTTTGCGATTCTGGTGGGACTGTTGTTACTGGGCAATGCCTTTCTGGGCCTTGTGCTTCCCACGACCATGGTGCTGTCGCTGGACGAACACGGTCCCATCGCCGGTACCGCGGCATCTCTGGGCGGCACCTTGCAGATGATGCTGGGTGCTGCGGCCATCGGCATTGTCAGTGCGGTATTCGACGGCACTCCGCTGACGCTGGTGGCGGCCATCGCCATCTGTGGTGCGCTGGCGGCAGTGCTGTTTATGCTGACCTTGCGCCGGCCGGCAGAACCGGTACCAACCTGACGGCGTCCGAACTCCGAGATACAAAAAGCCCGGCACTGCGATCAGTGCCGGGCTTTTTCGTATCTGCTTGCCGCTATTTCACTTCACCGGGTCAGAGCTTGAGCCACGCATCCGTCCAGTTGGTGCCGGTGCCGGGCGCGTAGTGATAGGCGCTGTTGATGTTGCACCACTGTCCCTCCGGGAAGGGGCGGCACTGGTAGCGGTTGCCGTCACTGCCGAGCACCACGGTTTCTCCCGGCACATAGCTGCCGATTCCCGCCGGGTACACATAGTCGTAATCCTCATTTCCAGTGGGGGGCTCATTGTCGTTGCCAGGCTGGATGTCCACCTCATGGCTCACGTCCAGTCCCGCCTCGGTGTAGACACGGTTCCCCGAGGCACTGCGTGCCGGGGTGATGCTGTCGCTGGCCGGGTCGAGCACGCCGATGCGGGCATACTGGGACTGGGCGTTGACGGCGGTGGCAAACCCGAAGGCCCAGTCCGCGGCGGAAGCGTCCTGGCTGACGTTGTACACAATGCTTTCCAGGTCGTTGCCGCTGCTATTGAACAGGCGCAGGGTCACTTGGCTGCCGGCGGGCAGGTCCGACTGCGCCTGCAGGGCACCTGCGTCAACCCAGGCGCTGGTGCTGCCGCCACCGAGCACCACATCGGTACAGGTGTAAAAAGCCTCGGTGCTGTCGTTGCGCTGCCAGGTGGTGTAGATCACGTGCTTACCGGTGAGTTGCGGCAGCGGGCAGGTTAGGGTGTAGCGCTTGTCCGCACCTACCGGCACATTCCCGAGGCGGCAGAATTCAAACAGGTCACTCCATTTCAGCGGTGCGCTGCCGGTGTGTAGCCCTGGCGGGTGATATAGAAAACCCAGTCGCGGGTGCTGTGCGGGGCCGTGGCATAGAAACGAAAATCGAAGGTGCCGTCCGCTTTGGGGGTGATGGGGGTGGCCTGCCAATCACTGCGGGCCAGGTTCATACCGGCGTATTTGCTGCGGCCGCCGGCGCACAGCTGGCCGTCCGGCACCAGTGCCTGGTGATTGCCGTCGGCGTTGGCCTGGTTTATCTCGTTCCAGTCGTAGAAGGGCTGCGTGCCGCCGACAGCCTTGGCGGCGGCGCAGGCTGGGTCGGAGGGGTTTTCCGGGTTGTTCAGGAAGCAGTTGTAGATCCGGCTCTCGGGGACTTCCATGGTGCCGTGTGCCTGGGCGGTCTGGCTGATGGCACCGAACAGTAATAGTGAGACGGCGGTTCCGAGGGCGGAGAACACGGGCGTTAGAGCACTGCAGCCCAGTTGGTGGATGGCGGATTTCATGATGATTTCCTGTTTATTGTTGTTGATCTTGTCGGGTTTGCGCTCGCACAGCGGGGCACGAGTACACAATGACAACGCTGTCTTGCGTACGCCATGCTAATCCAAGCCGCTCCCCGACCAAGGGGAGCGGGCGCCAAAAAGAAGTACGATGGTGCTATTTCGATGGGGGGTATGGCGGATTTGTGACGCTTTCGTCGTCTGCTGTCGCCGCCGCTGAGATTCCGTGGGAACCGCTGGTCATGGTGGCGGCCCGCTGGCGGCAGCGCACCAGCAGGCGACACTGGCCGGCATCCAGTGGCGTTGCTGCGACGCGGCCGTCTGCGGTGTGCCAGTAGCTGAAATCCCGATAGTACAACTGCGTTTCACTATCGAGGATGCCGTCGCTGCCGCGGAAGGTGCCAGGGCCGCGATTGTTCGCGGAGGGTTCCTGCTGCCGGTGCCAGAGAGGCGCTTCGTCCGGCGTGTTCAGTACGGCCAACAGCTGGCCGCCGCTGCTGGCGAGATAGAAGTGCCGCTCGTCGCTGCTTGTTTTGCCTTCGCCCCGCCCGTGCTCATCGGTGTGTATCAGACGCGCCAGAGGCGTGTTTTCCAGCGGGTGGTGCAGGTAGTGGATAGTTGTCCTGTTGTCGCCGAGGCGGGAAGTTTCCTGCCAGAGGCCGATGCCTGTCCAATAGCTGGAAACCCGCCGCTGCCGGCGGGAGCGGCTGTGGCAGCCGGTTTTCGCGAGCCGGCGCCCAAACGGGTCGTAGCGGAAAAAAGTACTGAAGTCGCCGCACTCCGCACTGTGCATCAGCCCCCAGCCGTTGAACTGGTAGTGGTAACGCAGCCGCTCACCGGTGTTTGTGCGCACTTCGCTGACAATATTGCCGTACCGGTCGCAGTCAGCGGCTGCTATTTCCGAAGCGGCTTCGGCGCGCGCGACGATAAAGTCGGGTCGCAATTGAACGCCCGCGGTGGCCGTGTGCCACTGAAAGCGGTCTCCAAGTGCGATCTGCTGGAGCAGGCCGTGCGTGAAATGCCGCGTAACTTTATGCTTGCCGAGCGTCCAGTGTTCGACTTGTGTGTCGTCGTTTCCCTCGTCATTTTCTTCGCCAGTTGCAATACCCAGTTCGCTGCGCAGCAGCATTTCGCCATTGGTATCCATTCCGTAAAGCGCACCGCTGGCGGCAAAAATATAGGTTGTATTGATACTGTCGGAGGCGGACGTCCTGAGCCAGCCGCGGGCGTCGTAATCGTAATTGATGCTGAGACTTTCACGGCGGCTGTCGAGATTAATGTCGTGGTGCTCGGCGATCAGTCGGTTGCCGCTGTCGTAGCGGAAGCGCAGGTCGCAGTCATTGTTGGAGGCCTGCAGCAGGCGTCCGCGGTCATCGAAATGAAAATGGCAGTGTTGGCCGCTATTGTTGCGGATCTTTTCCAGGGCGCCGTCTGCGCGGTACTCAAGGTACCAGTGGTTGTCGCTGTCGCGGTACTCGCGCACGCGGCCGTTCGAACCGTACAGCCACTCCCGACGCCTGCCCGTGCTGTCGGTAAATTCCTGCAGCCGCCCGAAGCGATCGTATTGCCAGTGAGCCTCGCTGCCATCCACTGTCAGTGCGGACAGCTGCCCGCGACGGTTGTAGTCGAGATTCCACGGACTGCCGTTGGCGAAACGCACATGACGAATCAGATTGCGTTCATCGCACTGCCACTGCAGCAAGCGCAGGGTGCCGGTTACTGTACTTGCGTCGATGGCGCAGGGGCGGTGTTGCTCATCTCTGGCGATGGTGTAGGTACTTCCGGCCATATCCACCCGCAGCAGTGCTCCGTTTGTGTCATATCGCCAGTGGCGCGCTGGCAGGCGATGGCCGCTGCAATGGTTTAGTCTGCCCATGGGGTCGTAATCGAACTGATAGTGACTATCGCCGCGCTGCAGTGTTGTCAGCTGGGACTGTCCGTCCCAGTGCAGAATGGTGCGCCCCGACTCAGGGTCGGTGAGTTGGCGCAACTGTCCGCGCTCGTCGTATTCACATCGCCACTGTTGGCCGGCTGGATCGGTAACTTGGGAGGGGTGCGGTTGTTCGCCGTAGCGGAATATCCAGCGCGTAATTTCTGTCTGTGGTGCAGAGGTGGTAGCGACCAGTAAGCGCCCCTGCGGGTCGTAGGCAAAACGCTGGTGGCGGCCGTCGCTTGTGCGCCGCAACAGTCGACCGAATTCATCGTGGCGGAACAGGGTGCGTCGGCCATCGGCGTCCTGGCGCAGACAGAGATTGCGGTAGTGATCGTAGAGGAAGCGGGTTTCCCGCTGTTCCTGTTGCTCCCGTATCAGGTCGCCGCGCTCATCGAACTGCCAGTGAATGTCGTGTTGGTCGCCGCTGCTCAGGGTGCACAGCCGGCGCGATGGCTGCCAGTGAAGTTCGAGTTCGAGAGCATTGTGCTGCAACCGGTGGCACCGGCCAATTCGGTCGAAGGCGAAGTGCATAGTGCCAGTGGGCGAAGTGAGTAGGCGAAGTTGTCCGTTCTCGTACGCATAGCGTTCGCTGGAGTCACCGGCCTCCGCGCGAAGTAGTTGCCGGTCTTCATCAAAGTGATAGTTGCATAGCGGCGCATCTCCGACCGCATGCGTGTTGACGATCCTGGTCAACTGCCCACCGTCGTAAACGAACTCCAGCGTGCGTCCCCAGGATGTGATGATTCTGTGCGGCTGGCCATTGCGGTAATCCACGCTGAGCGTGTTGCCACAGGCGTCGCGAATTTCACTCAGTGGGGCACTGTGGCCGGTGCCGTCCGCGCGAAAAATTTTGTCCGCCATAGCAAATCCGCCAAGGCGAAAACTGTGCAGACTCTGGCGCAGCAAATACAGGCGCTCGCAGCGATTGAAGCTGGCTTGGCCGATAGCCGGCAGATCAAATGCAATGCTGCGCCCATCCGCGGTGTGCAATATCACCTTGCGCTCGGGTTCAGCAGCCGCTTCTGGCAGTTGCAGGGATTCGCTCAGGGTGTGCCGCCAACCGCAGCCGAGTCCCTGCGCAGCGTCTGCGCTCTGGCGATAAAAACGCTGCCAGCGAAAAGGAAATGGGCCGGGCAGTTCAAAATCGGTGCGCACAAACGCCAATTCGCCGTTGGCGGCGATGACATGCTCGGCAACCCGACAGCACTGCACCAGTGGCGGAAGTAACTCGCCGCGGAAATTCTGCCCGGGATAATTGCAGAATTTCAGGGGGATGCCGGCGGGTAGGTGCAGCTGCGGTACCTGAGGCGTCTGCACGAGCGTGTACCGGGTTGCCGCAACACTCGGTGGCAGAGGCCACAGCGGATTCCGAATGCCAGTTGGTACAGGCGTTTCGTTTTGATGCTGGATCGCTTCGAGCCAGCGACAGAGCGCCGCGGCATTGCCGGGATTTTCCGGTAGTGTGGGGGGCAAAAGTTCCGCGAGAACCGATGGAATAAAATCGACCAGACGATCCGGTGTCATGCCGTTTACTCATTACGTTCATTAATGCCGCTTATCATCCACTGCGGGCGCAGCGGCCAATGTAAAGTGATTGCGAAATCCGACGTTGTGAATCAACGTTGCATTTTACGCACAGTGATATCTTCCTTGATTTTTGGTTTCAAGGTGATCGGATCTCCGGAAAACTCCGCCACAGCGTCGCTGCGGCTGCAGTATTCGATGATGCCGGCGCTGATGTTATCGCGCCCCCCACACTGATTGGCATCTTCAATAAAGTGGTACACACACTCAAGTGCGGGACGATAGGTGGCGAGTACTCGTTCTATGGTGTGGTCGTTCAGGTATTCGGTGAGGCCATCGCTGCACAGCAGCAGCAGTGCGCTCTCGGTCAGGGTCCAGCTGTTGACGGTGGCTTCCACGCGCTCGGCGACGCCCAGAGCGCGGGTAATGTGATTTCTTACTTGGGACGATTGTGCCTGTTCGGGAGTCAGCTGGCCGGAATCGATCATCTCCTGCACCACGCTGTGATCGCGGGTGAGCCGCTGCAGCCCGTAGTTGTTCCACAGGTATGCGCGAGAATCACCGATATGCGCGACAATCAGAAAGTCCTGCCAGATGACAGCGGCGACCAATGTCGTTCCCATCTGCGAAAAATGCGGACGTGTTTGCTTGGTATCCAGTATTTTTCGGTTGGCCATTCCGATGGCTTCGACCAGCGCCGCGCGCAGCATCAGTTGCTGTTGTTGCGGCGAACAGGCGAGAAAGGTGGCATTAAGCAGGCCGTTCAGCTGGCTTTGCAGGGTGTCTGCGGCAATGGCACTGGCGATGGCGCCACCGCTGTAACCGCCCATGCCGTCGGCGACGACGACATAGGCAAAGGGGTGGTTCGGGTCGCTGTGGCAGCGAATGCTGTCTTCATTTTCCTCGCGTACCTGACCGATATCCGTACGCCCGTTGACAGCCAGCCTAATGGGCTCCATATCTGTCGCTGCTCCATGCCATGTACTGAAAAACGAGATTCCGTTCCGCTCGCGATCGAAATTCCGGTGATAGGGTATGGCAATGTTAACTTGCTAGCGCGGAAGGTTTGAATTTTTTTTGATTCATTTGCAATAATGCCAATCCCTTCCGGTGATGGATTTTCAATTGGTACGAACGTACAAATCAAAAAGGGATTTTTGGCACGATGCCTCGCCTTCCGAGACTCAATCTGATTGATATTCCTCAGCATATAGTGCAAGTGGGTCACAATAACCTGCCGTGCTTTTTTGACGATGAGGATTATCTGTTTTACCTGGCCAGCCTGCGCAGCGCGGCGGACCAGTATCGGGTTGAAGTTCACGCCTATGTGCTGCTGCCGAACATGATTCAGATCATCGCCACACCGCGGGTGCCGGAGGGCATCCCATCGATGATGCAGTCACTCGGGCGGCGCTACGTGCAGTTTGTAAACCATCGTTACCGGCGCTCCGGCACCTTGTGGGCGGGGCGTTACAAGTCGAGCCTGATTGACTCCGATGCTTACCTGCTGACTTGTTACCGTTATGTTGAGCTGCGCCCGCTGTATCTCGGGCTTGCGGATTCCCTCGGTGCTTATACCTGGTCCAGTTTCAATCACCACGCCAGCAGTGAAGCCAGTGATGTGATAACGGATCACCGCTTGTATCTCGAGCTTGGCGAGACACCGCGCGCGCGCGCCGAGGCCTACCGCAAGCTCTTCCGTTACCGCTTTGACCGCAGGTTGCTCGAATACATCGCCGAAACCATCAAGCTTGGGCAGGTGCTGGGCGGCGATGTGTTCAAAGACAAGATCGAGCAGATCGCCAATCAGCGGGTGCGCCCGCTGAAGCGCGGACGGCCGAAAAAAAATGTGAAAAAGACATCGGCAAAGCCGACAGCCCGCCTGTCGGAAAACAGGGAGTCTGGCGCTGATCGCAATGATAAAAAAGCGGCCGCCATTGAGATGGAACCAGGAATATGAACCGGGCAACAACAAGCACCGGGAGTGCCATTTTTGGCGAACCCTCCGCAATACCACAGGGAAATGACGCACGTGATGGTGTCAGGTTGGATGGCAATCGCCTGAAGGTTGCCATCCTTGGGGATTTCAGCGGCCGCGCCAGCCGCCAGCAGTTCGAACCGCAAACCATCGCCCGGAGACCAGCGTATCGTCTGCGCAAAGACAATTTTGACGCGCTGTTCGAACGCCTGCGGGTGGGCGTGCAGTTACCACTGATGGATGAACCCTTGTGGCTGCTGGAATTCGATGACCTGCATCCGGATTATCTCTATCAGCGGGTCCCGTTGTTTCGCCAATTTATCGAGCTGGAAAAGCAGTTGCTGTCTCCTGCGGAATTCGCGCGCGCCGCGGAGGAAATCCGCCAGTGGAGCCCTGAGCTTCGCGCACTGGATCAATCCTGCGAGACGTCGGCCGGTAGCGACCCTGCGCGCTCCATGCTGGATGCCATCCTCTCCGGCGAAACCTACCGCCATCAGTACCGGCAGAGTGCTGAGGGGCAGATAGATCAGCTCATCAAGGATATTGTCGCGCCCTATGTGCAGGCGAGACCGGATGCCAATCAAGGGGCGTACTTGAACGCGGTCGCCCAGGCCGCGTCGGAAGCCATGCGCAAGATCATGCACCACAGCGATTTCCGTCAGACCGAGGCCAGCTGGCGGAGCCTGCACCTGCTGTTGCGCCGGCTGGAGGATCACCCGGGGCTGGAGTTGCACGTCATTGATATCAGCAAGGAAGAAATCCTTGCCGATCTGGCGCAGGCGGAGAGCGACCTTGAGCAGTCGCAGCTGTTCCAGTGCCTGGTGTCGCGGGAGGCGGTCGCGGGCGGTGGCCCCTACAATCTGATTCTCGGTGACTTTTATGTGACCGACGAGGAGCGTGATCTGCATATGCTGATCGACCTCGCCACCATGGCCGAGGCCGCCGGCAGTGCTGTTGTTCTGGGTGGCGACAGCCGGCTGGCGGGTTGCGCGAGCCTGGCCGGCTCCATGGACCCGGACGACTGGCACTATCCCTTTGCCGCAGACTTTGCAGAAAGCTGGCAGGCGCTGCGGGAATACCAATCCTGTGAGCACATTGCCCTGGCTGCGCCCCGTTTTATGCTGCGCCTTCCCTACGGCGCAGATACCTCAAGCACCGAAGCCTTCGCCTTCGAAGAACTTACCCCCGAGCTCGGCCACCAGTACTACCTGTGGGGCAATGGCGCCTATCTGCTGGCGCTTTCTTTGTGCCGGGAGTATGTGACCGCGGGCCGGCCCAGCGGTGTGGGCGCCGCCCACTATGGCGACTTGCCACTGCATCTGCGCAATCTGCCTCAGGGCAAGTGGATGACCCCCTGTGCCGAAGCTCTGATGACCGACCGCGGCGCCGCGCGCTTCCAGGCCGCGGGGCTTTGCACCCTGCGCTCGGTGCAGGGGCGCGATGAAATTCTGCTGCCGAAATTGCAATCCCTGTGCGGAACGCCGCTCAAAGGGCCCTGGAGCTGAGTGATATGGACCTGCTGCTCTCCGTGGTTGCCGACCCCGATGGCGCCAACATGCTCAAACACACCAAACTGTTCAAAGCGGACGGCGGGAGTTTTGGTCGCGCCGACAACAACGACTGGGTATTGCCCGATCCGCAGAGAGTAGTGTCGTCGCGCCATGGGGAAATAGCCTTCTCCGGCAATCAGTACTTCCTGGTGGACCAGAGTACCAATGGCACTTATCTGAATCAGTCTGGCGAACCGCTGGGTAAGGGAAATCGCGCGCCACTTAATGATGGTGACGTCATCTCCGTAGGCGACTACCAGCTAAAGGTGAGCATCCGTCAGCCACAGCAGAATAGCGGCCTGCAGGTAGGGCTTGGCAGTGCGGACTTCCTCGATAGTGCCGATCGCACCACCTTCAGCTCCGCGGCCGCGGCAAAGATGCAGAGTGCCCAGGAGGCGCAGCAGCTGGACAGTTGGCTCGAACCTTCGGGTAATGCCGACAAGAGTCCGACCGGCGAATGGGGGTACCTGGTATCCGGCCAGTCTGCGGACTCATTTGACAATTTTCTCGGGCAGGAATCGCCAACCGATCCGCTGCAGGCGCTGAACACGCCGTCGAGTGGTGCCGGTAGTAGCTTCGATCCACTGGGTGGTTTCGACGGTGGCCACAGACCCGCACCAATGAATACATGGAGCGATGATGACGCCTGGTGGAAGGACGGGAGCGAGGAGGATCACGCGCCCGCACACAGCCACGCCATGCAGTTCAGTGCGAAGGCCCCGGCGCCTGCGCAGCCACCCGTGACGCCAGCGCCCGAGGTCAATCCCTTCGCCGATATGCAGGCTGAGCCTCCCGCGGCGCCCGCCCCGGCACCGGCGGCAGCCCCGGCGCCGGCTCCGCACAACCCCTTTGCGGAATCTTTTTCCGCCCTGGCCGGTGAACAGGTCCAGGGCGCGCCGGGATTTGATATGCCCGCAGCGCCGGCGCCGGTCATCGCGCCAGAGACGCCAGCAGTGTCTGCGCCCAATGCGGTGCCCCCGCCCGCGGGTTTTGCAGGGGCCTCGCAGCAGTTTGCCCCGCTGCCCGGTACCTTGCAGGCTCCGCAACCGCAACCGCAACCGCAACCGCAACCGCAACCGCAACCGCAGGTTACCGGTCTGACCCAGTCTGCCGCGAGCGCGGCACTGGCGGAGAAACTGGGACTGACACTGACCACAGAGCAGAGCCGGCAACTGGATCAGCAGAGTGCGGAAATCGTGGAGGAGGCGGTATCCAGGCTGATTGATCTGCTGCGCGCGCGTACCAGCATAAAAAATGAGTTGCGTGTACAGCGCACCATGATCCAAACCGAAGCCAACAACCCGCTGAAATTCAGCGCCACCGCGCGCGATGCTCTGGGTGTCATGTTTTCCGGCAATGGTGCATTCATGGCGCCGGTCGAAGCCGTGCGCGACAGTTTCGACGATCTGTCCGATCACCAGGTGGCAGTACTTGCGGGGATGCGTGCCGGTTACGAGGCCATGTTGCGATTTTTCAACCCGGAACAAATGGTGCGACGCAGCGGTAGTCAGGGAGGTGTATTCGCCAGCAAAAGCGCGCGCAACTGGGAATACTTCGTAGAAATGTACAAAGACATAGTGAGCGATCCCGACGCCTGCTACCGCAAACTGTTCGGCGATGAATTTGCATCTACTTATGAAAGTCAGCTTTCAGAACTGAAGAACGCGCGCAGTTTCAGCAAAACCTGACTGCGGTGCACACGGACATAGCGCAGCCGAACAAATGGCGCGGGGAACCTGTAGTAAAGAATTGAAGACCGAAATGTCGCCGGCGGTGGCCGCGGCAACCAACCGAAACCGGAGGCCAATGTGAATATACAAAAACTGTTGCAATTATTGCTGGTGTCGCTACTTGCCATTGCGCTCAGCGCCTGTCAGACAACCCGCCGCACCCTGAATCTGGACACGAGCCTGGCGCTGGATGTCAACATCGCAAGCGATGTGAACCCGGATAGCGACGGTCGTGCTTCACCGGTAGTTTTGAGAGTGTTTATGCTCGCAGATGACCGGCAGTTTTCTCGCGAGGAATTTCTCAATCTATATGAAAACGCTCAGTCGCGGCTTGGCAAGGATCTGATCGACACCGTCATACTGAAAGAGTTTGCCCCCGGTGAGCAGCGTATCGAACAGTTGGCGCTGACCCCGGAAGTGAAATATATCGGTCTGCTGGCGGAATTCGTCCAGTATCAGCAGGCGGATGCGCTGATGTTGCTGCCGATCACCGATCACAAGAAAAATACCTATGCGATTTCTCTCGCGGGTACGCGCATGGCTTCTACCGAAGCACTGGATATGCGTCGCCGGTCGACGGCGGCAAACACCAAGAAGAAAAAAGAAGATACCGTAACAATCTCCAGCGCCGAATACGAACGCCTGCGCAAGGCGCAGTAGCGGAGACGGCTCCGGCCAGATTTCATCCCCACAGACAATAAATCCGCAAGGCAATTGCCTGGCGCCGCAACAAGGACAGCGTATGTCGGCGAACAACAAGGTTATCTGGAGCGAGGGCATGTTCCTGCGGCCCCAGCATTTCCAGCAGCAGGACCGGTATCTGGAGCAACTGGTGGAAGCCAGAGTGGGCGCCCTTGGGCCCTACACCTGGGGGCTGCTGGAACTGGCGATTGACAGCGAACCGCTGGCCATGGGTAAAGTTTCCGTGTCGCGAGTGAGTGGCATTTTTCCGGACGGAACGCCGGTGCTGGCACCGGAACACGAACAATTGCCCAATGTACTGGACGTACCGGTCAACACTCGCGACGAGGTGGTGTATCTCTGTATTCCGATGAAACGCCCGGGCAGCCAGGAGTCGGTGCGCGACCAGGAGGACTTCCCGCAGGCGCGCTATCAGGCCAGTAACTTTGATGCCCGCAACAGCGCGTCCATTTCCGGAGAGGCGGCGAGAATCCAGGTGGGGAAATTGCGCACCTGTCTCAAGCTCGGCAGTGACGACCTGAGTGGTTATGCGGCCATCGGCATTGCACGTATTCGCGAGCGCCAGCCGGAAAAACCGGCGGAACTGGATGCGGAGTTTATCCCACCGCTACTGAATACCGATGCCTCGGCGGTGATCAAGGCCTATATCGAGGAAGTGAAAGGGCTGCTGGATCATCGCGGCAGTGCGCTTGGACATCGCCTCAGCGACAGCGGTCGCAGCGGTTCCGCGGAAATTGCCGACTACTTGTTACTGCAGGTGATCAACCGCTTCGAACCGCTGCTGAAGCAGATTACCGCACAGCCCCGTCTGCATCCCCACAGCCTGTACCTGGAGCTGCTGCAGCTGGCCGGCGAACTGTCCACCTTCACCTCCGCCAGCAAGCGCCCACCGGAAATTCCACGCTACGCGCACGACAATCTGCAGCAGAGCTACGCGGGGCTGTTTTCCGCGCTGCGTCAATCGCTCTCCACGGTGCTGGAGCAGACCGCGATCCCGATGGAGCTGGTGCAGCGCAAATTTGGCATATACGTCGCCCCGATTACCGATCCATCGCTGGTGAAGAGCGCCAGCTTCGTCATGGCCGCAAAGGCGGACATGCCCGGCGACCTGCTCCGCAGCCGTTTCCCCGGGCAGGCCAAGGTGGCGCCGGTGGAGGCTATTCGCGAACTGATCTCGGCACAGCTGCCAGGACTTTCGATTCGCGCGCTGCCGGTGGCACCGCGTCAGATTCCCTATCACGCGGGTTTTACCTACTTCGAGATCGAGCGTACCGGCGAACTGTGGCAGGCGATGCAACGCTCCGGTGGTTTCGCGGTTCATCTCGGTGCGGAGTTTCCCGGGTTGAATATGGAATTGTGGGCAATCAGGAATAACTGAACATGAGCAATGATGCCTATACGCCGCTGAGTGCGGGCGATCGCACCATAATGATCCCGACACCCGGGGCCGCAGGCGGACGCGGCCAACAACCGGTGCCGCCGCAGGGAATGCCTGTGGGTGATGGCGCCGCGGAACTGCGAATCCGCAACAGCCTGAATCCGCTGATCTCTGCTGCGTCCAAGCTGCTGGGGGCGATTGTCAAACTGCGCAGCACCATGAACCACAACAATGTACCGGATCTGCACAAGCGCCTTACACGCGAGATTCAGAACTTCGAACGTGAGGCCAAACAGTTGTCACTGACGCCGGAGACAGTACTGACCGCGCGCTATCTGTTGTGCAGCGTGGTGGATGAAATCGTACTGTCCACCCCCTGGGGCGCCGCCAGCGGCTGGAGCCAGCATTCGCTATTGAGCCTGTTCCACAAGGAAACGTTCGGCGGAGAAAAATGTTTCCTGATCCTGCAGCGCACTCTGGAAACACCTGGTTCTCACTTGCAGTTGCTTGAGCTTTTCTATCTGTGTCTGAGCCTTGGTTTCCAGGGCAAGTACCGGCTGGTACAGCGGGGCTACGAACAGTTGGAGCAGATTCGCGAGAACCTCTACCGCACTATTGAAAGCCATCGCCCGGAGATGGAGCGTGACCTCTCCCCGCGCTGGAAGGGTTGTGTG
This sequence comes from Microbulbifer sp. SH-1, assembly GCF_011326135.1. Taxonomy (NCBI): domain Bacteria; kingdom Pseudomonadati; phylum Pseudomonadota; class Gammaproteobacteria; order Cellvibrionales; family Microbulbiferaceae; genus Microbulbifer; species Microbulbifer sp. SH-1. The sequence continues at coordinate 3,004,888 of NZ_CP046948.1, read as the reverse complement.
GAGCGCAAAACACGCCTGATTCAGTACATTCCATTGTGGGTAATTGCCAGCGTGGTGTTAGGTGTACTGACTGTCACCTTCAGCGGTTACCGCTGGTGGCTGTATCACAGCGCGACACCGGTGGCGACAGAAATCCGCATGCTGGCGGATAAAGACCCGGAAAACTTTGCCGAGCCGCGCTGAACGCGGGAATTGATTGTCCCGGTGGTAAATGCGTCGGGATCTGGAGCATTGCATGAAACGCTTGGCCAATTTTTTTGCCAATAAATGGGTACTCGGGCTGATCGGGCTTTCCGCCCTGTCGCTGCTGATCTGGTTCGGTGCCGACTACATAAAATTCGGCAGTGACAACGCCACGCTGTCCAGCGGTGTGCGTATCACCATCATCGTTTTTCTGTTTGCGATCTGGCTGGTGTGGAACCTGAGCCAGTGGCTGGTGGAGCGGCGCCAGAACCAGGCGCTGATCGAGAGTATTGAATCTTCAAAGGAGGAGGAGCAGGACCCCGACCAGGAGCGCAGCCAGGAAGAGCTGGCAGCGTTGTCCGAGCGCTTTCGCGAAGCCATGCAGGTGTTGCGCAAAGCGCGTTTCAAGTCTCACCGCGGCAAGGTTTCGCTGTACCAGCTGCCCTGGTACATCATCATCGGTCCTCCCGGTTCGGGAAAAACTACGGCACTGGTTAACTCCGGCCTGGAGTTTCCGCTCGCCCGTAGTCATGGCAAGGAAGCACTGGGTGGCGTCGGAGGCACACGCAACTGCGATTGGTGGTTTACCAACGACGCGGTGCTGATTGATACCGCTGGGCGCTATACGACCCAAGACAGCCACCGCGTATACGATAACAGCGCCTGGAAGGCCTTTCTTGATCTGTTGCAGCGCTATCGCCGCCGTCGCCCGATCAATGGTGTGTTAGTGGCCATCAGCCTGCAAGACCTGATGGTGCAGACCACCGAGCAGCGCATACACCAAGCCAAGACTATTCGTTCGCGCATCAACGAGCTGCAACAGCAGCTGGGTATTCGCTTCCCCATTTACCTCACGTTCACCAAGTGTGATCTGGTAGCGGGCTTTAGCGAATTCTTCGACAACCTTTCACAGGCAGAGCGCGAGCAGGTCTGGGGCGTAAGTTTTCCTGAGGAAACCAGTGCTGCCGCCGGTGCGCCGATTGAGGATTTTGCACGGGAGTTTCGCGCGCTGATTGAGCGGCTTAACCAGCGCGTACTGTGGCGTGTGCATCAGGAGCGCAATGTGGAGAGGCGTGCCCTGCTGCAGGGCTTCCCCGCACGTATGGAGGGATTGCAGACGGTACTGTGTGACTTTGTCAAACAGACCTTCAGCCCCAACCGCTACGACACTGTACCGATGGTGCGCGGAGTGTATTTCACCAGCGGTACCCAGGAGGGCAGCCCCATCGACCGCATGATGGCTACGGTGAGTGCTGACTTTGGGCTTGAGCGGGATGCCGCGCAGAAATTCCAGGGAGTCGGGAAGAGTTACTTTCTGCACCGCTTGCTGAAAGACGTGATTTTTCCCGAGGCAGATCTGGTGGGTGTCAATCGCAAGCTGGAGAGCGCCACGCGTTGGTTGCGTGGTGCGGTGTATGCCACCTCCGCGGCAGTATTTGTCGGCGCCCTGTTCCTGTGGACCGGCAGCCTCGCGCAGAACCGTCTGTATATGGGAGAGGTGCGCGACAAGGTGGCTGAATTCGAGCGGGTGCGCACTGAACTCGGTGCGCGCCGGGTGGCACCGCAGGACAGCCTGCGCATGCTTGAGCCGCTTTACACCGCGTCTCGTGTTTACCAGAAAGAGGAGCACCCGTGGCTCAACAATCTGGGGCTCTACGACGATCGCGTGGATGCGGCCGCGGACGCGCTCTATCAGCAGCAACTGAAGCAAACTTTCCTGCCGGCACTGCTGCGCATGGTGGAGAGCGATCTGTCGCGGCTCGACAGCAGCGACCCCGCGCTACCCCATACACTCAAGACTTATCTGATGTTCTTCACGCCTGACAAGCGCGATCTTACGGTTCTGACTGAATATTTCAGCGCTGGCTGGGCGCGTCAGCTGCCTGGGGAGGCCGCTAAGCAGGAACAATTGCTGGCGCATGTGCAGCGCCTGTTTGAAACACCGCTGCCGGAGAACCTGCAACCCAATGAGCGCGTCGTGGCGAGTGCGCGACAACAATTGCGTCGCATACCAGTGCCGCAGCGATTGTACGCACAGATGCAGCGCAGTGATTTCGGTACGACTGAGATCGATCTCTATGGCGAAGTGGGAGGCGATACCGCGCAATTGTTTGGTATCGATCCCTCAGACCGCCGTTTCCGGATTCCCTACCTGTACACCAAGGCTGGCTACAAGGAACTGGAGTTTGGTGCGGATTCTCCGTTGCTGGACCAGCTGGCGGAAGAGCGCTGGATTTACGGTGGCGATCTGAGTGGTGAGGACTTCAGCGATGAAGACCGGGAAAAGCTTGGGGAGGAAGTCAAACGTATTTATCTCAGCGAGTACCAGCAGCGCTGGCAGCAGTTCCTCGGGGGATTCTCCATCCGCGGCTTCCAATCCACCGCACAGGCCCTGGACGTACTATCCAAGCTCTCAGACCCGGTGTATTCCCCCTTGCTGGCGATAGCGGAGATTACCGCCGACAACACCAGCCTTACCGCGAGGCCGCAACTGCCGGCGGATGCTTCCGGTGTCGCACTGCCGGTGTCGAGCAATACACGTCGGCTGGGCGCCGCCGCGGTCAGCGGCGCGGCCGGGGCACTGGCGGAACAATTTCAGCCTACGATCGTGGATCTCCGTTTCGAAGAATTGCAGCGCCTGACCCGCAGTGAAAAGGGCCGCCCGGCGCGCATTCAGGAATACCTGACCGCTGTCAATCAAGTGCAGGAATATCTGGCGGAGATCGACAGCGGCGTCGATCCGAATGAGGTGGCTTTCGGCAAAGCCAAGGCGCGTTTCAGCGGCGCCAGTGATGCGATCAAGCAGCTGCGTATCAAGGCGGCTAATGCGCCGGCGCCTGTCGACAGATGGCTTGAAGAAGTTGCCGATGGCAGCTGGTCTCTGGTGATGGCAAAGGCCAAACAACATGTCGACAAAGTATGGCGGGAACAGGTGTACGGTGCATATAGTCGCAGTCTCGCCGATCGCTTTCCGCTGCGTACAAACGTCGAACTCGACGCACCGGTGCTGGAATTCAACAACTTTTTCAAGCCCGGTGGCGTGGAGCAGCAATTCGTCCAGCAATACCTGAAGCCCTTTGTGGATACGCGCAGCTGGAAGGTGAAATCTCTTGAGGGCCGAAGTCTCGGAATTTCCGCTGGCGCCATTGCACAGATGCAGCGTGCGGAACGTATTCGCAAGACACTGTTCAGTGCGGGGGAGCAGGCCGGTTATGAATTCCGTATCGAACCGACAAAGCTCGACTCCGGTGTGCGCCTGTTTGCTCTGGAGCTGGGTGGGCAGCGTGTCCCTTACTCGCACGGCCCGCGCACCAGTAGCAAGCTGGACTGGAAGGGGGGCGAGTCCAATCGCGTGCGCATCATTTTTGAGGATCTGAACGAAACCATACACCGCCAGCATTTTGAGGGAGACTGGGCCTGGTATCGCCTGTTGCTCAACTCGGAATTGGAGCGTGGCCGCAGCAGCAATGAATACCTGGTGACCTTCCGCGAGTCCGGGCGCACGGCACAGTTCCGGCTCTCGTCAAGCGGTGCCAACAACCCCTTCGATCAGGCCCTCTTGGCCGGCTACCGCTGTCCGCAGGTGCTTTGAGGTGGTTATGGCAAATAAAGGACTATTCGGGAAGCTGCCTGCGCACGGCGACTTCGTACAGCGCGATCTTCCCGCAAGTTTCGTCACTCCATGGGACGAATGGTTGCAGCGCGCGGTCCACGGTTCGCAGGAACTGGTGGGCGAACGCTGGCTGGAGTATTACCTGACCAGTCCCATCTGGCGGTTTGCTCTCTCCGCCGGCGTTGTCAGTCAGAGCGCCTGGGCGGGTGTATTGGTACCGAGCGTCGACAGTGTCGGGCGTTACTTCCCGGTCACGATGGCGGTGTCGCTGCCCGCTGCCAGCAATCCGTTTGATATCCAGGTAAGTGCCGAGAGCTGGTATAGCGAGCTTTCCGAGCTCGCGGTGAGTGCGTTGCAGAATGCACTATTGGCAGATCAGCTGCTGGAGCGTTTCCCAGCGTTTTCCGAGCGGGCGTCTAAAGACATAAAAATGGAAGTGGACGAGCAGCTATTGAAGGCCAGTGGCGAATCTGTCATTGCCGATAGCTATCCGGCGATGCTGGAACGCCTGTGCAAGATGCAGCATGCAAGTTTCAGTGTGTGGTGGTGTGCCGGTTCACAATTTCTGGCGCCGATTACCATGTTGAGCCCGGGTCTGCCCGACCCGTCGGAATATGTGAGTATGCTGGGCGCACCCAAGTTCCACTGGTGATGAAGGTTTGATTATCAAAACTCTTAAATTGGTATATCCGTACCAATAAAAAGCGGAGTTTTCCGCCGTGAGAAAATCAATTCGGTGTTCAACGGCAAATAGTTTTCGTTAGAATAACGAAATGATTTAACTGCAATCGGTACGATCGTACCTGTTAATGGAGTTTTGAAGGGCATCGCTATTCTCTGATCCATGCCATTGGATGCTGGAAATGGTCGGAGAGGATTGCAGCGGTAATACGACTGCACAACTTCGCTGCTCTGTTTGAGTATGCGAAGTTTGCATGGTGAATACAGGGAGAGAAACTCACAGTGCAGATGCGCGGTGGGATATTCAGGGAATGGAAATGTCCACCAGTTCTTATCAGGTGATTTTTACCGGTGTGCTTCGTCGCGGGGTCAGTCGCCGCGAAGGCATTAGCCAGCTGGCACAGCGATTGGGTCTGGATTTTGATCAGATCAAACGACTGCTGGCCGCTGCGCGCCCGGTTGTAAAGCGTTGTTCTGAACAGTCTGAGGGCGAGCGTCTGGTACATGCGTTCTGGCAGGCGGGATGGCAAACGGAGTTGATGTGCAATGGCCAGCTGCTGTTTGATGGCGACAGCCGTTATTCCCCTTCTGCTGAAGCGGGCGTTGCTGAGGTTAAAACCAAGGCACTTTTTTCGGAAGATCGGGGCTGCTCAGTACAGGTTCCGGAGAGTTGGCAGTCATTCAAGGATCTGAATCGAAGTGCGGTAATCCAGTCTGGCAGCCTGGAGGAAAACCAGTTTCTGGTAGTGCTCTCACAGCAACGGGAGGATCTGCCGGCTGCATCGACGATAGGTGCCTACTGTGGCGCGCAGCTGAAACAGTGTGCGGACAGACTCTCTGACAGCTCTATCCTTATACCGGCAACGCCGCTTGAAGAGGGTATTTTTTGCGGTTATTTCGGCGAAATTACTGCGAAAATTGATGCAGTGCCGGTGCAGTATCTGGTTGTCTGTTTTGAATGTGGGACGCAAATCTACACCCTGTTTCTTTGGTGTGAGGAGCAGGACTACCGGTGTCGTAAGCAGAATTTTGAGCGCATTGCTTTTAGCTTTCGCGCAGAGGCGGTACCGGTGCCAACTGGGGTGGATCGGGACTGCGCCGCGCGGCAGGGGATGCTGTCCATTGCCTGACCCGCGATGTCAACAAACAAGGGCAGTTCGCCGCTGCCAAACTCAGAAAAGGAATTTTCATGGCACAGGCCAATGTGATCGATCTCGATACACTTCTGCAGGATATAGCCGGTGACCTTCCGCAGGGAGAGGATATCCGTGCCGATCGCTCCCCCACGTCTGACTACTACACGATTAAAGATGCCCGCAACAGTGCCCGCGCAGCAGAGCGATCCGCAATGTTCGACGACAGTGACGTTGACTTGCTGGCACCCTGGCGCGAGGTGGCAAAAACTGCGGAAAAGATTCTCAAGGAGAAAAGCAAGGACCTTGAAGTTGCCAGCTGGTATACCGAAGCCCTGATTCGCCTGCATGGGTTTGCAGGGCTGCGCGACGGCTTCCAACTGATCGAACGCATGATCGGCGGCTATTGGGATAACCTCTATCCGGAGCCTGATGAGGATGGTATTGAAACCAAAGTGGCGCCGCTCACGGGCCTCAACGGCGATGGCGCGGATGGCACCCTGCTGATGCCGATCCGCAATGCGGATATTACTCCGGAAGGGGATTTTGGCGGCTTTGCTTTTGTGCATTACCAGCAGGCCCGGGACGCCGATAAGATCGTGGATCCCGATGCAAAAGCTGCACGGGTTGAAACCCTCGGTTACAGCCTGGCCGATATTGAACAATGTGTGCAATCTGCCAGCGCGGAGTGGGCGCAGGGCCTGGTTGATACCATCGAGGAAGCGCTCACCAGTTACAAATCCATCAACGATGCCCTGCGCACCAGTTGCGGACAGGATGCACCGCCATATTCCAGTATTACCAGCCTGCTGGATGAAGTGTTGCGCACCACGCGTTTTATCTACAAGTCCCATCTTGAAACCCTCAACGCCATCGCGGCCGCAGCGGCGCAGAGTGGTGCTGCTGACGACTCCGCTCCGGTCACCGCCGTTGCAGACAGCGCGGTTGCGCTGCCAGTCGGCGCGCCCTCTGGAGTCATCAACAGCCGCGAAGATGCCCTGATGCTGCTCGAAAAGGCGGCAAAGTATTTTCGTACCTATGAGCCGCATACCCCCCTTGCGCCCGGACTTGAACGTCTTATCGGCTGGGGACGTATGACCGTCGCGGAATTGATGACGGAACTGCTGCCCGACGATACTTCGCGGGCGATTTATTCACAGTTGACCGGTGTGCGCCTCGACGGCTCGGACAGTCAACGGTATGTCGCGCCTCCGGTTACGCAGAGCAGTGCTGAGCCAACCGGTAATTCTGAAGCAACGAGCACAGGTGAAGAGCCCGGGAGCGATGGCGGCTGGGGCGCGCAGCCAGAATCGACCACTACAGAAGCCGGCTGGTGAAGCCAGAGCAATCAACACGATTCCTGAATTGAGGAAAGGAGACCCTGATGTCCGAGAGTATTCACAACAAACTCAAGCGTGTACGTAAACCTCGCGTACATATTACCTATGATGTTGAAACCAACGGCGCGGAGGTCAAGAAAGAGCTGCCGTTTGTTACCGGTGTCATGGGGGATTATTCCGGTGACAACACGGAAAATCGCAAGGCGCTGAAGGAGCGTAAGTTCGTACAGATTGATCGCGATAACTTCAACGATGTGATGGCCAAGGTCAATCCGAAACTGGGCCTGCAGGTGGAAAATACGCTGACCGGTGACGGCAGCAAGATGGCGGTTAATCTCGATTTTAACCACATGGACGACTTCTCCCCGGAACAAATTGTCGAGCAGGTGGAACCGCTCAAGCAGTTGCTGGAAGCGCGCAGCAAACTGCGTGATCTTTTGAGCAAGGCAGACCGCTCCGAAGAGCTGGAAAAAGTACTGGAAGACATCCTGAAGAGCACTGAAAACGTCAGCGCCATATCAGAACAGCTGGGTCTTGGTGAAGACAAGGGAGATGATGCGTAATGAGCACCGAAGTTGAAAATGTTGCCGAACAGGCCGCGGAAGAGCAGTCCGTCAGTCTGCTGGAACAGGCTATTTCCGCCACCAAGCAGACCCAGCGCGAAGAAGCGCAGGACCTGATTGCCAACCTGACCCAACAGGTGTTGAAAGGTACGGTAACCTGGGATCGCAATCTGACCCAGACCATCAGCAAAGCGGTCAAAGCCATAGATCAAGCCATGTCCAGGCAGCTCGCTGCGATTATGCACGATGAAAAGTTCCAGAAGCTGGAAGGCTCCTGGCGTGGTCTCAACCACCTGGTGATGAACAGTGAAACCAGCTCCACCCTGAAAATCCGCATGATGAACATCACCAAGCGGGAGTTGTTCCGGGATCTGGACAAGGCTGTGGAATTCGACCAGAGCCAGACCTTCAAGAAAATTTATGAAGAAGAGTTCGGCAGCGCCGGCGGAGAACCCTTCGGCTGCATGATTGGTGATTTCGAATTCACCAGCCACCCTGAAGACATCGAGCTGTTGAGCAAAATGTCCAACGTCGCCGCCGCCGGCTTCTGTCCATTCGTATCTGCCGCTGGTGCTGGTATGTTCGGTTTCAGCGACTTTACCGAGCTGTCCAAGCCGCGGGATCTCGGCGGGATTTTCGAATCGGGTGAGTACATCAAGTGGCGCAGTTTCCGCGACAGCGAAGACTCCCGCTTCGTTACCCTGGTCATGCCGCGTACGCTGGCACGTACGCCCTACGGCGCAAATACCAAGCCAGTGGAGTCATTCAACTACGAAGAGTTTGAAGTGGATGAGTCCGGCATGTCGAAACCCGCCGAGCACAACCAGTACTGCTGGATGAATGCCGCTTATGTCATGGGCACAACCATGACCCGTGCCTTTGCGGAAAACTCCTGGTGTACAGCCATTCGCGGTGCTGAGGGCGGCGGCAAGGTGGAAGGCCTGCCTACGCACCTGTTCAAGAGTGACGATGGCGATCTGGATCAGAAATGCCCGACAGAAATCGGCATTACCGACCGGCGCGAAGCGGAGCTCAGCGCCCAGGGCTTCCTGCCGCTTTGTCACTACAAGAATACCGATTACTCCGTATTCTTCGGTTCCCAGAGCGCTCAAAAGCCGAAGGTGTTCGACAACCCGGATGCCACAGCAAACGCGGCGATTTCTGCGCGTCTTCCCTACCTGATGGCCACCTCGCGCATTGCTCACTACCTGAAGGTAATGGCGCGCGACAAAGTGGGCTCCTTTATGGAGGCAGGGGACTGTGAGCGCTGGTTAAACAGCTGGATTTCCCAGTACACCAACTCCAATCCCGATGCCAGCCCGGAGATGAAGGCCAAATACCCGCTGGCTGAAGCGAAGGTGGAAGTGAAGGAAATTCCGGGACAGCCCGGCTGCTACAGCGCGGTGGCATACCTGAAGCCATGGCTGCAAATGGAGGAGCTGACGACCTCCATGCGTATGGTGGCCAATATCCCGACCGCGGGATGATGCACGGGAGGCCGCCGCCCTAGGTGGCGGCCTCTATGCCTGCCTGTCATTTCTTCTACCGCACCGGGGAGTGCCCGTCTTGCCTTCCACACACGCCAATATTTCCGGCGAAGCAGAGACGCTGCTGGGCGCGGCGTTGCTACATGGCGATCGCGATCCATTGCGAAGGTTTCTCGACGAGCCGGATGAACTGTTCGCTTTTGAATACTGGTTACGCGAGTTGTGTGTCTGCACTCACGCGACACAGTTCAGCGTGAGGCAGTGGCTAAACCGGATCATTGCGGAGCTGGACGAGCTTATTTCCGAGCAGCTGAATAGCATTCTGCATCACCACCGCTTCCAGACACTGGAAGCGAGCTGGCGCGGTCTTTTCATGCTGGTGCATCAAACACCAAGTGCCGACAACATAAAGATCAAGCTACTGGATGCCAGCTGGAAAGACCTCTCGCGGGATATCGAACGGGCACCGGATTTTGACCAGTCGGGCTTTTTCCACCTGATTTACAACGAAGAGTTCGGTACCCCGGGCGGTGAACCATTTGGTCTGCTGATCGGTGACTACTATATCGCACACCAACCATTTGAAGGTCATCCCTACGACGACGTGTTCACTCTGCAGGGGATAGCACATACAGCAGCCGCGGCGTTTGCGCCTTTTATCTGTGCTGCCACACCACAGCTGTTCGGTGTGGATAGTTTTGATGACCTCGCCAAGCCCATTGATTTTGCCGAAGTGTTCCGGCAGAAACAGTACATCCGCTGGAACAGTCTGCGCGACCTCGAAGACAGTCGCTTTCTGGCGATCACCCTGCCTCAGGCATTGATGCGCGAGCCCTATGTAACGGGATTTTCCGCCTATCGCGGCTTGCGATTTCGCGAGGATGTCAGTGCGACGCACAGTCGGAATTATCTGTGGGGCAATGCCGGATTTGCCATGGGTAGCGTACTGATCCGCGAATTTGATGAGGTGGGCTGGTTTTCGCATATCCGCGGGGTCGCCAGGGATCATCTCGGCGGCGGTCTGGTAACCCAGTTACCCACAGTGGGCTACGGCGTTGATAGCGATCCAGAAATGGTAAAAATGACCACCTCCATTCTGGTCACAGACTTTGCCGAGCGCGAACTGAGCGAACTCGGATTTACGTGTTTGTGTCACTGCTACGATACGCCGTACAGTGCATTCAACAGCGCGCCATCCCTGCAGCGACCGAAGGTCTACCAGTCCAAGTCGGCAACAGCCAATGCCCGTATCAGCAGTATGCTGCAGCAGATACTCTGTGCTTCGCGTTTTGCGCACTATATCAAGGTCATGATTCGCGACAAGGTTGGCGCTTACATGAATGCGGCGGACTGCGAGCGGCAGCTGCAACATTGGATGGATGCTTACACTACCGGCCGCGAGGATTTGCCTTGGGAAATGCTCGCGCGTTATCCACTGCGCGAAGCGCGCGTCCGGGTGATGGATGAACCTGGAAAACCCGGCAGCTATCAGAGTGTCATACACCTTAAAACCCATTACACGGTGGATCACCTGGTATCTGAATTGAAACTAACAACGGCGCTGTCGCAAATCGGCGTAGGGACGGTCAGTTGATGGTCAGTAAGGAAAAACGACTGCTGGCGCCACTGCTGGATCGGTTATTGGCGTCGTCTGCGGACATGGATCTGTATCGCCCGCACCAGGTTCTGCGCCAGTTGCGAGAGGGGGTGCGGCGAGATCTTGAGTATCTGTTCAATACCCGTTACCGCTGCATGTCGGCACCAGAAAGTCATAGCCACCTTGAGAATTCCAATGTCAACTTCGGTTTACCGGATTTGTCGACGATAAACCTTACATCCGGCGAAAATCGTCGGAAGTTTTGCCGTGAAATCGAGCGGACCATCATGAATTTTGAGCCGCGCATCCGCTCGGTAAAGGTGACGACGCAACAAAACGTGGATGTGGAAGATCCCAGTATCCGGTTCAGAGTCGAGGCGGTGCTGCACGTCAATCCCGCGGCGGAGGTCATTGTATTCGACTCGGCACTCAATCCGGTTACCCAGCTGGTTGATGTATCGGAGGTCAGATAATGAGTGAGAAACTGCTCGACCTGTATGAGCGGGAGCTGGCATTTGTGCAGCAGACCGCCGCTGAGTTCGCGCGTATGCATCCCGCCGCTGCTTCGCGCCTGCAGCTGGATACGGATACCGTAGATGATCCTCTGGTAGGTCGCCTGCTATCCGGGTTTGCCTACATGAACGCACGCGTACAGCAGAAGTTGAATGATGACTTCCCGGAACTGACCGATGCGATGCTGGAAACCCTGTACCCGCATTACCTGCGGCCAATTCCATCCTGCGCAATCGTACAGTTCGAGCCGGAGTCGGATCTCGATGGTATCGTTCACATCGGCGCGGACACATTACTTGAAAGTGAAAGTTTTCAGGGACAGACCTGCCGGTTCACCAGTCGCTACCCAGTAGATATCTGTCCGTTCCGGGTAGAGTCAGCAACCCTGATGCCTCGGCCATTTATTGCACCGGGGTGCAACGAGATCCACGGCGCGAACGCGGTCCTCAAGCTGTCACTGAAAACATTCAGTAGTGATATGCGTTTTTCCGAATTGAAGCCCGAAAAGCTGCGCTTTTTTCTGCGCGGTCAGCCGAACCATATCTATGACCTTTACGATCTGTTGCTGACCCGCTGCGTCAAAGTCGTGGTCGCTAATGGCGAGGGTGATCCGCACCCGGTAAAGCTGGAACCGGAAATCCTTCGCCAGGTCGGCCTTGAGCAGGATGAGGGGCTGCTTCCATACCCGGATACGGCATTTATCGGCTACCGTTTACTCACGGAATATTTTGCCTTTCCGGAGAAATTCCACTTTATTGACATCACCGCGCTGAACGACGCCATTGATGAGCATTACGCGGATACTCTGAATCTGTATTTCTATTTGTCCGAATCTCACGACGAGCTGGAAAAGCAATTGGCTCCCAGTATGTTCGCGCTCGGCTGTACACCCGTCGTGAATTTGTTTTCCCAGAGCGCCGATCCTATTCCGCTCACCCATACCCAGTACTCTTACCATGTGGTACCGGATGTAAGGCGTGCCGATGGCCTTGAGGTATATTCCGTCGACGACGTTAATGCCACTGCCGCCAGTGGCGAAACAACCCGCTACAGACCGTTCTATGGCATTCAGCACAGCCAGCACAACCTTAAAAAAAATGCGTTCTGGTTTGTGCGCCGTCGCGATGTCGTAGAGGGGGAGCACCGCAATGAACCGGCGTCGGAAGTGGATATCAGCCTGGTGGACCTGGAATTCAACCCTCATCAGGTGAGCGACCAGACTCTCGATATCAGGCTCACCTGCACCAACCGTAATCTGCCGAAGAAGCTACCTACGGGGAACGCGCAGCCGTATTTGTCCATCGTCGACGGCGATGCACCGGCCAAACGGATCAGCTGTGTAGTACCACCCACCGCAACACTTCGCCCACCGCGACGTGATCGGGGCTATTGGCGGCTGATTTCCCACCTGAACCTCAATCATCTGTCGGTGAGCGGAAACGGGGGTTGCGATGTGCTGAAGGAGATTTTCCGGCTGTACGACTTCCGAAATTCCGGCAGCACCAGAAACCTGATCGAATCTCTGCTGAAACTCGACGCACGACCGATCACCGCACCAATTCAGGTGAACACTAGCGTTGTACTCTGCCGTGGCACCGAAGTCACTATAGAATTGGATACAATGATGCTCGCGGGAACCAGTCCACTGCTGTATGCCAGTGTGATTGAGCGCTTTCTCGGACTCTACTGTTCGATAAATTCCTTTACCCGGCTGATTGCTCGTTTGAGCGGTCGCGATGGAGAATTGAAGCGATGGCCGCCTCGCGCCGGCGACAAAGCCTTAGTGTAATCCAGCAGCTGCAAGAGGCTCCTTACCGCTTCGAATTTTTCCAGGCGGTGCGCACGCTTGAGCGCTCGGTGTTGTTGATCGGACATGACAATGCGGGTGCGCAAGCAAAGGTGGCATTCGCCACCGAGCAACTGGCGAGCGGTGCACCGCCCGGACGCGAGCTATTGCGGTTCTACGCCCAGTCATCACTGTCATTTATTGCGGCCGATGTGCTCAAGCTGAGTTCACGGGAACTCAACAGCGAAAGTAACGATCAGCAGGACAAATCTGCGGGAATGGCGCCGGACGTATTGGAGCAACCGGCCGCACACCGTCGCGAGCAAGAGCTACAAAAACAGTGGTGCATGGAGGTCGGCTTTGGAGGGCTGATCGGGAGTCAGGGTGTGATGCCCTACTACATGACAGAGGTGGTTCAGCGCGAACTGAAAGAAAAGAATGCGGCGCTGAAAGATTTTCTTGATATTTTTCACCACAGAAATATATCTCTGTTTTATCGCGCATGGCATAAGTATCAGCTGCCGGTCAACTACGAGAGTGCGCGTCTGCGCAACACGCGAGATCTAGACGCATTCAGCCAGGCGCTGGCATCCGTTGCGGGGCTTGGCACCAGTGAAATGCGCTATCGCCTGCCAATGCCGGACGAGGCGCTCTATGGCATGGCGGGACACCTCGGCCGTCAGCAGTGTTCTGCCGCGGCACTCGCCAGCATGATCCGGCAGTACTTCGGTTTGCAGGTCTCCATCGAGCAGTTTCAGGGGCGCTGGGATGCATTGCCGGAAGATGTTCTGACCCGTCTGCCTGGGCCTGAGGCACCGCTCGGTGTAAACAATCGTCTGGGTACCGATACCATTCTTGGTACGCACTGCTTTCAGGCGCAGAACAAGTTCCGTGTAGTGATTGAGCCTATGGCCTATGAAGAGCATATGGCCATAGCCCCTGGCAGCGAAAAGTTGGAAGCGCTGAAATCTTTTGTGCAGCTATCGGCGGGAATCGAAATGGATTTCGAGATTTCGGTTTCCCTTTATACCGGGCAGGTCGCACCGGTGCAGCTGGCCACCGATAATGACAATCAGCCTTTGCTCGGGTGGAACACCCATATGTCCAGCGATCACCAGTATGACGAGCGGGTGGAAATCAATCTGAGCGCGGATCATGTGTCGCCGGATGAAGTACTTCCGGCGGCATGACAATCAGTTCGTAGTTCATTGATAACAACAAGGATTCCAATAAGGGAATACATGCCATGATCAATATAGATCTCAAACGGCTCGTGGACACCATGACGCCATTCATGCGCGACTCTCTCGAAGGCGCGGCAGGATTGTGCCTGGCCCAGAGCCAGTACAATGTTGAGTTGGAACACTGGCTGCTGAAACTGCTGGATCAGTCGGATACGGATTTCTACCATCTGCTGGAAAAGCACGACGTAAACCCATCGAATGTTGCCCGGCAGTTGGCAACCGCGATAGCACGCTTCAAATCCGGCAGCAGCCGCCCTGCGGCACTGTCGCCTACGATTGTCGAAGCGGCCAAAAACAGCTGGATGCTCGCGTCTATCGATTATGGCCACCGTGCGGTGAGCTCCGGGCATCTGCTTGCAGCACTGTTGTTGGATGAATCCTCCCGGCGCCAGCTGCTGGAGTCCTGCCCGGAGTTAAAGGCCGTTGCCCCGGAATCCATTCGCGAAACCGCCCGTGCGATGTTCGGTCGCAGCGGTGAGTCCTCAGCACTCAGTGGCGCGGTTGACAGTGGCGACGGTGCGGCGGTGGCTGCAGTCGCGAGCAAGGCCCCGGCGCTCGACAAGTACACCGTCAACCTTACCGACAGGGCCGCTAAAGGAGAGATTGACCCGGTACTGGGACGCGATGAGGAAATTCGTCAGTGCATTGATATCCTCACCCGCCGCCGACAGAACAATCCGATTCTGACCGGTGAAGCCGGGGTCGGAAAAACCGCGGTGGTGGAGGGGTTTGCCCTGCGAATCGTCAGCGGTGATGTGCCGGAACCTCTGCGGGATGTCAGCGTAAGAACTCTGGATCTCGGCCTGCTACAGGCCGGCGCGAGCGTAAAAGGGGAGTTTGAAAACCGCCTGAAATCCGTGATTGAAGAGGTGCGCGCATCGGCCAAGCCCATCATCCTGTTTATTGACGAGGCGCATACAATGATCGGCGCGGGAGGCAAGGAGGGGCAGGGTGACGCCGCCAACCTGCTGAAGCCTGCGCTGGCGCGCGGCGAGCTCCGAACCATTGCGGCCACCACCTGGGCGGAATACAAGAAGTACTTTGAACGCGATCCTGCGCTGACCCGCCGCTTTCAGGTGGTAAAAGTGGAGGAGCCCGATGAAAACAAAGCAATTGATATGATGCGCGGCATTGCCGGCACCCTCGAGAGTCACCATAAGGTCCGCATTCTGGATGAAGCGGTAGTGGCGTCGGTTAAACTCTCCCACCGCTACATTCCCGGCCGCCAATTGCCGGACAAGTCTGTAAGTCTGCTGGACACCGCTTGTGCGCGGGTGGCTTTGAGCCAGTCGGCCACCCCCGGCGCCATCGAAGATGTGCAACGCATTATTGCCAGCGCGAGCAGAACCATAGAGAAACTGCAGCGGGAAAATGCCGCGAGCGGTGTACACGAGGAGTACCTGCAGGAGCTTCAGGCACAAAAGCTGGAAGCGCAGCAACAACTTGAGAAACTGCAGAATCAGCAGCGCCAGGAACTGGAGCTCATCGCGCAGATTCAAGCACTGCGTGACCAAATCGATGAGGAATTTGCCCGGCTACAGGATGATGGATCCGTAGATCCGTCGCTGTTGGGGGATCTGAAACAACAGTTGCAAAACCTCAGCAGCGAATTGCGTGAAGTTCAGAGCGACACACCGCTGATGCAACCCGCGGTGGATGAGCAATCCATCGCCGAAGTGATAGCCAACTGGACTGGCATTCCCGTCGGGAAAATGGTCAGCGACGAAATCGCCGCCGTACAGAGTCTTGCCGACCGTCTGAACAAACGGGTGATCGGCCAGCCACATGCGCTAGAGGCCGTAGCACAGGCGATCCGCACATCGCGCGCGGGCCTGACTGATCCCCGCAAGCCGGTGGGTGTATTCCTGTTCTGTGGCACGAGTGGTGTCGGTAAAACCGAAACTGCGCTGGCGCTTGCGGATGAATTGTTCGGCGGCGAGCAGAGTATCACCACGATCAACATGTCGGAGTTCAAGGAGGAGCACAAGGTATCCATGCTACTGGGCTCCCCTCCCGGGTATGTGGGCTACGGCGAGGGTGGCGTGTTGACCGAGGCGGCTCGCCGGAAACCTTATTCGGTAATCCTGCTGGACGAAATGGAAAAGGCGCACCCTGGTGTACAGGATATTTTCTACAACCTGTTCGATAAGGGCACCATCAAGGACGGCGAAGGTCGGGATATCGACTTTAAAAATACCGTGATCATTATGACGTCTAACGCGGGTGAAGACGCAATCCGAGCAATCTTCAATCAGGTGGAAGAAAAACCAGAACCGGAAGTGCTGCTCGACAACATTCGCCCGCATCTGCTGCAGAAGTTCAAACCGGCTTTCCTTGGGCGTGCCAATGTAATTGCATACTACCCGCTGGACGATGAAAACCTGGTTGAAATTTGCCGAATCAATATGCGACGTATAGAAAAGCGTGTCAAAGAGCACTATGGTGCAGCCTTCAGCTACGACGAGGATGTGCTGATCAATATTGTGGCTCGCTGCCAGGAAGCGGATACCGGCGCGCGTAATATTGAGGTCATCCTGAACCGGACATTGCTGCCGTCACTTGCCAGTGAATGTCTGGACAAGATGGCGAAAGGTGAGGAAATTTCCAGTGTGCATATCGGTGCGTCGGAGGAGGGGGATTTCAGCTATCGCGTGAATGGCTAATAATATACTGGAAAAACGATAAAGCCCTGCACTGCAGGGCTTCTCTTTATCCGCCGATCAATACCGTCGGATATCCTACGACGATTTTTCCACCGTGTGCCGTAGAATCCCCCATGCGTGCCGCAGGTTTATTACAGATGAGCACCGTGGTACTTCCCATCACAATGGAATCGGGTGGCCCTACGCAGGTACAGGTGCTGCCGACGGTCGCCGACGGCATGCCGCCGATAATCACAGTGGGACCGCCGGGGCTCAAAATAGGCCCGCCAACGTGGGGTACCGTACCTGTCACCATGGGGCAGACATGCAAATCCGTGATGCGCGATGCAGGCTTGCCCATATTCAGCTCTCCACCAATTGATTTTCAGTGGCACGCGCTGCTGTCTTTCCGTTACCGCCCCGTGCCAGATCCAGTCCTTGCTGCAAAAAGCGCTGAAAGGATTTCTCCGCATTTACTGGGTTGGAAAGTACCGCCGCCAGGGTGACGCTGCCAGCCACGGCATGGGCGTAGAGATGGGCGGGCGGTTCGATAGCGGGTTCCCCCGGGTCAGACAGGCTGCCATGGCTCCAGGCTGCAGCCGTTGCGGCCCAGCTGGCCGGTGTCTTGTAGCGGGTTTTTTCCGCGTACCCTTTGCAATTCAGGCGGCGCTCTTCGGTGGGGCTCTTCACCCAGCTCTCCGCCGCCACGAGAGCGCCGGTATTGTCTTCATCCGTTTGGGGGCCGTGAATATCTCTGGCGCAGAGGCAGGCCCACCAGACAGATTCTCGCTTGGGTAAGCCAAGCGCCAGAAGCTTAACGGCATCGGCGAAAAACCCCGCTTCCATTAGCTGATTGATACTGATTTCCGGTGCGGTATCAGGTATCACATAGCCGCTGGCTTCCTCGCTGATATCCACGTACTGGAGTAATTCTGCGGCTGTCGTCGCCTGAATTTTTATCAGATCCGTCATTGCACAACCTCATCAATTGATTTTGGTAAGTCCGCCTTTCAGCGTGAGAATGCCACTGGCAGCGACCTCCGCCGTAGCGTCTCCCTTACATGAAAGCGTAGTGCCCTTGATGGTGATACCCGATGGCGATATTTTGATGCTGTTGCCCGCAACTTTGAGTTCAATGGAAGCGTTGGAACTGATCTTGATAGCATTAGTGACGCTGATTGTCTGGCTACCACCAATATCCAGTTTCTGATTACCGCTATCGAGCTTGATTGTCTGATTGCCTTTGTTGAGCGTTACAGACTCATTACCCTCGGTAATGGTCAAGGTGCGGTTTTTCTTGATCTCCAGCGTCTGGTTGTTATCAATTTTTCCCGACTGGTCATGATGGATTAGGAAGTTGTGGTCCTTTCCTGCCTCCATATAGATTTCTTCTTCTCCCCCTTTGTCGTCAAAGCGGAATTCATTGAACTTGCTACTTTCGTACTGGGTTTTCCAGCCGCTTTGAGTGGCGGTGTAATTGGGCCCGTTGTTGTCTCCGTTGTACACGGCACCGGTGACCACCGGTCTTTCCGGATCGCCATTGATGTAGCTGATAACAACCTCTTGGCCAACGCGCGGGACAAAGTTGGCACCCCAGCTTTTCCCTGAAAAGGACTGCATTACCCGAACCCAGCAGCTGTTCTGGGACGAATTCCAGGGAAACTTCACCTTGACCTGAGTAAACGGGTCCTTTGATCCGGATGATTCGCTCGCTTTTACACTGACTACTTCAGCGACCTGCGGGTAGAGTATCTTGTTGCTGCCGACAAAAGGATCTGGTCGCGGTGTGATCTTTTCAGGAATACAAGTGAACGTATTGCGGAAATACGATTCTTCGCTGTTGCCATCCGTAGCGTTGATTCGCACCGAGGTCAGCAGATATTTTCCCTTTTCTGATTTGATAGTGTGCTCTAGTTGGAAGCACCCCCCTGCCGCCAATGGCGGGCAGTCACTACTGCCGTGGCCTACGTCAAAGCGACTTTCCTGTGCTTCTATCGCCCGTTTGGCTAGGGCGCCATGATAACTATCGCTGAATTTGTGTTGGTGTTCGCGATCCACCTCAAAGTGGTTCAGGCCGTAAAGACTCTGGATATAGCTGTCGACCCCATTGAGCTTGCTGGCCGTTTTTACGCTCTTAAGGTTGTCTTTGTCGACGGTAAACTCGTTATAGTCCCGAAACTCAAAACCGCCACCATGATAGTGAAAGTCCCGATGCCAGCTGCTAACCGAATTCTTGCGTGGATGACTTCCGCCGCCGTCGTACTCGATTTTTTCTGACGCACAGTCATAGAAATCTTTGTGCTCATCACAGAGGATCAGCTCGTGACTGCCGTCGGCCTGTTTGAAGTAGTAGGAAATACCCTCCTGAGCCATCAGGCGGGTTATAAACTGAAAATCGGTTTCATTGAACTGTACGCAGTACTCCCGGGCGATATACTCTGCGGTTAGCTTCTCGCTGAACTTGATCTCCTTGCCATACTTGGAGAGTACTTCCTTAATAATGTCTTTTGCGGACTTCTTCTCGAAGATCCGGTTTTCGCCTGCCAGATTGGTAAACCAGAGACCAGGTTGGATCACGGCAATATACTGGCGCATTCCTTCCGGGTTCACATCGTGCATGGAAAAATGCGTAATAAAGCCGTCAATGTGACGCTCGGTTTCGCTGTAGTGAATACTCGCGGTGAAGGGCTTGCCGACGATATCGGATTGCGCGATATCGTGGTTGTCTGACAGTAGAGAAATCTGATACCGGTATGGTTTGGATATATGTTCTTCGCCAGTTAACGCGGTGGCTATAAAGATATCTTTGCCCAGCGGACATTTCGTCCGGATCATGCGTTTTTCTTGATTAATAGAAGACATATCAGGCCCAATTCCCTATAGGTGCCGGCTTCCTGAAGGCGCACTTTGGAGGCACGCATTCGACTGCAAGTTCAACGGTGTTCAACGGCAAAGGCCGGAGGCGCAGTGGACTACTGCGCGCCCGGCCCGGTACAACAAATTTCCGATTAGAGCGGAGTTGCAGTGGTGAGATCGTACCCAACACGCATGTTTTTCGGATTCTTGTTGGTTTTGTCGGCGTGATTCAGCTCGGCTTCGATCTTCGCAAAGCTCAGGGAGAGCGACTCGGAGGGGGCACCGCCGGCTGAGGCAGTCATGCTGTATGAGGACACCAGCACGTCTTCCAGTTTGTAAACGGCGTATTTTTCAACAGATTTGGCGCCGGTTTGAACCACGTGGATTTCAACTTTAACGCCTTCGTCGCCGGTTACAGAAGCCTTGAACAAACCGCCGGATGCAGCGTCGATACGCTTGGTCACAGTCACTTCGCTGATGCTGGGGCGAGTGGCTTCACGGTTGGCAACGGCACCGGCTTCCATGGAAACGCCGCGGCCAACACCGAAGTTGAAGCTGTCAACTTCGATCCAGTCTTCATAACCCTTTGCGGTTACGTTGCCGGCAGGCGCCTTGTTATTAAAGTTCATGTAAATAGCCATTTTTAATCCCTCAATATGGTATGGACTTTTTGGTGGTGAATCCTTTACCACCGCGAATGCAGTAGCTCAGGTGATGCCGATCTGGCAAGCGAAACGAATTTAAGCAGACGAAGATTGAAAAAAAAACCGGTAATTTCAATTATTTAATCGACTCTGGCACCAATTTAATACGCCGAAAGCCGCCTGCCGTTGCAGTCACGCAAGTTCCGGTATTCGACTCCGGCACCATTTTTCGAAATATTATTTTTATCACTACACGGCGGTGTCATGTTTGACTCTGGCACGTTTTTTTGAATGCTTCGCAGCCGGTACCGTCATGTCGGTGTCTATATAGGTGGCGCGTACTTGGTACGCGTGTACGATGTTTGGGGTGTGTCGGACCGTTCTGTAAGCGCGTGTAATGGATTTAATTGCGTTTCAGTGAGGACTTCAATTGTTGTGCCAATGTGCGTTGGTTATAATTTGCCGCTTTAAGCAATCTGGCTGTCTGCACTGCAAACACAGACATCTGTGACGCCTGTCATGTTTTGACGGCTGCAGATGTGTGGTGGCGCGATAACCTCGCGATGATGTTGTGTCGCGTTGTCGTAAAGATGTCTTAATCCTGGCAGTGACGGGAAGCACTGCATATCTGCACCAGGGAGATGGTTGTGAATGACAAAACCCGCATAGTCAAAAAGGCCGGAGAGGCGTTGTCGGCATGTGACGATTCCGATGTAACGGTTTTTGTCGGTCATGAGCGAACCGGTGCCAATGATCACCCTCCTGTCGGTGTAAATCCGGGATTGATTCCAACGGGCCCGGGTGCAGCTTCCGAGACGGCAGCTGACGCAACCGTCATTGTCGACTCTGTGAGCCCCGCGGGCCAGCTGCCCAGGCCCCGCGAAGCCGTTCATTTCGAGCCGTCCACTTCCCGTGAGGGCGCCGTTACAAAAACGGTGATCAAGGGGCGCTTCGAACTCGACAAGCTTCTCGGTGTCGGTGGGATGGGGGCTGTGTACAAAGCGTTGGATCGCCGCAAGCTGGAGGCCAGTGACAGCGATCCCTACGTGGCCATCAAACTTCTGAATGAAGATTTCCAGAAGCACCCCGACGCGTTTATCTCCCTGCAGCGCGAAGCGCGAAAATCCCAGACGCTGGCACATCCCAACATCGTGACCGTGTTCGACTTCGACCGCGAAGGCGATCGGGTATTCATGACTATGGAGTTTCTCGAGGGGGCGCCGCTCGACAAGCTACTGCGGGAGCATGCAGACGTTGGTCTTGAAAAAGAGCGTGCAGCGTCCGTGCTGCGAGATGTCTCTCAGGCACTGATTTACGCCCACTCCCACAGAATTGTGCACTCGGATTTCAAGCCGGGAAATATTTTCGTCACCCGCAAGAAGGGGGCGAAAGTCATTGATTTCGGTATTGCTCGCGCGGTCTCGGAAGGCGGGATCGCCAGCAAAGCTGGAGAGAAGACTATATTCGATGCCGGTACTCTGGGGGCATTGACTCCCGCGTATGCCAGCCTCGAAATGCTGAATGGCAGCGAACCCCAGCCCTGTGATGATGTGTATGCACTGGGTTGTGTCGCTTACGAATTATTCAGCGGCCGCCACCCTTTTGGCAAAGTTCCCGCCGATAAAGCATTTGAGCAAAAGCTCAAGCCAAAGCGCATCCGTTCTCTGAGCCGTCGCCAGTGGCGGGCTATTGAATCGGCACTCGCGTTCCAGAGACAACAGCGGACTGCGACCGTAGAACGATTTGTTCAGCAGTTCTTCGGCAAAAGAGGCTGGAAATGGGCATTTGGCAGTTTGTTTGTGGCGACGCTGGTCGCGGGTGGAATCGGGTATACCCACCTCGAGCAGGAAAATACGGCGGAGCAGCAGCGGGTCAAGATCGAGCTTGAGAAAAAACTACAGCAGGAGCTGCTGGAACGCCGTATTTCCGACAAGCGTGAGGCGATCAACCGATTACTGGGGCTGAGTGTCCTGACGCCGTCATGGGAGCGCGATCTGCGTGTGGAGTTGCAGGAATATATCGAGCTGAACCCGCAAGACAGCCAGTTTCCTGACTCCGTGCACCGCCAGGTTTCGGACTTGTTTATTGCGGCATCTACCGGGCAGTTGACACTGGGAAATCTTGAACCGGCAGAGGAAATGCTCGGGCGAGCAGCCAGCTGGAACGAACAGGTGGAGGGGGCTGATGAAATCCGTGCGCAACTTGCGCAGGAGCGCGAGGAGCTGCGCCAGCGTCTGGAGGCAGAGCGTCTCGCCGCAGAGCGCGAAGCGGAGCGTCTGCGTCAGGAGGAGCTCAGGGCTCAGCAGCGCATTGCTGCTCAGGAAAAACAACGCCAGATCAATCTTGTGCTGGATGATATGGAGAGCGCGCTGCGATGTGATTTTGGTATGCAGGTTGCTGCGGTTGGGGAAGGGTTGAACCGCCTTGCCAGTATTGATCGGGCAAAGGCACAGGTGTTGAGGCCTGTGGTAGCCGATGAGCTGAGCACCTGTTTTTCGGGGCTTGCTCTAAAGAGTCCAGAGCACACGGAAGCACTTCTTAAACAAGCGCAGGCATTGTTGCCGGCGCAGCCGCAGCTGGCACAGCTTGATATTGATTACTGTGCACATCTTCGCCCCGGCAGCGGTGCGCGCGGCGATCGCTACAGTTGTGCGGACCCGATGCGCTCTGGTGGGCATGGGCCGGAGCTGGTTGTCGTCAATGGCGCCGGCGGTCGCCCTCTGGCCGTAGGAAAGTACGAGGTATCCAACGCGGAATTTGCGCGCTTCTGTGGGGTCCTGGGGGAGTGCGGTGATCTCGATCTTGACTCGGAAGTACTGCCGGTGAACCGCATCAGCCGTGATCAGGCGGAACAATTTATTCAGTGGTTGAGCAGCGAGACCCGTCGCAATTATCGGCTGCCGTCCGAGTCCGAGTGGTTCGCGGCCGCCAGTGCCAACGGCGAAGCGGAAGTATCCGATCGCAATTGCTATCTGCGTTATGGCGGTATCGAAAAAGGTCGAGAGCTTGTTGCCGCGAATACAGGAACCGCAAATCCCTTTGGCATTGTCAATGCTGTCGGCAATGTACAGGAGTGGGTGCTGGGGGTAGATCAACAGCTGATTGCCGCGGGCGGAAGCCGGCAGGATGCGATGAGTCGTTGCCTGGTTACGTCAAAAACGCTACACAGCGGCACACCGGACGAATTTACCGGATTCCGGGTAGTAAGAGACCTGGTGCGTTGATTGCCGGGTAAGACTTCCGATCAGGTTCTGAAGCGAGTGCGCCGTCCGGAGATTTGCACTGGCGCCTCGCAATCGAGTATTGAATGTTCCAAGGGGGGAATGTGGCGTTGAAGAACAAAGGACTGTTGTGGGGCTCAGTGTGGGGGCTCTTGTTCTCATCCTCGGTGGTCGTTGCCGATGATGGCGACAGTGGCTTCAGAAGCCGTGTCAAACAGGCGTTTGAGCAGGACATCCCCCACGTTGATGATGCCGACGTTGCGGAGGAATTTGAACGGCGAGCAAAGGAGGCCCGTGACCCTAACCTTGATACCGATATCCCGGAGGTGTCTGGACGGGAAATTGGCCCGCGTATTTCCGTGCGCGAATTCCGCTTTCACCGACTCGTGGAATATCCGGAGTTTGGGATCGAGCGGAAAATAATCGAAGAAAAGGCTGAAGAGCTGCGTGTGAAGTACATGCAGGAAGACAAGATTGTCGCCGCGGGATACACCGTCGACAACCTGAAAGAAATCGCCCTGTTGCTGGATGGTATGGGCGCGCGCTACGCGCCCGACAGCCTCGGACCCAGGGAGTTGCGCAAACTGGTCAATGTACTTGAGCGTCAGAATGCGCAGCGCGGATTGAGTTATGTCGATCTGGAAGATATCGCCGCGGAGCTGACACGGTTCTACCGGCAGCAGGGGCTCTTCCTCGCTCAGGTCCAGATTCCGGCACAGGAAGTCAAGGACGGTATTGTGACGTTTTCAGTGCAGGAGGGCATCCTTGGTCAGATATCCGTGCATGACAATAAGGAGTACAAGGAAAGGCAACTGGCCTCTGCCTTTGCAGGTCAGCAGGGAAAACTGGTCAATCACAAGGATATCGAGGAGTCACTTTACCTCCTGAATGACCTGCCGGCCCTGAATGTGACCGGCTACTTCAGCCCCGGTGACAATCCGGGTGAGACCCGCCTCAACTTGAAAGTGCGGGACGAAAATTCCTGGCGCCTTGTCACCCGTATGGACAACCACGGGTCTGTCTTTACCGGTGACAACCGGATTTTCACGTCGGTGGATTGGTTCAACCCTCTGGGCATCGGCGATGAACTGACGGTGGGTTATCTGAAATCGGCGGGTATCGACAGCTTTGATTCTGGCTTTGGTTCGAACCTGGGGCAATTCAAATACAGCCTTCCGGTATTCAGTCCCAGGACCCGAGTACAGGTTTCTGCGGACTATAACCAGTTCAAAATCCAGGATGTTGAAGATAAGGGGAATTTCATCAACCTGCTGCAGCTCGAAGGTGTTAACGAAAGCTACGCCCTGAGTGTGGAGCATAAATTCAAGCGCTCCCGTGACTTTAATATTTCCGGATTTTTCAGCCTGACGGATAAAAAATCCGAACTCACATCAATAACGCCGATTCTGGATCAGTGGGATCACGCGGTAGGCGGAGAGGTAGGTGTGTACCTCGACCACCTGTCAGGTGGTGTGGTCCCGATGCTGAATGTGGTCAATGCCAAGGTGCAGTATGGAGAGCTGGACAGTTACTCCGGCCTGACGCAACTGGAAACAGCTTCCGACTTCGAAAAATTCGCCGCAGAAACAAGCTCCCTGCTGTTTCTACCTATGCCCTTTGCAGATTCCAAGGCGAGGCTGATTGTAAAGAGCCGCTGGCAGTACAGCGAGGATGGCCTGCCCGCATTTGAACAATTCTCCCTCGGCGGTGCCAACGGTGTACGCGCATTTGATGTACGCGATTTTTCTGCCGACCAGGCGGGATTGGTTTCCGCGGAGTGGTACCCGGCCTTCCCCGATGCAATCAACCCGAGAATTTTCGGCAATCGTCTGAATGATATGTTGCAGGTTGCGCTAATCGCCGATGCAGGTTACGGCGTGGTCAATAATTTCGAGGCCGAGCTCGCCAACGACTGGGCCGCATTTTCCGGAGCGGGGTTCCTGTTCAAGTTCAGCTGGAGCGAAAACTGGGCAAGCCAGCTTTCTGTGGCCTGGCCAACCATGTCCAAGTCGTCCATCGATGGCGCTGGAGATAATGCGGACGATCCGACGGTTTATGCGGACTTCTCCTATTTCCTGCAGTAACACACTTCTTGTCAAACGAATCCGGTGGTGCAAGTGACACTACCTCGCAGATAATCGGCAAAATATCATGAACATGAAGAAAAGTTCTCTCGCGATCGCAGTAGAAGTGGCGAAGTTGACATGCCTTGGTTTGATTACAACCAACTCGGTCGTGGCTGCGCCTGGAACGATAAATTCTGCGACTGGTAACGTAAGTGAGATTGAATCGGGCAGCGATGCTATTTATCAGATTGACGGAAAATTTGGAAAGATTGACTGGGATTCTTTCGATGTTCTTGAGGGCGACAGCGTTACCTTTCGCTTTGGAGGGAATCTCAACGATGCCCAGGCATCCTCTATTATTGTTAATAAGGTTCTCACGGGCACGACAGATATCAGTGGAAATGTTATTTCCAATGGTCATGTAGTATTGGTCAACCCAAGAGGAATTCTTTTTGGTGAAAATGCCACGGTAAACGTTCAGGCGCTTACTCTTTCGGCGCTCGATGGCAATATATCAGGCGTCGGCGAAAACTTTACATTTGAAATTCTAGAAAATGTTGAGGGCGATGTAGGTATCGTCAACACGGACGGACAAATTATAGCGCCCAACGGCGTGACCCTTATCGGCAAGAGTGTTAAGAATTTCGCGGATATAAATCAGGGCGTTGCGGGTGACCTGATCGCCGGTAATGTGAATTTTTATTCTGCCGACAAGGCAGTACTTTCCCTGGATGCAAATGGGCTCATTGGGGTTGAAATTAACAGGGATGAATTTGTTGAAGAGTTCCAAAGTGATATCGCGGAATACGCAATTCAGAATACTGGAAGCATCAATGCGGCAAATGTGGTCATGGAGGCCAGAGTAGCCGATGGATTTGCCGAGGCCGCGATCAATAATAGCGGTGTCATTACCGCGAGAGGTATAACTGAATCCGGCGGTGTAATCCGCCTGTCCGCCTCATCTTACGATGGTGAATCGGTTGCGGCGGTAAACCTAACTGGAAGTAGTGAGCTGATTGCTGAGTCGGCGCCTAGTCCGGAAGGTGGGGCAGGAAAGATTGAGCTGATTGCCACTGGCGAAGTGGTAAATGAGGGATCAATCCATGCCATCAGGGGGGATAGGCTCTCAGGAGGGCTTGTTGAGGTTTCCGCGGCGAGAGGAATGAGGAACTCTGGCGAAGTACAGGCCGGTGCTTTTAGCCTTACTGTTGGAGATTCTACAGATGAAACGGATTCTTCCAGTGTGCTTGGCAGCATCACATCGGTCGATACGATTGAAATCACCAATGTCGGGGGCATAGCGGAGTTTGATATTAGTGGATTGTCTACAAGCCAGAATCTGAAAGGCGTCATCGACGGGGGCACTGGAAATCTGGTCGACGGTGCGCTGTCTGTGTCGGATACGGATGGCGAAATCGCCCGGATCCATGGTGCCAGCCAGATCACGGCGGCAAGCGGTTCCAGTATCGAGGGTACCGCCAATGCAGACGAATTCACCCTCACCGCTTCCGGTCTCAGTTATCTGGGTGTTGAATTTTCCGGTATCAGTAGCATAGAGGGTAATGCTGGCTTTGATTTAGTGATCGCTGAAGATGGAGTCGAGGCAGATACGCTCCTGCTACAGCTGCAGGACCAAGGAGGCAGCAATATTGTCGCGGTGGAAGCCCAAAGCCGGGGGCTCAGCTTCTACGATATCGAAACCTTCGATTACGCCGGCGCCTTCCTGGCAGATGACATCGGTGGCGAATCCTTTGAGTTGAGCAACAATGGCCGGGTTAGTGTTCACGGCATGAGTTTCGATCAAATGGCGTCGGTTACCGCGCTGGGTGGCAACGGAGAGCTCAATGCCTCCGCGTTCACCAATGGCCTGACACTTACCGGTACCGATCTGCAGTTCAAGGCCGATGACCTTATCTTCTCTGGCTTTAGCTCAGCTGAAGCCACAAGGTTGACGGCAGCAGAGAGCGGTACGGCATTTACTCTGACAGGCTCCGCTGTAGAAGTCGGGCCGGATGGGAACAAGATGACCTTCACCGGCCTGCAGCAACTCCACGGTGATATCGGTACCGATACGGTGACTGCGGCAGCCGGTGTGACGGCAGATACGCTCCTGCTACAGCTGCAGGACCAAGGAGGCAGCAATATTGTCGCGGTGGAAGCCCAAAGCCGAGGACTCAGCTTCTACGGTATCGAAACCTTCGATTACGCCGGCGCCTTCCTGGCAGATGACATCGGTGGCGAATCCTTTGAGTTGAGCAACAATGGCCGGGTTAGTGTTCACGGCATGAGTTTCGATCAAATGGCTTCGGTTACCGCGCTGGGTGGCAACGGAGAGCTCAATGCCTCCGCGTTCACCAATGGCCTGACACTTACCGGTACCGATCTGCAGTTCAAGGCCGATGACCTTATCTTCTCTGGCTTTAGCTCAGCTGAAGCCACAAGGTTGACGGCAGCAGAGAGCGGTACGGCATTTACTCTGACAGGCTCCGCTGTAGAAGTCGGGCCGGATGGAAACAAGATGGCCTTCACCGGCCTGCAGCAACTCCACGGTGGTATCGGTACCGATACGGTGACTGCGGCAGCCGGTGTGACGGCAGATACGCTCCTGCTACAGCTGCAGGATCTGGGGGGCAGCAACATTGTCGCGGTGGAAGCCCAAAACCGGGGACTCAGCTTCTACGGTATCGAAACCTTCGATTACGCCGGCGCCTTCCTGGCAGATGACATCGGTGGCGAATCCTTTGAGTTGAGCAACAATGGCCGGGTTAGTGTTCACGGCATGAGTTTCGATCAAATGGCGTCGGTTACCGCGCTGGGTGGCAACGGAGAGCTCAATGCCTCCGCGTTCACCAATGGCCTGACACTTACCGGTACCGATCTGCAGTTCAAGGCCGATGACCTTATCTTCTCTGGCTTTAGCTCAGCTGAAGCCACAAGGTTGACGGCAGCAGAGAGCGGTACGGCATTTACTCTGACAGGCTCCGCTGTAGAAGTCGGGCCGGATGGGAACAAGATGACCTTCACCGGCCTGCAGCAACTCCACGGTGGTATCGGTACCGATACGGTGACTGCGGCAGCCGGTGTGACGGCAGATACGCTCCTGCTACAGCTGCAGGATCTGGGGGGCAGCAACATTGTCGCGGTGGAAGCCCAAAACCGGGGACTCAGCTTCTACGATATCGAAACCTTCGATTACGCCGGCGCCTTCCTGGCAGATGACATCGGTGGCGAATCCTTTGAGTTGAGCAACAATGGCCGGGTTAGTGTTCACGGCATGAGTTTCGATCAAATGGCGTCGGTTACCGCGCTGGGTGGCAACGGAGAGCTCAATGCCTCCGCGTTCACCAATGGCCTGACACTTACCGGTACCGATCTGCAGTTCAAGGCCGATGACCTTATCTTCTCTGGTTTTAGCTCAGCTGAAGCCACAAGGTTGACGGCAGCAGAGAGCGGTACGGCATTTACTCTGACAGGCTCCGCTGTAGAAGTCGGGCCGGATGGGAACAAGATGACCTTCACCGGCCTGCAGCAACTCCACGGTGGTATCGGTACCGATACGGTGACTGCGGCAGCCGGTGTGACGGCAGATACGCTCCTGCTACAGCTGCAGGATCTGGGGGGCAGCAACATTGTCGCGGTGGAAGCCCAAAGCCGGGGGCTCAGCTTCTACGATATCGAAACCTTCGATTACGCCGGCGCCTTTCTGGCAGATGACATCGGTGGCGAAACCTTTGAGTTGAGCAACAATGGCCGGGTTAGTGTTCACGGCATGAGTTTCGATCAAATGGCTTCGGTTACCGCGCTGGGTGGCAACGGAGAGCTCAATGCCTCTGCGTTCAACAATGGCCTGACACTTACCGGTACCAATCTGCAGTTCAAGGCCGATGACCTTACCTTCACTGGTTTTGTGAATGCGGATGCACCGATTCTCAACGGTATCGAAAGTAGTACTTATGAGCTGCTCACCGACGGCAGTACACAGCAGGTTCAGGTCGATGGCATCAAGTTTGGCGACTTGTCAGAGGTCAGAGGTGGCACCAACTTGAATGCTCTGGCGCTGGGCGATACTGCGTTGTTATTGACGAACTCTTTGGGCGGCGAAGTGAAAACCGGCAAAGACGGTATCACATTTTCAGGGCTTAGCAGTGTCGATGCATCGCGCGTGGAGCTACAGGTGAGTGGTGCTGAGCTGACGATTCTGGGAAGTAACCAAGCGAGAGTTGGTACATCTCTTTTTCTAAATCAGCTTGATCTGGTGGCGGGGGCTGACGGCAGCCGGGTAAGCGGTAGCGGTAGCGGTAGTTGGGAGGTTATCGAGGGCGGCGCATCGCACGAGTCCATAGATTTCACCGGCAACTGGCAAGTTGTGACCAATAGTGGCGAATTGCTGGGCCGGGAAACCGGCGGTGATGCCTTTACGATCACCGCTGATGGCCATGTCGGCATCAACGGTCTGATGTTCACCGACCTCTTCTCCGTCAATGGCCGGGGAGGAGAGAATTCGCTGAATGCCACCGCGTTCGCAAGCGGCCTGACACTCACCGGCACTGATCGTCAGTTCCAGGCCGGCAATCTTACCTTCTCCAGCTTTAGCTCAGCTGAAGCCACAAGGTTGACGGCAGCAGAGAGCGGTACGGCATTTACTCTGACAGGCTCCGCTGTAGAAGTCGGGCCGGATGGGAACAAGATGACCTTCACCGGCCTGCAGCAACTCCACGGTGATATCGGTACCGATACGGTGACTGCGGCAGCCGGTGTGACGGCAGATACGCTCCTGCTACAGCTGCAGGACCAAGGAGGCAGCAATATTGTCGCGGTGGAAGCCCAAAGCCGAGGACTCAGCTTCTACGGTATCGAAACCTTCGATTACGCCGGCGCCTTCCTGGCAGATGACATCGGTGGCGAATCCTTTGAGTTGAGCAACAATGGCCGGGTTAGTGTTCACGGCATGAGTTTCGATCAAATGGCGTCGGTTACCGCGCGGGGTGGCAACGGAGAACTCAATGCCTCCGCGTTCACCAATGGCCTGACACTTACCGGTACCGATCTGCAGTTCAAGGCCGATGACCTTATCTTCTCTGGCTTTACCTCCGCTGCCATCGCTGGCCGTCTGCGGGGCAGTACCCAGGCGGATAATTTCGTCATGTGGGCCAACAATGAGGTTGCGGCGCGAGGCATTGATTTTACCGGTGTAACGGAGATCACCGCCGGCGGCACAGACAATATCGCCACCGGATTGGTGGCGGTCAACTGGCAGTTGGAAGACTCGGACAGTGCGAGCAACAGTGGGATCCGGTTCGATGGTTTCCGCAACTTTGTCGCCAACAATGCAGGCCTTGTGGGCACGGCTAACGACGACACCTTCACCCTGACCGGCAACTCCGCAGCGGATGCCGAGGTTCAGGTCCACGATATGGTATTCAGTGGGTTGACCTCGGTCAGCGGGAATGGCTCGGTCAATGGTGATCATCTCAATGCCAGCAACTTCTCTGCCGGACTGGCACTTACCGGCAACAACGGTGAAGTGGAGGCTGGTGGAGCGACTTTCACCGGTATCTCAACCGCCATCGCTAACAGTCTGCGGGGCAGTACTCAGGCGGATAATTTCGTCGTGCAGGCCAACAGCGAGGTTGCGGCGCGGGGCATTGATTTTTCCGGTGTAACGACAATCACCGCCGGCGGCACAGACAATATCGCCACCGGATTGGCGGCGGTCGGCTGGCAGCTGGAAGACTCGGACAGTGCGAGCAACAGTGGAATCCAGTTCGATAGCTTCCACAACCTCGTCGCCAACAATGCGGGTCTGGTGGGCACGGCTGGCGACGACACCTTCACCCTGACCGGCAACTCCGCAGCGGATGCCGAGGTTCAGGTCCACGATATGGTATTCAGTGGGTTGACCTCGGTCAGAGGGAATGGCTCGGTCAATGGCGATGGTCTCGATGCCAGCAACTTCTTTGTCGGACTTACGCTTACCGGCAACAACGGTGAAGTGGATGCTGGTGAAATAACCTTCACGGGTCTCACAACCGCCATCTCTGGCAGTCTGCGGGGCAGTGCCTTAGCGGATAATTTCGTCGTACAGGCCAACAACGAGGTTGCGGCGCGGGGCATCGGGTTCACCGGCGTAACGGCAATCACCGCCGGCGGCACAGACAATATCGCCACTGGGTTGGCGGCGGTCGACTGGCAGCTGGAAGACCCGGACAGCGCGAGCAACAGTGGGATCCGGTTCGATGGCTTCCGCAACTTTGTCGCCAACAATGCAGGCCTTGTGGGCACGGCTAACGACGACACCTTCACCCTGACCGGCAACTCCGCAGCGGATGCCGAGGTTCAGGTCCACGATATGGTATTCAGTGGGTTGACCTCGGTCAGTGGGAATGGCTCGGTCAATGGTGATCATCTCAATGCCGGCAACTTCTCTGCCGGACTGGCACTTACCGGCAACAACGGTGAAGTGGAGGCTGGTGGGGCAACTTTCACCGGTATCTCAACCGCCATCGCTGACAGTCTGCGGGGCAGTACTCAGGCGGATAATTTCGTCGTGCAGGCCAACAGCGAGGTTGCGGCGCGGGGCATTGATTTTTCCGGTGTAACGACAATCACCGCCGGGGGCACAGGCAATATCGCCACCGGGTTGGCGGCGATCGACTGGCAGTTGCAAGATTCGGACAGTGCGAGCAACAGTGGAATCCGGTTCGATGGCTTCCGCAACCTCGTCGCCAACAATGCGGGTCTGGTGGGCACGGCCGGCGACGACACCTTCACCCTGACCGGCAACTCCGCAGCGGATGCCGAGGTTCAGGTCGAGGATATGGTATTCCGTGGGTTGACCTCGGTCAGAGGGAATGGCTCGGACACTGGCGATCATCTCGATGCCTTGGGCTACAACACGGCACTCGCCCTGACGGGAACCGATCGTGAACTGACGACGGGTGATGGGCTGCTCTTCCGGGAATTGAATTCCGCCGAGGTTGCGAGACTCGATGGGCACAGTGGTGATGACAGCTTCGAGGTAACGGGAGCCAAAACCGTTTCGATTGCGGAGCTGACGGTTTCCGGGTTGAGCGAAGTGCGGGGTAAAGACGGAACCAACAGTCTGATTGCCAGGGGCTCTTCCGCCAGGCTAAGTGAAGAAGGCTATGTCGAGAGCCGCTCGATTCAGTTTTACGATATCGACAAAATCACCGCCAATGCGCTTGAGGCCACTGAAGGGAAAGACGAGCTGTCGATTGACGAGCATGGCATCGTGACCATTAACGGCTATGAAATCAGTGAGACTACCCAGGTCGATGCCAAGGGCGGCGAGGATACCGTAATCGGTGCGAGTGGCATGGACTGGACCATCGTGGGTGAAAAAAGTGCGGAAGGTAAGGGTGTTACTTTCAAGCAAATTGAAATACTTAAGGTAGCTGCTGATGCGGGGCTTGTGGGTACCGGTAACGCTGATGTGTTCACCCTGAACAGCGACGGCAGTATCACGGTCGCGTCCATAGATGTGAGTGGTATGGAGTCGCTGGATGGCGGTGGCGGAGCCGACCAGTTGCTGGCTTCGGAATTCAGTGGTGGCCTTGCTCTGCATGCTAAGCCTGAGGTGTTCACCGCAGGTGACCTGAAGATTTCCCATATCGCACAGGCATCGGCAACAAGTCTGACAGGTACCTCCGGTGACGATGTGTTTAAGCAGGGCGAAGATGGTTGGGTCACTGCAAATTCTGCAACTTCTGCAAATTCTGCAACTTCTCTGAAGTTCAGCATTTCTGGGAGGATTGACGGCGCGGCGGGCAGGGATAGATTCGAAAGTGAACTTCAGCGCGATTGGGTGCTGGCATCCGGCGCGGCAAGTGTAGGCTATGGGGGGCTCGACATTTTCGGCGTTGAGGATTTCTTAGGCAGTGGTCAGCACATTCAGGGGCACGCCAGCGGGCATAATTTCGCGGTGCTCGGCACGAATCAGGTTGGGATAGGTGATGTCACGTTTAATGGTATTCACTCGATTGGCGCCGCAGGCGGCACCGACCATGTGAGTGCCATTGCCGAGGTTGCCCTCGCGGCAGCTGTCGGTGGGATCAATACCAGTGGTATCAACTTTAGCGGAATCGATAGTGTAACTGCCGCGGCGCTGGCGGGTTCCAGTGGCGCCGATACGTTTGTCCTATCGGGCGCGGGGGCGTTGAGAGCCTATGGAATCGCATTCAGCGGTCTGACGTCGGTCGCTGCCGGTACCGGAGATGACACAGTGCTCTCCCGTGCTGATCACGGCTATGAGCTGGATGCCGACAACGGTGTGCAACACGACGGTATTCGCTTTGCAGGTATCGAGCTGTTCCAGGGGCAGAATGCGAGCCTCGCGGTAAGTGGGCAAGATAATGCGCAAATTACCGCAAATGGCAGTGTCACCTCCGGTACCGTCAGTTTCACGGGGCTCAAAAGCCTGACTCTGGATGGCAGCACCAACTTGCAGGCCTGGAACGGCGTCACTGTGGAGGGGGCGGGTGAAGCCACCAGTGGTGGAATCTTCGTTTCCGGCGTGACCTCTGTTTCTGACACCGGCGCGCTGACCGGAACCAGTGGCGATGATGTATTTACCGTATCCGGTACTAATTCATTGTCCACAAGTGGCATGAATTTCAGTGGAGTTTCTGCGGTAGCTGCAGGTGCAGGATCGGATACCGTTGCGGGCGATGCCAGCCACGACTGGCTGCTCAGTCCGGAATCCGGGTCACTGACCCATGCTGAGATTGCGTTCACTGGTCTTGAACAGGTCACCGGAGGCAGTGGTGTAATTCAGGGTGCAGATAGCGATTCCCTGTATGTGCTTGCAAGCGACGGAAGCGTGCAGGCGGGGGGGATCGCGTTTGCGGATATCCAGTCGGTGAGGGCGGGCGCCGGTACCGATCGTGTGGAAACGGAGAGCGGCGAGCGCTGGGAGCTGGGCTCCACAGCGGGCAGCGCCTCGGTATCCGGAATCACTTTCAGCGCCATTGAGCAGATCGGAACCGATGCGGCCTTGGTGGATGCGAGCCAGAACGACATTTCCGAGAGCTTTTTCCTGAGTGCTGACGGTGCAGAGATTTCAGTCTTCGGACTCATATTCGACCGCGTTGCGGAAGTGTACGCCGGTGGTGAAGGTGGCAATGAGGTCACCAGCAGCGCGGGCAATTGGCAGCTCGCCAGCGGCGGGCAGGTGAGTGCCAACGGCGTAGCCTTCCATGGGATTGACCGTGTAAATGCCGATAACGCAGTACTTACCGGAACCAGTGCTGCTGAGAAGTTTGCGTTGACCGGTGTGGATGGTGAGCTGAGTACCGCTGGTATTCAGTTCAGTGGTATCGGCGCCGTGGAGGGCAACGGGGGCTCCGACACGCTCCTCGGTTCCTCTGCCGATGAAGCTTTTGCCCTCAATGCGAACGGTGAGATCGCCGTTTCGGGTATTGGCTTCGAAGGCATCGCCAGCGTGGACGCCGGCGGTGGCCGAGATTCGGTCAGCGGCAGCGGGCAGAATTGGGCCTCTGTTGCCCAGGGTGGCGCACTGGTGGATGGAGCCGCGTTGGCGACGCTGGAAAGCATTACCGTACTGTTCGAAAACATTGAGCAGGTCCAGAACACTGGCGCCTATGCCGGGCCGGCGTTTGCCACCGATTATTTCCTGTCCTCTCCGACGAGCCTGAATATCGGCGGCGTGGATTTCGCCGGGCTCCAATCTATCGCCGCCGGCAGCGGTGACGACACACTCCACGGCGTGGATGCGGAGTTGAGCTGGACCCTGGACAGTAGGTCTGGAACCCTGAGCGACGGGCAGTCTTCACTGGCCTTTAGCGGTTTTGAGCAGATCGTTGCCGGCGCGGGCGCCGACACCTTCAATCTGAATGGCGGTGCACTGAGCGCGCTGGACACCGGTGCCGGCAACGACATCGTCTACATGAATGGCGCGCTGCTCAACTCCCTGCTGCTGGGCGATGGGGATGACCAGGTGCAGATCCTCGCCGGCACCCAGCCGGCAACACTCTCCGCCGGTGCGGGTAGTGATCAGCTGGTGATGCAGCTGGCCGGCCAGCAGTGGCGGATTACTGGCAGTAGCACCGCGCGTAACACGGTGGGCGAGTTCGCTTTTACCGGGTTTGAGCAGCTGCGCGATACCACAGGCGGCCTGAATCTGGTCACCAGCCAGCAATTGGACTTCACTGCGTCGCAAGACAGCGCGGGGGTCAACTTCGCGGCTGCGGGGATGGCGCTTGAATACAATGCCGATGGCGATCTGACCCTGCAGAGCAGTTCAGCGGCAACCATTGGCGGTTCGCTGCGGGCTCTCGCTGCGGACCTCACGTTGGCGGGGGATCTGGATATCGAGTCCGAGCTGCAATCGCTCTCCGTGAGATCCAGCGCGGGCGATATCAATGTGACTGTGCTTGAGAAAGACGACCTGGAGATCGGCCAGATCAATGCGGGGCGGGGCAATGTTTCACTCGCCAGTTCCTCATTCGGTTTGCTGAAGGCGGCGAATTTCCGCGATACCCACATTACCGCCGGCAATATCGTGCTGGGATATGAGCCGCACGTGTGGGGCAATGTCGGTGAAGTCATCAAGCCGCTGCGGATGGATGCCACCGGAACCGTGGATCTGGTGGCACTCAATTACTTTGATCCCGCGTTCCTGGGGCAACAGCCGGAATTCACGGCAACGGGCAACAAGAATGCCTCCATCGCCAGTGCCCAGACTTCGCAGGGATTGAAGTCTGTTATCCAGAATCCGGTGGATGACATTGCCCAACTGGACCCGGGTATCTTCAGTGAAGTAACGCCCTACAGTCTCGGCATCGACGTACTGAACCTGCCGGAAGTGCGCCTGCTGGGTGGTGAGCTGGTGCCGATGGACGAGGGTGAGGATGAGCGCCGCCGCAAGCAGCCTATGGCGGTTGGCGGCAACTGATCGGCAGAGGTCACTGGGGTACCCAGTGACCCGCCTGCGCTGATCCGTTTCGGTACTACATACCGGTGCGGACAATGGTGTGGACAATAAAAAAGGCCAGCTCTCTCGAGCTGGCCTTTTTTATTGCGAATATGGTGCCCAGGAGAAGACTTGAACTTCCACGACCGTAAGGCCACTAGCACCTGAAGCTAGCGCGTCTACCAATTCCGCCACCTGGGCAAAACGGCGGTGCGTTCCGCCGAGGCTGCGCACTATAGCCGTTTTCTGCGGCGTGTCAATTGTCCGTTGTGACCTGTTTGTACCTTCTGGATACTGGTAGGTATATCCCGTAAAAACGGAGCCGGAGAAGGGTCGGGTATGCGTGCTTTTATGTAGTTTTTTTACAAAAAATTGTCAGGGGCATCAATCTCTGACGTGAAATATGTAAAAATGCGTCGAAAGTAAATTCTGTAAAGGGGAGGTATTTCGTGGATCAAGACCAAAATGCTCCGTTAAGAGAAGATGTTCGACTGCTCGGAGAGGAGCTCGGCGCCGTGTTGCGAGCCCAGGCCGGCGGTGCGCTGTACGACACGGTGGAGACCATTCGGCAGGTTGCGGTCGAGAGCCGCAGTCATGGGGAAATGCCTGTAGGAAAACTACGGGAGCTGTTGGATCCGCTGGATGACGAAACACTGCTGGAAGTGGCGCGCGCTTTCAGCCAGTTCCTGAACCTCGCGAATATTGCTGAGCAGCGCCACCGCGAACGCTTGCGTCGCCGCCACGAGCGCTTCCCCGGCGATCCGGATACCGACCGCGGCCTGCGCCAGGTACTGGCGGAACTGAAGAGCGCCAATGTAAGCCAGGACAAGATCCGTAAGACACTGTCCGAGCTGTCGGTGGAGCTGGTGCTCACCGCGCACCCCACCGAGGTTACCCGCCGCACCCTGATCCGCAAGTACGACCAGATCGCCAACCTGCTGACCGAACTGGACCGCCCTGACACCACGCCGGAAGAGGAGGAACTCCTGCGCCGCCTGTTGCGCGAGCAGATCCTCTCGGCCTGGAGCACCGATGAAATCCGCCGCGAGCGCCCGACCCCCGTGGATGAGGCCAAGTGGGGTTTTGCCACGATTGAACAGTCCCTGTGGCAGGCCGTGCCGCAGGGCATGCGCGATATCGAGGGCGAGTTGGCACTGGCCGGGTTCGATCCGCTGCCCGCGGATTGGGTGCCGGTGCGCTTCGCCTCCTGGATGGGCGGCGACCGCGATGGCAACCCGAATGTCACCGCGAGAGTGACCCGCCAAGTGCTGACCCTGGCGCGCTGGATGGCCGCCGACCTCTACCTGCGGGATGTGGAAAGCCTGCTGGCTGACCTGTCCATGCATCGCGCCAGCGAAGAACTGCTGGCCCGCACCGGCCCCAGTCAGGAGCCCTACCGGCTGCTGTTGCGCGAAGTGCGCGACTGTCTGCGCAATACCCGCGCCCTAATGGAGGCGCGGGTCAACGGCGGCCTCGAACCCGAGGGCGAGATATATGCCAGTGGCCGCGAACTATACAGCGAGCTGAGCCTGATCGACCGCTCTCTGCGCGAGGTGGGTCTCGGCGCCATTGCCGACGGTCAGCTGAAAGACACCCTGCGCCGCCTGAACTGCTTCGGCATCACCCTGCTGAAGCTGGATGTGCGCCAGGAGTCCACCCGCCACGCCAATGTAATCGACGCCATCACCCGCTATCTGGACCTCGGCAGCTACGCCAGCTGGGGCGAGAAGGTAAAGCAGAAGTTTCTGCTGGCGGAGCTGGAAAGCCGTCGCCCGCTGGTCAACGGCGCTTTCTATCAGAGCGAATTTTGTACCGATGAGGTGCGCGAGGTGCTCGATACCTGCAAGGTGATCGCCGAGCAGGGGCCGGAGGGGCTTGGGGCCTACGTCATTTCCATGGCGAAAACGTCTTCCGATGTGCTGGCGGTAATGTTGCTGCAGAAGATCGCCGGTGTGCGCGAGCCCATGCGCGTGGTGCCGTTGTTCGAAACGCTGGACGACCTCAACAACGCCTTCGGCACCATGAGTGCCCTGCTGGAGATTCCGTTCTATCGCGAGCGCGTGAAGTCCGGCCAGGAGGTGATGATCGGCTACTCGGATTCCGCCAAGGACGCAGGCTTCCTCGGCGCAGCCTGGGCGCAGTTCCGCGCGCAGGAGGCGCTCACCGGCATTTTCCGCGAGCACGGCATTCCCCTGACCCTGTTCCACGGCCGCGGCGGCTCCATCTCCCGCGGTGGCTCGCCCACCCGCATGGCGCTGATGTCGCAGCCACCGGGCTCCGTGGCCGGGCGTATCCGTGTAACCGAGCAGGGCGAGATGATCCGCTTCAAGTACGGCCGCCCGTCTGTGGCCGCCTACAACCTCGAGCAGTACATGGCCGCAACCCTGGAGGCGACCTTGTTGCCGCCGGCGGAACCACGCCCGGAGTGGCGCGCGGAAATGGACCGCCTGACCCAGGCGTCCGTGCGCGCCTACCGCGAGGTGGTGCGCGACGACCCGGCGCTGGTGTCTTACCTGCGCACCGTCACCCCCGAGACCGAACTCAGCCGCCTGGCCTTGGGCAGTCGCCCGGCGCGGCGCAAACCCGGCGGGGGGGTGGAAACCCTGCGCGCGATTCCCTGGGTGTTTGCCTGGACCCAGATGCGCCTGATGCTGCCAGCCTGGCTCGGCACCGGTGCGGCGCTGGAAACCGGCCTGGAAAATGCCCCGGATACCCTGCGCGCCATGAGCGAGCAGTGGCCCTTTTTCCAGACTGTGGTGGATATGCTGGAGATGGTGCTGGCCAAGTCCGACACCCGCGTGGCGCTCTGGTACGAAGAGCGGCTGACGGACGACCCGGAGCTGCAGCGGCTGGGTGTTGAGTTGCGCAGCCGCCTGGCACGCACCGTTGCCGCCCTGAGCCAGCTCACCGGGCGCAAGGATCTGCTGGACAACAATCCGGTGATGCGCTGGTCCATCCGTGTGCGCGATCCCTATACGGATCCACTGCATCTGCTGCAGGCGGAGCTAATGGCGCGCCTGCGCACTCGCGAGGAGGACCCGGTGCTGGAGAGCGCGCTGATGGTGACGATCGCGGGGATTGCGGCGGGGATGCGCAACACAGGTTAAGCGCTCGGAACCCAGATGCGAAGGCGCTGCTGCCCTCCGGCAGCAGCGCCGCTACGGGATCAGCCAAGTGCGATACGCGAGCAATAAAAAAGGCCGACTCTTTCGAGTCGGCCTTTTTTGCGGATATGGTGCCCAGGAGAAGACTTGAACTTCCACGACCGTAAGGCCACTAGCACCTGAAGCTAGCGCGTCTACCAATTCCGCCACCTGGGCAAATCAACGGTGTGCTCCGTTGAGGACGCGCACTATATTGATTTGGTCTGGGGGTGTCAACGCTTTTTGTGGCATTTGATCCGACAGCTGGCGCCGTCCCCATTCACCCGAGAAAACCGGTCGGGAAATGGCCGCTAAATCGCTTATACTCGCGCAATGTGCAACACCAGCGGTGGCCCGACCGCTATCGGCATTCGCCACTCCAGAACCCATCCTGACAACTGGATCGGATCGTTGCACCCACTCACACGACTGCGCCGGGCGCCTACCGGGGCCGTGCAGACCGCGCGCTCGATCGCAGAACAATGGAAGCTGTTTTGAAGCAAGACAAACCTAAACCCTCCGTTATCACCGAAGATCCCCACGCGGAGCGCGAGGCGGAGAAGTACGACAAACCCATCCCCAGCCGCGAATTCCTGTTAGATCTGCTGGAACAGCAGCCCGGCCCGGTCTCCTGGGAAGCGGTGGCAGACCTGCTGAGCCTCGATGACGAAGACCGCCGCGAGGGCGTGCGCCGCCGCCTGATCGCCATGAGCCGCGACGGCCAGATCGCCAGCAACCGCGCCGGCGACTTCGGTGTACTCGACAAGATGAGTCTGGTGCGCGGCCGTGTCATCGGCCACCGCGACGGTTTCGGCTTCGTCTCTCCCGGCGACGGCAGCGACGACCTCTATCTGTCCCACCGCCAGATGCGCAAGGTGTTCGACGGCGACGAAGTGCTGGTGCGCGAGACCCCCGGGGGATTCCGCGGCAAGCGCGAGGGCGCTGTGGTGCGGGTCATCAAACACAACACTCACCAGCTTGCCGGGCGCCTGTACCGCGAAGATGGTGTGTGCTTTGTGCGCCCGGACAACCCGCGCATCAACCTCGACATCATGGTCGCGGAGGGCAAGTGCGGCGAGGCCGAGAGCGGCCAGTACGTGGTGGTGGATATCACCGTGCAACCCGGCCGCGACAATCTGCCCCAGGGTGAGGTGAGCGAAGTGCTCGGCGACCACCTGGCGCCCGGCATGGAGATAGACGTCGCCATCCGCAACTACGGCATCCCCCACACCTGGCCCGCCGCGGTGCTGGCGCAGGTGGAAGGCATTGCCGACGAGGTGCTGGAAGAGGACAAGAAGGCGCGCATCGACCTGCGCCAGCTGCCGCTCGTGACCATCGACGGCGAAGACGCGCGTGACTTCGACGACGCGGTGTTCTGCGAAGTGTTGCCGGACGGCAACTGGAAACTGCTGGTGGCCATCGCCGACGTCTCCCATTACGTAGCGGTTGGTACGCCACTGGACGTGGAGGCGCACCAGCGCGGCAACTCGGTGTATTTCCCGGATTTCGTGGTGCCGATGCTGCCGGAGAAACTCTCCAACGGCCTGTGCTCGTTGAATCCGGAGGTGGATCGCCTGTGCATGGTGTGCGAAATGCGCATCGATGATGTCGGTAATATCCTGGATTACCAGTTTTTAGAGGGCGTGATGCGCAGTCACGCGCGCTTCACCTATACCCAGGTGGGTCAGCTGGTGGAGGAGAGGGGCAACCGCGACAGCGGTCTGCGCAAGCAATACGCGGCGCTCACTCCGCATATCGACAACCTGCACGACCTTTACAAGGCGCTGCGCGGTGCGCGCGACCGCCGCGGTGCCATCGACTTTGAAACCACCGAGACGCGGATCATTTTCGATGCCGCGCGCAAGATCGAGCGCATTGTACCGGTGGTGCGCAACGACGCGCACAAGATGATTGAGGAGTGCATGCTCGCCGCCAACGTGTGCGCGGCGGAGCTGATGGAGCTGGCGGAACTGCCGGCGCTGTATCGCGTACACGATATTCCCAAGCAGGAGCGGCTGGAGAATGTGCGCGAATATCTCGGTGAACTCGGCCTGCGTCTCGAGGGCGGTAGTGAGCCGCAACCCAGCGATTATCAAACGCTGCTGCAGGAAGTGGAAGGGCGCCCGGATTTCCACATCATCCAGACCATGCTGCTGCGTTCAATGAACCAGGCGGTGTACCAGCCGGAAAACCGCGGTCACTTCGGCCTCGACTACCGCGCCTACGCGCACTTCACCTCGCCCATTCGCCGCTACCCGGATCTGCTGTTGCACCGCGGGCTGCGCTGGTTGGTCCGCAACGGCAGCGCCAATCCCGCCGCGGTGGCGAAAAAAGTCCGCCCGGCACCCGGTGCCCACGCCCTCACGCGCGAGGCAATCCTGCCCTATACCCCCCCCCGCCATGGTGGAGCTCGGCGAACACTGTTCCATGACCGAGCGCCGCGCCGACGACGCCACCCGCGACGTGGTGAGCTGGCTCAAATGCGAATACCTGCAGGACCATGTGGGTGAGGTGTTTCGCGGTGTGATCAGCGCGGTGACCGGCTTCGGCCTGTTCGTGGAGATTGACGACCTGTATGTGGAGGGGCTGATTCACGTCACTGCACTGCCCAAGGACTACTACCAGTTCGAGCAGGCGCAGCAGCGCCTGGTGGGCGAACGCAGCGGAATGCGTTTCCACCTCGGCGACGGCGTCACCGTGCAGGTGGCGCGGGTGGATCTGGAGGAGCGCAAGGTGGACTTCACCTTTGTGGAGCTGCATCCGCGCCCGACGTACCGCAACCCGAAATACCGCAAGCCCAAGACAGCAAAGAAAGGCGCAGACGTGTCCGCAGAAGTACCAGCAACATCCATTGAAAATGAAACGCCGCGCCGAGCGCCAAAGGCCAGAAAATCCAGCGCGGCACCTGGCGCCGAGCCCACTAGCGTGAGCGGTCGAGCCATGGAAATGGCGGTGGAGTTCCAACAGGAACGCAAGCGCAAGGGCAAGTCCGATTTCAGTTCCGGCTCCGACAAGACCAGCCCCTGGGGCGCTGGCCTGAAAAAGAAAACCGCTGCCGTCGCTGACGATGCACCGCGCCCGGCGCGCAAGCGCAAAGTGGGCAGCGACGAAGCGGAAGTGATCGAGCCTGCGCCCAAAAAGTCTGTGTGGAAGACCTCCGCAGAGGAACAGTCTGCTGAGAAACCATCGGTTTGGGGCACATCGTCTGAAGCCGCGTCTGCGGCAGCTGGTGGCGAAAGCGCTGCCGAGCCGCCGAGAAAAAAACGCGGCCCGAGCAAAACCCCGACCCGCAAGGGCGGCAAGCGCCCCGCGGTAGCGGCGCGCAAGGCCGCACACAAGGCTGCTAAATCCGCGGTGGCAAAAAAAGCTGCGCAGAAAAAATCCGCAAAAAAGAAATCCGGCAAGAAGAAATAATCAGTGGCACAGCAATTAGTCTACGGCTTGCACGCAGTGCAAGCCCTTTTGAAAAGTGCGCCCCAGCAGGTGCAGGAACTGCTGCTGTTGCGCGGGCGCAAGGACCAGAAGCTGCAGAAAATCATCCGCCAGGCGGAGCAGAACGACATCGTCATCCGCTATGTGGATCGCCGCGCGCTGGATGAAAAGGTCGGCGACGACGGCAACCACCAGGGTGCGGTGGCGGTCTGCGCCGGC
This sequence comes from Microbulbifer sp. SH-1, assembly GCF_011326135.1. Lineage (NCBI taxonomy): Bacteria > Pseudomonadati > Pseudomonadota > Gammaproteobacteria > Cellvibrionales > Microbulbiferaceae > Microbulbifer > Microbulbifer sp. SH-1. Next base: position 2,961,574 of record NZ_CP046948.1, on the reverse strand, counting down.
GAAACCAAGGTCTACGACGAACAGTATCTGAAAGCGCTGCTGCAACAGCTGGAAGACAAGGGCGAAACCCCTTTCCTGTTGATCCTCGACGGCGTCACCGACCCGCACAACCTCGGCGCCTGCCTGCGCTCGGCGGAAGCCGCTGGCGTGCACGCGGTCATCGCCCCCAAAGACAATGCCGCCGGACTTACCCCCGTGGCGAGAAAAGTCGCCTGCGGCGCGGCGGAAGTGCTGCCATTCGTCCCCGTCACCAATCTCGCGCGCACCATGCAAATGCTGCAGCAGGCTGGCATCTGGATTTTCGGTACCGCCGGCGAGGCGGAACAGGACGTTTACCAGTCCAAACTCACCGGCCCTATCGCCATCGTCATGGGCGCCGAGGGCCCGGGCATGCGCCGCCTCACCCGCGAAAACTGCGACCACCTGATCAAGATCCCCATGGCGGGTGAGGTCAGCAGCCTCAACGTGTCGGTGGCAACCGGCGTGTGTCTGTTTGAGGCCGTGCGTCAGCGCACAGGCTGATCCATCGGCATGAGCTGCCGGCATTCCCAGCAGGGTGAATGCCGGCACGCTTCTTCTCTTTCCTCTTTCCTCTTTCCTCTTTCTCCACCTTTTTCTTTGCGCCAACAAAAAAACTGCTGGCACTGGAATGTCTGCCGTCTCGCGAATTTGAGACCTGGGACAGATCCTGCTGCTCTCCCCACTGCTCCTGCCTGCTTAAATTTTTAAAACATTTTTGTTTGCGCTCGGGAACCCTTTTCGCATCCACAGCGTGTTGATACTTAGGAAGCACAATGGATGTTGTGGCGGGCTTCAGGGCAAGGGAGTGTGGAGTGAAGATCTGGTGTTTTGATCGACGTCGTGCGCGGGAAGATCGTTTTGTCGCGCTGGTATTTCCCCATCTGCGCCCGCTATACCGCCTGGCCTACCGGCTCACCGGCAGTGCGGATGAAGCGGAAGACCTGATCCAGGACACGCTCGCCGCGCTGTTGCCGCAGGTAGCGGAGCTGGATGCGGTGGCGCGGTTGCGGCCTTGGCTGGCCAAGGTGCTGTATCGCCGGTTTGTGGACGGTTACCGACGACAGCGGCGCTGCGCGGTAGACAGTGCCGTTAGTCTCGACGACGGCCAGGATGCCTACTTGTCCGATGCCGGCGCCGACCTAATGCCCGATCTCGAGAATACAGCACGGCTGGATCTCCAGCGCGCGCTGCTGACGCTGCCCGAATCCTGGCGCAATACCGTGCTGCTGCACGATGTCGAGGGCTACACCGTGGCGGAAGTGGCTGACATCCTCGGGACGGAAACAGGCACGGTGAAATCGCGCCTGCACCGGGCGAGAAAAAAATTGCAGCAATTGCTCGGTGCAGAGGCGGAAATACTGGCGCAGGCCAGTTGATGGCGGACTGAGGAGGTAGAGGAAATGAGCGCTGAGGAAAACACCCTGTGCAGACAGGTGCGATATGCGGTGGATCGGACGGATCGCATGTCGCTGCAATCCGTCACCCGTCACGGCATGCTCGCGAAACATATTGCCGGGTGCAGCGACTGTCGCGCGCACATCCAGCAGCAACAGCTCCTGCGCGCACTTGCGGCCATGCCGGTACCGAATCCCGGCGACGACTTCGAGGCGCGGATGCTCACGCAAATTCTGCCGCGCACCGCGGCATCGCCGGAACGGCCGCGGGCGCGTTCACCGCTGGTGCTGACACTGGGAATGGCGGCCAGTCTGGTACTGGGCATGGTGCTGGCGCCGGCGCTGCCGTCGCCCGAGGGCAATCGTACACATACCTATGCAGCGGCGCAGGCGTCGCTGCGGCCGGTTCACCTGCGTCTTGATAGCCCGAGCGAACTGATCGGCGCGACGATCCGCGTGCAATTACCTGCGCAAACGCGTCTGCAGGGCTTTGGCAATCTCCAGACCCTGCAATGGCAGGCGGATATCCCCGCCGGTGGCAATCGCATCACTCTGCCGCTGGAGGTCGAGGGTGCGCTGTCCGATAGCGAACTGATCGTGGAGGTGGAATACCAAGGCGCAAAAAAAATTCTGCGCTATGCCATTCCTCCGGCTGAAAAATCCTTCACCAAGATCTGACACGAGTAACCGACAACCGAGGTAAATACCATGTACGGAAGCAAACTGAGCAAACGCGACACACTGATGATTGGCGCACTGTTGGCATCGCTGTTACTTGTCGCGGAACCCGCTGCCGCTCAGCAGGACATTGCCAGCGCACCGGACGCGACAGGCGCTGGCGCGGAGACGATAGACGCAGGCGCGGACCTCGATATCACCCTGCAGGTGGTCGACGATGCTGCCAGCGCGGAAGACTTTCTGAACACCATCGAATTGCCCGAAGAGGTGCGCGAAATCGCCGAGCAGCGGCTGGCTGCGGCGCTCGCTGCAATCAAAGCCGCGCGCGAAATGCAGTCGGGCAAAGCGGGCAGCGACTCCGCCGAGCATCAGGCGCTGCTGGCGGATATGGCCGAGCGCCGCGCGGAACTGGTGGCGGGGGCGCAGGCCTCTGCGCTGGCCGCCAATGAGCAGGCGCAGCAGGCCGTGGAGTCGGCGCGCGAAGCGGTGGAAGAAGCACTGAAGAATGGGCTCACCAGCGCGGAAATGCAGGGCATGATCGAGCAAATGATTCAGGACATCTTTGGCGCGCTGCCCGAAGAGGCCCGCGGCGACATGGGCGATATGAACGATGTGAATGGGTTGCTCGAATCCCTGCGCGGCGATAGCACCGCTGGTGCGGACGCGGGCTCTGGCGGCTAAGCGAAAGCCTACAGGCAGGTAATCGCCGGAGGTGCCGGGTGCACCTCCGGCGCGGTTGTTCATCATGGATCTGATCGAGGCAGGGAATGCACAAGTTCATCCGGTTTCTGTTTGTGGCCGCCGCGCTGGCGACCACGTCACTCTGCGCCTGGGCGCAGCCCGCCACGGACACCGGCCGTGCGGTGGCCGCGTTTCGCCAGGGGGATTACCCGCAGGCGCTGCTGTTGTTCCGCGAGGCAGAGGCCGCTGGCAATCGCAGCGCGAAGCTCAGGTTCAATCTCGGCGTCACCCTGTTCCGCCTCGGGCGTTACCGTGAGGCGTCGGGGTATTTCCAGCCGCTGCTGCTGGAGCCGCAGTGGCGGGATCTGGCGGAATACAACCTCGGGCTGGTAGCGCGCCGGCAGGGCGACCAGACGCTGGCATCCCGGCATTTCCGGCGGGTGAGTGAACACGCTTCGTCGCCAAAACTGCAGCGGCTCGCCGCACTGCAGTTCGGCCGCCTGGTGGCGCGCGGCGAATCGGCGGCGCCGCGCCCGTGGCTGGCAATGGCGAGCGTCAACGCCGGCTTCGATGACAATCCCTACGCGGTGAAAAACGAGTTGCTGGCGGAGGATGCGGTGGGCGAAGACCAGTTTTTCGAGCTGTTCGCCTGGGGGCAGTACCGGCTCGCCGGCAGTGAGACGGATGGCTGGCGTGTGCACGGTTATGGATTCACCCGCCGCTACAGCGAACTCGACAGCCTGAACCTCGGCAGCCTCAGCGCAAACCTGTCGCGGGACAGCCTATGGGCGGGCTGGCTGCTGGAAACCGGGGCCGGTGCTGAACTGGTCACGCTGGGCGGGGAGCAGGTCAGCCGTCAACTGCAGCTGATCGCGCGCGCCAGGCGTGAGTTCGGCGGTATCGGCGTGCAGCTATCCTATGTTCCCGCCTATTACGCCGGTGGCGAGAATTACCGCTATCTGGACGGCTGGCGGCAGCGCTTCTCCGCGCGTGCCGAGCGCCAGGCGTTCGGCGGCGCGGAAATGGGCATCTATTATCTGTTCGACACCAACGACCGCGCGGACCTGCAACAGGCGGCGGACGATTACTACAGCTACTCGCCCTTGCGCCACGCCTTTGGCACCGACATCCGCTGGCGTTTCCTGAGTCGCTGGGAGGTGCGCGCCGGGGTTGAATACCGCCGCAGCGTGTACGACGGTAACAACCGCATTGCCGATGATAGTGGTGAATGGTTTGAGTACCAGCGGGAGTCCGACCGCTTCAGGACCTGGATTTCCACCCGCTACCGGCTGACCCCGTCGTTCAGCCTGGATGGCAAGCTGCAGAGCATCGACAACCGGGAAAACCAGGATATCTACGACTTCGACAAGACGGAGCTGAGCTTTGGTGCCAGTTACGTGTTCTGACAAGCGGCGAAGTTGAGGCCGGATATAAAGAAGAAAAGAGGAGGGGGCGGAGCCGCCCCTCAGCCGAGAAGATCCCGTTTGTTGTTCTTGGGTCCCTACAATTTATTGTTATTGTTTCTGGGTTATTTTCGCGACACCTCTGTATAACGCCGGGCGCGGGGAATCCCTCAATGGAAAATTGCAGAAATTGGTGACTCGCTCTTCAAGGTCGGTCTCCCAGTATTGCGCATTCAGCCAGGGGGCTTGCCATAGAGCTGATGGGCCGGGCGGTACATCACCCAGGACGTGAGAATGTATTTGTCCTCGGAGACCGGCACGTTGCCGCGATGGGTGTGGGTAAAACTGCAGGGCGACAGCAGCAGCCTTCCGGCGCGGGGTTTGATCCTGGCGTTCTGGTAGAAAAATTCGGTTTCTCCTCCCTCCTCGACATCGTTCAGGAACAGCAGCCAGAACAACACCCTGTGCAGCGATTTCTGCTCCGGGTCTGTCGGATGGGGAAAGTGCTCGGAATGCCAGTGGTGATATCCGCCGCTGTTTTTGCGGTAGTGCTGCATATTGATGCCGTCGAAGCGGTAGAAACTCGCCACCAGCTGTTTCAGCAGAGGCTCGTCGAGGCCCTCGATATCTACGGCGGTCAGAGTGCGTACATCGCTTCCGGATTCGTCGCGAATGCTTGGTGATACGGCGCCGGTCAGCATGTGTGGGTAGCGGCGGCAGTAGCCGGTGAGGGCCTCGTATACCACGCTGTTGACGTCGTGGCAGACCTGGCGCCACGTCTCGTAGTTGGACAGGTAGAGGTCGGAGCTCTCTTTCTTGGCGACATCCACTCCGGAACCGGTGCGACCGGCAGCCCTGTCCGGGGACAGCTGGAAGCGCTGGATAATCTGCGCGCAGTAATCCGCCGATACGGCGTTGTCGAATTGGACAATCATCGGGTCCATGGCTCTCTCCCGTTACCTCAGGGTCGCTGAGTACGTTTCACTGCTGATCGGGTAAGACGCATGGGCGTGCCAGTGCCTCAAGTGCCAGTGCCTCACGTGAAAGTGCCTCAAAGGGACCAGGAGTCTCCAGCGGCGTCCATCCAGGAGTGCACTATATCCAATACCGGCTCCGGGTTCCTGATCCAGCTCAGGTGCGGGTTGCCACTGGGGTGGGTTGCGGGAATCTGGCGCACGGCGCCGCCCACCAGGCCCGCAAGGCGCTGGGTGGCATTCATCGGCGCGAAGGGATCGCGCTCAATGCAAAGATGCAGCGGCCGGCGGCACAGGGTTGCCGGGGCGGGAAGCCGGGCCTCGGGTGCGAAGCGACCGCGAAGGATGCCGTTACCCCAGTCGCGCATCAGGGTCGATGCCTCGCGCCCGCCAAACCGCATGTGCCTGCCGGGAAAATAGCCGAGTACGCGGGTGCTGGCGTGAGCGATGACCGCAGCACCCAGCACCGAGACGCGCTTCAGGCCGCGCCAGCTGCGGCTGTCCAGATGCCCGGCGGCCACGCTGACCACCTGGGCGCTGCCGGTAAGCCCGGCGCGCGCGGCGAGGGTCACTGTCTGGCCGCCGATGCTGTGACCGAGGATCAGTTCCGGGTCCTGTCCGAATTCTTCCCGCACCGCCGCCAGCGCCTGCGGAATCCACGTGAACACCAGATCGTTGTAGCCGTAGTCAGCGCTGCGGCTCGGCTGCGGCTGGCTTGCGCCAGTGCCGGGCAATTCGCAGATGGCGGTGTGGTAGCCGCGCCCATTCAGGCAGTCCAGCAGCCGTGCGTATTTGACGGCGGGCACACCCAGCGCCGGCAGTACCAGCGCGAGCGGGCGGTCGCCTTCCAGACGCCGCATGGTCAGCGGTATACGGAACTCGCCGAGTTGGAAGTGGCGCACCTGGGTGCCGTTTGTCTCTGCGGTCATGAACTGCGTTACCGGATAGATCTGCGAGAAGTTGTGGAGAGACTATACGCCGCAGGCCCAGCAGCCCATGACCAGATCGCTCCCGGCGTCGGGCCGTTTCGACAGGACCCCCCGGCGCCGCAAAGCGCGGGCTGCCGGTCTGGATCGCTCAACTTGCAACCAGTTGGGGAGGCGCATAGAATACGCCGCCCGCAACAGGCCCATTGTGGCCCGATTGCGTACTCCTTGCCTCACCGGGCAGCCGCTACAACAAGGTCGCGGCAAGCCAGGAGGCTGTTTTAACCCGTAAGGAGCAAAAATGCGTCATTACGAAATTGTATTCCTGGTTCACCCGGACCAGAGCGAGCAGGTTGCCGGTATGGTTGAGCGTTACACCTCTACCATCAAGGAAAGCGGTGGCAGCGTTCACCGTCTGGAAGACTGGGGCCGTCGCCGCCTGGCTTACCCGATCAACAAAATCCACAAGGCCCACTACATTCTGATGAATGTGGAGTGTACTGAAGAAGCGCTGGCGGAACTGACCACCAACTTCAAGTACAACGATGCGGTGCTGCGTAACCTGGTGATCCGTGAAGACGAAGCCATCACCGAAGAAAGCCCGATCCTGAAGGCAGAGAAAGAGTCTCGCGAGCGCAAGGCTGCTCGTGCCGAGCGTTCCGAGCGCCGTGAGCGCGCCGAGCGCGACGAAGACGATTCCTCCGACGGCGCTGATGATGATGCGTCCTCCGATGAATCCGAAGACGAAGAGTAAGGGGATAATCTGATGGCACGTTTTTTCCGTCGTCGTAAGTTCTGCCGTTTCACCGCTGAAGGCGTAAAGCGTATCGACTACAAAGATCTCGATACCCTGAAAGCCTACATCTCTGAGACCGGCAAAATCGTACCGAGCCGTATCACTGGCACCAAAGCCAAGTATCAGCGTCAGCTGGCCGCCGCGGTCAAGCGCGCGCGTTACATTGCGCTGCTGCCGTACACGGACAGCCACGAAGCCTGAGCCTAGGCTCCAGATGCTTCGTAAGCACTGTATTAACAGAGAAGCTATCTAGTGCGCGCCATCGCTGAATTTGCCATGCGATCGCGCGTGCGGGCGGTGATCCTCACCATGGTGGGAATCCCGCTGATCAGTCCCGCGGTGCTTGCACTGGTGGGATTGCGCCGAGGCAGTGGTGACGGCCTGTTTGTTCTGGCCTGGGCGCTGCTGCCGCTGGTTGCCGCCGCCGCTGCCGGCTACATGACACCGCTGATGGCGGGAATGGCCATCACCCACTTTGTGGGGGTGCTGGCCGGGGCGCTGGTACTGCGCGCCACCCGCTCCTGGAGCTGGGCGCTGGTGGCACTCACCGCCGCCTCGGCGCTCGGCATACTGGTGACCTCCCAGGTGGCCGGCGGCGTGGTGGAGAGCCTGTCTCAGGCGATCACCGAGGCCGCGGGCGGGGCGCAGAGCCCCGAGGCACAACAGCTCAGCCAGGCATTCGCCAGCGAGAGCCAGGCCACCGGATACCTGTGCTGGGTATCGGTGATCAGCGCCGCGCTGGCGCTGATTCTGGGGCGCTGGTGGCAGGCCACGCTGTACAACCCCGGCGGGTTGCGCGAGGAGTTGCATGCACTGCGCATGCCGATCCCCGTCGCTGGCGCCGGCATGTTGTTGTGGATCTACTGTCTCGTGAATGAACACCTGGTGTTCTGGGGCGCAGTAGCGGCCTTTCCCATGATGGTGGCGGGCATCTGCCTGATCCACTGGCTGGTGGCCCGCAAGGGCTGGGGGCGCGGACCGCTGATTGCCATGTACATCACCCTGGTGATCGCGGCGCTGCCGCTGGCCGGGTTCCTGTGCGGACTGGCACTGATCGATAGCTGGATTGATATTCGCGCACGCTCTGGCAACAACCGCTGAGCGGCGCACAAGAACTGAAACTGAGGGTTCCGAGATGGAAGTTATTCTGCTCGACAAAGTAGGCAAACTGGGCAAAGTGGGCGACCGCGTTGAAGTCAAAGCCGGTTTTGGCCGCAACTACCTGCTGCCTACCGGCAAAGCGGTATTGGCCAACGCAGCGAATATCGCTGAGTTCGAAGCCAAGCGCGCTGAGCTGGAAGCGGCTGCCGCAGCCAAACTGGGCTCCGCGGAAGAACGCGCAGCCAAGCTGGCTGAACTGACTGTTACCATCGCCGCCAACGCTGGCGACGAAGGCAAACTGTTCGGCTCTATCGGCACGCGCGACATCGCTGAAGCGATCACCGCTGCCGGTGTTGAAGTCAACAAGGCCGAAGTGAAGCTGCCGGAAGGTGCGCTGCGCGAAGTGGGCGAGTTCGACGTGGACGTGCAGCTGCACTCCGACGTGATCACCACCGTTAAGGTTGTTGTAGTCGCCGAATAAGCGATTGCCGCGATCCCGCGCACTTTGCCGCAAACGGAATTGCCCGTTTGCGGTTGAGCCGCGCTACAATCGGGCGCTGGATTCCCCCTGCCGGTTCTGACTGGTGGTGGCGAATGCGGCGCCCGATTTGTTTTTGTGCCCGATAAAAATTGCCCACGCAAAAGATGAACGAATACGCCCAGCCCGCAGAGGCAACCCAGGACTCCCAGGCCAGTTCCCCCCTGCCGCACTCGGTGGAGGCGGAGCAGTCTGTGCTCGGCGGCCTGATGCTGGATGCCAGCCGTCTGGACGCGGTGGCAGAACAGCTCAGCGAATCGGATTTCTTTGTCGCCAGTCATCGCACCATATTCACAGTGATGCTGGAACTCTCCGGCGGTGAGCAGCCGCTGGATATCGTCACTTTGGCCGAGGGCCTCGCCAGCCGCGACCTGCTGGCAAATGTGGGCGGCCCCGCCTATCTCGCGGAACTCGCGGAAAACACCCCATCTACCGCCAACATCGTTGCCTACGCCAAGATCGTGCGCGAGCGCTCGATGCTGCGCCAGCTGATCGCCGCCGCCGGCGAGATCAGTCGCACCAGTTTCAATCCCGGTGGCCTGAGCTCTATCGATCTGCTGCAGATGGCGGAGCGCCGGGTGACGGAGATCGCGGAGGGCCGCGCCAAAGAGGGCGGTTTTGTCGGGGTCGATGCGCTGCTGAAAAAGACCGTCGAGCGCATCGACGAGCTGTTCAAGTCCGAAGGGGATATCACCGGCCTCAGCACCGGACTCACGGAGCTGGATCAGCGCACCTCCGGCTGGCAGCCGGGGGAGCTGATCATCCTCGCTGCGCGTCCCTCTATGGGCAAGACCGCATTGGCGCTGAACTTCGTTGAGGCGGCGATGCTGAGTCAGGAGAAGCCGACGCTGGTGTTCAGTATGGAGATGCCGTCGGACAGTCTGGTGATGCGGATGCTGTCGTCCATCGGCAAGATCGACCAGGGCCGTATTCGCAACGGCAAGTTGCAGGAGGAGGACTGGCCGAAGCTGTCGAGTGCGGTGCAGAAGATGAAGGGTAAGGGCTTGTATATCGATGACACGCCGGGTCTGTCCCCCAGTGAGGTGCGAGCGCGGGTGAAGCGCACGGTGCGCGATCATACGAACAAATTGATGCAGGCGGACCCGCGGCTGCCGCGTGAGGATGCGGAGCGCCGGGCGATGCCGGCGATGATCATGGTGGATTACCTGCAGTTGATGCAGGTGAAGGGCAGTACTGAGGGGCGTACTCAGGAGATTTCGGAGATTTCGCGCTCGTTGAAGGGGTTGGCGAAGGAGTACGAGTGCCCGGTGATTGCGTTGTCGCAGTTGAACCGGGGGGTGGAGCAGCGGCCGAATAAGCGGCCGATGAACTCGGATCTGCGGGAGTCGGGGGCGATTGAGCAGGATGCGGATGTGATCCTGTTTATCTACCGGGATGAGTATTACAACGAGGACAGCCCGGACAAGGGCATCGCCGAGCTGATTATCGGCAAGCAGCGGAATGGTGAGATTGGTACTTGCCGCGCGGCGTTCGTGGGCAAGTACACGCGGTTTGATGACTTGGCGCCGGAGTACTATCAGGGCGAGTAAAGTACTTTGTTTCAAGTTAAGTGGCGATGAAGCCCCGGGTAGGGGTTTTCAGGACCGCTGTGAATACATCCCTGTACGCTTCGTCGGCAACATCCCTGTTGCCGACGATCCTGAAAACCCCTACCCGGGGCTTCACCTTCGATTCTGGAATCAGTACTCCGTTAGCGGGGTCGAAGCTGCCAAGTTGCTAGTTCAGGGGAAAATCTCAATCGGCGTGCCGGTATCCACCATCGCCCAGATCTCGTCCATTTCCGGATTGGTTACGGCAATACAGCCGTCGGTCCAGTTCATCTTGGTGAGGTATTTCTCGATATTTTTCCAGGTCGGCTTTTGCCCGTGAATCATGATGGAGCCGCCGGGGCTTCTGCCCATTTTGGCCGCGCGCGCGCGGTCGGCCGCATTCGGGTAGGAAACCTGGATGGCGCGGTAGAAGGTGCTGTTTTTCTTTTTCCAGTTGAGGGTGTAACGCCCCTCGGGGGTGCGCGAGTCGCCCTCGTACTGTTTGTGGCCAATGGGGTTTTTGCCAAACACCACTTTGTAACTTTTCACGACTTTACCGTTGCGCTTCAGTTGCATGAGGTGCTTGGATTTGTAGACCACAACTTCGTCTACAGGCTTTAACTTGGCAAACGCGAGGGTCGGTAACAGCAGTAGGGCAATCAGGCTAAGTTTCAGGTATCGCATGGCTCTCTTCGGTAGTTATGGCATTTGTTGTTACATTCCGGGGCGTAAAAATCAGCATCCTTGCTCTCGCACTTCCACATCCCTGGCTAAGCGGGGAGTTCCGGGCGAGTTGATTCGCCAGAGGAAAAGCAATGTGGTTGCGCGGTGCGACTTGGTGGCGCAAAAGCGTCTTGACAGCGCTGTCCCTGACTGCCAACCCAGGCCAGGGCCGGGGGTTTTATTAGGCAATTATCCTAACCCGGACCGATTTAAGGCGAGGTGGGTTGTATGAATATTGCTCCGAGTGGTCAATTTATCAGCAAGTAGTTGACGTTTAAAGGGGCGTCAAACAAAAAGATCAGAATCTGAAAGACCGAAGTGAATGAGGAAGATTCCGTGACCAGTACTTTTTTTGTGACCGGCACCAATACCGAGGTGGGCAAGACCTATGCGACGGCGGCGCTGCTTGTGGCAGCGGCGGAGCGAGGACTCACTACGGCGGCGATCAAGCCGGTGGCCTCCGGGTGTGAACAGACGCCGGAAGGGTTGCGCAACAGGGATGCGCTGACCCTGATGGAGGCGATGACCCAGGATCTCGAGTATCAGCAGGTCAATCCGGTGGCTCTGGAGCCGGCGATTGCACCGCATATCGCGGCGATGGAGGCGGGTAAGCGCCTGGATGCTTCACGCCTTGTGGGCATCTGCCGCGGGGTGATCAGTGGCAAACCGGATCTGGTGCTGATCGAGGGGGCGGGGGGCTGGCGGGTGCCGCTGACGCCGGGGACCTTTCTTTCCGACCTGCCCAGGGAGATGGAGCTGCCGGTGATTCTGGTGGTGGGCATGGAACTCGGCTGCATCAACCACGCGCTGCTCACCGCGGAGGCCGTTCGCCGCGACGGCCTGCGGCTGGCGGGCTGGATTGCGAACTTCGTGCGCGGGCCGCAAGCGAACATGCCCCGTGCGGATGCCAATCTGATGACGTTGAAAGCGCTGCTGCCCGCCCCCTGCCTCGGCGTGTTGCCGCACGATGCATCCGGCGACTACCGCCAGGGCGCCGCCCACCTCGATCTCGCCCCGCTGCTATCTTCTCCCAACTGATTGCCATTCTGTGACTGATCGTTGAGCCGGATACCCGTATCCGGTTTGACTTGGCTTGACTTGAGGGATGCTTGGGCCTAGATTTCAAACAATTGTTTGAAACAAACGACTGATTCATTCTGCTCCTCCCAGTTCCAGAGACCCAATTAACCGAAGAGGCGAGACCATGGCCGAGTACAAGGCACCACTGCGCGAGATGAATTTCCTGCTGCACGAAGTATTCGAGGCGGACAAGCTGTGGGCGCGGCTGCCGGCGCTGGCGGAAACCGCCGACCGCGACACCGCCGATGCGATCCTGGAAGAGATGGCCAAATTGGCCGCCAACACCCTGGACCCCATCAACCGCTCCGGTGACGAAGAGGGCTGCCAGTGGAACGACGGTGTGGTAACCACACCCAAGGGCTTCCCGGAAGCCTACGCCACCTACTGCGAGGGCGGCTGGGGCGCGCTGGTGGGCAACCCGGAATTCGGTGGCATGGGCATGCCGAAAACCCTCGGCGCCCAGGTGGAAGAGATGATCTGCGCCGCGAATATTTCCTTCGCGCTCTACCCGGTGCTGACCAACGGCGCCTGCCTGGCGATCGACGCCCACGGCAGCGAGGAGCTGAAGCAGAAATACCTGCCGAACATGTACGCCGGCACCTGGGCCGGTGCCATGGACCTGACCGAGCCCCACGCCGGCACCGACCTCGGCATCATCCGCACCAAGGCGGAGCCTTTGGACGACGGCAGCTACAGCATCACCGGTTCCAAGATCTTCATTACCGGCGGTGACCACGACCTGTCCGAAAACATCATCCACCTGGTACTGGCCAAACTGCCGGACGCGCCGAAAGGCCCGAAGGGCATCTCCCTGTTCCTGGTGCCGAAAATCCTGGTGAACGAAGATGGTAGCCTGGGCGAGCGCAACGCGGTCAACTGCGGCTCCATCGAGCACAAGATGGGCATCAAGGCCTCCGCCACCTGCGCAATGAACTTCGACGGTGCCAAGGGCTGGCTGGTGGGCGAGCTGAACAAGGGACTCGCCGCCATGTTCACCATGATGAACTACGAGCGTCTGGGTGTGGGCATCCAGGGTCTCGGTGCATCCGAGCGCTCCTATCAAAGTGCCCTCGAATACGCCCGCGACCGTGTACAGAGCCGTGCACCGACCGGCGCCAAACAGCCGGAGAAGGCGGCGGACCCGATCCTCGTGCACCCCGATGTGCGCCGCATGCTGCTGACCCAGAAGGCCTACATCGGCGGCGGCCGCGCACTTTCAACCTACGTGGCCAGGTGGCTGGATATTTCCAAGTACGGCGAGGGTGAAGAGAAGCAGCACGCGGAAGCGATGGTGGCGCTGCTCACCCCGGTGGCGAAGGCCTTCTTTACCGACAAGGGCCTCGAGTGCACCGTGCTCGGCCAGCAGGTGTTCGGCGGTCACGGCTATATCCGCGAGTGGGGCCAGGAGCAGCTGGTGCGCGATGTGCGCATCACCCAGATCTACGAGGGCACCAACGGCATCCAGGCCTTGGACCTGATCGGCCGCAAGACCGTCGCCAACGGCGGCGCTTTCTTCGACCTGTTCGCCGCCGACGTGCAGGCGTTCATCGACGCCAACAGTGACAAAGAGGCGCTGGCGGAATTCATCCAGCCGCTGGCTGCCGAGCTGCAGCGCCTGAAAGAGGTGACTGCCGCAGTGATCGAAGCGAGCAAAACCGACCCCAACGCGCCGGGCGCGGCGTCGGTGGAATACCTGCACCTGTTCGGTTTCGTCGCCTACGCCTATATGTGGGCGCTGGTAGCGAGTGTGGCGGCCGGGAAGGACGAGGACTTCTACCGCGGCCAGGTGAAGACCGCGCGTTTCTATTTCGCCCGCTTGCTGCCGCAGACCCAGGCTCTGGCCGCCAGCGTATTGGCCGGCAGCGCCACCCTGATGGATATCGAAGACGAGCTGTTCTGATTCCCGGCCACGCGATTTGCCGCTGTTAAGTAGAAAGCCCCGCCTGACGGGGCTTTTCTGTTTGAACAGGTGTCTGTTGAACGGATTCCAGCGGGTGCCCACCGCAAGGTACTGGTCTCCCGCGGCGCGCGCCCCTACACTCGGGCAATCACAGCAGACACTATTCCGGGGACGCAATGACAGAGAAAGAACCCGAAATCGCGCCGAAAAAATTGTCCGCAGAAGACCAGGCACGGGTCGACCGCTATCTGCACAGCGGCTATAACGACGTGGAGCGCAAACCCTTCCGCCCCATTCTGCTGCTGGTCATCATTGTCGGTGTGCTTACCCTGCTGTCGCTGCTCAGCCTGTTGATCGCACAGACCAAAGGTGTGGTTTGAGCGCGTAATAGCGCGCTGTTCAAGAGGAAAGGTCAGCCAGCGCCGCCAAGCTTCGACAAGAGCTTCCACTCCTTCTCAGTCACCGGCTGTATCGACAGCCGCCCCTGTTTCACCAGCACCATTTCGGCAAGCTGTGGATTCTGCTTAATCTCCGCCAGCGGCACAGGCTGTGGGAACTCGCTCTGCCACTGGATATCCACGCAGAACCAGCGGGGATTATCGCTGCTCGCCTTGGGGTCGAAGTATTTGCTCTCGGGGTTGAACTGCGCCGGGTCCGGATAGGCAGTGCGCGCAATGCGCGCGGTGCCCACCACCGCGGGCACCTTACAGGCGCTGTGGTAGAACAGCACTCCATCACCCTCGCGCACCTCGTCTCTCAGAAAGTTGCGCGCCTGGTAGTTGCGGATACCGTCCCAGCGCCCGGTCTGACCGGGCTCTCGCTTCAGGTCAGAAAGGCTGTACTCGTCCGGTTCCGATTTGAATAGCCAGTAATTCATTGTGCGTGCCTCGCTTGCGGTCGCGTTCTGCGGCAGTCCGTCCGATTGCTGCGTTTGGTGGTATTTCGTCCACGCCCCGGGTCATTTAGGCTATTTTCCCAGATTGGCGCACTCTCTGCGCCTGTTTGGAGGTTTATGGGCATGGTTTATGGGTGTTAGCGTATTCAATTGGCTGTCGGCAAAGCTGGCTTCTGCGCGCTATCAGTACTGGGCGCTGCAGTGTACTGGCTGGGGTGGCTATACGCTGCTGACGTTTGTGGGCAGTTTTTTCTGGGTGAAGAACCACTGGCTGCACACTGGCTATATCGCCGTTGCCACCGCCTCAGGCGTGCTGCTGACGGAGCTGATGCGCCGCGGCTTCCAGCGCCTGTGGGACAAACCGCCGGCTACCCGTCTCATCGGCTCGCTGGGAGTGGTGGTACTTGCGGCGCTGCTGTGGGCCGCGATCAAATTCGGCGGTTCCCTGTGGTTGTATGGCAAGGAGAGCGAAGAGCACCCGGCAGTAGTGGCCATTTACTGGTTCTCCTATTCGTTTCTCATCTACATGACCTGGACCGCACTCTACTACGGTATCAAGTACTACCAGGCCTCGCTGTTGCAGCAGGAGAAGGCGCTGAAGGCGGAGTCCATTGCGCACCAGTCGCAGCTCAAGATGCTGCGTTACCAGCTGAATCCCCATTTCCTGTTCAACACCCTGAACGCCATTTCTACCCTGATCCTGGATCAGGACGGCCGCACCGCCAACAGCATGGTCACCCGCCTGTCGCAGTTCCTGCGCCACTCGCTGGACAACGACCCGATGCAGCGGGTAACGCTGGCGAAAGAAGTCGAAGCGCTGATGCTGTATCTGGATATCGAAAAAGTGCGCTTCGCCGACCGGCTGCAGGTGAATGTGGATCTCGATAGCGAAGCGTCCAAGGCACTGGTACCCAGCCTGCTGCTGCAACCTCTGGTGGAAAATGCCATCAAATACGGCATCTCCCAGCGGGAGTGGGGCGGCGAGATCACCATCAAGGCGCGGGTATTCGCCGGTGAGCTGCTGCTGGAAGTGAGCGACAATGGCCCCGGTGTGCCGGGAGCGGAACTGGCGCGGCTCGGCACCGGCAGTGGCGTGGGCATCCGCAATACCTGCGAGCGTTTGCGCGCGCTGTACGGGGTGGAGCAGAAAACCCGTTTTTGCAATCGCCCCGAGGGCGGTCTGGCGGTACATTTGCGTATTCCTTTTGAGCAGGAATAGAGCGAGTAAAGAATAAAGTTCAGTCCTGCATTGGTATGGACGTGACCGTTGAGTGGAGTGTGGACCCGTGAGTAGTGACGTTCTCAAAGTCATCATCGTCGACGACGAGCCGCTGGCCCGCCGCGGCCTGCGCCTGCGGCTGGAGAATCTCGGTGGCGTGGAAGTGGTTGGCGAATGCGGCAACGGTCGCGAAGCGCGGGAGCAGATCCAGACGCTGCGGCCGGATGTGGCCTTCCTGGATATCCAGATGCCCGGTGTGACCGGCCTTGAGCTGGTGCAGCTATTACCCAAAGAGGATATGCCGCAGATCGTGTTCGTGACCGCTTACGACCAGTACGCAGTGGACGCCTTCGAGGTCAACGCCGTGGACTATGTGCTGAAGCCCATCGAGGAAGAGCGTTTGGCGCTCGCCCTGCAGCGGGTGCGCGAAAAGCTCGGCAGCGAACACTTGGCCGCCCAGCGCGAGAAGCTGCTGGAAGCGGTGGCGGATCTCACCCAGGAAACGCCCGAGGCTCTGGAGCAGAAGCTGGCCGCCGGAGATTTCGGCAGCAGCCGTTATCCGGAAAAGATCGCTATCAAGGATTCCGGCAAGATCACCCTGGTACCGGCGCGCGACATCGACTGGATCGACGCCGCTGGCGACTATATGTGTGTGCATGCGAATGGCGAGACCCACGTGATGCGCATCACCATGAAGGAATTGGAGCAGCAACTGGACCCGAAAGTGTTCCAGCGCATTCACCGCTCAACCATCGTCAATTTAAAGCGCGTGCGGGAAATCTGCGCCCATATCAATGGTGAATATCACCTGGTGCTGAACAATGGCGAGCGGCTGAAAATGAGCCGCAGCTACAAGAACAAGGTACAACATTTCATCTGATTCGCTATTTGCGCAACATCACCCTATAACTTCCGGCGTAATGGTCTTTATGCATCGGGAGTCATCATGACTGGGAATTCAGTTTCGCTTGCACAACGTCCCCTGCTGCGCGCACTGACCGATAACTGGTGGGTGGCGCTGTTGCGGGGCCTGTTTGCCATACTGTTCGGCGTGCTCACCTTTGTGTGGCCGGGGATCACTCTGTTGAGCCTGGTGATCCTGTTCGGGGTCTACTCGCTGATGGATGGCATTGTTGCCATTTACGGTGCCATTAAAGGCCGCGGCGAGGTGAGCCGCTCATCGCTATGGTGGCTGTTGTTTGTGGGTATCACCGGCATCGCTGCGGGGATCGTGACCTTCTTTTATCCACAGGTTACCGCGCTGGTGCTGGTGATCTTTATCGGTGCCTGGGCACTGGTGCGGGGCATTTTCGAAATCATCGGCGCTATCCGTCTGCGCAAAGAAATCGACCACGAGTGGTTGCTGATTTTTGCCGGCTTGCTGTCGGTGATTTTCGGTCTGGTGCTGTTGCTCAAACCTGGAGCGGGGGCACTGGCGCTACTGTGGCTGATCGGTAGTTACGCCATCCTCTTCGGTCTGATACTGGTGTGGCTGGCCTTCCGGCTGCGTAAACTGGGTAAAGCTTCGCTCACGTAAATACGCGCATCTGTAGACAAAAACGGCAGCCACTTGGCTGCCGTTTTTGTCTGTGAACACGAAATGTGTTTACTTCAGTTCCGCCGCCAGCGCCTGACCTTTTTCCTTCAGTGCCATACACAAGTTGATGCCTTCCTCCGTCTGCGCCAGCGCGCGCTCGTAGCCGGGCACCAGTTTCTGTTGCTGGGTGAACAGCATTTGCACCTGCTGCAGTGAGTTCTGGTCGCAGAAGTGGGCGGCGAAGCGCGGGGTGTCGCGGCGCCACTGCTCGGGGATTTTGTTCACTACGCGGCTGAAGTTGTCCTGCAGCCACTGCCAGTTGCGATCCTGCAGCGCCGGTTCTGCCAAGGCGTTCTGGATCAGACCGAATGCCTCGCGGCTGCCGAGTTTGTCGCTCAACGCCAGGCTGTGGATGGTATCCAGCTGTGCGGGATCGGTAACGCGGCCGATGGCGCTGGCGCTGGCGCTTTCAAACCGAGGGTCATCAAGCTCGCCACGTACCTTGATCAGGTGATTGAGAAATTCCTTGCCGGAATCCTGCACCGCAACGGTGAGCGCGGCTTCGTACAGGTCGGAGTCGAGCGCGTCGGCATTTCTCGGTTGGCGGAAGCCAGTGAACTGCTCGGCCTTATCCCGCAGGGTTTTGCGCGCTTCCTGGTTCTTGCCCTCCAGTGCCAGGAAACCGATCAGGCGGCTGTATAGCAGCTGGCTGTCGGCGTCGCTCTGTTGCTGCAGTGCCTCGAGCCTGCCGCTATAGAGTTTGCTCAGGAACGCCCGCCAGTATTCCGCCTGTTTGGGGTCTACATAGTGCGCGGTGTATTTCGACAGGTTACTGAGTGGAGCCTCCACCACCTGGCGCTTGTCGGCACTGGCGGCGAGGCGGATCACTTCGGTCAGTACCGCCGGTTTCAGGTTGCCCGCTTCAAACGCGGCGAAGGCGCTGTCGATCAGGCTTAAGCGCTCGGTGGGGCTGAGATTGTCGAACTGCGCGAGCAGTGACTGCCAGTGTTTCTCTTTCAGGTTAAAGCGGTAGTAACCGCTGCCGTCCACATTGGGCATTACCCATTTCGGGCACTCGCCGCCAGAGACGTCCACGGTTTGCTCGCTTTCGGTGAGGAACTCGCACTGGCTGACGCCGTTGCTGGCGCGCATGCAGAAGGGAATGCTCCACCGCTGACCGACTTCCTGGATCGGCGAGCCGAGCGGCTTGTAACGTTTCTGTTTGACGCGAATCTTGGCGTCGCCCTGGGTGCTGCAGTCGAAGGTCAGGTCCAGTTGCGGTACGCCTTTCTGTTCCACGAAGGTGCGGAAGGTATCGGTGAGCTGCGGGCTGTTGGTTTCCTCGCCGATGACTTTGTAGAAGTCCGGCGAGTCGGCCACGCCGTCGGCAAAGGTTTCGATATAGCGGCCGAGGGCCGGGCGGAAGGTGTCTGCGCCGAAGTATTCGTCCACCATGTGGATGACGCCAAGGCTCTTGGAGTAGGTGATGGCGTCGTAGGCGTTGCGAATATCGTTGTTGTCGGTAATCGGTTCGCGAATGGCGCGGGTGCTGGCGAGGGAATCCAGCTTCATCGCGCGGATGGCGCTCACCGCGGCGTTCAGGTCGTGACCGCCGTCCGGTTCCATGATGGTGAGTGCCAGCGGTGTGCCCCAGGTGGCGAAGCCTTCCTTCAGCCACAGGTCGTCCCACCAGGGCGGGGTGACCAGGTTGCCGAACCACATGTGGGCGATTTCGTGGGCGTGCACGCCGAGCAGCGCGAGGCGCAGTCCCGGTGCCGGTTCGTCACCCTCTACCAGAATGCGCTCTTCGCGGTAGGTGATAGCGGCGGAGAGTTCAGTGGCGCCGCTCGGCCACTGCGGTGCGGCGACGATGTCGAGTTTTTTGAACGGATACGGGCGCTGCAGCTGCTCTTCGAAAATGCGCAGCATCTGAGGGGTGACGTCGAGGATGTATTTGAGGTCGTCGCCGCGACCCTTGCGCGCGAAACCGCGCAGCGGCAGTGCTTGCTTGCGGTATTTGTTGGCCGGGATCGCCGGGCGCTCAACCACGTCGAACGGGCCTACCGCGAGCGAGAGCAGGTAGGTGGACATGGGGCGGGTTTGGGCGAAGGTGACTTTTTCCAGCCCACCCTCGACATCGCTGCGGCCAATTTCCGGGGCGTTGCCGATGGCCACATAGCCTTTGGGAATGGTGAGGCTGATGTCGTAGGTGGCTTTGAGGCCGGGCTCGTCGAAGCCGGGCAGGAAGCGGCGCGCCTGGATGGATTCGGATTTGGCCAGTGCGTAGGCGTCGCCCTGTTCTTCCACCTTGAACAGGCCGGCGAGGTTTTTGTCGAACGGTGCGTTGTAGTGGATGCGCAGGGTGAGTTCGCCTGCGGGTACGCCGCCGGCGAAGTCGACGCGCACGACGCCGCTGTCGAGCATCTGGCGGTAGTGGGCAGCGACGATCTTGTCTTCGGCTTTTTGCTTGCCGGTATCGCCGGGGAGCAGGGCTTCGATGTGGGTGACGTCGATGTTGTTGCCGTGCATCCAGATGTGGTCGGTGGGGTTGTCGATGTCTATGTCGATTTCCACTTGGCCGTGGAAGCGGTCCTGGCGCGGGTCGAGGGTGAGGTCGAGGCGGTAGGCTTTGGGCCGTACGCCGTCGGGGAGTTTGCCGGCGGGGGGCTGTTCTTCACCTTTGGCGGCGGGTTCCAGGTTGGCTTTGGTGGAGTCTTGCAGGGCACTGTCGCTGGGTTTGTCCGCGGTGGTTTGTTCTTGGGTGTTTTTGTTGGCGGTGTCGCAGCCGCCGAGGAGCAGGAGGCCGGCCAGCAGGCTGGGCAGGGCCAAGCCGGGCAAAGTTGTGTGTCGCATGTGTGTTCTTTGGGTTGGTTTTCTGGGGAGTCGGAAATTTTCCCTATTGTAGCGGGTTGGGTGGGTTGATCTGGAGGCGCGACGGGACGGGTGGGCTCTGGACTGCGGTAGGTTGAACTGCGTGCCACTGGATGGTCCGGTGGCGGCGAAGGGCTGGGGGCGAGTTTTCAGGACCGGGCTAGGCGCCCCCCTTCAATACATCCCTGTACGCTGCGTCGGCAACATCCCTGTTGCCGACGGTCCTGAAAACTCGCCCCCAGCCCTTCACCTTCGCATCAAGTGATTCACTTCGTAGCGGTCACAAATGCGGAATCGTCAGCACCGACTGTCGGTTGCTGCGGTACGGCACTTCGATTTCATAGTGTGTGTCTGCGGGCTTCTGGTAAATCGCCCCCTCGGTGTCGATGGCCAGTGTCACCACATGTCCGGGCGGTACGTCGTAGGAGGTGGTGAAGAGTTCGAGGGAGATTTTCTGGGCCTGGCCAACCTGGGCGTTGTGCAGGGTGATGGGGGCGTGGGTGATGAGGCGGCCCCAGCCGAGAGGATCGGTGTCGTAGAGGTGGACCTGCAGTTGTACTTCGGGCTTGCTGGGTTTTATCCACATTTCGAGGCGTGGGGTGCCGCGGATTTTGAAGGTGCTCCAGTGCACCGGGGAGTTGTATTCGATGGCGTGGTAGCCGTTGATGCCTTTCATGTCGGTGTACACGGGGATGCCGAAGCCTTCGAGGGCGTCGGAGATGAGGGGGATGCCGGTGCCGGCCAGGGTGTCGGCGCCGCCGTGGAAGTCGTTGCTCCAGTTCCAGCCGCTGTAGGGAGCGGTTTTCATGCGGGCGTTGTTGAAGTAGCTGAGCCTGGGGTGCAGGTGGTAGCGGGTGGTTTTGTCGGTTACCGGGAAGTCGGCGAACTGTTCTATTTGGTTGCGGATGCGCACGGTCATGTCGACTCTGGGTTCGGTGTCGATGCCGTTGGCGTCGCCTTTGAGGTAGTGGTCGAACCAGCGGAAGCTGGTGGCCCAGATGTGGCCGTCGTTGCCGCCGAGGGTTTCGCCGATGGCGTGGGTGCCGGGGTTGAGCAGGAGCTTTTTGGGGCTGTCCAGCAGGCTGTAGAGCTGGATCATGCTGTTGGGTTTGAACAGGTAGTCGGCGAAGTTGTTGGACATGAGCACCGCGGTGCCGTTGGCATTCAGCTGGTCGACGTAGGTGAGTGCTGAGCGCGGGCCGGCGAAGGTGTACACGCTGTCGATGTCGCTGCCGTTTCTGAGGTTGCTCCAGATCACGTCCACCGCAGGGTCGAGGTTGAAGGCGGTGAGGGTGAGCAGGGTGCCCCACACCAGGTTGACGGTTTCGTTGGGGTAGAGCCCCTCGACGATGTCAGACCAGCCGGAGAGCGCGGCGACGGCGTCGATGCGCGGGTCCTGGGCGGCGAGGACCAGGGAGGTACCGGCGCCGTAGGAGATGCCGGCGGCGCCGAGCTTGCCCACAGGATAGTTGGCTTCGAGCCAGTCGATCAGCGTCTTGCCGTCGGCGATGGTGGCGGGGCCGGTGACATCCACGGTGCCGCCGGAGGTGCCGAAACCTCGGGTGGAGTAGCTCATTACCAGGTAACCGTTTTGCGCCAGCTCCTTCGCCTGCAACAGGTACTGGTGTTTATCCAGCGCCCAGCTGTTGGTGAACAGTACCGTCGGGTAGCCGCCGGCGGGGGCTGGGGTATCCGGGATAAAGAGGTTGGCGTCGATCTCGGTGCCGTCGAAGCTGGTGATATCCAGGTCGGCGATAAACGTCGGCGCAGCCTCTGAGGCGGGGGTAAATGCGGCGCACAGGGCTGCGGCCAGTACTGCCGGCAGGGCTAGTGTCTTCATGGTTTTCTCTCTGTATTTATTTCTTTTATTACATCGTCATCGCGTCGGCCGAGGCTTTGGGCTGGCCGTAACATCGAGTCTATGAAGATCGCGCGAAGGGAAAAGCCGTGACTTTTCGTGACTGTGAGGCAGTTATCGGTCAGTGGCGTGTGGCTATACGTAGAACTTTTCGGTCAGCTTGTGACTGAGTATGCCCAGCCAGGTCGTGACCGGCTTATGCCCAGGATGAATTACAGGTTCTCGTTTAAGATTGTTCTTTTTTTAACCAGTGAAAACGGTTATTGTGGCTTTTCGCGCAACACTGCTCATAAAACAGTCAGTTGCACCATTGGCGAAAAATCCGGGTGATCAGAATATGTTTTCACGAATGCTCGCATATGTAGTCGTTCTTTCCGGTTCATGGCTGTTTACGAGTAATGCCATGGCGGACAGTCTGGCGCAAGACACCTGGTACGAAATTGACAGCGCTAACTTTCACATCGTCACCAACGGCGATCCCGGCTCTGTGCGCCGCCTGGCGGAAGATCTGGAGCGCTACCGCGCGGTGGCACTGGGCCTGCTCGGCGCCAGCGATAACAGTGCCAAGCTGACCATCTACGCCGCCGCCGACCGCGAGAGCTACGCGGGTCTGGTCGGGGAGGATTTGTCGGAACTCACCAACGGCCTGTTCGACACCACCGCCGAGGGCAGTTATGCGCTGGTCAATCTCGATGGCCGCACCGGCGAGCGTCAGCTGGAGGCGCGGGAATTCCTGTTCCACGAATACACCCACTTCCTCAGTTACAACGGCACCACCACGCACTATCCCTACTGGTACAGTGAGGGTTTCGCCGAGTTTATGTCCACCATGACCTTCGGTCCCGGCAGCACCTACGAGATCGGTGCGATTCCCGGCGAGCGCGCCATGACCCTGCTGTACACCAGCCCCATGCCGCTGCAGGAACTGCTGCGCGCCACGGTGTACAACACGCCGGATGAAGAGAAGGGGCGGGTCTATGCCAGCGGCTGGATGCTGGCGCACTGGATCATCATGGAGAGCGGCAAGACCGAAGAATTCAAGCAGTTCGTCAAGGATTACAACAACGGCGCCGACCCGGTAAAGGCGCTCACCAAGAATCTCGGCATGACCATCGCCCAGATCGAGGAGGCCTACAACGGCCAGTTCCAGAGTGGACGCTTTGATCTCGCCCGCGGCAAAGTGCCGGCGAGCTTCAAGTCCGTGCGCCCGAAACTGAAGGTTATGAGCCCGCAGGATACCGTGGTTGAACTGGCGCGCTTCCTGGTGAAGTCCGGTTATAACGCGGAGGGGCTCGAGCAACTGGTGAAATACGCGGAAAGCGAAAACATGTACTCAGCGGAACTGACCGCCGTGCGCGCGGATGCCGCTACCCGCCGCGGTGACTTCGATCAGGCCGCCCACCTGCTGGCACAGGTAGCGCCGTCGGACCGCAACGCCTTCTGGTACCAGAAAGCGCAGGCCTGGTTGTGGCTCAACCGCGAAATCGGTGCGCTGGGGGGCGACCGCAACAAAGCTGCGCTGAAAAAAGCCCGCGACAAGTTCGTGCAACTGGTCAACAACCAGTCCGACCAGGCGATGAACTGGTATGGTCTCGCCATCACCATGGAAATGCTGGGTTACCCGAAAAAGCAGTACGTGGATATGCTCGAGCAGGCCTATCTGCGCGCGCCGCGCGAGCTGCACATCGCCCAGTGGATGGCCAAGGAGCTGTATGACCGCAAAGATGCGGCCTACTTTGCCCAGGTGGCGCAGCCATTGATGCTGGAACTTACCAGCGAGGTCGAGTACAACCAGATGAAGAATATGCTCGCGGAACTGAAGCCTGAGGCGACCGGCCAGGCTCTCGAAAGTGCGAAAAGCCAGAGCCGCGCGCTGGTGAAAGACAAGTCGAAAGACAGCAAGAATGCGATCGGAGGCAACGCCGCCAAGGCGACGCCATAAGGGACTGCGTTTTTCTCCATCGAGCTGGCGGAACACCTGAGGGGAGCTTTGCTCCCCTTTTTTTATTGGCCACGGTTATCGGGCACGCGTCGGAATCAGGACTCGTACAATTCCAACGGCAGCCCGTCCGGGTCACTGAAAAACGTGAACCGCTTGCCGGTGTATTCGTCCACCCGCACCGGCTCTACCTCTACACCCTGCGCTTCCAGAACCGCCTTCACCTCTTCCACGCAATCCACCGCAAACGCCAGGTGGCGCAAGCCCTGCGCCTCGGGGTAGCTGGGACGCGCGGGCGCACCGGGAAAGGAAAACAGTTCTAGCTGATCGCCGTTTGGCAGCTGGAGATCCAGCTTCCAGGAATCGCGGTTGGCGCGGTAATTTTCTGCAATGATCTCGAGCCCGAGAACCTCGGTATAAAAAGTTTTTGACCGCGGATAATCGGAACAGATGATCGCCGCGTGGTGGATCGACTTCAGAATGGTCATTGATTCAGAGCGCTGATAGATGCCGCGTTGGTGTGCCAGTCATATTCCATCTGGCGCGCGGTTTTCACGGCGAGCGCGGGTGAGGTGAGCCGGGAAACCAGGTGCAGACTCATGTCGATCCCCGCCGATATGCCACCGGAGGTTACGTATTTTCCCTGATCAACCCAGCGTTGATTGCCGATCACATTGACGTCGGGAAAACTGTCGGCCAGAGCCTGTTGATCCTCCCAGTGGGTGGTCGCGTCGAGACCTGTAAGTACGCCTGCCCGTGCCAGAAGGAACGCCCCGGTACACACCGACGCAACCAGATCCGTGCGCGCTGCTGTGCGGGAGACCCAGTCAATAACCTCAGGCTTTTCCAGCTCCGCGGTGTGCACTCCACCCGCGACGATCAACACATCCAGTGCGGGGTGGTCTTCGATGCTGTAGTGGGGCACCACGAGATACCCCGCCCTTGCGGAAACAGGGCGCAGTTCCTGCGCGATCAGAAATACGTTGAAATATCCGGGCGGGGCGCTCAGGCGACTGGCCGTGGAAAATACTTCGAAGGGGCCGGAAAAATCCAGCACTTCCGTGTCGTCATAAATATAGATACCGATATTCAACGGTCGGACTCCACTATTCAAAAATTTACGTTGCTTTGCCTCGTGGCAAAGGATCGAACTGCGTCAGGATTCTGAATTGATCGTGCGGATTACCCTGGCTGGGTTGCCCGCCAGCACCACGTTGTCCCCAAAGCTCTTGGTCACCACCGCGCCGGAGGCGACCACCACATTGTTGCCAAGGGAGACGCCCGGATTGATCACCGCCATACCACCGATCCAGCAGTCGTTGCCGATGGCGATGGGCTTGGCGTACTCGCGTCCGCTGCGACGCTCCACCGGATTTAGCGGGTGGGTTGCGGTATAGATGCCCACCTGTGGCGCCAGCATGCAATTGTTCCCGAAACGCACCTCCGCCACATCGAGAATCACGCAGCCAAAGTTGGCAAAAAAATTTTCGCCTACGTGGATGTTCTCGCCGTAGTCGCAGTGAAATGGCGATTCAATCTGAATCTGCTCGCCGGTACTGCCGAACAACTGTTTGATTAAGCGGTCGCGCCGGAGCTTGTCCTGCTGGCTGACGCTGTTCAGTTCCTCGAACAGCATTCGTGCACGCAGGCGCATCTCCGCGAGTTCGGAGTCTGCCGGATTGTACAGCTCGCCGGCGAGCATTTTGGCTTTTTCATTCATACAGAGTGGTAGCTCCTGTTCAGGCTATTTCGAGCCCAGACTCGGCGCGGCACATTTGGTCGTGGAGCGCTTGCAGCTGACGGGTTTTTACTACAGATTTTCCGCTGCCTAGTTCTTTGACAAACCGACAGGCGGCAAAATGCGCAGCACGGCGATCATATTTTTTTACCCAGTCGATGCGCGCCGGCATGCGTTCATTGCGAATGGGCCACACGCCCGGTCTCGGAACAATCCGGTCAATGCCGATACGCCAGGGCTTGGGGCTTACGCGTGCACGAAAGCAGTGTTGGTTGCGGCACATGCGTATGTATATTGGATCTGATTTTAACGCCTGAAGAATCTGGTTTGTCGCTTCACTACCCGGTTCATAAGCTTGGTGCATCGCCATAACGCGAAAACCCATCGGGGTTCGATAGAGGCGTAAATGAACTTCCGGATGCATTTCCACGTAGCTCTCGACAATCTTTAGCGCTTTATCTTCCGGTTCACCGTTTAACCGGGTGTGCATCTTGTTGGCTAGGCGGACAAGGATGGGTGCAGCAAACAGGCTGAGTACCACAAGTCCGATAAATACCGCATAGGATTCATAGCCGTAGGCGACTCCGGTGGAGATCAGTATCAAGAACAGGTAGATAGCAGTTGACAAGCCCTTTACCGGGGCTTGATCAAAATCGATATCGGCAAACAATACATCTGGAGTATTGAGGCAGAGCGCACCATAACTGTTGCGGGTAATCACCACGTCGTCTTGCCTGCCGACAACCTCTTCCCGAATCGGCAGCCCTTCTGCACCGTTGTAGGGAATTTTGTGATCTACCTTGCGTACTTTTTCGCCGCGCACCGCGCGGGTCATGGCTTCATGGGCGCGCTTCGAAGCATGGGCGTGCGCGGCGGCCTCGCTCTCATCTGACCAGCCAAATCTTTTTATGGTTACTTGCGCGCCATCAATGCGCTGCTTGAGTTTTGCTTCCGACCAGTATTCCGGAACGATCATTTTTTTCCTTTGCTTCCATCATTGAAAACACAGTGGCGGAGTTTGGTATTCCGCTGGGTGGAACCGGGTATTTCCGGATAGCAGGTGCCAATGCTCAGGCGTTGTTCCACCGCTGCATGGCTTGGGCCATCGCGATTTCCCCCTCGGCCGTTAGCGCATCCACTACCTGCTGGCGATCCTGCTGCGGGCGATTCTGGCTCAGTTTGTATGTGCCCTGCATCTCGGTAATCTCTATTTCCACCCCGACGATGGCCCGCAGCAGTTTGGGGGAATACTCCGGCTGCCAGGGCGCATCGGCGCCGGCTTCATACTTTTCCGAAAGTTCGTTCACCAGCGACATGAGGCGCTCATCATCGGTAAATGTGCGCGCAATACCGTAGACATGCACCGTTTGATAATTCCAGGTAGGCACCCCGGGCGAGATGTACCAGCGCGGCGAGATGTATGCGTGCGGGCCGCTGAAAATAACCAGTACCTGCTGGCCGTCGATAGTGTTCAGCTGCGGATTTTGCCGGGCAAGATGGCACAGCAGGCGCTCACCACCCTGCGCAACCAAGAATGGCAAATGACTCGCTTCAGGGCGGTTGTTGCAACTGGATGTCAGTTGTCCGAATGCGTTGTTACGGACGAATCGCAATAGCTCTTCGTGATCAGAGATTGCAAAATGTTTTGGTGTGTACACTGCTACCACCTAGCGATCATGTTGAATGTCGACGTTTGCCTAAACTTCGGGTTTTTCCAGTTCCTGAAACAGATACCCCAAATCTTCCATTTTTTCGTTGAAAACCTGCTGTGCATCGAACAGGCCCCGGTTATAGATGTAAGGGCCTATTTCTCTGGCGAAGAAATCGAGAAGGAATTCTGCTTCGAAACCGCCGATATCCTGCTGCAGCTCATCGGCAAAGTAGGTTTTTATTTTGCTGATGATTCTCTCTTTTTGTTCCTGCGAGAATTCGATGTCTTTCATGGGGTCGCTGATGTCGATTGATCCGGTGTGACGGGTGTGGGGTTGCCATTCTGACACACATCCGTATGTGATTGTCGCCTTGTGCGTCTATCCGTTGATTATCAGCATATCCCGAAACAACTGCACGGCTGGCTGAGCTTCCGCACTGCTTTTAAACGTGAGGGCATTCTGTATCTGATAGCAAAAGCGCTCGGGTTCGAGTGCCACCAGCTCTCCTCTATCGACATACTCCGCTGCCAGATACTCAGGCAGGAATCCGATGAATTTTCCCGACAATATCATCGCGAGGCGCGCAGCCATATGGTTGGCGATGCTCCTGTGCGGGAACAACCTATACAGGTGGGCGGCGCCGGATAACACCGCATGGTCCGGGGCGGCGAGTTCCTGGCGGGTAAGCAGTTCCTCGTCCCTGTCTGTGGCACACGGGTGGTTGCCCGCTCCGTAGAGCAGCGACTGGTGGCTGAACAGCGGCTGGTAGCTGAGACCGGGGCGGCGGGAGTGCAGGGGATTGATGCCCACGTCGGCGCGTCCGCCGAGGATTTCCAATTCCAGTTCGTGAGGGGCGGCGAGCTTGATCTCCAGCTGCAGCTGCGGTGCGCGCTCGCGCAGGCGGGCAATGGTGGCCGGCAGGTTCAGCTGGGGAATGGCCAGAGCGTCGTCTGGCAGGATCACCCGCAACCTGCCGGTGAGTTGAGACTGGATGGCATTTACCTGGCTTTTGAAGCTGGCCAGATGGCCGTCCAACTCCAGGATGGCCTGGTACAGCGCTTCCCCTTCCGGTGTCAGTTTGAAGTCGGCGCGACCGCGGGAACGCAGGCACAGCTGCATGCCGAGGCGCGTTTCCAGGTCCGACAGATGCACGCTGACGGTAGAGCGGCTGATGTTCAATGCCACCTCCGCCGCTGCCAGCCCACCGGCGCGCACCACCTCGCGGAATACCCGCAGCAGGCGCAGGTCCATATCGCTGAGGCGGCCACTCAGGGGTTGTTTGGGGTGGCTGGTTTTGGGTTTCGGGGTTTGTGGCATTGGGGTCGCCTGCAGGCAAGCTTCTACGTGGAGGTAATCGTGGAGACAATGGAGTGTGTACGAGAAAAGTTTGATAGATCTGAATTTTCATTGCAAAGGTTTTGCTATTCGCGCCCAGACTGGCGATCCAGAATCCTGGACAGATAGATATGACGGCATTCAGGGAGTATTCGATGGATCTGAACAATAACCGCTTATTCCAGACCAAGAACTATATTGATGGGCAGTGGTGCGAGAGTGCCGGTAAGTTGGCAGTCACCGACCCGGCCACCGGCGCACTGCTGGCGGAGATCGCCGATGGCGGTGCTGCGGATGCGGAGCGGGCAGTGGCTGCGGCGCATGCCGCTTTCCCGGCCTGGAGCGGCAAGACTGCGGCCGAGCGAGCGGCGGTGTTGAAGCGCTGGTACCGGCTGATCGCGGACAACCGTGAGGATCTGGCGCGGCTGCTGACCCTGGAGCAGGGCAAGCCGCTGGCGGAGGCGCTGGGTGAGATCGACTACGGCGCCTCTTACATCGAGTGGTATGCCGAAGAGTGTCGCCGCGCCTACGGCCAGACGATTCCCACTCACAACCCGGCCATGCGCCTGCATACCATCCGCCAGCCGGTGGGTGTGGTGACCTGCATTACCCCGTGGAACTTCCCCAATGCCATGATCACCCGCAAGGCGGCGCCGGCGCTGGCGGCGGGCTGTACAGTGGTGATCAAACCGGCGGCGGAGACGCCGCTGTCGGCACTGGCGCTGTGTGCACTGGCGGAGGAGGCCGGGCTGCCGGCGGGTACCCTGAATGTGGTGGCGGGCTCTGATTCCGCTGCCATCGGTAGGGTGCTGACTCAGGATGCACGGGTGGCGAAATTCACCTTCACCGGCTCCACGCAGGTGGGCAAGCTGCTGATGGCGCAGTGCGCGGGCACGGTGAAAAAGATGTCCATGGAACTCGGTGGCAATGCGCCGTTCATCGTATTCGACGATGCGGATATTGATGTGGCGGTGACCGCCTGTATGGCGACCAAGATGCGCAATGCGGGCCAGACTTGTGTGTCGACGAACCGGATTTATGTGCACGAGTCGGTGCACGATGAATTTGTGGACAAGCTGCGCGCACAGATGCAGGCGCTGCAACCGGGGCACGGGCTTGAACAGGGCACGACGCTTGGACCGCTGATTTTCCGTCGCGCGGTGGATCGGGTGCACGGAGTGGTGGAGGAGGCGGTGGCCAATGGGGCGCGTCTGTTGTTGGGGGGAGATTTTCTGCCGAACGGCGAAAATTATTACGCACCGACGCTGCTTACGGAGGTGCGCGATGATATGCGCATTGCGCGGGAGGAAATTTTCGGGCCGCTGGCGGTGGTGCTGAAGTTCCGCGAGGAAGGCGATGTGATCCGCCGCGCCAATGATACGCCGTTCGGGTTGGCGGCCTATGTGATGAGTGAAAACATCCGCAGGGCGAACCGGGTGGTGGAGGCGCTGGAGTACGGAATGGTAGCGTGCAACGCGGGCGTGTTTTCCACCACGGTGGCACCGTTCGGCGGTATCAAGGAATCCGGCATCGGCCGCGAGGGTGGCGTTGAAGGCATGGCCGAATTCTACGAAACCAAATACTGCTGCTACGGAGTTTGATTTGTAGGAGCCTGCTTGCAGGCGAACCCGGGAGCTCGGAGCCCAGCTCCGCCAGCGGGCCCGCCATTATGGAATTCTTTACCGATTGCGGTGGCGGCAGATCCCCGGGTCCGGGTTTTCAGGACCGCTGTAGACCCATCCCTGGGCGCTGCGGCGCAAACATCCTGTTTGCGACGCTCCTGAAAACCCGGCCCCGGGGCTCTGCCTTCGCATCGAAGTTATTTACTACGTTAGAAACATTTGAAGAAATTAATCTCGGAGAAAACCATGTCCGAACTGAACACCGACGCATTCTGGATGCCCTTTACCCCCAACCGCACCTACAAGGCGGCGCCGCGCATTGTGGAGCGTGCGGAAGGGATTTACCTGTTTGAAAAATCCGGCCGCAAGATCATTGACGCCACCGCTGGCCTGTGGTGTTCCAACGCCGGTCACTGCCGGCGGGAAATTGCCGAGGCGATCCATGAGCAAGCGCTGAAACTGGACTACAGCTCGATTTTCAATTTCGGCCACGAGCTGAGTTTTGAATACGCGGAGCGCTTGGTGCAGTACACGCCGGATGGCCTGAACCGGGTGTTCTTCGGCAACTCCGGTTCCGAGGCGGTGGAGTCGGCGCTGAAGATTGCGCTGCAGTACCAGCGCGCGCGCGGCAAGGGGACGCGCACCATGTTTATCGGTCGCGAGAAGGGTTACCACGGGGTGAACTTTGGCGGTATTTCTGTGGGCGGTATCGCGCCGAATTTCCAGACGTTTGGCCAGCCGGTAAAAGCCAACCATATGCGCCACACCCTGGATATCGCGCGCAATGCTTTCTCCAAAGGTTTGCCGGAGCACGGTATCGAGCTGGCGGAGGATCTGGAGCGTCTCGTGGCCTTCCACGGCGCGGATCAGATTGCCGCGGTGATTGTGGAGCCGTTCGCTGGTGCCGGCGGTGTGGTGCTTCCGCCGAAAGGTTATCTGCAGCGGCTGCGGGAGATCTGTGACAAGCACGATCTGCTGCTGATTTTCGACGAGGTGATCTCTGGCTGGGGCCGTACCGGTTCGCCGTTTGCCTCGCAGGAATTCGGCGTCACGCCGGATATGATCACGTCCGCCAAGGGCATTACCAATGCGACGGTGCCGCTGGGTGCGGTGTTCGTGAGTGACAAAATTTACAACACGGTGATGGATGCGGCGGTGGAAGGCGCGGTGGAGTTTTATCACGGTTACACCTACTCCGCGCACCCGGTGGCCTGTGCGGCGGGGATGGCGACGCTGGATATTTACGAGCGCGAGGGACTGCTGACCCGCGCCGCCGGAGATATCGGCAAGCACTGGGAGAGCGCCCTGCACAGTCTGGCGGACCTGGACAATGTGATTGATGTGCGCAATTACGGTCTTGTGGGCGCGATCGAACTGCGCGCGCCGGACAACCTAAAGGGCAGGTTTGGTGCCAAGGCGTCGGCGCTGGCGTGGCAGGCCGGGGTAATGGCGCGGGGCATTGGCGATGCGCTGTGCATGTCGCCGCCGCTGATCATCGAAGCGCACGAGATCGACGATATCGTCGACAAGCTGCGCGGGGTGATTTCCGGGCTGGAATAGTTGACCGCGACAGCGGGTGTGGAGTCCAGGTCTGTTGTATGAGCCTGGATGGGGAGTCACTCTGCGCAAGGCTAAACTTAACAGGGTGGTCGGTCGATGCGGTGAATTGCGCGGGGCCGTGCAGGCCCGGGCGCAGTGCTGTATTCGCCACTCGCCAAGGGAGGGTGGCGCCTCCGGCTACCGTGGCCCGTGCGGTTCCGCCGCTGACCGCGTTTGCGTCGGGGCCGTGCGCGGCTTATTTACATCCATAAACAACACTGACCTGATTGCCTGAATATTCTGGGGGGCCGGCGCGCCGGGTGGCGCGCGCAGCAGAGGTTTCCCTATGTCCGGCACGTCAGCATTTCTCTTTGCCTTGCGCGGCAGACCGCGCGGTGCAGCATCTGCTTTTTCAACATTGTTTTTTTCAACATTGTTGCTTGGTACCTGCCTGGCCTGTGGTGTCGCCGCCAGCGCGCATGCCCAGTCGCGTGGCCTGAGCGACACGCCGCCGGACCAGTCCAGCGGTGACGCGGCGGAGGACTACGCGCGGGACCCGGATCGCCAGCGCCAGTTGCCGGCGGACGCGGTGCAACTGACCCTGAGCGGCAACATTTACTACTATCAGGGCGGGTATTTTTACCGCCGTGAAGACGACGGTTTCCTGCGGGTAGAGCCGCCGTTGGGCGCGGAGCTGTCCTTTCTACCTTACGGCAGCAACGGCTTTGAAATTGATGGCCAGCGTTTTTTTCTGAGTGGCACCGGTACCTTTTACCGCTATGAGCCCCGCCGTCGCAGTTACATCGTGACCACGCCGCCCTATGAATGGCGGCGCTACTACAACGGTGACATCGCCGGCGCCTACGAGGAGCGGCTTTACGGTTATCCCGATGTGGATCTGGATGACCTGCGGGATCGCTCCGGCATCCCCCGTGCCTATCCCCCCGATGCGCTGGACCCGGACCCAAACGATAACGACGGCGTTCCACTGTACGAGGTGGAAGGGTATCGCGATCCGCGTCGGGGCACGGCCCGCCCTTACGCCAATGTGCGTCCCCCCTACGACTGGAGCAGTGGCGAGCGCTACGACAACCGCGTGCTGGCGGAATCCGCCTGCCGCCAGGATGCGTTCGATGCGGCGCGCCGGGGCAGCAGTCTCGAAGACCAGCGTTTGCGGATTTATCAGCGGGCATACCGCGACTGTATCCAGCGCTATGACCGCCGCCGCTGAGAGCCGGCCCACCTCATCTACACTGAATCCATTGCGGGACTGGGCATTGGCCAGGATGTGGCATGCCGGCATTTTCCACCGCGATAGACCAGGAATACCGATGCACAGGGACAGTTCCGGGCATGGCCACTGATAGCACTTCTTCACCCCGCCAAGTTTCGCATCACTCGGGGCTGCCTGTGATACCACAGTGGCTATTGTGTCTCGCTGCAGTATTTCTACTGCTGCCCGCGCTTGCCGCGGCGCAGCTCCCCTCCGGCAAACCAAAGGAATTCTCCCCGGTAATCCCGGATTTCAACGCATTGTCCGCCGACTGGTGGACGCAGTGGCCAGACGCCACCCAGGAGCAGCGCGCTCAGTGGCTGCAGGAGGTGGAAACCGCCTGGAAAGATTGGAGTGCGGCGATTCCCGAAGACGCGGATCTCGGGAAAAAGGTCGACGCGGTGAATCTGCGCTTTGCCGGTATCCGCAAAACCTGGCAGAAACGCGAGGAACTGAAGAAAGTTGGGGTCTTGCCGGAGGTCAAATTCCCGAACTCGCCAAACGTGCTGCAGTGGGCGCAGTCCGATGCCGCGGTGGCCCGGGGCCAGCAGCGGTTTGACGGCCTGCGGTTGGAAAACTCGCAGATGGATGAGAGCGTTGCCCAGTCGCTCGGCCGGCTGCGGGAGCAGGTTATTGCGCTGCGCGATACCCACCGCTCCGATGCCGGATACATCGAAGCGACGGTGGATGTGTTTTTTGCCCAGCTCAGCCACCTGCAGATTCAGGAGGAGCAGCGAATGCTGCAGGAGCAGCTGTCCGCCTGGGAGGAGGAGCTGACCATTGCCCGGGCGGAGTTGCAGCGCATGCTCAAAGAGCTGCAGTTCAGTGCCGAGGCGGCAAAAAAGCTGGCTGCGGCGCGCACCGTGGAAAAGTCCAATCTGGAGGAACTGGCGCGCGAGCGCAGCGACACCCGGGATCTGATTTTTGAAACGTCCGACGCTGCAGTCACCATGGAGCAGCAGATTCGGATGATGAACTTCAGTGTCGAGGCGCTGGAAAACCGCTTGCAACTGCGCAAGCAGGAACTGCTGCTCGCCATCAACAGACTGCTCGATGCCAGCGACGGTAAAGAGCAGAAGCTGTCTCTCAGTAATGACTTGGTGGCCAATGCGGAAACCGTCCGCAACAACCTTGCGCGCCAGCTCAATGTGCGCCAGCGCCAGATCGTCGCCTGGGTGGGCGAGGACACCAACGCGATGACCAAATGGTGGCGCCAGTTTGAGAAGGTCGCCAGCGGCCTCGGCCGTGTCGGCGACTTGATCGATGACGTGAAGCGCTACGAAAACGCCCAGCTGTTTGTGTACCAGCGTCAGCAGGGGTGGTGGAAAACCGCAGGCGAACGCTTCCTGCACCAGTTTGAGGATCTGCGCACCAGCTGGCGCAATCTCGCCAACTACAAGCTGTTTGCCATCAGCGAGCAGCCCATTACCCTGAAAGACATCGCGCAGATGATCCTGGTGATTCTCGCCGCCTGGGGCTGTTCGCGACTGCTGAACTGGATACTGAAACGTATGGTGCGCAAGAACCGCACCAGCGAGCAGAGTTCCTACACCCTGTGGCGGATTCTGAATTACTGCATCGTCCTTATCACTTTCATCATCATCCTCACCATGGTGGGGCTAGATACCTCCAAACTCACGCTGATTGCCGGCGCCCTTTCGGTGGGTATCGGGTTCGGGATGCAGGCGATATTTTCCAATTTCATCTCCGGCATCATCCTGTTGTTCGAGCAGCCGCTCAGGGTCGGCGACCTGGTGGAACTGGAGTCTGGTGTATTCGGGCGCATCCGCGATATCAGTGTGCGCTCTACCCGCATCACCACCCGCGACAATGTAGACATCCTGGTGCCGAATTCCGAGTTTGTTACCGGGCGGGTTACCAACCACACCCTGGACGACCCGGTGCGGCGTATTCATGTCGTATTCGGCGTTGCCTACGGTACCGATCCGGAAGAGGTGCGCGAAGCGGCCATGGCCGCAGCGGAGCGGGTGCCGGTCACATTCACCAACTGGCAGCGCAAGACTGAGGTATGGCTCACCGATTTCGGCGACAGCGCGCTGAAATTCAAACTGGTGGTCTGGGTAAACAGCAATGCGGTGTCCTCGCTCGGCGATCTCACTGCGCTCTATAACATCGAGTTGCTGCGGGAGTTTGACCAGCGCGGCATCGAAATTCCCTTCCCGCAGCGGGACCTGCATGTGCGCAGCTGGGGGCCTTCGCCAGCGCTGGCTAAGGATACGCCGGTGGATCCCCCGGCGCCGCGACGCGGCTCCGCGGGCGCCGAAGACTGGCCGCAAGATGCCGGGGAAAACGGAGACAGCGATGGCGGCGATGGCAGTGACGGTGGACAGGGTTCCGGCGGCCCCGCCAGCCACTGACCGGCCGCAGGCCGCCGGCTGGCGCCGTTTTCCCGTTTTTCGACTGCGCGGCGGCGCGCGGGGCTGGCCTTATTGCACAGCCTCTGTATTCTGAGCGACCTGATTCTTTTTACTGCCAATCACACTGCGGGTCTGCCCTTGCTTATCATTCCCATTCAGAACAAACCCGACTGGCGCCGGCCGCCACTGGTATGTTTTGCCCTGGTTCTCATTAATTTGCTGGTGTTCGTGCTCTACCAGAGCGGCGACGAAGCCCGCTGGCAGGCGGCTGAGGAGTTCTACTTCGCCAGCGAGCTGCCGGCGCTGGAAGAGGCGCGCTTCTACGAGTATGTGGACGCCGAGCAGCCCGAGTGGCGCACCCTTGCTCAGGGGGCGGGCGAGGAATTCATCTACGAGCAGCTGCTGTGGAGCCGGGAGTTCCACCGCTGGCTGGTGGTACAGCTGGAAGAGGAGGGGCAGTCCCAGTGGCTGCAGCAGCGACAGCAGTTCGCTGAGCGGCGCGATAGTCTTTCGAGCTTTGCCTACGGCCTGACACCGGCCAACCCGACATTGAAAGGGCTTTTCGGGCATATGTTCCTGCATGGCGGCTGGGACCATCTGCTGGGCAATATGATCTTCCTGATGCTGTTCGGCTTGTCGGTGGAGCTTGCCCTCGGCGCCGCCTGGTTTGTCGGCCTGTACCTGCTCGGGGGACTCGCCGCCGCGGCCCTGCACATGGGGGTGGAGGCGGGCAGCCTGATGCCGGTGATCGGCGCCTCCGGTGCCGTGTCGGCGGTAATGGGCATGTTCGTGGCGGTATACGGTATCCGCCGTCTGCGTTTCTTCTATACGTTGGGATTTGCCTTTGGAGAATTCACCGCACCGGCGCTGCTGGTGTTGCCCCTTTGGCTGGGCAAGGAAGTGTTCGGCTACTTCTTTGGCAGCGACAACATTGCCTACTGGGCGCACTTTGGCGGGTTGGTGGCGGGTTTTGCCTCCACCTGGCTGCTCATCCGACTGCGCCCGAGCCGCGAAATCCAGGTGGAAGAGGATCTGCCTCCCACCCCGGAACAGCTTGCGCTCGCGCGCATTGAGTCACTGCAGAACAGCGGCAAGCTGCTCGAGGCGAGCCAGGCGGCCGCAGCTGCCCGGCGTCAGCACCCGGAATCCCTGCCGCTCATCTACAAGGGCATCGAACTTACCGTGTTGGCACCGGAGAGTGAGGCGCACCACCGCGCCTGGCTTGCGCTGTTCGCGCTTGCCAAACAGCCGGGGCAGAACTTTGCGCCAGTAGCGCAGGGTGTTGAGGATTATCTGCAGAAGGCGAAGGTGCCGCGGGCGCTGAATGCGGGTGTGTGCCTGGTGATTGCCCAGCGCGCGGCCGCGGAAAAGCGCTGGGAACTGGTGGAAACATTGTTGCTGCGCCTGCAGCAGAAGGAACACCGCCACCCGCTGATGGCGCGCCTTGCCAATGGGCTCGTCGATCACTACCGCCGCTGCGGAGACGAAGCGCGCGCGCGCCGCGCGCTGGAGTTTGCCCGCAGCCTGCAACCCGCCGCGGTGTAGTTTGTTACGCTGGCTGCGGACTCTGCTCCGCGGCCAGAATCGACACCAGTTGTCGCACTTCCTGAATTACCCCGCTTTGCGGATATTTTTTCTGCACATAGGCCAGCAGTTTGAGACTGTTGTCGGTGCGGTTGAAACCGTCCATGTAAATCTTCGCCAGCAACAACATCGCGCTGTCCAGCCGTGTATAGCTGGGGTCTTCCTTGTGCAGGTTGTTGATCAGCGTCAGTGCCGGTTTGAACTGGCGCTGGCGGTAGAGCGCTTCGGCGATCTGGTGGCGCAGCAGCGATTTGTCGATGACCGGTGGCTTGCCCTGGGCTGTGGCGGTTGCCAGATACAGCTCAGCCGCCTTGTGCGGCTGGTTCAGGGTCACAAACCGCTCCAGCAGATGCGGCCCCAGTTCCCGCAGGGCTTTCTTGTCGTCCATTGCCAGCAGCAGGCGGAAATAACGCTCGTTCAGCGCAATATCGTCTGGCTGTTGGCGCAGCGCGGTGACCAGCGCTTTACGCGCTTCCTCACCGCGCCCCTCGCGCAGCAGGATACTCGCATCCGCCAGAGCCTTGCGGCGCTCGAATTCGCGCTCTTCCAGAAACTCCGCGTCGTCCAGCTGCGAAATAACCCCCAGCTTCTGCTGTCGGGTCAGGCAGATGTAGCCCATCATGGCGCTGGTGACGATGGAGAAATAGCTGGTGACAAACGCGAGCAGCGGCAGCAGCATCCAAGGCGGCAGCTTGTCGGCGACGATGGGCAGCAGGTAGGTCGGTGCAGCGGAAACCGCGGTGGTGGAGAGCCACAGCAGCCAGTAGGGCCAGCCAATGATCAGGGTGAACTGCAGCAGCTTCAGCGGATTCACCGCCGCGCGCATGCTCTGTTCCAGCGCCAGTACAATCATCGCCGCCGGCGCCAGCAGCGACAGGGCGATGGAATACGCCTGCACCGCACCTTCTCCCAGCCCCGCCAGCATCATGCCGCCACCACCGGCTACCAGAATCATGCCGATTACCTTGGCGAAGATGGCGGCACTGCGGCCGTCCTGGGCATCCCCAAAGGTGGGGGCCTGCAGCTGGCCGCCGGCGAGTTTTTCGATCACCAGCAGGTTGTAGCGGATCACTACCGCGAGCATCGCCACCAGTACGAAAATTGACAGCCAGCCGAGCCCGGTCATGGCGATCGCCGCCGCCGCGCAGATGGCGGAGAAGGTCAGGGGGCCGGCGGAAAACGCGTAGCGGAAATAGAACGGGGCCATCTGCCAGAAGGGGCGGGCCTTGTTGCTCGCGCCCACATTGTCCAGGCGCTGGTTGCACAGCACGCACTTGGGGGTGGACTTGTAATAGTTATCCACCGATCCCGGTACGCAGTCGCCGCAGTATTCCTTACTGCAGCCGGTGCATTGCCATACGGCATCGGCGCCGGAGTGGTAGTGGCAGGCGTTGCCCATAGTACTTTCCTTAGTGTTTGGCCGTGCTTGGCTTGTCGTTATTTTCAGCCTGCAAAGTTTATCGGCACACTGGCGTTGCGCGCAAACCGGTACTTGCAGGCTGCTAGACTGACCCAATATCGTGTCGCTGACGCGGGAACCCCAGGAAAACTACTGCGCGTGCGCCTGGCGGCGTCCGGCTGTGCTCAAAATGCTCACGTACCTGAAGTACGCTCCGCTTTTTGCGCGCAGGCGGCCACCACCAGCCACCCGCTCGCTACGTTTTCCAGCGGTTCCGTAGTTGGATATGCGTAAACAAAAACTGATGCAAGAAGGTGTACAGATGACAACAGCGATGCAGGTAAGGCTGGAAACCACAGCGGCGGCGGAACATTGGGGCAAGAACGCCCTGCTGAGCTTCAACGACAGCGAAGCCCGGATTCACGCCACCGAGGCTGCAGGCGGCACCCTGGTCGCGGTACAGCGCGGTGCCCGCCGTCTCGACGGTATGGGAGTCACGGCGGTTGCCCTCACCGGTGACAACTGGGATCTGGAAAGCCGCTGGGCCTTCTGGGCCGGGTACTACAACCCGAACCGCCAGAGCACGCTGGATTGGGGCATCGGCGACGGCGAAGAGCGGAAAGAATTGGAGGCGCGCAAGGCGGCGAGCCTGTGGGTGCGGGAGATCACCAACGGTACCCCGGAAAACGTCTTCCCTCGCGCACTCGCGGAAAGCGCCGCGGACATGCTGCAGAAACTCGCCC
Organism: Microbulbifer sp. SH-1; assembly: GCF_011326135.1. NCBI lineage: Bacteria > Pseudomonadati > Pseudomonadota > Gammaproteobacteria > Cellvibrionales > Microbulbiferaceae > Microbulbifer > Microbulbifer sp. SH-1. Next base: position 2,922,227 of record NZ_CP046948.1, on the reverse strand, counting down.
CGGATGCGGTGAGTTATCGCATTGTCTCCGGCGATGAACTGCTGGAAGAGGGCTTTATGGGCATCCACAGCGTCGGCCGCGGCAGCGTGCGCGGCGGCGCGATGCTGCAGCTGGACTATAATCCTTTCGCTGATGGCTCCAATCCTTTCGCTGATGGCTCCAATCCTTTCGCTGATGGCTCCAACCCTTCCGCTGATGGCTCCAACCCGGCCGGTAACGACGCCGCCGCGGTGGACATCTGCCTGGTGGGCAAGGGTATTACCTTTGATTCCGGCGGCTACAGTATCAAACCCTCCGCCGGCATGGCGCACATGAAATCCGATATGGGCGGTGCGGCGATGGTCACCGGCGGCCTCGCGCTCGCCATTGCGCGCGGGCTGAAAAAGCGCGTGAAGCTCTACCTGTGCTGTGCGGAAAACCTGATCTCCGGGCACGCGTTCAAGCTCGGCGATATCATCCGCTACAAGAACGGGGTGACCGCGGAAATTCTCAATACCGACGCGGAAGGTCGATTGGTTCTTGCCGATGGCCTGATCGCCGCGAGTGAGCAGAATCCCCGTTATATTCTCGATGCGGCAACGCTAACCGGCGCGGCAAAAATGGCGGTGGGCCGGGATTACAATTCAGTGCTGAGCCTGGAAGATGAGATGGCCGAGAAGGTGTTGTCTGCGGCCAGATCAGAAAACGAAAAAGCCTGGCGTCTGCCGCTGGAGAAATTCCATCTGGAACAGATTCCCTCCGGTTTCGCGGATATTGCCAACGTGGGCGTGGACGGCAGCCCCGGCGCTTCCACCGCGGCAGCGTTTCTTGCCAAGTTCGTGCGCGATGAGGGGCGCGGCTGGGTGCATATGGATCTATCCGGTTCTTATCTGCCAGCGCCGAATGATCAGTGGGCACAGGGGGCCAAGGGGCATGGCGTGCGTACCATTGCTCGGTTCCTTTTGGATAATTGAGTCACGTGGTAACCACTTAGTTGTTTCCCTGGCGGCGGAGCACCGGCACTCCGCCTTCAATTCAGGCTGATGTGTATTATTCGGCAGCGAGGATGAACCGATGGAAGAGTATCAGGTGATGATTCAGTCGCGGGAGTGGCTGGTAGGCTGGGGTACGCTTTCGCTGATTAATGCCGGTTTGGCTCAGGGAAAAAATCGCAGTGGTCTGCTGTGGTGGCTGTTGAGCCTGCTTTTGGGGCCCCTGGCAACACTGATCATTGTATTACTCAGCAAGCATTCGCATAAGGATTGACGCAGGTGGAAACAGCGAAAGGGAAGATCCATACGAGTTTTACTGCTTTGTAGTGAGTTCAATGGATTAAGTCAGAGAGTGTACCGCGCGCTTGCGCAAATGCGCTGTGAGCTTTCGGTGCAATCGGCGACTGATAAAAAGAATATTGCCGGCGCTGCTCAACTACCCCATCGACACGCTGGAAATTACGCCCGACTACCTCCGTGATATAAAACACGAAATCAAAGACCGCGTCGGTTACCTGTGCTTTTCCTTCCACGACGGTGCGATGAGTACTCCATAGTGTCAGGATTTATCGTCTGCCTATCAACAGTTGCAGGCTGCGGATATTGACGTGATTTGCCTGATGGGCGGAGAGGATATTCCTGCACTGGCCGAAGGCCTGGTAGAGGTATAAAACTGGTCACCGAATAAAAGAAAAAGCCGGCGAAGAATCGCCGGCTTCTCTCAAACAACCGCCCCAATATGCCAGGGCAAGAATTCGTTGTCACCGTAATCGAGTTTTTCACTGGCACTCTGCTCGCCAGAAGCAATCGCCAGAATGTGCTGGAAAATCATCTCACCGCACTCGGCAACACTGTAGCGCTTATCCAGAATGCCACCGCAGTCGACATCCATATCCTCGCGCATACGCTCAAACAGATTGGAGTTACTCGCCAGCTTGATACTTGGCACCGGCTTGCCACCAAATGCCGAACCGCGTCCGGTGGTGAAACACACCACATTTGCGCCGCTCGCCACCTGGCCAGTAACGGACACCGGATCAAAGCCCGGGCTGTCCATGAACACGAGGCCCTTCTTGCGCACTTGTTCCGCATACAGGTATACGTCCTGCAGCGCGGTGGTGCCGCCCTTCGCCTGCGCGCCCAGGGATTTTTCCGCGATGGTCGTCAGGCCGCCGGCCTTGTTGCCTGGGGATGGGTTGTTGTTCAGCTCCACACCGTTCATTTCGGTGTAGTGCTCCCACCACTTGATACGATCAACCAGCTTCTGCGCAACCTCAGGGGATACCGCGCGGCGGGTCAGCAGATGCTCAGCGCCGTAAATTTCCGGTGTCTCTGAATAGATCACAGTTCCGCCCTGGCGCACCAGAATATCCGCCGCTGCACCCAGCCCGGCGTTTGCAGTAATGCCCGAGTAGGCGTCGCTGCCGCCGCACTGTACCGCGAGGGTCAGCTCGGAAGCGGGAATCGGTTCGCGCTGGCAGGCATTGGCCGCTGGCAGCATGGCTGCCAGGCGCTCAATGCCCGCGTCGATGGCCGCGCGGGTGCCACCCATGCCCTGGATGGTCATTACCTGGAAGTGCTCGCCTTCCTGCAGGCCGGTTTCGCGCATCAGGCTGGAAATCTGCATGGCCTCGCAGCCAAGACCAATCAACAGAACACCGGCGAAGTTCGGGTGCACAATGTGGCCATGCAGGGTACGCAGCAAAGTCTGGTAGCCCTCACCGGATGTGGACATGCCACAGCCGCTGTCGTGGCCCAATGCCACAATGCCATCAATATTGGGGAAATCGCGCAGTTTGCCACTGTCGCGGAAGTGTGCTGCGATCGCACGGGACACGGTAACGGAACAGTTCACCGTGGACACAACGGCAAGGTAATTGCGGGTGCCAGCCTTTCCGCTGGCACGGCGGAAGCCCTTGAATGTCGCGCGCTCAGCTTCCGGTACCAGCGTTGTGGGGACGTAGTCCTTGCAGAACTCGTGCGCAACCTGGTGGTTGCCGGCTTCCATGTTGTATTCGTGTACATGGGTGCCGGGAGCAATGGCCTCCCGCGCAAAGCCAATAACCTGGCCGTACTTGATTACCGCTTCACCGGCGCCGATGGCGCGCACACAGACCTTGTGCATCGCGGGTACATCGGAAAGCAGTGGCAGCATGTTGCCACCCCAGTTAACCAGCGCTCCGGCGGGCAGGGGGGCTTTGCTAACGGCGACATTATCGTCTGAATGTATATGAATGAGATCCATCTGGTCCTGACTCCGCTAACGGACTTGCGGTCAGTTGTCGTTATGGTTGGTCGCAATCTAACACTATATTGGTAAGGCCGCAATCTGCAGTTTAGTTCGATTTGGTAAGACTGTGGGGCCAATTCCCGTGTTGTGGTGGCTAAACCCCTTCTGCTAAACTGCGGCGAAGCGTTTTCCGCAACTTATATATAAGCACCAGGAACGATGTGTTTTGGTTGGCAAGGCGGGAAATCCGGATGGGTCAGGCAGGTTTTTGTAGCGAACACCTGTTGGATACCATCCAAAGATGAAAGTGACGGTGGCGCGCTGGCTTGAAACCGGTGGTCCACCCATTGAAATACACAAACAGAAGAACAGATGCAGCATAAGTGCAGGAGATTGGTCTGATGCAGGGTGCCAGACTTTACCAACAGGTGGCCGAAAAGTTGGCCGCTGCCATCGCCGCCGGTGACTACCCGGCGGGTACTCGTTTGCCCGCCGAACGCAAACTGGCGGAGCGCTTTGAGGTCAGCCGCCCCACGGTGCGCGAGGCCATCATTGCCCTCGAGCTGGCCGGCTGTGTGGAAGTGAAAGGCGGTTCAGGCGTTTATGTGACCGATACCGAAGCTAGCGCCTTCTCCGCTGGGGAGAGCGATATCGGTGCCTTTGAGATCCTTCAGGCCCGAATGATGTTCGAGGGAGAGGCCGCCGGTCTCGCCGCCCGCGAAATGTCCGATGCGGAAATCAAAGAGCTGGAAGTGATCCTGGAAGAAATGGTGGCGGAGAACGCCTCCGACTCCAATGCCGAAGTGGCGGATGAGAAGTTTCACATTCACATTGCCCGCTGCACCCACAACGATGCGGTGGTTTCTGTATGCGAACATTTGTGGAAGCTGCGCAACAACTCTTCAGTCTCTGCGCGTATTCTTGAGAAGGTGCGCCAGGTGGGCTCCAAACCCCGGATTGAAGAGCACCGTCGCATTCTCGATGCCATTAAGAAGCGCGACCCGGAAGGCGCGCGCAATGCCATGCGTGACCACCTGCAGAGAGTGGTACAGCAGTTGCTGGATGCCACCGAAGCGGAAGCGCTGGAGCAGGCGCGCCGCGAAATGAGTGCCGCCCGCCAGCGTTTTGCCCTGCCCTGACGATCGTTTCCAGCACGCTCGAATTGCTCGAGCCCCGAAAGCCGGCCACTGTGCCGGCTTTTTTGTTTTCCGGATATCTGACGCGTGCCAAATGGCTGCGTGCCCGCCTGGTTGTTGCCCTGCCAAAATTGGTATGACAGTATTGTCGAAATTTTCACACTGGTCTTGCCAGATTTCCAGGCAGACTGGTGCACTAGGCGTTATTGCTGCTGGAATCCAGTGCGGCAAAACCCAAGACAGATAAACCAGTACAACAATAAACCCGGGAGGTAATGATGACTGGACTCAACCGGCGAGTATTCCTGCAATCCATGATGGCCGCGGCGGTAGTGCCTGTCATCTCCGGTCTGCCCGCGCAGGCGCTGGCCATGAGCCGCCCACCCCGGGCCCAATACAATGGCCCTTGGGCGAAGGTGCCGGAGATTCTGTCGTCCATCAGGCTCCCGTCCATTCCCGCCCGCGATTTCAATCTCAAAGCGCTGGGCGCGCGCGGCGAGGGCGAAGATGCCAGTGAGTACTTTGCCGCTGCCGTTGAGGCGAGTCGCAGGGCCGGCGGTGGTCGCATCGTAGTGCCGGCGGGCAGGTACCGCACCGGACCAATTCACCTGGTATCCAATACCGAGCTGCATCTGGAGGAAGGGGCGGAAATCCATTTCGTCCCCGATCCCGGACGCTACCTACCGGCGGTGAAAACCCGTTGGGAAGGGTTGGAAATGATGGGTTACTCCCCTCTGATCTATGCCCACAAGGCCGACAACGTGGCGTTGACCGGCAAGGGTTTGATTGACGGAGGTGCCGACTGTGACACCTGGTGGCCGTGGAAGGGGGCGAACGGCAAATGCGCCAACAGCTCCAACGAGGGGGATACCCAGCATCCGGCGCGCAAGGCACTGATGGATGATGCCGAAAGTGGGGTTCCCGTCGCGGAGCGCCTGTACGCCGATGGTTCCTTCTTGCGCCCACCGCTGGTGCAGTTCTACGAGTGCAACAATGTGCTCATTGAAGGCGTGACTCTGGAAAATTCTCCGTTCTGGGTCATCCATCCGGTGCTGTGTGAAAGCCTCACGGTACGCAATGTCACCACCCGCAGCCACGGCCCCAACTCCGATGGTTGCGACCCGGAATCCTGTCGCAATGTACTGATTGAAGGCTGTCTGTTCGACAACGGCGACGACTGTATTGCCATCAAGTCCGGGCGCAACGCGGATGGTCGCCGCGTGAATGTTCCCACCGAGAATGTGGTAGTGCGGAACTGCCAGATGCGTGATGGTCACGGCGGGCTGGTGTTGGGCAGTGAAATTTCCGGCGGTGTGCGCAATGTGTTCATGGAGGACTGCGTGATGAGCAGCCCCAATCTGGATCGCGGCCTGCGTATCAAGACGAATGCCATGCGCGGCGGTGAGATCCACGATATCTACGTGCGCAACCTCACCATAGGGCAGGTGAAAGATGTCATCGTGATCAACTTCTTTTACGAAGAGGGGGACAAGGGCAGCTTTGACCCCAATGTCTACAACATCCAGGTGGAAAATCTGGTGTGTGAGCAGGCCAACCGCGCCTTCCATATCCGCGGCTTCGAGCGCGCGCCCATCCGTGGTCTGCAGATTTTCAACAGCCGCATTGACCAGGCCGGTTCCGTTGGTGTGATTGAAGCGGTTTCCGGCCTGACCGTGGATAACGTCAGCATCAATGGTCAGGCCTTTAAGCCCGGTTGATCAGTCCTTTTCTATAAACCTTCCAAAAGCGCCCGGAAGACGTCCAGTGCGGGATAAGCTGCACTGGCCCAGGGGCTTATGGCGCGGTAATCTTCATTTTGACGAGAGAAATGCGATAAACACACGCTTGATTGGTCTGCCAAAAGTTGCCAGTTGGTAGTCCATGTGAGAATATCGGCCTGCATTGATAATAAGCGGTATTACCAAAACAGGTTTTACCAAAATAACGACGAAAGCGGAGATGAGAGTCATGAAGACTTTTGAGCTTAAACCACTCACTCTTGCGATGGCCATGATTGCGGTACCGGCCTTTGCACAAGAAGCCTCTAACACCTCTGGCGATGCCACCCTTGAAGAGATCACCGTAACTGGTAGTTACGCGGGCAGTCTGGCCAAGGCGCTGGATACCAAGCGCGACTCTACCAACATGGTGGATTCCATTCTTGCAGAAGACATTGCCGACTTCCCCGACCAGAACCTGGCGGAATCGCTTCAGCGCATCCCCGGTGTGGCTATTGACCGTGATGACGGCGAAGGTCGTACCATCACCGTGCGCGGCCTCGGCTCTACCTACACCCGCGTGCAGGTAAACGGCATGCAGGCGCAGTCACTGGCTGCTGGCTCTGGCGGTGTGCGTACCGACCGCAGTTTCGATTTCAACGTGTTCGCCTCCGAACTGTTCAACCGTCTGGACGTGTACAAGACCACTTCCGCAGAGCTGGAAGAAGGTTCTCTCGGTGCTACCGTTGCACTGCAGACCGCGCGCCCGCTCGACTACGACACCTTTACGCTGGTAGCGAACACCCAGGGTGGATACAACGAGCAGACCGGTGAGTTTGCTCCGCGTGCCTCTGGCCTCTTCAGTGTAAGCAACGAAGACAAGACACTTGGCTTTCTGCTCTCCGCCGCTTATTCCGAGAAAAAGAATGGCACCGAAGGTGCGGAAACCGTGCGCTGGGAAACCTGGGAAGGTAGCAAGGGCACCGGACAATTCAACTGCAGTGCCTGTGACACTGAAGAGGAGCGCGCGGCCGTTGCTCAATCCTGGCACCCGCGTATTCCGCGTTATGCCGACAAAACCAATGACCAGGAGCGCTTGGGCCTGACCTCGTCATTCCAGTGGCAACCTGCTGACAGCACCCTGATTACCGTTGACGCCCTGTATTCCAATGTGGATGTTATCCGCAACGAGCCGTATCTCGGTAATATCTCCCTTGCACGTCTGGATACCAAGCCGAGCACCGGTACCAGCGAAATGGATATCATCGACTACATTATCGATGGCAACGGCACCATGACTGACGCCACCGTGACCGGGTCTGACGTTCGTTCCGAAAACTTCCGCGCAAACTGGGGCTCCGAATACAAGCAGTACTCTCTGGCACTTGAACACGAGTTCAGCGATCGCCTGCGTATGAATGCATTGGTCGGCGCCACGGAATCCGTAATGGATAACCGCGAAGTGACCGTGGTGTTCGAACACTTCAGTGAAGACGACAGTCGCCGCTACGTGGACTATGCGGACAGCAGCGACGAGTTCAGCTGGAGCTACAACGGCTCCGACTCCTTGGATCTGGCGTACGGTTTCGACCTGTCCAACCCTGCCAACTGGGAAATGTCCGAATATCGCGACCGTCTGTATGACGCAAGCTCTGAAACCGGACATGCCAGTGTCGATTTCGAATTCGATCTGAGCGAATCGTTTACCCTGAAGGCTGGTGCCAACAGCAACTCCTACGGCTACGATATTATTGGCCAGCGCGCTGACAAGGCGTTCGACAAGGCGGATGCCGAAGACGGCACTATTGACGGCAGTGCCTGTGGCGTGAGCGCGGCCTTGACCGCAAACGACGGTAAGTCGGTTAACTCTGCGGGCCAGAATTACTTCCAGGCCAACTTCGGCGTCAGCGACACTCTGCTCGAATCCGGGTGCTGGGACTACGCGGTACATGCCGGTGACACCCGCAAAGTAGATGAAGACAGCCGCGCCGTGTACGTGCAGGTTGATATGGATACCGACATCGCGGGCTACCGTCTGCGCGGTAATCTGGGTGTGCGCAGGGCCAACACCGAATTATCTTCTACCGGTGTTACCGCCTACACCGACGAAAATGACGTTGATCACGTAGTGGATGTAACCGTCAACCACGAGTACGACGATACCCTGCCGTCCCTGAACCTGGCTCTGAATGTTACCGATGATGTGATCCTGCGTGCGTCCGCCGCCAAGGTAATGAGCCGTCCGAACCTGACCGACCTCAACCCCGGTGGTTCCGTATCCATTTTCGGCGAACCTAAGGTCAGCTACGGAAACCCGTTCATCGAGCCCTTCCGTGCCAAGGCCTACGATCTGTCCGCCGAGTGGTACTTTGCCGAGAGCGCATTGGTGAGCCTGGCGTTGTTCCAGAAGGACATTGAATCTTTCCCGACTTCCGAGAAAGTGGATATGGCCTGGAGTGAAACCGGTCTGCCGGATTCCATGCTGGGTGCCCAGGTTGACCAGCTGAAAGACGCAATCTTTGAGGTCTCGCGCAAGGTCAACGGCGGTGGCGCAACTATTCAAGGCTGGGAACTCCAATACCAGCAGCCGCTTACCTTCCTGCCGGGACCCGAGTGGGTGCAGAACTTTGGTGTGCAGACCAACTACACCTTTGTTGATGCCGAGACCGACAGTGGCAGCGAAATGCTCGGTGTTTCCGAGACTTCCTACAACATCACGCTTTACTGGGAGAACGATGACTTCCAGGCGCGTATCTCCAACGCCTACCGCGGTGAATACCTCACCAACATCGGCCGCGAAGAGTATGTTGGGGAGAGCAGCAATATCGACTTCTCTGCAAGCTACAACGTCAGCGACAACCTGAAAGTAAGCTTCGAAGCCCTTAACCTGGGTGATGAGCCCAAATATCGCTACCTGGATGAAGATGTTCAGCGTCTGTACGACGAGCATTTCTCCGGTGCTCAGTACTTCATCGGCGCGCAGTACAAGTTCTGATAAGGAACAGACTGCATAATCGAAAAGCCCGGCAAATATTTGCCGGGCTTTTCGACGAATAAAATAGAGTTGTACCCAAACGGCCGAGTGCAGGAAACCCCACATCTTGTGAACAGGGAAGATTCGAAGTCGCACGCGGCCGTTTTTCAATTGAACAGAATAAAACCCGAATTCGTGGAGACGTCTGTGAAACTGTCTGATATGTCCAAACGCACCCCGAGCCTGAGTGCCCTCGCTTTTGCGTTGACTGCTGCAACGCTCACCGCCTGTGGTGAAAAAACCGCTGAATCCGCAGCGGAAAAAGCGCCTGCGGCGGTTGCCGAAAAGCCCGGTGCCATTGCCACTCTTGAGCTTTCCAACCCCTCGGACTTCCCGCGTCTGGACGAAGCGGTTTACCTGAGCTTCTACGAACTCGGCCTGAAACACGGGTTCGCATCGCCGATTGCGGTGTGGAACCAGTCACAGCAGATTCCTGTGCAGACTATCGACAAAAATGCCGATGGTGAGAAGGATGGCATTCTGTTTACCGTGGACGTCGCTGTTGATGAAACGGTAAAACTTCGTATCGCCGAGGCAGATGCCGCGGCGGAAAACACAGCCAAGCGCACTCAGGCGGAAATTTCCCGCAAGGTGGGCGGTGAGTGGAAAGAGCGTGAATATCTCGGCGGCAGCTTCGAGAATGTCAGCGTGTTGGACGTGCCAAAAGAGCACACCGACCACTCCTGGTATATTCGCTACGAGGGCCCGGGTATTGAATCCGATCTGGTGGGCTACCGTGTGTATCTCGACTGGCGCAACGGCTTCGATATTTTCGGCAAATCCACCCAGCAACCGGTGTTGCAGAATGTAGGTCAGGACGGTTTTGATTCCTATCACGAGCCTGCCGACTGGGGCATGGACATCCTCAAGGTGGGTAGTGCCGTCGGTGTTGGCGGCTACGGCTTTTGGGATGGCGAGAAAGTCATCCGTGTGAGCGACGTGCAGGACTGGCGCGCCGAAATTACCGAAAACGGCGACCTCTATTCCGCGTTCAAGATCGACTACCTGGGCTGGAAGCCGGTGGAAGGTGTACAGACCGATCTTTCCGCGCAGCTTTCGATGCACGCGGGCAGCCGCCTGGTGGAGGTGAACGCGAAAACCAGCAGTGAGCTGGACAATATGATTGCCGGTATCGTCAATCATCCGGGTACCGAGCTGATTGTCGGTGACACGGACATTACCGGCCACGCCTATACCTACATCGGTACTTATGGGCCGCAGAGTCTCGATGGTGCCAATCTTGGCATGGCGGTGCTGGCGAAGCGCAAGGCGATTGACGAATTTACCAAGGACGAACACAACCAGGTTGCTATCCTGAAGCCTGCGGACAAGGAAATTCAATATTACTTCGTCGCCGCCTGGGCCAACGAAGTGGAGAGCCGCCACGGACCGATCACCACCAAGGCCGAGTTTGAAACCTACCTCAAGCAGGAAGCGGAAAAACTCACCATGCCGCTGCGCCAGCGCCTGACCACTGCGGCGAGCCTCGCAGAAACCCAGCAGCCGCTGACGGCGGAAGCGGCACTGACTTGGAGCAAACGCCTGGCGGATTCCGAGCTTAAGCGCAAAACCCTGGATTACCGCTTTGGTGGTTTCGACCACATCCGCAAGCGCCCGTCCTACTTTGAATACACCACCGGTATGGTGATGCAGGCCTACGACGAGCTGAACCAGGTTGCCCCGGAAGCGCGCTATGCGGACGCGGTACAGACCGTGATGGGATCCTTCGTCAACGAAGACGGCAGCATCAATGGTTATGTGCAATCGAAATACAACATCGACAGCATCCGCGCCGGCACCATGTTGCTGCGCATGTACGAGCGCAACCGGGACGAGAGTTACAAGAAGGCTGTCGACACTCTGTTTGAGCAACTGGAGCATCACCCGCGCACCAGCGCCGGAGCGTTCTGGCACAAGAAAATCTACCCGCACCAGGTGTGGCTTGACGGCGTCTACATGGGCATTCCGTTCCTCGCCCAGTACGAACAGATGATGCACGAAGAGCCCAACGTGGACGAAGTGCTGGCGGAATTCAAAGTGGTGCGCGACAAACTGCGCGATCCGGACACTGGCCTCTACTACCATGCCTGGGACGAAGCGCGCGAGCAGGTATGGGCGGACAAGGAAACCGGTCTTTCCGCCTACCACTGGGGTCGCGGCATGGGCTGGCTGGCGATGGCGCTGGTGGACGTGCTGGATTACATCCCCGAGGAAAACACCGAGCAGCGCCAGTACTTTCTGGACATGATCGCGGAAATCGCTCCTGTGATTGAGAAATACCAGGACCCGGCAACCGGCACCTGGTGGCAGATCATGGACAAGCCCGGTGCGCGCGGCAACTACCTCGAGTCTTCCGCCAGCACCATGTATACCTACTTCTTTGCCAAAGCACTGAACCAGGGCTACCTGCCGGAAGACCAGTATCTGGAAACCGCGAAAAAGGCCTACCAGGGACTCCTGGATGAGTTTGTGCAGGTGCATGCCGACGGCACCATCACCGTAACCGATATGTGCCAGGTGGCCGGCCTCGGTTACGGCCGCGACGGCAGCTACAAGTACTACATGAGCGAACCGATCTACGATGACGACCCCAAGGGCACCGCGCCGTTCATCACCTCCGGCGTCGAGATGTACAAACTGCTGAAGTCCAAGTCGTAAGCTGATTTAAAAAGATTTTCGGGAAGAGTTATGAACACCGTTTTTGACGAGCGTTATTCCAGCCATCCGGCGGACTACGTGAACTACGACACCGAGCGCCTGAGAAAAGAATATCTGGTGCCGAACCTGTTCACCGCCGATACCGTAAACCTGACCTATACCCATGTGGACCGCGTAATTGTGGGCGGCGTTATGCCGGTGGCCGGGGAAGTAAAACTCGAAACCGTCGACGCCCTGAAAGCGGACTACTTTCTGGAGCGCCGCGAGCTCGGCATTATCAATATCGGCGCGCCCGGCTGTGTGGACGTCGACGGTACCGTGTATGAAATCGGTACCAAGGAGGCGCTGTACGTAAGCCGCGGTTCCCGTGAAGTGAAGTTCACCAGCAATGCGCAGGCGTCGCCTTCGAAGTTCTACATTCTGTCGACCCCGGCGCACCGCGAATTCCCCACCCGCAAAGTGGGCCAGGGCGATGCCCAGGTGATCGAACTGGGTGCGGCGGAAACCTGCAACAAGCGCACCCTGCGCAAGCTGCTGGTGAAAGACGTACTGGAAACCTGCCAGCTGCAGATGGGTATGACCGAACTGGCGCCCGGCAGCTGCTGGAATACCATGCCGTGCCACACCCACAGCCGCCGCATGGAAGTCTATATGTACTTCAACGTGCCGGAAGGTCAGGCCGTATGCCACTTTATGGGACCGCCCCAGCAAACCCGCACCATCTGGATGGCCAACGAGCAGGCGGTGATATCTCCCACCTGGTCGCTGCACTCAGGTGTCGGCACCAGCAACTACACCTTCATCTGGGGTATGGCTGGCGAGAACCACGATTACGACGATATGGACAAAGTGCAGCCGAACGAGCTGCGTTGATCCATCGAAGTTAAAAATTCTTTGTAGGAGCCTGCCTTGCAGGCGAATAGAAAAACCGGGGAAAACCCGGTTCGCCTGCAGGCAGGCTCCTACAGAAAGAGATTGGAGTTTGTTATGTCCACTTCCCTGTTCGACCTGAGCGGAAAAGTCGCCCTGGTAACCGGTGCCACCCACGGCCTCGGCATGGCCATGGCGGAAGGTCTCGGTAATGCCGGCGCCAAACTGGTGATCACCGGCCACTCTTCCCAGGAAAAACTCGACAACGCCGTCGCGCAGCTGCGTGAAAAGGGCTACGACGCCCACGGCTACCTGTTCAACGTCACTAACGAAGACGAAGTGAACGAAATGGTGCCGGTGATCGAACAGGAGCAGGGCCCGATCAACGTGTTGGTGAACAACGCCGGCATCATTCGCCGTGTGCCGCTGCTGGAAATGGATCTGGCCGAGTGGAACCTGGTGCTGCAGACCAATCTCACCGGTGTGATGGTGATGACCCGCCCGGTGGTTAAGCGCATGATTGAGCGCGGCGCCGGCAAGATTATCAACATCTGCTCGATGATGAGCGAGCTGGGACGCGACAGTGTTTCCGCCTACGCCGCTTCCAAGGGTGGCCTGAAAATGCTGACTCAGAATATGGCCACCGAGTGGGCGCGCCACAACATTCAGGTGAACGGCATCGGCCCGGGCTATTTCGCCACCAGCCAGACCGCACCGATCCGTGTGGATGGTCATCCGTTCAATGAATTCATTATCGGCCGCACGCCGGCGGGCCGCTGGGGTAACCCGGAAGACTTGCAGGGCGCCGCGGTATTCCTATCCAGTAAAGCGAGTGATTTCGTCAATGGTCAGGTGGTGTACGTGGATGGCGGCATCCTCGCCACCATTGGCAAGCCCAGTAACGAATAAATAATTAAACATATTTTCCCAGTGTTCCGCTGGCCGCGGTAACTGCCGTTACCGCGAGACAAACCGGCGCGTCCTGTGTCGGTCTGTCTGGTTCGATGGATTCTTGAATGACTGGTTGCTTTTCTCTCACGTGATTTGGTGAGGGAGCTATGGTTGATGGTTATGAGCTTCCCTATCCGCAGCCGCTGAGTTTCCTGCCTGGTTGGGCTAGCAACTTCGGCGTACTGGCTAACATCACCCCAGTGAAGTCCAGCGCCTCTTTCGCCACAACTGGCCGCGAAATATTGATTGCCCTGCGGGTGAATTTCTGATCCGCAGTGGCTAGCAAGGTAGTACTCTAGTGGTTGTGAAAAAACGACCGCCAGAGGCCTGCCAGGCCGGACACCGCACGCGTCATTTGGTGTGGTTTCCGGCGACGGAACAGGTATTTCGGTGCCGTTATGCGGTATACGGCGGCACCGACTCCTGTTGTTTGTAATTCTCATTTCCGCATATATTTTGCCGGGCTTCGGCCCGGCTTTTTTCGGGAAATATATTCCCCTATCCCTTCTCTTTTCTCGATTCGTTCTCTGCTCGCAGTCTGCGGCGTCAATTGCTTTATAGCTATTTTTTCCGGGACGGGTCTGGCTGGCTGCGCCGCGGATTTCTTGTTGTATCGAGTGCACTTTCTAAACTCAATTGAGGCGGTCAGCGACGGCGCTGCGCTATACCTGTATGAATTTGTAAGGGAACTGGCGTGTCAACCGGCACTCGTCATATAGGTAATGCCAATGATTTCATCTGGTTATGAGTGGAGAGACTGGTTTGGCGCAGCAGAAGCCCGTTGTTATATCTGAGCAGCGAAGGCGGGAAACCCGCCTGGTGGTGTTCATCCTCGTTTTCCTTTTTCCCATCCTCGCGATCGCCATTGTCGGTGGCTACGGCTTTGCAGTGTGGATTCTGCAGATGATCTTCGGTCCGCCAGGGCCGCCTGGATGAAATCGCGTCTGTGAACTCGCAGGCTGAGCGTCTTTTCTTCCGGCCGGAGGCCGGACCTCGGGAGTAGATGAAAAATGTCGGAGCAGAGCACGAATTTCCGGAATCCAACCGCAGCCCCTTCACTGCATATCGTCAGTCTGATTGTGCATGTGAGACCGCAGAAACTTGCCGTGGTCAGCCGCTGGATCGATGACCGCGCAGAGCTACAGATCCATCTCGGCAACGGGGAGAGCAAGTTGGTGGTGGTACTGGAAACAAGAGATCATTTTCAGGTCAATGAAACTATCGAGACCATCAAGGATCAGCCCGGTGTACTGAATGTGGTAATGGTCTATCACGAAGAGTTGGCGCTTGCCGATGCGGACGATGTGCTGGTGGAAATACCAGAAGCACGCAGTCCTGAGCAGCCGATAAAAATTGTGGGAGACCGCTGAGATGGCCATTACCCGGCGCGAATTTTCCACAGCGAGTGCGGTGGTTGCGGCTGCGACCGCCGCCGGGCTGGCGGCGCCGGCGGCAGCACAGAACCTGGTGAGCCGGGGTGGCGCCAATGTGCTCCAGTGGAACAAAGCCCCCTGCCGATTCTGTGGCACCGGCTGCAGTGTGATGGTGGCCACCAAGGACAACCGCGTGGTGGCGACCCACGGCGATATCAAGGCGGAGGTGAACCGCGGGCTCAACTGCGTAAAGGGTTATTTCCTGTCGAAAATCATGTATGGCAGCGATCGCCTTACCAAGCCAATGCTGCGGATGACCAATGGCAAATACGATAAGAACGGGAATTTTGTCGAAGTGTCCTGGGATCAGGCGTTCGATGTCATGGAGCAGAAATTCAAGCAGGCGATCGCCAACCATGGCCCGGATGCTGTGGCGATGTTCGGATCCGGGCAGTGGACGGTGTGGGAAGGTTACGCTGCAAGCAAACTGATGAAAGCCGGTTTTCGCACCAACAATCTTGATCCCAATGCGCGTCACTGCATGGCGTCTGCGGCCTTTGGATTTATGCGCACCTTCGGTATCGACGAACCCATGGGTTGCTACGACGATATTGAAAACGCCGATGCGTTCGTGCTGTGGGGGTCCAATATGGCTGAGATGCACCCGATTTTGTGGTCTCGGGTGACCGACCGGCGCCTGTCGCACCCCGGCTGCAAAGTGGCTGTGCTTTCCACCTATGACCACCGCAGTTTTGAACTGGCGGATATCCCGATTATTTTCCCTCCACAGTCGGATCTTCTGATCCTGAACTTCATTGCCAACTACATCATCCAGAACAACCGGGTGAATACAGGGTTTGTTAAAAAGCATACCCGTTTTGTGCGTGGGGAAACCAATATCGGTTACGGCCTGCGGGACGAGCACCCGCTGGAACAGAAGGCCAGTGGGCGCGCCCGGGCAAATACATGGAGCGATATGAGTTTTGAGGAGTACGCCGAATTCCTCAAGCCTTACTCGCTCCGACGCGTGTCGAAAGATACCGGTATTCCCCGGGAACGCCTGACCGCACTGGCAGAGCTGTATGCCGACCCGAAGACCCGGGTCATGTCCTTTTGGACCATGGGTTTCAATCAGCACACCCGCGGCGTGTGGGCGAATAACATGATCTACAACATCCACCTGCTCACCGGGAAAATCTCCAGCCCTGGCAACAGTCCCTTTTCGCTTACCGGCCAGCCCTCGGCCTGCGGCACCGCGCGCGAAGTAGGGACTTTTTCCCACCGCCTGCCGGCGGATCTTTTGGTGGCCAATCCCGAGCACCGCGCCACCGCGGAGAAAATCTGGCGACTGCCCGCCGGCACCGTTCCAGAGAAACGCGGTTTTGACGCCGTGGCACAGAGCCGGGCGTTGAAGGACGGCAAACTCAAAGTTTACTGGACCCAGACAACCAATAACGCGCAGGCCGGCCCCAACCTGATGGGCGAGTTGCTGCCGGGGTGGCGCAATCCCGACACCTTCATCATCGTCTCCGATGTCTATCCCACTACCTCGGTACAGGCGGCGGACCTGATCCTGCCGTCGGCCATGTGGGTGGAGAAAGAAGGTGCCTATGGCAACGCCGAGCGGCGTACCCAATTCTGGCGCCAACTGGTCAAGGCGCCGGGAGAAAGTAAGTCCGATCTCTGGCAGCTGGTGGAGTTTTCCAAGCGCTTTAAGACGGATGAGGTTTGGCCCGAGAGACTACTCAACCAGGCAAAAGACTTTCGCGGTAAGACCCTGTATGAGGTGCTGTTTGCGAACGGCCAGGTTAATCGCTTCGCCAATACCGAGCGCGACAAGAATTTTGCCAACGACGAGTCGGATGCGTTCGGTTTTTATCTGCAGAAAGGATTGTTCGAGGAGTATGCGGCATTCGGCCGCGGACACGGTCACGACCTCGCACCGTTTGATCTCTACCACAAGGTGCGGGGGTTGCGTTGGCCGGTCGTTAACGGCAGGGAAACACGCTGGCGGTTCCGCGAAGGTTACGATCCCTATGTTAAAAAAGGCACCGGTGTGCAGTTCTACGGTAACGAGGACGGTCGCGCGCGCATTTTCGCGCTGCCCTACGAGCCGCCGGCGGAATCCCCGGACAGTGAGTATCCCTTCTGGTTATGCACCGGGCGCGTACTGGAACACTGGCACACCGGCTCCATGACCCAGCGGGTACCCGAACTGTTCAGGGCCGTGCCCTTTGCGCTGGTGTACATGCACCCGGACGACGCACAGGCGCAGGGGTTTCGCCGCGGCAGCGAAATCAGGGTCATCAGCCGGCGCGGCGACATGATCGGGCGGGTGGAAACGCGAGGGCGCGCGCGGCCGCCGAAGGGGCTTATCTATGTGCCGTTCTTTGACGCCCAGCGCCTGATCAACAAGGTCACCCTGGATGCGACCGACCCTATTTCCAGGCAGACCGATTTCAAGAAATGCGCGGTGAAGCTGGAATTGATTTCTCTGGCATGACGGGAGGCGACGATGAAGGGAAGGCAGGTTTTTTCGCTCGCTGCCGCGCTAATCGTGCTGGCGTGCGGTCTGGCAACTGTCGCGGAGCAGTTTCCGGAGACGCCTGGACCGGATGGTATTCGCAAGGGGGGTACCCTGTTTGAAGAGCAGAGTGCGCCACCACTGGCCGATCCGGTCAATGCCCAGGGGAAGCGCGTGCGCGCCTATCCCGAGCAGCCACCCACTATTCCCCACACTATCCGCGACTACCAGATCGATAAAAACGTCAATCGCTGCCTTGAGTGCCACAACCGTATCCAGACCGGCGTGAGTGGTGCGCCTATGATCAGCATTACGCATTTCATGGACCGGGATTTTCAGGCGCTGGCAGATGTGGCACCGCGGCGCTATTTCTGCCTGCAGTGTCACGTGCCCCAGACCAATGCAGAGCCGCCGGTGGGGAATAGCTTCAAGGATGTGGATATTCTGCTGCGCAACCGGAAGCAGCAGTCCGCCCAATAATGTAAGCCGGGAATCGAGCGATGGTGGAGTGGATAAAAAGCTACTGGCACACACTGAGCCGACCGGCGACGGCGTTCAGCCTCGGCTTCCTGTTGTTGAGCGGGTTTATTGCCGGCATCATTTTCTGGGGCGGATTCAACACCGCGCTGGAAGCGACCAATACCGAAAAATTCTGCATCAACTGCCATGAGATGCGCGACAACGTGTATGAAGAACTGAAGGGCACCATCCACTGGACTAACCGTTCCGGTGTGCGTGCCACCTGCCCGGACTGCCATGTGCCCCACGAGTGGACCCACAAGATCGCACGCAAAATGCAGGCGTCCAAAGAAGTGTGGGGCAAGATTTTCGGCACCATCAACACCCGTGAAAAATTTCTCGATAAACGCCTGGAACTGGCCCGTCACGAATGGGTGCGGCTGAAAGCCAACGACTCGCTGGAATGCCGCAACTGCCACGATTTCGAATTCATGGATTTCAGTGTGCAGAGTGAGCGCGCGCGCAAACTCCACGCCACCCAGCTCGCCACCGGCAAGGCCACCTGCATCGACTGCCACCGCGGTATTGCCCACCACCTGCCCAACATGGCAGACGAAGACGCCTGGGGCCCGGACAATCCCGCAGACGACGCCAGCCGCTTTGGTGAAGAAAATCCGCTGAATACCGAGGGCACTAAGTAAGAACCGCAAAAACCAGTAGCAACCCGAATTTTCGAGCGCGCATAAAAAATCCCGCGGTGTTGGCCGCGGGATTGAAAGGTTGTTTCCTGCAAATACTCAAATCGAGATTTGGAAACTAAGCGAGAAAAAAACAAATAGAAAAACAAACTAAAAACTGACAAATTCAAACTGTGCCCCGAAAAAACGAGGGGCTAATCAAAACGAAAATTCAGGCCGCTGCCATCAGCCGACAGAAGAAAAATGCTTCTGCACACATGCCAGGGTGCCTTCCGCATCCAGCTTGTCCAGCCAGTCGTTTACCGCACTGTGCAGGCGCTCACTGTTGCGCAGGTCTTCCCCGAACACCGGCGTGAACGCCAGGAAAGCCGTCGCCAGCGCGTCATTACCCTGAGGCTTGTGCTCGTCGCACAGTGCCTTCAGGTCCGCCGCCAGCGGATCGGAAACCTCGATGGCATTACCTTTCTCATCCACCGCGGACACATAGCGAATCCAGTTCGCCAGTGCGAAACTAAGCACCTCAATAGGACCTTCGTTTTCCAGCTGGTGGCGCAGGGTGCCCAGCCAGCGCTGCGGGATCTTCTGTGAACCGTCCATAGCGATCTGCCAGGTGCGGTGGCGCAGCGCGCGGTTTTCAAAGCGTTCAATCAGCTGCGCCTGGTAGGCCGCGATGTCGAAATCCGCCGGCACGTCGATGGAGGTGGTCGCCTCGCTTTTCATGAAATGCAGCGCCAGCTTGTTGAACGCAGGCTCCGCCATCACATCCGCCACGGTTTCAAAACCGGACAGATAACCGCTGTAGGCCAGCATGGAGTGCGAACCATTCAGCAGGCGCAGCTTGATCAGCTCGTAGACTTCCACTTCATCGACAAACGTCGCGCCGGCCTTGTCCCACTCCGGGCGGCCGCGCAGGAAATTATCTTCCACCACCCATTGAGCGAAGGGCTCCGCCATCACCGCCGCCTCATCCCGACAGCCAAGAATCGCCTCCAGCTCCGCGCGATCGTTATCGGTGGTCGCCGGTACAATGCGGTCCACCATGGTGGCTGGTGTGGTGGTGTTGTCGGAAATCCACGCCGCCAGTTCCGCGCTGACCTTTTCCGCGTACTGCACCAGCACCTTGCCCAGCAGCTTGCCGTTGGACGGCAGGTTGTCGCAGGACAGCACGGTAAAGCCCGGCAGACCGCGCTCCTTGCGCAGTGCCAGCGCACCGACGATATAACCCAGCGCGGATTTCGGCGCCTGCGGGTTCGCCAGATCGTGCACCACATCCGGGTGCTGTGGATTCAGGTTGCCGCTCGCGGGATCGTGGCAGTAACCCTTCTCGGTAATGGTCAGGGAAACGATGCGCACGCTTTCCTGGGCCAGCAGTTCCAGCAGTTGCTGTGGATTCTCAGGCCCCACCAGCACATCACTCACCGCGCCGACGATCTGTACTTTGGTGCCCGCATTGGATTTTTCCACCACGGAATAGAGACCGTTCTGCGGCACCAGCTGATCGCGCACACCCGCGGAACGCAGGCTCGCGCCCACAATGCCCCAGCTTGTTTCACCGGCGGCAATGCGGTTTTCGGTGTACCACGCCTGGTGTGCGCGGTGGAAGGCGCCAATGCCCAGGTGCACGATGCCGGTGGTGACCTCGCTGCGGTCGTAGGACGGTTTGATCACCTCTGCGGGGAGGTTTTCGAGAATGCTGTTGTTGAGTCTTTCTTGGCTCATGTTTTTCTACTCGGTTGAGCGAACTTATCTTTTCGCTTACGAAGTAACGTGCTCTGAATTTAAGCGGGAGGGCCGGGGATCTGTTTTCAGAAGCGTCGCAAACATGGATGTTTGCGCCGCAGCGCCCAGGGAGGGGTTCACAGCGGTTTTGAAAACAGATACCCGGTGCTCCGGCGCCACTGAACTTAAACAGAGCTCAGTGGGGTTCGCCTGCAAGCAGGCTCCTACAGGAGGAGCTTGCCGGCAGTGGCATTTGTCAGAGTTTGTAGGCTTTCTTCGCCAGGTTGTAGGCGAGGTCGGCGGCCAGTTCGAAGGCTTCGTCTTCCTGCAGGCGGTGGTCGGAAACCAACTGCGCCAGCCACACACAGTCCATGCGGCGCGCCACATCGTGACGGGCGGGAATAGACAGGAAGGCGCGAGTATCGTCGTTGAAGCCGACGGTATTGTAGAAGCCGGCGGTCTCCGTCACCTGCTCGCGGAAGCGACGCATACCTTCGGGGCTGTCGTGGAACCACCAGCTCGGGCCCAGCTTCAGCGCCGGGTAGTGCCCCGCCAGCGGCGCCAGCTCGCGGCTGTAGCTGGTCTCGTCCAGGGTGAACAGGATGATGGTCAGGTCCGGCTCGTTGCCCACCGCCTCCAGCAGCGGACGCAGCGCACGCACGTATTCCGTCGGCGATGGGATATCGCAGCCCTTGTCGCGGCCAAAGCGCTCGAACACCACCTTGTTGTGGTTGCGGTAAGAGCCCGGGTGGATCTGCATCACCAGGCCGTCCTCGAGGCTCATGCGCGCCATCTCGGTCAGCATCTGGCCGCGGAACAGCTCCGCATCCGCCGCACTGCCGTTGCCCGTGCTGACCTTCAGGAACAGCGCCTCGGCATCCGCCGCAGACAGGTTCGCGGTGGTGGCGGTGGGGTGCCCGTGATCGGTAGAGGTCGCGCCCATCTGCTTGAAGAATTCGCGACGGTTGCGCAGCGCCGCCAGGTAGCCCACCCAGGTGGAGGTATCTTCGCCGGTGATTTCCGCCAGCTGCGCCAGGTTATCCACAAAGCCCTCGAAATCCGGATCCAGCACCGGGTCCGGGCGGAAGGCGGTGATCACACGGCCTTTCCAGCCGCTGTCGAGGATGGTCTGGTGATGGCGCAGATCGTCCAGCGGGGACTCGGTGGTAGCGATCACTTCAATATTGAAACGCTCGAACAGCGCGCGCGGCAGGAACTCCGGCTTTTTCAGTTCGCTGTCGATACGCTCGTAATACAGCTCGGCGGTCTCGCTGCTCAGCTGCACGTCGAGGCCAAACACATCATGGAACACGGTATCCAGCCAGGTGCGCGACGGGGTGCCGCGGAACAGGTGGTAGTTGTCCGCCAGCAGTTGCCAGATCTTGCGCGGATCCTGTTCGACCTCGGTGCCGTCCTGGGTACGGATGCCCAGGCGCTCCAGCGCAATGCCTTGGGAGTAGAGCATGCGGAAGACATAGTGATCCGGGCGAATCAGCAGGTTGGCGGGGTTGCCGAACGGCTTGTTTTCCGCGAACCAGGATGGGTCGGTGTGACCGTGGGGGCTGACGATCGGCAGATCTTTCACGCTCTGGTAAAGATTGCGGGCGATGTCCCGGCTTGCTTTATCGGCCGGAAACAGACGGTCGGGATGCAGGATCAGCGGGCGTGTCATTGTGGATGCTTCCAGATTTCGGGTTTGCCATTTGGGATCGGCTGATCGGGTTACTTGCACCGCTGCCGGCCCCGCTTATTGTTGTAAGGTTTCATCTCCGCCGCGAGCTTAGTGTTCTAAGCCCAAGCTCGGCCCCAACAAAGAAAAGCCCGGCTCGCCACCCGGTAAATACCGGAGAGGGAGCGGGCGGTATGCGCGAAACAAAGGCAAGGGGGTCCAAACCAGCCCCCTGTGCCCGGTGCGCCAGGCGATGGAGAAAACCGCGATGCTGATGCGAGGTGTCGATCAGCACCGGTTGTTGCCATGTTGCCAAAAATTGGTTATACCAGTCAACCATCCTGGTAAGGCATTTCGTGGCAGACAAGCTCACTCCGGTCGCAAGACGCGTCTGGGCTGCGAGAATCGAGGTATCTATTGATTCTGCGGCGGGTGTATCCTACCAAATAGTAATAAAGACTATTAGATAGTATTTTTGTATTTTGGAGAGTCGAGTGAAACTGGCAGCACTGGGAGAAGTCATGGTGGAGCTGGCGCCGCAAGCGGTGAGCCAGGGGAGTGGGCAGAAGGCGCTGCTAGCGCAGTCGTATGCCGGAGATACCTACAACACTGCGGTCTACATCGCCCGCGGTGGCGTCGAGGTCAGCTACGTCACCATGCTGGGGGAAGACCCCTACAGTGAGGAAGTGCTCACTCGTCTTGCCGACGAGGGTATCGACACCAGCGCTATTGCGCGCCTGCCGGGTCGCTGCCCAGGCCTGTACATGATTCAGAACACCGCCGATGGCGAGCGCTACTTCACCTACTGGCGTGGTGAAGCGCCAGCGCGGGAGCTGTTCGCCGATCCCGCTCGTCGTGACGCACTGAAGGCGCACCTGAATCAGATGGACTGTCTGTATCTGTCCGGCATCACCCTCGCCATCATGAATCCGGAAGCCCGCGCCGAACTGTTGGCGTTTCTGAAGGAATATCGCGCGAATGGCGGCCGCGTGGCCTTCGACAGCAATTACCGCCCGCGCCTGTGGGCGTCCGCCGAGGCCGCGCGCACTGTGGTGGCGGAGTTCCTGCAGCAGGCGGACATGGCGCTGCTGACTTTCGAAGATGAGCAGGCGCTGTGGGGCGATGAGCGCCCGGGCAGCTGTCTCAAACGCAACAGCGACTTCGGCGTGGCGGAACTGGTGATCAAGCGCGGTGCCGAGCCGGTGTTGCTGCAGGTCGATGGTGTTCTGACCGCCATCGACGTGCCGCCGGTCTCCAGCGTGGTCGACACCACCGGTGCCGGGGATTCCTTCAACGCCGGCTACCTGGCTGCGCGCCTGCAGGGTGCCAGTCCACAGCAGTCGATTGCCGCCGGCAACCGCTGTGCCGCCCGTGTGATCGGCCACCGCGGCGCGATCATTCCGCGTGTGGAGTACTTTGCTGATGCGGCCGGCGGCGCGGTGGCGGAAGCGGCCTGCTGATACGGCGCATAGGGTGGACCGGTCAGGCAAAGATGGTCGGGCCGGGTCCGCAATTGATGATTAAAAAAGCGCCAATTTGGCGTAGCATTGATCGCTGTTTTTGTGGAGCATATCAACGTTCGCCTCACTTTGTGCCCTGTAGGAGCCTGCTTGCAGGCGAATGGGGCAGGACTTCGGACTGTTCGCCTGCAAGCAGGCTCCTACAAAGTCCGCGCGAATTTCGGCGAGAAATGGCGCCAGTCTGGCGAGTTTTTCACTGCAGCGCGGGCATCTGATGGCGTGCACCCGAAGTCATGCGCGATACCGGTATGCCATGCACCGCGTTGCAAACTGAAATCTCGGATTGCGCCACCTGACCGGTTGTTGTTAGCATGGTATGACCAGTTTGGTCTGCCATTGGCCCGGGTGCGTCCCGGGGGCATACCGACAAACCTGTACCCGATAAGAAATAGATCGCAGGTCAAGATGATGATAATGAGAAAATTCATGCGGCAGCTGGGCGCTGCGGCGCTGGCGGGCGCCACTGTGTTGATGGCCAGCTGCGGCTTCAAAGAGGATCAGGTGGCCCTGAAATTGGCCCACACCCTCGACCAGCAGCATTCCGTGCACCGGGCCATGGTCTTCATGGACGAGCGCCTGCGCGAACTCTCCGGCGATACCATGCGTATCGACATCTATTCCGGCGGCCAGCTGGGCAGCGAGCGCGAGCTCATCGAGCTGCTGCAGATCGGCAGCCTGGCCATGACCAAGGTCTCCGCGAGTCCCATGGAGGGCTTCGTGCCGGAGATGAAAATTTTCAACCTGCCGTACGTTTTCCGCGATTCCGATCACTTCTGGAATGTGCTGCAAAGCGATATCGGCAAAGACCTGCTGCTCGCCTGCGAGCGCGCGCGTTTGCGCGGCCTCGGCTACCTCGATGCGGGCAGCCGCAGCTTTTACATGAACGATGTGGCAGTGCAGACACCGGCAGACCTGAACGGCCAGAAGATCCGTGTGCAGAACAGCCAGACCGCGATCAAGATGGTCAACGCCCTCGGCGGCGCTGCCACGCCGGTGAGCTGGGGCGAACTCTACACCGCGCTGCAGCAGGGCGTGGTCAACGGTGCCGAGAACAACCCGCCGAGCTTCTATCTCTCCAAGCATTACGAAGTTTCCAAATACTACACCCTGGACGAGCACACCTATGTGCCCGACCTGCTGCTGATCAGCACCGAGGTGTGGAACAAGCTCGAACCGCAACAGCAGGCGTGGCTGAACCAGGCGGTGGAAGAGGCGGTGGCCTACCAGCGCAAGCTGTGGCAGGAGTCCACCGAGGAATCCCTGGCCGCGGTGAAAGCCGCCGGTGTGGAAGTGATCTACCCGGACAAGCAGCCCTTTATCGACGCGGTGAAGCCCCTGCACGACAGCTACAAGGGCACCGAAGTGGGCGATCTGCTGGAGCAGATCAAGGCGATTAATTAATCCGAGTGTATGCGCGCACTCCTGTAGGAGCCTGCTTGCAGGCGAACGGTCCGGAGCTTCGAAGGGTTCGCCTGCAAGCAGGCTCCTACAGGCGACGGGTCCAACAGAAAGAAAATTGCAGGTTGGGCGCAGCGTGTCCGCAAGAAATAAGAGCCCACTAGAAAAATAACAGTGGAAGGCAAAGATGATGCAGAAAATTGAAAAGGCGCTGGCTTTAGTGCTCGGCTCCCTGCTGGCACTGATGGTGGTGGACGTCACCTGGCAGATCCTCACCCGGTTCCTGCCGATGCAGCCGAGTTCTTACACCGAAGAGCTGGCGCGCTACCTTCTGGTGTGGATCGGTATCCTCGGCGGCGCCTATGCGTTCCGCAAAAAATCTCATCTGGGAATTGATCTGCTCACCAACGCACTGCACGGCGCGGCGCGCAAGTCTGTACAGGTTTTTGTGGTGCTGGTGTGCTTTGCCTTCGCCGCCTCCGCGATGGTTTATGGCGGCACCAAGCTGATGCTCCTCACCTTTGAGCTGGAACAGTACTCTGCGGCACTGAATATTCCCATGGGCTTCGTCTACAGCGTGTTGCCGCTCTCAGGCCTGCTGATCTGTATTTTCTCGCTCGACCAGTTGGTGGAGCTGCTAACAGCGAAGCAGGAATTGCCGGCTGAATTCGACTCGGGTGTACATCCCTACACCGAAGGCGCGGATGGCGAAGCTTCCGTTGCTCAAAAAGAAAAACAAAAGCAGCCCGAAGCTGCCGTTGAAGCCTAAGCGAGGAGAGCCACCGTGGAAGTCGCCGTTATCGTATTGCTGGTCAGTTTTCTGATCCTTCTCGCCCTGAACGTACCCATTTCCATCAGTATTGGTGCGGCCACCGTGCTCACCATGCTGTGCACTATCGATTTTGATCCGGCCATGATCACCATGGCTCAGCGCATGGCCAGCGGCATCGACAGTTTTGCGCTGCTCGCGATTCCGTTCTTTATTTTCTCCGGCATGCTGATGGGGAGTGGCGGTATTGCCCGTCGCATCATTGATTTTGCACGGGTACTGGTGGGAATGCTCCCCGGCGGCCTGGCGTTTGTGAACATCATCAGCTGCACCCTGTTCGGTTCCATTTCCGGTTCCGCGGTGGCGGCGACCTCCGCCATCGGCGGTTTCATGATTCCGTCCATGACCAAAGAGGGCTACGACAAGAATTTCAATACTGCGGTGACCGTGGCTTCTTCCACCACCGGCCTGCTGATTCCGCCGAGCAACATCCTCATCGTGTTCTCGCTGGCGTCCGGCGGTGTGTCCATCGCCGCACTGTTTATCGCCGGTTACCTCCCTGGCCTGCTGCTGGCGCTCGGTCTTATGATCGTATGCGGGATCTGGGCCAAGGCCAAAGGGTACCCGGTAGGTGAAAAGCCGACCCTGAAATTCGCTCTGCAGAAAACCCTGGATGCGGTGCCCAGCCTGTTCCTTATCTTTATCGTAATCGGCGGCATTATCAGCGGTTTCTTCACCGCCACCGAGGCCAGTGCGGTTGCGGTGCTCTACTCGCTGTTGTTGTCCTGCGTGGTGTACAAGGAAGTGAAATGGGGTGAGCTGCCGGCGCTGCTGACCAGGTCCGTAGAGACCACGGCGATTGTGATGTTCCTGATTGCAGCGTCCTCGGCGATGTCGTGGATCATGTCCTACCAGAATATTCCGCAGACCATCAGCCAGGCACTGATCACTATCAGCGAGAATCCGCTGCTGATCCTGCTCACCATCAACCTGATTCTGCTGGCCGTGGGGGCGTTCATGGACATGACCCCGGCGGTACTGATCTTTACCCCGATCTTCCTGCCGGTGGTCACCGAGCTGGGAATGTCGCCACTGCAGTTCGGCATCGTGATGATCCTGAACCTGTGTATCGGCCTTTGCACACCGCCCGTGGGCAGTGTGCTGTTCGTGGGGGCAAGTATTTCCAAAACATCAATCACGGCGCTGATTCGCCCGCTGATGCCCATGTACCTCATGATGTTTGTGGTACTGGCGCTGGTCACTCTGGTGCCGGCGATCAGCGAGTTTCTGCCGCGGGCGCTGGGATTGATCGAGTAACCCTGACGGGCTGCTCACCGAGGGCGGCGATTCTCCGCTGCCCGTGACAGCGGCATGTTGCATTGATTTCCTCGCATCATCATCAGGATGGTATTGCCGGGCTTTTGCCCGGCTTTTTTTTGTCGCCACGGTACGCGTGGTGGTGGGGGCAACTGAGGAGCGGAATGCGGCAGGAATTGAAAGCTCCGAATTTTCGATGGTGGACGTAGTGGCTGGGCCACAACGGAATCCGGCCAAACTTTCTCCTCCCCATCGAGGGAGGAGGGCCTCCATCGACACTGCTGCCACAATTCTCGCATCGCCATAATCCGTTACCTTCGGTGATCCTCACGGCTATGTCGGTATCCGGTGTAGTCGCACGGGTAATGAAAAAGCCCGAATCACGTGTCTGGTAACGCTGAAAGGGAGGCGTCTATTTAGACATCCATGGATTTACAATTCCGCACTGACCCATCCCAGCTGCCACGCGCTGTATCCGGCGGCGTGCGCTTTATCTACGATGCCGCACCCGGCGTCCGCAGTGTCGCGCTGGCGGGCACGTTCAACAGCTGGGTGGGCGACGCCTGTATGCTGGAACGCATTTCAGCCACGCGCTGGCAAACCACGCTACCGGTGCCGGCCGGACGTCACCTCTACAAGTTTGTCATCGACGGCTCGGACTGGATTGTCGACCCCGCCAATCCCTGGATCTCGGAAGACGGCCAGAACAACTCCTGTCTGACGGTGGATGAAGCGGGCGAGGTGCTGATGCGCCAGCCCGGTTTGAGCGCCGCCACACCGGGCCCCCTGCACGCGCGCCCGGCGCTGGCCAGCCCGGACTGGCTGCGCGACGGTGTGATCTACCAGTTGTCGGTACCCGCCTTCGGCGGCGACTTTGACGGCGTGCGCGCCAAACTCGCTTATCTGAGTGAGCTGGGCGTCGATGTGCTCTGGATCATGCCGGTCCATCCCATCGGCATAGAGGGACGGCGCGGCACACTGGGCGATCCTTACGCGGTGCGCGACTTCGATTCCATCGATCCCGCCCTGGGCGACGCCGCCTCCCTGCGCGCGCTGGTGGACGCCGCGCACGCGCGCGGCATGCGGGTGATCCTGGACTGGACGCTCAACCGCAGCGCCGTGGACCACCCCTTCACGCGCACACATCCGCACTGGTACACGCGCCGCGCCGACGGAAGCATCTATTACGCCGTCCCCAACCGCGACTATTTCGCCGGTTTTGACTTTGCCGAGCACGAGCTGCGGCGCTACCTGATCGGCAGCATGCGCGGCTGGATCGAACGTTTTGACATCGATGGCCTGCGCTTCGACGATTCCGACATCACGCCGTGCGATTTCCTCGAGCAGATCCGGACCGCGCTGGCAGCGGTGCGCCCGGATATCGCGCTCATCTCCCAGGCCTACGACGAGTTTCACCACCTGGCTGCCTGCGACCTGACGTACGAGGGCGGCACGCGCGAGATGCTGCGGCGATGCGCTCAAGGCCAGGCCGATGGCGCGGCCTTCGGCCGCTACTGGCGTGAGTCGACCTACAGCTTCCCGCGCGGGGCATTGCGTATGCGCTGGCTGGAAGAAAAAGAGCAGGGCCGCGTCTCTGCCTTCCTGGGGCAATCCGCCCACCGCCCGGCGGCGGCGGTGCTGCTGGCCATGGATGGGGTACCGCACATCCTGATGGGGCAGGAATTCGACGAGCCGACCTGGACTGACTGGTCCGTGCTGTTCGACGCCTACCAACTCAACTGGAAGGCCTTTGACGGCGACATCTACGCACATTACCAAACGCTGATCGGCCTGCGCCGCAGCCACGCCGCGCTACGCACCGGCGGCACCGTCTTTGTGGATGGCTTGCCCGCCGGTGGCGTCGGCTTCATTCGTCATGATGAGAGCGAGCGCATCCTTGTGCTGGCCAACTTATCGCCATCGCCCCTGGCTTTCGACGCCGGGCTAGCGCGGGCCAAACCTCTGTATGCGCAGGGCTGGGACGACGCCGGCGCCAAGCTGGCACCGTATGGTTGGATGATCGGAACGACCGTTGGTGAACCGTGAGTAGGCGCAAGGCCTGATCCGGAATGCAAGATTTTGGTCGAGCTGCGCGGATGACCACAAGACGATTTCATCTCGAAATTGGTAAATCCGCTTTGCAGAATTTTGGCGCACAATATCCTTTTGTGGTATCTGGAAATGCTTTTTGCGCCATAAGGTGCGGGTAATTGCTGGTATTTTTCGCACAAAGTCACAAAACAGAATGTTGCACCAAAGTGTCGCGTTTACTTCAGCTCTAACTTTGCCTAACCTCTCATCGCTTTTTGGTATTGCCAATTAATCATTAGGTAAAACAATAATGGCAAGCCGGACAGTCGGGATGGTATCGCGGTATCCGCCACCCACAGCGATGATGATTGGTCCTGCTATCCCTCAAGTTGTATTCCGGACAGTAGATCTGCGGTGACTCCAGTGCGGAGTGGTTCGCCGTGGCCGGTCGTCTGAAAAATCTTCTCGATAACAAAATAACGGAAGGTCACATGCAATTTGAGCTGAAGAAATCGGCAGTGCTCAGCGCGCTGCTGGGCAGCGTCATGGCCGCGGGCGCGACAGCGCAGCCCATTGGCTACGCTACCCTCAACGGAGGTACAACCGGCGGCGCCGGTGGCAGCGTGGTGTATGCCACCACCGGTACCGAAATCCACGCGGCCCTGTGCAATCGCCCCTCAAGCGATACCCCGGTCATCATTCACGTGGAAGGCACCATCAATCACGGCAATACCAGCAAGGTCTCCGGCAGCAGCTGTAATACCGCCGACGGTGTAATTGAAATCAAGGATGTGAGCAACGTGTCCCTCATCGGTGTCGGTAACGGCGCGCTGTTCGATGAGCTGGGTATTCACCTGCGCAATGCCTCCAACATCATTCTGCAAAACCTGCATGTGCGGAATGTTAAGAAATCCGGTTCGCCGACCTCTAACGGGGGCGATGCCATCGGTATGGAATCGAACGTGTACAACGTCTGGGGCGATCACCTGACCCTGGAAGCGTCCGGCGGTGAGAGTGAAGGCTATGATGCGCTGTTCGACATGAAGGCCACCACCAAATACGTAACCCTGTCGTACAGCATTCTGCGCAATTCCGGCCGCGGCGGCCTTGTCGGCTCCAGCGACAGCGACGACAACAACGGCCCGGTGACCTTCCACCACAACCTGTACGAGAACATCAATTCCCGCACCCCATTACTGCGCCACGCTACCGCGCACGCCTTCAACAACCACTACTCCGGCCTGGTTTCCTCCGGCATGAACCCGCGCATCGGCGGTGTGATGAAGGCGGAAAACAATTACTTCGAAAATTCCAAGGATCCACTCGGCACCTTCTACACCGACGATATGGGTTACTGGGAAGTAAGCGGCAATGTCTGGTCGAACATCACCTGGAGCCCGGAGGGTTCCGACTCTCACCCGGCGGGTCCCAACCCGGTGTCCACCACCTCGTTGAACGTCCCCTACAGCTACCAGCTGAGCGACGCCGGTTGTGTGCCGCAGATCGTGGCCGCGACCGCCGGTGCCAACAACGGCCTGCTGGTGGATGACGGCAATTGTGAGGTGACCGGCGGCGGCAGTTCCTCCAGCAGCTCTTCCAGCTCCGGTGGCACCAGCTCCAGCTCCTCCAGTTCTTCCAGCTCTGGTGGCACCGGCAGTTCCGGCGGTTCCGTTCCCGGCGAACTGGGGGCAAACCTGTCCATCGGTGCAGGTTCCGACGGTTCCAGCAAGGGCAGCGGCAGTTACGGTGACGTGCGCGATGGCGATCTCGGCAGTGCCTGGCAGCCGTCTTCCAGTAGTGGCGAGCGCGTCTCCATCAAGTGGAGCAGCGCCACCAGTTTCAATACCGTGATCATTCGCGAGAATGGCGACGCGGTACAAAACTGGCGTCTGGTGAACAACGACACCGGCGTGGAACTGGCATCCGGTAGTGGAATTGGCAGCGCATTGCAGGTGTATCTGGGCGATGTGTCCATGTCCAAAATCAACCTGGAAATCGACAGCGCCAGCAGCGCGCCGTACATCGCGGAATTCGAGGTGTACAACGCCACCGGTGATGTGGGCTCTTCGTCTTCCAGTTCTTCCTCCAGCTCTGGCGGTTCTTCTTCCGGTTCCTCGTCCAGCAGCAGCTCGTCTTCCGGTGGCACAAGCTCTTCTTCGAGCAGCTCTTCCGGCGGCAGCAGCTCCAGTTCGTCTTCCAGTGGCGGCACGTCTTCTTCCTCTGGTGGCGCCTTCCCGTCTCCGGAAGTGAGCACGGCCTGCTACACCCTGGCCACTGACCCGAACGTAAACTGGCGCGACTCCAGCGAGCTGGATACCGATCAGGAAATTGTCGAGTGTCTGTTCAAAACCCTTGGCCGTGCGGTGGGCTACGGTGAGAACGCCATGGGCGGTTACGACCCGAACGGCAACAGCAAGCTGACCGTCATCACCAAAAACGACAGCCAGGGCCGCTCCGTTGAACAGCAGCTCCTGGATGCGGTAACCGGCAATGAACCGAACTGGATCGTGTTCGACAAGTTCGATTTCGCAACCGAAACCGAAATCTCCATGCACCGCAATCACTGTGCCGACGCCTCTGTGCAGGCGGCCATCGGTGGCAGCGAAGCCCAGTGTATCGACTACCGTCAGTGGTGTGCCGATAACGGTGTGTCCGCGGCGAACTGTGCGGTGGAGTTTTTCAACGACCGCCTGAACGACAAAAACCTGCCGATC
Source organism: Microbulbifer sp. SH-1 (assembly GCF_011326135.1). NCBI lineage: Bacteria > Pseudomonadati > Pseudomonadota > Gammaproteobacteria > Cellvibrionales > Microbulbiferaceae > Microbulbifer > Microbulbifer sp. SH-1. The sequence continues at coordinate 2,890,468 of NZ_CP046948.1, read as the reverse complement.
CGCAACACCAAGATCGGCTCGCACAAAACCCTCGACGGTCGCATGAGCAACGGCTATTTCCGCTTCAATGGCTTTGCCATCGGTGCGGACAGCAGCGGCACGCCGACTATGACCAGCGAGCATGTGATCCTGACCCACCTGGATTTTCGCGGTGCCGGCCACACAGAAGACCACGGTCTCGATCCGGACATGATCCGCAACACCGGTGCGTCTCACGACATCTGGATTCACAAGAACACCTTCGACACCACTGGTGACGCGGCGTTTGATGTGAAAGTGGGTGCCTATGACATCACCATCAGTTTCAACAAACTGATCAATGTGAAGCGCGCGGCCCTGCACGGTTCCAGCGACAGCCGGACCATCAACGAGCAGATTCGCACCACCATGCACCACAACGCGTTCATCACCACCGACGACAGCTACAGCAGCCTGGGCAACACCCTGCGCCGCATACCGCTGATCCGTCGCGGCACCACGCACATGTTCGACAACTTCTTCATGAACTATCGCAAAGACATCCTGAGTGTACGTGTCGGCGCGAGCGTGCTGTGGGAAGACAACATGTTCCTGATGAACAGCATCCACCAGGAGAAAGATGACGTGGTGCAGGCGCTGAACGAGCGCGGCGATGAATTGGCGCGCGATGTCGACGACGGCAACTTCCGCTCTGAGGGCAGCAAGGTGTGGTTCTCCGACGCGGCGTGCAACCTCGATCCATCCCTGGTTTATGAAATTGCCAACGCGTCCGGTTCCGTCGCCGATCTGAAGCAGGATTACTCGCAGTACTCCCGCGATGTGATCACCGCCGAGCGCCGCCCGGCCGGCCAGGCACTGGCGGACTACGTCATCGCGACCGCGGGTAAAAACGGTGAGATTCCGTTCAGCTCGCCGCTTGGTTACAGCCAGGATTACGTGATTGGACTGGGCGAAGTGGCCTGCCAATAAGGTTCTGCACTAACCTGACTTAACTTAATTAAAAGCCCGCGCATCGGCCGATGCGCGGGCTTTTTGCAATCCGCTTTACGTGAGCAAACCGAATCGCAGATGAATCCGGTGCGCGATTCTGCGGCATATCGGTGCATGCTACGTGGGGAATCACGCCGTATGCCCCACAATGGGCTGCAACAGGCTTTACATAAAATCTTTTTGTGACTAACCTCTTTCGATGTATTGGTATTGCCAATTATGGCTTTCATTGAGCCGAACAAAACAATAATGGCAAACCAATATCGAAGCCGCCTGTCCCTTGGCGGCAAATAGCGATGATGATTAGTCCCTTTGTTGTTCCCGTTAGCCCCGAATGAAGGGTGAGCAATAGGGCGTTGTTTGCGGGTGTTGTGCCTGTGACTGGTCGTCTGACTTCAATCTTCTAATAAACATAAATATGGAAGGTCACATGGAATTCAGACTCAAGAGAACAGCAGTGCTGGCCGCATTGCTGGGCAGTTTCGCGGCCGCGGATGTCTCAGCGCAGGCCACGGGCTTTGCCACCCAGAACGGCGGCACCACCGGCGGTGCCGGCGGCAATGTGGTGTATGCCACCACCGGAACCCAGATTCACCAGGCGTTGTGTAACCGCGCTTCCAGCAGCACTCCGATCATCATTCACGTCGAGGGCACCATTAATCACGGCAATACCAGTAAGGTATCCGGCAGCAGTTGCAATACCGCCGACGGCGTGATTGAACTCAAGGAGATCAGCAATGTTTCCCTGATTGGTGTCGGCAACGGCGCGCTGTTTGATCAGCTGGGCATCCACATCCGCAGTTCTTCCAACATCATTTTGCAGAACCTGCATGTGCGGAACGTGAAAAAATCCGGTTCGCCAACCTCCAACGGTGGTGACGCGATTGGTATGGAAAGCAATGTCAGCAATGTGTGGGCGGATCACCTGACACTGGAGGCATCCGGTGGTGAAAGCGAGGGGTACGACGCACTGTTCGATATGAAAGCTGACACCAAGTACGTCACGCTGTCGTACAGCATTCTTCGCAACTCCGGCCGCGGTGGCCTCGTCGGTTCCAGCGACAGCGACCTGAACAATGGCCCGGTGACCTTCCACAACAACCTGTACCAGAACATTGATTCGCGCACGCCGCTGCTGCGCGGCGCCACTGCGCACGCGTACAACAACCATTATGTGAGCATCAACAGCTCAGGGATGAACCCGCGGATCGGCGGCAAGATACGCGCGGAAAACAACTACTTCGAGGATTCGAAAGATCCGCTCGGTACCTTCTACACCAATGACATGGGCTCGTGGCAGGTAAGCGGTAATGTCTGGTCCAATATCCAGTGGACTTCCGAGGGCGACAAAAATCACCCCGCCGGCCCGAACCCCACTTCTACCACGTCCATCAGTATTCCCTACAGCTACTCCCTGTGTGATGCCAATCTGGTGCCGCAGATCGTTGCGTCTACCGCTGGCGCCAACAAGGGGCTGGCGCGCGCGACCAACTGTTCTGGCGGCTCGTCGTCCGGCGGCAGTTCCAGCTCCAGCTCTTCCAGCAGTTCCGGCGGCTCCGGCAGTGGTTCCTCCGGTGGCGGCGGCGATCTCGGCACGAACCTGGCGCTCGCCGGCGGCGCGGACGGTAGCAGCAAGGCGAGCGGCTCGAGCTACGGCAATGCCATTGACGGCGACACATCGAGCTATTGGCAGCCCGCCTCCAGCAGCGGAGAGCGCATCTCCGTCAAGAACCTGAGCGGTACCTTCAATACCGTGGTGATCCGAGAAATCGGCAACCGCGTGCAGTCCTGGCGTCTGGTGAACCACGACACCGGCGCGGAACTGGCTTCCGGCACCACCGTCGGCTCCGCACTGCAGGTGTATCTCGGCGATGTGAGCATGAGCAAGATCAACCTGATGATCGACTCCGCCAGCGGCGCACCGCAGATTGCCGAATTTGAAATCTACAACGCGACTGGCAGCAGTTCGTCTTCGTCCGGCGGGTCTTCCGGTGGCAGTGCCAGCGTCACCCTGAATGTGTCTGTTTCCGGCAGCAATGCGAATCTGAACTGGAATGTGAGCAATATCGACGTGCGCAACCAGGAGGTGTATCGCGATACCGATCCCGATCCCGCGGGGCGCCTGCGCATCGCGTCGGGTGTCACCGGTAACAGCTACACCGACAGCGGCCTGGCCGACGGCATCTACTACTACTGGATCAAGGTGACCGACCAGAACCTCGCTACCTACAACTCCAATGGCGACGATGCGCAGATCGGCTCCGCCACGGCCACTATCACCCTGCAGGAAAATGCCAGCGGCTTCTGCGGTGTGGATGGCGCGGTCGAATCCGAACACAGCGGTTTCACCGGTGCTGGCTATGCCAATACCGACAACGCCAGCGGCGCGGGGGTCGACTGGTCCGTGACGGTACCGGCTGCCGGCAACTACAGCCTGAAATGGCGCTACGCCAACGGTGGCAGTGACCGCCCGGCGGCAGTGCTGGTGAACGGCGGAAACCAAGCGTTGCTCAGTATGGGTAGCACCGGCGCCTGGAGCAGTTACAGCGATAGCAGCGCGGTAACCGTATGGCTGAACGGCGGCACCAACAGCATTCGCCTGCAAGCCACTGGCAGTAGTGGCCTTGGGAATATCGACAGCATGTCCATTACCGGCGCGGCATCTGCTGCCGCTAACTGCAGTGGAAGCTGAGAAATGGCGGGTGGCAACTAACACTCTGAAAGCGCAACGCAATTAGTGTTCGCACCCAGCCTCCCGCGCGAGGCTGGGTGCTTTGCATGTACTTTGGTGTGGGTGTGATCTCCATTTTGTGTTGTCCGGCCGCGGAACGGCATTGTTCCTTCAGGCAGGCGCGAGACATTAATGAATAACGATAAAGAGAGAAGAGAATGATCAAGTTGGGAAAGAATGCCATGTTGGGCATCGGAGTGGGGTTTTCTCTGCTCGGATCTGTCTGCGCCAACGCACAAACGCAAAGCAACCTGTCGCTGACGGCTGGAGCAGATGGGTCTTCGAAGCAAAGTGGTTCCAGTTACGCGAATGTTGTAGATGGCGATATGGCAACCTATTGGTCACCACTGGACAGCACCGGCCGCATTTCGGTTAAGTGGTCCAGTGCAACCACCGTCAGCAGCGCTGTGATTCGCGAGGCCTCGGGCTTTGAGGGTAACATCGGCGATTGGCAGCTGGTCAATCACCAGACCGGTGATGTGCTGGCCCAGGGCACAGGCGCAGGCATCATAAATTTCGCAAGTGTCAGCCTCACCAAGATCAATTTTGAAATCCTGAGCAGCAGTGGAACCCCGGCGGTTGCCGAGTTTGAAACCTACGCGGGCAGTTCTACCCCGGTAACCGGCAACGTCAACCTGGCGGTAACCGTTGCGGGGAATGATGCCAGCCTGGCGTGGGATGCAAGCAACATCGATGTTGCCTACCAATCGATTTATCGCGACACAGACCCAAATCCACAAGGACGTACCCGAATCGTTGCCAGTATTTCGGGCAACTCATACACAGACAACGACCTCGCTGATGGTACCTACTATTACTGGATCAAGATAACCGGCACCGATGGCAGCGTATTCAATTCCAATGCCGATGATGCCGTAATATCAACCAGCACCACTCTGGTGCTGCAGGAGAGTGATGGTTTCTGTGGTGTCGATGGAACTATCGACAACAACCACGCCGGATATAGCGGCAGCGGATTTATCAATACCGATAATGTGACGGGCGCCGCAGCCAGCTACAGTATCGATGCCGATTACGCTCACAGCGCACTGGTCGATATTCGCTATGCCTCGACCACAAGCCGGCCCGCCGCGATTGAGGTAAATGGTACAGTGGTCGCGAACGCCTATTTCAATGGCACAGGCGCCTGGACTACTTGGAGTAATGAGAGCGTTGCGGTGCCGTTGCAGGCGGGCAACAACCGGATTCGTCTGGTGGCACAAACCGCCGGAGGCCTGCCCAATATAGATTCGCTGACCGCAAGTGGCAGCCGCCTGGTGGTCGGCGCCTGCGGGGTGACGGACGATACCGTTCGCGACTGCAATGACATTACCGGTGTGCCGGTCATCACCGTTGCCAAAGACGGTAGTGGGCAATTCAGCAGCGTGCAGGCGGCGATCAACAGTGTCTCCGCATCCAACAGCCAGCCGATCCAGATTCGTATTCGGCCGGGCGTTTATTATGAAAAGCTGCTGATCGATAGACCTAAACTCACACTGTGCGGGGAAAAGGGGCAGGCTGCCGCGACGGTGCTGACCTACAACGACACCGCCGATACATCGAATGGCAGTGGCGGTACGCTGGGCACCTCCGGCAGTACCAGTATCTCGATTACCGCCGATGATATTTCGGTGGAAAACCTCACCATGGAAAACAGCCACGGCCCGGGAATTCAGGCCGTAGCGGCGCGCATTGCTGCCGAGCGGGTGCAGTTTCGCAATACCCGTTTCCTCGGTCACCAGGATACTTTGTATGTGCACAGCGGTTCGCAGTATTTCAAGGACTGTTATGTAGAAGGCACAGTGGATTACATTTTCGGTGGTGCCACCGCCGTGTTCGACAACTGTGAAATTCGCAGTGTAGGAAACGGCAGCGCGATCACCGCTCCCAGTACCGAACAGACCCAACCCTACGGCATCGTGTTTCTCGGCGGGCAGGTAACTGCGTCATCTGCCGTCAGCGCAGACAGTGTCGCCCTTGGCAGAAACTGGCGGCCCTACGGCGCGACCACGTATCTCGGTGTCAACCTCGGTGAACACATACTGCCGGCCGGCTGGCGAGCCATGGGCGGCAATACCCTGGATACCGCGCGTTTTGCCGAATACCAGAACACCGGCCCCGGTGCAGATATCGCCCAGCGTGTTGCCCAGTCCAGTCAGCTGTCCGACGCGCAAGCGCAAAGTTACACCGTGGAAAATCTGTTTGGTTCCTGGGTGCCAAGCTACAGCGGTGTTGCGCCACTGCTCGCGCAGGAAGGCAATCCGGTGCACAACCGTTTCAACAAGTATCTCACCGAGTGGAGCCTCAGCTCGACGCAGGCAGACATCATTCTCTCCCATCAGTACGACAATGGTGGCTGGCCGAAAAACCAGGCCTACAACAGTGCGGGCAATGGCGGCAGCGGTTCCGCCACCATCGATAACGGTGCGACCACCACAGAGATGACGTACATGGCGGAAATGTACAAACGCACGGGAAATGCCGCCTACCGCGATGCCGCTCGAAGAGCGATGGATTACCTGCTGGACATGCAGTACCCATCCGGTGGCTGGCCTCAGTTCTACCCGCGGACGGGAGGCTACGCAAATCACGTCACCTTCAATGACGATGCCATGTCGCGTGTACTGACTGTGCTTTATCACGCAGAAAAGGGGGCAGCCCCGTTTGACTCTGACGTGTTTAGCAGCAGTGATCGCGCGCAGTTCCGCGCGGCGATCGATCTGGGGGTGGAATACATCCTGCGCGCACAGTGGAAACAGAATGGTGTCTTGACCGCCTGGTGTGCCCAACACGGCGCTACGGATTATCAACCCAAGGCCGCGCGCGCCTACGAACTGGCGTCGCTCAGCGGCAGCGAATCCGCAGAGATCATCGGCTTCCTGATGACCCAGCCGCAGACGCCGGAAATCCAATCGGCAGTGAAAGCGGCGCTGGCCTGGTATCGCAGCCCGAATACCATTTTGGAAGACCATACCTACGATAAATCTACCAGGGAGAAAATCGTCTATTCCCCTGGCGATAGAATGTGGTATCGCTTTTACGACCTCTACACAAACACCGGTTTTTTCAGCGATCGTGATGGCGGAATTTATTACGACCTCATGGATATCTCCGAAGAGCGGCGTGAAGGATACAGTTGGGGCGGTGCCTACGGCGAAAAAATTATTTCCTATGCTGAGAGTGTTGGCTACTGAGGTATGGGATCGCCTGTGTACCGTGGTGTCCGGTGAAAATCCGAAAACTGGTCGGGAAATAGTTCGGTAAAAATCCGGGCTCGTAGATGAGTGTGTCTACGGCCCGGTTTTAATTGTGCAAAAGATCATTTGTCTTACCTTAGGTCTTATTGGGGATTGGTTCGGCAATGAGTGATGTACCGGCGGTTCTTGAATCCGTTGGGTAACAACAATAAACAACAAATCAGGAGTATTTGATGAGAGTACATGGCGCACTGATGGCCGCGCTGCTCAGCAGCCTATTGGCGGGCTGTAGCGACGACGGCAGCAAAAAAGAACTGGTGGAACTCAATCCAATCGTGACACCGGAGCCAGAGCCGGAAGAACCTACAGAACCCGAGGAGCCGACAGAACCCGAGGAGCCAACAGATCCGGAAGAGCCCACCGAACCCGAAGAGCCAACAGACCCGGTAGATCCTGTTGATCCGGAAGAGCCTCAGTCCAGTGTATTCACCTGTCCGGAAACCGGCCTGTATTTCTGTGACGACTTTGAAGACGGTGAATTTGAAAGTACCTGGGACGCGGTGATCGATGGCTACGGTCTCAGTGACCCGGGCGTCTTCGACATTCTTGACGAGGGCGACAAAGGCAAGTCTTTGATGTTCACTGCCGGGACCCGCGGAGAAAACCTGCGGGAGGGCGAACTGATTTTGGTGAAAGAGGGGGCGTTTGGCAGTGTGCCTGCGGATTACTTTGTAGAGTACCGTATTCGTCCGCGCGCCAATAGCAATAACGGCAATAAACAGATATACGGTATTGGCCGCTATCAGGGACCTCTGCAGTGGTATTTCGGTGGCCTGAACATGCAGGGCAGCCCCGAATCCACGCAGGTGGAAGCGGGTTACGCCAGCACCGACGACAACGGTGCGACTGGTTCTGTCAGTCGTGAAGTGCAGGTCAAAAAGCCGCTGCTTCTAGGAACCCAGGATGCCATTGACGGCAGCTGGTACACCGTGCGCTACGATATGGTGGGCAACCAAGTAACCGTGTATCTAGACGGCGAGGAGCTTGGTACATACACGGATGCCGACAGCAAATACACTACCGCGGGCCGTATTGGCTTCTTCACTTACAACCGCTCCTTCGAAGTGGACTACGTGAAAGTGGGAGATCCCGCGGTGAAGCCAGTGCAGCTCACCATCGATTATGCCGAGTCCACCTGGACCGCCACGGCGGGTGATCCGGCCCTGGAAATTAATGTCACCGCGATACAGAGCGATGGCGTCACTCCGGATACCTTTGAAGCGGTATCCAGTGACACCAATGTGGTTTCTGTCGAGGTCGTTGGCAACCTTGTAAAGCTATCGCCGCAGTCACAGGGCTCTGCGGAAATTACCTTCAGTAGCGGTTCCGACGGCAGCTTGCAGCGGACCATCAGCGTAGAAGTGGCCAAGGCATTTGAAATGCCCACTGCGACATATGGCGATATCAGTGCGAGGGTTTCACCGCTACCCGGCGCTACCGGTGAGTACGAGGATACCCGCCTCAGTATCACCTTCGACAATGCGCCGGCCCTGAATGAAGCCGTTGGTTCCGTACGGATTTTCCGCGTAGACAATAATGCCGAGGTGGATGCTATCCGCGCCGGTGGTGAAACCGATACCCTCGGTTACAAAGGGCAGACCCAAACCCGCACACTGAACACTACACCCTTCACCGTCAGCGGTAATACGCTCACCATAGCGCCGCACACCGATGTGTTGGAACCCGGTGTGGAATACTTCGTGGCCATCAGTTCCGACCTGGTACAGGGCGCGAAGTTGAATGGCAGCGATTTTATCGGACTAGGTAAAGCCACCGGCTGGACCTTCACCACCCGCGCGGCACTGCCTACCGGTGCCGATGTCACGGTGGACGACGACGGCGCTGCAGATTTTCGTACCGTGCAGGGTGCTCTCAATCACGTGATGGAGAATATCGCGGCGGACGAAGCGGCGAGCATCACGGTCGCTGCGGGCGATTACCGTGAAATGCTGTATCTCTCCAGTAAAAACAATCTCACCATTCTGGGTGCCGGGGCTGACCAGACGCGTATTCATTACGAGAACTATGAAGGGTTGAATGGCGGCAGCGAAGGTCGCACCCTGTTCCTGGTGAAAGGCGGTGACATGCTCACCCTGGAGAATCTCAGCATCGAGAATACGCATCTGCGCACCGGTGCTTATGATCAGGCGGAAACCCTGTACTTCAACAGCGAAGGGCGGTTGGTTGTGCGCGATGCGGCCTTTTATTCCGAGCAGGACACGCTACTGCTGAAAGGCTACAACTGGTTTCACAATGCGCTGATCGTGGGCAATGTGGATTTCATCTGGGGCTACAGCACCGCCACCGTATTTGAAGATTCGGAAATTCGCTCGGTTGGTGATTCCAAAAGCACTGAGGCTACCAGTGGCGGCGGTTACCTGCTGCAGGCACGCACGCCAGACCCGAGCGCGCCCGGCTTCGTATTCCTGAACTCGAAGTTGACCCAGGGGGCGGGCCCGAAAGGTGTCACCATCCAGCCCGGCACCACCTACCTGGCACGCAGTGGCGGCAGCAGCAGCTACTACGACAATGTCACGTTCATCAATACCGCCATGGACACCCATGTGTCCGCGGAGGGGTGGGCGTATGAAGGAATCAACAGCCAGCCCGCGCCCAATCCCAAAATTGCCAGCGCGGATTCCGGTTGGCGTGAATACGGCAGCACTGATCTCGCCGGCAGTCCGCTGGATATGAGCAGCCGCTGTGGCACTTCCGGCAGCTGTTATCAACTGACTGAAGAGGAGATGTTGAGCCGCTTCTGTTCCCGCGCGCAGATTTTTGCTAGCTGGAACAGCGGTGAAGGCTGGGATCCGTACCCGGAAGACACCGGTGACGATCACTGCGTGGTGACCGAACTACCGTCAGAGTCCTGGAGCGGCGCCGGCCTGCTGCTGGGCACTCAGGGTTCGATTACTCCGGCGAGCGGCAGTATTACCGAGCAAGCGGACACCGCTGTTACCTTTACAGCGAGCGACGGTAAGTTTGAAAGTGGTATGTCTTTCTATCTGGTTTCCCAGCAGGTAACCGGCGACTTCACCCTTACTGCGAAGTTGAAAAGTGCAGGCGTACCTTATGCGGCCAATCAGTTCCCGGTGGGGCTGATGATGTGTGAGTGCGATGTAAGCAGCGGCAGCAACTCACCGCTGGCACATGTTGGCATGTACATGTCGGGCGCCGAATGGGTAACCCAGTACGGTCATGTCCTGGCCGATGGTGGTGGTTGGGGCAAAAGCGGTGATGGGACTGTACTAACCCCCGGTGACAACCTCTACTTCAAACTGCAGCGGGTAGGGCAGCAGTACAAGGCCTATTACTCTACCGATGGCGGTGTCACCTACTCCAGCGGATGGGGCAACACCTTCACCGACATGCCAGATACGATCAAGGTTGGCCTGTTCGCCGCGCCGTATCACGACGATCAGTCCTTCACCTTCGAAGATATTCAACTGACCCAGTAAACACACAGGCCCTGCGCAAGCGTGCGCAGGGTCCTGTCTTTCCGGAGCAGATAGTGATTCCAGTAAAAATACCCGAAGGAAAAGGTTGGGTGATCGGCCTGGCCTTTCTGTTGATCATGGCGGCCACCGATACTCGTGCCGCGGTTCTAGACGACCGGGCGCAACCTGGCCTCACTGCAAGTGGGGCCAGGACTTCGCTATCTGGTCTGGCCACTTTCTGAAACTTACCGCGCCGCTGCAGCGGCAAATCCCCTGCGATATGCATCACAATCCTTGTAGGAAAACTACAAAAACCCTCTTGTTTGAGTGTTTTTTGAACACATTTGGCGCCAAATGATTCTTGTAAGACCGGTTACCAATCTGTTCATTTCTAGTTGGTACAAATGGTTGAATATGCCTAACCAATCTGTTTTCATTGCCAAACCAATAAGTGTCAAGGCTGGGCCTGGGTGGTAACCGCGCACTCAATAATTCAAACAGTGCCGCCATCAGGAAGCTCTCCGGGCGTATGACCCGGGCTCATAAAAATAACGATTTAAAAAAGAGAGAGAAGGGGTAAGTATGAAACCTTTACCTTGGGCGAAATCTGCACTTGCGTTGTGCATTATGGGAACACTGACTGCCTGTGGCGGCGGTGGCACCGATGCGAACAATGAAGGCGATGTGGTTACCACGCCGCCACCGGTATCCAGCAGTTCTTCCGGTGGCAGCTCATCCAGCAGTAGCTCTTCCGGCGGTGGCAGCACCGGCCCGATTCTCTCGGAAAACTTTGGTGACGGCCTGTTTGTAAACTTCGACGAGGCCGATACGGAGTTTTTCTTCAGTCAGGAATACAAGGCACTCAGCGCCAGCAATTCCAATGATGCCTTCCCGTCCTTTTACTATCCCACTTGTTGTTTCTTCCTGAACGACACGCCGACGGACGGCCCCGCGGTCAATCTTGCGCAGATGGGGATCGTCAGCGACAACGGCAACCCGGCGCTGCTGCTGGACACTGGCCGTTTCACCGCCGGCCAGACGCGGCCGGAAAAGGATGCCAAGGATCCGAAGAAAGACACCACCAGCAGTAGCGACCTGGCCACCTGGGGTGAGCTGGATCTGGGCCGCCCCTATCGCATCTCCTTCTGTGTGAAGGAGGCCGTATCCGGCGGCAGAAACATGATGGTGTTCGTGGACAATAACACTTCCAACGCAGGTAACTCCCTGTGGACCGGCAACAACTCGCGCATCTTCCAGGCACCAGTCAGCCAATTGGAAGCCGGCAAGCGCGTGGAGATCAACGTGCCCGGCAGCCCCCGTATGGGCGGCGAAGTGATAAGTGACTGGGCTTCGGTCGATGAACTGGTTGGCGAGGGCACCTCTTTCCTGCAGTTCCGTGTCGAGGGTGGTAACACGGTGATCATCGATGACCTGCTGGTGGAATATCAGGACGAGAATGGCCAGGCGGCGCTGCCGGCCTGTAACGTGTTCACCCCGGCTACCGCGCCGGACGCCCCGGAAGCCCCCACCGTCTTGACCGGGGATGCGCAGCTCGGTGTCAGCTGGGGCAGCATCGTGGGTGCAGCCACCTACGATCTCGCCTACAGCACCAGCGACGACATCACTGGCGCAACCCTGGTGGAAGGCCTGACCGAAACCAGCACTACCCTTACCGGGCTGACCAATGGCACGGACTATTACGTCTGGGTGCGTGCGACCAATAACGTTGGTGACAGCGACTGGAGCACCTCGGCCAGTGCCACTCCCGTTGAGCCCCTGGGCTGCAAACTCACCACCACCAGTGACATAGGTGCGGATGTTGCCTGGAGTGTGTGGGACGGTTGTGTGTCTCCGGATACCAGTGGTGCCCTGATATTGAATGCTGCCAGTGCTGGCCAGCTCAGCTATCCGGACGGCAACGTGCTGTTCGCCAGTAACAAAAACGGTACATCGACACTCAACACCACTGCTGACGCTGGTGCGCGCAGTAAGGGCGATCTGACCGGCATCTTCGCCGAGCAATATCCGCAGCACTTCACTCTTATTGCGCGTGTGGACGTGTCCAAAAGCACTGACCGCGGTATTGAAGTGGAAACCGTGTTCGCAAGCCCCAGTGACAGCCGCGTAAAACTGCTGCTGCGTCCCAATGACGGTACCCCCAAGGATGGCGGTAAAGGTCGTATTCAACTGGAGCGCTTCCTGAATGGTGTGGCCGGTGACTCCAGCACTGGTGAAACCGCCCAGGCGGATGTGAGAATGACACTTGCAGACGGTGAAAAGCAGCGCTACCACATCTATCACGTGAGCTACACGGTGGAAGATCCCGCCGTAGCCGGCGCGAACAACATTACCGCTGTGATCTACCGCGATGGTGAGAACATTACCGACCTGTTTACCCCCTCCGATGACGGCGTCGTCGACGCCGCAATCAAGGGTACCGGCCGCGCCGGTGGCGGAGGTGCAAACCGCATTCGCATCGGAGAAGACTCCAGTTCCGGTCATTTCGCCGAAGTGGACTGGATGCTCTGGAGCGCCGATCCGCTGGTGGCGGCCATGAGCCCTGCAGAACTTAAAGGCAAGCTACCAGCCACAATCGGCGAGCTGGGTGCTTATGCGGGCAGTGGTGACGGCAGCTCCAATGTGATTCTCAGTGAAAGTTTTGCAGCTACGGATGGCGATGGCTCGTCCAGTAACTTCTTCACCACAGCCTACAAGAGCATCAGTGTCGACAGCACTACTGAAGTGCCTTTCTACGCAGTGAGCGGTGGGGGCTCAAACATGCTCATCGCAAGCGGTGCCCTCAGCCTGACCAATGCGCGTTTCACAATTGGTGACAAGTCACCGGAAACCCCCACGGCGAGTACTGACACCGAAGCCGCTCTTGATGGTGTGTTGGATCTGAGTCAGCCCTACCGTATTCGTTTCGATGTGCTGGCCAATAGTACTCCGAGTGAAACCGGCAGCAAGAAGTGCCAGATCCAAGTGGATAACAACACTACCGGTGCGGCCAACTCAATCTGGCAGGAAAGCGCATCCCGTATATACAGCGTTGAAGCGGATTCCATCGCCGTCGGCACCGTCACCGTGGAAAGTAGTGTGGGCACCGATCACTCATCGTTGTTGTTCCGCTGCGAAAACGGCGCCGGCCCCATAACCATCGACAACCTGGTAATCGAGCGCCAGTAACGGAATGCGCGCAGGCCAAATAATTTGGCCTGTGCCACACAATAAAAAGATGGGAGACAAATAATGAAAATGCATAGCAAAAAAATTCTGGCCTTGGCCATCGCGTTAGCCGGTGCCCCGGCGTTCGCCCAGGAAGAAAACAAAGAAGTCGAAAATGCCCAATACGATGCGGCCATGGAAGAGGTCCAGGTAGAAGGGGTGCGCGCAGCCGATATCAACGCGCGCGCGGCGGAACGCAGTAAGGACAACTTCAGCTCCGTCGTCACTCAGGACGATGCCGGTAACTTCTCCGACCAGAACGTGGCGGAACTGCTGCAGCGTATGCCGGGTATCACCCTGCAGCGCAGCGAAGGTGAGGGCAAGTTCGTCAACCTGCGCGGCCTCGGCGCTGGTATGGTGAGTGTGCGCATGGACGGTGGCGTCATGGCGAACGCCGGCGGTGGTACCAATGAAACCCTGGAAGACCGGGCCTTTTCCCTCGACAGCCTTCCGTCTGATGTCCTGCAGTCCATCGAAGTGAACAAATCCCTGACGCCGGATATGGACCTGGACGCGATTGGTGGCTCCATCAATGTGAAAACCCTTTCCGCACTGGACCGTGGCAGGGACAGCTACAAGCTCACGTTGCAGAACTACTATCAAGACCAAGTGGCAGAGAATTCTCCCAAGGCGACTCTGCAGGGCACCAACCTTTTCCTGAACGAAACCATTGGTGTCGCCTTCACCGGTTCCTGGGAAAAACGTAAAACCCAGGGCTTTCAGACCAGCCACCACAGCAACACACTTCCCAGTTATGTGACGATGGGTGGCGAGCAGATGATTATTCCGTGGGAGTTCACCACCTTCCAGGAAAATGCCGAGCGGGAACGCGTGGCGGGTCTGCTGAATTTGGAATACCAACCCAATGACAACAGCCGTTATCACCTGAAGATAAATCACACCAGCTATTCGGATGATGACATCGCATTGCGCGAGTACTATCGCTTCAACTACGCCGACGGCGACGAAGACCTGGTATTCATCGATAAAGACAATCGCGTATTCGGTGGCGGTGATGTCGATCTGCAGCAGCAGTACTTTATCCAGGAATCTGAGGTAGAGACCAATACCTTTGCACTCGGCGGCGAGAACCGCTTTGGCGAAGGCTGGGAAGTGGACTACGAAGTGGTTTCCTCACGCAGTACCAACGAGAAGCCCGACGGACGCCGGGTACAGTTCCGTCTGCAGAATATTCCCGCTGCCATTGCGCAGTTTGGTGAGGATTCTCTGAACGGGCAGATCATCTCCGATGCCCAGCTCGCCGAGCTGGTGGAGACCGGCAGCATCTCCTCCGGTGCGATTTCAGGTCGCAATGGTTACCAGTACGGCGAGGTGTCCCAGGCCAATATGATCTACGACAACCTCTTCCTGGAGGATAACCTCCGCGAAGATGAAGTGGATCAGTTCTCCCTGAACCTGCGCAAGGACTGGGACAATGGCGGCATGCTCAATTACGTGAAGGGTGGTATCAAGGCCAACCAGCGTAGCCGTAGCAACGACAAAAACCGCGTGAGTATCATTCCCGATGATCGCAAAGAAGCCGGCTGTAATGGCGATGCGGTGTGTCTGGATCTCGCCAAATCCACCTTGGGTGATTACGCGACCTTTGTCACGGAGAATCCCAGTTTCGATCACGCATTTATTACCCGTGCCGAGGCGGAGCGTCTTATCGAAGCCACCCGTGCGATCGGCGACAACTACGACGTCGACCAAAAGGAAATCGATTCCACCAAACTCGACTATGAGCTCAGCGAAGACACCGCGGCGGCCTACTTGATGGCCGAACTACAGGTGTTGCCGGAGGCCACGCTGATTGCCGGTGCCCGCTATGAGCACACCAAGTTCGCTTCCACTGGTTACATGGCTCTGCGCAATGACCGCAATGAAGAGTCTGATGGCCTCGCGTCTCTGGACATTGCCGTACCTCTGGAAGAAACCGGAAACGACTACGGGCTGTTCCTGCCGGCATTGCATTACCGCCACGAGCTGAGTGAAAACCTGCTGGGTCGTGCATCAATCTGGACCAGTTTTAGCCGTCCGGATTTCGGCAAGAGTCGCGGTTTCTTCGAAGTGACCGATCGGGTGGAGTTCTGTAACACCGATCCGGCCTATACCGGTGAAGTGAAGTGTTCCGATGATCCCAATCAGATCGGTGGCGCGCGCGGCGAGCTGGATTACCAGGCCCAGTGGTTCACCGTTTCCCCGGAAAATACCGTCCGTATCGGCAATCCCGGTCTCGATCCCATGCGTTCGACCAACCTGGATATGTCACTGAGCTACTACGGTGAAGATACTTTTCTGGAAGCTGCGCTGTTCTATAAGGACATCTCTGATTTTATCGTCGATGCCAACGGTGTGAGCGTGAACATCAACAGCGATCTACCGTTCGTGCTGCCGACGGATCAGATCACAGCGTTCCAGATTCCGGCGGATACCACTTTTACCAACGTCAATACCTACCTCAATGGTGAAGGTGCATCGGTGTATGGTCTCGAACTGAGCTACAGCCAGTACTTCGAAGGCCGCTGGGAAAACCACAATGTCGGTCGTTGGCTGGACAACATCTTCATCCAGTCCAACCTCACCCTGCAGACCAGTGACGGCAAGGTGGGCGACAGTGTGCGCGTGGGTTCTATCCAGTTGCCGGAAACTGCCGATACCGCGGCTAACCTGACGCTGGGTTGGGAGAATGACGACTTCTCCATCCGCTTTATCGCCAACTACACCAGCGAGATTCTGAAGCGCATCGGTGGCTGTACTGCCGACGACATCGCGAAGGATGCGGCGCAGGGCTATGCGGCCAATTGCCGTACCTGGGGCGATATGTACCAGGATGAGGCGCTCACCTTCGACATCAAGGCGACGTATCGCGTGATGGATGGTGTGCGTGCCTACTTCGACGCGGTCAACCTCACCGACAACGTGGATCAGTACTACTTCGCGGGTAACAAAGATTCCGGTGGCCGTATGTTGTTCAACGTCGAGCAGTACGGCCCCGCAGTGCAAGTCGGCCTGAATATCGACTTCTAAGCACTGATTTCCTCTTTGCCATTTTTGCCCCGCTCAGCGGGGCTTTTTTTCCCAAAAAAATAATCGTTTTACTGAGGGTTTTCCCATGAAGTGTTCAGCGGCCCTGCTGGCTCTCACGACTTCTCTGCTACTGGCTGCTTGCGGTGGTGGTAATTCTAACGAGACGATTCCGCCTGCAAATGGCGGCAGCAGTTCTTCGAGTTCTAGCTCGTCTTCCAGCTCTTCATCATCCAGCAGTTCGTCTTCTGGAGGCAGCTCGAGCTCCAGTTCTTCTAGCAGCTCGTCCTCCTCCGGCGGCAGTTCCAGTTCTTCCTCGTCCGGTGGTGAAGCACCGACACTGTCGCAAGCCGGCAACCCAATTTACGGCGAACTGAACAACTACAAGTCATGGCTTGGCAGCAGCTTGGCGGCCGACCAGACTCTGGCCGATAACATGATCACCTGGCAGATGCCGCATGGGGGTTTTTACAAATACGGTGTATCCAAATACGCCTCGGCCTGGGATGGCAGCAGTGCCCGCTCTGACTGGACCGGCGCGGACGGTGTTGAGCTGGGTACCATCGACAACGATGCCACCGTGACCGAGTTGATGTTCCTGGCCGATGTTTATCAGCGCAGCAATGACAGCCGCTACCGCGATGCCGCGCGCAATGCGCTGGAATTCCTGCTGACAATGCAGTACGAATCGGGCGGCTGGCCGCAGGTCTATCCCGCGCGCACCGGCACTACCTACTCGAACTACGTCACCTTCAACGACGGTGCTATGGCTAGGGTGCTGATCCTGCTGGACTACGTGCAACGCCAGGAGGCGCCGTTGAACGGTGATCTGTTCAGCGATCAGCAGCGCGCGCGCGTGGCTACCGCCATCGACAAGGGTGTTGAGTTTATTCTCAACGCGCAGATTGTGCAGGCAGATGCCAAGACCGTCTGGTGTGCCCAGCACGACCCGGTGACCTACGCCCCGCGCCCCGCGCGCTCTTACGAGCTGGCTTCCAAGAGCGGCAAGGAATCCATGCTGGTGACCGCGTTCCTGATGTCACAGCCGCAAACCGCTGAGGTGGAGGCCGCAGTGCGTGCCGCGCTGGCGTGGTATCGGAGTGAAGTGGTGAAAGAGGTGGATACGGCCTACATCAAGCGCTCCAGTGGCAGCGACGACGACACGTATAATCCCATCCAGGCCAAAGCCGGCAGTACTATGTGGTACCGTTTCTACGACCTGGGCCAAGATGTCGGATTCTTCAGTGGCCGCTCCGTTGAAGAGGGCGGGGCTGGCAAGCAGTACGACATCATGGACATCGAGCCGGAGCGCCGCTACGGCTACGAGTGGGGCGGCAATTATGGAAGCGCGTTGATCAGCTACGCCGATGGCGTGGGATACCACTAACGCGAGTTGTTTTCAGGTTTGGAGCCCATACGCTCGAAAATGGGCTAAAGGGCTCCAACAAGAGAGGTATATAGAATGAGAAAAGTATTTTTCTTCGTCGCGGCATTACTTCCTTTTATTGCCAACGCCCAGACTGTTTATATGGCCGGCGACTCCACTATGGCGATAAAACCAGAGATGAGCTTTCCCGAAAATGGCTGGGGTATGCCGTTCGCACGTTTCTTTGATGAAAGTATAAAAGTGGAAAACCGGGCGAAGAATGGTCGAAGCACACGCACGTTCATTGAAGAAGGGCGCTGGGCTAGTATCGAAGAGGCGCTGCAGCCCGGGGATTTTGTTATCATCCAGTTTGGTCACAATGACGAATCGGAAAGCAAAAAAGACCGCTACACCTCACCGGAGCAGTACAAAGCCAATCTGGCGCGCTTTATTCGCGAGTCTCGCGCCAAAGGAGCTCAGCCGCTGTTAATGAGCCCTATTACCCGGCGCTATTTCAATGAGGATGGCACCGTTAAACATACGCATCCTTATGCGCCGCTAAGCCGGGAGGTGGCAAAAGAAGAGAAAGTGGATTTCATTGATATGGAGCTGGTCACGCGGGAGCATTTCCAGCAGCAAGGCGACGAGAACTCGGCACTGCGATTTCTACATATCAAGCCTGATACCCACCCTAATTACCCCAATGGCGTGCGCGATGACACGCATCTGAACCAATTGGGCGCACGGGAAGTTGCTCAGTTGGCTCTGCGGGAAATGAAAAAGATGGGGCACCCCCTGGCTAAGAAACTTCGTGCACCCAGGCCAAAGCACTTGACCTTCAGCTACGACTGACGCTGGTCAGGGCAATCGTAAGTGGCTAGATTATCGTTGCAGACACTCCCCTCCTTTCCCGGCTGATTGTTTGTGGTTGGGCTTTGTATTCTCCGGTCTAAGATTGGTAAGCGCATTATGAGAAAAACTGTTCAAGTCATAAGGCATTCGGTCTGGTTTGTTGTATTGCTCTACAGCTTGGGATCCGTTTTGTCTCAGGGTGCGTTTGCCGGTATTCCGGAGTCCCGAACGGCGGCTGATAAATCTCTTACCCTCTGGTACGACCGTCCAGCGGATAACTGGAATCAGGCCCTGCCGATAGGTAATGGCCGCCTGGGAGCAATGATTTATGGTGGCGTGGCCCGCGAAGAATTGCAGTTAAATGAAGATACTGTCTGGGCCGGTGCGCCGAATAATAACGTGAACCCGGAAATCGCCCCTTATATCAGCAAAGTGAACGAGGCGCTTTTCAAGGGCGAATTCACTGAGGCTCAGCGTTTGGCCGATGCACATCTGCATTCAAAAGCCAATCACGGCATGCCCTATCAAACGGTCGGCAGTCTGCGGCTGAATTTCCCCGGTCACGATAAATACCTCGACTACCACCGGGAACTCGATATCGGCAACGCGCTGGCCAAGGTTTCGTACCGTGTGGGAGATGTTCGATATGCACGCGAGGTATTTTCGTCTCTGACCGACTCGGTGATTGTGGTGCGTTTGACCGCGGACAAACCGTCGAAAATCGACCTCGATCTGTCCTTTGATAGCCCGCAGCAACACGGTGTCGAAATTGACCGGAAGCAGTTGTTGGTGCGTGGACGTGGCGGCGATCACGAGGGCCTGGAAGGCAAAATTCGCTTCAGTACTATCGTGCGGCCCAAGATGGAGGGGGGGCATCTGGATGCGACGGCTAAGACCCTTAGAATTCGCGGCGCAGATGCGTTGACGCTATTTATCGCTACGGCGACTAATTTCAATAACTATCAGGATATCAGCGGCAATGATCTGGAGCGCGCTAAAGTTCAGATTGAATCGGCAATAGGAAAAAGTTACGGTCAGTTAAAGCGCGCCCACACCGATTTCTACCACGCGCAGTTCAAGCGGGTTACACTGGATCTCGGAAATACGCCGAACAGCACACTGCCCACTGATATTCGTGTAAAACGATTTTCTCAGGATTATGACCCGGCACTGGCAGCGCTCTACTTTCAGTTTGGACGCTATCTGTTAATTTCCAGCTCCCAGCCCAACACCCAGCCGGCCAACCTGCAGGGTATTTGGAATCCTCACGTCAACCCGCCCTGGGAAAGTAAGTACACAGTCAACATCAATACCGAAATGAATTATTGGCCGGCGGAGGTTACCAATCTGTCGGAGTTGCACCAACCGTTGTTTTCCATGTTGCGGGAACTTTCCGAAACCGGGCGTGAAAGTGCGAGCAAAATTTATGGTGCTCGCGGCTGGATGATGCACCACAATACCGACATCTGGCGTATCACCGGGCAGGTGGATCCCGCCTTTTACGGCCAGTGGCAAGGCGGCGGTGCGTGGCTGAGTCAGCACATCTGGCAGCACTACCTGTATACCGGCAACAGAGAATTTTTACGCGACTACTATCCGGTATTACGTGATGCCGCACTCTATTTTGCCGACAGCCTGCAGAGAGAGCCTGAGACGGGGTGGTTGGTGGTGGCACCATCAAACTCCCCGGAGAACGCGTACCGGAATCACGAAATCCCTGTTTCGGTTTCTGCGGGTACCAGTCTGGACAATCAGCTCGTGCACGACCTTTTTTCTGCCGTGATCAGTGCGGCGTCCATACTTGAAGTCGATCGAGAGTTTGCCGGAGAACTTTTGCGGAAGCGTGAACAGTTGCCGCCCTTACAGATCGGGCGTCTCGGTCAATTGCAGGAGTGGTTGTGGGACTGGGACGATCCAGAAGACCGTCATCGACATGTTTCTCATCTGTATGGAGTTTATCCCGGTAACCTGATTTCTCCTTTCCGCACCCCGGAATTGTTTTCTGCCGCGAAAACCTCATTGGAATACCGAGGGGATATTTCTACCGGATGGTCCATGGGGTGGAAGGTAAATCTCTGGGCACGTTTCCTGGATGGCAACCGTGCGTACAAGCTGCTGCAGGATCAATTGACTCTGGTTGAGGCTGAGGGAAAGGAAATAGCCGAGAAGGGGGGCACCTATGCCAATCTATTTGATGCTCACCCGCCGTTCCAGATCGACGGTAACTTCGGTGTTACCGCTGGGATAGCTGAAATGCTGGTGCAGAGCCACGATGGCGCCATTCACCTGCTACCGGCATTACCGGACGCCTGGCCAGAAGGTAGCGTAAAGGGGTTAGTGACCCGCGGCGGATTCGTTGTAGACATGACCTGGAAATCGGGAGCCGTAGAAAGCCTCGCCATCACTTCGCGCCTCGGTGGCGATTGTCGACTTCGCCTGCCTTCATCACTGAGCGCAAAGGGAAAAGTGGATGTGCGTGAAGTGGATCGGAAAAATGCTAGTTCAAATTTCTT
Source organism: Microbulbifer sp. SH-1 (assembly GCF_011326135.1). Lineage (NCBI taxonomy): Bacteria > Pseudomonadati > Pseudomonadota > Gammaproteobacteria > Cellvibrionales > Microbulbiferaceae > Microbulbifer > Microbulbifer sp. SH-1. Next base: position 2,869,091 of record NZ_CP046948.1, on the reverse strand, counting down.
CTTTTCGGTACCGGAACTGCGCGACCCAAGGATCGTTGCGGAAGCCACTCTGGAGACGGTGGCTCCGCCTGATGTTCAAGAGCTTGAGTTTTCCACCAGCGCTGGTGAAACCTATCGGTTCAGCTTTATTAAAAAATAAATAATGGGAGTGCCCTCTACACCGGGAGGGAGGGCCGGCACGTCCGGCCCTTGAGTATCAACCCCCGGGATAGGGAATGAATTCCTCGGTATCGCCGGGCACCTTATCAAAGCGTCCGGCCCTCCAGTCTTCGATTGCCTCCGCGATGCGCTCTTTGCGGCTGGATACAAAGTTCCAGTCGATAAAACGCTGCCCCAGAGACTCGCCGCCGATAATGGCAATGCGGCACTCTTCCACGGCTTCCACTTCCACACCTGGTTCGGGATCGAATACCGCCATGGCATATTGCGGAATTTCGGTATCGCGTGCGCGCAGCGCGCCACTGGCGACATACACGCCGCGCTCGGGAGAATCAGGTAGCGTCAGACGCTGGCCCGGTTTCAGGTGCGCTTCAACATACAGGGTTTCTGCGAAGGTTTTTACCGGTGAGCTACAGCCGTAGGCGCTGCCCATCATGACTCGCACTGGCACGCCGCCCACGTCGGTGGTGGGGATTTCTGCGGCGGGGTAGTGGTAGAACGCGGGCGGGAGCTCCTCATCGGCTTCCGGCAGCGCCAGCCACAATTGCAGGCCGTGCAGTCGGTGGTCCGAATTGTGCAGTTGTGTGGTCTCGCGCTCCGAGTGCACGATACCGCGCCCCGCGACCATCAGGTTGATATCGCCCGGGCGGATGGCCTGCAGGCTGCCGAGCGAGTCGCGGTGCAGGATTTCGCCTTCAAACAGATAGGTGACGGTGGCGATGCCGATATGCGGGTGCGGGCGCACGTCGATGCCACTGCCGGCGGCGAATTCCGCGGGGCCCATATGGTCGAAGAAGATCCACGGGCCGACCATTTTGCGCTCGCGGGTGGGCAGCGCGCGGCGCACAGAGAAGCCGCCCAGGTCTTTTTCCCGCGGCTCAATGATGATGTCGATGGCTCCGCAACCGGAGATCACGTCGCACGCCTGAATCGCGTCCTGTGCCAGATTGCTCATTATTATTGCTCCGATGGTCAGTATTAGCTTGGGTGTGCCTTGTCAGCGCTGCAGGCGCCGCGCCCAATCGATGAGCGCGCTGACGAGTTTGCCGATAAAGGCGCGAGTATCCTGATCGGCGAGATTACCATCACCGTCGAATTTTTGGTGGGCAAAGGCGATCATCACTTCTGGTTTGTTCACAAAATGCGCGTCCAGGTAAATCAGGATACGCCGCAGATCGTACTGAGCCCGCGCGCCGCCGAACGCGCTCATACTGGCGCTCATCACCGCCACCGGTTTGTCTGCGAAGGGCTGCGGGTCGAGGCGGGAGAGCCAGTCGATGGCATTTTTCAGCACTCCGGACACCGAGTAATTGTATTCCGGTGTGGAGAACAGGATGGCGCCGGCGGCCAGTATCTGGTCGTTCAGAGTCTGCACCGCCTCGGGTACCTGTTTGTCGCGCAAGTCCTGGTCGTAGAGAGGGATAGTGGAGAGATCGGCGAAGGTGAAGGTTGCACCGTCACCGGCGAGTTCTTCCGCCACTTTCAGCGCGGCGCTATTGAACGAGCTTTTGCGCAGGCTGCCGGAGATGGCGAGGATCTTGAGTGGGGTGGATGCCATGGCTGCTCCCGAGGTGGTTTTGTGGACGAACCTCAAAGATAGCAGCCTGGCGCCGGACCGCCGGCTGCAGAAGGGGCTCTAGTGGGAGTGGCGCCCCACCGGGTGGTTATCGAGAATCCGCACAAATTCCTCGTCGGTTTCCAGCACTGCCCCGGTGTCCAGCTGGCTTACGGTGCGGCGATAGATCTCCTGCCACGGGGTCTGGTTGACCAACGAGGGTGCCTTCACGTGTTTGCGGCGCTCGGCCAGTTCCTCTTCCGTCAACAGTACATCGACCCGATGGTCAGCGAGATTTACGCGAATTCTGTCGCCGGTCTGCAACAGGGCTATGCCGCCGCCGGTGGCCGCTTCCGGTGCTATATGCAGGATCGACGGGCTACCGGAAGTGCCGCTCTGGCGACCGTCGCCCATGGTGGGCAGGCAGGTGATGCCCTGCTTTACCAGCCGCCTGGGTGGCAGCATGTTCACCACTTCTGCGGAGCCCGGGTAACCCACCGGACCGACATTGCGGATGATCAAAATGCAGTGTTCGTCGATATCCAGCGCCGGGTCGTCGATGCGCGCGCGGTAGTCCTCCGGGCCTTCGAACACGATGGCGCGGGCGGTAAAGCATTCCGGGTGTTCGGGGTTGACCAGGTACTTTGCCCGGAAGGCCGGGCTGATAACGGATTTTTTCATCAGTGCCGAGTCGAAAAAATTGCCGCGCATGATGGCGAAGCCGGCCTTCTGCATCAGTGGTTTGTCGGTCGGGAAGATCACGTCGCGATTGCGCACAGGGAAAGGTTCGCAGTTGTGTGCGAGTGAGTGGCCGGTGACGGTATTCTGGCTGCCGTCGATCAGGCCGTCGCCGATCAGCTGGTTTAACAGCGCGGGCACGCCCCCGGCGCGGTAGAATTCTTCGCCTAGATACTTGCCCGCGGGCATACAGTTCACCAGGAGCGGAACGTCCTCACCGTATCGCTGCCAGTCGTCCATGCTGAAGTCCACACCTTTCAGCCCCCGCGCCAGTGCCAGCAGATGCACCACGGCATTGGTGGAGCCACCCAGAGCACTGCAGGCTACCACCGCATTGAGGAAGGACTGGCGGGTGAGAATGTCCGATGGCTTCAGGTTTTCAAACGCCATTTCCACAATCCGTCGGCCGGTGTGATAACCCATCTGCGCGCGCTCTTTGTAGGGCGCGGGAATAGCGGCGCAGCCCGGCAGGGACATACCGAGCACCTCCGCCAGTGCATTCATAGAGAGTGCGGTGCCCATGGTGTTGCAGTGACCGACGCTGGGCACGGACTCCGCCGAGGCGTCCATAAACCCCGCATAGTCCAGCTCCCCCCTCACCAGCCGCTCGCGGTTCTGCCAGATGGCCGTGCCGGAACCGACGCGCTCTTCCCTGTTGTCATTGTCTGTGCCGCCTTCACAACTTACCGGCCGCCAGCCGTTCAGCATGGGGCCACCGGAAAAAACGATGGCGGGAATGTCGAGCTGTAGTGCGGCCATTAACGTGGCTGGCGTGGTCTTGTCGCAGCCGGTGGTGAGCACAACCGCGTCTATCGGGTAACCGTGCAGCGTCTCAATCAGCCCCAGGGTGGCGAGGTTGCGGTCGAGCGCTGCGGTGGGGCGGCGGCCCTGCTCAAAAATGGGATGCACCGGGAATTCCATGGGAATGCCGCCGGCATCGCGGATGCCGTCTTTCACCCGCTGCGCCAGCTCCCTGTGGTGGCGGTTGCAGGGGGTGAGATCACTGCCGGTCTGGGCGATGCCGATAATCGGCTTGCCGGACTGCAGCTCCTCCCGGGTGAGGCCAAAATTGAAATAGCGCTCCAGGTACAGGGCGGTGTGATCCGCGTGCTCCCGGTTGTCGAACCAGCGTGCGCTACGGAACTGAACAGACGGTTTTTTATTGGAATCGGTCATGGTTGGTGAGGATTTTTCGTTATCGAAATTTGTTATTAAAACGATGATTGAAATTTGTTATTCACATCGTTTATGACGGATCTCGCTTTAAAGCCTTTGATTTTGAAGGCGCCCATAAAGCGCGGCTGAGATTAGGACGGCCAGACGTGGCAAAAACTCCCCGCGTTGCAGAGAGTTTTTGCTTAAAACGGACAGATGGGAGTCGAAATCACTGTAAAGCGATACGGAGCCGCTCGGGGCTCCGGGACAAGCGCTGTTCAGTTATTCCCCAGCACAAAACAGCGTTCCAGGTCCTTCGGATATCGCAGGCCAGCGTTTGCAGCACTTTTGCCGGTCTTGGTCTGCGAGTTCTGCTGCTCCTGCGCGGATTTCTGTTGCGCGGTGAGCAAAACGGGTTTGGAAGAACTCTCGGGTTTTACCGACAAATGCGTATTCATGGTGGCGACCTCGACTGCGTATACGCTGCTGTTTATATCCCTGCTGATCTCAGAGTAATGCGGTGGGCCCGGTAGGCGGGCTGGATTCGGCGCGGTTACTGATTTAACTGTAGTGTAAAACCGGCTGAATCCGCCGCCTTTTGTGAACTTTGCGCGCAAATTCCGGTCGCCGTGAGACACCGCGCAAGTTCCCGCAGTGAGATGGTCAGCCGGGGGCCTTGCCGGTGGACTTGCGAACAATCAGATTGTGCGGAACGATCTCCGGTGTGCTGTCGCCATCGCCAGCGTCGATGGCCTGGCACAGACGGCGCATGCTGCGCTCGCCGATCTCCTCCGCCGGCTGGGCAATGGTGGTCAGCGGCGGATCGGCGATCTCCGCGTAACGGATATCGTCGAAGCCGATGACGGAGATATCCCGGGGGATTTTCAGGCCGGCGCTCTTGATTTCGTGCAGGGCACCCAAGGCCATTTCGTCGTTGGCGCAGAAGAGCGCCGTAGGGCGTTGGTCCAGCTCCAGCAGGCGGCGGGTGGCGCGGCGGGCGCCGTCGATGGTCTGCTCCCCTTCCACAATCCAGTCACTGGAGATCGCCAACTTGGCCTTGCGCATGGCCTTGCGGTAACCCTTCTCGCGGTCCTTGGTGAGCAGGGAATCCCGCTTGCCGGCGATAAAGCCAATGCGTTGGTGGCCGAGCTGGATCAGGTAGTCGGTGCCGTCGGCGGCGGCGGTAATATTGTCCACACGCACGCTGGGGAAGTGGCTGAGCTCCGCACTTACACTTTCCAGCCCCAGTACCAGAGGCGGGTGCGCACGCTCGCCGCCGCGGTTAGGGGCTGCCTCGTGGAACGGCGAGATACTGGCCAGCAGCAGGATACCGTCCGCCTGCTTGGAGAATACCATTTCGGTGTATTCGTCGAATTCGTGGGAGTTGGATTGGGTATCGCGGATCAGGATGCTGTAACCCTGCTCATCCGCCACTCTCCAGATGCCGCGCATCACCTTGTCGAGAAACGGATCGCCGATAGCCGGCAGTACCACTACGATCAGGCTGGTCTTGCCGCGACGGAAGTTGCGCGCCAGGGCATTGGGGGCATAGCCCACCTCGTCGATGGCCGCCTGCACCTTGTTGCGGGTTTTCTCTTTAACCTGCTCGGGGCTGTTGAGGTAGCGGGAGACGGTGGCGGTGGAGACACCGGCGAGCTTGGCGACTTTTTTTATGGACACTGGTCAGTCCTCTGATTTGTCGTTCTGATGGTACCAGCGTGTCCTGGCAGGCGAAGCGCAAGATGGTAGCGCCTGTGCAGGCCGAATGGTATCCACATATAAAAAAGGGCCTGCAATTGCAGGCCCAAACCAGAGTCATCTGACGTTTAGGTTGAACATCAATCAAATCTGGGATTACTAGAAATCGTAACGAGCGGGTACCTGGCGGTGTCCGCCAGCGCGCAGGAAGCGCAGTGTACATAAGTACATGAGCATTCTGAGCACTGCCGGACGCCACCAGGTGCCCGCGCAGTAGATTTATAGTGATTCTCAGAGGTACTGATTGATCAGGTTCTCGTACAGCTCCTGCTTGCCGCTCGCGGGCTGCGGTTCGCCGCTTTCCGCCGCCAGGTTGCGCAGGTCTGCCAGGCTCAGTTTACCTTCGGTAAACGCCTTGCCGTTGCCCTCGCTGTAGCTGGCGTAGCGCGCGGCCTTCCAGCTCTGGTAGGGCGATTCGGTGAGAATTCTGTGGGCCACTTCAAGGCCGCGGGCAAAGGTGTCCATGCCGCCGATATGGCCGAGGAAGATATCTTCCATGTCTACGGATTCGCGGCGCACTTTGGCGTCGAAGTTAAGACCGCCGGACTTGAAGCCGCCGTTTTCCAGCACCACCATCATGCCGTGTACCGCATCGTACAGATCGGTGGGGAACTGATCGGTGTCCCAGCCGTTCTGGTAGTCGCCGCGGTTGGCATCGATGGAACCGAGCATATCGGCGTCGGCACACATCTGCAGTTCGTGGGCAAAGGTGTGGCCGGCCAGGGTGGCGTGGTTGGCTTCGATATTGAGTTTGAAATCCTTGTCCAGACCCCAGTGGCGCAGGAAGCCGATCACGGTTTGGGCATCGAAGTCGTACTGGTGCTTGGTGGGCTCCATGGGCTTCGGTTCGATCAGGAAGGTGCCTTTGAAGCCGATGGAGCGGCCGTAGTCCCGCGCTGCGGTGAGGAAGCGCGCAAGGTTTTCCTGTTCGAGTTTGGTGTTGGCGTTTTGCAGGCAGATATAGCCTTCGCGGCCGCCCCAGAACACGTAGTTTTCACCACCCAGTGCCACGGTGGCATCCAGCGCGGCTTTCACCTGGGAAGCGGCGTAACTCAGAACTTTGAAGTCCGGGTTGGTGGCGGCGCCGTTCATATAGCGCGGGTTTGAGAACAGATTGGCGGTACCCCACAGCAGTTTCATGCCGGAGGCCTTCTGCCGCTCCGCTGCCAGCTCCACCATTTTCGCGAGGTTGCTTTCGTACTCGCTGATGGAGTTGCCTTCCGGTGACATGTCCACATCGTGGAAGCAGTAGTAGGGTACACCCAGCTTGGTGGAGAACTCGAAGATGGCGTCCATGCGCTGGCGCGCTGCAGTCAGCTCATCGGCAGCGTCATCCCAGGCAAATACCTGTGTATTGCGGCCAAACGGATCGGCGCCCTTGCCACAGAAGGTATGCCAGTAACACACCGCGAAACGCAGGTGCTCTTCCATGGTCTTGCCGCCGATCACTTTATTGGCGTCGTAGAATTTGAACGCCAGCGGGTTGTCGGAGTTGCGGCCTTCAAAAGGAATCTGGCCGATACCGGGGAAGTATTCTTTGTCGCCGATGAAAAGGCTTCTGCTCATGATGTTCTCCAGAGTTATTCGACTGGTTGTACGCTCGGATACTGCTGGCTGAGCAGTTCCAGAAATGATTGGTAGTGGGTTTGGTAAGCCGCTGAGGATTCTGCATCCGGGGCGCAGCCAAGACTCGTATCCACGGCCAGGTGTTCCTCGGTCAGCGCGGCGAGGTCCGCGTTTTCGCTGCAGGCCCAAAGTGCCTGCATGGCGGCGCCAAAGGCGGCACCTTCCTGCTGTGCAGGTACTTCCACCGGCAGGTTGAACACATCCGCAATCATCTGCCGCCAATGCGGACTTTTGGCTCCACCGCCGGTGAGGCGGATGGCAGTGAATGTCTGCCCTGCACGGGCGAAGGCATCAAGGCCGCGGCGCAGGGTAAACGTCGCGCCCTCCATCGCTGCGCGATAGAGATTGGCCGGCGTCATGTTGCTGTCGTTCAGGCCGTGCAGGCTGGCGCGGGCGTGAGGCAGATTGGGGATGCGCTCGCCGTTGTAGAACGGCAGGCTTTGTATGCCGCCGGCACCGGGTGTGGATGCCGCCAGCAGCGCCTCGCATTCCTCAATGGATTTCCCCAGCGCCTTGCGCGTGCGCTCTGTGGCCACGGTGCAATTCATGGTGCACAGCAGCGGCAACCAGCCGCCGGAGGAGGAGCAAAAGGCGGCGAGTTCACTGCCCGGATCGATGGCCGGGGCGTCGCTGTGGGCGAAGAGGGTGCCGGAAGTGCCGAGACTCAGGGTCAGCACGCCGGGGGTTACTGAACCGGTGCCAAACGCAGCCATCATATTGTCGCCACCGCCGGTGGAGACTTTTACACCGGTTGGCAGGCCGAATTCGGCGCGCGCGGTTTCGCCTAGTGGAACCGTGGCATTGGCTTCCAGCAGCGGCGGCAACATTGGCAGTAGATCGCGCTCGGGGTCGAGTGCCTGCAGCATATCGCGGTCGTATTCCCGGCGCAGAATATTCAGGTAGCCGGTGCCGGAGGCGTCGCCGTACTCGGTGAAGATTTTTCCTGTGAGATGGAAATTCAGATAATCGTGGGGCAGCAGGATATGCGCGAGCTCCCCATAGGCCTGTGGATTATTTTTCTTCAGCCACAGGATCTTGGAAATCGTATAACCCGGCAGTATCGGGTTGCCCACCGCGTCGATGCAGCGCTCCACGCCGCCAAAGCGCTCGGTAATTTCCGCACACTCGGCGATGGTGCTGGTGTCGCACCAGAGTTTTACCGGCGCGATCACTTCTCCGTTCTTGTTCAGCGGCACAAAACCGTGTTGTTGTCCGGATACGCCAATGCCGCGCACACGGCGTTTGATGTCATCCGGCAGCTCGCTCATGCACTGGCGCAAAGCGGCGAGCCACCACTCGGCCAGCTGCTCGCGACTGCCGTCGTCGCGGCTGATCAGCTCCAGAGGTGCGGCGGAAACGTGCAGGATTTTTTTCAGTCCGGCGTCGTAGGCCAGCAGCTTAAGACTCTGGGTACCGGCATCTATGCCCAGAAACACCTGTTCTTGCGCTCGCATTTACACCGCCTCCAGATTTTTGGCGCGGGCCTGCAGCTGGCTTTCCAGTGCGTACTGGTCGGCTACGAATTTGCGGATGCCTTCACCGAGTTTTTCGTGGGCCATGGCATCGTCGTTGTGTTCGAAGCGGAAATCGCACTCTGAGATTGGCGCCGCGGCGCAACCCGCATCTGCGCTTGTCGTCAGCGCGCGTGGCAACGGTCCCTTGTCTTCGGCGAGTTGTGCCAGCAGATCGGGGCTGATGGTGAGGCTGTCGCAGCCGGCCAACGCTTCGATTTGACCGGTGTTGCGGAAGCTCGCTCCCATGACGGTGGTGCGGTAACCGTGCTCTTTGTAAAAGTGGTAAATGCGGCGCACGGACTGTACGCCCGGATCCTGCTCCGGCGCGAAGCTGGTGGCGTCGGTGTTGTGCAGATACCAGTCAAGAATCCGTCCCACAAATGGAGAGATCAGGGTAACGCCGGCATCGGCGCAGGCGCGCGCCTGAGCGAAGCTGAACAGCAGGGTGAGATTGCAGTGGACACCCTCGCGCTCGAGAATTTCCGCCGCCTTGATACCCTCCCAGGTAGAGGCAATCTTGATCAGCACCCGCTCCGGTGCCACGCCCATTTGCGCGTACAGGTCCATAAGCCGGCGGGCACGTTCCAGCGTTGCCGCGCTGTCGAAGGAGAGCCGGGCATCCACCTCGGTGGAAATGCGCCCGGGCACGATCTGCAGAATCTCGCGGCCGATACTGGCGGCCAGGTGATCGCAGCAGAGCCCGACCTGTTCACTGTCGCTGCCGCCCTGTTTTGCGGCAAACGCGATGGCGCGCTCGATCAGCGGTTGGTATTCCGCCTGTTGTGCGGCTTTCAGCAGCAGGGAAGGGTTGGTGGTGGCATCCAGCGGGGTGAACTGGCGGATGGCGTTGATGTCACCGGTGTCCGCCACTACAGCGGTCATTGCCCGCAATTGACTGAGTTTGTCCATGATTTATTTGCTTTCCCCATCTCTCGCGCAATTCCGGTTGGTGTTCCCAATCCAGAAATGTAAACGTTTTCATTTTGCGTAGTTTGCCCCAGCTGAGGCGGGAATACCAGAGGAAGAGGGTGCGGGATTTCATAATGCGCAACGATTACATCTATCAAGGTGGTCATTTTGATAGTTTTCGATAGTTATTGTTGATCTGGGCCAGAGATTTATTTGATTTCAACTATGTCTACCCTCGGATTACCTTTTCCCCGTACCTCAACAACCAATAGGAAAAACAGGATGAAAAGTCGAATCGCAGAAGCCGCGCAAACGCCGGTGCTTGAGTGCAACTACGCAGACAACTACTACGGTGATCAGGTGTGTGTGCTGAAAAAGCCGTAACCGGGCTGGTTACCAGGCTTCTGCTGCGCGCGCTGAACAACCATGCATTGCTGCGGGAGCCCGGGGAGGAGGTGGGAAGGAAATTGCTATTCCGGCGCCGCTCGCCGATAGTGCGTATCGACACTGACTGCCCGATACGTTGACTCAATGACCAGACCGCCGAAACCATTTCTCCCCGGCCGTGGCTTTGGCGGCCCGCTGCTGCTGGTGCTGATCTGTGGCCTGCTGCAGATGCTGCAGGGAATGTGCCCGGACTGGTTCCTCTACGATCGCGGCGCGATCAGTCATGGACAGTGGTGGCGCCTGCTCAGCGGGCATCTGGTCCATACCAATGCGGCGCACCTGATGCTGAACGGTGCCGGGGTGATTGCACTCTGGTTTGTGTTCGGCCGCAATGTGTTATTGGGCGCGCGCTACGCGGTAGGGAAATATCTCGGCCTCGTGGCTCTGCTGTCGATAGCGATCAGTGCCGGGCTCTGGTCGTGGTTTCCCGATGTGGAGTACTACTACGGTCTTTCCGGTGCGCTGCACGGGGTGTTCTGCCTTGGCGCGGTGGGCGATCTGTCCCAGCGCCGCTGGTCCGGCGCACTGTTGCTGGCGGGCTGCGCACTCAAGGTGGCGTGGGAGTGGGTTGTGGGTCCGAGCGCGGCGACCGGCGCATTGATCGAGGCGGAAGTCGCGATTTCCAGTCATCTGCTCGGGGCACTGCTCGGCACATTGCTGGGGTTAGTGCTGTGGATGCGCCAGGCCCGGACTGCCCCACCGATCCGCCGTGCCGATGGCGCACGGTCTCAACAGTAGGGAGTCACGACAACAGCGCCAGTAAATCCTCACTGCTGCCCGGCAGCTTGCTGGATTTGGTCGCGTCAAACAGGGAGTCTGCCAGTGCCTGCTTCTGTTGCTGCATCTGATTGATACGCTCCTCCACGGTGTTCTCCGCCACCAGCTTGTAGACGAACACCGGTTTGTCCTGGCCGATGCGGTAGGCGCGGTCGGTGGCCTGGTTCTCCACCGCGGGGTTCCACCACGGGTCCATGTGGATGACCACATCGGCGGCGGTGAGGTTGAGGCCGGCGCCGCCGGCCTTGAGGCTGATCAAGAACACACGCACCTCGCCACTCTGGAAGCGGTCGATGGCGTCCTGCCGTTTGCGGGTTTGGCCGGTGAGTTTGGTGTAGTCGATGTTCTGCGCCGCGAGCTGCTCCTCGATCAGCTTCAGCACCTGGGTGAACTGGGAGAAGATCAGGATGCTGCGGCCTTCTTCCAGCAGCTGCGGCAGGGTTTCGGCAAGCCATTCCAGCTTGGCGCTTTCCCGGATGTTCGCGGCCTTGTCCAGTTTGACCAGGCGCGGGTCGATACAGGCCTGGCGAAGTTTCAGCAGTGCGTCGAGAAACTCGATATGGCTTTTCGCCATGCCCTGGCTCGCGACCAGATCGCGGATGCGCTTTTCCATGCTCGCGCGCACGCTTTCGTACAGTGCGCGCTGTTTGTCTGCCAATTCCACGTATTGAATGCTTTCGGTTTTCGGCGGCAGCTCTTTCACCACTTCGGTCTTGGTGCGCCGCAGCATGAACGGGCTGACCTTGCGCGCCAGTTCCCGCTGGCGCTCCACATCGCCGTCGTTCTCGATCGGATTGCGGTAGAGTCGGTTGAATGTCTTGCGCCCGCCCAACAGCCCGGGCAGTGCGAAGTCCATCAGCGACCACAGTTCCCCCAGATGATTTTCCAGCGGTGTACCGGAGAGGCACAGGCGGAATGTGCTTTTGATGGCGCGCACACACTCGGCGATTTTGGTGGTGGGGTTTTTGATGGCCTGGGCTTCATCCAGCACCATCAGGCTGAATTTGCGTTTGTCGTAGCGGGCCTTGTCGCGCACCAGAAGTGGGTAGGTAGTGATGACCAGATCGCTTTTGGCGATCTGCTTGAAGGCGGGATCGCGGTTCGGGCCGTGGACCAGGGTGACCTTCAGCTCAGGTGCAAACTGTGCCGCCTCGTGCATCCAGTTGCCGGTGAGGCTGGTGGGTGCCACCACCAGTGCCGGCTTCTTCAGCTGGCCGGATTCTTTCATATGCTGAATCAGCGCCAGCGTCTGCAGGGTTTTGCCGAGACCCATATCGTCCGCGAGAATGCCGCCGAAACCATAGCGCTGTAAAAATGCCAGCCAGTTCAGCCCTTCCTGCTGATAGCCGCGCAGGTTGGCATTGAGACTGCGCGGGGCGGGAATTTTTTCCAGGCCGGAGAAGTCGCGCAGCGATCGTGCCAGTTTGCGGGTGAGCGGTGCCTTGCGCTGGTCGAGATCGGGGAACTCCTCCAGTTGCCCGGCCTGGAAGGCGGGCAGCCTGATCGGCCCATCGAGCTTTTTCTGCTGCAGCAGATCCACCAGCAGGCTGCGAATGCTCTGCAGTGGCCGGGTGTCGACCTGCACCCAGTCCCCCTCCAGGTTCAGGGTCAATTCGTCCGGGGTACCGGACTCCAGCCAGTGCTCCAGCAGGGCGGCCGTCGGCAACCGGGTGCCGTCGGCCAGAGTCAGATCGAGCCCGAGTTCAAACCAGTGGTTGGGGGCATCTGCGACACTGAACGCGAAATTCGCGCGCTTGATATTGAAGGCGTAGCTGGGATCGGTGTCGATGATCCAGCCGCGCTGCTCCAGCTCACGCAATCCGTTGTCGAGAAAGGCGTTCCAAAGTGGCGGGACCTCGTCGGGGCCGTGGGCATCGGGAAACCAGATTTCCTCGTGGCCGCCCAGCTCCTCGTACATGAGGACCAGGCCCATCTGGTGAATTTCGTCGCAGCAGTCGTGCTCCGCGGCGATGTCGCGGTGGATCAGGTAGTGGTGTCCGTCGCGTTCCAGAAGCTCTTCCCCGCCGGTAAACGCATGGCTGTACGGGGCTGGCAGGCTGATTCCCGCGTAATCGAACTGCAGCTTGAGGGCCGGCAGCCGAAAATTCTGCAGCTCGCAGCCAACCAGTGTTATCCGCGGGGTGAAGGTGTTGACCTCGGTGAGCGCGGGTTCCACCGGCAGCGGCAGCTGGTCCTGTGGGATCAGCTGGCGCAGCTGCAGCGACATCCGGGTGAACTCGGTTTCCGCCACCGGCGGCATGGCCATCAGGTGAGGGAGCTGGTTGCTGGCCACCGGGGTGAGGATATCGCCGATGGTTGCGCCTTCCATATCCAGATAGCACGGCGGCGTGACCGGAATGGGCAGCCAGTGCGCGGCGTCCGCCATTCCTTCCAATTCCGCGGCCAGTTGCCGCTGCTGGTGTTCAAGTTTCCGCCATTGCCACTGCAGGGTTCTGGCGGGGCCGCGCTGGATGGCGTCTTCGTCGAGATAGAAGCGCCCGCAGTTCAATAGGTGCACCAGCGCGCGATGGCCGGACTCGCCGCGCAGCTCCAGCTGCCCGGTCGCATTGGCACGGGACAGCAGTTGCAGGATATTGACGTCGTCATCGCGCAGGTGGCTGGGGCGGTTCCAGCTAAGGTTACTGGTATCGGGCTGGTAATAGCGCAACTGGCTCCAGCTGCCGTCTTTTTTCAGGTAGCCCTTGCGGATATTGAGCCGCAACCGCGGCGGAGAAAAGCGCGTGTCGGGTTCCAGAAAATACACCAGGTAGTGGCGCCCGTTTTCCAGTGGCTCCGGCTCCCGCTGCGGTGCCGGCGGCAGATCCGCCAGCCACTGCTGCCAGCCTTCGGCGCTATGCGCCTTCTGTACGCCGGGAACCGGCGGCGCCGCGGGGGCGAACAGGTCCAGTGTGCTTTCGGCAATCCGCGCATCCTGATGCAGCTTCAGCGCCGTGGCTACGGCGTGTTTGCAATTGAGCCCGACCGGGCAGGAACAGAGGCCTACCAGCAGGCCGCGCTCCACGTCCAGTTCCACCCGGTACACATACCGGGCCGAACCCTTCACTGTGCCGCGATAAATATCCGCTTCGTCGTCATAAGACGCGTTCAGCACGCGCCCGCGATCAAAGTAATCCTGGCCGCGGGCAAATGTGCGGGGATCGGTCATTTTGCGGATATCGCTGATGGTGAACGTAATCAAGCAGCACTCCGGGAATACGGAAGAAAACTTCGCAAGCGCGGGGGAGGGGCTGCGCAATTGCGCTCGGCCCCGATTGCAAACCGCGCACTCTACCATGCTGCGCAGGGGGATTGAACGCGGTAGCGGGGTTCGATGCGTCTGTGCAAAGGAGTATGCTGTGGCGTCCGCCAACAGGAATGAGGAACTCTGAATGGACACTCTGAATCGCCTTGGGATGCAATCTCGGCTTGCCACTACGACGGCCGTGCTGTGGGCCCTGCTGGCGCTGATCGCCTGTGACAAACGCGAACCCGCGCGCGCGGCGCCCCTGGCCTCAAATGTAGAGACGCGGGAATGGCGCACACCGGGCTGCGATGCCGAAGAGCGCTGCACTTCCGTAGTGATAAAGCGCGAAGTGTTTGCCGAGCGCCCAGCGCTCAACGATGCGGTGCGCGTGCAATTGCTTGAGCAGTTGCAGGGCAATGGCGAGGCGCCGGGCTCCACTGCCAGCAACTTCGAACAAGTGGCGAAAGCATTTATCGCTGACGCTGCGGAGGCCTCCGAAATATCCAGCGCGGCCTGGCAGCTGACCGGCGATGCCAAGAAGCTTGCGCTGCACGACAACCTGCTCACCGTTGCCATCAGCAGTTATATATACAGCGGAGGCGCCCATGGAATGCCGGTAACCCACTGGCTAAACTGGGACCTGGCGGAGAATCGGCAAGTTGCGCTTGCCGATGTGATAGCACCGGGTGCGGAGGAGCGGTTCTGGTCGCTGGCGCAGACTGCCCACAAGCAGTGGATGGAGGCGCAGGAGGTAGACGTGGACTTCCGCGAGAACTGGCCCTTTGTGCGCAGTGACGATTTCCGGCTCACCGATAGCGGGCTGAAATTGCTCTATGGCGTTTACACCCTCGCCCCCTATTCCATGGGCGAGATTGAACTGACCTTGCCGCGGGAAAAGCTTACAGGCTTGCTTCGCGAACCCTATCTGTCCGAGCCAGAAAACTGATATGCAGGAATTAAGCGCGCGCGAACAGCGCAATAACATTTGGCGGCTCGCTGTCGCTCAGGCACTGGCTGGGGCGAACTCCGTGGTTGCTTACGCCACCGGTGCCATTGTCGGTAACAATCTGGCGCCGACGCCGCTGCTGGCAACGCTGCCGCTGTCGATCTTTGTGGTGGGTATGGCCCTGTGCATTTTACCCGTGGGGGCAATTGCCGGGCGCTACGGTCGCCGCGCCGCGTTTCTGAGCGGCGCCGGCGCCGGTGTACTCGCCGGGCTGCTGGCGGTGGTTGCAGTGTATGTGGATGGGGCGAGCGGCTTCTGGCTGTTCTGTTTGTCGACGTTTTTCGGTGGCGCCTATGCCGCGGTGGTGCTGTCTTTCCGCTTTGCCGCGGCGGATGCGGTGGAACCCGCGCGCAAGGCACAGGCGCTGTCGATGGTAATGGCCGGTGGCGTGGCCGCGGGCGTCGTAGGTCCGCAGTTGGTCAACTGGACCATGGACCTGATGCCACAGCCGATGTTTGTCGCCACCTTTTATGCGCAGGCCGCCGTTGCGGCGCTATCAGCATTCATTTTGATTGGGGTGCGCCTGCCCAGGCCGGTCGCCACGGCGCACCGCGGCGGGCGTCCTCTGGCTGTCATCGTGCGGCAACCGCGCTTTATCGCCGCCGCCACCTGCGGGGCCATCTCCTACACACTGATGAACTTTCTCATGACCGCCGCCCCGCTCGCCATGCACATGCACGGACACTCCACCGCGTCGTCCAATCTCGGGCTGCAGTGGCATGTGATTGCGATGTTCGCGCCGAGTTTTTTCACCGGCAAATTCATTGCGCGCTTCGGCGCCGAGCGTGTGATGCTGTTGGGGTTACTGTTGATCGGCGTCTCCGCGGCGGTGGGTCTTATGGGCGCGCAGGTGCCGCACTTCTGGTGGACACTGATTCTGTTGGGGCTGGGTTGGAACTTCGGCTTCCTCGGTGCATCGGCGCTGGTGCTGGAGTGCCACAGCGACGAGGAGAAGACCCGGGTGCAGTCTATGAATGACTTTATCGTGTTTACCCTCATGGCCCTCGGCTCGTTTGCCTCCGGCGGCATCCTGAGTGTGTATGGGTGGAATACCGTACTGTGGGTGTCTTTCCCGCCGCTCGCCATCACCGTCATCGCGCTCGCGATACTGCGGCTGCGCGCCAAGCCCACTCCCTCTCCGGCGGAACCCGTCGGCTGAAACGGACCCTGTAGTGGATGACTGCCGCAGGGTTTTCTCTCCGCCATGTCCGCTCCCTGCTCGTTGACCATTGCGACGGTATCGTGCCCGATTGGTAGTAGCAGGCAATCTGTTAACTAGCCTTATAGGGGGCGCATACCGCCAACCCTTTTTCATATGTTGGTAAACAGGTTTCGAGGACGGCTCATGAAGCTCATGTCATGGATGGCGGCTATTGCCGCGCTCGCAATCACCATTCCAGTGATGGCACAGCAGGAGACCGGCAAGCCCGGCTCCCCAAGTGCCACCACCACTATTCCCGGTGACCAGCTACCGCCCCCAGCACCAAAATTCGGCGGTGTCATTAAGGAGGGCGCACTGCAATCCACGCCGTGGTGGCCGCCACGGGTGGTGCCGCCGAAAGACGCGCCCAATATCCTGCTGATCATGACCGACGACGCCGGCTTTGCCATCAACAGTGTATTTGGCGGTGTGATTCCGACGCCCTCCATGGAGCGCATTGCCGAAAACGGACTGCGCTACAACCGCATCATGTCCACCGCCCTGTGCTCGCCCACGCGTGCGGCACTGATCACTGGGCGCAACCATCACTCGGTGGGATTCGGCGTTATCGCCGAGCAGGCCACGGGCTTTCCCGGTTACGACAGCGTTATCGGCGTGGACAACGCCACCATAGGCCGCATCCTGCGCGACAACGGCTATGCCACCAGCTGGTTCGGTAAAAACCACAACACGCCCACCTATCAGGCGAGCCAGGTGGGTCCCTTCACGCAATGGCCCACGGGCATGGGCTTTGACTACTTTTACGGTTTTGTCGGCGGCGACGCCAACCAGTGGGGGCCGAACCTGTTCCGCAACACCACGCAAATCTACCCCTGGATCGGTCACGAGGGCAGCCTGAAGATGGACCGCTCGGACCCCAATGCGAAGATCTGGCCGGTCACCGGGAAGGAGCCCTCCTGGAACCTGGTCACCGCCATGGCGGACGATGCCATCGACTGGATGACGCGTATCCACCAGACCGATCCCAGCCAGCCGATCTTCTTGCACTACGTACCCGGCGCAACCCACGCGCCCCATCACCCCACCAAGGAGTGGGTCGATAAAATTCACGCGATGCACCTGTTTGACGACGGCTATGAAAAATTGCGCGAGCGCATTTTCGAAAACCAGAAAAAGCTCGGCGTGATTCCGCCGGATCAGAAGCTCACGCCCTGGCCCAAGGACATACTCCCCCCCTGGGACTCCCTCAGCGAAGACGCCAAGAAACTCTATATTCGCCAGGTGGAAGTGTTCGCGGCCTACGCCGCCTACAACGACCATGAGATCGGCCGCGTGATCCAGGCCTTCGAGGATCTGGGTCGGCTCGACAACACCATCGTCATTTACATCAACGGCGACAACGGCACCAGCGCCGAGGGCGGTCCGGAGGGGACCTTCAGTGAGGTCGCATTTTTCAATGACGTGCTGCCGCCGATCGACGTGCAGATGAAGTATTACGATGCCTGGGGCACCGAGTTTGCCTACAACCATATGTCGGCGGGCTGGTCCTGGGCCTTCGATACCCCGTTCGACTGGTTCAAGCAGAACGCCTCGCGCCTCGGCGGCGTAAACCAGAACATGGTCATCTCATGGCCGAAACGCATTAAGGACAAAGGCGCGCTGCGCCAGCAGTTCACCCACGTCATCGACGTTGTCCCCACGCTTTTGGAAGTCATCGGCATCCCCGCACCCGAGTATGTAGACGGCATCAAACAGAAGCCTATCGAAGGCACCAGCTTTGCCTACACCTTCGACGCGAAAAACGCCAAGGCCGAATCGCGCCATAAAACCCAGTACTTCGAAATGATGGGCCAGTGGGGGCTGTATCATGACGGCTGGCTGCTGAGCACCAAGGTCAACCGCGCACCGTGGCAAGCGTTTGGAGAGGCCAATACCGATCCCCTCAACAACCAGACATTCCAGCTCTACAACCTGAACGAGAGCTGGAACCAGTCGGAAGACATCGCGGCCCAGCATCCGGATAAGGTCAAACAGTTGCGGGCATTGTTTGTTGAAGAGGCCAAAAAATATCAGGTATTCCCAATGAACGCCTCGGTGGCCGCCAGAGTCGCGGCCGAGCGCCCGAGCCTCACCGCCGGCCGCAACGAGCTGGTCTATACAAGGCCGATGACCGGAACCCCCCAGGGCGATGCGCCCTTCCTGCTCAACACCTCCTACACCATCACCGCGGACATCACCGTGCCGGAAGGCGGTGCCGAGGGCATGATCGCCACCTCCGGCGGGCGCTTCGCCGGCTGGGGTTTCTATCTGCTCAAGGGCAAGCCGGTATTCAACTGGAACCTGCTCAACCTCGACTGGGTGAGATGGGAAGCACCGCAGGCGCTTGCGCCGGGCCGCCACACCATCGAGTTCGACTTTGAATACGATGGGCTCGGCCTCGGCACCATTGCCTACAACAGCTTTGCCGGGGTGGGCAAAGGGGGCACCGGCACCCTAAAAGTGGACGGCAAGGTCGTCGCCACCCAGCGCATGGAAAAGACCATCCCCATCATCCTGCAGTGGGACGAGAGCTTCGATATCGGCTCCGACACCATCACCGGTATTGACGACTCCGACTATCTGCCGCCTTTCCCGCTGACCGCGAAACTGAACAAACTGACGATCAATGTCGACCGCCCCGAGTTGTCACCGGAAGACATCAAGAAGCTGGAGGCGGGGATGAAAAAGGCCGGTATGGGGATTCAATAGCGGACACAGAAAGGAAACGTTGAAAATTCTGCGGCAAATTATTGCCGCAGAATTTTTTCCATCGCCTTGCCCTTGCCCAGCTCGTCGATCAACTTGTCCAGATAGCGGATCTTCTGCATCAGCGGATCCTCCACCTCCTCCACCCGCACACCACACACCACGCCCTTGATCAGGCAGGCGTTCGGATGCATCGCCGGTGCCTCGGCGAAGAATATTTCGAAATCGATTTCCCTGGCGATTTGCTGTTGCAATTCCTGTTGATCGTAACCGGTCAGCCATCGGATGATCTCGTCGACTTCTGCTTTGTTGCGGTTCTTGCGCTCGGCTTTCTGTACATACATCGGATAGACTCGCGCGAAGGGCATGGTGAAAATATTATGTCGGGGCATGATCGTTTCCTCCCAGTTTGATCATTCCAATATCGGAAGCAAAAATTCTAGTTTGAAGCTTTCCAGCGCAATTGAGACGTTGGTGTCAATTATCAAAACGGGTGACATTGGCATTTCCAGGGCTTTTCGAATTCTGAGCTTGGGTTGTATCAAAAATTGAGTTAATGGTACTGGTGCATCAGTATTTTGGCGTGATTTATTGCATTCGCCAACCTGCTTGGAGCCGCCGAAGTGAGAATCATGGAGCCGGTTAATGATAGTGTCAGGGCATACTATGTATCTCGTGGTTACAGATCTGTCCCCTCCACAGGAGCGGCAAATTTCCCAGACTATTGTGTGAGGAAACTATGAAAGACAAATCTTCCTATCAAGAACGCCTCAAGAAAATGAAGCAATCTGTTGATGAGAACAAGCACATACTTGAGAGCGATTTCCCTGACGATGTTACGCATATGGGCTCCCCGGATCTCGTCAAGAAATCTGCGGCGGGGGAATTTGACGAAGAGTTTGACGAAGAGTTTGATGGTGATTCAGATGAGGAATAAGGGCGAAGTGACAAGCATGGCCGAAGCTAGGGAGAGGATAGAGACGGTCCTGAAAACGGAGAGAAGGGTTAACCCTCCGCATAATTTTCCGACCAGAACGAGCCCTCTTAGTAACCCGCAGAAAAAGCCGCCCGGCAGTCGATGAAGACGATGATGCCGGAGAGTACTCTCGGCGGCATCCTAAGTCTGTGAAGGCTTATGCAGTGGCCTTTTTCTGTCGCTCTTGTACAGCTGGTCGGTGTACGACACCAGGGCTTCGCCGAGGGCGGTCTTGCGGTCTGTTTTGTTGTCCGCCTTGCGCGGAAATCGCGTCTTGCTCGTACTCTACTTAATGGAGGTCGGAAAGGTTTTTCAATAAAATCTGCTTTAACCTTCGGTGAATAGCAAGAAGGTCGTATATGTTCAGCGAACCCTACTCGTTGAATCGCGCTTGGTACCACGTGATGTCTATTCCTGTTTCATTTGCTTAGCGGCGTCAATAGCTTCAAAGATGGCCAATTTTACTGTTTCGGAATAATCGTCTTCATAAAGCACGGAATTGATAATCTCCTGTAGCAAATCTTTGTCAATTACATTGTCGGCCATCCAGACGGCGATATTTTCCATCTCTTTGACGAAGCGCTTCACTACGTAATCGAAGCCGTTCAATTCGAGAAAGTAGGCGCCCAGAACCAGTGATGAACGTTTGTTGCCGTCGTTAAACGCATGGTGCTTGTTAATGGAAAACACCAGGTGGGTAAGCTTGTCTTCCATCTCTGGGTAGTACAAATCGTTCTGGATATGCTCCAAAGGGCTTTCCAGCTGGCCAATATCTTTGGTACCTGCCAGCCCACCGGAGTGTTCGATGATCCAGTCGTGAACCCTGACAGCATGCTCTGCATCGAAATAGAAAAACCGGATCTCAGTATCTGTACCTATTGAATCATTCATCCCTGCGATCCTTCCACTAGCGATCTTTCAGGCGCTTGAGTACCGCCAGTGTTTCCGGGTCGCTCAATTGTTCTTCCAGTGAGCGACTTTTCTCGCCGAGAAAACGCTCGAAGTCGGCTTCGGGTACGGATTGGATGTAGGTCTTCAGCTTCTCGTGCAGGGCATCGCGAAAACACAAGTCTCTGCTCGCCATTTTGGTTCGCGCGTCTAGGATTAATGGCTTGAACAGGGGATGTTGCTCGAAACCGGTAAACAGGCTCTCGGCTTCTTTTTGGGTGAGTTTGCGGCCTTGTGCCTGGCTGGCGAGTTCCAGCTCGTGGGCGATGCCCGCTTCATAACTGGCAATCAGATTCAGCACTTCCGAATACAGGGTTTCGCGGAGGTTGGCCTTGGTTGCGAGCCTCAGCACCTTTTTATATTCGGCGGCGTTTTCGTGGAAAATGCTTTGGTAGATCAGGTTGGTGAAGCGGGCGTATTTCCAGTGGTTGCCTTCCACATAGTTGTCCAGGGCATCGGTGAACTGGCGCCGGTAGTTCTCTTCCTGCAGCGCGCTGACCATGTAGTTCTCGTCCCGCTGATTGATGAACTTGGTATGCCCGCCCGCGCGCTCGGCCATAACGTCCAGCACGATATCCAGCAGGCGGGAGCGCAGCAGTCGTGCGGGTTCGCTCTCGGTCAGCAACATACCCAGGTTCAACACTGCGCGAAAATTGAACACGCCCAGGGCGCTCACTTTGGTGCCGTAATTCATTACGGTACCATCATCTAACTCTTTGAAATCCTTGAGTTTTTTTCCTTTCAAGACCCGGTAGCCATTGGCTCTGAGCTCGTCCGCATGACTGACCAGATACTTCTCGATGGTGCTGTCACTGACTTCATACAGCGCCATCACCTGCGCCTTGGTAAACACCGTCTCCCCGTCAAAGGCCATGCCACCCAGAGCCAGGTGTCGTTCGGCCTGCTGCAGGGCGTAGCGGTTATTGAGGATATTCTGGCGGTCGTGGGACGACTCTGTGAGGTCTTTAGCCATTTTCAATTGATCAATCCAGTGGTTGTACTGAGTTGGCAATCCTTTTTTCTCGACCAAAAGGTGTTGTGTAAAATCGCTGTTCTATGCCGTAGAGTAAAAACTTTAGTTCATCGTCTGTGGATATTTCGAATTTCTTGTTCTGGCCATCAAACTTCAGCTTTTCGTGACAGTAATCGTTTACGTAGCCGAGCATGTTTGATTTTTCATCATCTGACATAGAAGCTAGAGTCGCCATCGCGAGCGCTATCCGTTTCCTGTTTGGCTTGGAAACTTTTCCAATGTCATAATCATTAGCCAGTTCGATGAACGATTCATCCAGGAATTGTCCAACTTCATCATTAGTTGCCTCCTTGTAGAGCTCATCGATTCCTTTAAATATACTGGAAATGGTTGCCAAATTGCGAAAGATCAGGGTGTCTGATTTCTTGAAATAGACCGCATCGGGAGTTGGGTTTACGACTAACCGGTTCTCGCTTTCTTCTAGCTGCGCAGCTTCGCCGAAGACGAGAGTTTTTCTTTTGATGAACAGTCTTGGAGTGATCTTCTGAAAATAAAAATCGTCCCCCTGTACAGAAAAAAGATAGGCTATTTGAGAGAACTGATCTTTAGTCAGGTCATCGAAGTCTTTTGAATCAAAGTCCTTTTTCAGCAAGTCAATGCAAAAGGCCTGTTGACTAAATTGGTCGATTTTAAACCAGGAATCTTCATCCAAATTATGATCAGGGTTGTAGGCCACGCAGGAATTCAAATCAATGGCCACAGCATCAAAAAGCGCTTCATCGGAAATTAGCTTGAAATGCTGCTTCTTCCTTTTCCCCTTAACTCTGGCAAGTACCTGATCCATCGTTATCCCCGTTCTATAAATGTGTAATTGTTGATTCGATATGCCACAGGAATCTGAATTTCGTCTGGTCTTTTGTACTTGTGGCGACTAATCAGAAAAATGGCTGTGCCGTTCTTTGTGGTTATGTTGTAGAACTCATAACCGAACAATAAAAATAGGGGGTTAAAGTACAAAGCCTGCGAAAGGAATGTAAAAATGAACAATACGCCGTATACAAACCCAAGCGTTTCCCAGTTTCCTACGCTAAGTGCGACAAAAAAGTACCCCAAGTAACTGGGCAGAAAGCTGTTGTTTGCATGTTCAATGCTTTCCACCTCACCAGATTTGAAGTCATCTTTCCCCAGTTTGGAACTCAGCAGAATACTGGCCCCCGTGGAAAACACCGGAATTAGAAAATAAAGCAGATAAGACACCGCGTTCGGGAGCATTCCAGTCCAATTGAGCCATGCGACGCCACTGAAAATCTGGCCCAATGTATAGCCCTTCTGCACAAGAAAGATAATCACCAGGAGTGAAGTGGCGTTGAGTGTTAGCAGCAGCCGGAACGCAGTGTTTATTATCATTTTACCGTCACCTGGCCGTTCATTAGCATGGGCAAAAGCCAATCCCTCAGTTTTGACAGCTCAGTATTCTCTCTCTGATTAATTACCATTTGTTTGATCATGGGTTCTAGTTTCTCGCCAAGAGCACTAGCGATTTCTTCCTTAAAAGGAGTATCGAAGCGCATCATGACACCTGGATTTACCCGCTTATGGCTGTTGGAGGTGCCCGTTGCTGATTGGGTACAGTGCACTATAAATTGTGGTGAGGTGGCCACCATATAAAGAAAGTTCTTAACGCTGCTATTCGGTGTTCGCCATACTACGAACTCGGTTGAGCAGATAAGATCTTCCTCTTCCATGGCGTAGATGACCCGGCTAAACCACGGGTTTAGCTTTGAGACTAGAATGTCGTTTTCTTTGACAGTAAATTTGTTGCTACCAATGGTTTCCCCAGCTTCAAGGCCAAACGTTTTAGTGGCGTCATATACTGGGATACTGAAGTGCCTGAAAACCTTGTTGGGATAGTTGACTGGATTTACTGACTGGTTACTAACTGGAGTGATTTTCGATAAAGGTGTGGCATTCCAACCTTCCGGTATTTCCCGCTTGAGGGTTGGGTTGTAGACCATTATTCCGCCGGAAGATTTATAGGGCTTGCCGTTGGCATCGGGGAAGTCGAACTGTACAAACCAGTAGTCGTACAAGGTTTTGGCCATGGCTTCCAGTTCGGCGTTGATGCGGTTATTGAGTTCGATTTTTTTGTCAATCGAACGCAATACGGAAGCAATAGAAATTTGCTCTTTCTCAGTTGGGAAATCAAACTCAACCTGCCTTAGTGATATTCCAGTCAGGTGCTTAATGGTCGAGCCAATAAAATGTTTCTGAAGCTCACCAATTCTACTTGCTAGAAGAATTCGGTAATACAAAAAATCAAAGCTGAAACCTTTCTTTACTCTTAACCTATGTAATGCTTTTTGAATCTTCATTTTTGGCGCATTGTCGCGCCACACAGCACACCGGCCAGGTTCGCCACCTTCGCATATAACTAAATCACCATACTCAAGACCGTATCTTTCATGCTCGTGTTCTTCGAATCTCATTTCTTGGAGGTTAATCAGATCAAATTCACCCCACCTGACATTATAGTTTGCGAGATATGGATGAAAGGATCCTTTGTTTTTTTCTTTGTCCAGCATTTTTCCAAGGCAGGATTCAGAAATATCTCCCAAATTATGGCGTGACCAATTATTCATAATTCAGTACCGCCAACTGTTTCTTAATCTCAGTTTCCAGCTCGCGAGACTGGGCAAACAAACTATCCAAGTTGCTGGTAAAGTCCTGCATTTTCTCAGCAAACTGTTTCGGGGTAATATCCACGTATTCGATTCTGACATCGAAATACTGGCCGGCACTTAGATTGTAGTTTTTGGCTTCGATCTCGCCATAACTGACTGCAACGGAAAAATCTTCCACGGCCTGTTTGGCATTAAACGTGTCGATGATGTGCTGTTCTTCTTCCGTGCTCAGTACGGTTTTCTTACTTTTGTCTACGGTAACTTGTTCGCCCAAGTTGGAGGCGTCAATCAATACCACCTTGTCTTTGTTGCTGTCATCCATAAACAGGATGGAGACATTGGTGCCGGTGGTGGCAAAGATATTGGAGGGCATAGAAACCACGCCTGCCAGCATCTTGTGCTCGACCAGATGCTTGCGGATGCCTTTGTCGATACCCGACTGGGCGGTGATAAAGCCGGTCGGCACCACCACCGCTGCTTTGCCACCGGGCTTGAGCGAGTGGATGATATGCTGCAAGAACAGCTGGTAGATTGCCATTTTGTCCTTGGCCTTCGCTGGTGCCTTTGGAATGCCGGCAAAGAATCGCCCTTTGTTTTCCTGGCTGTCCAGCTCATCGCGGAAATCGCTGAAATCCATCTTAAACGGTGGATTGGAGACAATATAGTCAAACTTCTTAAGGTCTTTGCCGTCTCGGTGATAGGGGTGCAAGACGGTATTGCCCTGGATGACATTGGGGATGGAGTGCACCAAGTTGTTGAGGATCAGGTTCAGGCGTAGCAGGTTGGAGGACTTCTGCGAGATATCCTGGGTATAAATACTGCAACGGTTCTCGCCGATGGCATGGGCCACGTTCATTAACAGGGTGCCGGAGCCGGCGGAGGGGTCGTAGCAGGCTTTGTTACGTAATTTTCCGCGCTGACGTTTGGGCACCAAAATGGCCGCCATAATGCGCGCTACGGCATGGGGCGTATAGTATTCGGCGTATTTGCCGCCGGCGTTGCTGTTGTAGTCTTTGATCAGGTATTCAAAGATGGTGGCGTAGAAGTCGAATTTCTGTGTAAAGATGCGCTCGAAGCTGAACTCCACCAACTTGTTGATGATCGCGCGGCAGAAGGCGTCGCGTTTGGACTCATCGGCAATGTACTCACTCACCCGATCAAACAGCACCACCTTGGCACCACCGTCTGTTTTTACCGCGAACACATCATTGTTGCTAAGGGCTATATCGCGCAGGGTGTCGTCAAATAGCTTGGCGAAATCTGGTGTGTTTGAGCGATTAAACAGGTAGCTAACGAAATGGTGAGGTTTTAAGCGTGCGGTGTCACCCCCCATTTTCCTGTAGAGCATCTCCAACTTGTCTTCGCTCATGGCGACCAGGGCGTCTTCCCACTTTTCAGCCTTAGCGACCTTTTTGTCGATTTGTTTTGCTTCAAAAGCAAATTTGTCGTTAAGAAACTTGTACAAAAAAGTCTGAGTAATGATTTTGAATTCATTGCCGTCATTACCCAGGCCATAATGAGCACAAATACTCTTTAGGCTATCGATCAGCGTTTTGGTCTTCTGTTGAAACTCTAGTTCTACCATTCTTACAGCTCGTTATGGTTCAGTAGGCTCTACTGCCGGTATGAAATTCTTTCAGGTACTCCGCGACTACAAGGTGATTGATGTAGTCTGAGGCATTCGGGGTCAGATTGATTTTTTGCTCATCCATAAAGCGTTTGACTACTAAGGGCATCATCTGGCGCTCAAAGTAGCTTTCGTTCTCCAGTATCTGGCTGTTGTTCAGAACCTGCTCATCGGCGTCTTGTTTGACACCGGTGAGGGCGGTAAAGATCCTGCGCTCTGACTCACTGATATCTTTATCACCGTGCTGGCGTTCCTGCAGGCGCTTGTGAATACGGGTGTATTTCACATCGCCATGGTATTTCTGACGAAGCTGATTGTTCTGGCGGTTGAGCTCTTTGACCCGCTCGTGGATTTTATTGAGCGCGTCGATGTTGGCCACCATTTCATCCTGGGTGACTTCGCTGAGGTTTTTTTTCTTGAACAGCCTTTCCAGCTCTTCCTTTAGAGTGACGAACTTGGGGTCCTGCTGGTCAAAGTTGCCGGCCAGGGCCTCGCGGGTTTGGCGCAGGGTGTTTTTCAGCTTGTCCGCCAGCACCAGCTCTTCTTCGCCCACCTTGATGAACTTAAAGATGACGTCCTCAAGGGCCACATTCAGCAGGTTGGCGGTATCCGTGCCCTGTTCGATACTTTCCTTGAGGTTGAGCATGTCCAGGTGGTTGCAGGTTTCCCGATAGAGGATGTTCAGTTTGGCGAAGTCCAGCTCGTTCAGGATGCTGCATTCACCTTGCAGGCGGATGAGGTTGTACAGGCTTTTGGCATCGCCCAAGGCCTTTTTCAGAGCCAGAACGATTTCCCGATCCTGTATCTGGCTTATCTGGTCGGTGAAGACCTCAGCATTTTCTATATCGAAGCGGAACAGCAGATCCTTGATATGCTCAATTTCCTGCCTTATTTCCTCCTGGGATTTGAACAGGTCGGAGTAGTGCTCCATTTCATCGCCGAGTTCGGACTGCAGCTCGTCAAAATAGGCTCTGTTGGTTGCGTCAAACTCCTTGCGGATATCGGCAAAGTCCACCACATAGCCGTAACGGAAGTCCTTATAGGTGCGGTTCACCCGCGTTAAGGCTTGCAGCAGATTGTGCTGGCGGATGACGCGACCCAGATAAATTTTCTTCAGCCTCGGAGCGTCAAATCCGGTAAGCAGCATATTGAAGACAAACAGGAAGTCGATCTTGCCAGCTTTGAAGTCTTCCACCCAGGTCTTGCGCTCTTCCTTGGTGCCTACGTCATGCAGGATCAGCGCTGCGTTCTTGGCGCTGTTTTTGGTTTTGCTGCTTTTATTGGTCGCTGCATATGCGGGCGACGCTTCTGCCACCATAGGCAGATAGTGATTTGAGTCGTTGGCCTCTACTAACTGTGTTTCCTGTAGTTGCTGTACACCGTATTTCTCACCGAAGAGCCTGAACATCTCTTTCGCCTGGTTGGCGCTATCACAGATAACCATGCCACCGATGGTGGGGTCACTCAGGGCGCTGCGGCTTTTTGCAAAGTCGGTGACGATGTAATCGAGCATGGGCTCGACAAAGCTTGGGTGGGCATAGATGAGCTTGCGATCCACATCGCCCATTTTGACTTCCACTTCATCCAGAGCTTGTTGCAGCACCATCTTGTAGTTGGTGGCGATCTCTTCCCGGATCAGACGCAGGGTGTAGCCATCGGCAATGGAGGCGTTGTAGTAGTATTTGTGAATGTATTCGCCGAACAAAACGCGGGAATTGTAATCGTCTCCCAATAGCGGGGTACCGGTGAGGCCAATTTTTATGGCATTGGTATCCGATTGGGTCAGATTCGCCAGAAAACTGCCTTTAGGGTTGTAGCTGCGATGTACTTCGTCCAGAAAGTACACGCGCTGAATGGCGATATCGTAGTCCTTGGTCGAGACAACATCCGGATCGTCTTTGAATTTCTGGATGTTCACGACTGTGATTTCAGGCTTCCCGGAATGGTTGTGAATAGCCTGGGTCGCTTTGATATCGCGGGTGAAGGCTTCTCTGGAATTAACGGTGTGGACGGTCAGGCCGCGCGCGGTAAACTCTCGTTGTGCTTGTTGCAGCAGGTCCAGCCGATCCACGATGAAGTAGAACTTGGGGATGATCTGTTGCTTCTGGAAGTAGTCCGTCAGAAAGCGCACGTTGTAGAAGGTCAGCGCTGTTTTGCCGCTACCCTGGGTGTGCCAGATGATCCCTTTTTTAATACCTTCAGCGAGTTTGCTTTCGATTGCCTTGGTGGCGAATAGCTGCGGGTAGCGCATGATGTGCTTTTGCAGCCCGTCCGTCTCTGACACATATGCCAGTGCATAGCGCAGGATAAACGCGAGACGGTCTCTACTGACCAGAGACGTACAAATGCGGTTGGTTGGCCGGTTTGGCTCTTTATTGATGATGAACTCGGGGTTGCTGCGAATTACTTCCAGGTTGTTGTCTTTCAGCACATTGAGCTCGTCATCCTCTGATGGCGACTTGAGCAGGGCTGTAAGGTTTAACACTTCTTCTTCGCGGAAGTAATTGAAAACCGGCTTGTGGTACGAGCTGCTGGCGTAGAAGGCTCCCTGGATTGGCTCCGGGTCGCCGTCGTCATACCCCATATTGTTGGAGAAAATCATGAACTGCGTGATATTGGCGAAACGCTTGAATTTGGGGTTCTGGAAGCGTTTGTTGATGCGATCTCGCTCCGCCAATATGCCCTCACGGTTGTTCGGTTTCTTCACTTCTATAAAGACCAACGGCATGCCGTTGATCAGCAGGGTGACGTCTGGCCGAAACTCTTCATCGCCATTCTGGCAGGTCAGTTCGGTAACGACATGGAAGCTGTTGTTGTTGAAGTTCTTGAAGTCGATCAGCTTGGTATTGGATCGGTCGGTCAGCCTTTCAAAGAAGGCGCGCCCCAGGTCTTCGTTGTCCAGTAGCAGCTTGATGTCTTCCAGTAGCCGGGCAACATCGTCCGCTTCGATACCGGGGTTGATCCGGGTGATCGCTGACTTGAATAGCTCGGGGAAGATATTGGTATCCAGATCCCAGCTCTGACTCTTAAGCGAGAGATACTGGTAGCCCAGTCTCATCAGGTGGAGGATGGTCGGGATTTTTACCCGGGTATCCTCGTTGAACTTCATGGTACTCAACGTTATCTCCTTCCCTGATTATTGTTGTGTCAGCTCAAGCAGGTCACCCACCCGGCATTCGAATAGCTGGCATAGCTTTTCGATGGCTTCCAGGTCCACTTTCTGCGCGGTCTCTTTATAGAGCAGGGTCACCGTGGCGCGGCTGAGGCCCGTTTCTCTGGCAACGTCGGCAATACGCATCTTGTGTTCGCCCATCATGCGGGCAAGATGGCAGCGGATCATAGCTGGGCCTCTATCGTTCAAGTTCTGGGAATGGCCTGAAAAGATACCACGACATTGATATTTGAGTGATATTTTGCGAGATGAAATTGAATTATTTATCCCTACTCTAAAACCCAGGCTTGGCTTTGTTGGGGTAAACGGAATTACTTGTCTGTGCGTGGTTGCGTATCTGGTGAGGAACTTACGCCCGGGGCGGAACGTGGGGCCTGAAATGTGGCGTATGTATGGGTGTCAGGTGATTGGTGGGCCTTCCGGGACTTGAACCCAGGACCTGCCGATTATGAGTCGGATGCTCTAACCAACTGAGCTAAAGGCCCCCAAGAGGAGTGCTTGCGACGATACGCGAGCGGGTTGGCAAATTACCTGATTTCCCCTTTCAGATCAACGGCTTTGGCCGCTGGCGCGGTCTGCCTCAGTGTTACCAGGCCCAGTTGAAGCCGAGATTGGCGCTGCCGCCGGACCAGTCCAGACTGTCCAGGGAGCGCTGGTAGCCCACATTTAAAAAGGCGCTGCCGAGCGGATGCTCCAGCAGTACCACGCCGCCGCCGACTTCCCCCCAGGTGGCCTGGCGCTCGAGATCGGTTTGCAGCTCGGTGTCAAACAGCAGCTGGTCGTTGCCGCCGAGGGTATGCCACACATTACCGAATACATAGGGCCGCAGCTGGCCGTCGAGCCAGGGGGTATCCGTGTTGTAGGCGCGCAGTCCAGCGCGGAAGTTGGCTTCGGGGGTTACGTCCACCTCCATCCAGGAGATGCCGTCGTCTATTGCGCTGAAGTTGCTGTAATTGGCGATGACCTGCAGCTGAGGTTCCACATTGACGTGCTCCGCTGCCTGCCAGGTAAATCCTTTCTCGACGGAGAGGGTGAGCTGGGCACCGGAGATGGTGTCGCCGATGCCCCGGGAGGATCGGCTTTCCAGCTTCAGGTAGGCAACCTTGGCG
The DNA here is from genome assembly GCF_011326135.1 of Microbulbifer sp. SH-1. Lineage (NCBI taxonomy): Bacteria > Pseudomonadati > Pseudomonadota > Gammaproteobacteria > Cellvibrionales > Microbulbiferaceae > Microbulbifer > Microbulbifer sp. SH-1. The sequence goes on along the minus strand of NZ_CP046948.1, from coordinate 2,838,810 downwards.
GTGAAGTCGAAGTAGCCCATGTCCGGGCGGTAGTCGTTGAAGTAGTAGCCGATATGGTGGCTGGTGAGCTGGTTCTGCCCGGTGTTGTAATCGTCGAAGCCGCGGGCAAATCCGCTGACATCGCCGCTGGCGCGGGTGCTGCCGATGAACAACCCCATCTCGCGGGCACCGCCGGTGCAGGTGGGGCCGGACCAGAGGTTGGTGCCGAGTTGCACGCCGGTGATATTGCCGTCGAAGCGGTTGCTGACGTCGCCGGTCCAGTTGTAGTCGGCGTTCAAGTGGTGCACGCGCAACCAGTCCTGGTTCAGGCCGTCGAACCAGCTGCGCTGTTCGCCCCGGCGTTTGTGGTAGCTACCTATTTCCTGCAGTGAGGTGAGACGGGCGAGGGATTTTGCCTGGGCGTAGAGCGGGATTTCCGGGCGGTAAATTGGGATGGGGGCGCTGCCCGCGGGCGGCGCCGCGGCCAACAGGCCGGCGGTGGCGGTCGGTGGTGCCAGGCTGGCACCGGCACTTCCGGTATTGGCATTGGTGATATTAGTGGCTGGGCCGCTGATTGTGCCGGTTGACAGGCCGCCAAAACTGGCAACGGACTGGAAGTCCGGGCTCGGGCTGGTGGCGGGCTTGTCACCGGGGCGCAGGGTCGAGCGCAGGTACCAGTTGTCTGCGTTGGCCGGGTCGCCGGTACCGCGGAACAGGAAGTATTCATAAGGGCCGGCGGAGACTGGTTCGGGCATGTAAAAGGCGCCGGCACTGGTGCTGCCGCCGTGGCGGGTTTCTACCACAAGGATGCCGTTGTGGGTGTCGGCACCACTGCCGGCAAGGCGGTTGAACAACAGTTGGGTGCTGCCGCTGGCGTGCCCACCGCTGATCACGAGCCGGTCGGCGAGGCTGTCGTCGCCACCTGCCACCATATCCATGCGGATGCTGCCGCGACCGATCCCCACATAGTCTCCCTGAATCATCATGAGATTGGCGCTTCTGCCGCTCATATCGACGAGACCGTGGTTGGTCACGGTGAGGGGTTGGCCGCCGCTCGCCGATATGCCGGCGCTGTAATAGGGCAGTAACAGGGTGCTGCCGCTGTGAATCACCAGTTGGCCGGGCAGCTGGTCTTCGCCACCGAACGTCAGGTGAGTGTTGAGGGTGAGGCGGGAGGTTCCTGTCAGCTCAATGGTCTCCCAGTGCTGCAGTCGCGCTGGATTGGCAAGATCGAAGTTGTGGATTGCCAGGGTGTCGTTGCCATTACCGCCGTCGATCAATAGTTGAGAGCCGCTGCCGGGGGGGCTGTTGGATGTCAGCGTGTAACGGTCGTTTCCGGCACCGAAACTGAGCGGCGCTGCCGCGCTTTGGGTGGATGCACCTATGGAAACCAGTAGGAGAAGCAGAGGTGGCAGTGCGACGTTGTTCAGAGTCGGTGCGTTGGTGTCGGGCACACCGGCATGGCGGGGGTACGACATGATTCCGTCCCTGGTTCGTTATTGGTTCTGAGCGCGCAGATCCATTGCGCGCACCAATCGGTACGATGGTTTCAGAATTTTAGTCGAGGGGGAGATTCCTGCCGGGCATTCGGCTCGGCAGGGGTGAATTTTGTCGGGTTAAGCTGCGCCGCAGTTGGAGGCTGGCAGTATGCCTGCGGCCGGGATCATGCGATCCAGCGCGGCAACAGGATACATCCCCAGGTACTGAGCCAAAGCAGCAGGGAGATGGAGACGGCGGCGGAGCCGGTGTCCTTGGCGATCTTCGACAGCGGGTGCTTTTCGGGGCCGACCCGGTCTACTACGGCTTCCACCGCACTGTTCAGCAGCTCGACGATCATTACCATCAGCGTGGTGCCGATCAGCAGGGCGCGTTCCACACCACTTTCGCCGAGCCACAGGGCCGCGGGGATCAGGAATATGGCGAGGGTGACTTCCTGGCGGAAGGCGGCCTCGTTGCGCCAGGTGGCGAGGAGTCCCTGGCGGGAGTATTCAGTGGCATCGATCAGGCGGGAAATGCCGGTTTTACCGGGCTTGTTCACAAACTGCTCTTCCATTGTTCTCTGACTGTCTCCGCGGGTTCATCGGTTTGCAACAATTCTGCCATCCATAAAAAAGCCCGGCGAGCCGGGCTTTTTCAGTATGGACGACGATCGCCAAGATAAAGGCTTACTCGTCCAGGAAGCTGCGCAGGTGTTCGGAGCGCGAGGGGTGGCGCAGTTTGCGCAACGCCTTGGCTTCGATCTGGCGGATACGCTCGCGGGTCACATCGAACTGCTTGCCCACTTCCTCGAGGGTGTGGTCGGTGTTCATGTCGATACCGAAGCGCATGCGCAGCACCTTGGCTTCCCGTGCCGTCAGCCCGGAGAGCACGGCGCGGGTGGCATCGTGCAGGCCGGTGGCGGTCGCGGTGTCCACCGGGGACGACTGGTTCTGGTCCTCGATGAAGTCTCCCAGATGCGAGTCTTCGTCGTCGCCGATGGGCGTCTCCATGGAGATCGGTTCCTTGGCGATCTTCAGTACCTTGCGCACCTTGTCTTCCGGCATGTCCATGCGCTCGCCCAGCTCTTCCGGAGTCGGCTCGCGGCCCATTTCCTGCAGCATCTGGCGGCTGATGCGATTGAGTTTGTTGATGGTCTCAATCATGTGCACCGGAATCCGGATGGTGCGCGCCTGGTCCGCGATGGAGCGGGTGATCGCCTGGCGAATCCACCAGGTTGCATAGGTGGAGAACTTATAGCCGCGACGGTATTCGAACTTGTCCACCGCCTTCATCAGGCCGATGTTGCCCTCCTGGATCAGGTCCAGGAACTGCAGGCCGCGGTTGGTGTACTTCTTGGCGATGGAGATTACCAGACGCAGGTTGGCCTCGACCATTTCCTTCTTGGCGCGACGGGAGCGGGCCTCACCGATGGACATGCGGCGGTTGATCTCTTTGATCTGGCCGATTTCCAGCTGGGCCTTGTCCTGGGCCTGGGTCAGCTTGCGCTGGGCGCGCTGGATCTCTTCCGCGACTTGGCGCAGGGCGTCGGAGTAATCGCGCTTTTTCTTGACGATGGACGGAATCCAGTCGTCGTTCACCTCGTTGCCGGGGAATTCCTTGATGAAGGTCTTGCGCGGCATTTTCGCTTTCTTGATACACAGGTTCATGACGATGCGCTCCTGTTCGCGCACTTCGTCGAGAATACTGCGTACCTGGTTGTACAGCGGGTCGAACTGGCGCGGGGCCAGTTTGAAGAAGCGGAAGATCTCGCCCACGGCTTCCATGGCCTCGCCGGCCTCTTTGGAATCGCGGCCGTGCTTCTTGATCGCGGCGTCGGCTTTCTTCTGCGCGGCGATCAGCGCATTCATGCGCGCGGCCAGCTCTTCCGGGTCGATGCCGCTGGTGCTCTCTTCCTCATCCTGGGTAGAGGAGTCGTCATCGTCGTCGTCATCGCTGTCGGAATCGCTGTCGTCGTCGCTGTCGCTGCTGGAGGTGTCGCTGTCCTGGCCGGCCTGGGCGCCGGGGGGCACGTCTTCCGCGGGGTCGAGCCAGCCGGCAACCACGTCGGGGATGCGGCGCTCTTCCTTCTCGATCAGCGCATACTCGTCGATGACTTGCTGCACGGCACCCGGCCAGTAGGCGAGGGCGGCCATCAGTTCGCGCAGGCCCTCTTCGATACGCTTGGCGATGGCGATCTCGCCTTCGCGGGTGAGCAGCTCCACGGTACCCATTTCGCGCATATACATGCGCACCGGGTCGGTGGTACGGCCGACATCGGACTCTACCGCGGCGAGGGCGGCGGCGGCTTCGGCGGCGGCGATTTCATCGGCAGAGCTGTCGCCTTCGGCCATCAACAGTTCTTCGGCATCCGGTGCGCTTTCGAACACCTTGATACCCATGTCGTTGATCATGCCGATGATGTCTTCCACCTGATCGGGATCGGAGATGTCCTCCGGCAGGTGGTCATTCACCTCCGCATAGGTCAGATAGCCCTGCTCTTTACCGCGGGCGATCAGCTCTCTGATGCGGGAGGTGGTCTTTTGCTGTTGGGTTTTGTCGGTCATGCACAACCCTGAATTCTGGGGATTGATAGTCGGGACTTTTGTCTGGGCTTTTCTTCGGACAAAGACGCGGGATTATAGCGTATTCGCGTAAGCAATAACCACTGTGGCCGTTTAGACAGGTGAGTGGTTTCGGGGGTTCCGGGCGTTTGTCTGACCAGTTTTCTGCCGCTTTTGGCAGCAGGGTTGTGGATATGGTGATGGCACTATGGAATTCAAGGGGTGTCAGTCGGATTTCCTGCGGAATTGCGCCAGCAGGGCGAGTTGTTCGGCGCCGAGGGTGCTGCCACTGCTTTTGAGCTGGTCCACCAGGTCGCGTTTGCGCTGCCGCTCGGCGGCGAGGTCGAGGCTTTGCAGGCAATCGCGGAATTCGGTCTCGGGGTCGTATTCCAGCTTTTGGCCGGCGCCACCGACAATCGGGTGGCTCATGGCAAGCCGCAGTATCAGTTCGCGGGCGTCGCGGCTCTCGAGGTTCATCAGGCGGCCGAACAGCTGGTTGCTGTTGAGGGCGGGGTTCTGATGCATGACCTTGAGGATGTCGCCGAACAGTTGCAGGTCGGCGTCGCGGCTGTCGGTAAAGCGCGCGCTGTCGCCGATCAGTTGCGCCAGCTGGGGGTGGTGCAGCAGCAGGGCGATCAACATGCGCTCGGCGGGCAGGCGGTACTGGCCACCGCGGCGTCGGTGCGATGTTGACTGAGGTGGCACATCTTCGTCGGGGTAGGGGTGTGGTTCGCTGCCGTAGTCGTAGTCCGGCGGCGGGGTGGGATAGTCGTCCGCACTGGGGAATTCCGGCGGCGGTGTGGGTGCTGCAGCGACCTTGGGCTGTGCGGGCGCCGGGTTTGGCGCCGGCGGCCGCGCGTCCTGGGCGAGCTTCGCTGCGCGGGCCTTTTCCGCGGCGATGATCTCTTCCAGCATGTCCTGTTCGAGGCCAGTGCGGCGGGCCAGTTGCTGGAACATCAGCTGGCGGTAGACGCCCGCGGGCAGCAGGTCGAGCAGGGGCGCGGCGGCCTTGGACAGGCGTGCGCGGCCGTCCATGGTCTGGATGTTGATGCCTTCGCCCAGCAGGTCGAACAGGAAGTCCTCCAGCGGACGGCCCTGGTCGTCGATCAGCTGGTCGAAGCGCTCGCCGCCGATCTGGCGCACCAGAGTGTCCGGGTCCTCGCCTTCCGGCAGCAGCAGGAAGCGCAGGCTGCGCCCGTCCTGCATGTAGGGCAGCGCCGCTTCCAGCGCGCGGCGCGCGGCGGTGCGCCCGGCCTGGTCGCCGTCGAAGCAGAACACCAGTTCCTGGGTGTGGCGGAACGCGAGCTGGATGTGGTCTTCGCCGCAGGCGGTGCCGAGGGTGGCGACGGCGCAGCGGATGCCGTACTGGGCTAGCGCCACCACGTCCATGTAGCCTTCCACCACAATCAGGCGCTTGAGTTCGCGATTGGCCTGGCGCGCCTCCCACAGTCCGTACAGTTCCTTGCCCTTGTGGAAAATCGGGGTTTCCGGGGAGTTCAGGTACTTGGGCTTTTCGTCCCCGAGTACGCGGCCGCCGAAGGCGATAGTGCGCCCGCGCTGGTCGCGGATCGGGAACATGATGCGGTTGCGGAAGCGGTCGTAGTGGTGGCGCTTGCCGGGTTCATGCTTGCCCGGATTGCCGTCACTGTCGGTGCGGCGGATGGCGAGACCGGCGAGCTCCAGCTGTTCGGCCTTCTCCGAACTGGTGCCGAGGTGATTCAGCAGATTGTCCCAGCCGGCGGGCGCGAGGCCGATGCCGAATTCCTTGGCCACCGCACCGGAGAGGCCGCGATTTTTCAGGTAGGTGATGGCGCGGGCGGCGATCTTGTGATCCTTCAGCTGGCCGCGAAAGTATTCCGCAGCCTTCTCCGTCAGCTGATAGAGGCTCTGGCTCTCCTGCTGGCGTTTAACCTGGCCGGGGGCGAGCTGCTCGCGGGGCACGTCGATGCCCATGCTGGCGGCGAGCTTTTCCACGGCCTCCGGAAACGGCAGGCGGTCGTACTCCATCAGGAAGCCGACCGCGTTGCCGCTGGCGCCACAGCCAAAGCAGTAGTAGAACTGTTTGTCCGGGCTTACCGTGAAAGACGGGGTTTTTTCATCGTGAAATGGGCAGCAGGCGGAATAGTTTTTCCCGGTCTTGCGCAGCTTTACCCGGCTGTCGACGACCGGAACTATGTCGGCGCGGGCCAACAGGTCGTCGATAAAATACTGCGGGATCTTGCCTGCCATTTACTGCTGCCGGGGCGACGATCAGAGCGCGCTTTTCACGAGCTTGCTGACGGCGCCCATGTCCGCGCGGCCCTGCACCTGCGGTTTCACCAACGCCATTACCTTGCCCATATCCGCCATGCCGCTGGCGCCGGTCTCTTTGACGGCGGCGGTGACGATTTCCTGGATCTCGGTTTCCGACAGCTGCTCCGGCAGGAATTCCTGGATCACGTCGATCTCGGCCTGCTCCACTGCCGCCAGCTCCGGGCGGCCCGCTTTTTCGAACTGGGTGATGGAGTCGCGGCGCTGCTTGGTCATCTTGTCCAGCAGGGCGAGGATGCGGGCGTCGTCCAGCTCGATACGCTCGTCCACTTCCACTCGCTTGATCTCGGCATTGATCAGGCGCAGGGTCGCCAGGCGCGCCTTTTCGCGGGCTTTCATGGCGTCTTTGGTGGCGGTGGCGAGGGTTTCCTTGAGTGTACTCATGATGTCATCCAGGGTTGTGTCATCCGGCGTGCTGTCGGGTATGAGGACGGAGAATTTGACCAATAGTGGCGGATCGACGCGTTGAAGCAAAGCCCGCTGTATTGAGAAACAAAAAACGGCGCGCGAGTTGCCTCGGGCGCCGTTTCAGATCGCGAACCGCGGTTCGCGTCGTCCTGCTGTGAGCGAGAGATTAAGCTCTAACTCAGTAGAGACGCTGGAACTTGCGGTTTTCGCGCTGCATTTTCTTGGCGTGACGCTTAACAGCAGCGGCAGCCTTGCGCTTGCGAACGGAAGTGGGCTTTTCGTAGAACTCGCGACGACGTACTTCGGAGAGTACACCAGCTTTTTCACAAGAGCGCTTGAAGCGGCGCAGAGCGATGTCAAAGGGCTCGTTGTCTTTGATGCGTACTGAGGGCATTAGATTACCTGTAAAATTCGTTTCTCTCTGCCAGCGTCCAAACTGAGGACTTCTGGCGGTGGCCTGTCCGGCAAATTGCTCTTCTCGCAGATGCAATCCGGAGGCCGGTTCACAGCGAGGGCGCAAATTCTATACAGATGATTTGGCCTTCGCAAGCCTTGTGGCGGTATCCCGGTGCGGGTGACCAACTATAGCTGGCGGGACGGGCGTCCAGTGCTTTGCGGGACGCCCAGATCCCGGACCTTTCCGCCTGGCGTTGCGCACGCAGGTGCGCTTAAAGAGTATGATAGCGCCCCCTCGGCCCGGATCGCAGCGGTCATTTGTCCGTTTCTGCTGTCGATGGGGATTTTTTGACAAGCGTGAGAAGACTGTGCGAGTACTCGGAATAGAAACGTCCTGTGACGAAACCGGCGTCGCCTTGTACGACAGCGAGCTGGGACTTCTTGGTCACACCCTTTATAGCCAGGTCAAACTGCATGCGGACTACGGCGGCGTGGTGCCGGAACTGGCCAGTCGCGATCATGTGCGCAAACTGCTGCCGCTGATCCGCGAAGTCATGACCGAGAGCAATACCCGCCCCAAAGACATAGACGGTGTTGCCTACACCGCCGGTCCCGGCCTGATCGGCGCCCTGATGGTGGGCGCCTGCGCCGGCCGCGCACTGGCCTTCGGCTGGAACGTGCCGGCTGTGGGTGTGCACCACATGGAGGGCCACCTGCTGGCGCCGATGCTGGAGGACAACCCGCCGGCTTTCCCGTTTGTGGCGCTGCTGGTGTCCGGCGGCCACACCCAGCTGGTGGATGTGCAGGGACTTGGCCAATACGAGTTGCTGGGGGAATCCCTAGATGATGCCGCCGGCGAGGCCTTCGACAAGGCGGCAAAGATGCTCGATCTCGACTACCCCGGCGGCCCGCGCCTCGCGGCACTGGCGGAGCGGGGCGACCCGCTGCGTTTTACCTTTCCGCGCCCTATGACCGACCGCCCTGGGCTCGATTTCAGCTTCTCCGGCCTGAAAACCTATACCCTCACCACCGTACAGCAGCACGCACTGAAAGACGGTCTCCCGGACGACCAGACCTGTGCCGATATTGCCGCTGCCTTTCAGGAGGCGGTGGTCGATACGCTGGTAATCAAGTGTCGCCGCGCACTGAAACAGGCTGAGCGTAAAACACTGGTTATTGCAGGTGGTGTTTCCGCCAACCGGTTACTGCGTCAGCGCCTGGAGGCGCGCCTCGCTGAAGACGGTTGCAGTGTGTACTACCCGCGCCATGAGTTCTGCACCGACAATGGCGCCATGATCGCCTACGCCGGCTGCCTGCGTTTGCAATCCGGCCAGCGTGCGGATCTGGACGTCGAGGTTCGCCCGCGCTGGCCGTTGACGGAATTAACCGGTGCGCTGGGCGCCCAAAAGTAAAAACGGGAAGCAAGGAGAACCGGTTTGGATATCGTTTATATCCGCGACCTGAAAGTGGAAACCATCATTGGCATCTACGACTGGGAGCGGGAGGTGAAGCAGACGGTCAGTCTGGACATTGAAATGGCATTCGATATCAGTAAGGCGGCGCGCACTGACAATATCGAGCACACCCTGAACTACAAGGCGGTGGCCAAGCGCCTGATAGCGTTTATTGAGGGCAGTGAGTTCCTGCTGGTGGAAACCATGGCGGAACAGGCCGCGGCCATTGTGCGCGATGAATTCAATGTGAGCTGGCTGCGCCTGCGGCTTTCAAAGCCCGGCGCGGTGCGCGGTGCGCGCGATGTCGGCGTCATCATTGAGCGCGGACAAAAACAGACGGTGGAGGCCTGATAAATGGCAACCGTTTACCTGAGCCTCGGCAGCAATATTGATCGCGAAAAAAACCTGAGTGCCGGGCTGGATGCTCTGGTCGCGGCGTTTGGCGACCTGCGCATGTCGCAGGTCTACGAGAGCGAAGCGGTGGGTTTCGACGGCGACAATTTTTACAACCTCGTTGCCGCTATCGAAACCGATCTTTCTGTGGCGGAACTGGCCCTGTGTCTTCGCAATATCGAAGATGCAAACGGCCGTGTGCGCAGCGGCCCCAAGTTCAGCGCGCGGACGCTGGATATCGATATTCTCACCTACGACGACCTCACTGGAGAGGTGGACGGCGTAAAACTGCCGCGCGGGGAAATTCTCAAAAACGCGTTTGTTCTGCTGCCGCTTTCAGAGCTTGCTCCGGATCTTGTGCATCCGGTAGAAGGGAAAAGCTATCAGCAGTTGTGGGAAGATTATGATCAGGCTTCGCAGAAATTGTGGCCCGTAGTATTTGACTGGCCTGAAGCCTGATTCAGGTTATCGGTCGCAATTCGGCTAACGTCTGCCTGACGATAGCGACTGCGACCGAGAAGGTGGGTTATGTCTATTCCCGGTGCTGTAATTTTTTGGCAAGAGAGAGCAGTCGTACGATAGAAAGTGCCTTGCCGAGCTGACCCTGCATGACAGCAACAATTCCGTGCATCGCCAACAGGCGACGGTCGATGGCCTGTTGTTCCCCATTTTCTAGCCGGAAAAAATCCTCAATTTTAGCGGCACCACCGGTATAGCCGGCTCGCTCGTATGCGAGCAAAACCTCCACGGTCCGCTCGGAATCCGTTTTCGCACGCGCCACGGGCTGATATCCAAGCGCCTTTACCATGGCCTCGGTGACTTGCCAGGAAGACCAAGGATTCTGCCCAGTGACCAGCCTGTCGTCGATGCTGACCTGACGGAGGTAGGGCGGGCCAGCTTCAAAAATTGCACCATTGCTGCGCAGGCGGCTCTCCAGCAAAAACGGAAAGACTTGCTCGGCGTCGGGTATCAGGAACAGCTCTTCCTCATTGGTAAAACTGCTGACTCGGCGGCCCTGAAGAAGTCTCGTACCTGTATCCAGTGTGATATCTACAAGTGCGGCCGGGCCGTGACAGACGGCGCCGATCACACCCTTGTTGCTGTGGATGGAAGCCACCAGATTCTGCATCTCGGGGTTGCCCGGGAAATCGAACATGGCGCCCTTGCCGCCGGCAAAGAATACGCCTCGATATTGCTCCGCTTCGACCTCTACCAGGGCGATGCTGTTGCGCAGCTTTTTCATGGCGACGATGTCATTGAGAAACGCATAATCGAACGGTCCCATGTCGTCCTTGTCCATCACTGCCGGTGGCTCGCCGCCCTGCGGACTGGCGATATCGACCTCGAAACCGTTGGCACGCAATACGTAATAGGGGCGTGTAAGCTCGGTGAACTCATACCCCGTCTTCTTGCCGGATTTACCCATTGTCGCCGTACTGGTGACGACTATCAGGACACGTCCGCGATCGTTTGTTGACGGACTCTGTTGCAGATAGGGGATATCTTCGACTTGAGTGCGCGCCATTAACTGCTGGTCCGGCGCCGGTGGAACAAGTCCCATTAACCAGTAGCCGGCACCCAATACAAACAGGGTGCTACACAGCGCGGTGATCAGAATTTTTTTAAGCATGATGGATTTCCCTTCTTTAGAAAGGTGCATCCTGATCGTGTGCGCGTGAAGGATAGGTGAATTTTACGGGGAAATTTGCAGTGCGCCTGTGGCGGATTGCGCGGGAAAGATAGAAAGGGAAAAAATCCCGTTATCGCAGCGCGCCGAAAAATCCCAACGCTGTGCCGCGAGAATCCGTCGTGCCAGGTAAAGTCCCTGGCCAATGCCTTCACTGTTTTCTCCGCGAATACCCGCATTGAATAAGGGCTCAGTATCAAACATAGCGTCAACCGGATTCTCGAACACCAGTGCATTGCTCAAGGTGTAAACCTGCAATACGGGTTTTGAAGCGTGTCGGATGGCATTGTCCAGCAGAATATCCAAGAGCAGGCCGGTGAGGTTTGGGTTGCCGTTTGCCGACATTGACTCAGGGAGAATCAGCTCCAGCTGGAAGTTTTTCCCATCGGAAATTTCAGGTCGCATGAGTAACCGCTGTTCGAGCAACGCGCGCAGATTGAAGGTGCTGAATTCGAAGGATTCAGCCCGCGCGAGTGTCAGTAGTGTGCTGACGGTTCTGTTCATTGTCGCCAGTATCGAACGGAGCTCCTGCAATTCCATCTCACTCAAACTGCGATTCCGAGCGAGGGTCAGGGTGTTGGTGGCAATAGCCAGGCCAGTGCGCAGTTCGTGGCTGACGTCGCGCGTGAACTCGGCCTCCCTGCGCTGCGCCTGCCGAAGATCGTTGAGGCTGCGCTGAAGCGTGCGGGCGAGAAAGCCGATTTCATCGTTGCGTGTGTTGGTGGTCAGCTCCAGCGGCTGCTCGCTTCCAGTCTGTGCCTCGACTTCCCGTGCGAGAGAGAGTATCGGCCGGATACTGGCGGTAACCAGTCCATGGGCAAGCCAGACTGCCATGCCGGTTGTGCACAGGAACGCGGCAAACAACAGCCAGAGCAGTCGCCCCGATTGGTTGGATACGGTAAGTAGGCTGCCGACCTCTGCCGCGAGTATTGTGCCGGTTTCCGGCGCCAGTTCTCGCAGGTGGTAATGCTGATGGCCGGTGACAAATAACTCGGCTTTGCGTCGCTCGCCATCCAGTGTGGCCGTAAACGCCGCGGGCGTGTCGGCTGGTGAGGTGTAGAGCGTGAACTGTGGCAGTCGGGGCGATGGCAGTTCACCGTGTTGCTGGAAGTGCTGCTCGATATAGTCAACCTCGTTGGTGATCAGGTTGTCGATCAGCTGGTCTTCAATCACGTAGGCGGCGAGTACGCCAATGCCCGAATAGATCAGGCAAAGCAGCAGTGTGAATCCCCCGAAAAGTGTAAACACTGAGAGTTTCAGGCTTCCTTTTAGCATTTCAGTTCGCACCCGGCTGCTCCAGTTTGAAACCAATATTGCTGATGGTTTTCAGCATTGGCTCGGGAAATGGTCGGTCAAGCTGGCGTCGAAGGCTGTAAATATGGGATTTTAATGCGTCGCTATCCGGTGGATCGTCGCCCCAGATACGATGGCTGAGTTCACTTCGACTGAGTGGCTCCGGGTAGGCACGTGCCAGCTCCCACAAAATATTAAATGTAATCGTTGTGAGCTTTAGCGGTTGTCCGCTTCTTGTTGCCTCGCGACGACGCCCGGATATGCGCAGGGTACCGATACAAATCTCATCGTTGCGATGCAGTTCCCGGCGTCGTGCCAGCGCTTCGCTGCGCAGGGCCAGCTCGCGTGGGTCAAAGGGCTTGCAAAGATAGTCGTCGGCGCCGGAGTGGAAGCCCTGCGCTTTGTCAGCAAAGGCATCACGGGCAGTGAGCATAAGAATCGGGGTGGCGATGGGAGCCTGCTGGCGGAGTTGGAGGCAAACCTCGATACCGTCGATATCCGGCAGGTTCAGGTCCAGCAGAATGAGGTCGTAGATTTCTGTCAGGGCCAGCTGCAGACCGAGTTGCCCGCAGTTGGCGAAATCCACCTGCCAGCCGTGCCCTTCCAGGAATTCACCTGTCTGGCGGGCGAGCGTGGGATTGTCTTCAACCAGAAGAATTTTGAGTCTGTTCACCGGCAGCTGCCTGTCCACTTATCCGAGGAATTGGACATTGTGACAATCTGCCGGTGAAGTTGAAGTGAAATATGGCTTGATCCGAAGGTTGGCTACCCTGCACGTGTAGGAGCCTGCCTGCAGGCGAACGATTGATCGCCCTTGACCGTTCGCCTGCAAGGCAGGCTCCTACAGGGTGCGGATTAGCTCAGGCTCGCCAAAGCCTGCTTGGTAAACGGCACTATCTCTTCTTCCCGACCTTGCTTCATTTTCTGCAGCCAGTTCGGGTCCTGCAGCAGTGCGCGGCCCACGGCGATCATGTCGAACTCGTTGTTGTCCATGCGGCGGGCCAGCTCGTCGAGACCGGTTGGGTTGGCGGTGCCGCCCATGCCCTGGTTATTGCCGCCGATAAAGTCGTCGTCGAGGCCTACGCTGCCGACCGAGATGACCGGTTTGCCGGTCAGTTCCTTGGTCCAGCCCGCCAGGTTCATATCGGAACCTTCAAATTCCGGTACCCAGAAGCGTCTTGTGGACGCGTGGAAAACATCTACGCCGGCATTCGCCAGCGGAGTGAGGAAACGCTGCAGTTCATCGGGAGTGTTTGCCAGGCGCGCGTCGTAGTCCTGCTGTTTCCACTGGGAGTAGCGCAGCACGATGGCGAAGTCTTCACCCACGGCATCGCGCACGGCTTCAATGATTTCCACGGCGAAGCGGGTGCGGTTTTCCAGTGAGCCGCCGTACTCGTCGTCGCGCTCGTTGGTGCCTTCCCAGAAAAACTGGTCGATCAGGTAGCCGTGGGCGCCGTGCAGCTCGACGCCGTCGAAGCCCACTTCCTTGGCGGCCTTCGCCGCGTCCGCAAATGCCTTGATGCTGTTCTGGATGTCGGCTTTGGTCATGGCCCGACCGTTGGGTTTGCCGGGCTTGAACAGGCCGGAGGGGGAAAAACCGGGTAGGGATTTATCCGGGCCTGTGCCCTCCTTGCGCACCGAGCCCACATGCCACAGCTGCGGAATGATCTGGCCACCCGCGACGTGCACGTCGGCAACAACCTTTTTCCAGCCCGCCAGTGCCTCGTCACCGTAGATGGCCGGCACGTTTTCGTAACCATTGGCCGCGGGCTCGACAAATGTGCCTTCGGTGATGATCAGGCCCACTTCGCCCTCGGCGCGGCGGCGGTAATAGCCGGCGACCTGGTCATTAGGTACGTAGCCCGGAGAGGCGGTGCGGGTCATGGGAGCCATGGCCACGCGGTTGCGGAGTTTCAGGGATTTGTGTTCAAACGGACGTAACAGGCTGTCCAGGGTGCCACTCATAACGGTCTCCCGATTTCTGGAATTCGATGGACCTGCGCGGCTTTGCTGCCGGTGGTCCGAAATAAGGTTGCGTAATGAAACCGGATTTGGTTTTTTAATGCAACCCTTTTCCCGTATACTGCGCCCCATGGCACGTAAACGTTTTGATGATCTGGGCTGCTCGGTGGCCTGCGCACTGAATGAAGTCGGTGACTGGTGGTCCCTGCTGGTAATCAAGCAGGCGATGCTGGGCACGCGGCGTTTCGTGGATTTTCAGGGTGAGCTTGGGATTGCCAAGAATATTCTTTGTGACCGCCTATCCCGCCTGGTGGACAACGGCGTAATGATCCGCGTGGATGTGGGTGAGCACGGCACCCGCTATGAATATCGCCTGACCGATAAGGGGCGGGATCTGTTTCCGGTGGTTGTGGCGCTGCGCCAGTGGAGTGAGCGCTGGAATGGCAACCGGGATGACATGCAACTGGTGGAGCGCAGCAGCGGAAAACCCATTGCTCCAGTGGCCGTCCAGAGTTTGCAGGGTGCGGTGTTGGGCGTGCGGGATGTGTTGTTTGTGGATGATGAGGGGCGGCCCTTGGAGAAGATGGGCTGACCCCCCAGTCCCGGATTTATGCCCTGTTCTTCAGCGCGCGCAACCGCTCCTCATGCTTGCGCAATTCTTCCTTGTTTTCCAGAATTTCATCCATGGTGAGTCCCTTCAATTCGTGCGGGAACACCAGCCATTTGTCGGTCTCGTGGAGGTAGTAATCGGGCTCGAATTCGGTCTGGTTGCGGCTGGGTTTGAAATAGGGGCAGGCGATGCGGATTTCCGGGGTGTTTTTCTTGCACGCCTTGCGCATATCGCTGATGGCCTGCTGGATACTTAGGCCGGTGTCGTAAACGTCGTCCACGATCAGCATTTTTTCATGGGACTCCACCTGCTTGATCAGGTAGGTGAGCCCGTGCACCTTCACTTCTTTCTGGCGCTGGCCGATCCCCGCGTAGGAGGAGGTGCGAATGGCGATGTGATCGGCGTGGAAGCCAAGAAAGTCAAACATTTCCTGCACCGCGATACCGATGGGTGCTCCGCCGCGCCAGACACCGACGATATAGTCGGGGCGGAAACCGCTCTCTACCACTTTCAGGGCCAGGCTGTAGGAATCATCCAGCAGGGACTGGGCAGAAATAAATTGCTTGTCGCTCACGTAAGGCCTCGTTGAATTCTCAGATGTTCAGGCTGCGACCGCCGTCTACGGCGATCACCTGGCCGGTAATGTAGGGGGCATCGGTCGCCAGAAAACGCACAGTGCGGGCAATGTCCGACGGCTTGCCACTGCGCTGCATGGGGATGCGCGCCAGAATCCGTTCCTTGTTATAGCCTTCGCTCTCCTGTTGCGGCCACAGTATTGCACCGGGCGCTACGGCGTTGACTCGCACATCGGGTGCCAGTTCCCGCGCCATGCTCTTGGTCAGCATTACCAGGCCGGCCTTGGCGGCACAATAAATGGTGTGGCTGGGCATCGGCTTGTCGGCGTGGATGTCGGCAAGGTTGACGATACTGCCTCTGGCTTTGGTCAATGCGGGCATCAATGCCTGGCTCAGAAAGAAAGGTGCTTTCAGATTACTGCCCATTAATTCATCCCACTGTCGCTCATCGGCGCTGCCGATGGGGGTGGGGAAAAATGCAGAGGCATTGTTGACGAGTACGGAGATCTCGCTGAAGCAGGCGAGCGCGGCTTCGGCGAGTCGCCGGCAGTCCGCGGCGGTCTTGAGGTCGTTCTGGACTGCCGCGGCAGAATCCGGACGCCGTCGGTTCAGTTCCTCCACCAGCGCCAGCGCCGCCTGATCGGCGCTGCGGTAATGGATGATGACCTGGTGATCAAGGTGCAGTTCTTCGGCAATGGCGCGGCCCAGGCGGGCGGCGGCGCCAGTGATCAGGGCTGTTGCCATGGTGGCCTCCATAAAACCGGTTTACTTGGATGGGCTGGCGCTGAGGTCACTTCTGCCCGGGGGCGCCGTAGGTTTGCTTCAGGTTGGCCAGTGCCTCCAGGCGCGCCCGGTCCAGGGCCTTGCCCAGTTGCGCACCCTCGAACCCCTGCGCCATCAGTGCTTGTGGGTCTACTCCGGCGGCGGCCTCGCGGGCAGCGCGCAAATAGCCCGCCTGTGGGTACTCGCGGTCTTCCAGGCCCAGGCGGCCACGCGCGTCCGCCTCGCAGCTCTCCAGAAACTGTTCGAAGCGTTCCGGCCGGCGCAAGGCGTCCAGAGCGCGCAATAGTTTGAGAATTGTCTGCGGGCGCAGTTCAAACGCCTTGTGGCAGTGCAGGTGGTATTCGCACACCCCGAGAGCCAGTGCGGTGATGGGGTTGGGTACCCGCAACCGTTGGCACACCGCCTTCACCAGTGGCAGGCCGGCGGCTTCGTGCCCCCTGTGGCTGGGCAGCACGTGGTCCGGAGTGATCCCCTTGCCCAGGTCGTGCACCAGTACCGCAAAGCGCACCGGCAGGTCCGCCGGCGCCTGGCGCAGAGCGCGCAGGATGTGGTCGCCGGTGTCAATTTCGGGGTGATGCAGCGCCGGTTGGGGTACGCCGAACAGGCGGTCCACCTCCGGCAATAGCACGCGGAGGGCGCCGCAGTCCCGCAGTACCTGGATAAAGATATCTGCCCGCGGCTCGGTCAGAGCGCGGCTCACTTCCTTCCAAACCCGCTCTGGCACCAGATGTTCCACTTCCCCTGCATCCACCATGGCCTGCATTAGCGTCATAGTCTCGTCGGCCACGGAAAATCCCAGTGGCGCGTAGCGGGCAGCAAATCGCGCCACTCTCAGGATACGCAGTGGATCTTCGGCAAAAGCGGGGGCGACATGGCGCAGTTTGCGTGCGCGGATGTCCGCCTGGCCGTTATAGGGGTCGATGATCTCACCATCCGGGGTTTCCGCCATTGCGTTGACGGTGAGGTCGCGGCGCTGGAGGTCCTCCTCAAGAGTGACATCGGGGCTGGCGTAAACAGTAAAGCCGCCGTAGCCGTGACCGCTCTTGCGCTCGGTGCGAGCCAGGGCGTACTCCTCGCGGCTGTCGGGGTGTAGGAATACCGGAAAATCCTTGCCCACCGGGCGGAAGCCGCGCGCGAGCATTTCGGCTTCGGTCGCGCCGACTACCACCCAGTCCCGCTCGTGAATCGGGCGCTGAAGCAGTTTGTCGCGAACGGCACCGCCGACCAGATAGATTTTCACTGCCGTGCTCCCCGGGTGTTGCCGGTTGTGGACGAGGGGTAGAGGGGGGCAGGGATTGCCATAAATGCCGCCACTCCCGACAAAGCGTCGCGCTTGCCGAGTAAAAACTGGGAAATCAGGGGGCGGGAAGATAAAAAAAAGGCCCCGAAAATACAAGGGGGCCCAGGGTCTTAGGGTATTCGTGAAGAGAGAGAAACCCAACAAGCTCGCATTCCGGCTTCCCGGCTTTTTCTGGAGATGGCTGCAAAAGCCCGCAAATCACAGAAAATTGGCGATTTTTGCCAATGGTTGACTGACCCATGACAACTTGCTGTCCATTCTATTTAACCTGTCTTAGCTGTCAACCTTGGCTATCAAACTTTTATTGAGGGAAGTGTCGGTTGGTTCGTTAAATATATATAGGCATAGAATTAAAGCCTGTTTATTTGGTTTAATTCAGCATAATTAATAAAGAAATGCGCGATTCGTGGGGGATAGTTATAAATGAGCGAGGTGCATGTTCTCACTACCGGGGAAGCCGCCCGGTACTGTGGGGTGAATTTTCGAACCGTGATCCGCTGGATCGAGCGCGGCCAGTTGAAGGCGTACAAGCTTCCGGGGCGCGGCGATCACCGCATCTGTGTGGAAGACTTTGTGGGCTTTCTGCGCGACAACGCTATGCCGGTGCCTGCGGAACTTGGCAGTGCTACGCGCAAAATCCTGTTGGTCGCCAACTCACCAGAGCTCGCGGCGGCCCGCCAGTTGTTGCAGCAGGCGGGGTGTGAGGTGGAAATTGCTGGGGACAGCTTCAGCGCCGGCGCGCTGCTCGCAACGGCCAAGCCCACCATGCTGGTGCTGGATACCAATCTGGATGGCGTTAATGGCTTTCAGGTTCTGGATACTATCCGCTCGCGGGCGGAATTTTCTTCCGTGTGTGTACTGCTGATTGCGCCACAAGAGGAAACCAACCAGCAGCGCTGGCTGGATGCCGGTGCCGATGCGGTAGTTGCGGCGAGCTGTGATCGCAGTGAACTGGTGGGGCGCGTCAATCTGTTGTTGGACGCCTGATCTTTTGCCGGTGTTTTTTTGCTTCTATCTGGTGCCCCGGCCGCTCGTCAGATCGGCTTGGGTACCAGCATGGATTCTTCGTCTTCCGTTCTGTCTCTTCCCATTTCCGGGCAGTGGTAGCTCGCGGTAATCTCGTCGCCATTCAGGCTGTGCAAGTGCACATTGAATCCCCACAGGCGGTGCAAGTGCTTCAGCACTTCTGTGGTCTCTTTGCCCAGCGGCCGGCGTTGGTGCTGGGTGTGGTGCAGGGTCATTGAGCGATCCCCGCGGGTATTTACCGAGTACACCTGAATGTTTGGTTCGCGGTTGCCTAGGTTGTACTGCCCTGCGAGTTTCGCGCGCAGTTCCCGGTAGCCATCCTCATTGTGGATTGCATTCACCAGAATTTCTTTTTCCCGGTCGTCATCGGAAATACAGAAAAGCTTCATATCCCGCATTACTTTCGGCGACAGGAACTGGAGGATGAAGCTTTCATCTTTGAAGTCCCGCATGGCGAACTGCAGGGTCTCTTTCCAATTGCTACCGGCGATGTCTGGGAACCAGGCCCTATCCTCTTCCGTCGGGTTTTCGCAGATGCGGCGCAGGTCGGTAAAGATATTGAATCCCAGGGCATAGGGGTTTATGCCGTTGTAATAGGGGCTATCGTAGGGTGGTTGATAAATAACGCTGGTGTGACTCTGCAGGAACTCCAGCATGAACCCATCGGTTACTTTGCCGCGCAGATAGAGTTCATTCAGCAGGGTGTAGTGCCAGAAGGTCGCCCAGCCTTCGTTCATTACCTGGGTCTGGCGCTGCGGGTAAAAGTACTGCGCCATTTTACGCACAATGCGTACCAGCTCGCGTTGCCAGTTCTCCAGCAGCGGCGCATTTTTTTCGATGAAATACAGTAAGTTTTCCTGGGGTTCTTCGGGGAAGCGGTGTGTTTTTGCTTGCTCCTCGCCGCCGCCAGGTCTGGGAATGGTGCGCCACAGATCGTTCAGTTGGCGCTGCCGGTACTCTTCGCGTTCCTTTTGGCGGCGCTCTTCTTCATGGGCGGAAATCGGATAGGGGCGCTTGTAGCGATCGACGCCGTAGTTCATCAGTGCATGGCAGCTGTCCAGCAGGGATTCGACTTCATCCACACCGTGGCGCTCTTCACAGCGGGCGATATAGTTCTTGGCAAACAACAGATAGTCGATGATGCTGCTGGCATCGGTCCAGGTGCGAAAAAGATAATTGCCCTTGAAGAAAGAGTTGTGTCCATAGCAGGCGTGGGCGATCACCAGCGCCTGCATTGTCATGGTGTTTTCTTCCATGAGGTAGGCAATGCAGGGGTTGGAATTGATAACAATTTCATACGCCAAACCCATACGTCCGCGCTGATAATTGTTTTCGACACTGATGAATTGTTTGCCGAACGACCAGTGATTGTAGCCGACTGGCATGCCCACTGAAGAATAGGCATCCATCATCTGTTCGGAACAGATGATCTCAATCTGATTTGGGTAGGTGTCGAGACCAAATTCCTTGGCCAGCAGCGCAATTTCCCGGTCGTACTCCTGAACCAGCTCGAAGGTCCACTCGGACGTGGTCGAGATAGGCTGCTTTTGGTTGATGGCAGTATCTAACATCAGGCGACCACCTTCTGGCTAAATAGTTGACGGAACACCGGATAGATATCCTTGACATCGATGATCTGCTCCATAGCGAAGTGCTCGGGAAAGGCCATGGCCACGCTCTGGTATTCGTCCCACAGAGCCTGATGGTCCCGCGGTGTGATTTCCACGTAAGAGTAGTACTGTACGTGGGGCATGATATCGTCGATCAGAATCTTGTGGCAGGTGCTGGAGTCGTCATTCCAGTTGTCGCCATCGGAGGCCTGGGCGCCGTAAATATTCCACTCGCTGGCCGGATAGCGCTCGCGCATAATGTCGCGCATCATCTTCAGTGCACTGGAAACAATGGTGCCGCCGGTTTCCCGTGAGTAGAAAAACTCCTGCTCGTCTACTTCCTTGGCGCTGGTATGGTGACGAATGAACACCACTTCGGTGTATTCGTAACTGCGCTGTAAAAACAGGTACAGCAACAGGAAAAAACGCTTGGCCATGTCCTTGGTGGCCTGGTTCATGGAGCCGGATACATCCATCAGGCAGAACATCACGGCCTTCGAGCGAGGTCTTGGCTGCTTAATCAGCAGGTTGTACTTGAGGTCGAAATCATCGAGAAACGGAATACGGTTGACGCGACCGCGCAGCTCTTCGATTCTCAGACGCAGTTCGTCCACTTTGCGGTGGTCTTTCAGCGCCTGGTCTTTGCTTTCCTCGAGCTCGAGTTCCTGTTCCAGTACTTTTATATTGCGACGCTTGCCGCCACTCAGCGCGATGCGACGCGCATTGGCAGCGCGCATGGAGCGCACCACGTTCAAGCGCCCGGGTGATCCTTCGTTGCAGATGCCGGCGCGCACGACCTGGAAGGATTCATTGCCAGCGAGCTTGCGTTTGACCATGTTTGGAAGTTCCAGGCCTTCGAACATGAAGTCGAGAAACTCTTCCTGGGAGATCTGAAATACAAATTCGTCAATCCCTTCGCCGCTGTCGCTGGCACCGCCGCCGGCACCACCCTGGCCCGCCCCCTGCCCGGGGCGGGGGATGCGATCACCGGTGATGAATTCCTTGTTGCCGGGCAGTACTTGTTCCATATGGCCGCCGCGGCCATGGGAAAATAGTGGTTCATTGAGATCGCGAGAGGGAATGCTGATTTTTTCGCCCTTATCCATGTCGGTGATGGATCGGCTGTTCATGGCTTCACCGACGGCTTTTTTGATATGGGCTTTGTAGCGCCGCAAAAAACGCTGACGGTTTACCGTGCTTTTTTTCTTGCCATTCAGGCGACGGTCGATGATGTAGCTCATAGTACTGCCTTATATTGCTTTACCAAACCGATCAAATAACTCGGTATGCCCAGCAATTAATTCCAACCGCAGTCGTTACAGGGTTGGAGGGGTTGTCTGAAGGCCCTGGCACCGGTGGAGCTCTTCGAGACTGTCCGTCGGAGGGACCCGACGGACAAGCCCCCAGGGATGGGTTCACGGCGTGTCTCGAAGAGCTCCACCGGTGGCAGGGCCGCCACCGCAGGACTTCAAGGCACAAACCCTAAACAGTTACTGAGACTTGCGCACCCGCAGATACCACTCAGAGAGCAATCGCACCTGCTTCTCGGTATAACCGCGCTCGACCATCCGTGCGACAAAGTCCGCGTGTTTCTTCTGGTCGTCTGCCGACGCCTTGGTGTTGAACGAGATAACCGGCAGCAGATCCTCGGTGTTGGAGAACATCTTCTTCTCGATCACCGCGCGCAGTTTCTCGTAAGAGCGCCAGTCGGGATTTTTTCCCTGATTGCCCGCGCGGGCGCGCAGCACGAAGTTGACGATCTCGTTGCGGAAATCTTTCGGATTGGAAATACCTGCGGGTTTCTCGGTTTTTTCCAGCTCCTCGTTCAGCGCGGCACGGTCGAGAATCTCACCGGTTTCCGGATCGCGATACTCCTGATCCTGAATCCAGAAGTCGGCGTATGTTACGTATCGGTCGAACAGGTTCTGACCGTATTCCGCGTAGGACTCGAGATAGGCGGTCTGGATTTCCTTGCCGATGAATTCCACATAGCGTGGTGCCAGATACTCCTTGATGAAACCCAGGTAATTTTCCTGTTGTTCCGGCGGGAACTGTTGCTGCTCAATCTGCTGCTCGAGAACATACAACAGGTGCACCGGGTTGGCCGCCACTTCGGTTGCGTCGAAGTTAAACACCTTGGACAGGATCTTGAACGCGAAACGGGTGGACAGGCCATTCATGCCTTCATCTACACCGGCGTTGTCGCGGTATTCCTGTATGGTTTTTGCTTTCGGGTCTGTGTCTTTCAGGTTTTCTCCGTCATAAACACGCATCTTTGAGAAGACGCTGGAATTATCCGGAATCTTGATTCGCGACAGCACTGAAAACTGGGCCAGCATCCGCAGTGTGTCCGGTGCGCAGGGCGCTTTGGCCAGTGAGCTGTGTTCCAGTAGCTTGTCGTAAATTTTGATCTCTTCCTTAACCCGCAGACAGTAGGGCACCTTGACGATATAAATGCGGTCGAGGAAGGCTTCGTTGTTGCGGTTATTGCGGAAAGATTGCCACTCGGATTCATTGGAGTGGGCGAGGATCACGCCGTTGAACGGAATGGCGCCGAGACCCTCGGTGCTGTTGTAGTTACCTTCCTGGGTGGCGGTCAGCAGCGGATGCAGCACCTTGATGGGCGCCTTGAACATCTCCACGAATTCCATCAGGCCCTGATTGGAACGGCACAGGCTGCCGGAGAAACTGTAGGCATCCGGGTCATTCTGTGGAAAATCTTCCAGCTTGCGGATGTCCACCTTGCCCACCAGGGACGATATATCCTGGTTGTTTTCATCACCGGGTTCGGTTTTGGCGATTGCGATTTGATCGAGAATGGACGGCCGGATCTTCACCACCTTGAATTTGCTGATGTCGCCCTTGTACTCGTGCAGGCGCTTGACCGCCCAGGGAGACATGATGGTGTTCACGTAGCGGCGCGGAATGCCGTAGTCCTCCTCCAGGATCTGGCCGTCCTCGTTGGGCGAAAACAGCGCGAGAGGGGATTCAAACACCGGCGAGCCCTTGATCGCATAAATCGGGATCTGCTCCATCAGCGCCTTCAGGCGCTCCGCCAGCGAGGATTTGCCGCCGCCCACCGGGCCCAGCAGATACAGGATCTGTTTCTTCTCTTCCAGTCCCTGGGCCGCATGGCGGAAGAAGGAGACGATCTGCTCTATGGCCTCCTCCATTCCATAAAATTCACTGAACGCCTTGTAGCGCTTGATGACCTTGTTGGAGAAAATGCGCGAGAGTCGGGGGTCGCGGGAGGTGTCGATCAGCTCGGCTTCACCGATGGCCATCAACATGCGCTCCGCGGGAGAGGCATAGGCGCTGCGGTCGTTCTTGCACAGCTCCAGATACTCCTGGATGGTGAGTTCTTCTTCCTGAATCGACTCGTAGCGTTCCAGGTAGTGATTGAATATCGACATGGTGTACGACTCCCTGTAGCGTACCGCGCCAGTAATCGGTCTCCTGCCGTGGAGGGCCGACTGCGCTGCAGCGTGTAATGACCGCGAAAACATCCCGCAACGAATGCCAGTGAATGCCGGCGCGCGAGAACGCTAACTTTATTACCTATTGATTGCGCGACGATGCTGCTGTCGCAACAGGGGGACAGTCGTCCCCGCACCTTCAGGATAGTCAGCGCTGGGACCTTCCACGGCAGATCGGCAAAAGATGGGTTGAAACTGGCGTCAGTTTTGCGAAGGGCGTTTGCCGCGTAAAATACATCGCATCCCTGTCTGTCAGACTGGCGGAGTAAACCGGGGCTGGCCTGGGGCCGCAATATTGCGGAATGAAATGAACAAAAAAGGAAGATTATGAAGGTTCTGGTAACCGGAGGCGCCGGCTATATCGGCAGTCACACCTGTGTAGAATTGCTGGAGGCCGGCATAGAGCCGGTGGTGGTAGACAATCTGTGTAACAGCAGTGAAACGGCGCTGGCACGGGTAGAAATGATTACCGGCAAATCCGTGCATTTTCACCCTGTGGATATCCGCGATGCCGAAGCGCTGCGGGAAGTTTTCCGCACACATGCCGTTTCTGCCGTGATCCATTTTGCCGGGCTCAAGGCCGTGGGCGAGTCGGTTTCCCAACCGCTGCGCTATTACCAGAATAATGTTGCAGGTACGCTTACTCTGTGCGAGGTGATGCAGGAGTTTGGTGTGCACCAGCTGATTTTCAGCTCCTCCGCCACCGTCTACGGTGACCCGGCCAGCGTGCCTATCCGCGAAGACTTTCCTACCGGCGCCACCAATCCTTACGGTGCCAGCAAGTTGATGGTGGAAGACATCCTGCGCGACCTGTGCAAGGCGCCGGGCAATGCCTGGAAAATCAGCCTGCTGCGCTATTTCAACCCGATTGGCGCGCACCAGAGCGGTACCATCGGCGAAGATCCTGCGGGTATTCCCAATAACCTGTTGCCCTACGTGGCCCAAGTGGCAGTGGGGCGTTTGCCGCAACTTCAGGTTTTCGGTGACGATTACCCTACGCCAGACGGTACCGGCGTGCGCGATTACATCCATGTGGTGGATCTGGCCCGAGGCCATCTGGCCGCGCTGAACAAGCTGCAGAAGGCGGAAACCGATGCCGGTTGCTACACCTACAATCTGGGCACGGGTCGCGGCAGCTCGGTGCTGGAAATCGTGCGCGCGTTTGCCATGGCTGCGGACAGGGAAATCCCCTACAGCATCGTACCGCGCCGCCCGGGCGATATCGCCGAGTGCTATGCCGACCCAGCCTACGCAGAACAAGAGCTGGGCTGGAAGGCGGAATTCGATTTGAAGCGCATGGTAGAAGACACCTGGCGCTGGCAGTCGCAGAATCCGCAGGGATATGCCGATTAAGCCAGTATTCTGGAGTGTTTATTCAAAGCGGGCTCTCGGGCCCGTTTTTCTTTACGGATTCAGAAGGTGCAATCCGCACAGAAAAATTCCTCGTCATCCAGCCGCATCGCGGTGAGATAACCCCCCCAGACGCACCCGGTATCCAGCGCGTACACATTCCTGGTGTGCGCCTCTCCCTCCAGCGCGGCCCAGTGGCCGAAGATGATTCGATCGTCTTTTGTTTTGCGCTCTTTGAAACTGAACCAGGGTTTGTAGTCGTGGTGGGCCGCCAGTGGTCCCTGTTTGGTGACGAGATCAAGAGTGCCGTCGGGTTTGCAGAAGCGCATGCGCGTGAAGTAATTGGTGATTGAGCGCAGGCGCTCGACGCCGATCAGGTGGTCGCTCCACTTGTGCGGCTCATTGCCGTACATGCCGTAGAAATACGCCTTGGCCATGGCCGGGTCGCGCAGCGCCCGGTGCACTTCCCCAGCCAGTTCAAGCGCCCTGCTCATGCTCCACATGGGGGGGATGCCGGCGTGCACCATGGAAAAGTATTTGTCGGCGACTTTCTTGTGCACCATCAGCGGCTGATCCTGCAGCCAGCCCAGCAAAACGTCCGCGTCTTTCGCACGCAGTACTTCCGCCAGGTCGTACTCCTTGTCGGTAAGGCGTTTGGCACCGTGGGCGATGGCCAGCAGATGCAGGTCGTGATTGCCGAGCACCGCGGTGATCTGGTGGCGGTGCCGATACAGGAAGCGCAGGGTGCCGAGGCTGTCGGGGCCGCGGTGCACCATGTCGCCGGCCAGCCACAGCTTGTCCTTGTCCGGGTCGAAGCGGATTTTTTTCAGCAGTCTCTCGAGTGGTTCCAGACAGCCCTGAATATCGCCGATTGCGTAAGTTGCCAACGTCTACCCCGTTTACTGCGGTTGATCCGGTGACAGTGCGAGGCTGCCGCAGAAGTCCGCCAGCTCCACATACTCCTTCACGCTCAGGGTTTCCGGGCGACGGCTGGCGTCCACTGGCAGCTGCTCCGGGTCAAGCTCCGGGAACAGCGGTTTCAGTGCATTGCGCAGGGTCTTGCGGCGCTGTTGGAAGGCGACGCTGACAATGCGTTCGAGCAGGGCTTCGTCCTGCGCCGGGTGCGGCAGTGTCTGGTGGGGAATCAGGCGCACGATGGCGGAATCCACCTTGGGTGCCGGGCGGAAAGACTGCGGCGGCACCGGGAAGAGCCCCTGCACACGGCAGTGGTACTGGGTCATTACACTCAGGCGGCCGTAGGACTTGGCGCCCGGTACGGCGCTCAGGCGGTCCACCACTTCCTTCTGCAGCATGAAATGCATGTCTTTCACCTTGCCGCGGAAACTCAGCAGGTGAAACAGCAGGGGTGTGGAAATGTTGTAAGGCAGGTTGCCGACGATACGCAGTTGCTCACCTTCGCCCTGCGCGAGGCTACCGAAATCGAATTTCAGCGCATCCTTCTCGATGATGGTGAAGTCGGGGAAATCGCGGAACTTGAACTGCAGCATCGGAATCAGGTCGCGGTCCAGTTCCACTGCGGTCAGCGAAGGGCACTTGTCCAGCAGCAGCGCGGTAATGGCGCCCTGGCCGGGGCCGATTTCCACCAGTTTGTCGGTGTCCTTGGGGCCGATGGCGCGCACGATGCGCTCGATGATGTTCTCGTCGACGAGAAAGTTCTGACCGAAGCGCTTGCGCGCCTTGTGTTGGAAAAAGTTGTCCATGGATTGGGTTGTTCGCCTGCGAGCAGGCTCCTACAAGGGGTAATTAGATATGGCGCAGCTGGACCAGTTCGATGGCCTGGCTCAGGGCGGCGATCAGGCTGCCGGTATCGGCAATGCCCTGGCCGGCAATATTGAGTGCGGTGCCGTGATCCACCGAGGTGCGGATAAACGGCAGCCCCAGCGTGATATTGATGGCGCGCCCGAAACCCTTGAATTTTAACACCGGCAGCCCCTGGTCGTGGTACATGGCGAGCACCGCGTCGCAGCGTGCCAGTTGCGGCGGGGTGAACAGGGTGTCGGCGGGCAAAGGACCAATAAGGTCCAGGCCCAGCGCGCGCAGGGTGGCGAGCGCCGGTTCAATGATCTCGATTTCCTCGCGCCCCAGATGCCCGCCTTCGCCGGCATGGGGGTTGAGACCGCACACACCGATGCGCGGGCGCTCAATACGGAATTGCTGCTGCAGGCTGCGGTTGAGAATGGTGAGCACCTGCTGCAGGGATTCCCCGCTGATGGCGTCGCTCACCTCCTTCAGGGGCAGGTGAGTGGTGGCCAGTGCCACCCGCAGGTCGTTGGCGGCGAGCATCATCACCACTTTTTCAATCCCGGCTTGCTCGGCGAAATACTCGGTGTGGCCGCTGAACGGGATACCGGCGTCGTTGATCACACCTTTGTGCACCGGGCCGGTGACGATGGCGTCGAAGGTTCGGTCCTTACTGCCCTCGGCCGCGACCCGCAGGGTTTCGAGCACATAGGGGCCGTTGGCTGGGTTGAGTTGCCCGGGGCTGGAAGGCTCCGCGAGGGTAACCGCCAGAATATGCAGGCTGCCTTCCGGCGTGGCCTCGGCGGGCTGCGCGGGATCGAACGCCAGCAGTTGCAGGGGTTTACCCTGGCGGGCGGCTTCCTGCTGCAGCAGTTCGGGGTCGGCAATGGCGATGATCTGCGCACCGGCGATGTCTGGCGTACGCGGGGAGCTCGCCAGTTTGACGGCGAGTTCCGGGCCTATCCCGGCGGGCTCGCCGGGAGTGAATGCAATACGGGGGATCATCGCGGGTTCAAAACCGGTTATTGACGTTCGCTTGTGCCTTTGGCGTCGTCGCTTGCGGACTGGGATGGGTCCTGCAGCTCCGGCAGTTTGATTTCCACGTAGGCCTGGTCGCGGATTTCCTGGCGCCAGTTCTGCAGCTCTTCCTCATAGCGGCGGTTGCGCAGCAGGTTGGCGGCCTGATTGCGGATGTACTGGTCTGTCATGTCCTGCTGGCGGCGGCCTTCGACCTGCAGAATGTGCCAGCCAAACTGGCTGCGGAAGGGCATGGTGATTTCACCCACGGGGGTGTTGTCCATGGCCTGGGTGAATTCCGGGACGAACTGTCCGGGGTTGGACCAGCCCAGGTCTCCGCCCTGGAGCATGGTGCCTATGTCCTCGGAGTTTTCTTTGGCGGCGTCTTCAAACTTGAGCTCGCCCGCCTCGATCTTGCTGCGCAGGTCCACCAACAGTTTGTAGGCGGCATCGTCGTCGCGAATGGCGGAGGTCTTCACCAGAATGTGACGCACCTTGGTTTGCTCGACCACTTGCTCGGTGGCGCCGCGCTGCTCGTGAATTTTCAGCAGGTGGAAACCGGCGTCGCTGCGGAAGGGCTTGGTGGTCTCGCCCACTTTTACCCCGTCAAGGGCGTCGGAAAACAGCGTGGGCAGCTCCACCGTTTTGCGCCACCCCAGATCGCCGCCCTGGAGGGCGTTCTGGCCGGCGGAGTTGGAAATGGCCAGCGCGCGGAAGTCTTCCCCTTTGGTGGCTTTTTCGTACACCTCGTCTGCCTTGGCGCGGGCCGCGGCCACTTCTTCCGCCGGTGCGCTGGAGCCGACTGGGATGAGGATGTGGCCGAGCTGGTACTGAGGCGACTTCCAGAACTCGCCCTCTTTGGAGCGCAGGAAGTTGTTGATGTCCTGATCGGTAATCTGGATACGGCGGGCCACGCTACCCTGCTCCACGCGGCGGATGATCATCTCCTGGCGGATCTGCTGGCGGAAGGCATTGTTGGAGATGCCGTCTGCTTCCAGCTTCTGTTGGAACTCTGCGGGGGACACGTTCATGTTCTGCTGCACCCGGGCGATGGCCTGATCCAATTCTTCCTCGGGGATGGTGACGCCGGCGCGGGCGCCCATCTGGAGCTGCAGGCGCTCGATAATCAGCTGCTCCAGCACCTGGCGGCGGAGAATATCGATGGGTGGGGCCTGTACGTTCTGGGCGGCGATCTGCTGGGTGATGGTGTTCATGCGCTGTTGCAGTTCGCTGGCCATGACCACGTCGTCATCCACGACCGCCACCACCCGGTCGAGCTTCTGCACCTGTGCCTGGGCGGACAGGGCGAGGGCGCAACAGGCGCACAGGGCGGCGGCGACAAGTGCACCGCGGCGGGGGAAGTTGAACATCTGCATTATTGTCATCACTGTTTCAGTACTTCTCTCTGGTCAAAGTTGGCAATGCCCTGGCTGAGCATACGGGTCACGGAACCGCCGATGCCGGCGAGGCCCTTCAGCTGCAGTTCAATATAGATGCCTTCGTCGAATTGCAGCTCTTCCGGTGGCACCACGTCCGCCAGGTCGTTATCCAGCTCCCGGCGCCACAGCAGCCGGGTGCGGTAACAGCACGTGTCGTATTCGAGTCCCGCCAGGTACTCCAGTTCCCGGTCGAAGGTGAAATCGTATGCGGCCCGGGCGAGGATGGACAGCCTATTGTTAATGGGCCAGGCCGCGGATACATCCCCCTGCTTCACCGGGCCCTGTATCAGGTAGGAGTCGGTGGTGTCGTAAATTTCTTCCTTGCGCAGGTAGCGATAGCCCACGTTGAACAGGCGGAAATCGTTGTCCAGATAGCGCAGGGTGACGTTGCCGCGATTGATGGTGTGGTCTGTGTCGTGGTAGATCACTTCGCTGCTGATACGCAGGGCATCGGTGGGGCGGCTCTCAAGGCGCGCGGCGAACTCGGAGCGGGGAACGTCCTGGATGAAATTCGCCAGTTCGATTCGGCTGCTCTCGGAGTAGAAGATCTGCCCGGCACTGGCGGCGAACAGATCGCGCCCGCTGCGCGGGTCGATGAAGCGGGTGGTGAGGCCGAAGGCGGCGCGGTCGGCGTCATCAATGCGGTCATTGCCGTTGAAGCGGCTGTCGCGAAACAGTTGGTCATAGCTGAAGGTGAACAGCGAGGTATCGTACAGCAGGTCGTTGCCGCCATCGCTGTTGCTGGTGCTCACGTTCAGGAAATCGCTCTGGTCGGCGTCGCTGCTCGCCATCAGGAACAGGCGCGGTTCCAGCGTCTGCACATACTCCCGCTGCAGCAGAGTGCCGTAGCGTTCGAAAAACAGGCCGCTGTCGATGGTGAACTGGGCGGCAGAGGCTTCCGGCGTGTTGTGGGCGGGATCGGCGAGGAAGGTTTCGTCCAGTTCGTAACCGAGATAGATACCGGTAACCTTCGGGTTGAAGAAACCCCACAGCCACTGTTTGTCCCAGCCAAAGCTGTAATCGACCCGGGCGCGCCTGGCATTGACGAAATTCCGCGTCAGCGAGGTTTCGCTGTTCGGGTTGTCCACATCGGCAATAAAGCGGATGGTCTGGGTATCGGCGTGGTCGAAGCTGGTGACTTCGTGGTGCATCAGCAGCTGCCAGTCATCCCACTTGTAGTTGCCGTTGAAATTGACCCGCGGCAGCTGGCTGAAGGTATCAAAGCGATCCTTGACCAGTTGTTGGTATTCCTGAGCGCGCACGCTCGCGAACCAGTGCTCGCTGGCGAGGCTGGCCTCGGCGGACTGGTTGAGTGCGGTGAGCGTACGCGGGCTGGTCATTTGTGGGGTTTCCAGCTCGGCATTGTCCAGATCGCGGAAGTAGTCCGCGTCGCTGACTTTGGTGTAGTCAATACGTGTGCGCCACGGGCCGCCGTTGCCACCCAGCTGATCCAGGTTCACAAACCAGCGATCCTCGCCTTTGGCGGGCAGCACCAGATCCTCCGGAAAGCCTTCATTGATGAGGCGCTGTGCATCATCGTCGTTGCCACCCTTGTCGTCGGGCAGGCCGGCCATGCGCAATTCGGTGCTGAACCATGGGCTCAGGTGACGGGTTTCCAGTTCCAGCCCGGTGCC
The DNA here is from genome assembly GCF_011326135.1 of Microbulbifer sp. SH-1. Taxonomy (NCBI): domain Bacteria; kingdom Pseudomonadati; phylum Pseudomonadota; class Gammaproteobacteria; order Cellvibrionales; family Microbulbiferaceae; genus Microbulbifer; species Microbulbifer sp. SH-1. The sequence continues at coordinate 2,808,307 of NZ_CP046948.1, read as the reverse complement.
GCGGTACTGTATATAACGGGGGATGATGGTTGCATCCAGCTGTGGGGCGATATTCCAGTAGTAGGGGATGGCAATATCCCAGCCGTTTTCTTCGCTGTTGCTGACGCTCGGGAACAGAAAACCTGACATGCGCTCGCTGCCCACCGGGAAGCGCAGGTAGGGGAAATAGAATACCGGCACATCGGCGATTTCCAGGCGCACATTGCGCGCGGTGCCCTGGCGCTCGACGTTGTTGATGGTGATCTCGCCACCGGTCATACGCCAGAAAACGTCGTCCGGTTCGCAGCGCGTGTAGCTGCCTTCGGTCAGAATCAACTCACCGCTGGCCTCGCGGGAGGCGAAGCGGGCGGAACCGTGCACGAATTCGTCGTGCACCACGTAGGTGGCGTCTTCAATGGACGCCGCCTTGCTATCGGTGTGAATCTCGGCAGCTTTGCCCCGCACCAGCAGGCTGGGCTCGCGCATCTCGATCGCGCCGCTCAGGTAGGCGGTGCTCTCCTCGCGGTTCACATCTACCTGGTCGGCGAACAGCTGGCGGTAGCCCTGGGTAATGTGCACATTGCCGCGCAGTTGTGCGGTTCCGTCTTCCAGCCAGTTGGAGCTGTCGGAGGTGGCACGCAGCGGTGCTTCCTCCGGGAGCAGGTTGGCATTGGGGTAGTTGCGTGGCGGCTCGATGAACATGCCGCCGCAAACCGACGGCAGTTGGCTGCGCTCCAGCGGGTCCAACTGGCTTCTGGGGAACCAGTCGAGATACAGGTACGGATTGCTTGCCGATGGCGATACCAGCTGGGGTTCATCCGCGACACCGGAAGACGATTCGGCGGTCGCCGCCATCGGCCACAGCGGGTTGGCGGCAATAAGACCGAAAGCGAGAGTGCGCGGGTGTGTTACGTGTCCAATGGCCAGCGCGAGGCGGCGCCAGCGGGAAGCTTCCAGCATCGAATGATTGGTTCCGGCTATCTTTAGGGTCTGTTCCGTTGGCGAGTGGCGCAATCCTGATGCGACGATGTCGCCTGGTATCTTCAGCCAGTGTTGTAGCGCTAAATGGCATAGCCTGTGACAACGGCTGAAATTTACGGCGCCGCCGCCAGGCCGGTGCGCGAAAATCAGCGGTCGATTCTACTTGAATGGCCGTAACCATGGAAACAATAGCGGGTGATCCGTGCCGCCAGCGCAGTTACAATGCACAGTTTTTAGGCGGGTGGAGAGTGCCCCCGTCATAGCGGCAGTACCAATCCCGGCAGTACCGAACAAAGCAGGTGGCGGATGAATGAATGTGTAACCCAGGCCCCCGACGAGCGCCGCGAAGCGCTGCGCCAGTGGGCTGCCCGCGCCCTGCAGTCGGGGCATGAGGTTCTTCGTGTGCCGCCGCTGGAAAACGTCCTCGGTCTGAGCCCGCTCTCCGGCGATGCCGGCTTCCGTCGCTATTTCCGCACCGATACCACACCGGCGCTGATCGCCGTGGATTCGCCGCCGAGCAGGACCAACATCAACCGCTTTGTCGCCCTCGCCGATTATCTGCGCCGGCACGGTATTCACACGCCGCTGGTCATCGCCGCCGACATCGAGCATGGCTACATGCTGCTGGAAGACCTGGGGGATACCCAGCTGCTGCGGATGCTCAATTCCGACAGCGCCACCGGACTCTACGCCGAAGTCATCAATGAACTGCTGTGCCTGCAGCAGATCCCGCGCGCCGAGGGCCTGTTTCCGCCCTACAATCGCGAGCTGCTGCACATGGAAATGTCGCTGCTGCCGGAGTGGTTGATCGGCAAGCTGCTGGGGCGCGAACTCAGCGCCGAGGAGCACCAGCTGCTGGAGCGCACCTTCGCCCACCTGCTCGACAGCGCCAGCAGCCAGCCGCAGGTACTGGTACACCGCGACTACCACAGCCGCAACCTGATGCTGCGCAACGGCGAACGCCCAGGGGTGGTGGACTTCCAGGACGCCGTGTGGGGCCCGGTTACCTACGACGTTGTCTCGTTGTTGCGGGACTGTTATATCCGCTGGCCGCAGGAACAGGTGGAAAACTGGGCGCTCGCCTACGCCTCCTCTGCCATCGACGCCGGAATCATTCCCGAGGTCGCCCCGGAAACCTTCCTGCGCTGGTTTGACTGGATTGGACTGCAGCGTCATTTGAAGGTGCTCGGCCTCTTCCCGCGCCTCTACCTGCGCGACGGCAAACACGGCTACCTGCCGGACCTGCCCCTGGTGATCCGCTACACCCTGGAAGTCAGCGACAAATACCCGGAAATGCAGCCCTTCGCCGACTGGTTCCGCGCGGAAATACTGCCGCTGATCGAGCAGCAGGACTGGTATCGCGACTACCGCACCGCCGGCGAACGCCGCTCCACGGAAACTGAGCCCTCCTGAAGCAAGCAGCAATGACAGCCAAGCCGAGCAAAACACCGACAACTGCCCCCGTGGCCATGGTCCTCGCCGCCGGGTTCGGCAGGCGCATGCGCCCGCTCACCGACCACATGCCCAAACCGCTGATCCCGGTGCTGGGCAAACCCCTGATCGAATACACCCTCGATCGCCTCGCTGCCGCCGGTGTTAAAAAAGTCGTCATCAACCTGGCGCATCTGGGCCACCGGATCCGCGACCACCTCGGCAGCGGCGACCGCTTCGGACTCGACATCCGCTACTCCGAGGAAAACGAACCGCTGGAAACCGCCGGTGGTATTACCAAAGCGCTGTCCATGCTCGGGGAAGAGCCATTTCTGGTGGTTAACGGCGATGTTTGGTGCGACTTCGACTTCTCCCGTTGGATTGCGGACCCACTGCCGGAAAACTGCCCGGGCCGCCTGCTGATGGTGCCGAACCCGCCGCACAACCCCGAGGGCGACTTCGGAATCGACAACGGCCTGCTCTCTGGCACCACCAAACCGCGCTACACCTTCGCCGGCATCAGCTACCTGAGACCGGAAATCCTGACCGGCTACCCCAATGCCCGCGAGCGTTACGGCCTGGGTGAAGTCTTCGCCCACAATGAAGACCTGATGCAGGCGGAAGTGTATGAGGGTGACTGGTGCGATGTGGGTACGCCGGAAAGACTGAACAATCTGGAAGAAAGACTGCGGGCTGAATAATCGCGAAGCCCGGAGTACAGCGGCTTACGAAGTACGAAAACCCGAATTGAAGGCCGGGTGCCGGGGGAAGCTTTTCGAAAGCGTCGGCAACAGGGATGTTGCCGACGCAGCGTACATGGATGTATTCACAGCGGTTTCGAAAAGCTTCCCCCGGTGCCCGGCCGCTGCCGAGCTGAAACAAAGCAAGTAGCTCGGAGACACAAAAAACCAAAGCACCGAGACGAGAACATGCCGGACTACAAAATTGCACCCTCCATCCTCTCCGCCAACTTCGCCCGCCTGGGTGAAGAAGTCGACAACGTCCTCGCCGCCGGCGCCGACTGGGTGCACTTCGACGTAATGGACAACCACTACGTCCCCAACCTCACCATCGGCCCCATGGTCTGCAAAGCGCTGCGCAGCCACGGCGTAGAAGCCCCCATCGACGTCCACCTCATGGTCGAACCCGTCGACGACATGATCCGCATGTTCGCCGACGCCGGCGCCACCTACATCACCTTCCACCCGGAAGCCAGCCGGCACGTCGACCGCTCCCTGCAACTGATCCAGTCGCTGGGCTGCAAAGCCGGCCTCGTATTCAACCCCGCCTCCAGCCTCGACGCCGCTAAATACGTACTCGACAAACTCGACATGATCCTGCTCATGTCCGTAAACCCCGGCTTCGGCGGCCAGAAATTCATCCCCGCCACCCTCGGCAAACTCAAAGAGGCCCGCAAACTCATCGACGACTCCGGCCTCGACATCCGCCTTGAAATCGACGGCGGCGTCACCAAGGACAACATCCGTGAAATTGCCCAGGCGGGTGCCGACAGCTTCGTCGCCGGCTCCGCGATTTTCAATGCCGAGGACTACGCCGACGTAATCCGGGCCATGCGGGCGGAACTGGCGCAGGTCTGAAGTTCTTAGTAAGTGGCGCTCCGGCGCCACTCCCTGTCATTCGGTCATAAAGGCCTGCAGAGGGCCGCAATGGAGCAACAAAATCTGGTGCTTGCCGCCTCTACCAGAGATTTGTACACTTGCCGACCGAATACCGGGAAGCAACTCGACGCTGCGAGAAAGTGACATTGAACTGCACTGCCCCCCACATCAACAGCTGGCGATGGCGCCACTGATCCTTCCAGCCTGAAGACCAAGAACCGGTCCGACGGGCGCCTTTCCCGCGGGTAGGATTCCTCAAACGATGCGCAATCCACACCCCACGACAAAAAACGAAGCTTTGCACAGATCGGAGTCGCCATGACCCCCAGCGAATACGCCCAACTTGCGTCTGCAGGATACAACCGCATACCACTCGTCCGCCGTGTACTGGCCGACATCGAAACCCCGCTAACAACCTATATGAAACTCGCCGCCCGCGATGGCGGTCGCTATAGCTACCTGTTCGAATCCGTGCAGGGCGGGGAAAAGTGGGGGCGCTACTCCATCATCGGCCTGCCTGCGCGCACCGTGCTGCGCGCCATCGGCCATGAAGTCAGCATCGAGCGCGACGGCAAAGTGATCGAGCAGTCACAGGTGGAAGACCCGCTGGCCTTTGTGGAGGCCTTCAAGGAGCGCTACAAGGTGCCGGAAATCGGCGGCCTGCCGCGCTTCAACGGCGGCCTGGTCGGCTATTTCGGCTACGACTGCGTGCGCTACGTGGAGCCCAAGCTCGCCCACAGCTGCCCCCCGGATACCCTCGGCACCCCCGATATCTTGCTGATGGTCAGCGACGAGCTGGTGGTGTTCGACAACCTCGCGGGCGCGGTCATCTTCATCGTGCACGCGGACCCTGCACAGGCCGGCGCGCTGGAACAGGCCCAGCGCCGCCTCGACGAACTGGTAGGGCAGCTGGCGCAGCCGCTGACCAGCGTTGACCCGCTGGGCATTGATGGTGACCACACCGCCGAGGACACCTTCACTTCCCACTTCGGCGAAGCGGCCTTTAAGCAGGGGGTGCACCGGGTTAAGGAATATATTCTGGCCGGCGACGTGATGCAGGTAGTGCCGTCGCAGCGCCTGTCGGCGCCGTTCACGGTGCCGCCGCTCAATCTCTACCGCGCCCTGCGCAGCCTCAACCCCTCACCGTATATGTATTTCCTCGACCTCGGCGACCACCAGGTGGTGGGCTCGAGCCCCGAGATCCTGGTGCACCTCGAACACGGCGATATGACCGTGCGCCCGATCGCCGGTACCCGCCGTCGCGGAGCCACCGAGGAGCAGGATCTGGCACTGGAGCAGGATCTGCTGGCTGACCCGAAGGAGATTGCCGAACACCTGATGCTGATCGACCTCGGCCGCAACGATGTGGGCCGTGTGGCCGAGACCGGCAGTGTGCGGGTCACGGAAAAAATGGTGGTGGAGCGCTACTCCCACGTGATGCATATCGTGTCCAACGTTACCGGCAGAATCCGCCCGGAATTCAGTGCCATCGACGCCCTGCGTGCGGCGCACCCGGCGGGCACTTTATCGGGGGCACCAAAAATTCGCGCGATGGAAATCATCGACGAGCTGGAGCCGGAAAAACGCGGGGTCTACGGCGGAGCCGTGGGCTATCTGGCGTGGAACGGCAATATGGACACCGCGATTGCTATCCGCACCGCGGTTATCAAGGACCGGAAAGTATACGTGCAGGCCGGTGCCGGCCTGGTGGCGGATTCCGATCCACAATCCGAGTGGGATGAGACCATGAACAAGGCGCGGGCGCTATTCCGCGCCGTGGCCATCGCCACCGGTCAATAACTTTTGCTGTGTAACCATTGGAAGAAGTATTCCCGATGAATGAAGTCTCAGTAGCGGCCAAGAAAAGTTTTGCGGATCAGTGCCGCCAGCTGGTGGATCTGCCGCTGTTCAATCAGATCATTATTGCCCTGATTTCGGTCAATGCCTTGGTGGTGGGGCTGGAAACGTCCACATGGATTCTGGAGCGCTACAGCGGTGTGCTGCACGGCATCAACCAGCTGATCCTGCTGGCGTTCATGATCGAGGCCGCGATCAAGATTGCCGCCCACGGCAACCGCCCCTGGCGCTATTTCGCCAATGGCTGGAACTGTTTTGATTTCTCCATCATCGTGCTGAGCCTGATCCCCGCCGCGGGGCCGATGGCGACGCTGGCGCGACTGGTACGCGTGCTGCGGGTGTTGCGCCTGGTGTCCGCCTTTCCGGAGTTGCGGCTGCTGGTGGATACGCTGCTGCGCAGTCTGCCGAGCATGTTCCATATCAGCCTGCTGATGGGCATCATCTTTTATATTTACGCGGTGGCCGGCTATTTCCTGTTTCACGAAATCGACCCCACCCACTGGCGCAGTCTGCCCATCGCGCTGTTGAGCCTGTTCCGCATCGTCACCTTCGAGGACTGGACAGACATCATGTACACCGCGATGGAGTCCATGCCCTATGCCTGGGTGTACTTCATCAGCTTTGTGGTGATGGGTGCATTCGTGATGATCAACCTGTTTATCGGGGTGGTGCTGAACAATCTGGAAGAGGCCAAGTTGCGGAGGTTGGATGAACTTTCCATGCCGCCGAGCCAGACTGAAATTCTGCGCGAGCTGCGCGCAACCCAGGAGTCCCTCGCGCGTTTGCAGAAGCGCCTGGGCGACCTGGGAGACGGTAAGCCGCAAGAAAAGGGAACTGAATCATGATCCTGATGATCGACAACTACGACTCCTTCACCTTCAACGTGGTGCAGTATCTGGCGGAGCTGGGTGCGGATGTCGTGGTAAAGCGCAACGATGAAATCAGCGTTGCGGATATCGAAACATTGAGTCCGGAAAAAATCGTGATTTCTCCCGGGCCCTGCACGCCGAATGAGGCGGGTATTTCCATGGATACTATCCGCGCGTATGCGGGGAAGCTGCCGATTCTGGGTATTTGTCTCGGTCACCAGAGTATCGGTCAGGTGTTCGGTGGTCGCGTGGTGCGCGCCCGTCAGGTGATGCACGGCAAAACCTCGCCGATTGTGCACAGCAATGTCGGTGTGTTTCACGGCTTGTCCAATCCGTTTGAGGCCACCCGCTATCATTCACTGGTGGTGGAGAAGGGCAGCCTGCCGGATTGCCTGGAAATCACCGCCTGGACGGAGACAGAAGACGGTGAGATCGACGAGATTATGGGGTTGCGCCACCGCGAGCTGGCGGTCGAAGGCGTGCAGTTCCATCCCGAATCGATCCTGACCCAGCACGGGCACGATATGTTGAGGAATTTTCTGGAGAGCTGAGCCTGAGTGCTCTGCCAGTTCATGGTGCTTCGTAGGTGGATTGGTGGCGGCACTGCCGCCGGTATCCGTTTGCGAGACACGCCGTGAACCCATCCATGGGGGCTCTTCTAAAACATCCCTGTTTTAGAAGGTCTCGCAAACGGATACCGGCATCAGCGCCTTCGCGTTGACGTTCGGAGAAATTGCGAACCCCGGGTACGAATACTTAGGGAAGGGGAGCAAAAATAATGAATATCCAACAGGCCATCGGCAAACTGGTGGACGGCGAACATCTCACCCGCGAAGAAATGCGGGAAGCCATGGGCCAGATCATGCAGGGCGAGGCCGAAGACGCGCAGATCGGTGGGTTTCTGGTGGCGCTGCGTATGGCCGGTGAGTCGGTGGAAGAGATTACCGGCGCCGTGGAAGTGATGCGCGAACTCGCCACCAGGGTGGAGATCGATCACACCCACGCGGTGGATATCGTCGGCACCGGCGGTGACGGCGCCAACCTGTTCAATGTTTCCAGCGCATCGAGTTTTGTTGCCGCCGCCGCTGGCGCGCGGGTGGCCAAGCATGGCAACCGCTCCGTCTCCTCGTCTTCCGGCGCCGCCGACCTGCTGGAAAAAGCCGGTATTTACCTGCCGCTCACCCCTGAGCAGGTTGCCCGCTGTATCGACGGCGTGGGGGTGGGGTTCATGTTTGCACCCAGCTATCACAGCGCCATGCGCCACGCGATCGGGGCTCGCAAAGCACTGGGGCTGCGCACTATTTTCAATCTGCTGGGGCCGCTCACCAACCCCGCCGGGGTCAAGCGCCAGGTAATCGGGGTGTACGATCCCCACTACACCCGGGTGCTCGCCGAAGTGTTGCAGAGCCTGGGGGCGGAGCATGCTATGGTGCTGCACAGTGATGACGGTCTGGACGAGATCAGCATCGCCGCCGAGACCCGCGGCTGGGAGCTGAAGAATGGCCAGCTGAAAAAAGTCACCATCTCCCCGGAAGACTTCGGCATCGAACGCCAGAATCTCGACGGCCTGTGTGTGGACGGCTCAGAAGCCTCGCTGGCCCTGATCCGCGATGCTCTCGGCAAGCGCGAAACCGCCGCTGGTGACAAGGCAGCTGATATCATAGCCATGAACGCCGGTATGGCCATCTATGTGAGCGGTGTCGCCGCGAGTCGCGCTGAGGGCGTGAGTATGGCCCAGGACGCGATCTACAGCGGCCTGGCCGGAGAGAAAATCAATGAGCTGGCAGCCTTTACCAGCGCATTCAAAGAGTGAAGTCATGGATACGCCAACGATTCTGAAAACCATCGTCGAGCGCAAGTGGGAAGAAATTGCCGAACGCAAGCAGACGGTATCCCAGGACGAAATGCAGCAGCGCGCTCTGCAGCAGCCACCCTGCCGGGGATTCGTGCGTGCGATCGAAAGCAAGATTGCCGCGGGCGAGGCGGCGGTGATCGCCGAAATCAAAAAAGCGTCACCCAGCAAGGGTGTCATTCGCGAGGATTTCATTCCTGCAGAAATTGCCACCAGCTATGAAAAAGGTGGTGCCGCATGCCTGTCGGTGCTCACCGATGTGGATTATTTCCAGGGCAGTGACGAATACCTGCAGCAGGCGCGCAACGCGGTGCGCCTGCCGGTGATTCGCAAGGACTTCATCGTCGATCCCTATCAGGTGTATGAAGCCCGCGCCATCGGCGCAGACTGTATTCTGCTGATTGCCGCGTGTCTCGATGACGCCCAGCTCATCGCGCTCAATGACTTGGCGCTGGAGTTGGGGTTGGATGTGCTGGTGGAAGTGCACGATCACGCTGAACTTGAACGCGCATTGAGGCTGCCCAACCGCCTGATCGGTATCAATAACCGCAATCTGCACACTTTCGAGGTGCAGCTGGAAACCACGTTTAAATTACTGGAACTGATTCCCGACGACCGCATTGTGGTAACGGAAAGTGGAATCCATACCACCGACGATGTGGCCGCGATGCGCGGACACAATGTGGATGCGTTTCTGGTGGGGGAGGCGTTTATGCGCGAGCCGGAGCCAGGGCGTCGTCTGATGGAATTATTTAACTGAGATCCAGCTGGAGCAATGCAAAGCCGGGCTAATGCCCGGCTTTTTACTTTGCGTTTTATTTTTTCGCGCGTGAATTAAATACTCAGGTACGTGCATGAAACTGCGGGTGCTCTTCGATGAAGCTGTCGCTTTGGTCGTAACCTTCACGGCGTCGCAATTGCAGCGGGTAATCACTGGTCGAAATGAATCACCGAACGGATGCTCTCGCCACTGTGCATCAGCTCGAAAGCGTCGTTGATACCGTCCAGTCCCATGGTGTGGGTGATGAAATCACTCAGATTGAACTCTCCCGCGAGATAGCGCTCCACATAGTCCGGTAATTCGGAGCGCCCCTTCACTCCGCCAAAGGCGGTACCTTTCCAGACCCGACCGGTGACCAGTTGGAATGGACGGGTGGAGATTTCCTGGCCGGCACCCGCGACGCCGATGATGATCGATTCACCCCAACCCTTGTGGCAGCACTCAAGCGCGGATCGCATCACGTTGACATTGCCGATACATTCGAACGAGTAGTCCACACCGCCGTCGGTCAGTTCGACAATGACTTCCTGGATCGGTTTGTCGTAGTTCTTCGGGTTAATGCAGTCGGTAGCGCCCAGCTGGCGCGCCAGATCGAACTTGCTCTCATTGATGTCGATCGCAATGATGCGTCCGGCTCTGGCCATCGCCGCGCCAATCACCGCAGACAGCCCAATGCCGCCGAGGCCGAAGATGGCTACGGTCGCACCTTCCTCTACCTTGGCGGTGTTCATTACCGCGCCCATACCGGTGGTGACACCGCAGCCCAGCAGACAGACTTCCTCCAGCGGCGCGGTCTTGTTGACCTTGGCCAGGGAGATTTCCGGCAGCACGGTGTACTCGGAGAAGGTGGAGCAGCCCATGTAGTGGTAGATGGGTTTGCCGCCTTTGGAAAAACGGGTGGTGCCGTCTGGCATCAGCCCCTTGCCCTGGGTATCGCGGATCTTGCCGCACAGGTTGGTCTTGCCGGATTTGCAGAATTTGCACTCGCCGCACTCGGGGGTGTACAGCGGAATGACATGGTCTCCCACCGCAACGCTGGTCACACCTTCACCCACGGACTCGACGATACCGCCCCCCTCGTGGCCGAGAATCGCCGGGAAAATGCCCTCCGGATCGTCCCCGGAGAGCGTGAACGCATCGGTATGACAAACACCGGAGGCGATCACGCGGATACGCACTTCGCCGGCCTGGGGCGGCATGACGTCGATTTCTTCGATGGACAGCGGTTTGCCCGGGCCCCAGGCGACGGCGGCTCTGGATTTAATGGTCTCGTTCATAGCGGGCTCCTGTTCATTGGAGGCGGCGTTCTGCCGCCGGATGGAGCGCAGTCTATCTATTTCCATACCGCTTATAATCATGCGAAATCGAAATTCATCTTTACATATAGGTAAAGATAAGATGGCACCACAGCGGGCCATAAGGTGTGACTGGAGAACGGAGCGGAGAGTGAACGTGGGCAACTGGGAAGGCGTGAGTGAATTCGTGGCCGTGGCAGAGGCTGGCAGTTTTACCAGTGCGGCGCGCAAGCTGGGGATATCCACCGCCCAGGTTAGTCGCCAAGTAAGTGCGCTGGAGACCAGGCTTTCCGCCAAGCTGCTGTACCGCACCACACGCAGGGTATCGGTGACGGAAGTGGGGCAGGTGTACTACCAGCACTGCCGCCAGGTATTGGATGCGCTCGCGGAGGCGGAGCGCGCGGTGACTGATCTGCAGCAGGTGCCGCGGGGACGATTGCGGCTGACAGCGCCAGTTACCTATGGCGAGGCCACTCTGGCACCGTTGGTGAATGACTTTGCCCTGCGCTACCCCGATTTGCAGGTGGAGATGGAGCTGACTAACCAGAAACTCGACCTGGTGGCAGAGGGGTACGACCTCGCCATCCGCCTCGGCAAGCTCACGGATTCCAGCATGATGGCGCGAAGATTGGGCTCGCGCACCCTCTACGTCTGCGCCTCCCCGCACTACCTCTCTACTCACGGCGAGCCCCAGAGTCTGTCGGAGCTGGGGCAGCACAATTGCCTGCCCGGCACTCTGGATTACTGGCGTTTCCGCGAGCAGGGCCGCTCCCGGAATATCCGCGTCAGCGGCAGTATCCGCTGTAACAGCGGACGCGCACTGGTGGATGCCGCGCTGAAGGGGATCGGTATTGTGCAGTTGCCGGATTATTACGTGGACGAGGATCTTAAGGCAGGGCGACTGGTGCCCCTGCTGGAGCATTACCGCGAGGAAGATGACGGCATCTGGGGAATCTACCCACATAACCGCCATCTGTCGCCCAAGGTGCGCTTGTTGCTGGATTTTCTCGATGAACTGATAGGGCGCTGAACGGGAAGGGGGCGGGATCATCGACTTCAGATAGTCCATTGGCGCTAATCGCCCAATTGGTTCCTCTACTATTGGAAGAACCGGAACAGGCTGGGAAGCAAAAACTGAGGGCAAGGTGATGGCAGACGACAGGCACATATATGAAGGCATTGACAACAAAACCGACTTGCGGGAAGTGGCACTTAAAATCCGCGATGACGTAGATGAAGCAAGTGACCGGGCCGCACTTACCGAGCTGTATCGGCGTGCTGGTTATCTGGTCACCCTCTCTCACGCGCACTCCTGGAAAGAAAAATTCGGTGATGACATTGGTGAAATTCGCCAAACCGCAGAAGAGGAATTTGGAATTACGGCGCGCAAGATTAATCGGCGTGCGGAAGAGATTGACACTGAAGCGGATTACGACGAATCCTGGGGGAACGCCTAATGAGCAGTGAAGGTGAATCCAACGGATATCAGTCCACAGAGTCAAAATACAAAGGCGGCGCGAAAGAGATGTATGTCACCTACGATCTGGAGCAGGCGACCCGCGGGGAAGGTTCTGCGACATATCCAAAGGTAAAGCGTGTCTACATCGCAGGGGATGTTACAGGCTGGGACGTCGGCCACTTCGAAAAGCAATCTGGTTCAAAAGTGTTCGGTGTGAAAGTCGAGTATGAGCGAACCAGAGAAGGTTATCATCGTTCCGGGTACGCCGCCGAGCGCAGTGATACCGGCACCGAGTACGAAGTAAAACCTACCAGAGTCGAAGAGAGTAGCTCCCAGTTTAGTCAGATTGTTGAACTGCCAGAAAATGCAGAAAACATTCAGTTTCGTGAGGGCGACCTTCCTGAAAAATACCGTAGTGCACTTCAGGACGTGCGATAAACACAGGACCTGGTAATGGCAAATGACAGCAAGCCGAAATTGATCGGTATCAATCACGTAGCATTGGAAGTTCGGGATATCGAGGAAGAGTTAGAATTTTTGGAACGTTTTTTTGATTTCTCTCTTAGGTCGAAAAGTGATGAAATGGCATTTATTGAACTGGGTGATCAATTCATTGCCCTGATGAAATCCTCCGATGATGCCAAAGATAACCATCGACATTTCGGTCTTGTCGTGGATGACAAGGATAGGGTCGAAAAGTTGCTGAATGAACAAGAGATCGATGTGGCTGAAGGAAAATTTCTGAATTTTTACGATCCATCCGGCAATCAGTGGCAAATCGTAGACTACTCGGAAATTGAATTTCTCAAGAATCCGAGTGTTTTGCGCTATCTCGGATGCAGCGCGATTGGAAAAGGCAAGCAGGCTATGGGCGACCTAGTGAGAAAAGGCATTGATCCATGAAGCCGCTGCGCGATCAGCTTAAGGTAAGATTCAAGTGAGAATGTCAGGGAAGAAAAATGTCGGACGATTTTAGCAGGCAGCAGAAAAAGCGGCCAGCACAGAGTCAGAAAAAACAGCCGGGGCGCGAACACGCCATGGAACCGCCGCCGGTATTTATTCGCGATGATTATCGAGGAAGTGACAAGCTGGTAGGGAGGGTCGCGCTGATCACCGGAGGCGACAGCGGTATCGGCCGCGCTACGGCTGTGCACTTCGCCCGTGAGGGGGCGGATGTGGCCATCGTCTACCTGAATGAAGACGAAGACGCGGCCGAAACCAGAGCACTGGTCGAGAGTGAGGGACGTCGGTGCCTGTTGTTGTCAGGCGATGTGCGTGACGAAGCGTTTTGCCAGGACTGTGTCAAACGTGCCGTCGAGAACTTTGGTCGCCTGGATATTCTTCTGAACAACGCCGCTCAGCAGCACCCGACCGAAGATATTGAAGATATCTCTGCTCAGCAGCTAACGGACACCTACGCAACCAACCTTTTTCATTTTTTCTATTTTTCCCAGGCAGCGCTTAAGCATTTGCCCAGCGACGGTGTGATCCTGAATACCACATCGGTAACGGCCTACCGCGGCAGTCAGCATTTAATTGACTATTCCAGCACTAAGGGTGCGATCACCACGTTTACCCGCTCTTTGGCGAAGTCCTTGGTAAATCGTGGCATACGGGTGAATGGTGTGGCACCGGGACCGATATGGACACCGCTGATAGCTGCGACCTTTTCTGCTGAAGACGTGGCGGACTTTGGTAGCGGCACCCCAATGGGGCGGGCTGGCCAGCCCTGTGAGGTTGCCACCTGTTTTGTCTTTCTGGCCAGCAGAGACGCTTCCTATCTCACCGGCCAGGTAGTTCACCCGAATGGAGGGGATTTTATCGAAACCTGAGTTGAGGTTGCGTTGAAACATAAGGTGTACGGACATATGCCGCATCGGCCGGTGGTCGACGGCTAATCCCAGCTGGGAAATGGATCCGCAAAGGTTCGCCAGACAACTTCTCCTGCATCCATTTCCACATCGTCCAACAGGCATTCATCGAGCTTTCGCTGCAGCCAGTCCGGTGTCAGGTTCTGACCGATAAATACCAGCTCCTGGCGTCTATCGCCAAAGGGTTCTTGCCAGTGGTCGAGAATGTACTGCTGCTGCTCCGTATTCTCTGGCCATTCATTTCGCGGCACCGCGCTCCAGAAATACCCCGCTGCCCCGTGCTGGGCGATGCCGCCGGCCTGGCTCCACGAACCCGCGTAATCCGGGCGGCTGGCCAGCCAGAAAAAACCTTTGGAGCGCAGCAGTCGACCACTGAGTTGCGGATTAGTAAAAAAGTCGTGCACGCGTTGCGGATGGAACGGACGGCGCGCGCGGTAGGTAAAGCTGGTAATTCCGTATTCTTCACTCTCCGGAATATGTTCTCCGCGCATTTCTTTCAGCCATCCCGGTGCCTGTTGCGCCTGTTCAAAATTAAATTTTCCGGTGTTCACGACTTTGTCGATGGGTATATTGCCTTTCTCCATCGGCAGGATTTCCGCGCGGGTATTGAGGCCGCGCAGCACCGCCTTTAACTCCTCCAGGTGTTGTGCATCAATCAAATCGACTTTACTGATGAGCAGGACATCGCAGAACTCAATCTGGTCTACAAGCAGATCGGCTACATTGCGCTCATCCTCATCGCTCAGGTATTCACCAGCTTCCTTCAATGATTGCGCCGCGCGGTAATCCCGGAGGAAATTCGCCCCGTCGACTACTGTGACCATCGTGTCCAGCCGTGCAATTTCGGAGAGGCTATTCCCCTCTTCATCCGCGAAAGTAAAAGTTTCCGCGACTGGCAGAGGTTCGGAAATGCCGGTGGATTCAATTACCAGGCAGTCAAAGCGACCTTCTTCCGCCAGTCTCGCGACCTCTACCAGCAGGTCTTCCCGCAGTGTGCAGCAGATGCAGCCATTGCTCATTTCGACGAGCTTTTCCTCTGTGCGGTTGAGGCGTATTTCATTGTTGACGAGCCCGGCATCGATATTGACGTCGCTCATGTCATTGACGATTACCGCTACGCGCAGGGCGTCGCGATTGTTGAGGATTTGATTCAACAGGGTGGTTTTGCCGGCGCCTAAAAAGCCGGAAAGAACGGTGACGGGCAGGCGCTCTCGCATGCGGGGATCTCCATATTGGGCTGAAGGTGGCGTCGCCACGTGTTTATTGACAGTCTCGGTGATGTCCAGAGGGGGGACGCCGAGACCGCTTTCATCTTCTGATTGATATGATACACTGTATCATGCTTGTGTGGGAATCATCGTGTAACGCCCGATCTACACCAAGCCCTGTTATCCCATTGCTAAGCGGAGAAATGAAGATGAAAGATACCGCGGGCATTTTTGTTACAGGTCTGTGCTTGCTGCACTGCCTGACAGCGCCACTACTTGTTGTGCTGGGAGGCGCGGGAGTGCTGAGTGCCGTTGTACAAGACGAGATGCTGCACTTGGTGCTGCTGGCGCTGGCAGTACTCATTGCTTTGGCGAGCTTTCCTGCGGCTTGTCGCCAACATCGGCGTCCCGCAGTGATGATTGCTGGCTTTTCCGGGGTGTCGATACTGATGCTTGCGGTGGCCTTGGGACTTGAAGGGCACTGGGAATTGGTGGTCAGCACAATCGGCGCCAGTCTGTTGGTGGCTGCTCACTGGGCAAACCGCCGCCTGCTGTGTAGCGATTAAACACGAGGGGCAGCCTGCTTAGAGCCAACGGGCCGGCGGTCGCCTGTGGAGTGCCCGGGTAGATGTACCTCTCGCTGGCAGGGGGCTGGGCGGACACGCCAGTTTCCGTGTCAGTTACCGCTTCCAGTGTGATAATCTGGCGCAGCTCAGTGGTGTCAATATGGCGCTGTTTTTGAGCTTTCCCGACATTCACGAGATCAAGGTGCAGTGGTTGACCCCTGAGAGACAGGGAGCCACCACGCTCACCGCACAACACAACCAGCTGCAACTGAAATAGCCCATGAAAGCATCCCAACTCAAACGCACCCTGGGGGCTGCCGAGCAGAGCTGCCGTACCTCCGGCGCCCGTCTGACCGAGAAGCGCAAGAATGTGCTCGCCATATTGCTGCGCTCCAAGACACCACTCTCCGCCTACGAAATCGCGGAGCAGTATGGTCGCGATTACGGTGAATCTATCCCCGCTATGTCGGTATACAGAATGTTGGACTTTCTGGCCGAAGAGAATCTGGCCCACAAGCTCAATTCTGAAAACAAGTACCTCGCCTGTGCTCATATTGCCTGTGACCACAGCCACCAGACGCCGCAGTTCCTGATCTGCAGTCGCTGCAACAAAGTGCGGGAAATCGGTATCAAGCCCGAAGTAATCGCCGCCCTGCGGGAGACCGTCGAGGGGGCTGGCTACCGTCTGCAGACATCGCAACTGGAGCTGGATTGCCTCTGCGACGACTGTGCAGAGCGGAGTGCTGCCTAGTGCAGAAACGGGAGGCGATTCGTGGCGTACCGGTCAATGTCATTACCGGGTTTCTCGGTGTCGGCAAGACGACTGCCATCCGTCATCTGCTGAACAAAAAACCTTCCGGTGAGCGCTGGGCGGTACTCGTCAATGAATTCGGCGAGGTGGGTGTCGATGGCGGGCTGTTTGGTTCCTCCCGGGATGGAGAACTGTTTATCCGGGAAGTGCCCGGCGGCTGCATGTGCTGTAGCGCCGGCCTGCCAATGCAGGTTGCGCTGAATCAGCTGCTGACCAGAGCCAGGCCGCACCGTTTACTGATTGAACCCACTGGTCTCGGTCACCCGCAGGAAGTGCTGGGTACGCTCGCCGGCCAGGTAGCGAGCGGCGTTCTGGATCTGCGCGCTACGCTCGCTCTGGTGGATGCGCGTTGCATCGAGGACGACCGCTACCTGAAGAGCGACACCTTCCGGCAGCAACTGGAGGTCGCCGATCTGGTGGTTGCCAACAAAGTGGATCTCTATGGTGAGCGGGAGCTGGAAAATCTCCGCCGCTTTCTCGGATTTCTGGGAAAGGATACTGAGGAGTCGCTGTTAGCCGTTGAACAGGGTCGTATCCAACTGGAGTGGTTACACGGGCCCAGTAATTTTCAAGTTGAAGAAAATTACCCCCACATACATCAATCGCTACCTTCTGCTGAAGATGAGGCGCTTCCCGAGTGCGGCTACTTGCGCAAGGAAAACCGGGGAGGCGGTTACTACAGTTGTGGTTGGCGTTTTGATCCGATGATGGTATTTGATTACGATCAGCTGTTTGCACTGATTAGTGGTGCGGATGCAGAGCGGGTAAAAGGTGTCTTCATTACCGGGCAGGGTGTTTTCGGCTTTAATAAATCCGGTGACGTCCTGAGTGTCATGGATTTGGATGACGCAATTGACAGCCGAGTGGAAGTAATTGTTCAGGAGCCTCGGAACTGGTGCGCGCTGGAATCAGCCTTGCTCAATGCGTTGAGCGCTGATTGACTGGTCGGTTCGTCTACACCTGCATTTTGGCCGCTCGGTAGCGTAGGTGACTGAAAGCTCGCAAGTACACTGCCGAGATGAATCGCCCTATTAGCGCGATAAATGGTGGAAGGCGGAATTTCCGCTGAGCGCCGGGATGATATATTGTTGCGATGACATGCAGTCATGTGAAGTTGTGTATCACAAAAACCTGTTTCCCGTCGAGTGGACTGATCTTCGAACTGGCAAGGACTCCGTTTTGGTTTTTGACGCAACGGTCGAAATTCAATTCTGGAGAATGAAATGCGCAAATCCCTGCTCGCGGTAGCCATAGTAACGATGGCTGGGTGTTCAGATCCGTCTGAAACGGGCTCCAAAAAAGTGGCACCGGCATCCGAGAAGGCCCAGATAACTGGAGATCAAACTTCGCCGGTAATAGAAAATAATCCGCTACTGCGTCCAAGCTCCCTCCAATACCAGGCGCCGAATTTCAACCAGATTGAAGATGCGCACTTTAAACCTGCTTTTGAGCAGGGCATGGCCGAACACCTGCGGGAAATCCAGGCCATTGTCGGAAATCCTGAACCTGCCAGTTTCAACAACACGATTGTGGCGATGGAGCAAGCCGGCTCGCTGCTGACACGGGTATCCCGCGTCTTCTTCAACCTGGTCGGTACCGATAGTAACGAAGCCCGCCGGACTCTGCAGAGTGAATTGGCCCCGATGCTCGCGGCACATTCCGACAGCATTTATCTGAATGCCGACCTGTTTAAGCGAGTTGAAACCCTCTACAACCAGCGCGTCGCTAAAGAGCTGGATGCGGAGTCGCAACGTTTGCTGGAAGAGTACTACGATAATTTCGTCAAGGCGGGCGCGAAGCTTTCCGCTGAGCAGAAAGCTACGCTGCGTGCATTGAATGAAGAACACTCCAAGCTCACCACGGAATTCAGCCAGAATTTGCTGAAACTCAGCAAAGAGATCGCTGTGGTTGTGGAGGACAAAAACGAGTTGGATGGTCTTTCGGAAAGCGAAATCAAAGCCGCGTCAGAGGCGGCTGCCGATGCTGGTTACGAAGGCAAGTACCTGATCAGCATTACCAACACGACACGTCAGCCGGTACTCGCCTCATTGAACAATCGCGGCTTGCGTCAGCGTATCTGGGAAGCCTCTGCCCAGCGCGGCACATCCGGTGAGCTGGACAACCGCCCGCTGGTCCAGCGCCTGGTGCAGATCCGGGCGCAAAAAGCGGACCTGCTGGGATACGACAACTGGGCCGAGTACCAGTTGGATAGCACTATGGCGGAGAAGCCGGAAAACGTCTTCAGCATGTTGAACTCCATGGTGCCAGCCGTGGTTAAAAATACCAAAGCCGAGCAGGCCGATATTCAGGCCTTGATCGCGCGTGAAGGCGGTGATTTTGACGTACAACCGTGGGACTGGGCCTACTACGCAGAGAAAGTCCGTCAGGAAAAGTATGATCTGGATGAAAGTGAGGTACGCAACTACTTCGAGTTCAACCGGGTTCTGAACGACGGACTGTTTTACACCATGAACCGCTTGTACGGTGTGCGCTTTGAGCCGCGCCCGGATCTACCGGTTTACCACGCGGATGTAAAAGCGTATGAACTGTTCGATCACGACGGCAAGAGTCTGGCAATATTTTATGCGGATTATTTTGCGCGCGAGGGCAAACGCGGTGGCGCATGGATGAGTTCCTTTGTGGGGCAGTCGGAGCTGCTGGAACAGAAGCCGGTAGTCGTCAACGTGATGAACATTCCCAAAGGCCCCGAGGGTGAACCGACGCTGGTCAGCTTTGATCATGTCACCACCATGTTTCACGAGCTCGGGCACGGACTCCACGGCATGTTCTCCAAGGTGCATTATCCGAGCCTTGCTGGCACCAACGTATCCCGGGATTTCGTTGAGTTCCCCTCCACCTTTGAAGAAGACTGGGCGAGCGATCCAGAAGTGCTGGCCAATTATGCCTACCACTACAAGACGGGAGAGCCCATTCCCAAAGTGCTGCTGGACAAGGTGCTGAGGGCCAAGAACTTCAATATGGGCTTCGACACCCTGGAGTATATGTCGGCTGCGCTGCTGGATATGGAATGGCATTCACTGCCAGCCGACGCGCCGCCACAGGATGTAGAGCAGTTTGAAGCCGAGGCGCTGGCGAAGCACGGCGTCGACCTGCCGGCGGTGCCGCCGCGTTACAAGTCTACGTATTTTGCCCACTCCATTGGCGGCGGATACTCCGCCGGTTACTACGCTTATATGTGGAGTGAAATTCTGGCCGCCGACGCCTTCGCCTATCTGCGTGATCGCGGTGGGTTGACGCGGAAGAATGGTGACCTGTATCGCAAGCACATCCTTGAAGTGGGTAATTCCCGCCCGCCGATGACGTCCTACGTCAAGTTCCGGGGCAAGGAACCAACCACCGATGCACTGCTCATCCGCCGCGGGCTGAAACCAGAAAGCAAGTAATAACGGAGCTGTGCGCAGGGAAGCGCAACGTATTTACCTTTTCTTACAGGGGTGAATACGTTGTAGCGCGGGGAGAGCGTTGCGAATCACTGGCTTAGAAATTCATTGAAAGAGTTGCTTCAATAGCGTGTGGAGCACCAATGTAAGCATTGGTTATCGGATAGCCGCTGTATTCTCCATAGAATGCATTAGCGTGTTTTCGGCACAGGAGGCGCTGGTTTTTATCTCGCTGTGAGCAGATTCGCACCCAGGCGAGAGACCGGTTCAACCGCATCCTATCCGTGTCGATTTGATTATGGGCACGATAGGCGTCGTGTCTGCGCTGGTGATTGCCCTGATACCAGCGGCAGGCGCCTACCGGCAGTCACTGGGTCGCGGTTTACAGTATTAGGCGCGGTGCATGAAGCACGAAAATAGCTACCGTCGTCACTCAGAAGTACTTCACCCATCCCACACTGGTTGAGTGTTTGAAACGCGCAAAGGCTTTAGTGGGGAAATAGAGCACCAGAGTAAGCGCCGCGGAGATGATCCAGACCCACCAGATATGGTCGACGCCAAACAGGTCACCGTGATTGGGTCCGGCTACCGCGATCACTATCTGATAGAGAATAAGCAGTACATAGAGATGCAGGATGTAGAAAAACATCGGGGCTGAGCCGAGCACTTCCAGCACGTCCATCAATTTGCCCTGTCGGTTTTCAAACCAGGCCAGCAACAGGAAGGTAATGCCCAGTGTCAGCAACAGGAAGTCCAGGGAAGGTGGATACTTGGTGAAGTTGACGAACGACATTGCGGTCTGCAGAGCGGTTTCGCCGGCCACCCACGGCAGGGTTTCACCGTAAATATTGAAACCGCGCAACACCAGCAACAGTGCCAGGCAACCCAATCCCATGGCTACCAACGTTTTGCGGCGGGCAAACGCATCTGTGGTACGCGCATACAGGGGGCCGGCAAAGTACCCCAGCGCAATCACCCCGATCCACGGCAATAGCGGATAACTGATCTTGATCCGCAGTGCCTCGGTGTTCAGCAGGAAACCGCGGTCGTGCAGTATGGTCCACAGGCTGTAGCCAAACTCACCGGGCTGGAAGCCAACCGGTGTAAGCAGATTGTGGCCAAACACGATGGCGAAGCCGATTGCCCCGATTGCCCAGCGCGGACATTTCACGATCAGGGACAGGGCCATCATGCTGAGGCCGATTGCCCAGATTACCTGCAGCCAGAACGTGCCGAAGCTTCCGGCCCAGGAAAAGTTCACCAGGGTCACTTCCAGCAAAACCAGGAACAATCCGCGTTTGAACAGAAACCCGCTGGGTGAGCGCACCCCACCCCTGCTCGGATGGGCGTACAGCCACGCCGAGAGTCCGGTCAGAAACACGAAGGTCGGCGCACAGATATGTGCAGACAGCCGGGTAAAGAACAACGCGGGATCGGTATTGGGCACGTCCATGGGATCGGATACCTGCATGTGCAGGTAGAACCGTTCGCGCACATGGTCGATCAGCATCAGCACGATCACCAGACCGCGCATGATATCGATAGAGGCAATACGCGATTTATTCACAACTGCGCCAGCACCGGTGCTTGCAGAAAACGTGGATACAGCGGTCATTTTGAGCTTCTTGGTACCGTTGTTTCGAAATCGGGTTTACAGATCGTAGCGGATGCCGACGCTGAATGTGCGCGGTGCTCCCGGCATGGTCCACAATTTGTGATAGGAACTGACGTAATGGCGCTCATCCAGCAGGTTGTCGATATGGGCAAACAGCGCCACCTTGGCGGCGGGTGTGTACGAACCAGACAGGTTGAGCAGTGTGTAGGCCGGCAGCACATAATCCGGATCCACAGTTTCCCCCAGGCGCTCGTCTACATATTGCACGCCCAGGCGCACGGAAGCCGGCGCGCCGGCAATGGTAAAGTCCTGCGATAGTGACAGATGACCGGCGTGCTGTGGAATGTTGATCAGGCGGCTGCCCGCTGGAATTTCCACACCCCAGTCCAGATTGACCACATCGTTACTGGTTTCTGCGTTGACATAGGCGTAAGAGAATATCAGGTTCAGGTTGCGCGCGAGCTCTGCACTCAGATCCACTTCCACCCCTTCACTCTGGGCCTCACCCAGCGCGGCGGAAAAACCCGGGTTGGCGGGATCTGCGGTCAGTACATTGGATTTCTTGGCGCGGAACAGGGCCAGGGTAGCGGTGGTACGGCCGTCTTCGGTGGCGGCCTTGATTCCGGTTTCATAGGAACTGCTCTCCTCTGGATCGAACGCGGTGCCGTAGTAATCGGAGCCTGTGTTGGGGCGGAATCCCTCGGAGAAACTGGCGTAAATCGACAGCTCGGGTGTGGCTTCAAACACCAGTCCGGCGCGGGGGCTGGTAGCGGTCTGTGCCATGGTACTGCGCAGGCCACTCAGGCGGTCGTCGATGCTCTGGTCGAAATCATCAAAGCGTACGCCCAGCAGCATTTTCCACTGGTCCGTCAGGTCTATCTGGTCCTGGAGGTAGATCCCACGGGTGCGCTGCACCTGCAGTTGATTGATCTGGGGTGCCGGCTGTGGACGCACACCTGTGTAGTCCGGGTTAAAGATATCGATGGCATAGGTGGGATCCATGGATCCGTAATCCACGCGCCAGCGGCCGAGGGAAAAGTCGAGTTCGAATTCATAGGCATCGGCGCCCAGCAGCAGGTGGTGGGTCAACGGCCCGGTGGCGAGGCTGCCGGTCAGTTCCAGTCTGCCGGAAAGATCGTCCGCGGCGTAATCTCGCGAGCGGCGCTGGCGGGTCAGGGTGCGGCCATCGGTCAACAGGAGCTGCCGGCCGTCGGAAAGTTCTGCATCCGCCGAGTAACTGGTCAGCGTTGAATCCCGGTAGCCCAGGCCGCCGAGCAGCGTCCACCCGTTTTGCAGTTCGTGCTGAAGCACCATCTGGTGGCCCGCCGCACGGATTTCCGAGGGGCCGTTTTCCGGATCGCCAAGATATCGGGTGACCGGCAATACATCCGGGTCGCCACCGACTGCGACAATACCGCGGTCGAACAGTGCCTGTTGCCGCACCAGTTCCAGTTCGTAGGAGAGTGTCGTGTGCTCGGAGAGATGGAACAGCACGGAGGGGGCCAGTGCGTATTTGCGCGGTTGGGTATGGCGGAAACCGGTGGAATCGGCAACGGCACCGTTGATACGGTAGGCGATGTTCTCGTTCAGCGGCCCGGTATAGTCGCCTTCGAGTCGGTAGCTGTCGTAGCTGCCCGCTGAAGCCTGCAGGTAGCCTTCAGTTGTAAACTGCGGTTTCTTGGTGACGAGATTGATGGTGCCACCGGGTTCACTGCGTCCATAGAGCGCGGATCCCGGCCCTTTCATTATTTCCATCCGCTCGACGTTCGAGACGTCTCTGAGTCCGCTAAAGCCGCGCCCCGCGCTAAAACCGTTGACCAGATAACCACTGGGCATGCTTTCATCCCCGGCAAATCCGCGGATCGCATAGGTGGTCTGGATGCCGCCGAGATCATTCTGCCGCGCCACGCTCCCCGCGAGATCCAGGGCGGACTGCAGGTCCGTAATGCCCTGCGCGGCGAACAGGTCGCCGAAAAGGATCTGCACAGACTGCGGCAGGGACTCAGGGTTAACGTCACCGCGGTAGGGCTGCTTTTGCGCAATGACGACAACTTCTTCCTCAACCCTGTCGTCGTTGTCTGTTTCCTGGGCGCAGGCGCTTTGCCAGAGGCCAAGGAGAAGAGCGGCGGTGGTCATCGTTGGTAAGTGGAAAAATTGCACGTGTTGGGACATTGGTGGCGCCGTTGATTTAAAAATATGATACATCATATCAACTTGTAGGGCGGCAACGCCACTGCAAATGGCAATTGTTGTTATCGTTTCTGCGACCTGCGGCTGGAGATGAGGCGGCGAACGCTGAGAGGCACCCACGCCCGGCCCGCTGCTGTTCAGGTACCGCAGCGTCCATCCATTAAGGCTGTTGCCGTTGGGAGCGCCATGGGGGCGTCACTGTCGGCGCGCCAAAGAAAGGCTGAGGTTCATGTACGCTGATGTCGCCACTGGCGATGTCGGCATAGGCGTTGTAAAGACCGCTGATATTGCGCACATACTGGGCCGGTTCCGCACCGCGCACGTAGCCGTAGCGGGCCTTGGTAAAGTACTGGGGCTCAGACAGTTTCAGCATCGCCACCTCGACATTGCCGAACCATACATTCGGATCCAGCCCCAACTCCGCCGCCAGCCGACGGGCGTCGAGTAGATGGCCATAGCCCGCATTGTAGGAGGCGAGGGTAAACCAGAGTTTCTCGATGGTCGGCAGTGTCGGTTCAAAGCGATCGCGCACCCAGTGCAGGTATTTAACACCTGCCTGGATATTGCGGTCTGGTTCGAACAGCGGCGGTGGGTAACCCATTTCCTCTCCCGTTGCCGGCATTACCTGCATCAGGCCCTGTGCACCCACCGGCGAGACGGCCTTGGGATTGAAGTTGCTTTCCTGCCACATCTGCGCGACGAGAAGGCGCCAGTCGAATCCGTGCTCCACGGAGGAATTTTTTACCAGCTCGTCGTAGGGCGACAGATCTTTGCCCGGAATAACCCGCGCGGAAACCCGTTGGGTAAATCGCTTATTCGGTTCGAAATAGGCGGCAATTTTCTGCTGGTACTGCTCTGTCTTGCGGTATTTGGCCAGGAATATGTCGAGCTTTTTCAGCAGCTCCCGGTTCTGCGGCATCACCATCCAGCCCTGGGGTCTCGGGTCGCTGACCAGGGTGCCCGGCAGCAGGTCGGCTTGCAGTGACGCGGCCATCAGGATGTCGTCGGAGTCGATGATGGTAGCATCGAGCTCCCCCGCGGCAATCTTGGCGACGATTTCCGCAATGGACATTTCCGGTGGCGCAACTTCGACGTTCACGTCGATGCCGCTACGTTCCAGCGCGCGACCGGTGGCGATGAATGGTGAATAGGCGCGCAGGGTCAGCGTGCGCCCGGCCAGATCCTGGACCTGTTCGATCTTGGGTTTCTTGCGGTTGCTCACCACTTGCTCCGGGGTTTCCCGATAGGAGGTGGTGAAGGCGATACCCTGATCAATACGCTCCTGGGTGATATTTTTGACGGCGCCGGCAAAGTCCCCGCGACCGGCTTTCAGCCAGTCGATAAGTGTTTCGTCATAGGGGACGACGATCACCTGCAGCTGCAACCCGTGTTTATCGGCGAAGGCCTTGGCGAGGTCGTAATCAAAGCCCATCAGCACACCTTTCCAGAGGTAGTACACCGAGGGGCGGTTATAGGTCAGAAAACGGATCACGCCGGACTGTTTGATCTCTTTCCAATTGGCAATGCGATCATTCGGCGCTTTGACCAGGTTCCTGGTGAGGAAGTTGTTGACGGTAGCGAGCAGCTGCTTTGAATCCTTGCGCACTGCCCAGGCGATGTTTTCACTCTCCGAGACGTTGGCCCCGATGCGTACATCGTCTCGATAATTCCGCATATCATCGGCGATAAAGTCATCAAGGATGGCTACGCGGTTGTCTTTTTCGTTCAGTAGATCCGCCAAGACATCGCGATTCTCATAGGTCGCCACTTTCACAATGGACAGATTTGCCTGAGGTAGCTCCGCAAGCAGGCGGTTGGCGGTATCCACGTAGGAAGAGCCCGGATGTACGATCAGTTCGACGTCGTGGAGCCGCCGGGGATCGCTGATGTCTGGCCCATCACTGCCGGTAATCAGTTTGTGGCGGGCTTGCATCAGCGGCACGGTAAAATCCACCAGCTCCCGGCGCGCCGGTGTGTCGGTCAGGGTATAGGCCGCTACGTCGGCCTTGCCGGACTGCACCAGTTCGAGCGCTTGCTGGGGGGAATCGGCTTTGACCCACTGAGGTTCGAGCTTCAACTTTTCCGCCAGCTTGTTGGCGAGCTCAAGACTCCTGAGGGTGACTATACTGTCGCGCGGCAGCATGTCTTCCTCGGGACCGGATATATTGACGAAGCGAATAACCCCACGCTTCTTGATCTCACTGAGATCACCGGTCTCGATGTAATTGATAAAGGGGACACCGTCAGGGTAGGCGGGTCTGTCTGTCTCCGCCTGCCTGCCGCAGGCGGAGACAAGTAGCAGAATGAGCATCGCAAAAAGCGATACAGCGCAATACCGTTGAACAGACCCGTAACGATTCCGCATAGATGAGTCCCTCGGACTTCCTTGACGGAATTCTAGTGTCGCGGCTCGTGAGTCACCGCCACGGTCTTGGAGCCCCCACCGGCGATGGATACAAAAAAGGCGATCCCAGTGGATCGCCTTTGTACCCGGAAGCGCGCTATGGTCAGCGGGTGCCGTAGACCACCATGGTCTTGCCCTTTACCGACACCAGTCCCTGCTCTTCCAGGGTCTTCAGCACACGGCCCACCATCTCGCGGGAGCAGCCGACGATACGGCCGATTTCCTGGCGGGTGATCTTGATCTGCATGCCTTCCGGATGGGTCATCGCGTCCGGCTCGTTGCACAGGTCGAGCAGGGTGCGGGCCACGCGGCCAGTGACATCGAGGAACGCCAGGTCACCCACCTTGCGGGTGGTGTTGCGCAGGCGGCCGGCCATCTGGGTGGCCAGAGCAAACAGGAATTCCGGATGTTGACGGCTCAGTTCCTGGAACTTGTTGTAGGAAATTTCCGCCACTTCACACTCGGTCTTGGTGCGCACCCAGGCGCTGCGGGTGTCCTGGTCGAACAGACCCATTTCACCGAAGAAGTCGCCGTCGTTCAGGTAGGCGACGATCATTTCGCGGCCTTCGTCGTCTTCGATCAGCACGGTCACCGAGCCGCGCATGATGAAATACAGGGATTCGCAGCGATCACCGGCGTAGATGATAGTGCTCTTGGCCGGGTAGCGGCGGCGGTGGCAATGGGCGAGGAAGTCCTCAATGTTGCCAGTAGACAGGGTATCTTCGGTAGCGACCGTCACGGATCTACTCCTTTTCTAGAATTTTTTGTGCCTGATCCCGGGTAAAAAATGATTATCCCGCTAAAACACCGGTGCCAACAGGGGCTGGGCGCGGCAAAGCTCCGCAATGTGATCTGGGCCACTATTTGCGAAGGGCTGGGTCGGGTGTTGTTTATAGCGGTTGTAGACGGCGCTTACAACCACCGTAAGTAAAGGCTTACTATGGTGCAGAAGGTAGTACGATAGTCCAGGAACGCGCTGTGTCGCGGAATCCGGCGACGGGTGTGATAAGCTCCCGGCCCTCATCAAATCTGAAGGAGAGAGTTCCATGGCGGGCGGTGTTATGCAGGGTCGGGTGACCTGGGTGAATGGTCTGACATTCTTGGGCGAATCTGGCAGTGGCAATGCCGTGGTAATGGAAGGCGGCCAGAAGAACAACGGTGTGCGCCCGATGGAAATGATCCTGCTGGGCGTGGGCGGCTGCGCCTCCTACGACGTGGTGAGTATCCTGGAAAAGGCCCGCCAGGACGTGATCGGTTGCCATGTGGAACTCAAGGGACACCGCCCGGACACGGTCCCGGCGCCGTTCGAAAAGATCGAGATGGAGTTTGTGGTGCGCGGTCGCAATATCAAGGAGGCGCAGGTGGCGCGGGCGGTAGAGCTGTCCGCGGAGAAGTACTGTTCCGCCTCCATCATGCTGGGCAAGGCGGGAGTGGAGATTGTGCACTCCTACCGGATTGAAGAGATCTGACGTTTCAGGTCTCCTCTCGACCAGATACAGAAAACCCCGAGCCTCGCTGAGACTCGGGGTTTTTTATTGGCGGCGGGAGGCTTAGACCCGGTAGCTAAACCCGGTAACTGGCCGACGTCATCGCCCTGGAGACCAGGGTCATCAGGCCTTTTACCGGGCCGGGAAAGCGTGCGCCGCCGGCGTCCAGCGCAGCGTGCTGGTGCCTGGCCTCGTCCACCAGCATCTGTTCCACCACTGCGCGGCTTTTCTCGTCCTGCGCCGGTAGCCTCTGCAAATGGCTCTCCAGGTGCTTGCACACCTGCTCCTCGGTGGCCGCAACAAAGCCGAGGCTGACCCGATCGCTGATCTTGCCCGCTGCGGCGCCTATCCCAAAGGACAGGCTGTACCAGAGAGGGTTGAGCAGGCTCGGGCGGCTGTCGAGTTCCCGCAGGCGCTGCTCGCACCAGGCCAGGTGATCGATCTCCTCGTCGGCCGCGTGTTCCATTTCCTCGCGCACCTGCGGCAGTTTGGCGGTCAGCGCCTGCCCCTGGTATAGCGCCTGGGCACACACCTCGCCGCTGTGATTAACCCGCATCAGGCCTGCCGCATGGCGGCGTTCGCTGTCCGACAGTTCCGCTTCATCGACGGATCTGGCCGGCGACAGCCGCTCGTGACAGGGTGAGCCGGGGCTCAGGGTGCGCAAGGCGCGATCCGCCTGCAGCAGCAGGCGGTCGAGTCCGGTCAATTGGCGTTGGCTGCTCATCGGCGTATTCCTCAAAGACTGACTACGCGTTTTCGGACTGTTCCCGCTCTACCGCGCGATAGCCGATGTCCTTGCGGTAGAAGGCGCCTTCCCAGTAGATCTTGCGCGCGCACTCGTAGGCGTTTTCCTGGGCTTCGGCCACAGTTTCGCCCACGGCGGTGGCGCAGAGTACGCGGCCGCCGCTGGTGACCACGCGCTCGCCGTCAAGCGCGGTGCCGGCGTGGAATACCTTGGCATTTTCACCATCGGCCTTGTCCAGGCCGGAAATGGCGTCGCCTTTGCGGTAGCTGCCGGGATAGCCGTGGGCGGCAAGGACTACACCCAGCGCCGGGCGAGGGTCCCACTCGGCGGTGACTTTGTCGAGGCGCTTTTCCACTGCGGCCATGCACAGCTCCACCAGGTCGGATTTGAGGCGCATCATGATCGGCTGGGTTTCGGGGTCGCCGAAGCGGCAGTTGTACTCGATGACCTTGGGCGCCCCCTCTGCGTTGATCATCAGGCCGGCGTACAGGAAGCCGGTGTAGGGCATGCCTTCGGAGGCGAGGCCTTTGACGGTGGGCTCGATGACTTCTTTCATCACGCGCTCGTACACGTCCTGAGTCACTACCGGTGCCGGGGAGTAGGCGCCCATGCCGCCGGTGTTG
The DNA here is from genome assembly GCF_011326135.1 of Microbulbifer sp. SH-1. Lineage (NCBI taxonomy): Bacteria > Pseudomonadati > Pseudomonadota > Gammaproteobacteria > Cellvibrionales > Microbulbiferaceae > Microbulbifer > Microbulbifer sp. SH-1. The sequence goes on along the minus strand of NZ_CP046948.1, from coordinate 2,779,263 downwards.
GGGCCGGTGTCGCCGTCGCCGACGCGCTTGTGGTCCTGGCTGGTGGCCATGGGCAGGATGTGTTCGCCGTCGACCATGACGATGAAGCTGGCTTCTTCGCCGGTGAGGAATTCCTCGACTACGACGCGGCAGCCGGCGTCGCCGAAGGCGTTGCCGCTGAGCATGTCGCGCACGGCCAGCTCCGCCTGCTCGATGGTTTCGGCGACGATGACGCCTTTACCGGCGGCGAGGCCGTCGGCCTTGACGACGATGGGGGCGCCCTGGGCGCGGATGTATTCGATCGCCGGTTCGACTTCGGTGAAGTTCTGGTAGGCGGCGGTGGGGATGCCGTGGCGTTCCAAAAACTCTTTGGTGAAGGCTTTGGAGCCTTCGAGTTGGGCGGCGGCTTTTTCGGGGCCGAAGATGTTGTGGCCGCGGCTGTTGAAGAAGTCGACGATGCCGTCCACCAGTGGGGCTTCGGGGCCGACGATGGTGAGGGTGATGCCTTTTTCTTCGACGAAGTCAGACAGGGCGGAGAAGTTGTCGGTGCCGATGTTGACGTTCTGGAGTTTGGGTTCGCGGGCGGTGCCGGCGTTGCCCGGTGCGACGAAGACGGTGTCTACGGCGGGGTTTTGCGCGGCCTTCCAGGCCAGTGCGTGTTCGCGGCCACCAGAGCCGATTACCAGGATATTCATTCTTGAGTTTCCCCGTGCCTGTTATTTAGGTGGGCTAGTTTAGCATCGCGCGCAGTATTGCTGGGCAGTAACCGGGGAGGCGGGCAAATTTGAGTGCTTCGTAAGCCGGTCCTGTGGCGGCCCTGTGGCTGGTGCCCCTTCCCGAGACACGCCGTAAACCCATCCATGGGGGCTCGGCTGCGGCCATCCGGGCCGCAGACGGTCTCGGGAAGGGGCCCCAGCCACAGGGCCTTCCCATATAACGCGCGAATATTAAATCGCTAGGTCAGTGACAGATCAGTGACGGAAGTGACGCATGCCGGTAAACACCATCGCCATGCCGTGCTCGTCCGCTGCAGCGATGACTTCGTCGTCGCGCATGGAGCCGCCGGGCTGGATGACCGCGCTGATGCCTACCTTGGCGGCATTGTCGATGCCGTCGCGGAAGGGGAAGAAGGCGTCAGAGGCCATGACTGCGCCTTTTACTTCGAGGCCGGCGTGTTCGGCCTTGATGGCGGCGATGCGGGCGGAGTTGACGCGGCTCATCTGGCCGGCGCCGACGCCGATGGTACGGCCGTCTTTGGCGTAGATGATGGCGTTGGATTTGACCATCTTGGCAACTTTCCAGGCGAACAGCAGTTCGTCCAGTTGCTCGTCAGAGGGCTGGACCTTGGTGACGACTTTCAGGTCTTCCTTGGCAACCATGCCGTTGTCTTTTTCCTGGATCAGCAGGCCGCCGGTGACGCGCTTGTAGTCGAAGGCCGCCGGGCGTTCGCTACCCCACTCGCCGCATTCCAGCAGGCGTACGTTTTGCTTGGCGGATACGGCTTTGGCGGCGCCTTCGGATACTTTGGGCGCGATGATGACTTCGGAGAACTGCTTGTCGACGATAAGCTGGGCGGTTTCGGCGTCCAGTTCGCGGTTGAAGGCGATGATGCCGCCGAAGGCGGACTCCGGGTCGGTGGCGAAGGCCAGTTCGTAGGCGGTTTTAATGTCCGCGGCTACGGCGACGCCGCAGGGGTTGGCGTGCTTGACGATGACGCAGGCGGGCTCGTCGAACAGTTTGACGGTCTCGAGTGCGGCGTCGGTGTCGGCGACGTTGTTGAAGGAGAGTTCCTTGCCCTGCAGCTGGGTGGCAGTGGAGACGGAGGCTTCCTCGGCGTCTGCTTCCACGTAGAAGGCCGCTTTTTGATGCGGGTTCTCGCCGTAGCGCATGTCCTGGGCTTTTTCGAACTGGACGTTGAAGGTGTTGGGGAACTCGCGGGCTTCGTTGGACGTGTTACGCGCGCCGAAGTGGTTGGCGATCATGCCGTCGTACTGGGCGGTGTGTTCGAAGGCTTGCACCATGAGGTCGTAGCGGGTTTCGTAGCCGAGCTGGCCGTCGTTGGCTTTCATTTCCTCGATCACGGTGTCGTAGCTGTGGGCGTTGACCACGATGGCGACGTCTTTGTGATTCTTGGCGGCGGAGCGGACCATGGTGGGGCCCCCGATGTCGATGTTTTCGATGGCGGTGGGCAGGTCGCAGTTGGGGTTGGCGACGGTGGCCTTGAAGGGGTAGAGGTTGACCACGACCATGTCGATGGGCTTGATGCCGTGTTCGGTCATTACCGCGTCGTCTTTACCGCGACGGCCAAGAATGCCGCCGTGCACTTTCGGGTGCAGGGTCTTTACGCGTCCGTCCATCATTTCCGGGAAGCCTGTGTAGTCGGAGACTTCCACCACTGGGATACCGGCTTCACCGAGTTGGCGGTAGGTGCCGCCGGTGGACAGGATTTCCACGCCCATGTTGGAGAGCTCGCGGGCAAATTCCACAATCCCGGTTTTGTCAGAAACGCTGATCAGCGCGCGGCGAACGGCCACCTTGTCAGTCATATCGCATCGTCCATCTGAAGTTTAAAAAGAGCTGGTGAGGCACATGGATGTGCCGCCGCGGCCTAAGCCGCGCGAGCCACCGGAATGCCAGAAGATTCACACATCTGCGCTAGCATTTCGGGGGCGACGATGAAATGGATCATGGGCCGAAGGCGCCGCGTTGAAGCGGCCGGACCGAGCCATTTCATCATAGGTAGAAAGTAGCGAGGGGGGATGGGTTCAACCCATCCCCCCTCGCTGAATTTTTACCGCCCGGTCGTCACTGTACTGTGTTGCCCGGGGCGGCATGTCGCCTTACAGCAGACCGTAGCGCTTGAGCTTCTTGCGCAGGGTTCCCCGGTTGAGGCCCAGCAGCTGCGCGGCGCGGGTCTGGTTGTGGCGGGTGTGTTTCATCACCACTTCCAGCATCGGCGCTTCGATCTCAGACAGCACCATATCGTAGACTTCGGTCACCATCTGACCATCCAGGTGACGGAAGTAGTTTTCCATCGCCTGTTCAACCGCATCGCGCAGTGCCTGCGGTTGTTGCAATTGAACCTGTCCCCCAGCGGACACCACATCGCTGGTGTCCGGAATCAGTGCTTCGTTATTCATGCCGCTTTTGCCCCTCTAGTTATTCGGCGTTCAAACCACTCACGAACGCTGGCATGTTGTGCTTCTGCGCAATCGAGTTGGTTAAAGGTCTTGCGAAAGTCGTCGCTGTCCGCGAGTGTTTTCACGTACCAACCCACATGTTTGCGGGCGATACGTACCCCCATAACCGCACCGTAGAAACGGTGTAGCTCACTCAAGTGAGTGATTAATATGTCCCTGACTTCATCCAGTGAGGGCTCCGGCAATTGCTCCCCCGTTGCGAGGTAGTGAGCGATTTCCCGGAAAATCCATGGACGTCCCTGAGCCGCCCGGCCAATCATGACCGCGGCAGCACCGGTGTAGTCCAACACCTTGCGGGCCTTTTCCGCGCCGGTGATGTCGCCGTTGGCAAAGACAGGTATCTTCACCGCCGACACGATCTCGGCAATGGTATCGAATTCGGCCTGGCCATGGTAGCCACAGGCGCGGGTGCGGCCGTGAACTGCCAGGGCGGAGACACCGAGATCCTCGGCCATCTTGGCCACCGTCACCCCGTTGCGGGAATCCGGACACCAGCCAGTGCGAATTTTCAGCGTCACTGGTACTGAGACGGATGAAACCACTGCTTCCAGAATGTCGGCGACCAGTTTTTCGTCGCGCAGCAGGGCGGAACCCGCTGCTTTTTTACACACTTTTTTTGCCGGACAACCCATATTGATATCGATGATCTGGGCGCCGCGCCGGACGTTTTCCCGCGCCGCATTGGCCATCATCTCCGGGTCGCCGCCGGCAATCTGTACCGAAATCGGACCGCTCTCACCAGCGTGATCCAGGCGCGTTCTCGATTTGCGGCTGTCCCACAGACTGGTATCTGAGGTGACCATTTCGGAGACCACCAGACCGGCGCCGAGCTCGCGGCACAGGCTGCGGAAGGGGCGATCGGTAACGCCGGCCATGGGTGCCAGAATGACGGGCGCGCCGATGTTATAGGGGCCGATGGCGAAGCTGCTTGGCAATTCCGTGGGCAACTCGCCCTCCCGCGGGTCTGGTCTCATGGGTGTCAAAGAGCGGCTATGATAGCGGCTGGTCGGCCACTGGAAAAGCGAAAAAGCGCGCAAATTGTTCGATGGCTGGCCGTTTAGGGTGAACTTTGTGCAACATTGTGTGGTGATGGACGCCAGCGGCAAATGGCCACTGGCTCACTGCGGCACGATGCGCAGCTCATAGTTCACCGCTTCACTGCCCGGGTCGACGATTTCCAATGCAATGTGCACCGGGTTGCCGGCGGGCATGAGTCTGCGCCCGGACAGCTCACCCTTGAGGTAGTCCGCTGGGCCGAAGCGACGGCTGGCCACGGGTGCATTCTTGAGGTCGGTAAAGCGCAGCTGCAGCGTCGGGAAAGGCTGGTCAAAGGGGGCGCGGTTCAGCAGCACGGCTTCCACTGCCAGCGCATTGGCGGTCTGTGGGTGGCTGCGCACCACAAGGTTTGAGGTGTGGATGGCAGTGAGGTCGACCTGTGCCGGCAGTTTGCAGCCGGCGAGCGGGCAGACCGCCGCGTACAGCTGGCGCCAGGGCTCGCGCTTGCTCAGGGTGTCGAAGCGAAAGTAGGCTGTTTGGGCCACCAGGCCGAGCGCCAGCAGCAGTGCACCCAGCGCCCACAGCCAGGTCGGCACTCGGCGGTGGCGTTTGGGTTGCCAGGTGACTTCGATGGGGGCGGGGCCGATGGCGGATATCAGCTGGTCGCGGGGCAGCAGCGGTGCCTCGTCCAACTGGTGCGGATCCAGGCTGTCGGTCGCCTTCGGCCTGGCGCCCCTGTGGGCGCCGCTGCCGGCAATACGCTGCATGTCTTCCGCTGTGAACTGGTCGCCGGCAATGTCCGCGGAAGCGTTGCCCGCCACCAGCGTGGTGTCGCCCTCGCTTGTCTCCTCTTCTCTCAGCAGGTCCGCGGCGAACAGGTCTTCCTCGCGCTCGTCCGGGGATTCCAGGTCGCGGTATCCAGCGGATTTCCGGTTGCCGGTGGATTCCTCTTGTGCAATTTCCGCAGCCCAGGGGTCGTCCACGCCGCTCAATTCATCCAGTTCGGATTCCAGCTCGCGTCGCAGATCCAGGTCTTGCTGTGCATCCTCGCTGCCGAGATCCTGCCACTGCTGCTCGCCGAAGGCGTCGTCAATCAGCGGGCTTTGGCGGGTTTGATCGCGTTTTGCTGTGTCCTCCTGACTTCGGCTCGGGCGGGACCTGGGGAGTTCGTCGTCGCGCGCCTCTTCGCCTTCCAGCTCAATGTCGTCGTGGATCAGGAAATCGTCGTCTTCAAGCAGTTCTTCGATGGCCTTTTTGCCCGCCGGCTGCGGGTTATCCTCATTGAAGACGATATTCTCGTCTGCGCGGAACACCTGCAGGCAGGAGCCGCAACGCACGGCGCCGCGGGCGGCACGCAGTTGCTGCTCGGTGACGTGGAACGAGGTGCTGCAGTGAGGACAGCGGGTGACCAGTTGCGACATGGTATTCGACGATTATTGCTTTGGCGGGGGAGTTTATCAGTCACTCGCCGTCGGGCGTAGTGCGCTTATCTGACCCTGGTGCCGCTGAGGCGCACCCACTCTTCCTTCTCCGCATCCGCGTCGAAGTCGATCCACTGGCTATAAGCGGATTTCACCCGCTCCGCCTGGCTGGCAAGAATGCCGGACAGGCAGATCCGGCCGCCTACTTTCGTGCGCTCAATCAGCTGCGGGGCCAGTTCCACCAGCGGGCCGGCGAGGATGTTGGCGAGCATGATGTCCGCGCTCGCTTCACTCGCCGGCGGGGTTTTTTCGGGCAGGTAGACGGGGAAGCACTCGGGATCAATACCGTTGCGCACGGCATTGTCGCGACTGGCGAGCAGGGCCTGGGGGTCGATGTCGGTGCCGAGTGCGCGATCGGCACCGAGCAGCAGTGCGGCAATGCCGAGAATGCCCGACCCGCAGCCGTAGTCGATGGCGGTCTTGCCCAGTACTGGTTCGCGAGCGAGCCACTGCAGGCACAGGAAGGTGGTGGGGTGGGTGCCGGTGCCGAAGGCGAGGCCGGGGTCGAGCATGAGGTTGACGGCGCCCGGCGCCGGCGGCTCGCACCAGCTGGGGCAGATCCACAGGTTGTCGCCACATTGGATGGGTTTGTAGTGGCTCATCCATTCCCGCTCCCAGTCCTTGTCTTCGAGCTGTTCCCAGCGGGCGCCGGTAAAGAGTTCGCACAGGTAGGAGGAGATTTTGGCTTCGGTGACGCCGGTGTCGACTTCGGCGTCGAACAGGCCGGTGACCAGGGTCTGGTCCCACAGCGGGGTCTCGCCTAGGCCCGGTTCGAGGATCGGCTGGTCGGCATTGTCTTCCAGGGTTACCGAGACGGCGCCGGCGAACAGCAGGGCATTCTCGATTTTTTCCGCCTGATCGCGGGTGGTGTTTACGCGTAATTGGAGCCAGGGCACTTGTGGTTATTCCGGTTTTTTTGAAGGGTGGTTCTTGGCGAGTCCGTGGCGGTACCACTGCCGGTAAGGCTTTGCGAGACACGCCGTGAACCCATCCCTGGGGGCTCTTCTAAAACATCCCTGTTTTAGAAGGTCTCGCAAAGCCTTACCGGCAGCGGCACCTGCAAATCAAAGTCCTGAGTGTATAAAGAACTTTCGGAAACGCTAACAGGGTAGGAAAGGTCGTGCGGAAGGCAAAGTGCCGGGGATCCGTTTTTGAAAGCGTCGCAAACAGGGATGTTTGCGACGCAGCGTACAGGGACGTATTCACAGCGGTTTCAAAAACGGATCCCCGGTGCTTTGCCGCCACAGAGCCGGCTTAGTCGGTTCTGTAAGAGGGGAGGGAGAAAGTCACTCCATCCCGAGCTTCTTCTCGAGATAGTGGATGTTCACCCCGCCCTTGGCAAACGCCTCATCCCGTACCAACTGTTCCTGCAGCGGGATGTTGGTCTTGATGCCGGTGATGATCATCTCGCTCAGGGCCACACGCATACGCGCCAGCGCGGTCTCGCGGTCCTCGGCGTAGGTGATGATCTTGGCGATCATGGAATCGTAGTTCGGCGGTACCGTGTAGCCGGAGTAGAGGTGGGAGTCCACCCGCACACCCAGGCCGCCGGGGGCGTGGAAGGTGTCCACTTTGCCCGGACTCGGGAAGAAGGTCTTCGGGTCCTCGGCGTTGATCCGGCACTCGAAGGCGTGGCCGCGGATCACGATGTCTTCCTGCTTGAACGACAGCTTCTCGCCCGCGCACACGCGGATTTGCTCCTTAATCAGATCCACACCGGTCACCATCTCGGAAACCGGGTGCTCCACCTGGATGCGGGTATTCATCTCGATGAAGTAGAAGCGCTCATCCTCGTACAGGAACTCGAAAGTACCCGCACCGCGGTAGCCGATGTCGATACATGCCTGTACACAGGCATCCTGCACATCCTTGCGTACCTTGTCGGGAATACCCGGCGCCGGGGCTTCTTCAAGCACCTTCTGGTGGCGGCGCTGCAGGGAGCAGTCGCGGTCGCCGAAGTGCACTGCGTTGCCCTGACCGTCGGACATCACCTGGATTTCCACATGGCGCGGGTTCTGCAGGAATTTTTCCATGTACACCGTGCTGTCGCCGAAGGCCGCGGCGGCCTCGGACTTGGTCACGGAGATGGAGTTCAGCAGCGAGCCTTCGCTGTGCACCACGCGCATACCGCGGCCACCGCCGCCGGCCGCGGCCTTGATGATCACGGGGAAACCGATCTTGCGCGCGATTTCCAGGCACTTGTCGCCGTCCGCGGGCAGGGGGCCATCGGAGCCGGGCACGGTGGGAACGCCGGCCTTTTTCATCGCCGCAATCGCGGACACCTTGTCGCCCATCAGGCGGATGGTGTCAGCATCAGGGCCGATAAAGGTGAAACCGCTCTTCTGCACCTGTTCGGCAAAGTCGGCGTTTTCCGCGAGGAAGCCGTAGCCGGGGTGTACCGCCATCGCATCGGTGATCTCCATCGCCGCGATGATGGCGGGGATGTTGAGGTAGCTTTGGGGAGACGGGTTGGGGCCGATACATACGGCCTCGTCGGCCAAACGAACGTGCTTGAGGTCGCGGTCGATCTGCGAGTGCACCGCCACGGTGGCAATGCCCATTTCTTTACAGGCTCGCAACACGCGCAGTGCAATCTCGCCGCGGTTGGCAATCAGGATTTTTTCAAACATGCGTACTCACCCTGCTCAGGAAATGATCACGAGCGGCTGGTCGTACTCTACCGGCTGGCCGTCTTCCACCAGGATGGCTTCGATGGTGCCGGCCTTGTCGGCTTCGATCTGGTTCATCATTTTCATGGCTTCGACGATGCAGATCACGTCGCCCGCTTTTACCTGCTGGCCGACCTTCACGAAGGGCTCGGCGCCGGGGCTGGAGGCGGCGTAGTAGGTGCCCACCATGGGGGATTTCACCGGGTGGCCGGTCAATGCGGGCACGGATTCCGCCTTGGCTTCCGCCGGCGCGGCCGCAGGTGCCGGTGCGGCGGCCGGAGCTGCAGCCGCAGGTGCCATCGGCATCTGCATCATCTGCGGCATCTGAAAGGAGGCGCCGCTCACGCCGCGGCTGATGCGCACGGACTCTTCACCTTCTTTAATCTCCAGCTCGCCGATATCGGACTCTTCGAGCAGTTCGATCAGTTTCTTGATTTTGCGGATATCCATAATTTGTCACTCTCGATCTTGTGTAACCACGCTCGCGGACGCGCAGCCCGCGAATGAAAAATTCAGTTGTTAAAGCCGTTTCAGCGCCGCTTGCAGCGCCAAAGTGTAGCTATCTGCACCGAACCCGCAGATAACCCCCACCGCCAGATCCGACAGGTAAGAGTGGTGGCGGAAAGCCTCGCGGGCGTGAGGGTTGGAGAGGTGCACCTCGATAAACGGTATGGCAACGCCGGCCAGGGCATCGCGCAGGGCGACGCTGGTGTGGGTAAAGGCGGCGGGGTTAATGACGATGAAATCGACCTTGTCGGCGTAGGCGCGGTGGATGCGCTCCACCAGTTCGGCTTCGCTGTTGCTCTGCAGGCAGTCGAACTCGCAGCCGGCGTCGGCGCATTGGGCGCGGGCCGACGCATTGATCTCGTCGAGGGTGGTGGAGCCGTAAATCTGGGGCTCGCGTGTGCCAAGCAGGTTCAGATTGGGGCCGTGTAACAGCAGTAGTTTAGCCATTCTGTGCCTCGCTCTTTGTCTCGCCTTAGGTGTTGGAGTAGGCGCGCGAATTTGTGACTAAAATCCGTAAAAAGTCAGATAACGTGCCGGTAAACGGCGCCAAGCAGCGGATTTGCCGAAATTGGGCGCGAGTTTGCCGCAAAAGTGACCCTCTGTCCATGCCCCAAATTGAGAAATAGAGACGTTGCGCGCAGTTCGCCGAACTTAACGCCCAATTTGCCGCAAAGTTGTGTGCGAGATGGCCTTTTCACCTGTGTGAATGGCCAACTAGGCGGATTGCATAAGATATACAGAGGACGGGAAGTGAGTGGGCCGCTGGCGATGGCGGGGTGCCCTCTTTGTGCGACCCGCCACCACGTTCGCCGCAATCCCGTTATTTCCCGGTGGAGTCGACCAGGGCCTCGCGGCCGGCGGCACCGCGCATGGCGGTGAGCAGGCCGTCGCGGGAGAGAATCTGCGGCAGAATCTGGGGTTCGCCGCCATCGGCTGGGAACAGCAGGTACAGCGGCACACTGGAGCGGCCGTAGCGGCTCAGCAACTCGGTAATCTGAGGGTCCTGGTTGGTCCAGTCGCCCTTGAGGGCGACGATCCCGAGATCGCCCACCGCAGCGCGCACGGCGTCGCTGGATAGCACCACCTTCTCATTCGCGAGGCAGGTGATGCACCAGGCCGCCGTCATGTTGATGAGTACCGGCTGCCCCTGGCTGCGGGCCGCGTCCAGTGCCTGTGGTGAGTAGGGCTGCCAGTAGTCGCTGGCGCCAGTGGTGGCCAGCTGCCGCGGTTTGCCGTCCAGTTGCGGCAGCGCCCAGGCGGCGCCAACCAGAGCAAAGATCGCGCAGGCGCTGCGCAGCCAGCGCGTTTTCCCCACGCTATCCGTTGGGTGTGGCCACAGCCACAGGGCGAAGGCCACGGCCACCGCGCCCGCCAGCACCAGTGCCACGCCGTCGCTGCCGGTCTGGCGCCCCAGCACCCACAACAACCACACCGCGGTGAGGTACATGGGGAAGGCCAGCAGCTGCTTCAGGGTTTCCATCCAGGCACCTGGGCGAGGCAGTTTGTTCGCCAGCGCTGGAATATAGGTAAGCAGCAGGAAGGGGGCGGCCATGCCGGCGCCGAGCGCGGCGAACACCGACAGCGCGACGAAGGGCGGTTGGGTTACCGCAAAACCCAGCGCCGAGCCCATCAGTGGCGCGGTGCAGGGACTTGCCACCACCGTCGCCAGGGCACCGGTCGAGAAAGAGCCGCCGAGTCCGCTATTTCGCGCATTGCCGGCGCCCAGTCCCATCAAACGGCCGCCGAACTCGGTGACCCCGGACAGGCTAAGCCCCATGGCGAAAAACAGATATACCAGTGCTGCCACCACCACCGGCGATTGCAGCTGGAAGCCCCAGCCCACTGCCTCGCCGGCACTGCGCAGGCCGAGCATGACCGCGGCGATCAGCACGAAAGTGGCGATCACTCCCGCGGTATAGGCCCAGCCGTGCAGCCGCTGGCGTTCGCCGGCGTGAGTGATGGCGAGTGCTTTGATCGAGAGCACCGGGAATACACAGGGCATCAGGTTCAGCAACAGGCCGCCGCCGAACGCCAGCGCCAGCGCGAGCAGCAGGCTGCCGGACGCGGTTGCGGATACCGTGCCGGGCTTTGCTCCGCTGGAGGTGGCATTGCCCAGGGGGCCGGAGCTGCCACCGGTGCCGTCAATCGGGGTGGCGGTCCTGTCGGTGAAATCCAACGCAAAGTTGCGCACCTGCGGCGGGTAACAGAGGCCGGCGTCGGCGCAGCCCTGGTAGTGCACCTGGATCTGTGCCGTCCGCGCGGGCAGCGATGGTGTGTCCAGTGGGATTTCCAATTGCCAGCGGTAGACCTCGGTTTCCTTTTCGAAGTAGTCGTCCCAGATCACCTCGCCCGGCTCCAGGTTGAGGGGCAGGGTGGACTTCTCGCCGTCCCGGATCAGCAGCAGCTTTAATTTGTCGCGGTACAGGTAGTATTCAGGTGCAATCTGGAACAATGCACTGGCGCCGGCGTCGCTGAACAGGAAATCCAGTTGATAGGCCTGGTCCACCGGCAGGAAATCATCCTGGCCGGAACTTGCGGCGCCAAAGGGCGACGAAGATGAAGATGATGGTGAGAGCCCGTTGCTCGCACTGACCGGCTGGGTGCTCAGCCAAGCGCCCACGAACAGCAGCGCACAGAGCAGTACCGGCAGCGGATTGGCTGGCCGTGCGGGGAGATATTTTTTTCGCAAGCCGGAAGTCTTCGCAGTCATTGGCAACAAAATTCTTTATAGTCAGGCGAGTTTGGACTGGTTTTGCGGGCTGCCGTTCCCTGGTGGCTCCAGCGTAGGCGCAGTATAGCGGTGCCTGCGGTACAAAAAAACAACAGTTGGCGGCAGCCGGTCTGCAGCGTGAAGGTAGACGTCAGAAAAGTGAATCCGATCGCATATTCCGTAAATAACCGATTCTCCGTCGAAAGACTCGGTGTAGCCCGCGTAAGCCCACAGCGGTGGCGGTGCGTGGTCTCAGTATCTGGGGCGTTGTTGCTGACCCTGGCGGCCGGCTGCACCACGCCGCCGCCCACCCCGGCACCGGTACTACCGCCGCCCGAACCCTCGCGGCCGGCGGGGCCGACACCGGAGGAAATCCGTGAACGCACCGTGCGCCATTTCCTGCAGCGCGCAGAGGAGGCGCAGCGAGAAGGCTTTATCACCATGCCCGCGGGTGCCAGCGCCTATGACTTCTATCTGCAGGTGCAGCAGCTGGATCCGGGCAATACCCAGGCCGCCGCCGGCATCCAGACTCTGGTGATGCAGTTGGTGGAGCAGGCCCGCGACGCGCTGCGCCAGCGCGCGTTCGGGCGCGCGGGCAGCCTACTCAACACCGCGGACCAGATTGCCCCCGGCAATCCATTATCGAAAGAGGTGCGCAGCCAGCTGCAGCGGGAACAGCGCCGCGCGGAGCAGGATATCGCCCTTGAAGGGCCGGGCGCACAGACCGTGACGCTGCCGGTGGCGCCGTTAACCGCGCGCTCCGATGAGATGGTGCAGATGCTGAAAAGCGTGGCGGAGCGCATTCGCGCGCACGATTTGCGGGTCATCATCGTCGCCCGCAATGATGCCGAAGGACGCTGGGTGTACAGCCAGCTGCGCGAGGCGGTGCCCGGATACCGGGTGCGCGGTGATATAAAGCTCGGCAATGCGCCGCGATTACTGTTACAAAAGAGCCAGTGACTTCCAGCCGTACGGCAAACTGAAAAGGGGGCGGCAGTGAGCAGAATTTCCGTGGATCAGAAAACAGCGGTGTTGAAGAAAATGTGCACGTTACTGCTGTGCAGCCTGCTCGCTGGGGTGGGCGTCGCGGCTGCGGAAACCGGGCAGGCTGGGGAGATTGAGGCAAGTGGCTATGCCCGCGAAATGCCCCCGGGTGCGCCCATGGGGGCCGCTTATCTGTCCCTGCGCGAACTCTCCGGGCGGGCGCGGGTGCTCCGGCGGGTGGAGCTGCCGGCACATTCGCAGGCCAGTGTCGAGCTGCACACCACCGAGGAGGTGGCGGGGGTGAGTCGCATGCGCGCACTGAAGGAAATTCCTCTGCCGGGACATGGCGCCATTGAAATGCGCCCCGGCGCAACCCATCTGATGATCCGCGGTGTGGTGCTGAGGGCGGGGCAATCCCTGACCCTGCGCCTGGTGTTTGCCGACGGTTCCGCCCGCGAGGTGACGCTGCCGGTGCAAGGACTTGCACAGGCAGATAAGTCCCCAGCGGCCAATGGAAAAGAGGAAGAACGCCATCGCGGACACCACCACGGATGACCGTGACGGGGATTAAGCGTCGAATTTGTGAACCATTTAAGGAGTAGGGGAGAGTTGATCATGAAAAAACTGGCCGCAGTACTGGTGACGGGTTTTGCTGTCATGCTCGGCGCCTGTGCCCACAGCCCGGTGCAGGTTGTGGTGAAACCGGAAGTGCAGGTGGCTCCGGACAATATCGGTGCCGGCTACACGGTGTATGCCCGCGGTGCCAACCAGCTGGCCGGTGGTGGGCTCGGCTCCCTCGGCGGCATTTACGCAGATTCTTCCAATGTCACCCTGGGCAACGATATCGAGCAGGCCATGGCCACGGCTTTGTATCAGGGGCTGGAGGCCTGGTCTTTCCGCGGCGTGCAGAGCGGCGGCGATGTGCAGGTAGTGGCGAATCTGACGGATCTGAGCTACGACAGTCCCAACAAGCTGTATACCACCAAGGTGGACTCCGGTGCGTCCATTCAGCTGCAGGTGTCGGTGAAAGGGGCGACCTTCTACGGCAACTACAGTACCAGTGGCAAGGACCGCAACCTGATCAAGCCGAGCCGCGAGGAAGTGGAAGCAAACCTCAACCAGTTGTTGAGTGCTACCCTGCAGCGTGCTTTTGAAGATGAAAAACTGAAGTCCTTCCTGCGCCAGCACCTGTAATCGCAAGTGGCGCGGATGAGGCCCCTGGAACCCTGCGGCTGTGACTCGAATCACAAAAGGCCGTAGGGTAATCAGAGAGGTTTCCGCGCCAGCGAATATGCCGTTATTATTTTTCTGCAACGAAAAACAATGTTCCTGGTGACAAAAAAATCTGCGGTCCCCTCTGGGGCCGCCACGGCAAAGACCGGACGCCAATGCCGGTTCTGATGGAATTCCATTGACTGAGTTCACACCGAAAAACGCCGCATTTCACAGCCTGCTGGCAGACACTGATGAAGGTGAGCCTGACGGTGGCTCTCTTTGCCCTGCGGCCGCAGAGCTGGCGTTGGGTGAAGTGGCCGATGGCGTGGTGGTCACCGACCCGTACGGCCGCATCCGCTACAGCAATCCTCTGGCCAGTGAACTGTGTGGCAGTCTGGTGGGGTTGCTGCCGGGGCAGCTGCTCGCCAGCAGTCTGCTGCTCTATGGCGATGGCGGTGAGCGCTTGGATCTGGGGCTGGATTCCGGCGTGGCGGCGGGCAGCATTCCCAGCCGGCGCGAGCTGCGCGGCAATATTCGCCGGGAAGGCGGCACGTTGCTTGAAGTGAGTGTGGTGATCCACTGTCTGCGGGAGGGGGTAAATCTAAAAGGTTATGTGCTGGTGTTGCGCCACACCTCGGAAGTGCGCCGCATTTCCTCCCGGCTCAGCTGGCAGAGCAGCCACGATGCGTTAACCCATCTCCCGAATCGACAGACGTTCGAGCACGCGTTGCAACAGCTGCTCGGTTCCGGTGCCAGTCCCCGCCAGCACCATATCCTGCTGTATCTCGATGTCTATCAGTTCAAGGTGGTCAACGATACCTTGGGCTACAGCGCCGGCGATGCGCTGTTGATCGCGCTGACGAAAATTCTCACTCGCTGTCTGGGCGAGGGCGACCTGCTCGGCCGCGTCGGTAGTGATGAATTCGCTCTGCTATTGAGGGACTGCACTCTGGAGGAGGCCAAGCGCATCGTCACCCGTCTACGCGAGGCGGTGAACGGGTTTGTGTTCCAGTGGGAAGACAGCGAAACCCGGCCGGCGCTGTCGATTGGTGCGGTGAGCGTGGATCACCGCGCGCCGCCCGCCAGTCAGCTGTTGGCTTCGGCTAATGATGCCTGCAGCGCGGCGCGGGATCAGGGCCGCAACCGGGTGAAGTTTTTCGGAGATTCGCGCAAGGCGCTGGCGAAGCGGCGTGAAAGTACGTGGCTTGCGGAGATACACGCTGCGATCCGCGAGGACCGGTTGTTGCTGTACCGCCAGCCGGTGGTGGCGCTGCAGGATAAGAATCGGGTGCACCACTATGAAGTGCTGGTGCGTATGCAGGGGCGCGATGGCGATGTGATTTCGCCGGGGCTGTTCCTGCCGGCGGCGGAGCGCTATGGGATTATCGATGAGGTGGACCGCTGGGTGATCCGCAAGATTTTCCGCTATATGGCGCTGGAGCAGAGCAGTGGGGCGGCGGGTTTCCATTATGCGATTAATATTTCTGGCATTAGTCTCGGCGATGAGTTGTTTGCGGATTTTGTGTTGCGGGAGCTGACGGAGGCTGGGGTGGCGCCGTCGCGGGTGCAGTTTGAGATTACTGAGACGAGTGCGATCAATAATCTGGATCGGGCGCTGGTGTTTATTCACAAGTTGCGTGCGGCGGGGTGCAGTTTTGCGCTGGATGATTTTGGCCGCGGGGCGTCGTCGCTGGCGTATCTGCGGCAGTTGCCGGTGGATTATCTGAAGATCGATGGGTCGTTTGTGCGCAATATGCTGGAGGATGAGATCGACAGTGCGATGGTGAGTACGGTGGATCACTTGGCGAAGCGCATGGGGATCAGCACCATTGCGGAGTTTGCGGAGACGCCGGAATTGCTGGAGAAGCTGCGCTTGATGGGGGTGGATTATGCGCAGGGATTTGGTATTGCTGCTGCCGCCTGTCTGCCTGAGATCAGTGGGCCCCGGCCTTCCTCTTCCGTGAACTGACTTTTGGGTGTTTTTTGGTGGATTTGAAGCTGGCCCGGTGGCGGCAGAGCACCGGGTAAGGGTTTTCAGGACCGCTGTGAATACATCCCTGTACGCTTCGTCGGCAACATCCCTGTTGCCGACGATCCTGAAAACCCTTACCCGGCACTCTGCCTTCGCTTTTGAGTTTTTACTTCGTTAGCATCTTTCTTAAATATTTACCGCCTGCGCCAGCAATTCCCGGTGCTGTTCCGGGCGCAGTCTCGGCCCATACTGACTCACTACCTGTGCGGCGGCGCGACAGGCGAGTTCGCCGGCTTCCACAAAACCCATTTCCCGACTGATTCCGTACAGGAACGCACCCGCGAACATGTCGCCGGCGCCGTTGGTGTCGATGGCTTTGACCTTGGGGGCGGTGACCCGGTATTCCTGTTCGCCGTCCCACAGCAGGGCGCCGTCGGCGCCGAGGGTGATGGCGAAGGCGCGGCTGTGGTTGCGCAGGGTCTGGGCGGCCTGGTCTAGGGAATCGGTCTGGCTGAATTTGAGGGCTTCGTCGCGGTTGCAGAACAGTAGGTCGACGCGCTCGCCGATCATTTCTTTGAGGCCGTCGTGGAACAGTTGCACCATCATGGGGTCGGATAGGCTCAGGGCAGTTTTTACGCCGGCGGTTTCGGCTTGCTTGCGCAATGCGATGGCGGCGGCGCGGCCGGTGGGGGAGGAGACGAGGTAGCCTTCGAGGTAGATCCAGCGGGACTGGGTGAGGGCGTCTGAGTCGATTTCTGCTACCGAGAGCTCGGCGCTGATGCCGAGGTAGGTGTTCATGCTGCGCTCGGCGTCGGGGGTGATGAGTACCAGGCATTTGCCGGTGGTGCCGGTGTCGGCGTTGTGCAGGGCTTTGGGGTAGTCGACCCCGGCGGCGGCGAGGTTGTCGCGGTAGAAGTCGCCGTTGTCGTCGTCGGCCACTTTGCAGGAATAGAAGGTGCTGAGGCCGAAGTAGCTGGCGGCGATGACGGTGTTGGCGCCGGAGCCGCCGCAGGCGTGGCTGGCGGTGACCATGTGGTCGCTGAGGTCGTTCACCAGTTGCTGCTGGCGCGCGTCGTCCACCAGTGTCATGACTCCCTTGTCGACGCCGAGGGACGCGAGGTCGCTGTCGGTGACTTCAATTTCCGTATCGAGAAGGGCGGCGCCGATGCCGTAGAGGTCGTACTGGTGCATAGTAATTCCGTTGCGATTCTGAACTGTTGCGATATCTGGCCCGGGTTGCGGGCGTTCGCCGCATTATGGCGAGGGATGGGGCCAGTGCAAGTGCGTGCCGCTCACGGTCTGTGACCGGTCGGATTTGACTTGTACGGGACCGACCTTATAAATGCCGGCTATAACTGCCCCGGTTGCGGTCACTTCGCACCTGCCGCACATCTATATTGAATTCATAGCAAAGAGTTAATCTGTAGCGATATGGCATCAAACAAGCGACGTTCTAACGGGAAACGTCAAAATCATTCTTCTGGCCGGCTGCGGCGCTGGATCGGACGCCTGGCGGTGTTGGCCCTGCTCGGGGTGCTGGCCCTGGCCGCGTACATGGTATGGCTGGATGTGCAGCTGCGCGAGCGTCTCGACAGCCGCCAATACCAATTACCGGCGCGTGTGTTCGCGCGCCCGCTTATCCTGCGGGAAGGTATGGTGATGCGCCCGGACGAACTGGAATCCGAGTTTGCCGCGCTCAATTACAAAAAAGTCGCGCAGGTCGAGGAGCCCGGACAGTGGCAGCGCGACGGCATGGAATACCTGGTATGGCGCCGGGACTTTATCCATGCGGACAAGCGCGAGGCCGCGGCCAAGGTGCAGTTCCGCCTGCGCAATGACGAACTGAGCAATCTGCGCGACGAGAGCGGCGCCCGTATCAAGGAGTTTCGCCTTGACGCGGCGCCCATCGGCACCCTGCTGGGCGGCGGCGACGATCGCAATCCGGTGCGGATCGAGGAGATTCCGCCGCTGCTCGGCGCCACCCTGATCGCGGTGGAGGACCAGGATTTCGTGCACCACTTCGGGGTGTCGCCCCGCGGTATCGCGCGCGCCATGGTGGCCAACGTCAAGGCCGGCGGCGTGGTACAGGGCGGTTCTACCATCACCCAGCAGCTGGTGAAGAACATTTTCTTCGACCACAAACCCAGCCTGTGGCGCAAATTCAATGAAGCGCTGATGGCGATCCTGATGGAGGTCCATTACGACAAGGCCTATATCCTGCAGGAGTACATCAATGAGGTGTGGCTGGGGCAGCAGGGCAGCCGCGCGATTTACGGGTTTGGCCTCGCCTCCGAGTTCTATTTCCAGAAGCCCCTGAACCAGCTCGAGCCGCACCAGATCGCATTGCTGGTGGGCCTCGCCAAGGGCGCGTCCTATTACAATCCCTGGCGCAATCCCAAGCGCGCACTGGAGCGTCGCAACACCGTATTGGATGTGATGCTGGAGCAGGAGCTGATTACTCCCGAGCAGCACGCCCGCCTGATCAAGAAACCGCTGGAAGTGGTCTCCGCTGGCGACACTGCGCAGAATCCCTACCCGGCGTTCACTGAGCGCCTGCTGGAGGAACTCCGCCCCTACTATTCGGTTGAGGAGCTGCGCACCGCGGGCCTGCGTGTGTATACCACGCTGGCACCGTCGATCCAGGATCTGGCGGAGAAGGCCGTAAGCCAGGGCGTGAGCCAACTGGAGAAAGACCGCGGCATCCAGAAGGATTCCCTGCAGGCCGCCACGGTGATCCTGGAAAACCACACCGGCAACGTACTGGCGATGGTGGGTGACCGCCGCCCGCACTACCCGGGCTTCAACCGCGCGCTGGAGGCGCGTCGCCAGATCGGTTCGCTGGTCAAACCCGCGGTGTATCTCACCGCACTGGAGCGGGCGCACCAGTACAACCTGGGTACCTTGATCGACGATGCGCCGATTCGCGAAGTGGCCGCAGATGGCCAGGTGTGGATGCCGTCCAACTTTGGCAACCGCAGCCACGGTCTGGTGCCGCTGTATGTGGCGCTGTCGCGCTCCTACAACCTCGCCACCGCGCGACTGGGTCTCGATCTCGGTATCGAGAATGTGCGCCAGACCATGCGCAGGCTTGGGGTACAGTCCGACCTGCCGCGGGTGCCGTCGCTGTTTCTCGGCACCGCGGAGTTGACCCCGTTTGAGGTGGCCAGCATGTATCAGACCCTCGCCAACGGCGGTGAGCATGTGGAACCGCGCACGCTGCTGGCGGTGTCCGATGCCGACGGATCCCAGGTGCAGCGTTTCCGCTCCAAATCCAACCGCGGTGTAGATGAGGTGCCGGTGTACCTGTTGCGCTACGGCCTCGAGCAGGTGATGCGCGAGGGCACCGCCAAGAGCGCCTACCGACGCCTGCCCAACAGCGTGCCGTTTGCCGGCAAGACCGGCACTACCAACGACTATCGCGACAGCTGGTTTGCCGGTTTCAGCCCCGGAGTGACAGCGGTGGTATGGCTGGGGCGCGACGACAACCAGCGCACCAGCCTCACCGGCGCCACCGGCGCGCTCACGGTGTGGACCGACATTATGCGCAAGCTGCCCCATCGCCACGGCCGCATCCAGCCCCCGCGCGGGGTGGAGTGGAAGCCGCTGAACGACAAGGGCGAATACATGGACCCGAAGCACTGTCAGGGCGGCCGCGAGCTGCCGATCTCCGACGAAAGCCGCCTGCAGACCGACCCCCGCTGCCAGAGCCGCGGCTGGTTCCGCAACTGGTTCGACCGCGACGACAGGGAGGTGGCGCCGCGGGAGGATATGACTCCCGGCTGGGGCATAGACCCGGAACAGCAGCGCAGGGAGGAACAGCAGCGCCAGCGTGAGCGCCAATTGCGCGAACAGCTGGAGCAGGAGCAGTGGCAGGACGAGCAGGGCGTTCCCCAGGAGCCGCCGCCAGAATATCGGGAAGAGTACCGGGAAGAGCCGCAGCAAGTACCCCAGATGGAGGAAGAGCGGCAGCGCCGGCTGGAGGAATCCGGCCGTCTGCAGGAGGAGCGCTACCTTGAAGAGGAGCGCCGTGCGGAGGAGGAGCGGCGCGTACTCGAAGAGCGTCTGCGCAGGGAGGAAGAACAGCGCCGCGGCGCGCCGGTAGAAGAGGCCCAGCCCTGGTCACCGCAAGCCGACGACCAGTGGCCTTAGCAGCCATTTGTTATCTGCACGCCGTTGGCGAACCCATCCGCTGTGTCCCGCACTGTAATGCCATGTCATGGCGGCGGGCTAAATCTCGCGACAAAAGCGATCCGCAATAACACCGCCCGGTCTCGACGGCGGGAAGGCAACCGCCGCGGTGCAGGCCGGGCGTGTTACCGGTTTTCCGGTCCCGTGCGCAATTGGGGCATAATCCATTGCGCATTGCCGGGGCATAACAGGCCCCCGGTCGGGAAACGGGTGAGTCGGGCAGTTCCATGCAATACCGCTTCTACAATTTCACACTGGATACGGCGCAGTTGTATCTCACTGCCAGCGGTGTCCCCGTGGATGCAGATGCCCGCCAACTGCAGCTGTTGCGCCTGTTGATCGACTTCTATCCCGAACCCTGCAGCCAGCAGCTGTTGCTGGAGAGGTTGTGGCCAGACACGGTGGTATCGCACTGGTCTGCCGGGCGGTTGGTATCGGATACCCGCAAGCTGTTCCGCAACCTGGGTTATGAAGGGCCTCTGATTCAGACCTTGCATGGGCGCGGCTACCGCCTGGCGCCGGAACTGGTAGCCCAGCTGCGCGAAGTGCCGGCGGCATCCGCGCGCCCCGCGATCAATTCTCCGGCGGCGGATACCGCACCAGCGCACCCTGTCGCCGCCGAAACCCGACCGGTAACCACGCACGCTTCGTTCTGGCGTCTGTGCGGTGTAATGGGCCTGCTGTTGCTCGTCACGGCCGCCACGGTGTATTTCATCACCGCGCGGCGGATTCCCGACGAGGGTGTGCCACTGGTTATCGGCGAGGCGGCGGATGTGCGCGGCCGGATTCTGTGGGTGGACGACAATCCCGGCAACAATCTGGCCGAGCGTCACGACTTCGAAGCCCGCGGTATTGCGGTTTACATAGTCACCAATACGGAAGATGCACTGACGCTGCTGTCCATGTATCGCTACCAGGCGGTGATCTCGGATATGGGGCGCGGCGACGAACCACTCGCCGGTTTCAAACTGATGGAGCGCATGCGCGCACGCCGCGACGAGACCCCGTATTTCCTCTACACCATCATGCCCTCTGACACCCAGCGGCAGCTGGTCCAGCAGCGCGGTGGCAACGGCGTGGCGGTAACCTCTGATGAGCTTTTCAGCCTGGTCTTGCCGCTGTTTGCGGAAGATTCCGCGGCGCCCGCTGGGCGCTGATCGGCCCGCGCCAGATTTTTCCTGACTGCCTGCCAGCCCCCGGATTTCGGGACATCAAAAACATTCACAAGCTTTCAAAGACTTCGCTGGCGCCGAGCCGGTACCTTTTTCCTGTTGCCAACTGCGGTGGCCGACCAGTGCCCGGGACGACGCGGGGCACGGCAGCGCTGGTGCTTTTACGCAAGCCACCGCGAACGGGAAAATCGAAAAGGCAGAGGTTAGAGATGTTGGGGACAGGGTTGGCCGGGTTGGTGCTTTACCCCGATGCCGAGGGGACTGGACGGAAACCTGCGGCAAACTCGCTGGAGTACCGCGTGCAGACACTGATGGCTGCGCCGGCCGCCAATGTGCCGGCGCAGCGTGAGCGCTGCGCGGAGGGTGTAATGGCTGCACCGCACACGGGGCCGGAGCCCCTTCATTTTAGTGTGCGGGAACTGGAGATTCTGGCGCGGATTGCAGCCGGCGCCACCAGTGTGGAGATCGCCGGGCAGTTGCACATCTCCGTGCACACGGTGAAGAACCACCGCAAGAACATCCTGCGCAAGTCCGGCTGCCGCAATGCCGGGCAGCTGATCACCCGCTGTACCGTGCTCGGCCTGGTCTGATCAACCCGGGGCGGCTGCGATTCAGCTCTGCAGCAGGCGCGCCGCGTCTTCGGCGAAATAGGTCAGCACACCGTCCGCTCCCGCGCGCTTGAATGCCAGCAGGGATTCCAGAATCGCCGCCTCCCGGTTCAGCCAGCCATTGGCAAACGCCGCGCAGTGCATGGCGTACTCACCGCTCACCTGGTAGGCGAAGGTGGGCACCTTCAGCTCGTCCTTCACCCGCCGCACCACGTCCAGATAGGGCATACCCGGCTTCACCATGATCATATCCGCGCCTTCCGCCAGATCCAGCGCGCACTCGTGCAATGCCTCGTCACTGTTGGCCGGGTCCATCTGGTAGCTGAATTTGTTGGCGCCTTTGAGATTGCCGGCGGAACCCACCGCGTCGCGGAAGGGCCCGTAGTAGCTCGACGCGTATTTGGCGGCGTAGGACATGATCTGGGTATTGGCGTGGCCCTCGCGCTCCAGCGCCACGCGGATGGCGCCGATGCGACCGTCCATCATGTCCGACGGCGCCACTACATCGGCGCCGGCCTGGGCGTGGGACAGCGCCTGCTGCACCAGCACCTCCACCGTTTCGTCGTTGACGATGTAACCCGCGTCGTTCATCAGTCCGTCCTGGCCGTGGCTGGTGAAGGGGTCGAGCGCCACATCGGTGATGACGCCGAGTTCCGGCGCGGCGTCTTTCAGTGCGCGCACCGCGCGTTGGGCGAGGCCGTCCACGGCATAGGCGGCGCGGGCATCGTCGGACTTGTGCGCGGCGTCCACCACCGGGAACAGGGCGACGGCGGGGATGCCGAGCTTCACCAGTTCTTTCGCCTTGGCGGTGAGCAGATCCACGGTCATGCGTTCGACCCCCGGCATAGAGGCCACCTGCTGGGTCTCGCCGCGGCCCTCGATCACAAACAGCGGCAGTATCAGGTCGTCGCTGGTCAGGCGGTTTTCCCGTACCAGGCGGCGGGAGAATTCACTGGCGCGCAGACGGCGCGGACGGGAGTGGGGGTAGGGGCCGCGATTGGGGCTGAAACTCATGGGGATGCTCCGGCGAATGGGCAGAATGAAATGGCGCGCACACGTGGCGGCGACTAAGCTGGCGGCAATCATACCAAAACGGGAGTTGCTCTGATGGCTGTTGCATTCTGGTGCCTGCTGATCATGGCGGCACTGAAGGCCGTCTGATCGGTCGCCTATTCCATGTCAACGTCCGCGCCTTGCTGTTCCTTGAGATGTTCGACGAGAACACGGCCGGCGGCGACGATATGTTGTTCCAGCAACGAGCAGGCTTCCCGGGTCTCTCCCTGCCGCAGCAGTGCCAGTAACTGGTAATGCTCGCGCTGGCTGGTGCTCTGGTAGTCGAGGCTTCGGTTTTGATAGCCGATATAGCGCTCGCACTGACGCTGCAGCTGTTCCACCGTCTTGAACAGGGTGGGGCGCCCGGCGGCGCGGTAAAGGCCGGTGTGGAACTGCCAGTTGAGCTGGCCAAGTGTCGCCGCGTCGAGCGGAGGTGTTGTTTCCATGGCATCGAGAATATCCTGCGCGCGCCCGAGTAGCTCGCCATTGAGGCTCGGGGCGGCAAGTGACAGCAGTAAAGGCTCCAGGTGCATGCGCATCAGATACAGGTCTTCCGCTTCCTGTGGATCAAACCGTGGCACCGCTACCCCGCGCTTGCCGTACCCGGTAAGCCAGCCCTCACTTTTCAGGCGCGCCAGCGCGTCTCGCACCGGAATGCGGCTGACACCGTAGCGTTCCGCGATCTCGCTCTGCTTTAGCGGTGTGCCCGGGGCAAAGCGCCCGCGCTGCAGGTCTGACTTCAATTGCCGATACAGGTCCATCAGCGCCTCTCCGCCAGTAGCCAGTGGCAGGCGAGGCCGCCGAGCAGCCCCCAGAAGGCGGCGCCGATGCCGAAGAAACTGACTCCGGACGCGGTAATCAGCAAGGTGACCAGTGCAGCCTCGCGGCAGTCGGCTTTGGCGGTAGCGCCGGCGAGGCTTGAGCCGATGACGCCGATCAGTGCGAGTCCGGCCACGCCGGCGATCATCGCCTGGGGCAGCGCGGCAAACAGCGCCACCACACTGGCGCCGAACAGGCCCGCGAGTAAGTAGAAAATTCCCGCGGAAATTCCCGCGGTATAGCGCCGCGCTGGGTCGTGGTGCGCTTCGGGGCCGGTGCAGATGGCCGCCGAAATGGCGGCGAGATTGAACGCGAATCCGCCGAACGGTGCCAACAGCAGACTTATCAGCCCGGTGCCGCCGATCACCGGTGACACCGGGACCCGCGCGTAACCGCTGGCGCGCAGAATCGCGATACCGGGAAGGTTCTGCGAGGTCATGGTGACAATGAACAGCGGCAGGCCCACGCCCAGCAATACCTGAAGGTTAAATGCCGGTGTTACCCACTGCAGTTGCCCGATGGACCAATCCAGTTGTTCCGCGTGCACTTCACCCAGTAGCCAGCTGGTCGCAAATCCGACGGCCAGCACCAACAGGATGCCGTAGCGCGGCAGCCAGCGCCGCCCAATGAGATAGGCCACCAGCATTGCCCCAACCAGCTGCGGGTTCGCCTGCAGCGAGGTAAAGATCGAAAGTCCGAACTGCAACAGAATGCCCGCCAGCATCGCGCTGGCGATGGGCTGTGGCACCCGCGCCGCAATGCGTTCGAAAGCGCCAGAGAGTCCGAGCGCCAGTGTCAGCAGTGCGCTGAACAGAAAGGCCCCCACCGCTTCTGGCAGGGAGACCCCGCTCAGGCTGGTTATCAGCAGGGCTGCACCGGGTGTAGACCACGCGGTGACTACGGGTGCGCGGTAGTACCAGGAAAAGCCGATACAGGTGAGCCCCATCCCCAGGCCGAGTGCGCCGATCCACGAGACCATCTGCGCCTCGCTGGCGCCGGCCGCTGCCGCCGCCTGCAGCACAATCGCCACGGAACTGGCAAAGCCCACCAGCACCGCGGCAAAGCCGGCGCTGACGGCGGAAAGTGTGGTATCGGCTCTGAGGGAGCGCTGGGCGACCTGCTCCATAAAATGTATACCCTGTTAAAAATGTATACATTTTATAGCGAGAACAATTTCCCTGCGCAACAGGGGGCTTGGGAAACTTATAGGTAGCGGTGGCAGAGAAGGCTGTGTGAAGGTGTCGATGCCGGGTGGGGCCTTGCGAGACCTTCCGCGAGAGGGACCTCGCGGAAGAGCCCTCATGGATGGGTTCACGGCGTGCCTCGCAAGGCCCCACCCGGTAGCGTCACCGCCACCGGGGCTCCTTAAGAAACGTTGCTGGATGTCAGGAGAGGGAGGCAAACACCCGACGCGCGGCGGCGATGGTATTGTCGATGTCCTCATCGCTGTGGGCGGCGGACATGAAGCCGGCTTCGTAGGAGGCCGGGGCCAGGTACACCCCCTCGTCCAGCATGCCGTGGAAGAAGCGGTTGAAACGCTCCGTGTCGCAGGCCATTACCTGCTGGTAGTTGGTGACCTGCTCGGCATCGGTAAAGAAGAAACCGAACATGCTGCCCACCTTGTTGGCGGTGAGAGGGATGCCGGCCTCTTTGGCGGCTGCAAGCACGCCGTTCACCAGGCGGTCGGTTTTGGCTGTGAGTTCATCGTACAGGCCCGGCTGCTGAATCAGCTGCAGGGTTTCGAGCCCCGCGACCATTGCCATCGGATTGCCGGACAAAGTGCCCGCCTGGTACACCGGGCCGAGCGGTGCGATCTTTTCCATGATCTCGCGCTTGCCGCCGAAGGCGCCCACCGGCATGCCGCCACCGATCACCTTGCCCAGGGTGGTGATGTCCGCCTCGATGCCGTAGTAACCCTGGGCGCCGGTGAGGCTGACGCGGAAACCGGTCATTACTTCATCCAGGATCAGTACCGCGCCGGACTGGTCGCACACCTCGCGCAGCGTTTCCAGGAAGCCCGCTACCGGTGGAATACAGTTCATATTGCCCGCCACCGGCTCGACGATGATGCAGGCAATCTGCTCGCCGATCTCGGCGAAGCACTGCTTCACGCCCTCGATGTCGTTGTAGGTGAGGGTGATGGTGTGATCCGCCAACGCCGCCGGCACCCCCGGTGAGGAGGGCACACCCATGGTCAGGGCGCCGGAGCCCGCCTTTACCAGCAGGGAGTCGGAGTGGCCGTGGTAGCAGCCCTCGAACTTGACGATCTTGTCGCGGCCGGTGTGGCCGCGGGCCAGGCGGATGGCGCTCATGGTGGCTTCGGTGCCGGAGTTGACGAAGCGCACCAGCTCCATGTTCGGCCACAGGCGGCAGAGTTCTTCCGCCAGTTCGGTTTCCAGTTCCGTCGGCGCGCCGAAGCTGAGGCCGGACTGGGCCTGCTCAATGACCGCTTCGATCACATCCGGGTGCGCGTGGCCCAGCACCATCGGGCCCCAGGACTGGACATAGTCGATGTAGCGTTTTTCGTCGGCATCGAAAAGATAGGCGCCCTCGGCGCGCTCAATGAATACCGGGGTTCCGCCCACCGCGCGGAAGGCGCGCACCGGGGAGTTGACGCCGCCGGGGATGACTTTCTGGGCTTCGGCAAAGAGGGATTCGGATTTGCTCATAAAGATTCGGAAACCGCTTGGGAATTGGAAAGTGACGGGAAATTCCGCGATGGAATGTGCGCGCATTATCCGCGCCGGCGCCCGCAGTCGCAAACGGTGCGGCCGGCAAAATGGTGCAGAGAGGGTTTGAGCGCTGCGCGCTAGTCTTTGCAGGTCCAGAATAACCGGTTGGGCACCGGGCGCCCCATGCCCAGGCGGCGGCTGTCGGCGATGGCGCTCCAGGTGAACTGCTGGCTGCGGTTCACTGCCTCCAGTATGGTCAGGCCGTGGGCGATGTGGCAGGCGATGGCGGTGGTGAGGGTGCCGCAAACACCATAGGCGGCCGGCGGCAGCTGCTGCCAGCGGAACTCGCGCACCAGCCCGCGCACGTCGTACAGACGGTTTTCCAGCTGTTGGTCGCAGGCGGGCACACCGGTTAAGAGCAGGTAGTGGCAGCCGCTTTCAAGCAGCTCCTGGGCCTGTGCGTCGTGCACGTCCGCTTCACCCGCCATGGCGCGCGCTTCGCGTCTGTTTGGCGCCACCAGAGTCGCCAGCGGCAGCAGCAGGTCGCACATGGCTTTCCAGAGGGGGGGCGCCAGCAGGCTCTCTTTGTTGGCGAGGGTGGCATCCGGGTCGATGACGATGGGGATGTCGGGATAATCCCGCAGCACGCTGTGCAACGCATGTGCATTCTCCACGGACCCGAGGTAGCCGATCTTGATCGCGGCCACCGGCATGTCTTCGAGCACCGCACGCGCCTGTTCCACCAGCAGATTCTCGTCCACCGGTGCCACGCCGATCAGCTCGCGGGTGTCGCCCACGGTAATCGCTGTGACCACCGAGGCACAGTGGCAGCCGAGACTGGCTGCTGTTTCGGTATCCGCCGTGATACCGGCACTACCGCTGGGGTCGTGATGGGTAACGGTAAGGACGATCGGTTGGCGTGTATCCATGAACTTTCGGGAGTGTTGCGCGGGTTTCCTAATTCTAGCCCCCGTACTTCTGCAGGGGGACATTGGCGGGTGGCCTCGCGCGCCCCTGTTACAGAATTGCGAGAGCTGCCGCGCCCGCCAGCGGGTGAATCAGAATGGCCTGACCACGGCGAGTATCACGATGGCCAGCAACGCCAGTACCGGCAGCTCGTTGAACACCCGGAAGAAACGCCCGCTCTTTTGTACGGTACCGGCGGCAAACTTCTTCACATAGCGGCCGCAAATATGGTGGTAACCGATCAGCAGCACCACCACGGTGAGTTTGGCGTGCAGCCAGCCGGCGGACAGGTAGTAATCGGCGTTGTAGCTGATCAGCCAGCCGCCGAAGACAATGGTTGCGATCATCGATGGGGTGGCGATGCCCCGGTAAAGGCGCCGCTCCATGATCGAAAAACGGTCTCTGCTCAGGGCATCGGTGGCATCCACGTGGTAAACGAACAGGCGTGGCAGATAGAACAGCGCAGCAAACCAGCAGACCATGGACACAATGTGGAAGGCTTTTACCCAAAGCATGGAGGC
Organism: Microbulbifer sp. SH-1; assembly: GCF_011326135.1. Classification (NCBI taxonomy): domain Bacteria; kingdom Pseudomonadati; phylum Pseudomonadota; class Gammaproteobacteria; order Cellvibrionales; family Microbulbiferaceae; genus Microbulbifer; species Microbulbifer sp. SH-1. The sequence continues at coordinate 2,751,551 of NZ_CP046948.1, read as the reverse complement.
TCCTGTTCCGGTATTTGAACCGGCTTAAAGGCTTGTGATTTTTGTGGCCAGTGGTGCCTGGTTGCATGTCACTGGCGGTAATAATGCTCGATGTGTTGCGGCAGGATGATACCCGCCACGTCGCTGTCCAGTACACCTGGGCTGCCCTGGTCATAGTCGCGCCCGACATACAGAGCGCCGGCGCCACGCTTTTCCAGCCGTTGCTGGGCTTCCAGCAGGGTGGCGCGCCAACTGATCGGGGCCATTTGCAGGCGTTCGCCCGGCAGACGCAACAAGTCGATTTTTTCCTCGCTGTTGCCGTCCGGTTCTGCGTCCTCGCTGTCCTTTTTCGGCCGCTGCAGGAAATTCGCCAGATCCGCGGTGCGCAGCGCCTGCGGCGTGTCCTCGCCTCCCACCAGCAGCCACGCGGGCTGCCGCTCGATCAGCCGCTCGGCCTGGGTGCGCTCGAGTAGTGGCGGAGTGATGGCCACCGCGCGTTCCATGACACTGGTGACGCCTACCCGGCTCAGCAGCTGCGCACGCCAGCTTGGGGTACCGCTCTTACCCAGCGCCCGCAGGGATTCCTGGTAAATGCCCTCGGTGGCGAAGATCTGTCGGCTCACCAGGCATGCCACCACGATGGTCATCATTGCCGGGAACAGTACGTTGGGGTTATACGTGAGTTCCAGGATTGCAAGCAGGGCCGCCAATGGGGCGTTCAGCAGGGCCGCCATCATCGCCGCCATGCCGACCATGGCGTAGAGCCCCGGGCTTGCGGTGGCTGCGCCCAGCCAGTGATTGGCCAGATGCCCGGCACCGCCGCCAATACATGCGCCGAGAATGAGGCTGGGACCGATGACACCGCCGGGAATTCCGAGGCCGGTGGCGAGCGCAGTGGCGGCCAGCTTCGCCAGCACGATGACGGCGAGCGCGGCGACGCCCAACTGGCCGAGCATTGTCAGCTCCAAAGTGTCGTAGCCGGTGCCGAGGATTTCCGGAATCCACAGCGCGAGAATGCCGGTGGCGATGCCCACCAGGGTGAAGCGCAGCAGCGGAGAGTGTTGCTGCTGTAGTGGCACCAGATAGCGCTGGCTGATGATGAATAACGCGGCCAGCGCGCCGATCACCAGTGCACAGACGAATAGAATTGGCAGCTCCGCCAGGGATTCCAGTTGCGACGCGGGTACGCTGAATGCGGCCTGGTGGCCGAACGCCAGGCGGCTGGCCGCGGTGCCGCTGACGGCGGCGATCATCACCGGCAGGAAGCCGGCCACGGTGTACTCCAGCATCACCACTTCCATTGCGAAAATCACACCCGCGAGCGGGGTATTGAAGGAGGCCGCGATGGCTGCGGCCACGCCGCAGGCCAGCAGAGTGCGCACCGAGTTGTTTGGCAGGCGCAGGCGGTGCGCCACCCAGCTGCCGGTGGCGGCCCCGAGGTGTACCGAGGGGCCTTCGCGGCCGACGGACTGACCGCTCAGCAACGCCAGCGCGCCGGCGAAAAACTGCAGCAAAGCGTTTTTCATCGGCATCTTGCCCTGGTGATTGTGCAGGCGGTCGAGCACGTGGACCACACCGGTGGGGCGACCGGAGGGGGCCATCCAGTGAAATATGATGCCAAGTACTAGGGCGCCGAGCACGGGTAGTCCGAAGCGCCAAGTGTCCGGTAGGGATTCAAAATCGTCGACCCTCGGCAGGTACAGGATCGCGGGAGCCTCGCTCAGTTGGCGGAACCCAATGACGACCAGCCCTGCACAGATGCCGATGATCAGCGCCAGCAGAATGAGCACTGAGAGCGCCTGCTGCGAGGACAGTTGCAATTGCAGCTGCTCCAGCAGCCTGGCGTGCCGGCGCCGTGTGTGAGAAAACGGGGAAGAATCAGGCTGCTTGCTGCGCCGCACGGCGTGTCCTTACTTGTGTTTGGCTGTCAACGGGTTGGCTTATGGTAGAGTGCACGGCTCAGTATACAGGGGCAACCGCCCGCCAGCAGGGGCTGGCGTCGAGCCTGGGGAAAATGATCAGCGAGGAGCGAGCGTGAGCGTCATCAAAGCGGCAATCGTAGGGGGAACAGGTTATACAGGTGTGGAGCTGTTGCGCCTGTTGTCCGGGCATTCGGGGGTGAAGGTCACCGCGATCACTTCCCGCGCGGAAGCCGGTACGCCGGTGGCGGAACTCTTTCCCAGCCTCCGCGGTCATTACGATCTGAAATTCACCGCACCGGAAGTGGACGAGCTGGCCCAGTGCGATGTGGTGTTTTTTGCCACTCCCCACGGTGTCGCCCAGGCGCAGGTGCCGGAATTGGTGGCGCGCGGTGTGCGGATCATCGATCTGTCGGCGGATTTCCGCCTGCAGGATATCCCCGCGTGGGAGAAATGGTACGGCCAGCAGCACGCCTGTCCGGAACTCGCTGCGCAGGCGGTATACGGACTGCCGGAAGTGAACCGTGCGCAGATCGCCAGCGCGCAACTCATTGCGTGCCCCGGTTGCTATCCGACGTCCATTCAGTTGGGCTTTCTGCCGCTGCTGGAGGCCGGGCTGATTGAACCCACCGGTTTGATCGCGAATGCGGCCAGCGGCGCCAGCGGCGCCGGGCGCCAGGGCAAGACAGATCTGCTGTTTGCCGAGAATAACGATAGTTTCCGCGCCTACGGTGCCTCCGGCCACCGCCACCTGCCGGAAATCGAGCAGGGTTTGAGTCGCGCCGCCGGAGGCCCGGTGGCGCTGACGTTTGTGCCGCACCTGCTACCGATGGTGCGCGGTATTCACGCCACCCTGTACGCGACACTGGAGAATCCCGCAGCGGCGGAATCCGCCCAGGAATCGCTGCAACAGCTGTTCGAACAGCGCTATCAGTCCGAACCCTTTGTCGATGTGATGCCCGCGGGCAGCCATCCACAGACCCGCAGCGTGCGCGGCACCAACATGTGCCGGCTGGCGGTGCTGCGGCCGCAGGGGAGAGATACTGTGGTGGTGCTGTCGGTCATCGATAACCTGGCCAAGGGCGCATCCGCACAAGCGATCCAGAACATGAACATCATGTTTGGTTTAAATGAGAACCAGGGGCTAGAGAGCCCGGCACTGCTGCCTTAGAATCGGCGCAGTCAGGCAACAACAAAATACACGACACCCAGGCAGTACATTCCAGACCAATGACACGCAAAGTGAAAGGCAGCAAACAGTACCGTATGAAGGTGGTGCCCCACAGGCCCATCATTCACGGTGTTTTCTCTGTACTGGGGGTGACCCTGCTGGTGCTCTCTACGAGTGCCGGAGCCTTTTTTGCGGGCCAGTACCAGCTGAGCAGGAATCTGGACGAAAAATCCCGTGCTCATGCCAAAACGCTGGATGAGGTGGAGCACCTGCGCGCGGAGATCGAGGCCCTGAGGGTGCGTGCCGCCACGGCCGAGCAGTCCGTGGCTATCGGCGAGCAGGCCGGGGAGTCCTTGCGCGGGGAGCTGGTGGCGAAGGAAAACCAGATCGCCGAGCTGCGCCAGGAAATCTCCTTTTACCGCGGGATTATGGCACCGTCTGAGGGCGGCGATGGTGTCTCCATCGGTCGTTTCAGCATTTCCGATGCCGGTGAGCGCCGCTATCAATACAAGTTACTGGTGCAGCAGTCCGCGGCAAGTCATCAGGTGGTGACCGGCGCGGTGCAGTTCACCATTGTCGGGCAGCTGGACGGTCAGTCACGCCGCTACGCTTTGGCGGATTTGTCGCCGCAGGTAGAGAGCGAATCCATCCCCCTGCGGTTCAAGTATTTCCAGAATATCGAGGGAGAGCTGCAGTTGCCTGAGGGCTTTGTGCCGGAAGGTGTGGAACTGTCGCTCAAGTCCAGCAAGCGCAATGGTTTCAATATCGACCAGCGCTACGGCTGGCTGGTGCAGCAGAGTTGAGCTGCTGAAGCTGAGGGCGCAGCTGCGCGTCACTGGAGTTACCAGGCTCCGCTCCATTCAAGAGGTTTTGGTTGAATCATGTTGAAAAAGAAAGAGAAAATTATGGCAAACACCGGCGGTAACAATACGACGCTGATCGCCCGCCACACCGAGGTGACCGGTGATCTGCATTTTCGCGGTAACCTGGTGATCGAGGGCCGGGTGAATGGCAATGTCTCTGCCCACAGCGACAGCGAAGCGCGCCTGCAGATCGTCGATGGCGGTATCATCGAGGGTGAGATCCGGGTGCCCAACGTGGTGGTGAACGGCAATGTGAAAGGCGACGTGCACGCCAGCGGCCACCTGGAGCTTGCCTCCAAAGCTATTGTCGAGGGAAATGTGCACTACAAACTGATCGAGATGGTCAAGGGTGCCCAGGTCAACGGCTCTTTGGTTTCCAATGTGGATGTCGACAACGCCGGCGAGCCGCGGATGTTGGGCTATTCCACCGAAGCCAGCGCCGAAGCGGAATAATTCGCGGCCATTGGTGAAACCCGGGAAATTTGGCAATACTTGACCCATTTGCTGGGTTTTACCCATAATGCGCCCGCGCCACCACCTTTCGTGGTGGGCAGCCCCAGGCAGGGGCTGAGAATCTGTTTCGAGAGTTATCTATGTCTGAAGCTGTTTCCTTTTCTCCCGATCCGGTCCAGGTGACCGAAAAGGCCGTTGCCAAGGTCAGGGGATTGCTGGAAGAGGAAGGCAATCCCGATCTGAAGCTGCGGGTATTTGTGACCGGCGGCGGCTGCTCCGGCTTCCAGTACGGCTTTACCTTTGATGAGCTGGTTGCGGAAGATGACGCCGTGATCGAGAAAGATGGCATCCAGGTACTGGTCGATGCCATGAGCTACCCATACCTGGTGGGTGCCAGTGTGGACTATGAAGAGGGGTTGTCCGGTTCCCGCTTTGTGGTGCAGAACCCGAATGCCTCCTCCACCTGTGGTTGCGGTTCATCCTTCTCTATCTGAGACCTGAATCTGATAGATCGAGAGCGCCCGGAAAATCCTGTATTGGGCGCCATCCTTTCCCATCGGTTACGCGATTCACAGCCGCGTCAGGCGGGAAAGATTCCTCCCAAGATAGTTTCTTTTTCCGCGCCGGTGACTGCCGGGCAGTTGCCGCTGAGCCCATGTATGGTCTGGCGCGCCAGCCATGCAAAGCCGGCGCCTTCCACCCAGTCTGCGTCAATGCCGTACTGATCCGTGGCTGCCACCAACCAGGTGGGGAGACGCCGGCGCAGGCGCTCCATCAGATCCTGGTTGCGGGCACCGCCGCCGCACACTAGTAATTCACCGCCGCGGGCAAATTCGTGCACCCCGTTGGCAATGGATGCCGCGGTTACTTCCGCCAGTGTCGCCTGGACATCGGCGGGGGCCAATTCCATGCCGGCGCAGGCCAGCTCCAGCCAGTTAGGGTTGAACGCTTCGCGGCCAGTGCTCTTGGGTGCTGGCGCGGCGAAAAAAGGATCAGCCATCAACCGGTTGAGAAGCTCAGGATGCACACTGCCGCTGGCGGCCCAGGCGCCGTCGGCATCATAAGCTGTTCCCCGGTGCAGTTTGATCCAGTAGTCCAACAGGGCGTTGCCCGGGCCGGTATCGTAGCCGCGCACGCCACCGCTGGCTGTCAGCTCGGTAATGTTCGCCATGCCGCCAATATTTACTACCGCGCGGTCGCGGTCGGCGCGGAACACCGCATTGTGGAAGGCGGGCATTAGCGGTGCTCCTTGACCGCCCAATGCCATATCCCGGCGGCGGAAGTCCGCTACGGTGGTAATGCCGGTCAGGGCGGCAATGGTATTGGGGTCGCCAAGTTGCAGGGAGAAGGGGATGGAGACACTGCCCGGTGGCCGGTGGCGCACGGTCTGGCCGTGGCTGCCTATGGCAGTGATGGCAGAGGGCGCGACTCCGGCTTGCTTTAAAACGGCGAGCGCGGCGGCGGCAAACTCCTGGCCGAGCTGACGGTCGAGCTGACCGGCCCGGTCCAATTCCGAGGGCCCCGGCGCGCAGAGGGCGAGGATCGCCTCGCGCATTTCCGAAGAAATAGGGTACCCGAGTGCTGCCCGGGTCTGGCACTGCAGGGCGTCGCCAGTTTCAGAGAACTCCACCAGCACCGCATCGATGGAGTCGATACTGGTGCCGGACATCAGACCGATATAGAGATCCGTCATTCAGTTTACGGAGTCCTTCTTGTCTTTGTTTTTGTCGTCTTCATTCTTGGCCAGTGCCGGCTGCTCATAGCGCTCGAGCTGCGCCATCAGCGGCTGGGTCTGTGCCTGGAAGCGCGCCATTTCTGAAGAGGCGATCGCCTTTGCCTTCGGCAGCTGGCGCACGATGGTGGCCGGATTGCGGTGGTGGCCGTCCACCAGGAATTCATAGTGCAGGTGCGGGCCGGTGGCGTAACCGGTGGAGCCCACGGTGCCAATGACCTGGCGCTGCTTCACGCGCTGCCCCTGCTTTACACTGCGCTTGTGCAGGTGCAGGTAGCGGGTTACATAGCGCTCGCCATGCTGTACGAACACATAGTTGCCGTTGGCCTTGCTGTATCCTGACTTGATGACTTTGCCGTCACCAGCGGAGTACACCGGTGTTCCCGTCGGAGCCGCGTAATCGGTGCCGTTGTGCGGGCGGTGCGTCTTGAAAATGGGGTGCAGGCGGCGCGGGTTGAAATGTGAGCTGATGCGGCCGATATCCACTGGAGTGCGGATGAACGCCTTGCGCATGCTCTTGCCTTCCGGCGTGTAGTAGTTGGTGTCACCATTGCTGTCGGTGTAGCGCACCGCACTGAACGTCTTGCCCTGGTTGGTGAAGGTCACCGCCTGAATGGCGCCGTTGCCGATCTTCTCGCCGTCGAGAAACTCCTCGTCAAACACCACGCTGAAGCTGTCGCCTTTGCGGATGTCGAGTGCAAAGTCGATGTCGGAGCCGAAGATGTCGGCCATTTCCATGATCAGGTTGTTGCTGAGGCCAGCTTTACTGCCGTCTACGAACAGGGAGCTCTCGATTTCACCCTGTCGGAACGCGGTGTAGCGTTCCGCTTCGCGCTGATGCAGGGCGTACTTGTATTCGTCGGAGCTGTCGCGGCTGAACTCCACCTTGCTGAGGCGGTCGCGGTGCAACTCGAGACTCTGCAGGCTGCCACTCCCGTCGATCTGGAACGTGAGGTTTTCACCCGGTACCAGCTTGGCCAGTTGCTTGGCTTCCTTGCCGCTAGACAGCAATTGGTACATCTCCGCATTGCTGAGGCCGGCGCGCTGGAACAGGTCGGAGAGGGTGTCTCCGTTGCGCACGGTTTCCTGCACTATGCGCAGCCCTTCCATCACGCTTTGAGGGGCAGTGTCCTGAGGTGCTAGGGGTGCCGGTGCTGCAGCCGCTTCTTCGGGCAGGCTGAGGGAAACTTCCAGCGCCGTGCGCTTGGCCTCTACATCTGGAGGGGATACGAACAGGGTGAGTGCCAGCGCGAAGCTTGCGGCACCGGCAGCCAGTGCGTGGGTTCTCGGGAAATGTTTGCCCAGGGCGCCCAGCAGGCGTGGATTTTTGCGGTGATTTTGCATGGCTTTATACGGTGGTGGCGCTGATAGTCATTGTTATGTGATCCCGGCGATCATGCCTAAAAAACGAACACAAAGAGGGCTTTATAACAAAATTCCCGCCGTGGTTCACGGGGTAATTGACCTGTCTGTCCATGATTCGGTTCCTCTGTCTTGCCGGCGTTTTTTGCCACCGCATCCGGGGGCTGGCCATTGTTCGCCAGCGCCCGGCCGCGCTTGTATTTGCCGCAGGATTCGGTACATTTGCAGCCCAATTTTTCGCCGCCGGGACCAGTTGCCGGGGCTTTTGAGTGCAAATGAACTTACTGCAAGGGGGTACAATGGCCGGAGTGGATGCGACACTGCTGGAAGATCTTACGCGCCGCGGGCTGGTCAATCAGGCCACCGGTGACGGCGAACTGGAACAGCACCTGGCAGAAGCGAGTCGCACACTCTATTGCGGCTTTGATCCCACTGCGGATTCCCTTCACATAGGGAGTCTAGTTCCCCTGCTGACACTCAAGAGGTTTCAGGCGGCAGGTCACAAGCCGATCGCTCTGGTTGGCGGCGCAACCGGCCTGATTGGCGATCCTTCCTTCAAAGCGCAGGAGCGGTCGCTCAATACGCCGGAAGTGGTGTCTGGCTGGGTGGAGAAAATCAAGCAGCAGGTCAGCGCGTTTGTCGATTTTGACGCTGTTGAAAACCCCGGCATTGTTGTCAACAACCTGGACTGGACCAAAGACCTGAGCGTGCTCGACTTCCTGCGAGACGTGGGTAAGCACTTCTCCGTCAACAATATGGTAAACAAGGAGTCCGTCAAGCAGCGGCTTCAGCGGGAAGGGGAGGGTATTTCCTTCACCGAATTTGCCTACATCCTGCTGCAGTCCATGGATTTCTCTGAGCTGTACAAGCGTCATCAGTGCACCCTGCAAATCGGTGGGTCTGATCAGTGGGGCAATATTACCGGTGGCGTGGATCTCACCCGTCGCCAGCACCGCGGAAAAGTCTTCGGCCTTACCCTGCCGCTGGTCACTAAGGCGGATGGCACCAAATTCGGTAAAACCGAAAGCGGTACCATCTGGCTCGACCCAAAGCGCACATCACCCTACGCCTTCTACCAGTTCTGGTTGAATACGGCGGACGCGGATGTGTACAAGTTCCTGCGCTACTTTACTTTCCTGAGTGTCGACGCCATCGACGCGCTTGAAAAGGCGGATGCGGAGCGTCAGGGGCGCCCGGAAGCGCAGAGCGTACTCGCCAAAGAAGTGACTCGTCTGGTTCACGGTGAGGAGGGGCTTCAGGCTGCCGAGCGTATATCTCAGGCGCTTTTCTCCGGCGGTATTGAAGAGCTTTCCGAGAGTGATCTGGAGCAGCTGCGCCTTGACGGCCTGCCCAGTTCAGAGTTGCCACGCGAGTTCACCGCTGAACAAAGTCTGATTCAGTTGCTGGTGGATGCCGGCATGGCACCGTCAGGAAAGCAGGTGAAAGATGCCCTCGGTCGCAATGCGGTTTTGGTGAATGGGGCTGACGTGGGTATGGACAGCAATGGTGTTCCCGCAGAGGTATTTGCAGGTGGCAGGGCCATGCACGAACGTTTCTATGTTGTTCGCCTGG